>NZ_JADKRV010000031.1 GCF_015351025.1 Curtobacterium sp. VKM Ac-1376 | reverse complement strand
TCCTTCGGGCAGTGGTCGGTGTGCAGCGCGACCGTGATGTCGTAGTTCTTGGCGACCTCGTGGGCGAACTTCGCCATAGCGAGGGCACCGGCGGCGCGGTTCTTGACCGTCTGGCCCGCGAAGTAGTCGGCACCACCCGTCGTGACCTGGAGGATGCCGTCGGAACCGGCCTCCTGCAGACCCTGCAGGACCGCGTTGATGGTCTGGGAGGAGGAGACGTTGACCGCGGGGTACGCGAACTTGCCCGCCTTCGCGCGTTCAATCATCTCGGCGTACTGTTCCGGCGTTGCGATGGGCACTGCGGGATCCCTTCTGCGTTGAGTGGTGGTCTTACTTGATGACGATGGGGTTGACGGGCGCGCCGGCGGCCTTCTCCACGAGGATCGGCGCGGCCGCGAACAGGAAGTCCCATTGCCCGTCGGCCGCGCAGTCGTCCGCGAGCTCGTCGAGCACGGTCAGTTCCGTCATCACGATCCCGAGGTTGCGCATGAGCGCGTTATGGAGGAGCAGCTTGAACCCGGTGGTGGGGTCGAGGGTGATCTCGTTCCCCATCGTGTCGGTGACCAAGCAGGGGATCTCCCGCTTGTGGAACCACTTGACCAATTCCGGCCGGTACTCGAGCCCGGGTTCGGACCAGTCCGCGTAGAACTCGTCGCGGTCGCGTGACCAGTAGCTGCCGATGACGCCGGTGCGGATCACGATGATGTCGTGCGGGCGCAGTTCGACGCCCTGCGCTGCGGCGCACGCTTCGAGGTCGCGGTCGTCGAAGGTGTCCCGTTTGCCGAGGACCTCGACGCCGCGGTGCCGTGCCATGTCGAGCAGGACGCCGCGTCCGACGATGCCGTGTCGCGCAAGCGGTGCGACGCTCGCGACGTCGAGACCGCCGATGGTGGTGGTCTCGTCGTACCCGTTCCAGATCTGGTCGCCGTACCATGCGTGCCCGAGCGCGTCGACCTGCGTCGTGCCCTGCAGGTAGATGTCAATAGCGTCGTCGGCGAACTTTGGTGCCCCCGGGCCGAGCTCTCGGCCACCGGGGTACCACGTGGACGCATCGGCGACCTGTCGGCGGATGGCGCTGGTGCGGCTCAACGTGGTCGGGTCGCCCTTGTCAGTGCCGACCGGGGCCTGCAGCGTGAACGTCTTCCCGGACCGAATGGTTCGAGCGGCCTGGAGGACGATATCGGGGGTCAGGAAGTTGAGGGCGCCCACTTCGTCGTGCTCGCCCCATCGTCCCCAATTGGACGGGGAGTCATGAAGCAGCTCAGCGATCGAAGCGGGGTCGGAGGTGGGGTCGGTCACTGCTGTGCCTTTCGAGGTCGGAGCGGCCGCACGGCGAAGTTCCCACGCAAAACATGGGAGGGGCGTCGCCGAGCGGCCGCTCTCCGGCGGTCAGGAGTGATACCGCCGGGGTCAAGGGGTCAGACGAGCGCGCTGCGCGGCTTTCGCGGTTCCAACGGCTTGATCTTCGGCAGCCAGAACGCGTAGGTCAGCGCGCCGGCGAGGGACACGACGCCTGCGACGATCAGCGGGATCACGAACGAGCCGCTGAAGCCCATGATGAACCCGATGACGATTGGCCCGATGATGCCGGCCGTGTTCGACACCGTGTTCTGGATGCCGCCGATGGTGCCGACGTGAGCACGGGACGGTGCGACGTCGGTCGGCAGCGCCCAGAGCGCGCTCGCGGCGCCGGTCGCCGCGAAGTTCGACACGCAGAGCAGCGTGACCGCCGTCCAGACGGACGGGCTGAACGCCGCGAACGCGATCGCGGTGCTGCCCAGCATGCCAACCACGAGCGGCACCTTGCGGGCCGTCGTGACCGAGTAGCCGCGCCGGTACATGCCGTCCGACACCCAGCCGCCGACGAAGCCGCCGATGATTGCCGCGATGCCGGGCAGCGTCCCGATAAACCCAAAGGACAGGATGCTGAGGTGGAAGGTGTTGATCATGTAGGTCGGGAACCACGTAAAGAAAAAGTACGACACGAAGTTGACACAGAAGAACCCGACAGACATCGCTTGAATGGTTCGCTGGGACAGCAGCCCGGTGATCTTCATGTCGCTGGCAGTTTCGGGTTCCTGGCCCGCTTCAATGTGCTCGAGTTCCCGGTCGGAGAGCATCTTGCTGTGCTGCGGCGACCGGTACGCGACCCACCAGCCGAGACCCCACAGCAACGCCAGTACGCCCGCGACCATGAACGCGCCGCGCCATCCGATGGAACCGATGAGGATCGAGACGAAGGGGATCGCGAGCGTCGCGCCGACCTTCGATCCGACGTTGAACGTACCGGAGGCGAAGCTGCGTTCGGACTTCGGGAACCAGTCTCGGACGGTGCGCGATGCCCCGGGGTAAGACGGTGCCTCGGACGCACCCATGACCAGACGCACGATGAACAAGCTCATGAATCCGCGGGTAAACCCGAGCGCGATCGTCGACAGGCCCCAGATGACGCTGCCGAGCCCGAGCATGAACTTCGGCCCGATCTTGTCGACAAGGTACCCGCCAGGCAGCATGAAGACGACGTACGCCCAGAAGAACGACGACAGGATCACGCCGGTCGCGGCGGAGTCGAGGCCGAAGTCCTTCGCGATCTCCGGCATCGCAACGCTGAGCGCTGTTCGGTCGATGTAGTTGATCGCGATGCCGACGGACAGGAACGTGAGCACGCCGTAGCGCACCCAGCCGGTGCGGCGGCGGATGCCCGTCCCACCGGCTCGGATGGAGCCGGTGGGCGGGACCTGGTCCGGGGTGAGCGCTTCCGGTACCGCGCGCTCGTGCCGGTCAGCCATGAGCGCCGGCCGCGGTTCGGGTCGCATTGTCCGTGATCATCATTGACCTCCACGATGGGTGACTGCCCCGCCGGAAGAGCGGGGCCGAATCAGGCTACTGCGTGTCTCGCGTAATCGAAACTGCGCGAGATGCGCGACAACCCTTGAATACGTTCAGGTTTATGGTGTTTTCGCTTCGGCGCGGGATCACTGCTGCATGATCCACGCGTTGGTGCAGAAGAGCGCTCTCAGGCGCGGGCCGCGTCCAGGTGCGCCTTGGCCGTCTGCTCGAGGTGGACGAGGTCGGAGGCCACAGTGACCACGGTGAAGCCCTGCGCCAGCCGCTCAGCCGCCACGGCGCCGCCCGGCGTGTGGATCGCGGCGACCTTGTCGTGGCGTCGGGCGGCGTCGAGCACGGCGGCCAGCGCGGCGTCGAAGGCGTCCTGAACAGCCGGGTCGCCCGGAGCCGAACCGCCGAGTCCGATGGCGAGGTCGGAGGGGCCGACGTAAAGCCCGTCGATACCCGGTGTCGCGGCGATCGAGTCGACGTTTTCAAGGCCCTGCGCGGTCTCGATCATCGCGAGGACGAGCGTTTCCGCGTCGGCGACCGCTGGGGTGGGCCCGATCCGGAGTCCGGACCGCATGGGCCCGTACGAGCGCGCTCCTACCGGCGGATACTTGGCGGCACGCACGAGGCGCTGCGCGTCTTCCGCAGTGTCGATGAGCGGCACGATGATCCCGGTGGCTCCTGCATCGAGCGCCTGCCCGATGGCCGCGGGCTCGTTCGCGGTGACCCGCACCATGCCGGCGGCTCCCGTACCCGCGGCATCAATCGCGGTGAGGTTCCGAAGCCAACCGGAGTAGTCCATGAGCCCGTGTTGAGCGTCGATGGCGACGTAGTCGTAGCCGGAGCGCGCGATCCGTTCAGTCGACACTGGGGAGTCCATCACGACCCAGTACCCGATCGTGCGTTCTCCGGCGCGGACTCGTTCGGCGAAACTGTTGGTGGGCATGTGGTGCTCCTCGTTCATCAGGGGGTGTTCGTCAGGGTGCCCGTGCGTCCTCGTCAGCGGTTGTACGCCGGCATCGGACCACGGAGCGAGGCGGCGACGTCGTCGACGGCCCGCTGCACGTCGTCGGGTAGCAGACCCGATGCGAGTGCAGCGAGGTTCGCCTCGATGTTCGTGAGCCGGGACCCGCCGATCAGGACGGCGTCGACGACGGGACGGCCGATCGTCCACCGCAGTGCGAGCTCGGCCATCGGGATCCCCGCGCCCTCGGCGACCGAGCGGAGCTGCTCCACGGCGGCGAAGACCTCGTCGTTCCAGTACCGCGTGCGGTACATGCCGGCAAGGGGGGAGGAGCCGAACCGTCCTTCCGCCGGCTGCTCGTCCGGACGGTGCTTGCCGGTGAGCAGCCCGCCGCCAAGCGGGTTATAGATGACCGTCCCGAGCCCGGTGCTTGTGGCGTACTCGGCGTACTCGTCGTCGATCCGGGTCGCGATCACGCTGTAGACCTGCTGTCCGAGGACGGGAGCGGCGAGCCCGAGTCCTGCGGCCGTGTGCCGCAATTCCGCAATCTGCCAGGCCGCGTAATTTGAAACGCCCCAGGTGCGCACCGCGCCAGAGTCGACGAGCGTCCGCACGGCGGTCAGCGTCTCCTCGTCCGGGGTCGACCGGTCCGGTTGGTGCAGGTAGAGCACGTCGACGTGGTCCGTCCGGAGTCGCCGCAGGCTCGCGTGGACGCACCGGTCGATCGACGCGGCGGACAGCGGCGGAGCTCCTTGCGCGTCCGGGTGCGGGATGCCAACCTTCGTCGCGAGCACGACGTCGTCACGGCACCCGGCGAGGACCGCGCCGAGGATCTCCTCGCTGCGACCGCCGGCGTACCCGTTCGCGGTGTCGATGCCGGTCCCGCCGGCTTCGCGGAACAGGTCCACCATCGCGGCCGCGGTCGGCTCGTCGACGCTGTCGCCGAAGGTCATGGTGCCGAGGACGGCTGGGGTGAGGCGCCGGCCTTGGATGTCGATGTCGCGCACGGGGTTCCTCTCAGTCGGCCGTCGGGGCGAGGACGCGCCCGTTCGGCGCGTCGCCGGCCAGCACGCGGGCGATGTCGTCGACGACCGCGACGCCCATCGCTGCGTTCGCGCGGTCGGTGTAGGCGCCGATGTGCGGCGTCAGGATGACGTTCGGGGCGCTGAGCAGTGGGGAGTCCGTCGGGGGCTCCTGTTCGAAGGCGTCGAAGGCCGCTGCGGCGAGCCGCCCGTCCTGGAGCATGTGGGCGACCTCTGCTTCGTCGACGAGTCCGCCGCGCGCGGCGTTGACCAGGACGGCGCCGTGCGGGAGCAGGGCCAACGCGTCGCGGTCGAGCAGCGGCTCGCCGTCGACGCCGGGCATGTGCAGGGTGACAACGTCGGACGCCGCGAGCAGGTCCTCGAGTGCAGCACGCTCGACCCCGGCGTCCGTGAAGGCGTCGTCCGGGAGGTAGGGGTCGTAGGCGACGACGCGCGACCCGAACGCTTGGATCCGCTGCGCAACCGCCCGGCCGATCCGACCGAAGCCGATGATACCGACCGTGCAGCCGCTCAGCTCGCGCCCGGAGAACGTCGTCCATTCCCCGCGACGCAGACTCGCGTCGGCGGCGACGACCTGTCGGGTCCCCATGAGCATCAGGCATACGGCCAGGTCGGCCACCGCGTCACTGTTACTGCCTGGGGCATTGATCACGACTGCGCCCGAGCGCTCGACGCCGGCGACGTCGATGTTGTCAGTTCCGACGCCGTGCTTCGCAACCACGCGGACCTCGTCGAGCACGTTGAGTACCGGTCCGCTCACGTCGTCGAGCCCGACCAGGACAGCGTCCGGGCGCAGGCGCTCGATTTCCGCCGCGAGCTGTTCCGACGTCAGGGGGTGTCGTCCCTCCGGCCGGACGAGGGCGATCCCGTGCGCCTCGGCTGCGGCTGCCGGCTCGGGGGAGAATCGCCCAAAGCTCGGAGTGGTGACGAGCAGGGTCGCAAGCGGGTGTTGCATGGGGTGGCTCCGTCCAACATCAAGTCGTCGGCGTCAGCCCCGACGACCGGACCATAAGAACACGGTTGCGCGTTTCACGCAACCGTATTAGCGTGTTTCGTGCAGTTGATTGGGCCCGTCAGGCCTGGTCCCGCAGAGTCCGAGGAGGGGCCGATGGCGCGCCGCATCACAGTGATCGCCGATGACCTCTCCGGCGCGGCCGAGGTTGCAGCGGTCATCGGGTCGGTGCCGGCGACGGTCGCGCTGACCCTGTCGGCCGCCGTTGACCACGTCACGCGGTCCGCTGCGGACCTCGTGCTCGACTGCGACACACGGTCGCTCCTACCGGCCGATCGACGGGCTGCGGTCGGGCGGACCGCTCAGCGGTTGCTCGCAGTTGGGGCGCCGGTCCGGCTGGTGAAGCTCGACTCTCTCCTGCGTGGAGGCGTAAGTGATGTCATCGACGGACTCCTCGACGCCGGCGCTCGGGTGGTGGTCGCGACCGCGCTCCCGGCGCTCGGGCGAACCGTCGTCGACGGTGCGCTCCACGTCCATGGGCGTCCGGTTTCCGACGCCGGACTGCACGGCCTCGAGGCCGAGGTCGTCGAGGGGCCCCTTGCCGCGGTCGGCACCCGGGCGCGCAGCATCCCGCTTGCGGTCATTCGGGCAGGTGCTGACGCCGTCGTCGAGGCGGTCGCGCGCGCACACGCTGCCGGGGATGTCCCCGTGCTCGACGCCGTGACTGATGACGACCTCGACCGGATCATCGGCGCGCTGGCCGCCGGTGACATCACGATCGTCGGTTCCGGTGGTGCCGCTGCGGCGCTGGGGCGCCTCCGGAGAGCAGCCGGACCGGACGACGACAGCCCCGCCGCCGCCTCGCTCGGACCTGCCGAGGAGCGTCGTGCCGTCCTGCTCGTTGTCGGCACCGCCAGCACTGCGGCGGCCGACCAGCTCGACGTCCTTGCGGCGAGCGGGGTGCCCGTCGTGCCCCTGCCCCGAGAGGTCCTGCTCCGCGCGGTCGACCGGCGTGAGCTCGACGACATCGAGCATCCGGCGATCCGTGCAGTTCGCGCAGCGTTGCTCACCGGGTGCGCCGCGATCTGCGTGGAGGACCGGGATGCGCCGGTGCCGCAGCTCGCTCGGCGTCTCGCCGACGGCTTGGGCATCGTTGCTGCCGCGATCAGCGGACGGGCCGCCCTGGTGTTGACGGGTGGGGAGACGGCACGCTCCGTGCTCAGCCGTCTCGACATTACGACCATCGTGCCCGAAGGCACGATCGAGCCCGGTTGCGTCGTGTCCCGCACGACCGATGGCCGTCTAGTGGTCACCCGGCCCGGCAGTTTCGGGTCTGCCACCAACCTGCTCGACGCCGCCATGATCCTCCAGGCCGACTCGACCGGTCGCTCTGCGGCCGCGTACGACGCCGAAGCGGCCGCCAGCCGCACGAACCGAAAGGCAGCACTCCGATGAACACCACTCCGATCGTCGCCGTCACCATGGGCGACGGGGCCGGCGTCGGCCCAGAGATCGTCGTCGAAGCCGTCGTTTCGCCGGACGTCCTGGCGGTCTGTCGCCCGGTCGTCATCGGCGACCTCAATCGCCTGCGTCAGGCCGCAGCCATCCGTGGCGTCGATGCAACGTTCAACGTCATCGACGACATCGCTGATGCCGCACACGAAGCCGGGACCATCGACTTGATTGACCTCGGGCTCCTGCCGGAGGACCTGCCGTGGGGGCAGCTGTCGCCAGTCGCCGGTGACGCGGCGTTCCAGTACATCCGCGTCGCCTGCGAAGCGGCCATGGCCGGGAAGGTCCAGGCGATCTGCACCGCACCGTTGAACAAGGAGGCCCTGCACGCCGGTGGCCACGTTTTCCCCGGGCACACCGAACTCCTCGCCGAGCTCATGGGTGTCGAGGAGGTCTCGATGATGCTCTCGACAGCCAAGCTCAAGGTCGTTCACGTGACCACCCACGTCGGTCTTATCGACGCTGTCCGCCGCATCGAACCCGGACTCGTCGCGCGGACCATCCGTCGGGGCAACGAGGCCCTGGTGCGGGCGGGCAACCCGCACCCGAAGATTGGTGTCGCCGCAATCAACCCGCACGCCGGCGAGAACGGCCTGTTCGGCTACGGGGAGGAGGCGGAGAAGATCGCCCCCGGCATCGAGGCGGCCCGTGCAGACGGGATCGATGCGATCGGACCGCTGCCTGCGGACACCCTTTTCTTCCTCGCCGGCCGGGGCGACTACGACCTGGTCGTGGCCATGTACCACGACCAGGGCCACGGGCCCGTAAAGGTGCTCGGGATCGAGGCCGGCGTCAACATCACCGTCGGCCTCCCGGTCATCCGCACATCGGTCGACCACGGGACCGCGTTCGACATTGCCGGAACCGGCAAGGCCGATGTCGCTAGCATGGTCGAGGCGCTCCGCCAAGCAGCTGAGCTCGCTCCGACCTCGGGTGCGCTCACCTCGGTCCAGGGCGCGTAGCACGTCCCTGTTCCTGCCACCCGGAGGTGCCCGGTGTCGACCTCGGCCAGAGCGCGACGCGATGCCATCGTCACGCTCGCGACGAACGTCGGGCTCGCGAGCGTCGACGAGCTCTCCGAACGGTTCGGCGTCACGGCGTCGACCATCCGACGTGACCTCGCGACGCTGCAGTCGCAACGAAAGCTGACCCGAACGTTCGGCGGCGCGATGGCGGCCGCAGCACACCCCGAGGCGTCCCTTCGGCAGCGGCTCGGCGAGCACTCTGACGCGAAGCGCGACATCGCTCGGCGAGCCGCTGCAACGGTGGTCCCCGGGGCCTCGCTGTTCCTGGACAACGGATCAACGGTCGCGGCATTCGCCCATGCGCTGCCGCCCAACGCCGAGTTGACCGTCACCACCACCAGCGTCGGGGTCATCACCGAGATGGCCGAGCGTGAGGACGTCCGCCTCGTCACACTCGGTGGGGAGTACCGGTCGCTGAGCAACGGGTTCGTCGGCCCGCTCACTGAGGCCGCGTTAGAGTACCTGACATTCGACGCGGCATACCTCGGCGCCGACGCTGTATCGCCGGAACGTGGCGTCTGTGAAGCGGACCTCGGTCAGGTTCGCGTCAAGGAGCTCATCGCTCGCCGTGCCGAAACGGTGTACGTCCTCGCTGACTCGTCGAAGCTCGCGCAGTCGGACTTCCACGCATGGAGCCGGCTCGGCGGCGACTGGACGCTGATCACCGATGACGGCATCGCCCCGGAGCTCATCGAGCGCTTTGCTGCAGCAGGTGTCATGGTGGCGACGGCCTAATCGCACCCCACCGCGGGACGTGACCACGGTCACCGCGAGTGCAGGCGGCCAGCTCGCCGCGTCCACCGTGAAGACGCTCGGCTCGCAGGTCGCCGCGCAGCTCGGCGGGAAGGTCACGAACGAGGACGTCGCGCCCACCACCAGCGAGGACCGCAAGGGCACGTCCCTGTTCTACTTCCTCATCATCTGCACCATCGGCGGGTACCTCTCCAACGCCGTCCTCGCGCAAGCGCTGCCGCGAGCCCGCACCCGCACGATGCTCCTCACCGCCGCCAGCGCCAGCGATCTACCGCAGCGACTTGTCCTCCGCGCGGAGGACCGCGATCTCTTCCCGCTCCGCGAACGTCAAGCAGCGGCCCGTGAGGTCCCGGCCCCGCCGCGGCCGGACCCCGCCCGCGTCCACCAGGATCCGTTTCCCGGTCCGCCTGCTCGTGCCCAACGGCTCGACCCCACCGGTGATGAAATCACCCGCCTGCATCCTCGCCCAGAACACCTGCAACAGATCAGGCCGGAGAAAAATCGAGTAGGTCACCACAGCACACCATCCGTCAGGTGTTGCAACCACCGCAAGAACCCAAGCATCGGCTACCGGGCATCGGACCTGCTCTACAGAGGTCGCACCATCTCGAAAGTGCTGCCCTCGGTGAAGCCGAGCGCGCGAGTGCGTCCAGTGGGAATGAAACCGTGACGAGCGTAGAACCGCCGAGCCGGTGTGGCGTGCTCGTACACGTACAGCCGCAACCACTGTCCGCGACGGTCGGACCGAGGGTGTACTAATGATCAAGGAAAACCATTCCCCCTGATCGACCGGCTGCGCGACGAACGTAAGCGACGCTCACCCTGTAACGAAACCCCCTGATATGGGGGCGTACGGAGCGCGCCAATCGGCCGTCCAGGACCGCTTCGAACGATGTCTGCGCGGCAGATTTCGCACTCCCGGAGCACTCCGCAGATAGG
>NZ_JADKRV010000030.1 GCF_015351025.1 Curtobacterium sp. VKM Ac-1376 | reverse complement strand
ACGAGCCGGTCAACCGCCTGGGTCGCAGCGGCGCTGGTCACCCCAAGAACGCCCGCGAGATCCGTTGCGCGTGCCGGGGTGCCAGCGGACTCGCGAGCTGCGAGGAACTGGACGGCATGGAAGTCGCTCGCGCGGAGGCTCATTCGAACGCGAGCGCGAGTCTGAAGCATCGTCTCCGCCGCCCGCAGTCGATTCACGGACTCCAGCAGCAGCACCCCGGTCGGGACCGCCTCACCGTGCTTCGCCATCCCCGCCTCCGTCCCCGCACTCAACGACTCCACGGTCAGGGTCGCGGTCCGAGGTTGTCTCCCGTACAGGTCAGTGTGGCAGTCCGGGCCGATGGTTTCCTCTGACCGAATACCCCCCGACTGAAGTCGCTACTGGGCGCCGGCGATGGGGATGTCCCAGTAGCTCGGCTGCTCGTACTGCTCCGACCACCCACGTCGTATCCGCGCGGCCGCGCGGTCGAACGCGTCGACGACGTCGGTATCCGACGTGAGGAGCGCCTGCAGGCGGATACCGTCGTAGAGGGCGAGGAGCTGCTGCGCGCCCCGGACCGGGTGCATCGTCGCTGGCTCCCGTCCGGCCCGCACATCCTCCTGCAGCGCGGTGCGGATCGTCTCCCGGAATTGCAGGTACGCCGACCGGTAGTAGTCGGCGCCCTCCGTCGACGGATCCGCCGAGGACGCCAGCGTTCCGGCGATCAGGCGCATCAACGCTGGCTCTTCCGCGTGGGCGGCGAGGAGGGCGCGCAAGAACGCCACCGTGCCCGTCTCGGCTGCCATCGGCAGCAGGGGCGCGGAGACCGCGCTCGTCCACCGCATAACGGTCGCTGCGAGTAGAGCGTGTTCGGATGGGAACAGCTCCAGGATCTCGGCCGGGCGCATCCCCGAGCGCACGGCGACGGCTTCCAGAGAGAACCGAGTCAGGCCGCCGTCGTGGATCGCCGCGATAGCGCCGTTGATCGCCCGCGTGCGCGGGATCTCCTCGTCCGCAGCGTTCTGGTTCGTCAGCGGTGCCAGCGGGTGCTTCCGGAACCACTCCAGCAGCGCACGGGCCCGAGAAGCGCCGAAGTCCCGGTCAGTCGGACCCCCAGCACTGAAGAGGTCACGGAACCCGGGCACATCGCGCATCAGTGGATCAAGGGTCTGGAACGCCATCGACCAGTCAGGGAACGACCGCTCCGTGATCGGTTCATCGAGCAGGACCCGCACGTTCGTGTGCCGTGGATCCGCTCTGACCTGCTCAAAGCGTTCCGCGACGACGTCGTCCTCGCCCTCGATGATCCCAATGCAGTTCTCGTCACGGTGCGCGAGCATGCCCGTGACACCGAGCCGCGTGTTCTTCTCGCGCCCAACCGCCAGAATCTGGGCGAGCTCGGAATCCGTGATCGGACGGGTCTGGGTGCTGGTGTACACGAGCGACCGCATGCTCGTTCCTCCTCGTGGCTCCTGCCTCATGGTCACTTTCAAGTGAACCGAGCAGGCTCGGCGACCACAACCCCACCTTCGGGACCGTCGCCAGCATCCGCAACACCTCGCACCTCATCCGCCCTACGCCGAAGAGCACCGGATCCTTGACCAGAACTCAAATCTGTAGAACGATGCGGACACGACGGCACGCAGAGCACTGGAATCAGCATTGCCGTCCACACAATGAGGTGTAGTGGAAGCGCCGCCGTGTCGAACCCCCGAATCGACACGGCGGCGCTTCCTGCAACGGTTTTCTCTCCGAACGGTTCCGGTCCTCGCTGATCGTCGCTGACACCCCGGAACGTCTGTTTCACGCGTTGCAGGTGCGGAAGCCGCAGCCCCCGAAATGGTAGGCACAGCAGCTCGCGGACTGACGGTGGCGTGCTGACGAATACCGCGACCGAGTGTTCCGGTGTGCCCGCGATGGCTTTTCCAGCGGATGACGACAGCCGTGGCGAGAGCGACGCCGGTGTTGAGCGGGTCACCTTCCACTGTGGCGGAGATCCTCCTCCGACCCGCGGGCCAGCAGATCTCGTGACGCGTACTAGCTGCCCGGAGCCGTTCAGCGCTGCCGAGGGGTTCGGGCGAGAGCACGGGCGAGCTGCTGCGCGGAGGAGAAACCGGCCCTGGCTGCCCGTTCGGTCACCGTCAGCGTCTCGATGGCTTCGAGCTGGTTCGCTTCGGCGAGGCGGCGGCGTTCGATCTCACGACGTGGTGCGGTGCCCATCCGCTTGAAGGTGTCACGGAGGGTTGTCTCGGACACCGTCAGTTCCCTTGCGAGGCGTTCGACGCTGAACGCCGGGTCGCGGAATCCGGTCTCGATCGCGGCTTGCGCGGCCATGAAGAGCCCGTCGCGGAGCTGGCCGATGTCCTTCGGTCGGCGAGGAGCGTTCTCCTCGAGCGCGGCGGCGAGGAAGTTCTCGAACGAGAGGGCGAGGTGGCGCCGCCCGGCGCCGGTGGCTGGCGGAGAGGCCTGCAGCAAAGTGTTGGTCATCGCCATCAGCATCTGAATCCCGGCCCCCGTGGCGGCATCGGCTCACCGTATTGAAACCGGCCCTTCCCGGGCTGCAGGAACGTCGGCTCGAGGTACCAGACGAACCGGGACGTCTCGGAGACAGTTCGGGCTGTGGTAGGCGCTTCCCCGCTGAGGAGAACCAACGAGCCCGATTCGGCGGGGACGAGATCGCCGTCGACGTCGAACTCGAACCCGCCCTCCATCGTCAACACGAGGTAGGTGCGTTCGGGCGCGGTCGTGAGCGCGTACCCGGCGGAACGGGACCACGCATGTCCGACACCGAACCGGGGATGCTCCAGCGTCTCGGCGACGAGAGTCTTGTCGATCGGACACTACGACGGCGGCGCGAGGCGTTCCTCGCATACTTCACCACGAGCCGTGCGAACAACGGCGGTACCGAAGCCGTGAACGGGATCATCGAGCTCAACCGCCGACTCGCGAGAGGATTCCGCAACCGTCTCAACTACCGGCTCCGCGCTCATCGCCGCCGGCGGCCTCACGCGGTGTCTGTGGGGTTGTCGCCCCGCCACTGTTCCTGACTCGGCAGGCCCCGAAGCCGTAGTTGACGGGGCGATAGGTGACCGGTCTGCCGCCGTGGGGTCCCCGCCGTTTCCGGTGACCTTGCTGATGACGTCGTCGACTCGCCCCCCACCGCAGGGACGGACGGCACGATGGGCCGGCCGCCGGGCTCAGGCGCGAACCCGCGCCTCCACGGTTGGGTCGACCGGATCGAGCAGGCCGTTCGCGCGGTGGACGAGCGGCGCGAAGCGGACCCGGCGGTGGAACCCGTCGCCGCGCTCACCGAAGAAGTGAAAGGCGATCACCCACTCGTCCCGCCCGTGGACGCGCGCGATGGAGTGGTGCCCGGTGCCGAGGATTCCGCGCCCCGGCGCCTGCTCGAGGAGCACCCCGCGCTCCGTCCAGGGGCCGAATGGGCCGGGACCGGTCGCGTAGGCGACGTGGTAGTCGGCGTCCCTGGTGTCGCCGACCGACCAGCTCAAACAGCACCGTTCGCCGCGCCGGTGCACCCACGGGGCCTCGCGGAAGCCCGATGGTGTCGCGGTGCGCACAGCGGCGGCGTCAAAGGAGGTCATCCCGCGATCGAGGCGGACAGTGTTTGCCTCGCCGTTACCCCAGTGGAGCCAGGCGCCTCCGTCCTCGTCGACGAAGACCGCCGGATCGATCGCGCGCCCCGGCAGGGCGCCCGGCGCGACGAGCCGGCGCGCCGTCCCGAACGGCCCCAGGGGGGAGGCACCCTCAGCGACGCCGATCGAGTCGCCGTCCGCGGCGAAGTAGAGGAAAGATTCTTCCTGCGTCACCACGAGCGCGGGTGCCCATGCCTGCCCCGACGCCCACGGCACCCTGCCGTCCAGCGCGAACATCACGCCGTGGTCTTTCCAGTGCACCAGGTCCTGCGAGGTGAAGGCGTGGAAGCCGACGGCGCCCCAGTCCGGTATGCCGTCCGTCGTCGCGTAGAGCACGAAACCGTCGTCGGTCGCAACGAGATGCGGATCGGCAAACCAGCCGGCGATCGGTGAGTGCGGAGTCGGCACCGGCGCTTCGCATCGACCAGGAGTTTGCATGCTGCCGTTAACTGTACTCATGAAGTGTCCATTCGTTACGCCAGCTCAGTTTCACGTAACCGGCACCTACTTGCAGTGAAAGCCACACCGCGGCCGAATTGAAAAGATTGCTCTTATCCCACCGGTCCCCGATGTAGACATACTGACCGGAGGGATCTTGAATGACCACGCTCACCTGTGATTCAAAGGTGCGACTCCCAGGCGGAGCGAAGTCCTGCCATCGAGCCCAAGGGCCTTCGAGGTGCTCGGCTGATGAGTATTTGTTGTCGTTATGACTCCAGCCAGTCAAATCCGGCCCGAACAGGTAGTACAGGCCATCATGCTTGACCAGCGAAGGGGACTCATACCCGTGCGACGCCCCTTCCTTTGTTGTTGTAGCTACGGCGCGCAAGGGGCGGAGGTAATCGTCCGACAGTTCATAGATGTGCAGACCAGACCGCCGGTCTTCGGAGAGCAGGTAGGCTTTACCGCTTTCCTGGTAAACACCGATGTCGCGGCTCTCATTACCGAGCGGCCTGCAGTTCGGCGGGTACCTGATGAACTCAGCCATAGTCGTTCTCGGAGCCGTGGTCGGAAATCTCGTATCCTGTTCGATGGCTGCGTACGCCCGGCTGCTTCCCAAGTACTCGAAAGGTCCTTCGGGAGTATCGGACACCGCGTAGCCGACCTCCGCAAGGGGGTAGTCAGAGCTATCGACGTGAAGAAACATGACGTAAACACCGTCCGGTCGCCGCAGCACCTTTGGGCGTTCGACGACTTGCCCCTGCAGTTCTGGGGTGCTGACTGCTGTCAGGGCATCCCCTCGGAACGTCCAGTTGGCGAGATCCGTGGATGAGTAGGTCGCGACTGACGTGAATGCATCGCCCGTGATCTTGTTCTCTCCCCACGCCCAATACGTGCCGTCGATATTCTGCACGCCGACCCCGTGTAACTGAGCGGTCCTACCGCGATCATCTTGGAAGGTAGTGCCGGGAGTGATGTGCATGTACCGTTTTCCTTTACGAGGACGCAGTATCTGGCGGGGTATGTGATCCAACTCAACGTGATGCTCGAGCATGCGAGACAGCGCCGTACTCGCCGTTCGTAGGGAGCTCGGATGTGGCGGCGCGCGGGCAACCGTGGCTACCTCTTGTAAGCGGCTGTGAGCCGGTGCCACTCGTCGTCCTGTAGTGGGAGGACGACACCGTGCTTCGTGTTTGGTGGGAGGCGGAAATCACTGGGTGGAACAGGGGCCCAGTGAGGTTGTTCCAGAGAGTCGCTCGTGAGTGGAATGTAACCCTGGGGTTGTCTCGAGTACTGGTCAACCCAAAGATTCCACGTTTCGCGCGCGTGATCCCAGAAGATTAGCGGACCCTCCACATCATCGAAAAAATCATCAGCAATCTTGCTGGCTGTGACGCGATAATCTGTCGCGATAAGGCTCGACCCTTCCTCTTGAAAGAGCTTCAGGGACGTTTCGGTCCGTGAGTCGTCCTTTGAGAATCGGTACGTTCGGCCTGCGTGCTGAACGATCGTGGTGTCAATCACACTGCGACCTAGGTCGATCAGGACTTCGCTGGAACTGAATTCGCGGAAGTCGCGAGTTTTGGCTATGAGGACCCGGCTATAGGAATCGTCGCGGTGGTCCGGGTCGTCGGAGGTGTACAGGTGTGATGACCAGTAGACGGAGTAGGTTCCCGTTTCAGCGTCAAAGGTTGCTTCAGGGGCCCAAGCCATGCCGGCTTCAGGCGGAGCGACCTCTGCCAGCCACGGCTCAGACCACTCGACGAGATCTTCGGATCGCCATACGACGATCGACCGGCTGCCGTGCCGGACGAAGCCATCCCACGTGGCGTCAGATCCCCACACGCGTAGATCGGTAGCAAAGAGGAAGAACTCGTCGGTGCCTCGGACGATGTAGGGATCACGCACGCCTGTGGTTCCCAAGGAGGACTCCAGTACAGGCGCGCCGCCGTTCAGTCGGTACCAACGATGCGGGTCGTCACCCTCGCTGAGCGAAAAGTAGACTCGTTCTCCGTGCGCGTTCGGCGCTTCGACGAAGTGGACGAGCAAGTAGCCGTAGTGGTCGGTGCCGGGGTGCTTAATCACGGACGACTTCCTCCAGTTGACTTGCGAGGTCGAGTCCGATGCTGCGCGGCACGTCTCGGTCCGCGTGCAGTACCTCATCCTGGACGGTGAGCAACGCTACGTGAATCCAACTTCTTCGGTCTGCTTGCGCCATGTCGGCGGCCAATACCGTGCCGCTTTCCACCGGGTGCGTGAAGTAGTAGATGAGCGCACGGTCGTTGTCGAGGGCGACGACGTCCGCGTGGTGTGCGGCTGCGGCATCACTTGGTTGAGAACCAGGATGCGCGAGGATAACTCCGTTGCCTTCAGTCTGCCGAACCCAGATGACCCCATCAGGCGAGGCGTGAACGCCCAGCCCTCGCCATTCATCGGTGATCATCCAGTAGCGCTGACCGAGCTGGAATACGTTCGGACCTTCGTGCCCTGGTAGTCCGATCACGCGTCCTTCGACAGTCCATGACCGGAGGTCATCGCTGACCGCCGCCCATGTTGTCGAGTCGTCGCGTTCGTTCTTATACCAGAGCCGCCATCGACCGTCGGCGCAACGAGCGACCGCGGCATCGATTACCCGTTCACTACCGAGCTCCAGACGTTCCCGAAACTGCCAGTCCCGGAGATTGTCGCTCTCAAACACCTCGATGCCCGCACGACCGCTCCAGTCTGGGTGCCTTCCATCGACAACCGTGAGGAACATCAGGTACCCATTGGGAGTTCTGAGCACTTCGGGAGCCCAAAGCGTGTCGTCAGCGTGCCCAAGTCCCTCCGCTTCCCCGAGATAGGCCCAGGTCATACCGGCATTGCCCGAAACGGCGATTCCTATCCGGGTGCCATGCACCCAGCTGACTCCCTCCCGCGGATCGGTGACACGGCGTTGCGTGTAGAACATCCACCACTCGCTGGTACCTTCTCTTCGAATGACCGTAGGGTCAGTCGCACCATCGAACAAAGGGTCACGGTATACCGGAGCGCTCACTGATGCACCGCCCGGTTCATGGCACAACGCACACCTTCGCTGTTCATCACTTGAGTCCTCCATTGATGAGACCGCTGACAATCTGTCGCTGAGTGAATGCGAAGAAAATGACCATTGGTACTAGCGCGATGACTGACAGGGTGATGAACACCGGCCAATTGGTGGTGAACTGTCCCACTGCGGAATATACCTGAAGCACCAAAGTCTGCCTGCTGGGCGAGTTGATGAACACGTTCGGGGTGATGAAATCGTTCCACACCCACATGGTTTGGAAGACCCCGACCGTAGCGAGGATAGGCCGAATCAAGGGGAGCGCGACCGACCAGTAGATCCTGAAAGCACCCGCTCCATCGATCCTTGCAGCCTCAAACAGTTCCTTAGGAATCGTACGCATGTAGCCGATGATGAGGATGTAGCAGAAAATCGAGCCAGCCATGTACATGACGATAAGCCCGTTGAGGGAATCGACAAGGTGTCCGGAGGATAGAATCTTGTATAGCGGGATGAGGGTCGACTGTCCGGGGATCAGGAATGCGACGATCAGCACCACGCCGAGCAGCTGCGCTATCCGCCCGCGGCCGATGAGTACCCCGAAGGCGGCCATTGAACCCACGACGAGCATGAGCACGATGGAAATAACCGTGACGTACACTGTGTTGAAGAACGATTGAACAATCGGTGTCGATTCGAAAACACTAATGTAGTTGCCAAGATACAGCGATGACGGCAAGCCGAGCGGATTCGCCGTTGTCTCCTGCTGCGTCTTGAAGGTGTTCACCAGCAGATAGTAGAACGGGATCGCGACAACGCAGCTGATAACGATCATCACTGCGCTAAGGATGATGTTCCTGGGACGGATCATGAGTAGCGAGCCTCCAAACGGCGCGAGATCGCGAGTTGTGCGAGGATCACGATCGCAACGGCGATGAGAAAGAGCACGCTGAGCGCGGACGCCCGACCAACATCAGACTGCGCGATGCCGTTCTCGATGATTGCCTGCGTGAGAGTGCGCGTAGCATACCCGGGCCCGCCATGGGTGAGGGTGAAGGGCAAATCGTAGACCTTCAAGCCGTTGGTCAGTAGGAGCAGAGAGCTGATGGAGACCGCAGGCGTGAGTAGCGGAAGGGTGAGGAAACGGAACTCCTGCCAACTCGTCGCCCCATCAATCTTCGACGCCTCGAACATTTCGCTCGGCAACGACTGCAGATAGGCCAGATAGAGCATCGCGTGCCATCCCGTTTGCGCCCAGACGGCCACCAGGATCACGCTGAACTTTGCAAGGCCCTCGTCCGACAGCCAGGGCACCGACCCGACGCCGATCGCGCTGAGGACTGAGTTGATGACCCCGGAACCAAGCGGGCTGAGAATGAACGTCCACACGAGCCCGAGTACGGCGACGCTGGGAACAGCCGGGAAGAAAAACGTTGCCCGCACAAATCCTCGACCAAAAAAGCGTCGATTGAGGATGAGTGCTAGGGGAATGGCTAGAACCGTGACGGCCACCGTGGTGGCAACTGCGTAGAGGAGGGTAAACCCCAACGCGGAAAGCATCGAGCTGTCCGACCAGATACTGACATAGTTCTTCAAGCCTACAAAGGTCGGAGAGCTGACGTAACCGTTGTAATTCGTGAAGCTGTAGTAGAGCGACTCGACCATCGGGACGAGGAAGAGCACGACGAATACAACCAAGACTGGCAGCACGAACCAGTATGGCACGAGCTTGTCCCGATAATGCGCGAGACGTGGGCCTGGCGATAAGGCAGATTTGGTTGCGCGCCCCACATCCGCGTCGGGCGGTCCGCTTGTGATGGTGACCATCGTGAAGTCCAATCCCGGGAGAGGCGGCAGCGGCCCAAGGAGCCGCCGCCGCCCATGACGATTACTTGAGTGAGGCGAGTTTCGAATCGAGCTGCTGCGCGACCTGAGCAGGCGTGAGCTTGCCGTTGATCATCTGCTGCACGAGGGCCGTTGCAGTGGTGGCCATGACGTCGCTGTTGGTCGGCCACGACGTCTGCGGAAGATAGAAGTCGCCGTCACGAACAGCAGTAACGAGCGGGTCGAGCGCCGGGTCCAGCTTTGGCGTGTAATTTTTCGTAGTCGTAATCGCGCCGGTCTCCTTCTGGTACAGCGCCATTGCTTCCTTGCTCTGGAGGAACTGGATGAGCTTCTCCGCGCCTGTACTGTTGTGCGCCTTCGCGTTAATCGCGTATCCGGGTGACACAGCGCCTGCCCAGTATGTGGACGAGTTGCCTGGAACTGCGAAGAATCCGAGCTTCAAATCCGGGTTGGCCTGTTTGAAGGCGCTGAACCCCCAGGAAGCGCCTGCGAACATCGCAACCTTGCCCTGTTCGAACTCCTTTGAGGCTTGATCGTAGGTCGAGCCGGACATCGAGCGGGGGACGAGCCCGGAAGTGTACAGCTCATTGTACTGTTTGAGTGCCGGAGTCCACGTCTTGGCGAACGTCGTCTTCCCCGACCAGATTTCGCTGTCGAGCTTTCCGTCTCGCTTGTCGTTTTCGATGCCGACGAGCGCGTCGATCGTCTGCGGGAGCCCGTCGGCGGCCTCATAGAAGGGCTGAACGCCCGCGTCCTTCAGCTTCGTGCAGAGGTCGAGGAATTCCTTCCAGGTCTTCGGGTGCTCTGAGAAGCCGACCTTTGCGAGGAGGGCCTTGTTGTAAACGATTCCGCCGCCCCAGGAAGACACGGCGGTGCCGTAAATCTTTCCATCTTTGGTGTATGTCTTCTTCGCCGTGGGTGCGATATTCGACATCCACGCCTCGTTCGACTGGTCCTTGGCGAGCTGGTTGTTCATGATCTGCGCCTTGTTCTCCGACGTAATGATGAAGACGTCAGGTGCAGTGTTCGACCCGAGCTGCGTCTGCAGCTTTTGGATGTAGCTGGCGACAGGAGGTGCGTAGGATGCGTCGACGGTATATCCGGTCTGTTTTTTGAACTCGTCAAACAGCGGCTGCATGGTGGCCTTGGTGTCCCAAGACAGCATGGTGACGGCTTTGTCGTTCGAGTTGGTGGTGCCGGCGGACGAGCAGCCGGTCAGTACGACGAGCGTCGAGACGGCAGTGACCGCAAGGACGATGCGACCGACAACGCCTCGGCGTGCTGTGCTGGAAAGCATCATTGCTCTCTTTCTTGTGGGACGGATATGCGGGTTAGGGGCTGGAGGATGTCCCGGTGAGCTGGATCGTGAAGACCGCCCAGGACACCGGTGGCAAGGCGAAGTGCACGCCCTCGTCGAGTGGCACTTGGTGGCGAGTTGGGCGTGGCCGCTCTGAAGCGGTCGCCCGGGCGCGGGGATCGGGGGAGTGCAGGAGCTCCACGTGTGCGGAGGCAACGGCATCCCAGCCTGGAAGGTCGATCGTGACCTTCGTGCTCTCACTGCTGTGGCGGTTGACAGCGAAGATCCGGAGCACTCCACGTGTGTCATCAAAGGTCGAGGCGGCGTCGATGGTGCTCGCTTGCTCGAACCGTTCGCTGTCGACGCGGGGGGCGTCGACAATCGTCGTGAGGACGACGTCGCCCGCCCCGCGCGCTGCCTGCGAGAAGGGGACAAATGTGGTCTGTGCCCACGCGGTGCCGCCGGGCTCGGTCATGATCGGAGCGATGACGTTGATGATCTGTGCCAGGCTGGCTGCACGGACACGATCGGCACGTTTCAGCAGGCTGATGATCATGCTGCCGAGGACAACGGCATCCGCGTAATTGTAGAGATCTTCGAGAATGCGTGCTCCGGTCGGCCATTCGTCCGGGGCAACGTCTTGTAGATGGTCGTCCGTGTACCAGATGCCCCACTCGTCTACGGACAGGTCAACGGTCTTCGTGCTCTTCCGAGCTGCCTTCACATGATCAATGGTGGCGATGACGTCATCCAGGTACCGCTCGAAGTGAGTGGAGGCGTTCAAGTAGCTTTGCAGGTCGCCATCGCGTTCGCAGTAGTACTGGTGAGCCGAGATGAAGTCGACCGTGTCGTAGGACTCTTCCAGTGCGGCACGTTCCCAGTGGCCGAACGTGGCCATGTCTGACGTGGAACTGCCGCAGAGGGTCAGCTGGATGGAGGGGTCCAAGGCCTTCATCGCTCTACCCGCCTGGTTTGCCAGACGTCCGTAGCTCGTGGCATCGGTGTACCCGATCTGCCAGGGCCCGTCCATTTCGTTGCCAAGGCACCACATCTTCACGCCGATCGGCTCAAGCAGGCCGTTCTGGCGACGACGGTCTGCTTGCGCTGTACCACCGGGCATGTTGCAGTACTCCAGGAGATCAATCGCTGCCTCGATACCACGAGTGCCGAGGTTCACGGCAAGCATCGGTTCCGCGCCCGTCAGCGGCACCCATCGCGCAAACTCGTCCAGGCCAAAAGTGTTCGGCTCGGTCGAGTGCCACGCCAATTCCGGTCGTGTCGGACGTAGCGCCTGAGGCCCCGTCCCGTCCTCCCACCGGTAGCCGCTCACGAAATTGCCACCCGGGTACCGGATCGTCGTCACGCCAAGTTCGCGAACCAGGTCCAGGACGTCTTGACGGAACCCCGACGCGTCGGCGTGTTGGTGGCCTGGCTCGTAGACGCCGGAGTAGATGGCACGCCCGCCTTGTTCCAGGAACCCACCGAACAGGCGCCGGTCAAGACTGCCGGTCACAAAACGAGGGCTCACCGTCAGCGTGGCCTCTGACACGGTCACGTCGTGCTCCCTGACCGTGGCGAGCAACTGCGCTGTCGGTGTCTCATCGTGGGTGACCTCTCTGTCATGCCGACGCTCGCGGCGCGCCAGCCGAGTCCACGGTAGGCGCGCCTGCGACGAATGTCAATCGATCACATTCGGGTGGAGCTGCGGTTGCGTCGGACCCTGTCTATCGATACTTTTTGTTCCGCGTCGGGCTGGCCCGAAGTCGTGCCGGGAGGACGGCATGAGCAACAGCGCCAGCCAGGTAGACGCGTGGATGCACGTAAGCTGGTGATGGAGGCGGACGTGACCGATACCAATGAGCCCAGCCCGTCGCAGGGCGCGATCAACCGACGGCCAGCAACGATCCACGACGTCGCTCGTGCCGCTGGGGTGTCCTCGCAAACCGTTTCCCGATACATGCGCGGGTTCGACGGCATGAAACCCGCAACCCGTGCGAAGGTTCAGAGCGCGATCGATGAACTCGGATGGCGACCAAATTCGCTGGCAAGGGCGCTTCGCATGAGCGCACCGACGCGCATCCTGCTATTTGTGCACGAACTGAACGAGTCCGGGCCGAGTAACATCATCCTCGCCGCGACCCGTGCAGCAGCTGCCGCCGGATATACACTCGAGGTCGTACCCCTCGACGCCGATGATGCCGCTTCAAGTGCGGCGACCATCAGCCGAGCGGATCAGACATTTGCGGTAGGTGCTATGGCGTTCGTGCCGAATGAGGACATCGCACGGGTTTTCCGAGAGACACGATTCATCATCCCGTTATTGAGAGAGATCAACGGCGACGGCATCGAAGGGGAGCATGCGCAGGGGCCGCTCGAGCCTGGCATCACGCTGGTGCTCCAGCACCTGCACGAACTTGGCCACCGGAAGATCTTCGCAGTCCACGGCCCCCGGGCGTGGTTTTCCTCTCAGAAGCGCTACCGGGCCCTCCACGCGGCAGCGATGAGCCTAGGCGTGGAGGTGATTGGGGAAGTCCACGGCGATTGGTCCGCGAATTCAGGCTACGACGCTGCTCTGCTGATGCCGCAAGATGCGACAGCGCTTATCGCCGCGAATGACGACATGGCGATTGGAGCTATGTCAGCGCTGCATGACAAGGGACTCGAGATTCCTGCAGATGTCAGTGTCACTGGGTTTGACGACGTGAAGTTGGCGCAGTTTGTGGTGCCAGCACTCACCACCGTGCACGTTGACTTCAGGTCATCCGGCCAAATCGCCATCGAACGACTTCTCGAATTGATTGAAAGTTCGAGCGTGCACCATCGCTCTCAGCCCGTCCCGCAGACTCTCACTGTTCGCGACTCCACGGGCCGGGCACCCGAGAGCAGTTTTCGCCCAGGGTGAAGGATATCCAGCGGCACCGGCCCTGAGTAGGCGGCTCATCTCCCGCGCCGGCAAGTGTGTACGCCCGCACCACTCTCAGGCTGAAGGCATGGGATGTGACCAGCGGTTACCGGGCCTACACTCGCGAGGCTTTAGAGACGAGTGGTGTCCAGAGTCTGAGTAGCCAGGGATACTGGGCTCTTTGACGTGCCCTACGGTCTGGTTACCCGTTTTGCTCTGAAGCTCAGGCGGGGATGGGTGTCGTGGTGAAGCGTAGTTCGTGCTCGATGG
>NZ_JADKRV010000003.1 GCF_015351025.1 Curtobacterium sp. VKM Ac-1376 | reverse complement strand
CAGTTCGACGGTGAGGATTGGCCAACAGTCGTCGCGGTGGCAGGCCTGGACCGGATGTAGCTGACCTTCGTCGCCAGCAGGCTCTCACCGCTGTTCTGCGTGCTCTGCGCATCAGCGACGACCTCTGCGGCGCAAGCCCCGGGAAACGACCGTCCCGCCGCTAGGAGCGAGTGCAGAGCGCCCACCCTCGTGGATTGAAAGCCTCCATCAGACCCGGGGCGGAACACCAAGAACCGCAACCACTGGATGACGTACGCCAAGCAGAACCCGAACGCGCGGGTCGAGCAGCCGGATGCAACCGAAGCGGATTCCGAGCCTCCGGAGTACTACCTCATACCCATCGACGAGCTCCTGGACTAGGCGCCGTCGCTCGCTCCGAACTGAACAAACACTAACTTCGCTCGATAGCCGAGCCGATGCCCCCTGCCCGGGAATGGGTCAGGGGGCTTTCGTCGTTCACGGAACCGCTCACGCGCCAACGGTTCGGGCCCATTCAACGGTCAGCACAAGGTTCCGGGTAGTGCGCGGACCACGTCGGGCGGCTCCTGCACGCCTCACGAGAAAAAGACTGACCAGGAATCCCGCAAAGACCGAAGAGGCCCCCGCTCCGCCTCCAGGATTCGAACCCGGACCTAACGGCACCAAAGGCCGTCGTGCTGCCATTACACCAAGGCGGAACGCACCCGTGGGTGCTCGTCCATCTTCCCACGACCGACGAGGCTGGCCGTGCGCCCCGGGTTCGGCCAAGATGGAGGGATGCCGCCACAAGACGAGGTCGATCGCATCGTCGCGGCGTGGGGTCGTGAGCGTGCCGATCTCGACTTCGGGCCGCTCGAGGTCCTGTCCCGCGTGGACCGGCTTGCCCGGCACCTGGACCGCGCTCGGCGGACCGCGTTCGACGCGAGCGACATGGAGCCGTGGGAGTTCGACGTCCTGTCGGCCCTCCGGCGTGCGGGCGAACCGTACGAACTCAGCCCGAAGACGCTGCTGCAGCAGACCCTGGTCTCGAGCGGCACGATGACGAACCGGGTTGACCGGCTGGCGGCCCGCGGCTTCGTCGGACGACGCACCGACCCGAAGGACGGCCGCGGCATCCTCGTCGCACTGACGAACAGGGGCCGGGCGGCGGTCGACTCAGCGATCGCGGACCTGCTGGCGGCCGAGCGGGGCATCCTGTCCGGGGTCTCCGCCGATGAGCAGGGGCAGCTGTCCGGGCTGCTCCGCCGGCTCATCCTGGGCCTCGGGGACTGAGCCGCAGCGGCCGGAACCGGCGGCTGGTCCCCGGCCGACGACGGGTGACCGCCCGCCTCAGACCCCGAGCAGCTCCGCGACCTCGAGCCAGCGCTCCTCGAGCTGCTCGATCTCGGCCTCGTGCGCAGCGAGCTTCGCCTGCAGCTCCCCGAGCCCCGCGTAGTCGGACTGGTCGTGCGTCGCGAACTGGTCGAGCAGCTTCTTCCGATCAGCGCCGACCTTCGCGATCTTCCGGTCGAGGGCGGACATCTCCTTCTCGGCCGTGCGCCGGTCCGCACCGGTCAACCCGGACGCAGCCGCGGCCGACCCGCCGGACGCACCAGCAGCGGTGGACCCGGCCGCAGCACCGGCCGAGCCGGTCCCGCCGACGGTGTCGGGCCTCCCGGCAGACGCGGCGGCAGCCGCAGAAGCGGTCCCGCCACCGGTGCCGGCGGCACGCAGCCGCATGTACTCGTCGACGCCGCCTGGCAGGTGGCGCAGGTGCCCGCCGAGCACGGCGTACTGCTGGTCGGTGACGCGCTCGAGCAGGTACCGGTCGTGGCTCACGACGAGGAGCGTGCCGGGCCAGGTGTCGAGCAGGTCCTCCATGGCGGCGAGCATGTCGGTGTCGAGGTCGTTGGTGGGCTCGTCGAGGATGAGCACGTTCGGCTCGTCGAGCAGGATGAGCATGAGCTGCAGGCGGCGCTTCTGCCCGCCGGACAGGTCCTTCACCGGGGTGGAGAGTTGCTCCGCCGTGAAACCGAGCCGCTCGAGCAGCTGTGACGGCGACATCTCCTTGCCGTCGGCGACGTAGCTCGTCTTCTTGCGGGCCACGACCTCGCGCACCCGGTCGTCGGCGAACTGGTGCAGGTCGGCGAGCTGCTGGTCGAGCACCGCCACCTGGACCGTCTTGCCGGTCTTCACGCGACCGCTCGTCGGCTGGAGTCGACCGGACACCAGGTTGAGCAGCGTCGACTTGCCGGCTCCGTTCGGGCCGAGGATGCCGGTCCGCTCCCCCGGTGCGATGCGCCACTCGATGCGGTCGAGGATCTCGGTGCCGTCGAACGAGACGCTCACGTCGAGCAGGTCGACGACGTCCTTGCCGAGGCGTGCGGTCGCCGTCCTCGACAGGGCGACGGTGTCGCGGATCGGGGGGACGTCATCGATCAGGGCGTTCGCCGCGTCGATGCGGAACTTCGGCTTGCTCGTGCGCGCCGGGGCGCCGCGGCGGAGCCACGCGAGCTCCTTGCGGGCCAGGTTCTGACGCCGCTGCTCGCTCGAGGCGGCCTGCCGATCGCGCTCGACCCGCTGCAGGATGTACGCGGCGTAGCCGCCTTCGAAGGGGTCGACGACGCCGTCGTGGACCTCCCACGTGTCGGTCGACACGGCGTCGAGGAACCACCGGTCGTGGGTGACGACGACCAGGCCGCCCTGGTTCGACGACCAGCGGCGGTTGATGTGCTCGGCGAGCCACTGGATGCCCTCGACGTCCAGGTGGTTCGTCGGCTCGTCGAGGAACAGGACGTCCCAGTCGCCGACGAGCAGCCGCGCGAGTGCCACACGACGTCGCTGCCCACCGGACAGCTCGTCGACGCTGACGTCCCACGGGATGTCCGAGACCAGGCCGCCGATGATGTCGCGGATCTTCGGGTCCCCGGCCCACTCGTGCTCTTCGAGGTCGCCGACGACGGTGCTGCCGACGGTCGCGCCCTCGGGGAGGATGTCGCGCTGGTCCAGGTAGCCGATCGTCAGGCCGCGGCGGTGCGTGACGCGACCGCCGTCGGGTTCGAGGCGCTGGGACAGCAGGGCGAGGAGCGTCGACTTGCCGTCGCCGTTCCGGCCGACGACGCCGATCCGGTCACCCTCGTCGATGCCGATGGTGACGCTGTCGAACACGACTTTGGTGGGGAACTCGAGATGCAGGTTCTCGGCGCCGAGGAGATGAGCCACTCGTCAAGGGTAGGCGGCGCGGCGGGGTGGTGGGTGCGGGGCGGGTGGTTCGGGGCGGGTTGCTGGGCCCGTGCGGCCGGCTCTGGTCCACGGTGCGCGCTTGTTCGAGTCGTGCAAGGTTGCTCGCTCGGTGCGAGCCTGTAGCGGCGCACGGAGCGCGCAACCTCGCACCAGCCGACAGACCGCACACGGTGCGTCGGCCTGGAGGCCCGGCTCAGCTCGCCGGGGCCGGCTCGGCTCCGGCGCGGGGCTCGGTCTCCTGCAGGAACGCTCGCCACTGCTTCCGCTTGCTGACGGTCCAGAGCAGCATCGCGAGGAAGAACACGGTGAGGAGCGCGTACAGCAGCCCGAACAACGTCGCCCAGTTGAGCAGGAACTGCGCGAACGCGAACGGCGTCCATCCGAGGGCGAGCCAGAACGCCGATGTCGATTGACCGAGTCGACGGCCAGCGAGTGCGACGAGCGCGGTCCGGTGCTGTGGATCGGCGGGCTGCTGCCCACGAGCCATGCGCTCGATCCGTCGGCGGTCGGCACGGGGAAGCCCGAGCATCGGGTCGGAGAGCGCGCTCTGGAACTGTCCACCGCCCCGGACGATTGCGGTGACCCAGCAGACCGGTCCCGCGATCATGAGCGGGAGGATGACGAAGAACGTCCAGTCCGGCAGGTCGGCACCGGCCTGCGGCAGGTCCAACCGGGGCAGGTAGGCGGCGCCGAGCCATCCGGCAGTGGCTGCTGCGACCACGGCCACGCCGATCACGATGATCCGCCGGAGCATCGAACGGCGGACACGGGGACCGGCTGGCGCCCCTGCGAGACGGTCCTCGACCTGCTGCCAGGTCTCGTCCGAGACCGTGGCGGCGGGCGCGTGCTGCGCATCCGGAACGGACACGGTCAGCTCACGGGGGCGGCGTCGCCCTCGCCCGCGGCGTCCTTCGCACGCTTCAGGCGGGCCTGCGCCTCCCAGTACTCGATCTCGCGCTCCAGCTCGGCCAGTTCCTGCTCGGTACCGGTCACGCGCTTCTCCCCATGGGCGCTGCGGGCATCGCCGAGGGTGGCGTACCGGTCCTCGTGGCGGGTGGGCTCGATGTACCGGCCGTGGTTCCGTTCACCCGGAGTCCAGTCGTGGCCGATGGCGAACCAGACGATGCTGCCGACGACGGGGACCAGGATCACGAGGATCACCCACGCGATCTTCGGCAGGCCGCGGACCTGGTCGTCCGTCTTGGTCAGGATGTCGATCAGGGCGAAGACCAGCAGGACGACGGTGATCCCGGACAGCAAGACGCTCATGTTCGCGATTCTATGGATCCGCTTGGAGTCTGACCATTCCCCGAACGAGCGTCGCGGTTGCGAAGGTGCACAGGGTGGGCATCAAGGTACCGGCGGGCGAGCACGATGGACCGTGCCGTCAAGGCGAACTGCCCCGCGGCCGCGATGCCGCCTGCCAGGTAGACGGGCCAGAGCGTGAAGCCGGAGAACGCGACCGCCGCCCACACGACGACGAGCCCCATGGTCAGCTGGAGCCCGGTGCCGTCGGCGAGTTCGACGGCTCGAGCCCGCACGATCGCCAGCCGGTCGGCGGGGGCAGCACGCCGCCCGGTCGCAGCCGAGGTCACTGCGCGCTGCTCGCGTTGCTGCAACGGCGCGAGCACCGGCGCAGGACGAGCTGCCGCGCCGTTCCGTTTCCGGCGGATGCCCACCTGGACCGGTTCACTGAGACCGGCCACGAAACCCAGCGCAGCGACCACGGCCGAGAGCGTGAAGCGCGCGTCGGAGCCGGCGGGCAGGACGATCGCCCCGCCGCCGAGCACCACCAACACCAGCACGATCGCCAGGACGAACCAACGGACCTGCAGGACAGCACCCGGGGACTGCACCGAGACGGCGCGAGCGCGTTCCTCGGACTCGGTCCACCGGAGGTCCACCACCGTCGGTTCGGCGTTCGTCGGTTCGGCCGCGGTCACAGCGCCGCCACCCACTCGTCCGTGCCGTCGGTGAACCGCTGGTGCTTCCAGATCGGCACGCGCTCCTTCACCAGGTCGACCAGCGCACCGCAGGCGGCGAACGCCTGCGCCCGGTGCGACGACGACACCGCGGCGGCGAGCGCGACGTCCCCGATGCCGAGCGCCCCGACGCGGTGCAGCACGGCGATCCGCACGTCGGGGTGTTCCGCGGCAACGGCGCGGGCGACCTCGGCGATGACCGCTCCGGCGCTCGGGTGCCGCTCGTAGTCGAGCGCGCTGACGCCCTTGCCGCCGTCGTGATCACGGACGATGCCGGCGAAGGTCACCACGGCACCGTCCCGGTCGGTGGCCACCACGGCCGAGACCTCGTCGACGCTGATGTCCCGGTCGACGACGTCGGCGAGCGCGACCCGGGCGTCCGCCTGCGCGCCGGTCACGATGCGCTCCGGGGGGCGTGTCCCTCGCCGTGCACCTGCGCGAGCACGTGGTCGACCAGCCCGTGGAGCACGGCGAGCCCGTCGGCCACGCCGCCCCGCGAGCCGGGCAGCGTGAGGAGCAGGCACCCGCCGTTGGTCACGCCGGCGACGCCGCGGCTGAGCAGTGCGGTCGGCCCGGCGCCCGCGAGCCCGCGTCGGCGGATCTCCTCGGTGATGCCGGGCAGCTCGAGGTCGATGAGGGAGGCCACTGCCTCTGGCGTCCGGTCGGTCGGGGTGACCCCGGTGCCGCCCGTGGTGATGACGACCCGGGCCCCGACGAGGAGTTCCGCGGTGACGGTCTCGGTGATCGCGCCGCCGTCGGGGACGATGATCGGGTCGCTCACGGTGAACTCCCGTTCGCGCAGCCACTCGGCGATGACCGGCCCGGTGCGGTCGAGGGCGGGGTCGGCGGCGGCCTGGGTCGACACCACGACGACGGCGGCCCGGCCCCTCGTCGGCTCGGCGGTCATCGGTTGCTCCAGTCCCCGGAGCGCCCGCCGTGCTTCTCGAGCACCCGGACGTCCGTGATCACGGCCGCGCGGTCGACGGCCTTCACCATGTCGTACACCGTCAGGGCGGCGACGCTCGCCCCGGTCAGGGCCTCCATCTCCACGCCGGTGCGCGAGGTCGTGCGGACCGAGACCTCGATCAGCACGCGGTCGTCGGCGCCGCTGATGTCGACCTGCACGCCCGCGATCGGCAGCGGGTGGCAGAGCGGGATGAGGTCGGAGGTCTTCTTCACCGCCATGATGGCTGCGATACGGGCGGTGCCGACGACCTCGCCCTTGGGCAGGGACCCGTCGAGGATCCTCGCGACGACGTCGGGTCGGGTGACGACGGTGGCGGTGGCGGTGGCGGAACGGTCCGTGACGTCCTTCGCGGAGACGTCGACCATGTGCGCGGTGCCGTCCGCGCGGACGTGCGACAGCTGGTCGGGCTGGGAGGGGTCGGACACGGGGTGCTCGGTCATCGGAGGCTCCAGACGGTCAGGGGGTCGCCGGGTTCGACGGTGTCGACGCCCACCGGGACGTGCACCAGGTGGGTGGCGGCGGCGTAGTGGACGAGCAGGTGCGAGCTCGGCCCGCCGACGAAGTGCACGGCTCCGTCCTGCACTCGGCCACGGCGCACCTGGTGCTTCCCCACGGGCGACACGGCGGACGACGACGCCGGCAGCACCTGGGTGGGACGGTCTGCCGGCAGCCCGACTGCGGCGGCCAGCACCGGCCGCAGGAACACCTCGAACGAGACGAGCGCCGAGACGGGGTTGCCGGGGAAGGAGATGACCGGCACCGAGCGGTCAGCACCGCCGCCGGCTCCGAACACGACGCTGCCGAACGCCTGCGGCCCACCAGGTTGCATCGCGACCGACGTCACCGCGAGCCCGCTGGGTTCGAGCGCCTGCCGCACGACCTCGTACGCCCCGGCGCTGATGCCCCCGGTGGTGAGCACGAGGTCGGCCCAGTCCCCCACGGCGTGGTCGAGCGCGCGGTCGAAGGCCTCGAGGTCGTCGGCAACCCGGACGATCCGGGCGTCCGCTCCGACGTCGGCCAGGGCTGCCCGCAGGGCGATGCCGTTCGCGTCGCCGATCGTCGCCGCAGTGGTGTCCGCGCCCTGCAGCTCGGAGCCGGTCGACACGACGAGCACCCGCAGCGGGCGGACGACCTGCACGGTCGACACCCCCGCGGACGCCAGGGCTCCGAGCAGCGCCGGTGTGAGCGGAGTGCCAGCCGGGGCGAGTTCGGCGCCCGCCGCCAGGTCACTGCCCGCACCCCGGACGAAGGTGCCCGCGGTCAGGTCCTCCGGCACCGTCACCCGTGTCAGGTCGAGCGCCGCGGGGAACGCCCCCGGCACGGTGGTCTCGACCGGGAACACCGCGTCGGCGCCGTCCGGGATCCGTGCGCCGGTCATGATCGGTGCGGCCGTGGCGGGTTCGAGCGGCTCGGGCACGACGCCGGCCGGGATCGGCGCCACGACCCGGACCTGCTGCCCGGCGTCGGCGGCCCGCACGGCGAACCCGTCCATCTGGCTGTTGTCGAAGGGCGGCAGCGGCACCGGCGACACAACGGCCGCCGCGAGCACGCGGTGTCCGCGCGCAGGCCCGTCACCGCCGGCGCCGCTGCCGCCACCACCAGCGAGCTCGTCGATGCCCCACCGTTCTGCGCCGAGACCCGCCACCACCGGCGCGAGGAGCGCCGCCAGGTCGTCGCGGTGCTGACCGATCGTTCGCACAGATGCCTCCGAACAGGGGTTGGCGGCGCCGCTCCGGGTTCGCCCGGTGGCGCCGTCAGTAGCGTATCCAGCGCGCAGCCCGCGCCGACGACCAACCGGAGGACCCGTGGAGAACGACGAAGCCGTGACGATCGGTGTCATCGGAGGCTCCGGCCTCTACCAGCTGTTCGAGGCGGGCACCGCCGATGAACTCGACGTCCCGACCCCGTTCGGCCCGACGTCGAGCCCGATCAGCATCGGCACGATGGCCGGTCGACGGGTCGCGTTCCTGACCCGCCACGGCCGCGAGCACTCCGTCGCCCCGCACCGCATCAACCACCGGGCGAACGTCTGGGCGCTCCGCTCGCTCGGCGTCCGCGCGATCGTGTCCTCGAGCGCCGTCGGCGGCCTGCACCCCGACTACGCCCCTGGGACCTTCGTCGTCACCGACCAGCTCATCGACCGCACCTGGGGTCGCGCCGACACGTTCTTCGAGGACGACGTCCAGCACCTGTCGTTCGCCGATCCGTTCGACCCGACGCTCCGACGCGCGGCGATCGAGGCCGTCTCCGGGCTCGACGTGCCGTTCCGTCCGACCGGCACGTGCGTCGTCATCCAGGGGCCCCGGTTCTCCACCCGCGCCGAGTCCGTCTGGCTCCGCCAGGCCGGAGGCCACACCGTCAACATGACGATGACCCCGGAGGTCCCGCTCGCCGCTGAGCTCGGCATCGCGACCGTCAACCTGTCGTTCGTCACCGACGCCGACGCCGGCCTGGCCCCGACCGAGGACGAAGCCGCAGCCGCAGCCGCAGCCGCAGCCAGCGGCCCCGACGTCGACGACGCCGGAGCCGTCGTCACCCACGCCCTCGTCATGGAGCGCCTCGCCCGCGCCAACGAGGTCATCGTCCGCGCCATCGGCGAGATCGTCGCCGCGATCCCCGCCGACTTCACCCCGCGCGAGCTCGTCCCCACCAGCGCGAGCGCCAGCATCATGCAGGCCCAGTCCACAGGCGCCACCGCGGGCGCCACCGCCATGCAGGCCCAGCCCGCCACCTCGACCGCGGGCGCCACCGCATGAGCCGCCTCCTCGTCACCGGCGGCGCCGGCTTCATCGGCTCCGCGATCGTCCGCCGCGCCCTGGCCGACGGCCACGAGGTCCGTGTCCTCGACTCCCTCCGCGACGACGTGCACGGCGACCCCGCCGAGGTCGTCCACGCCCACCAGCAGCAGGGCATCGCGTTCGTGCACGGCGACGTCCGCGACCGGGTCGCCCTCGACGCCGCGCTCGACGGCATCGACGTCGTCTGCCACCAGGCCGCGAAGGTCGGCCTCGGCGTCGACTTCCAGGACGCCCCCGACTACGTCTCGTCGAACGACGCCGGCACCGCCCACGTCCTCGCCGGCATGGACCGGCACGACATCGGCCGGCTCGTCGTCGCCAGCTCGATGGTCGTCTACGGCGAGGGCGCGTACACGACCGCCTCCGGCGAATCCGTCCGTCCGCCGGCCCGCCGCCGCGAGGACCTCGACGCCGGCCGCTTCGACCCCATCGGCCCGGACGGGCAGCCCCTGCTGCCCGGCCTGATCGACGAGTCCGCCGCACTCGACCCCCGCAACGTGTACGCGCAGACGAAGGTCGCCCAGGAGCACCTCGCCTCGAGCTGGGCCCGCGCCACCGATGGCCGTGTGATCGCGCTCCGCTACCACAACGTCTACGGACCCGGCATGCCCGCGAACACCCCCTACGCCGGTGTCGCGTCACTGTTCCGCTCGGCGCTGGCCCGCGGCGAGGCGCCCCGCGTCTTCGAGGACGGCGCTCAGCGTCGCGACTTCGTGCACGTCGACGACGTCGCCGGCGCGAACGCCGCCTCGATCGCCGCGACCGCCGACCTGCCGTCGGACTCGTTCCGCACGTACAACGTCGGCTCCGGCACCGTGCACACGATCGGCGACATGGCCGCGGCGATCGCCGGACCCGACGGCCCGCAGCCGGTCGTCACGGGCGAGTACCGCCTGGGCGACGTCCGCCACGTCACGGCGAGTTCCGCCCGCATCGCCGATGAGCTCGGCTGGCACGCCGAGGTCGACTTCGCGGCCGGCATGCGCGACTTCGCGACGGCCCCGCTCCGGAGCGCCGTCCGGTAGCCCCACTTCGTGCGCGACGCACGAGACGCACGCACCCGCCGGACGGGAGGCCCGTGGCGGCCCCGCCCCGAGCCTCCCGTCCGCAGTCCCCGCCCCCACGGCCCCGCAGGACGCCGTCGTGTCGGCAACGCACCCCCTGGTGCGTGAGACGCCGCCGCATTCGGCGGCGTCTCGACGACACGACGGCGTCTTGCGACACCCAGAACGCACGACACGCGCGCACCTGTCCCCCGTTCTGGGGGCCGGACGCGCGCCGAATGCGCTGGACGGCCAGGACCCGCGCCTTTCCTGTACCCCGCGGGGTGTCGTCGTGTTGTGTCGAGGGCATGCCAGGACAGACCCGTCGATCCGACCGACCGCACCGAATGACGGACATGACTGTCGACGTGATCCTGCCGTGCCTCGACGAGGCGGACGCGCTGCCGAAGGTCATCGGGCGCCTCCCGACGGGCTACCGGGCGATCGTCGTCGACAACGGATCGACCGACGGCTCGGCCGACGTCGCCCGCGCGCACGGCGCACTCGTGGTGACCGAACCGGTCAAGGGCTTCGGCTCGGCCTGTGCTGCCGGAGTCGCCGCCGCGACCGCGGACTTCGTCGCCTTCTGCGACGCCGACGCGTCGATGGACCCCGCTGAGCTCCCTCCGCTCGTCGACCGGGTGGCCAGCGGCCGCGTCGACCTGGCACTCGGCCGCCGCGTCCCGACCGGACGGGGCGCCTGGGCGCCGCACGCGCACTTCGCGAACCGCGTGCTCGCCGTGCTCATGCGCCGGGCGACCGGCTACCGCCTGCGCGACCTCGGCCCGATGCGCGTGATGCGCCGCGAGGACCTCGTGTCCCTGGACCTCCGCGACCGTCGCAGCGGCTACCCGCTCGAGATGGTGCTCGCCGCCCACGCCGCGGGCTGGCGCGTCGACGAATCCGACATCGGGTACGCGCAGCGCATCGGCGACAGCAAGGTCACCGGCACGCTCCGCGGCACCGTCAACGCGGTGCGGGACATGTCGCGCCTGCTGCGTGCGTACCGCCGGGAGGCCCGTGTCCGGGTCGTCGCACCGGGGCCGCTCCGCCACGCGGCCGAGTCTGCCCCCGTCACCGAGGAGGCCCGCGCGTGACCGTCGAGACCGCCGCCCCGGATGCCGCACCGACTCCCGCGGTCACCGTCGCCGTCGTGGCGAAGGAGTGCCTGCCCGGCAGGGTGAAGACCCGGCTGACGCCGGCGCTCTCTCCCGAGGGCGCCGCCCGCGTGGCGTCCGCGAGCCTCGCCGACACACTGTCGACCGTCCGCGCGCTCCCCGCGGCCCGCCGGGTCCTGTTCTTCGACGGCGACGTCGTGCCGGCGTCGGCCGAGGGGTTCGAGGTACTGCACCAGCCCGGTGGCGGCCTCGACGAGCGCCTCGGGTTCCTGTTCGACGCCGTTGACGGCCCGCTGCTGCTCGTCGGTATGGACACCCCGCAGGTGTCCGCCGCGGACCTCACCCCGGTGTTCGACGACACCGCCCGCGACGCGTGGTTCGGCCCGGCCGAGGACGGCGGCTTCTGGTCGCTGTACCTTCGAGAGCCCACCGGCGGCCTGCTGCGCGGCGTGCCGATGTCGCGCGACGACACCGGCGCGGTCCAGCTCGCACGACTGCGGGACGCCGGCCTCGACGTGGGCGTGCTCGGCGAGCTGCTCGACGTCGACACGATCCCCGACGCCGAACGGGTCGCCGACCTCGCGCCCGACTCCGACTTCAGCCGAGCACTCCGTGCCGAGACCGTGGGGAGCACCCGATGACCATGCACGCACCCGTCTCCTTCGGTGCCGGCGGCGGCGAGCCCTACGCCCGGGCACTCCGCACCGACGGCCACCTGCGCCTGACCGACCCCGACCGCCCCGACGCCGTCACCACGATGGATGTCGGCCGCTGGAGTGCCGCCGCCGACCGCGTCGACCGCTCGCTGCTCGACGACGTCGACGGCGGAGTGATCGACATCGGCTGCGGTCCGGGCCGGATGCTCGTCGCCGCACGCTCCCGGGGCATCCCCGCGCTCGGCGTGGACGTCTCCGCCGAGGCCGTCGCGATCGCCGAGCGCGCTGGCGGCACCGCCCTGCAGGGTTCCGTGTTCGACGCGGTCCCCGACGAGGGCCACTGGGACACCGCGCTGGTCATCGACGGGAACATCGGCATCGGCGGCGACCCGACCGCATTGCTCGAGCGCTGCGGGACGATCGTCAGGACCGGGGGCCGGGTCGTCGTCGAGACGAATCCCGACCGCCAGGCCGACCGTGTCTACACCGCCCGCGTGGTGGACGCGGACGGCAACGAGAGCGCCGGGTTCCCGTGGGCCGAGGTCGGCCTCGACGCGCTGCACCGGTACGCCGCCGATGCCGGCCTCGTGGCGCGGCAGAGCTGGACCGCCGGTGGACGGAGCTTCTGCGAGCTCCTCGCCTGATGCAGCTTTGTTTTGCATCATGCAAGACAAGGGCGTAGAGTAGGGGTCATCAAGCCGACGGCGTCGCGGTCGCCGGCTCGGTGACCGGCGGACCTCGGCACGACGACGAGGAGCACCCATGCAGAACCGTCAGAACCCCCTGGGCGGCGCCTACGTGACCGGCCTCGAAGCACGCGACGAGCTCGGCGCCTACGCGGTCGAGGCCGCCTGGCGTCCGATCGGCACCTACACGGGCACCGGGACCGACCGGGTCCTCGGTCGATTCGTCGACACGCAGTTCCGGCGCCCCGGCAGCGCGACGTCCTCGACGCGCACCGTGACCGGCTCGATCCGCACGGCGACGGGTTCGTTCCGCACCGCCTGAGGCACCTGCCTCCCACCAGACCGCGAGCGGTCGTCCACCCCGGGGGTCCCCCCGCAACCCGGGTCGGGCGGCCGCTCGCTCACGTTCCCCCGGGACCACGGGTCGTTTCCCCGAACGCGCCAGGGCAGCCGATGCCAGGATGGACGCATGAACGACCGCGCCGGCACCCCAGCGACCGCAGACGACCTCGTCGACCTCGACGAGCTCCTCGCCGCCTACCACGACCGAGTGCCCGACGTCTCGATCCCCGAGCAGAAGGTCGTCTTCGGCACGTCGGGGCACCGCGGTTCGTCACTCGACTCTGCCTTCAACGACACCCACATCGCCGCGATCACCCAGGCGATCGTCGAGTACCGGCGCTCACAGGGCACCGACGGTCCGCTCTTCATCGGCCGCGACACCCACGCGCTCTCGGCCCCCGCCGAGCAGACCGCGCTCCAGGTCCTGGCGGCGAACGGGGTCCGGGTGCTCGCCGACAGCGACGACGGCTTCGTGCCGACGCCCGCGCTGAGCCACGCGATCATCCGCTACAACCGCGCCGGCAACCCGGACACGGCCGACGGCATCGTCATCACGCCGAGCCACAACCCGCCCCGCGACGGCGGCTTCAAGTACAACCCGCCGCACGGCGGCCCGGCTGACAGCGACGCCACCAGCTGGATCGCGAACCGGGCGAACGCGATCATCGAGGGTGGCAACGCCGAGGTGCAGCGGACCGAGGACGCCGAGCCCGACCGCTACGACTTCCTGCACAACTACGTCGAGGACCTCGAGAACATCATCGACATCGCGGCGATCAAGCGCGCCGGGGTCAAGATCGGTGCCGACCCGCTCGGCGGGGCCTCGCTGCCGTACTGGAACGCCATCCGCGACCACTACGACCTCGAGCTCACCGTCGTGAACCCCGAGGTCGACCCCACGTGGGCGTTCATGACGCTCGACTGGGACGGCAAGATCCGGATGGACCCGTCGAGCCCCTCTGCGATGGCATCGGTCCTCGCCCGCAAGGACGACTTCGACGTCCTCACCGGCAACGATGCCGACTCCGACCGGCACGGCATCGTCACGCCCGATGGCGGGCTGATGAACCCGAACCACTACCTCGCCGTCGCGATCGAGTACCTCTACGCGCACCGCCCCCAGTGGCGCGAGGACGCCGCGATCGGCAAGACCCTCGTGTCGTCGAGCATCATCGACCGCGTCGCCGAATCACTCGGCCGTCGCCTCTGGGAGGTCCCGGTCGGCTTCAAGTGGTTCGTCCCGGGCCTGATCGACGGCTCGGTGGCGTTCGGTGGCGAGGAGTCCGCGGGAGCGTCCTTCCTGCGCACGGACGGCACCGCCTGGACCACCGACAAGGACGGCATCATCCTGGCCCTCCTGGCGTCCGAGATCATCGCCGTCACCGGCAAGACCCCCTCGCAGCTGTACAGCGAACTGACCCTGCGCTTCGGCGCCCCGGTCTACCAGCGCGTGGATGCTGCGGCGTCGAAGGAGCAGAAGGCTCGCCTCGGCAAGCTCGACGGGGACGCCATCACGGCCGAGACCCTGGCCGGCGACCCGATCACCGCGAAGCTGTCGGAGGCCCCCGGCAACGACGCCGCCGTCGGCGGCGTCAAGGTCGTCACCGACAAGGCGTGGTTCGCGGCTCGCCCGTCCGGCACCGAGGACGTCTACAAGATCTACGCCGAGAGCTTCGTCGGGCAGGAGCACCTCGAGCAGGTGCAGCGCGAGGCCAAGGAGATCGTGGACGCCGCTCTGGGCGCGTAGCGATCCCTCCGGCACGCCCGTCACCCTGGTCCCGGACCGAGAACCGCACGGGAGGCACAGCTCGCCTCAGTCGGTGAGCACGCGCTGGTACCGCAGCCAGTTCTCGCAGAGCCGCGTCCACTGGGACGTGTGCGGCTCGGTCACCGCGGTGCCGAGCCCGTGGCGACCGTGCGGGAACACGTGGACCTCGACATCGACCTCGTTCCGGACCAGGGCGTCGGCGTACGACAGGGCGTTCGAAGCGCGGACGATCCGGTCGTCGGCCGTCGTCCAGACGAAGGTCGGCGGGGTGCGGCCGTCGACCCGAGTCTCCATCGACAGCTCACGGCGCTGCCGCCAGGTCGGGGCGTCGCCGAGCAGCCCGACGAGCGGACGCGCCCGGGTGGGGTGCTCCATCGTGACGACGGGGTAGCTGAGCACGCAGAACGCCGGTCGGTCGAGCGCGGGGTCGTCGATGCCGTTCGCCAGCGACGCCGCGAGGTGTCCTCCCGCGCTCGACCCGGCGACGCCGACCCGGTCGACGTCGATCGCGAGCCCCGTGTCCTCCGTTGCCTCGCCCGAGCGCAACCAGGCGAAGACCCGGCGGGTGGCGTCGACCGGGGCCGGGTGCAGCGGGCCGACCGTTCCGGGTGCTCGGAGCGGGTACCGGAACAGGAACGCGTGCAGGCCGGCCGCGGCGAACCACTCGGCCATCGGCTCGGAGCTCGCACGGCCGTGCTCCTCGTACCCTCCGCCGGGCAGGACGATCACCGCAGGACGGGAACCGCCGCGGGAGCTCGGGCGTACCGTGATGCCGTCGGGCGTGCGCATGGCGCCGACCCTACTGTTCCGGAGCGGATCGCTGCCGATCCGCACAGGAAGCCCGTCGGGTGCGGACGAGCACCACGCGGCAGATATAACTTTGCAGGCAGCGCAAATTTCTTCGTTCTGCCAGCGCATCGGTACCCGGGAGACCCTGCTCATGACCCAGACGGCGACCGCACCCGCGGCCCCCACCACGGCGTCCAACGTCGTGATGACGCACCGACAGATCCTGTTGGTCATCTACGGCCTGATGGCCGGCATGTTCCTCGGCGCCCTCGACCAGACCATCGTCGGCACCGCGATCCGGACCATCGGCGACGACCTGCACGGCCTCGACCAGCAGGCGTGGGTCACGACCGGGTACCTCATCGCCTCGACGGTGACGACCCCGATCTACGGCAAGCTCTCCGACATCTTCGGGCGGCGCCCGCTCTTCATCACCGCGATCGGCATCTTCATCGCCGGGTCGTTCGCGGCCTCGTTCTCGGACTCGATGCTCATGCTCGCCGGGTTCCGCGCGCTGCAGGGCCTGGGCGCCGGTGGCCTGATGTCCCTGCCGCTGGCGATCATGGGCGACATGCTCGCCCCGCGCGAGCGGGCGAAGTACCAGGGCTACTTCCTGGCGGTCTTCGGCATCTCGTCCGTCATCGGGCCGCTCGTCGGCGGCGTCTTCGCCGGAGCGGACCAGCTGCTGTTCATCGCAGGTTGGCGCTGGGTGTTCCTGATCAACGTGCCGATCGGCGTCATCGCGCTGTTCATGGTGCTGACGTTCCTGCACCTGCCGAAGTTCGGCGACCGCGGCAAGCCCCGCATCGACTGGTGGGGCGCGACCCTGGTCATCGTCACCCTCGTGCCGCTGCTGCTCATCGCCGAGCAGGGCCGCGAGTGGGGCTGGGACTCCCCCGCCGCCTTCGCCTGCTACGGCATCGGCGCCGCCGGGTTCATCGCGTTCATCCTCGTCGAGCGGGCGATGGGCGACGACGCGATCCTGCCGATGAAGCTGTTCGGCTCGCGGGTGTTCTCGATGTCCGCCATCCTGTCCGTGCTCGTCGGCTTCGGCATGTTCGGCGCGATGCTGACGATCCCGCTCTACCTGCAGATCGTGAAGGGCGTCACCCCGACGGAGTCCGGGTTCGCGATGCTCCCGATGGTGCTCGGGCTGATGATCTCGTCGATCGCCTCCGGTCAGATCATCTCGCGGACCGGCAACTACCAGGTCTTCCCGGTCACCGGCACCGCGTTCACGGCGATCGGCTTCACCGTCCTGACGTTCCTGACCGCCGACCGGCCGCTCTGGTTCCTGATGACCGGCATGTTCCTGATCGGTCTCGGGCTCGGACAGCTCATGCAGACGCTGACCCTCGCCGCGCAGAACTCGGTCTCGCCGCGGGACATCGGCGTCGCCACGAGTGCCGCGACGTTCTTCCGGCAGATCGGCGGCACCATGGGCACCGCAGTCCTGCTCTCCGTCCTGTTCACCCTGATGCCGACGAACATCACCGCAGCGATGCAGAACGAGTCCGACCTGAAGAGCGCCCTGAACGCCGCCCTCACCCCGTCGGTCGCGAAGGACCCGTCGAACAAGGGCGTGATGGACGAGATCTGGACGAAGATCGTCGACCCGGTCAAGGACAACGTGCAGGACGGCCTCGACCAGGGCGCCGCGCAGGCGAAGGAGGCCGCCGACACTGCCGTGACCAAGCAGGTGACGGCCGCCGTGCAGCAGCAGGTCGCCGCGGGCACGGTCCCGGCCGCAGCGGCCGACACGATCATCGCCCAGCAGGTCGACGACGCGGAACCCGCAGCAGAGCAGCAGGCACTCGAGACGGCGGCCACGAAGGCGAACGCCTCGGTCGTCGACGGGAAGCTGCAGATCGACTACTCGGACAAGGCACAGCGGGAGGACGTCGTCGATCAGGTCGCGCCGACGTTGATCAAGCAGCTCAAGAGCGGGGACTCGAAGGCGAACTCCTCCACCGACTCGGCGACGAGCGACACCTCGTTCCTGAACGGCGCAGACCCCCGCCTCAGCCGCCCGTTCCTGGTCGGGTTCAGCAACTCAGCCGTCCGTGTGTACTGGGTCGGCCTCGCGGTGATCCTGCTCGCGTTCGTGCTGACGTGGTTCTTCCGGGTGCCGCCGCTGCGCAAGACCTCGGCGCTGCAGGAGCAGGCCGACGCCGCTCGCACGGCGGCCGGCGCTGGGTCCGACGGGAGCGCCGCGGCAGCCGCTGGCGCCGCCGCGCCGGGTGCCGGGCCGGTGCCGACCGTGCCCGCCTCACCGGGCGTGCCGACCTCGCCGGACGTGTCGCCGCAGCCTCAGTCCGCCCGGACCGCCGGAGCGTCGGAGGTCTCGGTGTTGCCGATCGGGGCAGACGACACCCGCGCTCCGCTGCCGAACGCCACCACGCACGGTGCGCACTCGGCGGCTGCGCCGGTGGACGAGCCCCCGACGACGACCGGTGCCATCCGGACCCGGGCTGCCCACGCCGCCCCGGTCGTGGACCCGGACGCCCCGGTGTCCGGAGCCGACGCGTCGGAGGCGAGCCGGGCCTCCCGGCCGGACGCTGGCGACGCGCACGCGCACGCACACGGGCGGCACTCCGCCGAGTAGTCGGCGCAGGCACTGGCAGTCGGTGCGTGTGCATCTTCCGACGATCCACGCGTCGAACGACTCGTGGATCGTCGAAGCATGCACCCGCATCGTGTGCGTGGGTATCTTCCGACAGAACGCGCGTCGATCACCTCGTGAAACGTCGCACGATGCACCCGTATGCACCACGCGCCCCGGCCGCCCCGGCCGCCGCGGCCGCTCGCCTCAGACCGCCGGCGCCGCGTCCCCCGCCGCCGACCCCGCCCCGGCTTCCGCCACCTCGAATGACGCCCCCGGCAGCCGCTTCCGCATCACGTCGATCGCCGCCGGGTTGTCGTCCACCAGCACGTACCGCCGCCCCAGCGCATGCGCGACCGCCCCCGTGGTCCCGCTGCCGGCGAAGAAGTCGAGCACCCAATCCCCTTCGCGCGAGGACGCCTGCACGATCCGCCGCAGCACCCCCTCGGGCTTCTGCGTGGGGTAGCCGGTCTTCTCGCGGCCGGTCGGCGAGACGATCGTGTGCCACCAGACGTCGGTGGGCAGCTTGCCGCGCTCCCGCTTCTCGGGGGTGACGAGCCCGGGCGCCATGTACGGCTCGCGGTCGACGGCCCCGGAGTCGAACCAGTACCGCGACGGGTCCTTCACGTAGACCAGGATCGTGTCGTGCTTCGTCGGCCAGCGCGTCTTCGACTTGGCGCCGAAGTCGTAGGCCCAGACGATCTCGTTCAGGAACGACTCGCGACCGAACAGCGCGTCGAGCAGCACCTTGGCGTAGTGCGACTCGCGGTAGTCCAGGTGCAGGTACAGCGTGCCGTCGGCGGCGAGTAGGCGCCAGGCCTCGATGAGGCGGGGCTCGAGGAACGACCAGTAGTCCTCGAACCGGTCGTCGAAGCGCATCAGGTCGCCACGGACCCGCTCGTAGGTCCGGCCGTGGAACCCCATCACGGGCCCGTCGGCCTTGGGAACGGCGGAGGTCGCGTGCCGTCGCTGGTACCGGCCCGTGTTGAACGGCGGGTCGAGGTACACCAGCGTGAACGAGCCGTCCGGGTAGGCGGGGACCACGTCGAGGGCGTCGCCGAGGACGACGCGGTCCGGGCCTCGGTCGTCTCCCCTGCGCACGGGGTCCATTGTGACGCACGGAGCGGACACCCAGGACGCGGCGTACCGTCGTTCGCATGGCAGCACCCGAGGTCCGCAACGACACCGACAAGCAGCAGTACTCCCTGGTCGAGGACGGCGAGGTCATCGGCTTCGCGGCGTACGAGATCGACGGCGACGAGATCCGCTTCGTCCACACCGAGGTCGAACCGGCACACCGCGGTGGCGGGCATGCGTCGATCCTCGTGCAGCACGCACTCGACGACGTCCGCTCCGGATCGTCGCGGCGTGTGGTCGCGCAGTGCAGCTACGTGCGCGCATGGATCGAGCAGCACCCGGACTACCAGGAGCTCACGACGCGCTGACGCGAGCCTCGCGCTGACGCGCGGCGACCGAGCAGCTGCTCAGTACGAGCGGTCGTGGGTCCCGGCACGCGCCTCGTGCCGACCGGCGCTCCGCACCGTCGGCACCTTGATGAGCACGTTCCCGCTGAGCAGGTCGTGGTCGTCGTCCGCCGGTGACGGGGCCTGTTTCGGGAGGCGCGACTGTCGTTCGTACTCGGCCTGCGTCTCGTGCCGGGTCGGCGCGAACACCTCGTCCAGCATCCCGCCCATGCCTCCGGATCCGCCGCTCCGCTGGGACTTGTTCGACAGGTCGATCCACCCCAAGCGATCGGCGATCCACACCACAGCGGCCACGGCGGCCACCGCCCCCAGGAAGATCAACCAGTTCACGGCAGCGACGCTACGTGGACGACGCGACGAGCGGATCAGCCGCGCGGGGGATTCTCATCATCCACACGTCTGGTTCATGAGGTCGGGGCTCAGACTCGGACACGCGGCGACCGGAGCGTCCCCCCTCTGCTCCGGTCGCCGCCCACCGAGCGTCGTGCGCGCCGCTCACGGCACCCGCTCGATCCACTCCCTCGTCGCGAACTTCGTCCGCACCAGCTCCTGCGCCCGCTCGCGCTCAGCCTCGGTCACGTGCCCCTCGGTCGCCCCGTAGAGCTTCGTGAACGTGGAAATCAAGCGCTCGATGATCTCGGCGCGGGACAGCCCCGTCTGCGAACGCAGCGGGTCGACGCGCTTCGCAGCGCTCGTGGTGCCCTTGTCGCTCATCTTCTCGCGGCCGATCCGCAGGACCTGGACCATCTTCTCGCCGTCCATGTCGTAGCTCATGGTGGCGTGGTGCAGCAGGGACCCGGTGCCGAGGCGCTTCTGTGCGGCCCCGCCGATCTTGCCCTTCGTCGAGGTGATGTCGTTGAGCGGCTGGTAGTACGCCTCGATGCCGAGCGACTTGAGGGCCTCGATCACCCACTCGTCCAGGAACGCGTACGAGTCGGCGAAGGTCATGCCCTGCACCAGGTCGGACGGCACGTACAGCGAGTACGAGATGACCGCACCCGCGTCCATGAACATCGCGCCGCCGCCGGAGATCCGCCGGACCACCTGTACGCCGTACTTCTCGGCGCCGGCGGGGTCGACCTCGTTCTTCAGCGACTGGAACGAGCCGATCACGACGGCCGGCTGGTCCCACTCCCAGATGCGCAGCGTCGGGCCGCGGCGACCGGCACCGACCTCTTCCGTGAGCACCTGGTCGAGGGCGAGGTGCTCGTTCGGGCTGATCGGCCCCTCGTGCACGATCTGCCAGTCGTGGTCGCGCCAGGTCGAGGCCCGTGACAGTGCGCGGCGCACCGCGACGCCGACGGCCTCTGGCGTGAAGCCGAGCAGCACGGCGTCCGCGGGCAGCGCCGTCCGGACTGCGGCGGCGATGCCCGCCGCGTCGGTGGTCGCGGGGAGCCCGTTCACGGCCGCGTCGATGAGCGGCAGCGCGTCGTCGGGTTCCAGGAAGAAGTCACCCGCCAGGCGGAACTGCTCGATCGTGCCGTCGACGACCTCGAGGTCGACGACGACCAACTTGCCTCCGGGGACCTTGTACTCACCGTGCATGCCGCAACCCTATTCCGGACGACCGACGAGGCGGACGGGAGGCCCGTGGCGGTGCCGCCACGGGCCTCCCGTCCGTCACCGGTCCTGTCCCAGGACCCGGCGAGCGCCGTCAGCGCGCCGTCACCCGATCCAGCCACGCGACCAGGTCGGCGACGACCTCGTCGCGGTTCGTCTCGTTGTAGATCTCGTGCCGAGCGCCCTCGTAGACCTGCACGGTCACGTCGGACAGCCGGCCCCGCCGCCGGTAGGCCTGCGCCAGCCGCTCGATCGAGCGCGGCCCGCCGAGCGCGTCGTCGGACCCGACCTGCAGCAGCATCGGCAGGTCGTGCGGGATCCCCCGGCGCGGCACCCCGAGCAGCCGGAGGGTGTCGGCGAGCCCGAACAGTCCGATGACGTCGGCCTCGACAGCCAGGGGGTCGAGGGCCATCGCGTCGATGATCTTCCGGTCGCGGGTGAGCCACTCGTACTTCGTCGGCCCCGAGCCCGCGTGCCGCGCGTTGAGGTCACCGCTGTTCATCCAGCCGGGCAGCCGGAAGGCGCTCGCGGACAGGACGACCCCGTCGTAGGACTCCGACGACGTGTTCACGATGCGCTGCGCCATGAGCGACCCCCACGAGTGCCCGAGCAGGACCAGCGGCACGCCCGGGGTGTCGGCGCGGGCGACGGCGCTCATCTGCTCCACGGCCGCGATCGCCGCACGCAGCCCGCCGGGGCCGAGCCGGCCGAGCTTGGCGTGGTCGCCGTTCCACTGCGCCAGGCCGGTGCGTCCGTGGCCGCGGTGGTCGTTCGCGTGCACCGTGTACCCGGCCCGCACCAGGTCCTGCGCCAGGGGCTCGTACCGCAGCCCGTGTTCGCCGACGCCGTGGGCGATCTGCACGACACCCTTCGGCCGTGCCGCTCGCCAGGTCGAGTAGACGATCTCGACGCCGTGCGCGTCGGTGAACGAGGCATCGCCTCGAGCGGCGGAAAAAGTCGGCACACCCGAATCTTCGCAGACGGGCATCTTCCCGGACCTGTTCATCCGGCGTTCACGCAGGCGGTTCCGAGCGGGCCTACCGTCCTGCGCATGGACGTCATCGTCATCGTCGCGCTGGTGATCGTGGTGGCCCTCGTGTTCGACTTCACGAACGGGTTCCACGACACCGCGAACGCCATGGCCACGTCGGTCGCCACCGGGGCGCTCAAGCCCCGGACCGCCGTGCTCATCTCCGCCGTCCTCAACGTGGTCGGCGCGTTCCTGTCCACGGAGGTCGCCAAGACCGTCTCGCAGGGCATCATCCGCGAGGGCCAGGACGGCGTCCACATCTCCCCCACCATGATCTTCGCGGGCCTGGTCGGCGCGGTGCTCTGGAACCTCGCCACCTGGTACCTCGGACTGCCGTCGTCCTCCACGCACGCGCTGTTCGGCGGGCTCATCGGTGCCTCGATCATCGGCGCCGGCCTGAACTCGATCAGCTGGGCGACGGTGGTGTCGAAGGTCGTGCTGCCGGCGCTCCTCTCCCCGCTCATCGCCGGGGTGATCGCGCTCGTGGCGACGTACCTGGCGTACGTGCTCACGAAGAACGCGACGACGCACGGTGCGGCGACCGGCTTCCGGCACGGGCAGACGATCTCCGCGTCGCTCGTGTCGCTCGCGCACGGCACGAACGACGCGCAGAAGACCATGGGTGTCATCACGCTGACCCTCATCGCCGCGAACTACCAGGCGGCCGACACCGGTCCCGAGCTCTGGGTGATCCTGGCCTGCGGGTTGGCGATCGGCCTCGGCACCTACATGGGCGGCTGGCGGATCATGCAGACCGTCGGCAAGAAGATCTCCGACGTGCAGTCGCCGCAGGGCTTCGCCGCCGAGACGAGCTCCGCGGCGACGATCCTCATCTCCTCGCACCTGGGCTTCGCGCTCTCGACGACCCACGTGACGAGCGGCGCCGTCGTCGGATCGGGCCTCGGCAAGAAGCTCGCCGACGTGCACTGGAAGGTCGTCGGACGCATCGTCGTCGCGTGGGTGATCACGCTGCCCGCCGCCGCGGTGGTCGGGGCGCTCGCGACCTGGCTCGCGTCGACGTCGGCGATCGGCCTGGTGCTCGTGGCGGTCCTCGCCCTGGCCGGCGGGCTCACTTTCTACTTCCTCGCCAAGCGCCGACCGATCTCGCACGAGGACATCACGACCGAGTCGACCGAGCAGGCCGAGCCGCAGCCGGCCGGCACGACGAACTGAGGGGAACGACGATGGAGATCGACTTCACCGCCATCGCGACGGTCGCGGGCGTCGGGTTCGTGGCCGCCGTGGGCATCGTGCTGGTCTACACCCTCGGCCTGCGGCTGCTCGGCACGGGCCAGCCGGACGACGCCGGCGGCGAGCGCACGCAGTACTCCGAGGAGACGCCGCGGTCCGGGCACACCCCGCCGGCTGCCCTGGCCGGTGCCGTCCTGTGCTTCGCGCTGTGCATCGCCGCCGTGCTGGCCGGCATCTGGTTGACGATCCCCCAGTTCCACTGAGGGCGTTCCTTCCCAGAACGCCGGCGATGGCTGGTCGAATCGGGCGTACCTGGTCAGAAGTTCCGACCAGGTACGCCCGATTCGACCCGGTACGCCCGGAACCGCCTGCGATGATCGAGCGGTGACGACCCACCACCACCTCGACGCCACCGCCGACTCCGCCGTGGACGTCTTCACCGCCGAACGCCAGCCGGTCCTGACCGTGGAACCGGGCGACACGGTCACCGTCCGGACGCTGAGCGCCGCCGGCTACACCGAACGCCAGCCGGGTCCGGGGATCGACGCCCCGACCCTGATCGACCCGCGCCGGGGGCACTGCCTGGTCGGGCCGATCGCCGTCGCGGGTGCGCGCCCGGGGATGGTCCTCGCCGTGCACTTCGACGCTCTGGTGCCGGACGGCTGGGGCTACACGGCCTCGGGCGGGGTCGACTCCCCGGTGAACCGTGCGCTCGGGCTGACGGACCCGGCGTCCCGCGGCCCGCTGCTGTGGGACATCGACACGGACGCCGGCGTCGCCGTCAACCAGCTCGGCCTGGGCGTGCGCACGGCACCGTTCCTCGGCGTCGTCGGGGTCCCACCGGAGGGCACGGGCGAGCACTCCACGATCCCGCCCCGCACGGCCGGCGGCGGCAACATCGACTGTCGCGAGCTCGTCGCCGGGTCCACCCTGTACCTGCCGGTGACGGTGCCGGACGCGCTGCTCCACGTCGGCGACGGACACGCGGCCCAGGGCGACGGCGAGGTCTCCGGCACGGCGGTCGAGTGCGGCATGACGACCACGATGACGCTGACGCTCCTCGACCAGGCTCCGGTCGAGGGCGTGCACGCCGACACCCCGGCCGGACGGGTCACCTTCGGTTTCGACGCCGACCTCAACGTCGCGACGACGACGGCGCTCGACCGGATGGTCGACTGGATCGTCGGGTTGCACGGCATCGGCCGGGCCGAGGCACTCGCCATGGCGAGCGTCACGGTGAGCATGCGCGTCACGCAGGTCGCGAACCGCACGTGGGGCGTGCACGCCCTGCTCCCGCACGACGCGATCCTGACGGACGCGCGGCTCTGAAGGCAGGGAGGCCCGCCCAGCGCGAGCCGATCGGCCCAGGCTGGGCGGGCCTCCCGTCCGACGTTCCTTCCCAGCGCACCCGCGCTGGGAAGCGAGCGCGTGCTTCGAGGCGACGTGCGCGGCGTTCTGCGCCATGCCGACCGTGCCGAGCACCGACGCCATGTTCACGATGGCGCCGCCGCCCGCGGCCACCATCGCCGGGATCTCGTAGCGCAGCCCGTAGAAGACGCCGTCCAGGTCGATCGCTCGGACGCGGTCCCAGGCGCCGATGTCGTACTCACCGATCGGCTGCGGGGCGGCGCCGATGCCGGCGTTGTTCACGGCGAGGTGCAGCGCGCCGAACGTGTCGACCGCGAACTGCACCATGCGCTCGTTGTCCGCGGCGACCGCGGAGTTGGGGCTACACCCGCTCAACCAGTTCGTTCGGTGAACTAATGAGATAGGCTGAGGAACCATGACCGACGCCACCGACCTCCGGATCGCCGTGAACCGGCTGTCGCGGACGCTTCGGGCGCAGAAGGCCGACTCGAGCGTCACCGACGCCCAGTTCTCGGCCCTCGCACGGCTGCACCGCGACGGCGCGATGACCCTGGCCGACCTGAGCCGGCAGGACGGCGTCACCCCGCCGTCGATGACCAAGACCGTCGCGGTCCTGGTCGAGCGCGGACTCGTCTCGAGGGGCAGCCACGACGACGACCGCCGCAAGGTCGTGCTCTGCGCGACGCCCGCCGGGGCCGCCTTCGTCGAGGAGACCCGACGCCGCCGCGACAGCTGGCTCACACCGCGACTCGCAGCACTCACCGCCGGTGAGCGGACCACCCTCGCCGACGCCACCGAGATCCTGAGGAGGCTCGCCCAGCCGTGACCGCGATGTTCCGCTCCCTCGCCGGCCGCAACTACCGCATCTGGTTCGCCGGTGCCCTGGTGTCGAACGTCGGCACCTGGATGCAGCGCACCGCCCAGGACTGGATCGTCCTGACGCAGCTCTCCGACAACGACGCCGTCGCGGTGGGCATCACGATGGCGCTGCAGTTCGGCCCACAGCTCCTGCTCCTCCCGCTCACCGGTCTCGCCGCCGACCGGTTCGACCGCCGGCGGATGCTCATGCTGACCCAGACACTGATGGGGCTGCTCGGCCTCGGACTCGGCGTGATGGTCCTCACGCACACCGCGACCCTGCTGTCGCTGTACGGGTTCGCCCTCGCGCTCGGCATCGTCGCCGCGTTCGACGCCCCGATCCGCCAGGCGTTCGTCTCCGACGTCGTGCAGGGCGAGAACGTCGCGAACGCCGTCGCGCTCAACTCCGCGTCGTTCAACGCCGCACGGCTCATCGGCCCCGCGGTCGCCGGGGTGCTCATCGCCGCGATCGGCTCCGGCTGGGTGTTCGTCATCAACGCCGGCTCGTTCCTGGCCGTCCTCGTCGCGCTGCGGTTCGTCGACCCCGCACAGCTCGCCGAACGCGTCCGCGCCGCTCGCGGCAGGGGACAGATCGTCGCCGGCTTCCGGTACGTCCGGACCCGGCCGGACATCGTCGTGGTGCTCTGCATGATCTTCGTCGTCGGCACGTTCGGCGTGAACTTCCCGATCTTCACCTCGACGATGGCCCGCGTCGAGTTCCACCAGGGCGCCGGCGAGTTCGGCCTGCTCAACTCCGTGATGGCCATCGGCTCGGTGGCCGGGGCGCTGCTGTCCGCCCGCCGGGACACCCCGCGCATGCGCACCCTGGTACTCGCCGCCGGCGGGTTCGGTCTCGCGTGCACCGCCGCCGCGCTGGCCCCGACCTACTGGACCTTCGCGGTCGTGCTCGTGTTCGTCGGGCTCGCGTCCCTGACCTTCATGACGACCGCGAACGCCCTGGTGCAGACGACGACCGAGCCGGTGATGCGCGGCCGGGTGATGGCGCTGTACATGGCGATCTTCGCCGGTGGCACCCCCATCGGCGCCCCCGTCGTCGGAGCGGTCGCCGACGCCTTCGGCCCGCGCTGGGCGATCGTCGTCGGCGCCGCGTCGGGCTTCGTGGCCCTCGCGATCGCCCTGGTGTGGCTGATCCGGTACCAGCGGGTCCGGCTCCGGTACGACGCCGACGCCCGCCTGCACCTCGCGATCACGCACGCGGTGCCGGTCGTCGGCACGCGCGCCGCGCTGCGACGGGAGCTCGAGCGCGACGAAGCGCTGGCCGATCGCTCCAGTGCCGTCTGAGGGATTCCGGTGCCGCCTGACGGATTCCGGTGCCGCCTGACGGATTCCGGTGCCGCCTGACGGACGGGAGGCCCGTGGCGGCCCCGCCACGGGCCTCCCCTCCGACGCGGCGCGACCACCCGATCAGCGCAACGACCCGTGGGCCGACCGCGGCTCAGAGCACGGGCGCCGACCCCGCGAAGACGCGCGCTTCGAGCGCCGCAGCCACGCGGTCGGCCGCGACCGCCAGCCGGTCGCCGGCCGCGCCGACGGCGGCGAGTGCCGACTCCTCGCTGATGGCGTCGAGCTGCGCCCGTGCTGCGGCGAACCCGGCGACCTCCTCCGCCACACAGGCGGGGGCGACGTCGGCGAGACACTCGGCGGCGCGGTGCACCGAGAAGCGCAGCGAGCGGGGACTGTGCTCGTCGAGGAGCAGGAACGCCGCTGCGTCGGACGGAACCGGGGCGTGGTCCCGCCCGCGCAGGAACGCCTCGCCCGCTCCGCATGCCCGGAGCGCCGCCGTCCACGAGATCACCGAGTCGGGTTCCAGCAACCGCGACGCCAGCAGGCGGGCGGTGGAGGCGCAGCGCGTCAGGGACCGGCCGAGGGTGAAGAACTCCCAGACCTCGTCGCGGCTGGCATCGCCCTCGACGACACCGATGGCGAGCGCGCTGCGCTCCCGTGCCCACCCCAGGAACTCGTGCGCCCGGTCGGGGGCGATCTTCCGCGGCATCCGTGACCGCGTGACGTCGAGGCAGTCCCAGAGTTCGCTCGAGACGACCTCGCGGGCACGACGTGCGTGGTCGCGGGCGACGGCCACCGCTGCCGCGATCGAGGCGGGCTCGTGCCGGTCGAGCGCGAGCGCGTCGATCGTCGCGGCACGGTCGGCGTCGTTCGCCGGACCCGCCGTCCCGATGACGCTGCGGAGCTCCGTCGCCACCATGCGGTCGTCGTCGAGGGTGCCCGGTTCGCGGCGAGCGACGTAGACGTCGAGCAGCCGCGCGACGACGTCGGTGCGCTCGACCGCGCTCCCCACGTGGAAGACGTTCCCCGCGAGTCGGCTCAGCACGGCTGCTCCTGCATGCCCAGAACCTAACGAGCGGGCGTTGCCGGGGTGTTTCCGAATGACGTCACGGGTGTTGCGAGTGTCCCGTCTCCCCGCTCGCCTGACGAACTCGCTAGAGCGTCTAGCATTGTTCGCATGACGTCCGAGGTGATGACCAGCACCGCGGGGTACTGGTACGAGGACTCCGCGGTGACCGCCGTCGACGTCCTCAACGCCCTGCGGCGGTACCGCTCAGCCGAGAGCGCCGCCCAGCGCCGCGCGCGCGAGTCCCTGGGCATCGGCGAGAACGCCCTGCTGGCACTCCGGGTCCTGATCGACGCCGAGCACGACGGCCGGACCGTCAACGCGAAGGTCCTCGCCGAGCGACTCCAGATCACGGCGGCATCGACCTCGGCGCTCGTCGACCGGCTCGTCCGCAGCGGCCACGTCGAGCGGCACCCCGACCCGAACGACCGCCGCGGCGTGATCCTCACCGCGACCGGCACCTCGATGCGGGACGCGGTGCGCGTCATCGAGGAGCTCGACGCTCGTGCGCTCGAGGTCACCGAGCACCTGCGGACGGACGACATGGCCGTGGTCGTGGAGTTCCTCGACGAACTCGTCCGGGTGGTGGACGACCTCGACGCCGGGACCGACCACACCCGTCGCGCGTAGCCTGTCGCGCATGGAACCAGGTGGCGAGCACCACCCCGAGGACGACATGCCCTTCGCCGAGCTCGACTCACGCGCCCGTGCCGACGCCGCACTCCGACGCATCCAGGGCGGCGCCGATCCCGCGCGCGAGGCATTCGACCTGGCGAACACGATGAACGACGAGGCCGTGGGACGGCTCACGAAGCGCCTGCGGCGACTGTTCCGACGCGGCTGACCGCACCCGGCGTCAGAACGCGGTTCCCACCGCGGCGATGTCGTCGCCACCGTGCCCCGCAGCACTGGCGTCCGCGTAGACCCGGCCGAGCGCCTCGAGCAGCGTCGTGGACACCCCGGCCGACCGTGCCGCATCCGTGATCAGGCCGATGTCCTTCCGGAGCCCGTCGAGCGCGAACTGCGCGGGGAACTGCCGGGCGATCATCGCCGCACCCTTCGTGTGGGCGTACGCGGAGTCGCTCGCACTGCCCTCGATCGCCTGCAGGAAGAGCGCGGGGTCGAGGCCGAGCGCGGCCGCGAGGGCGAGCGACTGCCCGGTGGCCGCCGTGAGCGAGGCGATCCAGGCGTTCGCCGCGAGCTTCAGGGCGGTGCCGTCGCCGACGTGCTCGCCGGCCCGGACGGTCTTCGCGCCGATCGCGTCGAGCACGGGTGCGATGCGGTCGAGCAGGTCGCCGGGCCCCGCGGCGAGCATCGTGAGCTTCCCCTGCTCCGCCGGGGCCTTCGTGCCGAGCATCATCGCCTCGACCAGGGTGATGCTGTACTTCTGGGCGAGCTGCACCACGGTGGCCGTGCCCTCGACCCCGATCGTGGAGGCCTGCACCCACACGGCGTCGGTCGGCGCGTCGCCGGCGGCCTGCTCCAGGACGTCGACGACCGCGTCGGTGTCGAACAGGGTGAGCAGGACGACCTCGGCGCGTTCGACGGCCAGCGCCGGATCGGCTGCGACCGTGGCTCCGCGGTCGCCGAGCGGCGCGGCCTTGTCGGTGCTCCGGTTCCAGACCGTGACCTCGTGCCCCTCGCGGAGGAGCGAACCCGCCACCCCGGCACCCATCGCACCCGTTCCCAACACCGTCACACGCACGCGCGTCTCCGTCCTGTCGCGGCGCGGTGTCGCGACGGTGTCGACGGTACGCCCGCGGCCTCGTCCGGCGCCGGAGCCCTGGCCGACCCGGCCGTCAGAGGAGCCCGCGAGCCTGCAACCAGGCTGCGGGATCGATCGGTGCGCCGGCGACGATGACCTCGAAGTGCAGGTGTGCGCCCGTCGAGACACCGGTGTTGCCGACAGCCCCGATGCGCTGCCCGGCGACGACGGTCTGGCCGGGCCGGACCCCGATCACGGACAGGTGCCCGTACCGGGTCCGCGTGCCGTCGGCGTGCTGCAGGAGGACCTGGTTCCCGTAGCCACCGAGGACCCCGGCGGAGACCACCCGACCGGGCATCGCGGCGACCACCGGGGTGCCGATGGCCGCGGCGAAGTCGACACCCTGGTGCGAGGTCGAGCACGCGTCACAGCCCGCGACCCAGCGCGAGCCGAAGGCGCCGCCATCGGCGATCACGCCGACCGTGGGACGGAACACCCCGTCGGCCGAGGCCGTGCCACCGGGTGCCCGCAGGACTGCGGCTGGGTGCCCGACCGAGAAGCCGTCACGGTCGACGGTCAGGCGCGAGGACCCGTCAGCCACGAAGTGCTGGGTGCCGAGTGCGGGAGCGCTCTGCTCGGGTGCGGCGGCCATGGCGGTCTGCGGCGAGGTGACGGAGACGAACAGGCAGGCCACGGCGGTCGCGGCGGCTGCCGGCAGGGTGTGCCGGACGGGGCTGCGGAAGAACGACGTGCTGCGGCGCGGGGTGGAAGCCGGGGTGACGGGAGGGGACACCGCCACCCCGGCGGCTCGTCGGGCGTCCCGAGGCGCATCGCGCCGTGCACGGCGCTGCGCGGACGCTGCTGATCGGTTGGCGGTCCGCCGCTCGGCACCGCGCGGGCGCAGCGGGAGACCGTCGGTGGACGTCGTCATCGCTCGGGGGCCGCCGGCTTCAGACGCGGACGACGCCGTCGCGGGTGATCCGGTCGAGTTCGGTCACGACGGCGTCGACGACCGCACGGGTGATGGCGTCGGCGACGGTCTCGACCAGGACGAGGTGCTCGGGTCGCACAGTGGCCTCGGTCACGACGGCGCCGGCGACGCGCACCGGGATGTCGTCGATCGCCGCGACGAGGGCTGCGGGGACGAGGGTGGAGTCACCGGGCCGGAGGGGTGCGGACATCGGCGAGGTGGGGACGGGCGTGTCGAACCCGCGAGCCGGTGGGGGCGTCGGGACGGACCCGGGGGCGTCGGCCTGATCCCGGCGCTGGGCGATGGAGTCGAAGAGCGGGGTGGAGGACATGCTGCTGACCGTCCGATCTGGATGTCGAGGCGCGGTCGTTCTCGGGCGACCGGCGATGGAGACGTGCCGACTGGCACATCCCTCATTCAACCATCGATATGTCAGATGTGCAATAGTGCGGACCGGTGGTCTGATCAGTCGGGGTCGACGGCGGCTGCGGTCGGGTCGTCCGGCTGGAGCACGCGGCGGACGCGCTCCACGATCGTCGCCGGAGGGTTGTTGTACGCGCTGGCCGGTTCCTGCCCGCTGAGCTCCTGGATCGCGGCCATCACGGCGTCGGTGGCGTGGCGTCGCGCTCGACCGGAGGACGCCTCGCCGTAGGACGACAGGTCGAGGGGCTCGCCGAACTCGATGGTCACCCTCGCGAGGGTCGGCAGCTTCGAGCCCACCGGCTGCACGTCCTCGGTGCCGGTCAGCGCGACGGGCACCACGGGAGCGCCACTCGTCAGCGCCAGCCACGCCACACCCGTGCGGCCCTTGTAGATCCGGCCGTCCAGGGACCGCGTGCCCTCCGGGTAGATCGCGAAGGCCTCGCCCTCCTGCAGTCGTGCGAGCCCGAGGTCGAGGGCCTGCTGCGCCGCAGCGCCGGCACCACGCTCGACGCCGATGGCACCGATCCCGGCGAAGAACGCGCGGGACACCGCACCCTTGACGCCCGAACCCGTGAAGTACTCCTGCTTGGCGAGGAACGACACCTTGCGGGGGGCCATCAGCGTGATCGCCGGGGAGTCGATGAAGGAGCGGTGGTTGCTCGCCAGGATGACGGGGCCGCGCTTCGGGACGTTCCGGCGACCGATGATCGTCGGGCGCCACAGCAACCGGGCGAGCGGCGTCACCACGGCGCGGCTGAGCACCGTGGCGAACTTCGTCGAACCGGACACCGGACCTCCTCGTGATGACGAGCTACCGAGTGTAATGAGGCGCGCGGAGGGCACATGCCGCTGCCGGCATGAGCTCCGGCGAACCGCTCAGTCGGCCGCGGACACCACGTCCAGCACCGCGCGGCCGTAGCGCTCGAGCTTCGCGGCACCGACTCCGGAGATCTCGGCGAGCTGGTCGACGTCCGCCGGTTTGACCGCGGCGATGCCCCGGAGGGTCGCGTCGTTGAACACGACGTACGCGGGGACGCCCTGCTCGCGGGCTTCGGCAGCACGCCAGGCGCGCAGGGACTCGAACAGGCCCAGGGCCTCCTGCGGCATGTCCGTGACGACGGTCCGCCGCGAACGGCTCGCACGCGGTGCCTTCACCGGGTCGCGGCGCATCCGGACCTGCACCCTGCCGGTCAGGACGTCCGCACTGGTCGGGCTGAGGACCACGGTGCCGAAGCCGTCGCCGGAGACCGCGGCGTACCCCTGCGCCAGCAGCTGCCGCGCGACGGCGCGCCACTCGCCCTCGGACAGGTCGGTGCCGATGCCGAACGTGGCCAGCGAGTCGTGCTGCAGCTCCTGCACGCGGGGCGACCGCTTGCCGATCAGGATGTCGACGAGGTGCGCCACACCGTACCGCTGCCCGCGCTCACGCTCGAGCCGGACCACGGTGGACAACAGCTTCTGCGCGGGGACGGTGCCGTCCCACGACTCCGGCGGGGCGATGCACGTGTCGCAGTTGCCGCACGCCGTGCTCTCCTGCCCGAAGTACGCGAGCAACCGCACCCGGCGGCACTCGATCGTCTCGCACAGGCTGAGCATGGCGTCGAGGTGGGCGCTGAGCTGCCGGCGGTGTGCGGCGTCGCCCTCGGACTGGTCGATCATCCGGCGCTGCTGCACGACGTCGTTCAGCCCGTACGCGAGCCAGGCGGTCGACGGCAGCCCGTCACGACCTGCGCGACCGGTCTCCTGGTAGTAGCCCTCGACCGACTTGGGCAGGTCGAGGTGCGCCACGAACCGGACGTCGGGCTTGTCGATGCCCATGCCGAACGCGATCGTCGCGACCATGACCACGCCGTCCTCGCGCAGGAACGTCGACTGGTTGCGGGCACGCACGCGGGCATCGAGACCGGCGTGGTACGGCAGCGCGTTGATCCCCTGCTCGGCGAGCGCCGTCGCGGTGCGCTCCACCGACTTGCGGGACAGGCAGTAGACGATGCCGGCGTCGCCGCTGTGCTCGGTGCGGATGAAGGTGAGCAGCTGCTGCAGCGCCGCGGTCTTCGGCTCGATGCGGTACTGGATGTTCGGCCGGTCGAAGTCGGCCACGAAGTGCGCGGCGTCGTCCAACCCGAGGCGGGCGGAGATCTCGCGGTGGGTCTGCGGGGTCGCCGTCGCGGTCAGGGCGATACGCGGCACGGTCGGCCAGCGCTCGTGCAGGACACTCAGCTCGAGGTAGTCCGGCCGGAAGTCGTGGCCCCACTGGGCGACGCAGTGTGCCTCGTCGATGGCGAACAGCGAGACGCGCGCCCGGTCGAGGAGCGCGCGGGTGGACTCGAGCCGCAGACGTTCCGGCGCGAGGTAGAGCATGTCGACCTCGCCCTGCACGACGGCACGCTCGACCCGGGACCGTTCGTCGGCGCCCTGCGTGGAGTTGAGGAACGCGGCACGCACGCCGTTCGCCGCCAGGGCGTCGACCTGGTCCTGCATGAGCGCGATGAGCGGGGACACCACGACCCCGACGCCGTCGCGGACGAGCGCCGGCACCTGGTAGCAGAGCGACTTGCCACCACCGGTCGGCATGAGCACGAGGGCGTCGCCGCCGCCGACCACCTGGTCGATGATGGACGCCTGCTCGCCGCGGAAGTCGTCGTAGCCCCACACCCGGTGCAGCACGTCGAGCGCAGCGGCACGGGGTGCAGAGACGGCAGCAGGAGCAGACACGGCAGCGGGCGCGGGCGTGGTGCTCATGCCACGAGCCTACGGGCGACCGGCGACACCCACCGCACTGTCCACAGCGCCGTCCTCGTCGGGACCGGCACGGAGGTCGGAGCCGGCCGCGTCGCCGGCGCGGACCGGCGCGGTCGCCCAGCCCGTGCCTCCAGGCCGGGTCCAGCGCACCCCGCCCGCCCAGGCCGGGGCGACACCGCGGAACCGCGGGGCCTCGTGCCCGACGAACCTGCGGTCCAGCCCCCGCCACCGCGCCAGGAACTCGACCATGCCCCAGAACAGGAGCGACGTGCCGAGCGTGACGAGCCAGCCGCCGGGCGTGCCGTTCGCGTCCGTGGACGTCAGGTCGATCCCCGACCAGCCCGGCGCCTGCAGCAGGAAGATCATGATGTTGTTGAAGGCGTGCTGCAGGACGGTGGCCTCCATGCCGCCGGTCCGGAGCACGATGATCGCCGCGATCAGGCCGAACGACCCGACGTCGAGGATGCCCCAGACGTTGTAGCCGTTCGGGATGTGCAGCACCGCGAACACGACCGTGGACACGGCCACGGCGAGGACCGTGCCGACGATCCGCCACGGGATCCACGATGCGATGGTCTGCATGAGGAAGCCACGGAAGATGTACTCCTCCGCAGCGCCCTGGAACGGGACCAGCAGCACGACGAGGGCGATCGTCAGGGTCAGGGTGCCGAGGGAGACCGTCGACTGGCCGATCGCGTCGTGGTTCCAGGCGAAGCCGCCCTCGAGCGTGATCATGCCGCCGTCCCAGAACAGGCCGGTCTGCACCACGAACATGATCGCCGCGATGACGAGCGTCGGCAGCAGGCACCAGGCCGTCCAGGCCCACCGGACGCGGAAGCGCGTGGACGACAGGATGCCGGCCGGCCCGATCCGCGCGATCCTGACCGCGAGCAGGATCCCCGGCAGCAGGACCACGAGCGAGACGAGCGACATCGAGAGCACCACCGGGTCGGTGGGGTCGAGTGCGCCGCTCGCCAGGTCGTTCTGCAGCTGGATCAGCCCGTCCGCACCCTGGCTCCGGAGGATCGGCACGAAGTACGCGACCGCGATGACGATCTGCGACACCAGGTACCACCCCGCCAGGAACGCGAGGGCCACCAGCGGTCGCCACCACCTCCAGCGTGCGTCGACACGGGGCAGGCGGTGGTAGGGAACGCTCACGCCACGCAGGCTACCGGGCCGGGCAGGATGGGAGCCGTGCTCACCGTGCTGTTCGGCCTGTCCGGCGCGATCGTCTACGGGTTCGCCGACTTCCTCGGCGGCCTGGCATCGCGGCGGATCCGTCCGGTGACGGTCGCAGCGGTGGCGGCGGTGGTCGGGATCGCGCCGTTGCTCGTCGGCCTGGTGGTGGTGGGCGGCACGTTCTCGTGGCCGGCCGCGGTCTGGGGTGCGGTCGCGGGGCTCTCCGGCGGGGTCGGCGTGCTCCTGCTCTACGCGGCGCTCGCGATCGGCCCGATGAGCGTGCTCTCGCCCGTCACGGCCGTCTTCGCGGCCGTCGTACCGGTGCTCGTCGCGGTGTCCCGCGGGACGGTGCTCTCCCCCGTCGCCAAGGGTGCCCTCGTGGTCGCCGTGGTCGCCGTGGTGCTCGTCGCGCTCGTCCGGGATGCATCCGGAGCGCGGCTCACCGCCCGCGGCGTGGCGGCTGCGGCCGTCGCCGGGTGCGGTTTCGGCGGGATCGTGCTGGCCTACGACATGACGCCGACCGACTCGGGCGTCGCCCCGCTCCTGGTCGCGCGGGTGCTGCAGGCGGTCCTGCTGGGTGCGGCGGCGCTCGTGGTCGCGCTCCGGACGGGAGGCCCGGTGCACGCCACGACGACGGCCAGACCCGACGACGCTGCCGCGGTCCGCGAGCATCGGGCGGGTCGCGGACGGGGTCCGCGGCTGCTGGTCACCGTGACCGCGTGCGGCGTCTTCGACGCGATGGCGAACGTGTTCATCCAGGCCGGACTGCACAGCAGCGACGACCCGGCGACGCTGCCCGTCGTGAGTGTGCTCAACGCGCTGTACCCGATCGGCACGGTCGTGCTCGCCGGCGTGGTGCTGCGGGAGCGGCTGACGGGGCAGCAGTGGATCGGCATCGTGCTGGCGTTCGTCGCGTCGGTGGCGCTGGCACTGGCGTAACGGGGCGGTGGGGCGCCGGCGGAGCGCTGGTGCCGCGAAAGCGACTGTGTCCCGCTGACGGTCGGTGTCGACTCCGGCGAAGCGACAGTGTGCCGCGGAACATCGGCGGGACTCTGTCGCCTTCCCGGGGGGCGGGGTCGGGGGCGCGGTCGGGCTGCCGGGCGGTCAGACGTCCGGGATGAGGCGCTTGCCGAGCGAGACCGTCTGGTCGTCGGCGTACCCGAGCGAGGCGTAGAACCCCAGCACCTGCTCGTTGCCCGCGCGCACCTGCAGGTTGACCTTCGGGCAGCCGAGGTCGGTCAGCAGCCGCTCGAACTCCGCCATGAGCGTCCGACCGAGCCCCGAGCCCTGCAGCTCCGGCCGCACCGCGAGGTAGTTCACCCAGCCGCGGTGTCCGTCGAACCCGGCCATGCCCGCCGCAACGATGCCGGCGCCGCGGTCGTCGGTGCCCTGTTCGGCGACCAGGAAGAGCTCCGGCTGGACGGTCAGCTTGCGGGCGATGTCACGGCGCGGGTCGTTCCACGGACGGACCAGACCGCACGACTCCCAGAGCGCGACGACCGCGTCGGTGTCGTCGGTGCGGAAGGGACGGATCCGGTACTCCATGGCCACCACGTTAACGGGGGTGGGGAGAACGTCGTCACCGGGCCGTCGCCGTGATCTGATAGACCTGTCCGACCATCCCAGCTGATCAGGAGCCCCGTGACCGCACACGACACCCTCCCGTCGCGCCGCAGCGCGCGGGACGACGAAGCCGGCTCGCGGTCCCCGCGCTCCCCCCGGAGACGACTGACCGTCGGCGGCGCGATCGTGTCGCTCATCGCCGAGCTGCTCATCATCGCGGGCGCCGGTACCGGCCTGTACGTCGTGTGGACGGCCTGGTGGACCGACGTGGTCGCGGTCAACGAGCAGAGCAAGCTGGTCCAGGGTCTCGACCAGGTCACCACCCCGAAGGTGCAGGGCACGGAGCACCGTGGCACCGCACCGGTGCTCGCGGAACCGCCGGGACTGTCGGACGTGTTCGGCACGATGCAGATCCCCCGCTTCGGCGAGGACTACAACCGCCCGGTCGGTGAGGGCACCGATCGTGAGAAGGTGCTCAACACGATCGGCCTCGGGCACTACCAGGACACCGCGATGCCCGGGGCGCCCGGCAACTTCGCCGTCGCCGGCCACCGCGTCACCTACGGCAAGCCCCTCAACCAGATCGCGGAGCTCAAGCAGGGCGACTCGATCGTGGTGCGGGTCACCGACGCGAAGACGAAGTTCGACGTCTGGTACGTGTACAAGGTCACCGACAGCCAGATCGTCACGCCCGACAAGATCGAGACGATCGCGCCGGTGCCGAACAAGCCGGGCGTGGAACCGACGGCGCAAGACCGCTGGCTGACCCTGACCGCCTGCCACCCGATGTGGTCCGCGGCGGAGCGCTTCGTGACGCACGCGAAGCTCGACTACTGGATGCCCGCGTCCGAGGGCACCCCGAAGGAACTCTCGGAGACCGTCAAGTGATCTTCCCCCTGGTCTGGCGCCTGCTGCCCGGCCCCACCGTCCTGAAGGTGCTCGAGCTGCTCGTGCTCCTCGCTGCCATCGTGTTCGTGCTGTTCCAGTGGGTGTTCCCGTGGATCGCGGCCGACATCCTGCCGCCGCCCGACGGCACAGTGGAGTCGACGCCGACCCCGTAGCCGGTGCCGGTGCCGGTGCCGGTCCCGGTCCCGGTCCCGGTCCCGGGACAGGGCACCGTCAGACGGTCGTGGTCACCCGGGATCCCCCGGTCGCCGTCCGTCGCACGGCGATCCGCTCCGGGATTCGCTGCTTGAGTTCCTCGACGTGGCTGACGATGCCGACCTGTCGGCCGCCGGCCGTCAGTCGGGACAGCTGCCCGATGACGTCGTCGAGGGTCTCCGGGTCGAGGGTGCCGAAGCCCTCGTCGACGAAGAGCGTGCCGAGCGAGACGCCGCCGGCCTCGGCCTGCACGACGTCCGCGAGCCCGAGCGCCAGGCACAGCGAGACGGTGAACGTCTCGCCGCCGGACAGGCTGCGCGGGTCGCGCACCGTGTCCGTCGTGTGGTCGTGCACGGCGAGGGCGAGGCCCGTCCGTCGTGCCCGCGAGCCGGACTCGCGCTCGTCGGAGGTCTCGAGCGTGAACCGGCCGGCGAGCATGCCGCGCAGCCGGTCGTTGGCGGCCGCCACGACGTCCTCGAACCGGCGCATGAGCACGTAGGTGCCGAGGGTGATCCCGGTCGGGTTCACCGACGCGACCCCGTTCGCGACGTCGGCGAGGCGGACCACCGCGCGGCTGCGTGTCGAGGTCTCCTGCCGGGCACGGACCGCACGGGTGACCTCGGCAGCGCACTGCTCGACGGCCTCTGCGCGGTCGGCGGCCGTCACCGCGAGCCGGGTGGCATCGTCGAGCGCTGCAGCGGCGCGGATCCGCTCGGCCCGCGCGCCCTCGAGGTCGAGCTGCTCGGCATCATCGTCGGCCGCGGCCTGCACGGCGGGTTCGTCGAGGCCGGCCCGGACGACGGCCCGCTCGGCCTCGGCCGCACTGATGCGGCTGCGGAAGCCGGCGGCGGTGTCGGCGACGAGCAACCCGGCCCTCGCTGCGGCCACGTCGGGGAAGCCCTGCTCGTCGAGGACACGAGCCACCTCGGCTCGACGCTCGTCGCGAGCCCGGGCCGCGCTCGTCGCTCGGTCGTCGGCCTCGGCGACGGTACGGAGAGCCGCCGACCGCTCGTCGAGGACGCCGACCGCGGCCCGGAGGGAGCCGGGCTCGTCGTCCAGCAGCGCACCGAGGCGCGCGATCGCGTCGTGCACGGCTCGCAGGTCGGTCTCGAGCCGCTCGGCGTCCGACACCGCGGTCGACGCCAGCACCGTGCGGCGGGCGTCGAGGTCGTTCCGGTCACGCTCGAGCGCGCGGGTGGCAGTGTCGTGGTCCGAGCGGGCTCGCTCGTGCTGCAGGACCAGCGCCGACGCCTGGCGCGCGGCCCGGACCCGTTCGTCGGCGGCTGCCGCCATCGTGTCGATCACGGCGTCGTCGAAGGAGCCGACGGCCTCGACCAGGCGCTGGTGCTCGGCACGCTCGACCGCGAGGTCCGCGGCGGCGTCCGCGAGGCGCTGGTCGGCCCGGCGGGACACGTCACCAGCCGCGTCGACCGCAGCGATCGACGGGTGGTCGTCCTGTGGCGACGCCACCGACGGGTGCGTCGTCGAGCCGCAGACGGGGCAGGGGTCGCCGGGGGTGAGTGCCGCGCCGAGTTCACCGGCCAGCCCGGCGATCCGGCGCTCGCGCAGGGAACGTTCGGCCTCGAGCGCCTCCGTCGCCACCCGGCGCGCGCCGGCCACGGCCCGTTCGGCCTCGGTGACGCGCTGCTCGGCACGGCCGCGAGCGACGAGGTCCGCGCGGAGGGACCGGACGCGGGAGACCTCGTGCGCCGCGGCGTCGGCGTCGGCGGCGGTGACCGCTGCGTCTCGAGCGGCCTCGACGATCCGCGTCCGCTCCGCAGGTCGGGCATCGAGGGCCGCGTCGAGCCGGACCAGCTCGGCGGCGAGCCGTTCGGCCGTGTCCGTCGCCTCGGCGATCGCGGCGCGTCGGGCAGCAGTGCCGTCCTCGACCACGACGAGGTGCCGGACGTCGGACAGGTCGTCGATCAGGGCATCCCGTCGACGGAGGACCTCGGCCGTGTCCGCACCGCCGAGGTCGTGCTCGTCACGCAGCCGCACCGCGGTGGCAGCGGTGTCGTCGGCGCGCACGGACGCTGCGTCGAGGCCGTCCGCGACGGCGGCGACCCGGGCTGCGCGTTCGGCCGTCGCCAGGGCGGAGCGCGCGTGCTCGACGGCAGGTGCGTCGGCATCGAGGATCGCCTGCCGCCGCAGCAGGGCGGCCCGGCGGTCGAGGGCCGCGGCGCGGGCGGTCACCGCCTGCTCGTGCGCGGTCGCAGCGGTCGCCGTGGTCGCCGCGCTCGTGCGTGCCGCCCCGGCCGCGTCGGCCGCCGCGCGGAGCGACGTCGCCGTGCCGGGGACCACGGACTCGTCGGCGTCGTCGAGTCCCGCGGCCTGGGCGAAGCGGGCGAGGGCGTCGCGCACGCGCTCGTCCGCTCCGTCGACCTCGGCCTGCACGGCGCGGCGGCGGGCGGCGAGCTCGTCGGCGGTGCGGTCGTAGACCTGCGTGCCGAAGAGCGACTGCAGGAGCTTCCGGCGGTCCTCCCCCGGGGAACGGAGGAACCGCGCGAACTCGCCCTGCGGCAGCACGACGGTCTGCAGGAACTGCGCACGGTCGAGCCCGACGATCCGGGCGATCTCGACGCCGATCTCCGGGATCCGCGAGGACATCGGCTCACCGGCGGCGTCGGCGGGCCCGGCCAGCCGGAACAGCTGTGCGGACGCCTGCTGCTTCACGGTGCCGGTCCCTCGCTGCTTCGGACGGTCGTACTGCGGGGTGCGCCGGACGCGGTACGTGCCGGCACCGGTCTCGAACACGAGCTCGACGAAGGGTTCGACGGACGGGTCGGCGTGCTGGCTGTGCAGTCGGTCGGAGCTTGCGTCGGACCCCGCGAGCCCGCCGTACAGGGCGAACACGACGGCGTCGATGATGGTCGACTTGCCGGAGCCGGTCGGCCCCTCGAGCAGGAACACCCCAGAGGCGGCGAGCGCCGCGAAGTCGATGGTCACGAGGTCGGGGTACGGCCCGATGGCCCGTAGTTGAAGGCGGTGCAGGTACATCAACGGTCCCCCTCGCGCTGCAGGGCGAGCGCGGCTGCCTCGTACGCCTCGGTCAGGACGGCGTGCTCGTCGTCGTCGGGCACGCCCCCGGTGGCGAAGGCCACGAAGTCCGCCGCGACCTCGACCGGGTCGGACGTGGCGGTGACCGCGCGGGCTGCCGTGGCGGCGGGGCGATCGGCCGGCTCGTGCGTGATCGCGAGCGCGTGCGGGAAGTGGTCCTTCACCCGGGCGTACATGCGCTCCGGGTGGACGGTGTCGGTCACGGCGACCCGGACCCAGGCGTCGGCATCGGCCCGGAACGCACCGGACTCGATCTCGTCGATACCGCCGCGGACGTCGACCAACCGACGCGGCACCGGTGTCGGGACGAGCTCGACGGTGACCACGCCGGCCGCGTCGAGTTCGGCGATCGTCACGGACTTCCGCTGCTGCCGCTCGCCGAAGGAGAACGCGAGGGGCGAGCCGGCGTACCGGATCCGGCCGCCGTCGCCGACGCGCTGCGGGCCGTGCAGGTGCCCGAGCGCGACGTAGTCGAAGTCGGCGAACACCGACTCGGCGACGCGGTCGACCCCGCCGACGCGGATGTCCTGCTCGCTGTCGCTGGGGTCGGCGCCCCCGACGAAGGCGTGCGCGACGACGATGCTCCTGGTGCCGGCCCGGGTGGCGAGGTCGGTACGGATCCGCTCGGTCGCGGCGTGCACGACCGCGTGGTGCGAGCGTGCGAGGGGTTCATCGGGGACCGCGGCCAGGGCGTACCGGGTGAGGTCGGGGTGCAGGTACGGGATGCCGTACACCGCCACCGGGCCGTCGTCGTCGGCGACCAGCACCGGGTCGGCGATGCGCGCGGGTTCGGCGAGGATGCGGACGCGCTCCCCCATCACACCGGCGCCGAAGCCGAGCCGTGCGGCGGAGTCGTGGTTGCCCGGCGTCAGGACCACGGTCGTGGTCTCGGCGAGGCGTTCGAGCACCCGGGACAGCATGCGGACCGCGTCGAGCGGCGGGATCGCGCGGTCGTAGACGTCGCCGGCGATGACCACGAGGTCGACGGCGCGCTCGCGCACCAGGTCGACGAGCCAGTCGGTGAACGCCGCCTGGTGCTCGAGGAGGTCGGCACCGAGCAGTGTACGGCCGAGGTGCCAGTCGCCGGTGTGCAGGATGCGCATGCGGACACGGTAACGCTGGCCGGGGACATCGACCGACGCCCCGCGGCGCCGTGTGGAGAGCCTCGCGCGCTCAGCGAGCGCAGCTGAGGTCCGTGCCGATGAGCGCGGTCTGGATGCGCGCCGTCGCGGTGCTGTCGACGTGCCAGGAACCCGCCCAGTTGGTGCGGATCTTGACCGTCACCACGGCTCCGAGCGTCAGGATGCCGCTGCCGGTGACGCGGATGGGCGCGGTGCTGCCGGCCGGGCCGGTCGCGGCGATGCTGTTCGCGTTCGTGTTGAGCACGGAGAACGACGCCGCGTCGGGACCGTCGTACGCGAAGCCGATGGTGACCGAGCCGTCACGGTTGGACGTGCACGTCAGGGCGGTGGCGGGCGTCGCCGTGCCGGCGTGGAGCGTCGCGGCCGTGCTCGTGGTCCGCGACCACGGCGCGGCCACCGCCTGCGCGGGCACGAGCACGCCGACGCTCCCGGCGATGACGAGGACGACCGCGCCCCCACCGAGGCGGCGGAGCCGCTGCCGGCGGCGGGCACGTCGACGCAGCGCGCGCCGGGTCACGACGGTGGCCGTGGCGGTCGGGAGGCCCGTGACGGCGGCGTCCCGCGCCTCCAGGCCGTCGTCGGTCCCGTCTGCCGACCCGCTGTCCGCGTCGCCGTCTGCGCGGTCCGCGTTGTCCTCGGCGACGAGCCGGCGGAGCGACCCGTCGATCGTGCACAGGGCGAGGGCGGCGGTCAGGCCGAGCGCGAGCATGACGACCTGGACCCACTCGCCCTCGCGGATCCACCGGATCGGCGCACCCACGAACGGGATGCGGAGGAAGGCGACGCCGTGCACGGCCGAGCGCTCGAGCGGGGTGGAGTCCTGCTGCGGGTTCGCGTCACCCTTGGTGATCAGGGTGCTCCGGGGGCCGTCCTCGACGTAACGGTGCATGCGGAGGTGACCCGGCTGGTCCGGGTCGTCGGCGAGCAGGATCTTGCCCGTGCTGATCGCACCCGAGGCGACGGGCCGCGAGACGACCACGTCGCCGGGGAGCAGACGCGGCTCCATCGAGCCGGTCATCACCGTGGTCGGCTGCCAGCCGATGACCGCTGGCGCGGCGGCCCAGAGCGCGAGACCGAGCAGGGTCGCGACCACACCGCGGGCGAGGGTGGCGACGACGACGCGCCCCCAGTCGACGGCGTCACGGACCGCTGCGTGCGGTGCCTGACCACCGTGCACTGCGATGCTGCTCATGACTGCCTTCGACCGGGGGCGCGTTGCGGGGAGGGACGGACCGGGCTGGTTGGGCCTGGTCCGCCGGGGGGCGAGGTGCGCCCGGATCAGCTGTTCTGGGCCTCCCAGGTGAGGCCCATGGACGCCGTGCCGCCCTGCACGGTGTTCGGGGTGGTGCTCGACACGGTGTAGGTGAGGCGGTAGACGCGCGACTCGGACGCGGTGCCGGTCGGGGCCCAGGTGCCGACGCCGGTGGCGAAGTTGGTGGAGGACGAGCCGAAACCGGCGAGGGTGCCGCTGTAGAGCGAGCCGCTGGTGGTGGCAGGGGTGAATCCGGTGCAGGAGCCGAAGCCGCCGCCGGTGCCTTGCTCGACCGTCAGGTTGATGTTCGCCGCCAGGTCCTTCGAGGTCGCGGCGTTCGTGCCGTAGAGCTTCACGGTCGAGGGCAGCGAACCGGTCGAGGTGACCGTGATGCAGTTCGCGCCGGTCGAGCCGGGCTTCAGGTTGTTGGCGGTGAAGAGCGCCGTGTTGTTGTCGTCGTCGGTGAGGGCGACGCTGCCGGCCGTCCAGTTGTCCGTCGGGTTGACGGTGGTGGCGGAGAACGCCGAGTACGAGGCCGTCGAGACGACGACGCCCGAGGCGACGAGGGCGGCAGGGATGGCGATCCAGGCGGCGAGACGGGCAGCGCGAGGGGTGACACGAGACATGGTTGTACTCCGTGAGGAAGAGGTCTGATCGGTGGTTCGGCCGGGCCCGCGGTGGTTGGTCGCGCTACATGCCGAGGTGGTACGACGATCAAGTTACTTTCACTTCGAGTGGCTCACAAGACGAGGGATGCCCCCATCGCTGGGGGTATCTTGACAATCGAGTTACTTGTTGACTGAAGTTCCCACCCTGTACCCGAGAAGAGCCCCCATGACGGACACCGACCAGGTCGTCCTGCCCGAGCACGAACCGGCCGTCCCCACCGCCCGCGTCGTCCCCACCACACCGCCCGCACCGACGTCGCCCGTCGTCGCGATCCCGGAGCCCGCCGCCGTCGACGCCGACGCCGAGCTGCCGAGGCTCCTCACCGCGTTCCGCGTGCTCCAGATGCAGCACGCGCGCGTCCTGCACCACGAGAGCACGATCCGCGGTCTGAACGCCACCGACACCCGCTTCGTGTTCTTCCTGAGCGCTGCCGACGGGCACGGGGTCACCCCGAAGCAGGCCGGCGAGTACCTCGAGCTCACCACCGGGGCCATGACGTCGCTGATCGACCGGCTCGAGAAGCGCGGCCACCTCGAACGGCGACCGAACCCGGAGGACCGCCGCAGCGTCCTCCTGCACCTCACCCCCTCGGGGGCGGTCGTCGCCCGCGAGATCGGCGCCGTCTACTCGGGTGCGTTCCGCGAGGTCGTCGCGCCGGAGGACCGTCAGACGCTCGCCGCCGCGTTCGAGGGAGTCGGCGCCGCCCTGGACCGCCACCACCGCGCAGCGTCCGTGTGAGGGCCGGTTTCGTGGCCTCCGCGTAGCGTGAGCGCCATGACCCCCGCAGAACTCCTCATCGAAGCGTTCTCCCGCGTCCCCGAGACGGTGGAGCGCGCCGTCGACGGCCTGTCCGCGGACCAGCTCGCGGCGCGTCCGGCCGCCGGAGCGAACACGCTGGCGTGGCTCGCGTGGCACATCGCCCGCGGCCAGGACACCCAGATCGCTGACCTGGCCGGCTCCGAGCAGGTCTGGACCGCCGACGGTTGGTACGACCGGTTCGACCTGCCGTTCCCCGCCGAGGCACTCGGCTACGGCATGTCCCGTGACGACGTCGGGCGGGTCCGCGCCTCGGCGGAGCTGCTCACCGGGTACCTGCGCGCCGTGCACGAGCGCACGGTCGCGTACCTCGGCACGCTCGGCCCCGACGACCTGGACCCCGTCGTCGACGACGCGTGGGACCCGCCCGTGACGGCCGGAGTCCGGATCATCAGCATCCTCGACGACTGCACGCAGCACGCCGGCCAGGCCGGTTTCGTACGCGGGCTGCTCTTCTTCAACCACTGAGCGCGACCGCGCGGTCGCTTCGTGAGCAGAAATGGTCGGGTCCGATTTCGGGACCCGACCATTTCTGCTCACCATGTGACGGACGGGAGGCCCGGTACCAGCTGGTACCGGGCCTCCCGTCCGTCCTGTGCTCGCGACTACCGCGCGGCGAGCTCCGACACGATGCGGTCACCGGGCGCCGCCTGCACGAGGTCCGCCTCGATCTCGGCGCGCTCGAGGATGCCCTCGATCTTGCGGATGCGGCCGCGCGGGACGATCGTGACGACCGTACCCTCCTTGCCGGCACGACCCGTGCGACCGGAGCGGTGCATGTACGCCTTGTAGTCGTCCGGCGCATCGGCCTGCACGACGAGCGACACGTCGTCGACGTGGAGGCCGCGGGCTGCGACGTCGGTGGCGACGAGCACGTTCACACGACCGCTCGTGAGCAGCTGCAGGTTGCGCGTGCGGCGCGACTGGTTGAGGTCACCGTGGAGCGAGGTCGCGCGGATGCCGGCGTCCTCGAACTGGTCGGCGAGTCGCTCGGCGTAGGCGCGGGTCCGGGCGAAGACGATCGTCTTGCCGTCGCCGGCGACGAGCTCTTCGAGGACCCGGTCCTTCTCACGCTGCTCGACGACGAGGACACGGTGGTCGATGGTCGAGGACGCCTGGTCCTCACCCGCGACCTCGTGCACGCTCGGCTCGTGCAGGAACTGCTGGACGAGCGCCGCGACCTGGGTGTCGAGCGTGGCGCTGAACAGCAGCTTCTGGGCACGGTTGCCCTCTGGGGTGACCTCGGCCGTGGCGGAGAGGATCTCCTGCACCGGCTCGAGGAACCCGAGGTCGCACATGTGGTCGGCCTCGTCGAGCACGGAGATGACGACCTCGCTGAGGTCGAGCTTCCCCTTGTTCATGAGGTCCTGCACGCGACCGGGGGTGCCGACGATGATGTCGACACCGCGCTCGAGCGCGCCCTCCTGGCGACCGTAGGGAACACCGCCGTAGATCTGCGTGGTGAAGAGCCCGACCGAGCGGGCGATGGGCTGCACCGTGCGGTCGATCTGCAGGGCGAGCTCGCGGGTCGGCGCGAGGATGAGCGCACGCGGCGCGCGGCCCATCTTGCGCTTCGTGCCGCCGCCGTTCTCCATCAGCTTCTCGACGAGCGGGGCGCCGAACGCGATGGTCTTGCCGGAGCCCGTGCGGCCACGGCCGAGGACGTCCTTGCCGGCGAGCACGTCGGGGATCGTCGCCGCCTGGATCGGGAACGGGCTGGTGGCGCCGAGCTCCTGCAGTGCGCGGGAGATGTTGCCGCCGATGCCGAGGTCACCGAAGGTCACGCCCTCGACATCGGCCGCGATCGTGGCCTCGGCCTGGAGCTTCGCGAGCTTGACGTCGTCGGCGGGGACGAACTTGCCGCGCTCGGGCTCGTCGAACGAGCGGCGCGGGGCGCGGTCCGTGCGGTCGCGGTCGAACTTGCGCGGGGCACGGTCGTCGTTGTCACGATGCGGCGCACTGGGCCCCTGCGAGCCGGTTCCGGCGCGACGCGGAGCTTGCGGAGCGTCGGGACGGCCGTGCGAGTAGGGAGCGTCACGGTTGAACGAACGCGGGGCGCGGTCGTCACGGTCGAAGCGACGCGGCGCACGGCCGTCGTTGTCACGACGCGGCGCGCGGTCATCGCGGTCGAAGCGACGCGGGGCACGGTCATCGCGGTCGAAGCGACGCGGGGCACGGTCATCATTGTCACGACGCGGGGCACGGTCGTCCCGATCGAAGCGACGCGGGGCACGGTCATCGCGGTCGAAGCGACGCGGGGCACGGTCATCATTGTCACGACGCGGCGCACTGGGCCCCTGCGAGCCGGTTCCGGCGCGACGCGGAGCTTGCGGAGCGTCGGGACGGCCGTGCGAGTAGGGAGCGTCCCGATCGAAGCGACGCGGGGCACGGTCGTCATTGTCACGACGCGGCGCACGATCGTCACGGTTGAACGAACGCGGCGCACGGTCATCGCGGTCGAAGCGACGCGGGGCACGGTCGTCACGACGCTGGCCGCCGTCACGCGGCTCCCAGTTCGGACGTGCCGGGCGCTCGCCCTGCGACGAACGGCCTCGACGCTCCTCGGCGTCCCAGCGCTGCTTCTGACGCGGAGCCGTCGGCTCGGCGGCGCGGAACCCGCGGTGCTTGCTGCTGCGGGCGGCGGGGGTGCCGTTCGGGTGACGGGCGCGGTCGGAGGCGCGGTTGTCCGCGCCGCCCTTGTTGTACGGGGCCATGGCTACTTTCTCGGGGTGCAGACGTACCGCAGCGCCCGACAGCGACATCGGCGGGGGCTGCTTGCGGAGAGGGGGTTCATCCCGTCGCGAATCGACGTGATTCCAGCCCTCGAGCAACACACACCCAGCAAAAGTCCGTGATCACAATGTCACGGCGTCGAAGGCCGACCGAACGAGTCTACGTGAGCGGGCGCCGTGATGCCAGCCCCGTCGCGGCCGCAAGTCGTGAGACGGGCGCGGCACGGGCCTCCGGTCCGGCGACCGTCCGCTCAGGACTCGGCGAGACGCTGCCGCTGCTCCGCGACGTCGAAGTCGGCCTTCGGCCAGGAGAGCTGCATGTCCTCGAGGGCACGGAGCAGGAGCTGCTGCACGGCCAACCGGGCGTACCACTTGCGGTTCGCCGGCACGACGTACCAGGGAGCCTGCGAGGTCGACGTCCGGTCGAGGGCGATCTGGTACGCCTCCTGGTACTGATCCCACAGCAGTCGGTCGTCGATGTCCGACGGGTTGAACTTCCAGTGCTTGTCGGGGCGGTCGAGCCGTTCGCCGAGGCGCGCGCGCTGCTCGTCCTTCGAGATGTGCAGCATCACCTTGACGATCGGGGTGCCTTCGGCAGCCAGACGGCTCTCGAACGCGGTGATCGCGCCGTAACGCCGCTCGATCTCGTCCGGTGCAGCGAGCCCGCGGACCCGCTGGGCGAGCACGTCCTCGTAGTGCGAGCGGTCGAACACCCCGAGCTGCCCGGCACCGGGGAGCTGCCGCTCGACGCGCCACAGGAAGTCGTGCTCGCGTTCCTCGGCTGTCGGCGCCTTGAAGCCGGCGTAGTGCACGCCGTTCGGGTCCACCGCGCCGACGACGTGCGAGACGATGCCGCCCTTGCCAGCGGTGTCCATCGCCTGCAGGACGAGCAGGACCCGGCGCGCGTCCCCCGCGGTCGACGCTGCGTACAGGCGCTCCTGCAGCGCGGCGAGGCGGGAGGCCCCGGCGGCGAGCGCCTCGAGCCCGTCGATCTTGCGTCCGGGGAACCCCGGTGTCGCGTCCGGGTCCACCTGGTCGAGACGGAACCCCGGTTCGACGCGGAGCAGTGGTTCGGGATCGGCGTTCCATGCCTTGCGACGACTCACGGGTCCTCCTGCGGTGCTCCGGTGGCGGCTGCCGTGCTCATCCTCGCACTGCGACGGGTCGGCCGGTGCGGTTCCTCCGCTCGGGTGACGTGGCGTCCTGCCGGTGCGGCTAGCGTGGAAGCGATGAAGTCCGGTCGCCGCTCAGTGCTCGCGCTCGTCGCCGCGGTCGTGGCGCTCGGGGCGATGGCGTCGTGCAGCACGGATCCGGTGGGCGACGAGAACGCCACCGTGACCGCGGACAGTGTCATCTACCCGCTCTCGCTCCGCTACCACGGCATCGACGTCGTCGCGGACGTGCCGTACGGCGCGGACCCGCTGCAGCGGCTCGACGTCTGTCTGCCGGCCGACAGCGATCCGGAGACCACGGCGACCCCCACGGCCACGGCGTCGGCGTCGGCAACCGCCGAACCGGACGCCGACGAGGCCGAACCGTCGACGGGACGGCCGGCGGTGTTCATGATCCACGGGGGCAGCTGGTCGCACGGCGACAAGGCCACGGCGGCGTACCGGTCGGTCTGCAAGTACCTGGCGTCGGAGGGCTTCGTCACGTTCAACGTCGACTACCGGTTGGCGCCGACCGATCCGTTCCCGGCCGGGCTCGACGACGTCCGGCGTGCGCTCGACTACGTGTTCCGGCCGACGACGCTGGAGACGTACGACGTCGACGCGCAGCGGGTCGGGGTGTTCGGCGGGAGCGCGGGCGGCAACCTGGCCGCGTTGCTCGCGGTGACCGACCACGAGTCCGCCGCCTACGCCGACGGTGACCGCATCCGGGCCGTGGTCGACCTGAGCGGACCGACGAACCTGACCCGGCGATCGACCGAGCCGGACGGGGTCTCGGCGTCGTTCCAGCGCAAGCAGCTGCTGTACCTCGGGTGCCGGTCGTACGCGAAGTGCCCGTCGGCCACCCGCGCGTCGCCGGAGTACCACGTGACGTCGGACACGGCGCCGTTCTTCATCGGGCACTCCACCGACGAGTTCGTCCCGATGTGGGAGTCGCAGGAGTTCACCGCGACGCTCCGGTCGCACGACGTGCCGGTGACCTTCGTGGCGGTCGAGGGCACGGCGCACTCCATCGCCCAGCTCGACGAGGCGATGAGCCGCCGCGTGGTCACGTTCCTGCGGACCCAGCTGCGCTGACCCGTCCGGGCGACGGATCGCGTGCCCCGGGCGGGTGGCACCCGGAGTCGGGACTGCCGCTGCAGCGAGCCCGGCCGCAGACTTCCGTCGTGACCGACACCTCGACCAGACCTGCCCGCGCCGCTGCGACCCGCTGGGACCGCCCCGCGCTGCAGACGTTCGCGGAGCTGCTCCTCGGGCTGTCGTTCGTCGCCGCGGTGGCCTTCGGTGGCTACGCGTCGGCGACCGGACAGCTGGCCGTCGTGTCGCAGGGCGCCGCCGTGGTGTTCCTCGTGACGCTGGCCCTGGTGCTGGTGTCGTGGTTCCGTGCCGTCGAGCGCGAGGAGCGAACCGAGCGCGTCGTCGTCTCGCCCCTCGACGCGGTCGACGCCGAGTACCGCCGCTAAGCGGCTTCGCCCGACTCCGTCTCCCTCTCCGCTCGGCGATCGGCACGACGTTCTCGGGCCCGCTCGACCACGAAGTAGAGCGCCGGCAGCACCACGAGCGTCAGCAGCGTGGAGGACACCAGACCGCCGATCACGACCAGTGCCAGCGGCTGCGAGATGAACCCGGACTTGCCGGTCAGGCCGATCGCCATCGGCAGCAGCGCGAAGATCGTCGCCATCGCCGTCATGAGGATCGGACGGAGGCGTCGTGTGGCGCCCTCGATCAACGCCTCGCGCACCCGCAACCCGCGTCGGCGGTACTGGTTGACCAGGTCGATGAGCACGATCGCGTTCGTCACGACGATGCCGACGAGCATGAGCAGCCCGATCAGGGACGCGACGCCGATCGGGACCCCGGACACGATCTGCAGCAGGATCGCGCCCGTCGCCGCGAACGGCACGGACACGAGCAGCAGCAGCGGCTGGAGCAGGCTCCGGAACGTCGCGACCATGATCACGTAGACGATCAGGACGGCGACGAGGACCGCGAGCCCGAGCTGCGAGAACGCCGACGACTGGCTGGCAGCGACCCCACCGATCGACGCGCTCGCACCGCGCGGCAGGTCGAGTTCGTCGACGGCGGTCGTGACCGACTGCACGGCCGCACCGAGGTTCGTGGCGTCCGGCGACACCGTGATCGTGGCGGTGCGTGCCGCGTTCGTCGTGGTGACGGTGGTCGGCCCCTCGGACTCCTCGACCGTGGCGACGTCGGACAGCGGGACGGTGCCCGTGCTCGTCGGGACGTCGAGGGCACGGAGCGCGGCGATCGTGGTCGGCGGCTCCGGGTCGGCGATGTACACGTCGAGCGTCGCGTCGTCGATCTCGATGCTGCCGGTGTCCCGCGGTGAGACCGCAGCGGCGACCAGGCCGCCGACCTGGGTCTCGGTGAGACCGAGGGACGCGGCCTCCGCGCGGTCGACCCGGACGGCGAGGAACGGCTCGGCGGCCGAGAGGTTGCTCGTGGCGCCCGTGGTGTCCGGGACCGACTGCATGGTCTTCAGCACCTGCCGCGACGCCGTCTCGAGCTGCGCCTGGGTGGGCGCGGTCACGTCGACCTCGATGTCGCTGCTGCCGCCGAAACCGCCGCCGGACGACGCGATGGTGACCTCGCCGACGTCGTCGATCCCCGCGATGGACTTCCGGGCGTCCGACTGGATGGCGGTCTGGTCGGCCTCGGCGTCGGTCGTCACGGCGTACTGCACCGAGGCCGAGCCGCCGCCCCCGAACGCCGCTTGGATCGACTGGCCGCTCGTGCCGATGGTGGTCTGCACGGTCTCGACGCCCTCGACGTCCTGCAGCGCCCGCTCGACCTTCCGCGCGGACTCGGACTGGACGGCGAGGCTCGAACCAGCCTTCAGGTCCTGCGTGACCGTGAACGTGTTCTGCCCCGAGTCGCCGAGGTAGTTCGTGGTGACGAACGGCAGCGTGGCGACCGTGCCGCCGAGCACCACCACGGCGAGCAGGATGACGACGACGGGCTTCCGGACGACCCACCGGAGCACCGGCAGGTAGACGCGGCGCAGACGGTCGGCCCGGCCGGCGTCGTGCAGGTCCGCGGCGGAGGCGAGCGCACCCTCGGACCGATCGGGCGTCCTGTCGGCTTCGGCTTCGGTCTCGGTCCCCGACGGCGCCACCGCAGTACCAGGCTTCGCCTTCGGCGGGCGCAGCCACCAGTACGCGAGCACCGGGACGATGGTGAGCGAGACGAACAGCGAGGCGACGAGCGCCAGGGTGACGGTGACCGCGAACGGCCGGAACAGCTCCCCGACGAGTTCCGCGACGAACGCGACCGGCAGGAACACCGCGACGGTGGTCAGGGTCGAGGCGGTGACGGCACCGGCGACCTCGCGCACGGCGTCCCGCACGGCGAGGCCGCGGTCGACGCCGGGCAGCATGTGCCGCTTGATGTTCTCGATGACGACGATGGAGTCGTCGACCACGCGGCCGATCGCGATCGTGAGGGCGGCCAGCGTGATGATGTTCAGCGTGTAGCCGGCGGCCCGCATGCCGATCGCCGCGAGGAGCACCGACGTCGGGATCGAGATGGCGGTGACGAGCGTGGAGCGCCACGAGAGCAGGAAGACCAGGATCACGATCACCGCGAAGACGAGCCCGAGCAGCCCTTCCTCGGCCAGGGAGTCGATCGACTGCTGGATGTAGGGCGCCTGGTCGAAGACGACGGTGAAGCGCGGGTCCCCCTCGATCTTCTCCTCGATGCCGGGCAGGGCGTCGCGCACGGTCGTCGAGACGTCGACGGTGTTGGCTTCCTGCGTCTTCGTGATCGAGATCGTCAGGGCCTGCTCGCCGTCCACGCGGCTGATCGAGGTGCGCGGGGACTGCGTGATGGCGACCTTCGCGACGTCGCCGAGCGTGGTGTCGGTCGGGGTGGCGGCGGTCGTGGATCCACCCGTCGTCCCACCGTCCGTCGTCGCCGTACCGGTCGCTGCCGTCCCGGCCGCACCGGTCCCGGTCGCACCCGTCCCGGCCCCGTCCGCCCCACCGGCACCGGTCGTCGAGCCGTCCGCACCGGCGGCGGCTCCCGACCCCGACCCGGAAGCGCCCGAGTCCGACGAACTGGTCAGCGGCAGGGCGCGGATGTCCTTCAGCGAGGCGATCCGCTCACCCGTCTGCACCGACAGGGTCGAGCCGTCCTCGGTGATGGTGCCGCCGGGGATCAGGGTGCCGTTGTCGTCGAGCGCGTCCGAGATCGCCGTCTGGCTCAGGCCGCGGGCGGCGAGCTCGTCCTGGTCCGGCGTGATGACGACGCGACGACCCGGGTTGCCGAAGACGTCCGCCTGCCGCACGCCGTCGAGCTTCTCGAGGTCGGGGATCGCCGAGGCCTGCAGCCGGTCGACCAGCTGTTCCTGGTTGCCGGACGCCGAGACCGCGACCTGCAGCACCGGCAGGTCGTCGAAGGACCCGGTGACGATCTGCGTCTGCACCGAGTCGGGCAGCGACAGCGCGTTCACCGCGGTCTGGATCTTGTCCTCGGCGCTGGCCAGGTTCGATCCGTACTGGAACGACGCCGACACCACGCTCTGTCCGGTGGACGAGGTCGCGCTGGTCGACTCGAGGTCCGGGACGACCTGGATCGCCTGTTCGATCTTGGTCGAGACGTCGTTCGACACCACTTCGGGTGTGGCTCCGGGGTACGCGCTGACGATCGCGACCTGCGGGAACTCGACGCTGGGGATCAACTCCTGCTTGAGGCTCGAGAGCGCGATGCCGCCGAAGACCGCGACCACGATCGTGACGAGCGCGATGAGGGCCCGGTTGCGCAGGCTGAAGACCGAGAGGAGGTGCACGGCATCGATCCTCGCAGGAGCGACCGACGAGCGTTCGGCTGGGAGCCAGAACCCGCCGTCGGATCAGGACCGAGGGGCCAGAACCAGCCGAGGGATCAGAACCCGCCGAGGAACAGGTACGCCCCGAGCACCGCGACCGTCCCGACCACCCCGGTGCCCAGCGCCACCACGCGTCCGACGGGTGAGCGGGTGCCGACGACCCCGATTCCGAGGAGCACCACCCCGACGACGATCTCGACGACCCAGGTGACGTGCCCGGTCGTCACGGCGACCTGCAGCAGCCCGCGGATCCCCTCACCGACGAGCACCGCGGCGGTCACACCGAACGCTCCCGCGCGCCACCGGGCGACGCCGGACCGCACGGCCACGGCCACGGCCCCGGCCAGCAGCCCGGCCGGCACCCCGAGCAGCACCCACGGGTTCGTGATCGACAGCACGTCCGGGAACCCGCGCAGGACCGTCGTGGCCCAGTAGCCGATGTGCATGAGCTCGAGGAGCACGACGCCGAACACCATCGCGAGCGGCAGGGCGACCCGGCCTGCTCGTGCTCCGGCCGCCAGGCACAGCAGTGCGGCCACCAGGAACCACGGCCCGGCCGAGTTCGACACGGAGGCGAGCGCAGGCACCGCCTGCCCGAACGAGGTCAGGACGCCGGCCAGGAACGCCCCGCTCAGTGCGATGGTGACGCGCACCACGGCGGGGACCGCCGCGGGCGGCTCGACGGGCATCGGCGCAGCGGGTCGAGGTGCGGCGGACCGGGCTCCGGCGGACAGGGTCGCGTTCATGGCACCAGCATCATGTCGCGACGGTCCCGCCGCATCACCCCGGGGAGCGATACGCGCCACGACGCCTCACCCCGGAGGATGACCCGCGAGACTCAGACCACCGCCGCCAACGAACCACGCACGCCGGCCGACTCCCCACCGACCCGCTCCCACGCGCGCTCGAGCACGTCGACCAGTCGCCCACGGTCGGTCGGCGCCATCGTGAACGGCACCCGCAGGAACCGTTCGAACCCGCCGTCCGGCCCGAACACCCCACCGGAGGCCAGCACGACGCCCTCGGCCCGCGCGGCGAGCACGAGCGCGCTCGACACCGGCCGTCCGAGCCCCACCCACGTCGTCAACCCGCCCGCCGGCGACGGGACGTCCCATTCCGGCATCCGCGCCCGGAGCGCGCCCACGACCTGGTCGCGACCCTCGCGCAGGGACGCACGCCGCGCCTCCAGGACGGCCGCCGTGCGCGGGACCAGCTCGCGCACGACGAGCTGGTCGAGCACGGGGGTGCCGAGGTCGCCCGTCGGGCGGGCGAGGAGCAGCCGCTGCAGGAGCGCCGGTGCGGCGCGGATCCAGCCGATCCGCAGGCCGCCCCAGAAGACCTTGTCGGCGGAACCGATCATCACGACGTCCTCGCCGCCCGGCCAGGCGGCGAGCGGCGGCGACGGCTCGCCGTCGATCCGGAGCTCCCCCATCGTCTCGTCGGCGATGACGGTCGTGCCGACGCTCGTGGCCACTGACAGCAGCGTGGCGCGGGTCGACGCCGCCATCGTCGCGCCCGTCGGGTTGTGCAGCTCGGGCATGACGTACGCGACCGACGGCGCGGTGCGGCGCAGGGCGGTCTCGAGGGCCGCGGCGTCCCAGCCACGGTGGGCATCGACGGGGACGCCGACCAGGCGCCCGCCGGCCTCGCGGAAGGCCTCGTGCGCGTGCGGGTAGGTCGGGGACTCGACGAGCACGGCGTCTCCGCGGCGGACGAGCACGCGCGCGAGCAGGGCGATGGCGTGCTGCGCGCCGATGGTCACGATGACCTGGGCGGGGTCGGTCGGCAGCCCGCGCTCGGTGTAGCGGGCGGCGATCGCGGTGCGGAGGCCCGGGTCGCCGACGGTGTCGTACCCGATGCCGGCGAGCGCCGCCGGGACGTGCCGGACGGCGCGTTCGACGGCCTCGTCGATGCCGGGGGCCGCGTGCAGGGCGGCCTTGCGGAGGTCGAGCACGTCGCCCTCGACCACGCCGCCGAGGCGTTCCGGGTCGGGGCGTCCGACCAGGTCGCGGGGCAGGTGGACCACGCTGCCGGAGCCGCGGACCGACACCAGGAACCCGTCGGACCGCAGCTGTGCGTAGGCGTTCGCGACGGTGGTGCGCGAGACGCCGAGGGCCGCGGCCAGTCCGCGCTCGGCCGGGAGCCGTGCGCCCTGCGCGACGCGGCCGTCGATGACGAGGACCCTGAGGGCGTCGGCGAGCGCCTCGTACGCGGGGGCGTCGGCACCGGCGCGCCAGTCGGTCAGGAGCAGGGCGGCGGCGCGTGGGCTGAGCAGGACAGGGGGCACGGGTCCACGGTAGCGCAATTGGCCCTCGACCAGCAGGCCAATCGGACGGGACGATGAGCGCATGCCCCGCCGAACCGCCCTCGCCCTGCGCTTCGTCCAGCTCTTCGTCGGACTGTTCCTCTACGGCGCCTCGACCGCCCTGCAGGTCCGCGCGGTCGTCGGTGTCAGCTCGTGGACGGTGCTGACCCAGGGGCTCGAGAACGTCGTGCCGTGGTCGTTCGGCGCCATCACGATCGTGTCGAGCGGCGTCATCCTGCTGCTCTGGATCCCACTGCGCCAGAAGCCGGGGATCGGGACGCTGCTGAACGCCCTGGCGATCGGACCGAGCGCCGACCTGGTGCTCTGGCTCGTACCGGAGCCGTCGGGGATCGTCGCCCGGATCGGCCTGTTCACCGCGGGTCTCGTGCTGCTCGCGGTCGCGACGGCGTTCTACATCGGCGCGGGGTTCGGCACCGGTGCCCGTGACGGCCTGATGGTCGGGCTGCACCAGCGGCTCGGGTGGCCGATCTGGCTCGCGCGGACCCTGGTCGAGGTCACGGTCGTCATCGTCGGCTGGGTCCTCGGCGGGGACGTCGGCGCCGGCACCGTCATCGCGGCGTTCGCGATCGGCCCGATGGTCCAGCCGCTCATGCCGCACTTCCGCCGGTTCCCGTGGAGCCCCGAGCGCACGGCGACAGTCGCCGACACCACCCCACCCTGGAGGCCCGCCCCACCCCCGCCGCGCCCGCTTCGTGAGCAGGATCGGTCGGGTCCACTGCCTGCAGCCGACCATTCGTGCTCACGATCGCCCGGCGGTCGCCGGGCAGTCCACCGACAGTCGCCCGACAACCCTTGCGGCACCCCCGAACGCGATATAGCGTGACCTCCACAGACGCGATACATCGCGAGTTCCAGGAGGCAACATGGCGCAGGAGAAATGGCTCGTCGACGAGCCCAAGGTCATCGACACCGGCATCGTGCGCACCGTGCGCATCGGGCTCGTCGGCGGGCAGGTGGACGTCGTCGCGCACGACGAGCCCACGGCCCGGGTCGAGATCCACAGTGTGTCCGGCAAGCAGATGCTCGTCGAGGTCGACGGCGACACCCTCACCGTCGACCACCCCCAGGTCCGGTGGGACGACCCCATCGGGTTCCTGAAGTCCTTCCGCGGCAAGGCGCACGCCGACGTCAGCATCCTAGTCCCCCGCGACGCCGGCATCACGCTCGGCGTCGTCTCGGCCGGTGCACTGCTGTCCGGCACGAACCGTGGGGCCACTCTCAACACGGTCTCCGGCGACCTGGTCGTCGACGGCGTCGCGGGTGACGTCACCGTCAACGCCGTCTCGGGTGCCACCACCATCCGCGACCTCGACGGTGCCCTCGCGGTGCACACCGTGTCCGGCGACGTCGTGGCCACCGGCGAGATCCCGCGGTTCCAGGCGGACGGCGTCTCGGCCGACGTCGTGCTCGACCTGCACGGGGTCCCCGAGTCCGCCCGCGTGAACACGGTGTCCGGCTCGGTGAGCGTCCGACTCGAGGACGGCGTGGCCTACAAGTGCACCGTCAACACCGCGACCGGCAAGCTGCAGTTCGACGACGCCGAGATCCGCGGGGTGCGTGGCTCGTACGTCAAGCAGGGCGGCGAGCTGTCCGGCCAGTGGCTCGACCTGCGCGTGAACTCGGTCTCCGGCGACATCGCCGTGCTGCACGCTCCGCCGGTCACCGAGCCGACACCCCCGACGACACCGCCGACCACCACCCCGACGAACGAGAGCGAGGTGCCCGAATGAGCCCCGTCTTCGCCCACGGCCACCTGCGCCTCTACCTGCTGGTCCTACTCGCCGACCACCCGATGCACGGCTACGAGCTCATCCAGGCACTCGGCGACCGCTTCGGCGGCACCTACGTGCCGAGTGCCGGCACCGTGTACCCCCGGCTCGCCAAGCTGGAGGAGGACGGCCTGGTCACCAAGACCGCCGACGGCCGCAAGACCGTCTACGCGATCACGGACGCCGGCCGGGCCGAGCTCGCGGCGCGTGCCGACGAGATCGCCGCGGTCGAGTCCGGGGTCACCGACTCGGTGAAGTCCCTGGCGGACGGCGTCCGGGCCTCGGTCGGCGAGGCCATGCGTTCGCTCCGTGCCGACCTCGCCGCAGCCTCCGAGAGCCCCGGCACCGGCCCGGCCGCGGATCCCGTGACCGTGCCGTCCGACAGCGCCCGCGCCCTGCGCGAGCTCGAGATGGCCCTGTCGTCGTTCCGGCAGCAGGTCCGCGCGGACCTGCGCCGCCGTGCGACCCGCGGCACGCTCGCTGCGGACACCGTGACGCGCCTGCGCGACGGCCTGGAGGCCCTGCGCAAGTCGCTCTGACCGCCGGCGGCCGCCAGGCGGTCACGACCAGCGCCTCCCGGCCGTCGCCCCCCCCCGGAACCAGGTTCCGGACACAGCACTGTGCAGATGCGCGGTGTGGTGTCCGGAACCTGGTTCCGTCAGCCCGCCACGTCAGGTGCGTCCGTCGCCGACAGGCGCGACGGCGCGAAGCCGTCGAACGCCTCGGGCACGAGCAGACGCTCCCGGTGCTCGATCCGCGCGACGGTGGTGCGCACGGCCGCGAGCTGCCGCGCCAGCCGGTCCCGCTCCCGCTCGAGCCACGCGACGTGCGCGGTGAGGGCTGCGACGTCGTCGCCCTCGGTGTCGAGCCGCCGCGCGACCTCCGACAGGCCGAGCCCGAGGCCGCGGAGGAGCAGGACGCGCTGCAGCCGGACCAGCGCGTGGTCGTCGTAGCGGCGCAGCCCACCGGCACCGACCGCGGTGGACGGCAGCAGCCCGATCGCGTCGTAGTGGCGCAGCGTCCGGCTCGAGACCCCGGCACAACGCGCCACCTCCGTGATGCCGTGCGGTGCTTTCGCAGCTGCATCGGCGATGTCTGTCGAAGCGCTCATGCTCGCGACTGTAATGGTTGACGCGGCGTCAAGCGCGAGATGGCTGTGGCCACCGGGGAGACGGGCACCCGGGGACCCCGGAATATGCGGCGGGCGAACCGTGTTGACTCGCGCCCGGAACTGAGTAGGTTTGCCGCTCGTGACGAACGAGATCCGGTCGTTGAAAGCGCGACTGATCGGGGATCCCCTCCCCTCTGAGAAGCTCGAAGGACAGCTCCTCCCGAAGCACCTGGCCCTGCCGATCTTCGCGAGTGACCCGCTGTCCTCCGTGGCGTACGCGCCGCAGGAACTGCTGATGATCCTGCTCCTCGGCGGCATGGCCTTCCTGACCTTCGCCCCCTGGGTGGCGGCCCTCGTCGTGCTGCTGCTCGTGGTGGTCGTCGCGTCCTACCGACAGCTCATCAAGGCGTACCCGTCCGGTGGCGGCGACTACGAGGTCGCTCACCGGAACCTCGGCGAGAAGGCCGGGCTGGTCGTCGCGAGCGCGCTGCTCGTCGACTACGTGATGACGGTCGCCGTCTCGGTGGCGTCCGGCGTGGACAACATCATCTCGGCGCTCCCGGTGCTCGACCACTTCCGGGTCGAGCTCGCCCTGCTGTTCGTCGTCCTGCTCGCCGCCGCCAACCTGCGCGGCGTGCGGGAGTCGAGCAAGGCCTTCGCGATCCCCACCTACCTGTTCGTGGCGAGCGTCTTCGTGATGGTCGTCACCGGACTCGTCCGGGTCGCGGCCGGCCACGCCCCCGTCGCCGAGTCGGCCGCCTACACGGTCGACAACGTCGAGCACACCACGCAGGCGGCGTTCATCCTGCTGCTGCTCCGCGCCTTCGCCTCGGGCTGCTCGGCCCTGACCGGCGTCGAGGCGATCGCGAACGGCGTGCAGGCCTTCCGCCGACCGAAGATCAAGAACGCGCAGGCCACCCTCGTCGCCATGGGCGGGATCGCGATCGTCCTGTTCATCGGGCTCATCACGCTCGCGCTCGTGTCGCACGTGCACTACGCCGAGCGCGCCTGCGACCTGCAGGGGTTCGCGAACTGCGCGACCACGCCGCAGCGCTCGCTGATCGCGCAGATCGCCGCCGCCACGTTCGGCAACAACTCGGTGCTGTTCTTCGTGATCCAGGCGACGACCGCCGCGGTCCTGCTCCTCGCCGCGAACACCGCGTTCAACGGGTTCCCGCTGCTCGGCTCGATCCTGGCGCGCGACTCGTACGCCCCGAAGGCCCTGTCCACGCGCGGTGACCGGCTCATCTACTCGAACGGCGTCATCGTCCTGGCCCTCGTCGCCGCGGCGCTGCTCGTGGTCTACCGGGCGAACGTCACGAGCCTCATCCAGCTCTACATCATCGGTGTCTTCGTGTCGTTCACCCTCGGCCAGACGGGCATGGTCGTGCACTGGACGCGGCTGCTGCGCGCCGACCGGGACCGGGACGGGTCGCCCGCTGCCGACGGCGAGCCGCCCGTGAACCGCGGACAGGTCGTCCGCTCCCGCACGATCAACGCGATCGGCGCCACCTTCACCCTCGTGGTGCTCGTCATCGTCACCATCACGAAGTTCACGCACGGCGCCTGGCTCGTGTTCCTGATCATGCCGGTGCTGTACGTGCTCATGCTCGGCGTGAACCGCTACTACCGCGACGTCTCGCACGAGATCGAGGCCGACGTCGAGACGAAGTTCGGTGCGACGGGCGACCACGCGATCGTCCTGGTGAACAAGCTGCAGAAGCCCGTGCTGAAGGCGCTCGACTACGCCATCGCCGCCGAGCACGCGAGCATCGAGGCGGTGCACGTGGCGATCGACGACGCGGACGCCCAGCGCCTGCGCGAGCAGTGGGCCGAGTACGACATCCGGGTGCCGCTCACCATGGTGCCGTCCCCGTACCGCGACATCTCGATGCCCCTGATCAAGTACATCAAGGCGCACCGACACGAGCACGGCTCCGAGGTCGTCACCGTCTACACGCCGATCTTCATCGTCGGGCACTGGTGGGAGGGCCTGCTCCACAACCACCGCGGCCGGCGCATCCGCAAGAAGCTGCTGCTCGTGCACGGCGTCACCGTGGCGCTGGTGCCGTGGTTGCTCGACTCCTCCGAGCTGCTGTACGGCCGCCGCTCGCGGCCACTGCCCGGCCAGGAGCGCCGCGGCGAACCGGTCCGCCCGCCGCTCCACCGACCGGCCCAGCCGGGGTCCGAGACCCCGGCCGACGACCGGCTGCTCCGGTCTGCGCAGCGGAACAGCATCCAGCCACGCCGGGCGACCCGTCCGGCGGGCCCCGCCGAGGGCGTCGACCCCGCGCTCTGCACGGGCGAGATCCACGCGCTCGTCCCCTCGCCGCCACGACGGGGAGCCGACGAGTCGTAGCATGTGGCCCCATGACCATCAGTGACCTGCGGACGTTCGCCACGTTCGACGGGCACGGCGGCAAGGTCTCGAAGCGCGTCGAGGTGCTCGACCACGAACCGCCGGCCGGCAGCCCGCTCGAAGGACTCGTGGCCGTGCGGGGCGAGCATCCGCTCGGCGCCCTCGACGAGCGCGCCGCGGACGAGTCCGCAGCGCTCTCCCGGGGCGTGCCCAGCGTCGGGTGGGTGGACCCCGCGGCGCTCCGCGACTGGTACCGCCCGGACCGGGTGGTCCTCACCCGGCTCGAGGCTCGGCAGTCCGGCATCGAACCAGGCCTGTACGCCGACTCCCGCGGGCGTGGCCGGGTCCGGATCGACGGCCTGGAGGCGCGGCTCGCCCCCGACGGTCGGCCCGCGTTCCGCGCACTGGCCGGCCCCACCGACGACCCGGTGGTCGACGTGCCGCTGCCGACCGACCAGGCGGTGCGCCTGGTCGCGGTGACCGAGGTCGACGAGGGCCTCGAGGTCGTCACGGCCCCGGTGTCCCCGTTCCTGCAGCCCGGCGAGCACCCGGCGTACGACGACGACGTCGTGGGGCTGCCCCCGCGTCCGGCCAGCGGACGGGTGCGGGTGCGGGCGTCGGTGCTGCTCGACGGCGAGCTGCACGAGGTCGACCGGATCGACGAGCGCGCGGCGACGATCTGGATCCAGCGCGCGGGCCGCGTCGTGCCGATCGCGACGAGTGCCGTCGGCGCCGACCTGGTCCGCTACGCCGCCACCGCCGTCTGAGGTTCGGGGGACGTCGCTGCTGCGTGTCGCGCCGGGGGTGCGGCGTACCGTCGCGGACATGAGTGACGCAGACCGCGAAGAGCAGCAGCAGACCCCGGACGGCTCGATCCAGGGAGAGACCCTCGGCGGCCCCCGACCCGATCCGTCGACCAGCGCGAGCAAGGACCCGGAGCAGTGGGTCACCGGCGACGAGCCGATGACCGGCCCCCAGCGCAGCTACCTGGACACCCTCGCTCGCGAGGCCGGCGAGGAGCTCCCCGCCGACCTGACCAAGGCACAGGCCTCGGAGCACATCGACCGCCTCCAGCAGCAGACGGGCCGCGGCGCGGATTCCTGAGCGCCGGTCCGCCGTTCTGCGGACCGTTGCCTGGCCATGCTCTGGGCATGTCCCGGCGAAGCGCGGTCAGTCCCCCGGTCGAGGGACCTCGTCCGTCGGCGCGTCTGGTGCGAGGTTCCGTACTCCGTGCGAGCTCGCGAGGGTCGCACCAGGAACGGAACCTCGCACCGTTCGCGTGGCCCCTCGCACGGTGCGAGGGGGCGCGCCGCCGTTCAGGCCGCCAGGGCGTCCACGACCTGGCGGGCGATGCGCCGTCCGGCCCGGTTCGCACCGATCGTCGACGCCTGGGGTCCGTAGCCAGCCAGGAACAGCCGCGGCTCGTCAGCGGATCGTCCGTCCCTCACGACGACCCCGCCCGCCGCGGTCCGCAGGTGCAGCGGTGCGAGGTGCCGCAGGTCGGCCCGGAACCCCGTTGCCCAGATCACGGCGTCGGCGTGCACGTGCACGCCGTCCGCGGTGACGACGCCGGTCTCGTCCATCCGCGCGAACATCGGCTCGTCACGCAGCACGCCCCGCTCGATGCCGGCTTTGATGCGCCGCGACACCGGCACCCCCGTGCCGCTGACGATGCTCGGCAGCACCTCGCCCGCGCGGGCCGCCCGGTCCTGCTCGTCGACCGCGGCCACGGCCGACTCGACGTCGAGCGAGGCCGTGCCGGCCCAGACCATCGGCCGGCGGGCGAACCACCGCGTCGACCGGGCCACGCCGTCGAGCTCGAGCAGGAACCCGATCGCACTCGTGCCACCGCCGACCACCACGACGTCCTGTCGGGAGAACTCGGTGGCGCTCCGGTACTCGGTCGTGTCGACCTGGCGTCCGCGGAACACGTCGCGCCCCGGGTACCACGGGACGAACGGGGTGCCCCACGTGCCGGACGCGTTCACCACGACGTCGGCCCGGATGCGGGTGACGGTGCCGTCGGCGCTCCGGGTCGTCACGCACAGTCCACCGTCGGCCGTGCCCCCGCTCGCCACGCCGCCGTCGGAGGTGCGCGAGACGGACGTCACCGTGACCGGGCGCCGCACCCGCAGGTCGTAGTGGTGCTCGAACCGCCGGTAGTACTCGCCGACGACGTCCCGCGCGGGTCGCGACCGGTCGGCGTCGTCGAACTGCAGGCCCATCGCCCGCATGCCCGGCAGGTCGTGCACGCGGTGCGCCGCACCGAGCCGCAGCGCTTCCCACCGGAACTGCCACGCCCCGCCGGTGCTCGGCGCCCGGTCGAGGATCACCAGGTCGCCCCCGGGAACGAGCCCGAGCCGGCGGAGGTGGTATCCCACCGACAGTCCCGCCTGGCCCGCGCCGATCACGACCACGCGGGCGTGCTGGTCGACCGGGGTCTCGAGGGGTTCCGTCATCACTTCGATTCTGCTGTGGGCACCAGCCGTCGCGCGACGTCCAGATCGAGGTACATGGTAGAGTCATCGGCAGATTTCAAACCACGAACCGTCTGGTTCCCCGAGTGATCCTCCGTCATTCGCCAGGACCGGACCAGAGCCGAACGAGGGGGTCACGCATGGGGCGCGGCCGTCAAAAGGCGAAGCACACCAAGGTTGCCCGTGAGCTGAAGTACTTCAGCCCGCAGACGAACTACGGTGCACTCGAGCAGGAGCTCTCCGCCGGACAACACTCCGATGACGACCTCATCGACCGCTGGGCGGACCAATACGGTCCTGAACCGGCAGAAGAAGTCGACGAGTACGAGACGCAGCAGGACCAGAACAAGTCCGCCTGACGTCCTTCGCCGTGATGCCGCGCTCCCCGTGGGGAGCGCGGCATTTCTGCGTGCCCGGACGTCGGCTGCCCGGGCCACGACTCCCCGACGGCACCTCGCCGACCGGTCACGAACCGCTGACTGGACGCGGCCGACCGGTCACGATCGGTCGGTCGCAGGCCGTCCGAGCGACGGTTCGCGACCACTGGGCGGACAACCACCGGCGTCGCCCGCGGACGCCCCACGGCGAGCCGGGGTGGCCGCGGGCGGATCAGGCCGCGTAGCTCCCCACGAGCCGGACGGCCCCGCCGTCGACACCCTTGGCACCCTGCTCGAAACCGGTCAGGTCGCGCGCCGAGGTGGCGATCGTGCCGACGGGCCACGTCGGCATCCCCGCGGCGCCGAGCGACGCGATGACGTCGGCGGCGGCACTGGCGGACACGACGGCGAACATGCCGATGCCCAGGTTCCAGGTGCCCTCGGTGTCCTCGATCGCGGTGCCGGCCATGTCGGCGAGCACCCGGAAGACGGGGAGCGGCTGCCAGGTGGAACGGTCGACCTCGACCCACGAGCCGACGGGCAGCACGCGCGCCAGGTTCGCCGCGATGCCGCCACCGGTCACGTGCGAGAGCGAGTGCACGGCGCCGGGGTGCTGCTCGAGGAGCGACAGGAGCGGGGCCGTGTACAGACGGGTGGGCTCGAGCAGGGCCTCGCCGACGGAGACCGCCACACCGAAGTCCGGCAGCTGGTCGCTGAAGCCGACGCCCCGCGACGACAGGATGTGCCGCACGAGCGAGTAGCCGTTGGAGTGCAGCCCCGACGACTCGATCGCCAGGACCACGTCGCCGTCCTGCACCAGGTGCGCGCCGAGCTGTGCGTCGGCCTCGACGACACCCGTCGCCGCACCGGCCACGTCGTAGTCGTCCGGTCCGAGCAACCCCGGGTGCTCGGCGGTCTCGCCGCCTACCAGGGCGGTACCGGTCTCCGAGCAGCCGCGGGCGATGCCGGCGACGATGTCGGCGATGCGACCGGGCACCACACGCCCGCAGGCGATGTAGTCGGTCATGAAGAGCGGCTTCGCGCCGACCACGACGATGTCGTCGACGACCATGCCGACCAGGTCCTGCCCGATGGTGTCGTGCTTGTCGATCGCCTGCGCGATGGCGACCTTCGTGCCGACGCCGTCGGTCGAGGTCGCGAGCAGCGGGTGTGAGAAGTCCTTCAGGAACGAGACGTCGTAGAGCCCGGCGAAGCCACCGACGCCTCCGAGCACCGACGCGTTGTGGGTGGCCGCGACCGCGGACTTCATGAGCTCGACGGCCAGGTCACCGGCAGCGGTGTCCACTCCGGCTTCGGCGTACGGGTTGGGCATGCGGAGTCCTTCGCGGTGACATGGCAGACTTGTTCGGTACCCCCCGATTCTACGGTCTGGAGCACACCCGCGAATGTGCGGCATCGTCGGCCTTGTTGCGCAGGGCCCCGCCAACCAATCCATCTACGACGCACTGCTCCTCCTGCAGCACCGCGGGCAGGACTCGACGGGCATCGCCACGGTCGAGGGTCACGTGCACCACATGCACAAGACCCGCGGTCACGTGCGCGAGGCGTTCCGGACCCGTGACATGCGTGCGCTCCTCGGCACCATGGGCCTCGGACACGTCCGCTACGCCACGAAGGGCGCCGCGACGAACGAGGAAGAAGCCCAGCCGTTCTACGTGAACGCGCCGTACGGCATCGTCCTCGTGCACAACGGCAACCTCACCAACACGCGGGAACTCACGCGTGAACTCTTCGACATCGACCGTCGCCACCTGAACACGACGAGCGACACCGAGCTCCTGGTGAACGTGCTGGCGCACGAGCTGCAGGGCCAGGTGCGTGGGAAGAACCTCGACCCGGGTCAGGTCTTCGACGCCGTCGAGCGCGTGCACGAGCGGGTCGAGGGCTCCTACGCCACCATCGCCACGATCGCCGGCCACGGGCTCCTCGCGTTCCGTGACCCGTTCGGCATCCGGCCGCTGATCCTCGGACACAAGTTCGACGAGGCCGGCCAGCCGGAGTGGGTCGTGGCGAGCGAGTCGCTCGTGCTCGAGTCCGGCGGTTACGAGATCGTCCGCGACATCGCCCCGGGCGAGGCCGTGTTCATCGAGATGAACGGCCAGATGCACGCCCGCCAGTGCGCGAAGAACCCGCGCCTGGTGCCGTGCTCGTTCGAGTACGTCTACCTCGCCCGACCCGACTCCGTGATGAACGGGATCTCGGTCTACGAGGCCCGACTCCGCCTCGGTGACCGCCTCGCCGACACCATCGAGCGGTACGCGCCGACCGGTGACATCGACGTCGTCATGCCGATCCCGGACTCGAGCCGCCCCGCCGCGATGCAGGTCGCACGGAAGCTCGGCATCGAGTACCGCGAGGGCTTCTACAAGAACCGCTACGTCGGCCGGACGTTCATCATGCCGGGCCAGGCGGAGCGCAAGCGGAGCGTGCGGCAGAAGCTCAACGCCATGTCATCCGAGTTCAAGGGCAAGAACATCCTGATCGTCGACGACTCGATCGTCCGCGGCACCACGAGCCGCGAGATCGTCGAGATGGCCCGTGCCGCCGGTGCGAACGAGGTCACGTTCACGAGCGCCGCTCCCCCGGTCCGGTTCCCGCACGTCTACGGCATCAACATGCCGACGCGCGACGAGCTCATCGCGCACGACCGGAAGATCCCGGAGATCAACCGCGTGCTCGGCAGCGACCACCTGATCTACCAGGAGGTCGCTGACATGCGGGATGCCATCATCGAGGGCTCCGACGTCACCGACCTCGAGATGAGCTGCTTCACGGGCGAGTACGTCACGGGCACCGTCAGCCCCGAGTACCTGTCCTGGGTCGAGGCGAACCAGCTCAGCTAGGTCGCGCCCGAGACGCGACCACACGACGGACTGGAGGCCCGTTGCCAGCTGGCAACGGGCCTCCAGTCCGGAGAACGGAAGCGGCTACGGCCGCTGGTCGCCGTGGTCGTCGATCTCGCCGTCGACCGTCTCGGGTGGCAGTTCGACCTCGACGCGCTCCGCCGTCAGGCGGGCCGAACGGCGGGCGTAGACCCGGTCGAACACGACCGCGACGACCGCGCCGACGAAGGCGCCGATCGTCACTCCCCACAGGCTGAAGTACCCCACCAGGCTGCCGAAGCCGGTCTCGTCCCGCTGGCCGCCGATGTTCATGGTGAGGGCGACGACGACGAGGGTCGCGAGGAACCCGAGCACGGCGCCACCGACGATGAACACGCCGAACTTCGGGGCACGGCGGATGGTGACCTCGTCGGGGGACGAGACCGCACTGGGTGCAGGTGCGGGCGCGGGGACCGGCTGCTCGTCGGGTTGATCGGTGTTGCTCACCCCTCCATTGTCCCCCACTGTGGGACGTCCCGCGGCCTGTGCGGGACGGCCGTTCCGGGAGAGGATGGTCGCTACTGGTTGGTATCCCAAGCGGAGGAGGTGCGTCGGATGCAGGAACGGACCGCAACGAACCGTGCCCGTCGGACGAGCTCCCCCGCTCGCATCGCCTGGCCCGTGGTGCAGCGTGCAGAGGAGGACCGCGCGGTCTCCGTCGTCGCCGAGCACCGGTGGAGCGTGGCGCTCGTCGGCGCTCCCGGTCTCGGCAAGAGCACGGCTGCAGCCCGGGTCACCGACCGCGTCGCCGGGCGTGACGGAACCGGGCGCACGGTGGTCGTGCCGATCACCGCGGTCGCCGCCAGCCGATCGATGCCCTTCGGTGCGATCGCCGAGCGGTTCGGCGAGCTGCCGGCCTCGATCTCCGAGCTGTCCGACGACGTCAGCGCCGAGGAGCGTCTCCGCGCGATCGCGGACCTCGCCGACCGTGACGTGCTGCTGCGCGTGGACGACGCCGACCACCTCGACGCGATCTCCGCGCGGTACGTCGCCTGGCTCGTGCGCCGGCAGGGCGCCCGGGTCGTCCTGACCTGTCGCGACTTCACGGCACTCCCCGAACCCCTCCGCGCGCTGTGGCAGGACGACCTGCTCGAGCGCATCGACCTCCGCCCGCTCGCACTGCACGAGACCGCCGCACTCGTGGCCGAGGCGCTCGGGTCCCCGCTCGAGAACGCCTCGGCCGAGCGCGTCCACCGCGCCACCGCCGGGAACCCGCTGTACCTGCGCGAGGTCGTCCGGGCGGCCCGGGCGTCCGGCGCCCTCGACCACACGGCGACCGGATGGTACTGGCGAGGCCGGGTGACGGCATCGGCCAGCCTCGCCGACATGTACCGCACCGAGCTCGGGTCACTGCCGGAGGACCTCCGCGACGTCGTGGACATCGTCGCGCTGGCCGACCCGATCCCGCTCGCCCGGTTGCTCGGGCTGGTGACCGGCGGCGACGTCGACCGGGTCGTCGCGCTCGGTCTCGTCCGCATCGACGCCCTCGACGACGGCGCCGCGGTGGTCCGGCCGTCGCACCCGCTGGTCGGTGAGGTCATCCGGACCCTGGTGCCGGTCGCCCGGCGCACCGCGCTGTTCGCCCGAGCGAACGCCTTCCGCACCGACCGCCCGGAGGGCGCTCCGCCCACCGCCCGCCTGCGTGCAGCGCTCTGGTCGCTCGAGTGCGGGGTGCTGCCGTCGGTGGACCAGCTGCTCGACGCCGCACAGGTGGCGGTGCGGCTGCAGGAGCACGAGAGCGCCGTCGCCCTCGCCTCGGCCGCGCTCCGCACCGAGCTCACACCCACCGAGCAGGTCGCGGCGTTCTGCCTCCGCTCGCTGGCGCACTCGTACTCCGAGGGTCGTGAGGCCGGCCGCGCCGATGCCGAGGCCGCCTGGGCCGCGGTGGGACACCACGGCGACGTCACCGACGAGGCCGTCATCGAGGCGTGCGAGACCCTTGCGAACATCCGGCAGTTCCACGACGACGACCTCGCGGCCGCCGTGGCGCTGACGGACGCAGCCGCGCGCCTCGTGACGTCGGACGGAGCCGTCGAGCGCCTGCGCATGCTGCGCATGGGGCACCTCGGGTGGGGCGGCGACTTCACCGAGGTCCGCGCCGAGATCGAACGCAGCGGGATCGTGCACGCGCCGACGATCCCGATGTCGTTCCTGACCGTCGCACCCTGCGCCGTGATGGCGCTCGCGACCGCTGGGCGGCTCGACGACGCGGCAGCGCTCGGTCGGCGCGCCCTGGCGACCGCCGTGGCACACGTCGAGGACGCCCCGTGGAGCGTCGGGGAGAACTCGTCGGTGCTGCACCAGACCCAGGTGTGGCGTGGCGACATGGACGACCTGGTCATCGAGGTACCGGCAGGGCGGTCCAGCCCGTACCTGAAGTACGACTTCACCCTCGAACTCATCGGCCAGGGCAACCTGGCCATCGGGCAGCGCCGGTGGGACGACGCCATCGCGGCGTTCTCGGCGGCGTGCGAGCGGTACGACATCGCCGACCACGGTGGGTTCGCCGTGTACCCCTGGGCGCGCCTGGCGCTGGCCCACGCCTACGCCGGCCACGCGGAGGCGGCCACCCGCGCCCTCGACCGTGCCCGGGCCACGCCGCGGCGGGCGATGCGGATCACCGGCGAACAGGTCGCCGTGACGATCGCGTGGACCGAGGCCGTGCTCGGCAACCCCGCCGGGTTGCAGCACGCCGACGAGATCATCGCGCGCAGCACGGCGAACGGCTCGTGGACGCACGTCATGTACGGACACGCGCTGCACTACGCGGTGGGCGTCCTGAACGGGCGGGACACGTCGGCTTCACTCGAGCGGATGCGCGAGGCCGCGAGCCGGGTCGACGGGCCGCTCGCCGCCGCGATCGTGGAGTACGCCGACGCCGTGCAGGCCGACGACCGCACCCGCGTGATCGCGGCGCAGGGGGTGCTCGCCTCGCACGGGGTCTCGGTGTCGGCCGGGCGCTCGAAGCCGGCGCTGACGAAGCGCGAGTACGAGGTGGCCGAACTGGCCGCCCAGGGGCTGAGCAACCGGCGGATCGCCGAGACGCTCGGGCTCTCCACCCGGACCATCGACGCGCACGTGTCCCGGGTGTTCGCGAAGTGGGACCTGCACGCACGATCCGAGCTCGCCGAACTGCTCTGAACCGGAGCACGTGCGAGCGTTGCGGATTGCAGCACGACGCGCCGCCCCGATTGGCACGTTGTGTGGAACATCGCGTACCTTGGTCCCTGTCGCCGGGTTCGGACCCGTTCGGGTCGGGTCCGAATCCCGGCGACTTCAAGCTTAGGAACCCGGTTCATGCGCGCGCATCGGTAGGGACTACCTAATTCGCGTGACCGTGGGTCAGCTGCCGGGTGCTGGCAGGCGGACCGGCAGGAACGCCGTCAGGTCCGCCCGCGAGCCGGAGGCACTGACGCGCGACTGCGCGACCGCCTCGGCCCAGGTCAGCGCACCGCTCGCGAGCGCCAGCCACGTCGTCGCGTCCGTCTCGACGACGTTCGGCGGCGTCCCACGGGTGTGCCGAGGGCCCGGGACCGCCTGGACGGCGGCGAACGGCGGCACCCGGACCTCGACGCTGTTGCCCGGCACTTCGTCCGCCAGGCACTGCAGCGTCCACCGCACCGCCGTCGCAAGGGCCGGTCGGGCGGTCTCCCCCCGCCGCACCGCGGCCAGCGCAGCGCGTCCGTCGGCGTCCTCGATCCTCCTGGGTGGCATCTCCACAGGCTAGCCCGCGCATCGCGGGCGACGAGTCGGGCTGGGTAGGGTGATCGGGTGCGAATCCTCGTCCTCGGTTCCGGTGCCCGCGAGCACGCGATCATCACGGCCCTCCTCGCTGAACGGACCGGCCCTGAGCAGGCCGGTCACGTCATCACGGCAGCGCCCGGCAACGCGGGCATCGCCGCCGACGTCGAGACCGTCTCGCTCGACCCCACCAACGGCGCACTGGTCGCCGAGTACGCGATCGAGAACGACATCGAGCTCGTGGTCGTGGGCCCGGAAGCGCCACTCATCGCCGGCGTGGCCGACCCGCTCCGCACCCGTGGCATCGCGGTGTTCGGCCCCGGCAAGGCGGCCGCGCAGCTGGAGGGCTCGAAGGCCTTCGCCAAGCGGATCATGGCCGAGGCGGGCGTGCCGACCGGGCGCCCCGCCAAGCTGGCCGAGGTCCGCGACATCGCCGCCGACGTCTTCTCCAACGCGGTCATCGAGGACGTCGTGTCCGTGACCGTAGAAGGCCAGTGACCCGGATGCGCATCGGCGTCATCACCTTCCCGGGCTCGCTCGACGACCGCGACGCCCAGCGCGCGGTCCGTCTCGCCGGCGCCGACCCCGTAGCCCTCTGGCACGGCGACCACGACCTGCAGGGCGTCGACGCCATCGTGCTCCCCGGTGGCTTCTCCTACGGTGACTACCTGCGTGCCGGTGCGATCGCCGCGAAGGCGCCGATCATGTCCGAGGTCATCGACGCCGCCGGCAAGGGCATGCCCGTGCTCGGCATCTGCAACGGCTTCCAGATGCTGGCCGAGGCCCGCCTGGTGCCCGGCGCACACACGCGCAATGCGCACCAGCAGTTCATCCGCCGCGACCAGAAGCTCCGCGTCGAGACCACCTCGACCGCCTGGACCTCCGGGTTCACCGCGGAGCAGGAGATCACGATCCCGCTGAAGAACGCCGACGGCCGCTTCGTGGCGGACGCCGACGAGATCAAGCGCATCGAGGACAACGGCCAGGTCGTGTTCCGTTACGTCGGCGTGAACCCGAACGGATCCATCGACGACATCGCGGGCGTCTCGAACGAGCGCGGCAACGTCGTCGGCCTGATGCCGCACCCCGAGCACGCGACCGAGGCGGGCTTCGGCCCGGACACCCCCGCTGCCATGGCCTCCGGCACGGACGGCCTGACCTTCTTCACCTCCGTGATCGAGTCGACGCTCGTCAAGTGACAGGGAACAACAACACCGTGACGACTTTCGTGCGCCCGAAGCCCGACACCGTGCAGGACGCGGCGGCCACCCCCGACAAGGAACAGCCGTACGACGCGCTGGGCTTGAAGCCGGACGAGTACGCCCGGATCAGGGAGATTCTCGGCCGCCGCCCCACCTCGGGCGAGCTGGCGATGTACTCGGTGATGTGGAGCGAGCACTGCTCGTACAAGTCCTCGAAGAACTACCTCCGTCAGTTCGGCAAGAAGGTCACGCCGGAGATGACGAAGAACCTGATGGTCGGCATGGGCGAGAACGCCGGTGTCGTCGACGTCGGCAACGGCTGGGCGGTGACCTTCAAGGTCGAGTCGCACAACCACCCGTCCTACGTCGAGCCGTACCAGGGCGCGGCCACCGGGGTCGGCGGCATCGTCCGCGACATCATCTCGATGGGTGCCCGTCCGGTCGCCGTGATGGACCAGCTCCGCTTCGGCGCCATCGACCACGAGGACACCGCGCGCATCGTGCACGGCGTCGTCGGCGGCATCTCGTTCTACGGCAACTGCCTCGGCCTGCCGAACATCGGCGGTGAGACCTACTTCGACCCGGTGTACCAGGGCAACCCGCTGGTCAACGCGCTCGCGGTCGGTGTCCTGCGGCACGAGGACCTGCACCTGGCGAACGCGTCCGGTACCGGCAACAAGGTCGTCCTGTTCGGTGCCCGCACCGGTGGTGACGGCATCGGTGGTGCATCGATCCTGGCGTCCGACACCTTCACCGAGGGCGGGCCGACCAAGCGTCCCGCCGTGCAGGTCGGTGACCCCTTCGCCGAGAAGGTCCTGATCGAGTGCTGCCTCGAGCTGTTCCAGCAGGACCTGGTCGAGGGCATCCAGGACCTCGGTGCCGCCGGCATCTCCTGCGCCACCTCCGAGCTCGCGAGCAACGGCGACGGCGGCATGCACATCTCGCTCGACGACGTCCTGCTCCGCGACCCCACGCTCACCGCCGAAGAGATCCTGATGTCGGAGAGCCAGGAGCGCATGATGGCGGTCGTCCGCCCCGACAAGCTCGACGAGTTCCTGGCGGTCGTCGGCAAGTGGGAGGTCGAGACCAGCGTGCTCGGCGAGGTCACCGGCACCGGCCGGCTCGTCATCGACTGGCAGGGCGAGGAGATCGTGAACGTCGACCCGCGCACGGTCGCCGTCGACGGCCCGGTCTACGACCGCCCGGTCGCGTACCCGACCTGGATCGACGCGCTGCAGGCGGACTCCGCCGCTTCGCTCGACCGTCCCTCCGAGGGGCCCGCGCTCAAGGCGCAGTTCCTCAGCCTGCTCGGTTCGCCGAACCTGGCGTCGAAGAACTGGGTCACGAACCAGTACGACACCTACGTGCTCGGCAACACCGCGCTCTCGTTCCCCGACGACGGCGGCATGATCCGTGTCGACGAGGAGACCGGGCTCGGCGTCGCGATCGCCACCGACGCGAACGGCCGGTTCTGCCAGCTCGACCCGAAGCAGGGTGCCCGTCTGGCGCTGGCAGAGGCGTACCGCAACGTCGCCGTCACCGGTGCCGTCCCCGCCGCCGTCACCGACTGCCTGAACTTCGGCTCCCCCGAGAACCCCGAGGTCATGTGGCAGTTCTCCGAGGCGGTCGAGGGGCTGGCCGACGGCTGCATGGAGCTCGGCATCCCGGTCACCGGCGGCAACGTGTCGTTCTACAACCAGACCGGCACGACCCCGATCCACCCGACGCCCGTCGTCGGCGTGCTCGGCATCATCGACGACGTCGCCAAGCGCGTGCCGTCGGGATGGCAGGACGACGGCCACAACATCTACCTGCTCGGCACCACGAGCCTCGAGCTCGACGGGTCCGCCTGGGCCGGCACGGTGCACGGGCACCTCGGCGGTCGCCCGCCGGCGGTCGACCTCCAGCGTGAGAAGGCCCTCGCCGAGCTGCTGTACGCGGCGTCCGGCGAGCAGCTGCTCACCAGCGCACACGACCTCGCCGACGGCGGGCTCGGGCAGTCGCTCGCCGAGTCCGTGCTGCGCTTCGGCATCGGCGCCCGTGTGGTCCTCGACGAGCTCGAGACCCGCGACAGCATCGACACCGCGACGGCGCTGTTCTCCGAGTCGACGGGCCGTGTCATCGTGACCGTCCGGCGCGAGGACGACGTCCGGTTCCAGGGCATGTGCACCGGCCGTGGATTCCCGGTGCTGCGCATCGGCGTGACCGACGCGACGTCGAACACGCTCGAGGTCCAGGGTTCGTTCGAGGCCACGGTCGACGAACTCCGCGGCACGCACGGCGCGACGCTGCCGGCCCGCTTCGGCGACGTGATCGTCGAGGACGTCACCGAGGGGTACGTGGGCCGCGGCCCACTCGACTCCGACGGTGCCTTCTCGCCGCGCACGGACGCCTAGGCCCGGCGCACGGATGCCGATCGTCACCCTGCCCTTCGCCGAGCTCGTCGACCGGTTCGGACCCGTGCCGGACGGCATCGAGCTGGACGTCTGGGACGTCGAGTCGCCGTACGGTCGCCCGGACGACGTCGCGATCACGTTCCTGCCGTTCTACTTCGAGGGACGGCACCGCTGGCAGTTCGTGCACGACCTGCCGGAGCTCCAGCTGCTGCAGCTGCCGAGCGCCGGGTACGAGCACGCGATCCCGCACGTGCCCGGGCACGCGCAGCTGGCGAACGGACGCGGCATCCACGACGACGAGACCGCCGAGCTCGCGGTCGGCCTCGCGCTGACCTCGCTCCGTGAGATCTCGGCGTTCCAGGTCGACCGTTCCAACGGGGTCTGGGACTCCCGCGAGACCCGATCGCTCGCCGACCGCCGGGTGACCGTCGTCGGCTACGGCGCGATCGGGTCCGCGATCGCCACTCGGTTCGAGGCGTTCCGCACCGAGGTGACCGTGGTCGCCCGGACCGCTCGCGAGCAGGACGGCCGACACGTGCACGCGTTCGGTGAGCTGCCCGAGCTGGCTCCCACGACCGACGTGCTCGTGCTCATCGCACCGCTCACCGCCGAGACCGAACGCCTGGTCGACGCCGAGCTCCTCGCGGCGCTGCCGGACGGCGCCCTCGTGGTGAACGTCGCGCGCGGCAAGGTCATCGACACCGACGCCCTGGTCGCCGAGCTGCTGGCGGAGCGCCTGTTCGCGGCGCTGGACGTCACCGACCCGGAGCCCCTGCCCGCCGGGCACGCGCTGTGGACCACGCCGAACACCGTGCTCACGCCGCACGTCGGCGGCAACACGGACCTGAGCGTGCCGCGGTCGATCGAGCTGATGCGCAAGCAGGTCGCCGCGCTGGCAGAGGGTCGTCCGTTCGAGAACCTGATCGAGTTCTAGCGCGCTGCGGCTCCGAACACGCCGGCGTCTCGTCCGTCCCGACGTCGCGGCGTTGTCCAGACGCCGTCGTGTCGCTCGCACGCCGCAGTGTCGTCGAGACGCCGCAGAATTCGGTGGCGTCTCGACGACTTCGGGGCGTCACACGAACACGCCGGCGTCACGCAGGCACGAACACGCCTGCGTCATGCAGGCGCGAACACCCCGACGTCAGAGCGGGACGACGCAGGTCGGGGTGCCGACCGGGATCTGGGCGACGGCTTCGCCGGGCAGGCCCTCGGCGTCGAGCGGCAGCACGGCGACGGCGTCGGACATCTGGTTCGCCACCAGGACGTACCCGGGCACCCGCACGAAGTGCCGCGGCCAGACCCCACCGCAGGGCACGGACCCGACGACGGACAGTCCGCCGTCGCGCGCGTCGAGCACGACGAGCAGGTCATGCCCCCGAACGGCGACGTACACGCGGCCGTCGTCGTCGACCTCGATGTGGCTGAGCAGGGACTCCCCGACCGCACCGTCGAACGCCGGCACGGCGGCGATCGTCACGAACGCCTCGGACTCGTCGCGGCGGAGCCGGTGCACGCGGCCGTCGAGCTCGCCGGCGACGATGAGGTCACCCTCGAACCAGGCCATGTGCCGCGGGCCGGTCCCCGCGGGTACGTGGTGCACGCGGAGCGGCTCGATGGTCGGCACCCCGTCGGCAGAGACGGCGATCCGGAACTCGTGCAGGGCATCGCCGCCGAGGTCGGCGACCAGGACCGTGCCGTCCGGAGTGGCGACGGACTGGTGGGCGTGCGGGGCGTCCTGGCGGTCCTCATCCGGACCGGTGGCGTACGGCAGCACCGCGACGGCGACCGCTTCGGTGGGGACGGAGCGATGGTCGGCGTCACCGTGCAGGACGACGCCGTCGCTGGCGGTCAGCGAGGCGGCGTGCGACTCGGCCGCCGCGAGTGAGATCGCCGTGACGGTACCCGACACGTAGTTCGTGACGACGAGCGCGCCGGAGGGATCGACCCGCACGTGGCACGGTGCATCGCCGCCGGACGGGGCGTCCCACAGGTGCTCGAGCGCGCCGCCCTGCACCCGGAACGCGGAGACCCTGCCGTCGGTCGTCTCGGACACGGCGTAGACGCGGTCACCCGAGACAGCGAGGAACGAGGGGTCGTCCAGCACGGCGACGGTCCGGGCAACACCGTCGTCGACCAGCGAGATCCCGGTGGCGTTGCCGCCGCCCGTCGCGGTGTACGACCCGATGAGCAGGGTCGGCAGCTCGACGCTCATGCGTCGGGACCGGCGATCTCGTCGGGACCGGCGATCTCGTCGCGACCCGCGATGCGCTCGTGGTGGTGGATGACCTCGGCGACGATGAAGTTGAGGAACTTCTCGGCGAAAGCGGGGTCGAGGTGCGAGTCGGCGGCGAGCGACCGGAGCCGTGCCACCTGGATCCGCTCACGATCGGGATCAGCAGCCGGCATGCCCGATGCGGCCTTCAGGTGTCCCACCCGCTGCGTGTACTTGAAACGCTCGGCGAGCATGTGGATCACGGCGGCGTCGATGTTGTCGATGCTCTGCCGGATGCTCTGGAGTTCGGCGATCGCCGTCGCGTCGGGCACGGGCGGGGTGACGTCGTCGCTCATGCCCCGAGCCTACCCACGGACGCGCAGCAGAACCCCGACCACTGCTGCGAGAATGAGCACATGTCGGTCCTGCTGGTGATCTCGGGTGTCTGTGCGGTCCTCGCGGGCCTCGTCCACGTGTACATCTTCTTCCTCGAATCGGTCATCTGGACCAGTCCGCGAGCGCGCCGGGTCTTCGGCATCGCCACCGAGACCGAGGCCGTGGCGACCCGCTCACTCGCCTTCAACCAGGGCTTCTACAACCTGTTCCTGGCGATCGGCGCGATCCTCGGCGTCGTGCTCGTCCTGGCCGGCAACACCGTGAGCGGCTGGACCCTCGTGGTGTTCTCGACCGCGAGCATGCTCGGCGCTGCGGTGATCCTGCTCGGGACGGGGCGCAAGTACGTCAACTCGGCCTTCAAGCAGGGCACCCTGCCCCTCATCGCCCTGCTCTTCGCACTGCTCGGCTCCACCGTCGGGGCCTAGCAATTGCCTTCAGGTCCAGCCGGTCGGCCGACACGTCCGCACGGTGAGCAACGCCGGCGACAGATCCTGGACGTGGCCCTTCGACTGTTCGCCCAGCGCGGGTTCACGAACGTCAGCGTCGCCGACCTGGCTGCCGAGGTCGGGATCACGACCGCCGGGCTCCTGCACCACTTCGGCACGAAGAACGCGCTCCTCATCGCCGTGTTGCAAGAGCGGGAATCGCGCAACCAGGACGCGGACCAGGCACTCCGGGGCGCGGGGAGGAACTGGCTCGAGACCTACCTGGAACGCCTCGAGCAGAACGAGGAGCAGCCCGCTCTCGTGCAGTTGTTCGCGCTGCTCTCCGCCGAGAGCATCGCGCAGGAGCACCCGGCGCACGACTGGTTCGTGGAGCGTTACCGCTCGGCCGCCCAGGAAGCGGCGGACGAGTTGTCGACGCTCATCGATCCGTCGAAGCTCCCTGACGGGATCACCGTTGCAACGGTCGGTCAGTGGCTCATCGGCCTCGCTGACGGTCTGCGTCTGCAGCAGCTCCTCAATCCCGGTTCGGTGAACCGCCACGAGTCGGTGCGCATGTTCGTGAGCCTGCTGGAGCCCTACCGCCGGTGAGACGTGCTCGCCGTGGGGAACATTTCCGCGACCCGGCTAACCTACTGAGCACTCAGTAGGTTACGATCGCCAGATGCGAGCCGTGATGGTGCTGTTCGACAGCCTGAACCGCAAGTTCCTCCCGCCCTACGGCGCCGACTGGGTCCACGCGCCGAACTTCGCGCGCCTGGCGCAGCGCACGGTGCGGTTCGAGAACTGCTACGCGGGCAGCATGCCGTGCATGCCGGCCCGTCGTGAACTGCACACCGGACGACCGAACTTCCTGCACCGCTCCTGGGGTCCGCTGGAGCCCTTCGACGACTCCGTGCCGGAGCTGCTGTCCGAGAACGGCGTGTACACGCACCTGGTCACGGATCACCCGCACTACTGGGAAGACGGCGGCGCGACCTACCACAACCGCTTCGACACCTACGAGTTCTTCCGGGGGCAAGAGGGGGACGCGTGGAAGGGTCACGTGGCGGACCCCGATGTCCCGGACAGCACGCGACGAGTCCGGCATGCGCTCTGGCGGCAGGACCTGATCAACCGGCAGTACCTGCAGAACGAGGCCGACCACCCGCAGACCCTCACGGTCGACGCGGGACTGGAGTTCATGGCGACCAACCGGGGCGAGGAATCCTGGATGGTGCAGATCGAGTGCTTCGACCCGCACGAGCCGTACTTCTCCTACCGGGAGTACCGCCGGCACTACGAGTCGCTGGACCAACCGGGTGCGTCGAACACCGACTGGCCCGACTACAAGCGCACCGACGAGGCGCCGGAGATCATCGAGCGGACGCGGGAGGAGTACGCGGCACTGCTGTCGATGTGCGACGCGTCCCTCGGCCGGATCCTCGACCGGTTCGACGAGGAAGACCTCTGGGAGGACACCCTCCTGATGGTGTGCACCGACCACGGGTTCCTGCTCGGTGAGCACGGATGGTGGGGCAAGAACATCCAGCCCTGGTACGACGAGAACATCCACACCCCGCTGTTCATCTGGGACCCGGTGTCCAAGGTCGCCGGCACCACCAGCGACGAGCTGGTGCAGACGATCGACCTGGGGCCGACGCTGCTGGACCTGTTCGGCGTCGACAGGACCGAGCGCATGCAGGGCCGCTCGGTCCTGCCCGTCATCCGCGAGGCTGCGGGAGGGCACGACAGCGCGATGTTCGGCTCGTTCGGCGGCCATGTGAACGTCACGGACGGCCGGTACGTCTACATGCGTGCCGCGGCCGACCAGCAGAACCAACCGCTCTACGAGCACACGCTGATGCCGACCCACATGAACTCCCGCTTCACACCCGGGGAACTCACCGCAGCCGAGCTCGTCCCCGCATTCGACTTCACCCGCGACGTGCCCCTGCTGCGTGTACCCGGATCGGCGTTCGGCGACCCGGGGTCGTTCGGGACGGTGCTGTTCGACCTCGAGCGCGATCCCGAACAGGAACGGCCACTGCTCGACGACGAAATCGAGCTCCGGATGATCGGCCTGCTGCTGGAGGCGATGCGCGCGAACGATGCGCCGCCGTCGCAGTACGAGCGCCTCGGCCTCCCCGCGACCGGTCCTGCGGACGCGGGCCACCTGCTCGCCCGAGCCCAGCACGACCGCTACCTCGCCGCACTCGAACCGCTCCCGTCGCCCGAGGAGTTCCCCGCAGATCGTCCCGGTGTCCGCACGCCGATCGCAGAGCTCCTGCGCCGACCGGAGACCCGGGTCGTGCTCGAGGAGGCTCTCGGCCCGGTCGTCGACCGCATCGCGGCACAGACCGGATCATCGACCCTCCTAGATCTCGCTCCGTTCACGCCGGCACTGCGTGCCGCCGCGCTCCGGCGTATCGACGCAGCGCTCGACGCTGCCGTCTAGACCCGTCCGACCAGCCCCACCCACCCGTACCCCCAGCACCAGACATCTCAACGAGGAGTTCCCATGTCTCAGCAGCCGGCCACCACTGCGGCACAAGCGGCACCGGTCGCGAACGTCATCGTCCCGAAGCGGTGGCGGCGGCTCGCAGCCGTCGTCGCGCCGCTGTGGGCGGACAACAACGAAGGCAGCATCCTCAGCACCCTGGCTCCGGTCATCATCGCCGCGATCTCGCTGCCGTTGGCCGCTGTCGGCATCCTGACCTCGATCGCCAAGTTCGTCAGCATCGTCTTCGGTCCCATCTGGGCGTTCGTGGCACGGAAGACGAACCGGAAGATGACGTTCGTGGTCGCCACCGCGATGACCGGCATCCTGACCGCGCTGACCGGTCTCTCGCAGGACTACACCCACATCATCATCTTCTACGGCCTGTCCGCCGTGTTCGTCGCTGCCGCACTGCCCATCGTGAGCGAGATCACCACGGACCTCTTCGACGAGAAGAGTCGTGGCCGCGCCTCCGGGTACACGTGGGGCGCGATCTCGCTCCTCGGTTCGATCGCGGGCCCGCTGATCGGTCAGCTCGCCAACGTGGAAGACGGGTGGCGGTACGGCTTCTTCATCTGGGGCGGCCTGACCTTCCTCACCGCGCTGATCATGCTGTTCTTCTTCAAGGATCCGGGCCTCGGCGCGAGCGAACCGACGACGAGCATGATGACCGCCGAACAGCGGGCCGCGAACGAGCGCATCACCGGCGCGAAGCTGCGGCAGATGTTCGCGATCCCGACGTTCACCCTCATGCTCGTCCAGCGCCTGATCTCCGGGCACCTGCTGATCGCGTCGTTCGGCATCATCTTCCTCGTCCAGGAGTACGGCTTCGACACCGCCGTCGCCGCGATCGTCACGCTGCCGTTCGGGATCGGGTACCTCGTGGGGACCTTCGGCGGTGGTCTCGTCACTGACGCGCTGCAGCGCCGCTTCCCGCGCGCAGGCAGGATCGGTGTCCTGCAGTTCGCGCAGCTCGGCTTCGGGGTCGTCGCTCTCGTCGGGACCCAGTTCGACTGGGGCTCGATCTGGATCTTCGCCGCGTTCTGGGCCGTGATGGGGTTCATGCAGGGCCTCAACCCGGGAGTGAACCGTCCGATCGTCGCCGCCGTCGTGCCGCCGGAGCTGCGCGGAGCCGCGTTCGCGCTCATGCTCTCCGTCTTCGAGGGGCTGGCCTACGCACTGTTCAACCTCGTCGCCGGCCTGCTGGCCGAGGCCATCGGCCTGCAGCAGGTCATGTTCTGGATCCCGGGTGTGCTGATGCTGGTGAACGCAGCCTTCGTCACGCTGCTCTACCGCACCTACCCCCGCGACGTCGAACGGCTGGAGAAGCTGCTCCTCGCGCGCACCGACTCGGTGTCGACGGTCCGCTCGTGAGCTCGTACCGCGGGGGCCCGTGCACCACGAACAGCCGGGCGACCACGGCTGCTGCCCGCCCTTCGGCCGGGGGCGGGTCGTCGCACAGCAGCCATCGGCGGACGGGTCAACAACTGCCGTAACCCCGCCGCCGTCACCCACCACCACGACCTCGAGCAGGCCTCGGTGCCTGCGCAGACGTACCTGATGGGCGACGGGCAGGGTGACGGGAAGCGGGAAGCCGCTTCCCGCGGTGGCCTGGCGTCGGCCCCGCACCCGTGGGGCGACGACCTCGGGTCAGCGGACGGCGGTCCGGCCCTTAGCCGAGCTTGTCCTCGAACTGGGCGGGCAGCTTGTCGAGCGCCCACTCGATCGCAGCGGTGGTGCCCATCGAGAACGCGGACGAGACGTCCTGGTCGTCGAACACGATGTAATGGCCGGCCTCGACCGACGGCACCTTCTGGAACAGCGGGTCAGCCTCGGCCTTCGACGCCTCGACGTAGATCGGCAGGATCAGCGTCAGGTCGGCGTCGAGCAGGTCGAGGTTCTCGTCGGACAGGTGCACGGAGAACTCCTTGCCGGCCTGCTGGTCGATGGCCTTCGGGATCTCGAAGCCCAGGTTCCGCATGAAGGTCGAGCGGCTGTCGGTGGACGTGTACGCACCGAAGCCCTCGGAGCTGTAGGCACCGACGACGGCGGTCTTGCCGTCGAAGTCCGGGTGCGCCTTGCGCGCAGCGGCGTAGGCGTCGTCCAGGCCGGAGAGCAGTTCCTTGCCCTCGGACTCCTTGCCGAGCGCCTTCGCGATCATCGTGGTCTGCTGCTCGGTCGAGGCGAGGTAGTTCTCGCCGCCCTTCGGGATCGCCACGGTCGGCGCGATCGCGGAGAGCTTGTCGTACCGCTCCTTGTCACCCGAGGACTTCACGTCGAGGATCACGTCGGGGTCGAGCTTGAGGATGTCCTCGTAGCTGGGCTCGAGCGTTTGGATGATCTTCGGCGACTCGTCGTACGCACCCTTCAGCCAGGGCCCGACACCGTCGCCGCCGAAGGCGAGCCAGTCACTCGCACCGACCGGCTGCACGCCGAGCTCGAGGGCGGTCTCGGCGTCGCCCCAGCCGAGCGCGACGACGCGCTTCGGCTTCGACTCGATGGTCGTGGTGCCGAGGCCGGTCGTGATGGAGACCGGGAACGCGGCATCGGACGACCCTGAGGACGACGAGTCCGTCGAGGAGTCGGAGCCGGACGCGCACCCGGCGAGGACGAGGGACGCAGCGACGACGGCGCCGGCAGCGGCGAGCACGCGTCGGAGACGGAGGGAGGATCGGTTCACGAAGGGTAGCCTAACCTAAGAGCCTGCTCTGGAACACGCCTGGGTAGGCTGGCGACCGTGGCGTTCACCGATCCCGGCCGCACGCACCTCGCGGTGCTCGGCTCCCCCATCGCGCACTCGCTCTCGCCCGCGCTCCACGCAGCGGCCTACGACGCGCTCGGCCTGCCTTTCACGTACGGGAGGCACGAGGTCGCGTCCGGCGAGCTCGCCGCGTTCGTCGCGGGGCTGGGTCCGGAATGGCGCGGGCTCAGCCTGACCATGCCGCTCAAGCGCGAGGTGCTGCCGCTGCTCGACCGCACGACCCCGCTCGTCGATGAGCTCGGGGTCGCCAACACGGTGGCGTTCCGCCACGAGGGCTCCACGATCGTGCGAGCCGGCGCGAACACCGACGTGCAGGGGCTGATGCGCCCGGTCGCGGCGCTCGGACACCTGCCCGGCGAGGCCACCATCTTGGGCGGCGGGGCCACCGCGGCGAGCGCCCTGACCGCTGCCGTGCGGCTCGGGGCGTCGCTCGTCCGGGTGTTCGTCCGCGACACCGCCAAGACGCACGCGCTGGTCGACCTGGCCGTCCGGCTCGGTGTGACACTCGAAGTACACCCGTTGACCGAACTCGCCGACACCCACCACGGGTTCGTCCTCTCGACGCTGCCGGGTGGTGCCGCCGACCCGCTCGAGTTCCGTCCGTCGGGGCCCGACGCCGTGCTGTTCGACGTCGCCTACGAGCCGTGGCCGACCGCGGTCGCCAGCCGGTGGACCGACGCCGGGGGCCGCGTGCTCAACGGCCTCGACATGCTCACCGAGCAGGCGATCGGGCAGATCCGGTTCTTCCTGACCGGTGACGAGGACGAGCTGCTCCCCGACGAGGCCCGGGTCCGCCGGGCGATGCGCACCGCGGTCGGCCTGCTGGCGGTCATCGGGCGCTAGTCCCAGCAACGACAACGAGGACGGTGTCGGTCAGGCGACCACGCCGTCCACGTAGAACCAGCGGCCCTGCTCACGGACGAAGTCGCTCGTCTCTTCGAGCGTGCCGCGCTCGTCGTCCGAACGCCACCACGCGCGGAACGTGACGGTCCCGTGGGAGTCGAACGGGCCTCCCGAGGTGGTCGCCAGCACGTCCAACCGGGTCCAGCGCTGGGACGGGTCCAACTCGAGGTCCGCCGGGCGGGTGCGCGGATGCCAGGTGAGCAGCAGGTACTCCGGCAGGCCCAGCGCGAACGCGCTGAAGCGGGAGCGCATGAGGCGCTCCGCGGTCGGCGCCACGGCCCCGGCGTGCAGGGGGCCGCAGCACTCGCCGTAGGGGTTGCCGCTCAGGCAGGGGCAGCGCGTCGCGTCGGTGACCACCGGCGGCACGCTAGTCGACGATCGACAGCGTGACGGTGATGTTGCCGCGGGTGGCGTTCGAGTAGGGGCAGATCTCGTGCGCACGCTCGGCCAGGCGCTGGCGCTGCTCCTGCGGGGTGGCCGGGGCGTAGACGTCGAGCTCCACAGCGAGGCCGAAGCCCCCGTTGCCGGTGCCGCCGATGCCGACCTCGGCGGAGACCTCGGCGCCGGTGGTGTCGAGGTCGAGCTCCTTGCCGGCGGCGTGCAGGGCGCCGAGGAAGCACGCGGCGTACCCGGCGGCGAAGAGCTGCTCGGGGTTGGTGCCCTCGCCGCTGCCGCCCATCTCCTTGGGCGGACGGGTGTCGAGGTCGAGCCGGTCGTCCTCGCTGCGGACGTGCCCGTCGCGGCCGCCCCCGGTGGCGTGGGCGGCGGCGGTGTAGACGATGTCGAGACTCATGCTCCGAGGTCACCGCGCTCGCCTGGACGAATCCTGAACGGCAGCACCACGTCACGGGTGCGGCGGCTCCGGGCGGGGAGCGCCCGGGCGTGTCCGGGCGGGGGCAGGGGCGGGTGCGCCGTGCATCGAGTGAGCAGAAGGTGTCGACTCGCCCGCCCGCACCCGACGTCTTCTGCTCACTGAACGCAAAGCGCGCGGACACCCAGCGCCGGGTAGACATGACGCGTGTTCAAGATCGGGTGGCAGGTGTTCCGGGAGCGGGCTCCCGAACTCGTCGGGCCGCAGTACCGCCGTCGCGTCGTGGTCGTCGGCGCCGTCGTCGCGGTGGTCGCGTTCGTCGGACTGCAGGGCCTCGCGCTGCTCGTCGACGACGGTTCGGTCCCCCTCGCGGTGTGGCTGATCGCATCGGTGCTGTTCGCGGCGGGCATCGGCTGCTTCGGTGCGTGCTTCGTCCCCATCGGCCCCAAGGGGTGGGGCGTCCCCCCGATCCCCGGCATCGGTTGGCGCACGCAGGAAGCCGTCGCTCGCTACTACCGCCGCAACCCGCCCCCGCTCGCACCGGAGCACCGCGACGCCGTCCTCGACCGCGTGCCCGAGACCCGCGACCTGATCGTCCGCGCAGCGTTCCGCGGGTACCTGCTGCTCGGTGGCTGGGCACTCGCGCTGCTCGCCACGATCACCATCAACGTCGCCACGGTGTCGGCGGGTGAGCCGCTCGTCGGGCTGTCCGCGTTCTGGTTGCTCGTGCCCATCAGCGGCGCCGCGAGCGGGATCGGTGGGCTCCGCACCCTCGGCCGTCAGGAGCAGCTCCGCGTCGAGGCCGAGGCGCTCCCGCCGATGCCCCCGCCCGTGCCACCCCGCGGCCGCCCGGGCACCCGGCGCGGCAGCAAGCTCGCCCTGCCGGAGGAGTGACCGGTGTTCACACTCGGCTGGCAGGTCTTCCGCCGACACGTCACGGACGTGCTCGACCCGGCGCGCGTCCGTCGCGCCGCCGCGTGGTCCGGCATCGCGGCGATCCCGGAGCACCGGGACATCGTCCGCACCGACACGGTCCTGCTGCGGCGCGGCATGATCGGCGTACTCGCCCGGGTCGCTCCGGTGGTCGCAGCCGGTGTCGCCGCCGTCCTCGCGGCGTTCATCCTCGGGAACGCGAGTTGGTTCCACGTGCTGTGGATGGCGGGCTACGTGCTCGTGCTCTCGGAGTACGTCGTCCGCCTCGGCCGCTCCGAACGCGCACGCCTGGCCGCCGAAGCCCTCGCCCCGGTCCCCGAGACGCCCGCAGCCCGCATCGAGTGAGCAGAAGATGTCGAGTCCCTCGCCCGCACCCGACATCTTCTGCTCACGGAGCGGAACAGGACACCCACACGCGCACCACTGTCGGCGGCGACGGGCACACTGGGCGCATGTGTGGAAGGTTCGTCGTCTCCGACACCACGGCCGATCTGTTGCCCGAGCTCATGGGTGAGCTCGCTGTGCGCACGGAGCACGTCGACGAGGACACCGGCGAGGTGCGCCCCGGCCTCGCCCCGAGCTGGAACGTCGCCCCGACCGACCCCGTGTACGCCGTCCGCCAGCGCCACGGCGAGCGCGAACTGCCGCAGATCAGCTGGGGCTTCGTGCCGAGCTGGGCGAAGGACTTCCAGAAGCAGCGCCCGAAGCCGATCAACGCCCGCATCGAGACGGTCGCCACGAGCGGCATGTTCAAGCGCGCCTTCGCCACGAACCGCTGCATCGTGCCGGCCCAGGGCTACTACGAGTGGGTCGTGCGCGAGGACGGCAAGGAACCCCATTTCGTGCACGAGCCGGGCGGTGCCCTGGCGATGGCCGGTGTGGTGAGCGCCTGGCCCGACCCCACGAAGCCCGAGGGTGATCCGGACAAGTGGCGCCTGTCGCTCGCGATCATCACCCGTGACGCCCACGTCGCCCCGGGCGAGGTGCACGACCGCATGCCCGCGTTCCTGACGCCCGACGGCTACGACGACTGGCTCGGCGGTGACCTGCACACCGACGACCTGCTGTCCCTGCTGGACCACGAGTCGCTGGCGGTGGCTGCCGGCCTGGAGCAGTACGAGGTCTCCCGCACGGTGAACAGCGTCCGCAACGACGGGCCGCAGCTCATCGCGCCCGTCGCGTAGGCGCTCGCGCCCCGCGCGCAGACGGGAGGCCCGGATCACCGCAGCGGGTCTGCTGCGGTGATCCGGGCCTCCCGTCCGGTGCGCGCTACGGACGCGTGGTCCGGCGGATGCCCGGCGCACCCGCGATCCGGATCGCGATCCGTCGTCGGGTCACCAGCAGCACGCCGGTCAGCAGCAGGGCGAGGGCGGCGAGCCGGAGGCCGACCAGGCCGGTCACGCCGGTGAAGGCGAGCTGGGTGCCGTGGACGATGGCGGCGATCCCGGTCGGGTAGGTGACGGTGATGGCCGCCGTGACCGTCTGTCCCGTGCTGTCCGCAACCATGTAACCGACGAAGGTGGTTCCGGCGAAGCCGCTCTCGGGGGTGAAGAGGACCCTGGCGTGGCGGATGCTCCAGGTGCCCTCGTCGACGACGACCACGCGGTCCACCGGCTTGCCCGACTCCGGGTCGAGCAGCTGGAGCGTCCCCGGTTCGAAGGCGGCCCCGCCGGTGGCGGAGTCGTTGTCGAGCGGGGCCACGACGACCCGGTGGCCGACGATCCCGGTGGCGGAGTCATCGGTGGCGACCGCTGCGGCGACCACGGTCATGGTGGCGGTCGCGGTGGCTTTCTGCCCCGAGGCGTCCGTCACCGTGTAGGTGAAGGTGTCCTCGCCGGTGAAACCCGCGGCCGGCGTGTAGACGTACGCGCCGGAACGCTGGATCGTCACGGTGCCGTGGGCCGGGTTCCGGGCCGGGGCGGCGGTGAGGCCGGTGCCCTGGTCGTCGGTGAGCAGGCCGTGGCGGGCGTCGCGGGTGACGGGCGTTCCGGCGACGGTGCGACCGGTGTCGTCGGCCGCGGCGATGCCGACGCGGATCGTGACGGTGGCGTCGCCGAGAACGGGCGGTGGTGCAGGCGCGACGTGGAGACGCGGCACGGTAACGTCTGCCGACGTGACCACACCCGCCCGGATCGCGCTCGCACGGTCCGTGCTGGCCGCCGGAGTGGTCGTCGTGGTGGCCGCCGCATCGCTGCCCTGGGTCGTGAGCACGGGGGTGGAGGTGTTCCACGCGGTCGTGGCGGCGCTCCGCGGAGCCGGCCACGGCCTCCTGTCCGTCGAGGACGGCTTCGTCACCGCGACGGTCGTGACGGCGGCGACCGCTCCGCTGCCCGCGCTCGTGGCGGCGGCGGTGCCGACGTCGGACCGGCGGGCCGTCGGCTGGGCGACGCTCGGCACCGGGGTGCTCGTGAGCATCGTGGCCGCTCGGAGCTCGTCGGCGGGCGCGACGTGGGTGTCGCTCGCGGCGGCGTCGGCGGTGGGGCTGCTGCTCGGGTGCCTGGTACTCGCGTCCTTCCGTGCACGGACCGCGTCCGCGACGCCGCGGAGCAGGCGCATCGCGACCTGGCTGATCGTCGTCTACGGCGTCGGGGTGGTGCTGGTCGGGTTCACGGGCTCCCCCGTCGACGCGGGGCTGCACCCGGGGATCCTCCGGGTGCTCGAAGCGGCCCACCGCGTCGGGGTGCCGGACTGGTTCGGGTACGCCGCCCTCGAGTTCACCGCGAACGTGGCGTTCTTCGTGCCCCTGGGGTTGCTCGTAGTCCTCGTGACCGGGGCACGGCGATGGTGGCTGGGCGCGATCGCGGGCCTGGTCGTCAGCGCGGCGATCGAGGCGGGGCAAGCGCTGTTCCTGCCGGCGCGGTTCGCGTCATTCGACGACGTGCTCGCGAACACGAGCGGCGCCGTGATCGGGGCGCTGATCGGTGTCGTGGTGCTCGGGTGGGCTGCGGGACACCGCAACCGCTGACCCGGTCGGTGGCGAATCCCGCAATGCGCTTGCGGACGCGAGCGAGGTGTCCTCGACTCGCATGAACTCGTCCTACGCGTACCACCCCGGCACCCCCGAGCGCCCCGCCCCGTCAAGCGCGCTCAGATCTTCCCCTGGTGGATCTGGGTGATCAGCCCCCTGCTCACGGTCGCCGTCGTCTTCGCGGCCCTGCAGGTCGCCTGACTCCCGCGGCGACGCCCGAGGTGGCGGCACACGAAGAACCCCCGCCGGCAAGCCGACGGGGGTTCGTGGTCCAGGAGCGGATCAGGCGGTCGGACGGATCACATCCGGCAGCAGCACGTGCAGCCGCTCGGCCAGACGCGCCTTCGCCTCGTCCAGGGACCGGAAGTCCCCGACGTACTGCCCGAAGGTGTCCGCCACGAAGAAGTGATCGCCCTGCCGGTCGACGGTGCCGCCGTAGTAGCCGCCGTAGTTCGCGACCCACAGGCCGCTGTCGGCCTGGGCCCAGCTGATGTGCACGCGCGCGACTTCGACGGGAGCAATGACCTGGGCCTCGATCTCGGCGATGGCCTGGATCGTCTGGGTGTCCAGGGTCACCTCGGCCTGCTGGCGGTGGGCGACGGTCGTGCTCATGGTCCTGCTCCTTCGTGCTGCGCTGCGTGCTGCGTGGTGCCGGTGGTGCCGGGTGGTGCGGGCGCCGCGATCGGCGCCGGGGGTGCTGGTGTCCGTGATGGTCAGTCGACCGGCCGGATGACCGGCGGGAGCATCACGTGGAGCTGGTCCTCGAGCTTCGTCTGCGCTTCTTCCAGCGAGGCGAACTCGCCGACGACCATGCCGAAGGTGTCGGAGGCGACGTAACGGCCGTCACGCTTGTCGACGCTGCCGCCGAAGTACCCGCCGTAGCCGGCGATCCACTCCCCCTGGTCTTCCTGCACCCAGGTGACCTTGGCGCGGGTGGGACGGGACGACGTCGCCGCGTCGGCTTCGAGGATCGCGATGGTGTCCACCGTGTCGGTGTCGAGGGTGACCTCGGCCTGCGTCGCGTTGTTGACGGTGATGCTCATGTCGCTCTCCTTCACGATCCGGGGTACATCTGCTGACACCAGAACGCTACGAGAAGTGCCGAGTGGATCGCCAGCGAGGCCCGTGGATTCACGGGTTCCGCCAATGCCCTCCATCAGCAAGGCCTGGATTTCCGGGGTGGTGTGACGTCTTTCCGGGGTACAGCCCGGTGATCGGGGTACTCGTTTTCTGGATCGCCGCTTCAGGGACGAGATAGCTGCGGATCCGGCCTGGAGGCACGACTCGCTACCGTCGGCACGCGACCTCCGACAATCCCCGCCTCGACGACCGCGCCCCGGCCTCCTGGCGCAGCCGTCGGTTCGCGACGTGGCTGGCTGTCGCCTACGGCGTCGCGGTGGTGCTCATACGCGTCCTGGGGCTCCCCCCTTGGACGCCTCAGGCGGCCCGTGGCTGGCGCGCGCGATCCCTGCGGGGCCCATAGCCACGGCCTGCCCGGGCGCCTCGGCTACGACACGGTCGAGTCCCTGGCCAACGTGGTCTTCGTCGTCCCGCTCGGCCTGCTCGTCGTCCCGCTCTGCCTGCTCGTGGTGCTGCTCGCCAGCGCCCGGTGGTGGTGGGCCGGCCTCGCAGCGGCAGTCGTCGTCAGCGCGTGCATCGAGACTGGTCAGGCGCTGTTCCTGCCCGCCCGCACCGCAACCCTCGACGACGTCGTCGAGAACGGCGTCGGAGCCCTCGTGGGGGCTGTGGCGGGGGTCCTGCTACTCAGCCGGGCGGCTCGGCGTTGACGCAGCTGACAACGACTCCAGACACGACGAAGCCCCCGGAGCAGATGCTCCGGGGGCTTCGGTCAGTCTGTCGAGACTCAGACGGTCTCGCGCTGGCGACGGACCGAGCCGCGGACCAGCAGGAGGCCACCACCGAGGACGACGGCGCCGCCGGCGACCCAGATGGCCAGAGCGGAGACGGTCGAACCGGTGAAGGCGAGGGTGCCGTCCGTGCCGGTGCCGTCGGTCGAGACGACCGTGGTCGCGTCAGCCGGGGCGACGGTGAAGGCCGCGTAGCCGACGACGCCCGAGGTCGCGCCGGTGGCGGTCAGGTTGTAGGTGCCCGAGGCACCCTGCGGGAACGTGACGGTGACGACGAGCGAGCCGTCTTCCGAAGCCGTGTAGGTCTCGGAGACAGTCGTCGTCGGCAGCGCGCCGAGCGTGACCGCACCGGCACCGGTGACCTGCACGTTGACGGTCTCGTTGTCCTGGAACGCGCCCTCGCTGAAGTTCACGACGGCGGTGCCACCGGCAACGTAGTTGCCGGAAACGGTGACGTTGGAGTCGGGCGTGTAGCCGGCAGCGTTGGCAACGGCGGGCGTGGCGAGCAGTGCAGCCCCAGCCAGGACGACTGCGGCGATGAGCTTCTTCATGTGGTTTCCCCTAATGGAATGTGTTGTAGTCCGTCAGGCGCTGTTTCCAGAGCCTCACCTCCGCGGATGACAACCTCACGACCAGGACATGGCAAGCGCGATTGGCGAAGTTCCCTCAATCTAGCGGATTTTCACAGCTTTGTGCCAGATCGGCTGGATTTGGACCGATCGCTGCGGCGTGTTCACCTTCGCCAGGAGGGGCAGCAGGGAGCTCAGGGGACCATCGACTCGCTGTGCTGACTGCGAAATCCCTGGTCAGTGCCGCCGCGCGAATCGGGGCTGCAAGCCTGACCGTCCCGTCCGGAGCCTTTGAGCCCGAACAGCCACGCCTTGTCACCCCCGGAGTGGGGGCAGGGCACCGCGTTTACGGGACGCCTCTGACTCACTCTCACGTCAGTCGGCCGCGGTCGGCTGCTCACACTCGAACGTGAGCGGCTCAGCCTCGGTCTGACGAACGCCCGGGGTCGAGCTCGCCTGCACTGCAGCGTTGGCGAACTCGGCCTTGCCGAGGAACGCGACCCGGAAGGTCAGGCTCTCCCCTGGCGCGAGCAGGGTCTGCAGCTGGGCAACGGGGTGGTCGCCGTCCGTCGCAGTCTGCAGCGCAGTCGCCTTGCCGTCCTTCGAGGCCCCCAGGAAGATGGAGTCCTTCGGGGCGTAGACGGCGACGAGCGTCTTGATCTTGCCCGGCTCCACGCCGAAGTCGCCGCCACCCGTGACGTAGGCCGGCAGGCTCGTCGCAGCGTCGGCGGGCGCCGTGTTCTTCAGGGTGACCTCGACCGCCGAGGTCGGTCGACCGTCCTTCCGGCACACCGAGCTGCCGACCGACACCGTCTTCTCGAGGTAGTAGTCCATCTTCGAGCCAGTGCCGTCGTTCAGGTACACGCCGAACTGACGGGTGTCGGCGGAGGCCGTCGGCAGTTCTCCCGCCACGGCCGTCCCGCTGATCCGAGCCTGCTCGGACTGGGCGGCGCTCCATATCCGCAACCGCCCCTCGCCCGAGCTCTCGGTCAGGGCCGAGATGAACTTGGTCTCGTCGAAATCGCCGCTCGACACCTTGTCGAAGACGGCGCTGGCGGCGGACGCGAAGAACGCGTCCTGCACGACCGGATCCGGGTACTTCGCGTACACGTCACTGAGCAGCAGCTTGACGGCGTTGTCGGACGTCAGGGTGTCGCCCGTCGGCAGCTGCACGGGACCGGTGGCCTTGAGGATGTAACTCAGCGTCACCGGGTCCATCGCGAGGACGCCATCGACCTGCTGCCCGTACTGCTGCTTCCACATCTCCTGAGCGAGCTTCGCCGAGACGTCGAAGCGCGGTGTCAGCGTTACGTCCTGCATGTACTCGCCGGTGATGTCTCCGTAGAGCCCCCGCGTGTCCGCGGTCAGCGGCAGCACCGGCTGGTCGTACGGGCCGAAGGACGACCCAGCCGCCTGGTTCTGCAGGTGAATGGCGCCGTCCTCGGCCTGGAGGAGCGCCACGGCCCCCGGGATGCCCCCGCCCGCGCGCAACTCAGCGTTGTTCTGGAACAACAGCACGTAGTTCCGGTCGCCGTCGTGGCCGAGCATGGCCGGCGTGAGCTGCACGATGCGGTTCGCCGTGTCCGCTTGAGCGGATGCCGTCGAAAGTGCGTTCCGCAATTTCCCGACCGCCGTGGTCACGGGCGACAGGGTGCCGCTGACGTCGATCGCCGCGGCGTCCCTGTGCGCGGCGGCGAGGGTCTTCGTCGCCTTCGCCACCGACGGCTGCGCGTCCTCGATCGGCTGGAGATCGATCTTGCCGTCCTTGGGCGCGAACGAGTCCGACCCGAGTTCACCCACCACGTCCGCGACCGGCGTGACCGCGTTCTGGGCCACGTCGTCGACGATGACGGAAACGTCGCGCACCGCGCGCAGGTTGGCGCCGAAGAAGGGCACGTACTGCGCCGCACCCCACACCGGGTCGCCGGTGAGCGAGCGCGCCGAACCAGCTTCGTCTTCGAGCTGCGCCGCGGTCTTCTGGACCGCCGCCGCATCCCCGTCGGTCAGCTGCGACCGCAGGGTGTCCACATCACCCACGGCTCGTTCGAGGTGCCCCTTCGCGAGCACGCCGCGCACCCCCACCCAGGCGACGGCGAGGATCAACAGAAGGACGAGGGCGAGGACGACCCACAAGACGACCCGGGCCCTGGACCCCCGGCGTGCTGCAGTGCGTCGCGACTCGGGCTGGTCGGACATGCGGCAATCCTACGGTTCCTCATGTCCGACCTGCGTCACTGACGCACCGAATCCACGTGTTCGCGGTACCAGTCGATGGTGCTGCGAAGGCCGTCCTCGAGCCCGATCTGCGCAGTCCACCCCGCGTCCGCCAGCTTCGACACGTCGAGGAGCTTCTGCGGGGTCCCGTCCGGCTTGGACGTGTCCCAGACGGTCTCTCCCTCAAACCCGACGATCTGGCCGATCGTCTCGGCGATCTCTTTGATCGTCACGTCCGATCCGGTACCGACGTTGACCTGGTCCGGCCCGTCGTAGTGCTCCATGAGGTGGAACACGGCGGCCGCCATGTCGTCCACGTGCAGGAACTCTCGACGGGGCGAACCCGTTCCCCAGTTCTTCACTTTCGATGTACCCGTGCGAGCGGCTTCGTCGTACCGGCGGATGAGGGCCGGCAGGACGTGGGAACCGGTCGGCGAGAAGTTGTCGCCGGGACCGTAGAGGTTGGTCGGCATGGCCGAGATCCACGGACGGCCGAACTGCCGCCGCACGGCCTGCACCTGCAGGATGCCGGCAATCTTCGCGATCGCGTACGCGTCGTTCGTGGGTTCGAGGTGCCCGGTCAGGAGCGCGTCCTCGTGGATCGGCTGCTCGGCCATCTTCGGGTAGATGCACGACGATCCGAGGAACACGAGCCGTTCAACACCGTGCTCGACGGCTGCGTCCATGACGTTGACCTGGATCTGCAGGTTCTCGCTCAGGAAGTCGTGTGGGTAGGTGTTGTTCGCCATGATCCCGCCCACCTTCGCGGCAGCGAGGACGACGTGCTTCGGCTTCTGGTCTGCGAAGAAGGCGAAGACAGCGCCGCGGTCCTTCAGGTCCAGCTCGGACGAGGTCCGCCCGATCAGGTCGCCGAAGCCCTCGGACTCGAGCTTTCGCCACACAGCCGAGCCGACCAGACCACGGTGTCCTGCGACGTACACACGGTCCGCTCGATCGATCGGGCCAGGGGTGAAGTCGGTCGTGGTCATCAGGAGCCCCAGCTCTCGAGTCGGACGGTGTCGATCCAGGGACGACCCTCGTGCTCGAGGGCCGAGATGTCGGCGTCGACCATGATCCTCGCCAGCTCGGCGGTGTCGACAGTGGCCTTCCAGCCCAGCTTCTGCTCTGCCTTGGAGGCGTCGCCGACGAGGGCATCCACCTCGCTCGGTCGCAGGTAGCGCTCGTCGAACCGCACGTGGTCTTCCCACTCCAGTCCCGCGTGCGAGAACGCGGTGGACAGGAAGTCCTTGACCGTGAAGTTGCCGCCGGTAGCCAGGACGAAGTCGTCCGGCTCGTCGGCCTGCAGCATCCGCCACATGCCCTCGACGTACTCGGCTGCGTATCCCCAGTCGCGGACCGAGTCGAGGTTGCCCAGGTAGACGTGGTCTTCCAGGCCGGCCTTGATCCGCGCGACCGCACGGGTGATCTTCCGCGTGACGAACGTCTCACCGCGTCGCGGCGACTCGTGGTTGAAGAGGATGCCGTTGACCGCGAACATCCCGTACGCCTCGCGGTAGTTCCGCGTCACCCAATAGCTGTAGACCTTCGCCGCACCGTACGGGGAGCGCGGCCAGAACGGCGTCTCCTCGTTCTGCGGCGGCGGGGTCGCCCCGAACATCTCGGACGACGACGCCTGGTAGAACCGCGTGTGGATGCCTGACACACGAACCGCTTCGAGCATGCGCATCGTTCCGACACCGGTCACGTCACCCGTGTGCTCCGGCTCGTCGAACGACACTCGCACGTGCGACTGCGCCGCGAGGTTGTAGACCTCGTCCGGCTTCAGCTCGCTGAGGAGGCTGACCAGCCGCGCACCGTCGCCCAGGTCGCCGTAGTGCAGGAACAGCTTGGCACCCGACTCGTGCGGATCGACGTACAGGTGGTCGATCCGCGACGTGTTGAACGTCGAGGCACGACGGATGATCCCGTGCACCTCGTACCCCTTTCGGAGCAGCAACTCGGCCAGGTACGACCCGTCCTGCCCGGTGATGCCCGTGATGAGCGCGCGCTTGGTCAAACGTTCCCCGATTCTCTGGTCGCAAGATCCCGCTCGCCCACGGCCAGTTCCCTGAGCAGCTGAGTAAATGTATCGAACGAGGCACGTGGCGTGAGCCGATCCGACCTGAATCGGCGTCCGTTTTCACCAAGATCAGCCGCTCGTGCAGGGTCCCTCGCGAGCGATTCGGCTGCATCGAGCAACGCCCGCGGGTTGCCGGCGGGTACGACCACTCCCGCCTCGGCCAGAAGCACCTCAGACTCGGTGATGCTCCCCGCGTCGGTCGCCGCGATGACCGGCAACCCAGTGCTGAAGTACGACGTGAGCTTGCTCGGCACCGCCATACCAGCAACACCGGCCCGCTCGTTTACCAACAGGGTGTCAGCAGCTCCAAGCGCAAGGCGGAATTCCGCATCCGGAAGGGAGCTAACCAAGGACAACGCAGGAACCTCGACGGCGAGTCCAGCGAGCCGCTCGCGCTGATTTCCATCGCCGAGCAGTACGAACCGGACGTTGCTCCCACGTTCAGACGCGAGCCGCGCCGCGTCGACGACGTTCTCCAGGCCTTGCTTCACCCCCATGTTGCCAGCGTGGAGTACGACGTGGTCGTCCTTGCCCCACCCAAAACGCTGGCGGATATCGCTTCTGTCAAAGAGCGGCGCAGGCTCAAGGTGTGACCAGTTCCGGACCACCGTCACCGACTCTGAGTCGATGCCCATCTCCTGCACGAGTGTGTCGCGGAAGCGCTCGTGGATGACGACAACCGCGTCGGCCCCACGAAGGCACCAGCGCTCAATAACCTTTATCGCGGTCGTAGCGATACCTGCCTTCTTCTCGCCAATCTCGTTGAGACCCAGCGTGTAGAGGTCCTGGACCCACATAACCACTGGTCGGCGGGTCATCAGCCGAACCTTCAACAGCGCCACTGCAGTGGCGATCAAGGCTGGCGAGACCAGCACAACCACGTTTGGGTGTCCGAAGCGTGTAGTCGCAGCTGCAACGCCGAAGGAAAGTTCGGACAGCGCGCGGGCCGAGCCCCCGGGCCGAGACGGAAGCCGGTGCCGCCGCCGCACGACCCGCACACCGTCCTCCACCGAGATGCGGGATCGAGGCGGCCGCGACTCGCGGAAGGCCCACTGCGGGTAGTGGGGGAAGGACGAAATCACTCGACTTCTGATCCCTCGAGCCACTAGCTGTCGCGCAAGACCCGCAGAGTACGGGGCGATGCCAGTGCTTTCGGGCGCATAGTTGAGGCCGACGAACAGGACTGAGAGGCGGTTGTCCACTCGGAGAACATAACAGTCGATCCCCTTAGGACGGCCCGCGTGGTCATCGGTGCCCCAGCGCCCCTCCGGGACGAGATCGACATTCGCCCCACTACCAAACGTAGTTGGCCGGACCCACTTCCATGATCGCCCCCAGCAGACAGGCCGCCAGCGGGGCAAGGAACTTCGCCCACGCTCGAGGCCGCGTTCGGCTGCAGGGCTACCCACCCGATCACGAACACCCGCCCGTACCGCGAGGGCGGCGTCACAGACACGATATCGTCCGGCGGACGAGTCCGAGCTAGGCTCTCGGTCCGAGCCCACAACGAACTACTCCAAGGAACCGCGAGCACTGAGCGAGATGGCCGAGCGAGAGTGTCAACATGATCGATGATGCAGATGTCCCGGTCGTCTCCCTATCAGAGGCGCCCGGAGAACGAGCAGCGTGGGGGCGCCCGGCGCGGGTTGTCTTTGCCTGGGCCGGGGTCGAGTTACTCCTTGTCCGAAACCCTTGGCAAATTTCCTCCCGGCTTCGCGTTTGGGCCCTAAGGAAATTCGGCGCGAGCATAGGCAGGGGGGTTATCTTCAGGCCGGACACCCGAGTGAAGTTTCCGTGGAACCTCACCGTCGGTGATAACTGCTGGATCGGCGAGGGAGTGTGGTTCCACAACCAGGACAAAGTCATACTCGGTCATGACGTGGTGATCTCACAACAAACAATGCTTACTACGGGCAGTCACAAGCACGCGACGAACATGGCGTTGACCACGCGCCCGATAACGGTCCACGACGGCGCTTGGATCACGTCTCGGTGCTTGATTACTGGCGGCGTGACAATCGGACGGTCCGCGCTCGTCGCACCGATGACCGTGGTCAATGACGACATTCCACCCAACACTAAGGTGTCTGGGCAAGAAATCCGCGTCCTTGGTAAGCGATTCCAATGACCTCTCGGAGCGCCCTGCGAATCACGCACGTGGTCACCTATGCATCCTGTGATGGGGCGTTCGGTGGCCCGCTGGCAGTCGCAATCGAACAAACGCGAGAACTCGCAGCGCTGGGCCACGATGTCGAACTGGTAATGGGCTGGGACGGGCGACTGGAGGTGGATGTCCCCGGAGTGCGCGTCCGCCTGTTCACGCTGAACCGACTGCCGAGCCTCGGCTTCAGTGGGATGTTCTCCTTTGCGATGCAGCGCTATCTGCGCACGGCCGCGGCGGAGCGGGACATTTTGCACGTCCATCTCGGTCGCGACCTCGTCACCGCATCCGTCGCGCGAAACGCTATCGCCGGGAGCGCCAGCTTGTTTCTCCAGACGCACGGGATGGTCATGCCCGACGGACGCCTTCGCGCCGCTACTTTCGACCGACTGTTCATCCGGCCCGCGCTAGCCTCAGCTTCCAGTGTCCTGACGCTCACTCCCGAAGAAGAGGAAGGCATCGGCGGACTTTCGCGCAATCGAAGTCAAACAGATCGTGTCACCAACGGCGTTGGGACAGCCTCACAGGCCGCCATGTCCCGCCGCGTGCACCCTGAGGGCGCATTGGAAATCTTGTTCCTAGCGCGTCTGCACCCGAGGAAGCGCGTACTCACCTTCGCGCGAGCAGCAGCTCTCCTCGCCGCGCGCTTACCTCTCCTTCGCTTCTCCGTAGTTGGCCCCGACGAGGGCGATCTCGACGAATTGCAGACCTTCATAGTCGAGAACAGTTTGGACAAGACGCTTATCTACGAGGGACCGATCGCCCCGGGCGAGGCACCAAAACGTATCGCACAGGCGTCCGTATACGTTCTGCCCAGCATTGGAGAAGTCGTTCCCATGTCAGTTCTTGAAGCGCTCGCCGCGGGCACGCCCACAATCATCACCCGAAGTAATGGCTTGGCATCCGCACTGGAAGAAAAACACGCCGCACTAGTCATCGACGAAACGCCTCAAGATTTGGCGGACGCCATCGAGCGCCTAGCAGCTTCAGCGTCCCTGCGAGCTAGCCTTTCCACTGCCGGCGCGCGAGTGGTTGAAGCCAATTTCAGTGCCGCAGCTGTGGCTCTACGACTCGAACACTTGTACGACACACGAATGTGACCGCGCCAATCGCTGCTCAATGCAATTCTCGGTCCTTGTAGCCGTCGTTCTCGGAAACTTCAAGCCAGGTCTTCAACTCGGCTACCCAGCGATCCACGCCGTGTCCCGCGCTAAACTTCAGCGCGTTGGCCGACATTCCGGCTAACTGCCCGCGATCGGTTGCGATCTGATTGAGCAGGCGTGTCCACGCCACCTCGTCACCCACCGGGAGCACCCATCCTCTGCCGCCCTCCAACCGCCACGCAATGTCACCTGCGCAATCACTGGACACCACAGGCACCCCTGCCGCAAGCGCCTCGTCCACAACAAGGCCGTAGGGGTCACCCTCTGTCGGAAACAGCAAAACATCCGCGGCGCTATACACGTCGGCCATGCCCTCGGACTGGATGAAAGCCGAGACCTCCACCTGCGGCCCGGTACGTTCAGCCCACTCCTCCAACTCCTGACGAAGCGGACCATCTCCTACGAACCGGACACTCACGCTGGGGTGGCCTCGGAGCACCGGCTCCAGGGCCCGGGTTAGCATCCTCACGCCCTTGCCCTTGATCATGCGACCAACATAAAGAAGGCGCAGCGCCTCAGAAGCCGACCGCTCGTGGCTCGCGGCCCCTAAGCGTTGAACGTCGACGGCGTGATGCAGACGGTAGATGTTCTTAGCGCCATACTTCGCCGTATAAGCATCGGACTGCGGACCAGGCGTAAGTACCGACGTAGCTGCCGAAAAGAATAGGCGCTTTGCGACTTCCTTCACTCGGCTCCGCTTAACCCACGAGTCCCAGGTCATAAGTGCATAAAGGGCAACGTTCCGACCTCGCAGTCGATGCAACCAAACGGGCCAGAGCTTCGGCTCGTGATGAAAAGTAAATATCGTGCTCGGGTTCGCTCTTCTGTACGCACTCCACAAGTCGTGTACGAACAACCATGCGTGTTGGTCGCCACTCTTACCGATGAAGGTATGATCAAACGCCATACTCTGCGGGTGGACGTCCCAACTGCGGTCGGGATCCAGGTGTCTGTTGAACCAACACTCGAAGTCGACTTCTCCATCGGCAGCGAGCGCGTTGAATCGATCGCGCCAGTAGGGATTAACAGCAGGTAGCCAGAAGACGAGCCGTGTCATCGGATTTGCGCCTCATACTTCTCAAGGATAGTTTGCCTAGTCCGAGCAGCGGAGCTAGCCCAGTACGCCCGAGGAGTTGCGACCAGCGCTTGTATCTGCGCCATCACGACCGCTGGATCGAAGTCGTCGACGGGATGCACAAACTCTTCGTGACCGATGCCAGCAAGAACTCCCGGCGTCTTCTCTTGGTAGGAGAGCCCCACCGCCGGCGTCCCGACTGACAATGCCATGATGCACGAGTGGAGCCTCGTTCCAACAACTGCCGCGGCGTCCGAGTACTCATTGTAGAGGTGGGCGACATCTGTGTTGGCGTCTATGGAAGGGTTGCTAAGGGAGAGCGACCCTATTCGTTCCGCCACTCGGATATCGTCTTGGTCGTGTTCGCCAAGGCAGGAATGCCCTCCGAGCACAACTCGGAAACCCGCAGTTGCCGCCAGGTCGGCGAGCACAGCCATATGCGAGACATATCGGTCAAACAGAGACGCTGAAACCGATCGGGACCAGGTCCAATCCATCGCGACCAGACGGAGAATGGGCTTCACTTGAGCGATCGAGGCGCGAACTTCGATCCCGGGGTAGAAGGCAACATCGTCTATCACGCGAACACCCTTCAGATCGGGCTTTTGGCTCGACGCCTCGAGCGATTTCGTCTCACGCACTACTACTTGCACACCTTTTAGCGCCCATTCAACAAGAACTCGATCGAGATAGCGCTCGATCGGTCCAATGCTCTGCGGCATCATCAGGACAGTGTCTAGCGCTGCTACGCCCAGTCTGACCGAAAGCAAGCTGTGCCACAGGCTCATGTTGAGCCATCGCTTGGACGAGTACATATACCCTCCACCAGCGACCACGAGCGTATCGTAGGCTCCACGGAGACGACTTCCCCCGAGCACGCCCCCGGTCAAAATAGTGCCCATCGCTTTGATCGAAGAGCAAAGCAGTACTCCCATCCTGAACACTTTCGACCCTCCGCTCGAGGCCGGAAATGCCACAATGGGCGGAACGACGACCAGACCGTACTCACCGTACGCATCGCTGTCGTCATATCGTGAAGCAATTGATACCGAGGAAGCTCCCATGTCTTTCAACAGCCGCGCCGTAGAAAGCATGATCGCCGCGTCTCCGGCGTTTTTGTACGAGTACGCGTTGACAATCAGACAACGACCGAGAGAGCGGTTAGCCAACGGTTTCCTCTAGTTTCAAGTCGGGTGCAGTAGACGAGGGCGAACTTCTTGTCCCCGCCGCCAGCACATACGCCACACCCATGCAGACCAGGAGGTCGAAGCCTCGATTCTCGATCGGGAAGCCATTCGGTACCAGAACGAGAACCACGATCGTGAGCGTAATCAAGAACGCCCGCCCGGTCCGGTCACCTCCTGAGCCAACACGGAGTGTCCACCACAATACGGCAATCGCGGCGAGAATTAGCAGTGTCCCGAGGACCCCAAATTTCGCAAGGACGACGATCGGAGTGTCGAGCGTGTAGATCCCGGCGTTGAAGTTGCCCGTTGTCACCGATGGGAAGGTGTAGCCGAGACCTCGCCCGATGAGGGGGTGCTCCTGCCAAATCGCCGCCGTCCACTGATACGCGCGGATCCGTTCGATTGCGGATCCGTCGGCCAATAGCGATTGCACTCCGCCATCAGCCAACGTTTTCAAGCTTGCAATCCGTGCATTTGCTATACCGCCGCCGATGGCAGTAGATAGCGAAAAGACGACTGTAACGCCGAACAAAGTAGCCCCTAAAGCAACGGCCGCTCGCCCCAAACGTACGCCTAGTGGCACAGCTGCAGCCAAGAAGGAAGCCAACAAGGCAGTTACGCAGTAGATCCACACGGTTCGGCCGCCCGACACTGCGAGTAGAACCATCTGACCTAGGGCGAGCAGCAAAGCGGCACCACGCCAACGCTCACCCGCGAAGAAGACCGCGAGGCAAAGACAGATGCTCGTGAGGGGAACGAAGCTCGAGGCCAGACCCACCTGTTCGTATCCAAGCATTTCACCGCTCCTCCGCGCCAGCCACGTCTCCATAAACGTGAATGCGCCGAACACGCCGACTATCAGGACTACCTTACCAACGAAACCTCTTCGAAGACTGGTTCCCGCGTCGGCTCCGATCAGCAGCGCGACCGGAAACAGAATGTAGTTGAGCGCGTCGCGGATCCAATCCTCGATGGCTACCCCGCCAGAGATCAACCGCGCGGACCATAGCAGCAGCAGCAGCAGCATGATCCCGACGGAAACAAAAACACCCCGGGGCACTCCCTGCTCTTCAAGCTTTCGCAAGCGAAAGGCGGCTACGGACGCAAAACCGACCGACACGGCTACATATCCTTCCTTCACACCGGCCGGGCTTGAATCGGTTTGGAAGAGCAGCAAATAACCGGCCGCGAATAAGACGAAACGTATGAGGGTCGCCCTCGATTCAGCTTTCACTTGCCGCTCCCGTGCTTCTTTTCCCGAACTGAGTTGCCACCCAAACCACACTGAGCAGGCCAGCACTCATGGCCGCTATCGCCGCAGCGTCACGCGGAATGAACTGCGAGGACATAACGAGCAAAGCCCCCACGGAGACGGGGACAGTTAGCGCAATTCGAGGTCCGACGGGTTGATCCCGCAGGACCACCCACATCCGTGTGAGACCCAAGGCTATCTTCCAGACGCTTAGCGAAGCCGCGAGGATAAGAACGTCACCTGTCGCCGCGGTGAGTGCCGCCGCCGCTGTGCCCGCAGCGTCGACCGCATTGAATCCAGTACTCTGCCACCAGCGGTCACGCGATTGCTGCAATGCATCCATCACCGGAGTCATCATCCGAGCAGGGAGGCTCGCCGACAGCAGGATGACTGCCGGCACAGCGTCGATCCACGTGGAACCCAAAAAGGGCCGCAGTTCGGGCAGCACCAGCGCCATCGCCGCGGCTGCGAGAAGAGTCGCTCCCCCAAAGATCGTTGCGATCCTCCGCGCTTCCCTCCCCCGATGTGTCCCGGCAAGCTCGGCGAAGCGAGACAAGGTCACCCTTGACAACGGGACTGAGATCAAGCCGCTGATACCAGTAGTGACCTGGTAGGCAAAGTAATACAAACCGAGGACGTGCGCGCTGGTTACGAACTGCGCGACGAGGAACCCGGCCTGCAAGGGCAGAGTGATGAAAAGTGAGTTTACCGCCCACTTGAACCGGTCCCTCCGATCGATATTGTCAAGTTCCGGCCCCCCGGGCTCCATTCGGTTGCGTATCGCAGACGTGACGAACACATCCATGACCAGGTAGAAGAGTAGCGTCGAAACGGCAAGCGAAAATGACCCGCCGCCGAGAGCAGCGATCAGGACACCAACCCCGATCTTGACCAAAGCGGCAGCGGCCTGCGCCGAGACAACAGTTCCGTAGGCCCGAATCTTGACACCGGTCGAGTACATCCGCTCTGCATCACCGACGAGTGGGATCGTGAGCGTGACGATCACTGCGAGCCAGCCTACTTCCTGCTCGCCTCGGACGAAATAGATTGCGGCGAGGCCAAGGCCTAACAAGGCGAGTAACGAGTTCTGCCGCCGAGTGACCCGCTTGACCCTGTCGTAGGAGCCACCTTTGCCGCTCAGGTAGCCGTTAACCTCGCCGAAGTTGGCGAGTCCTGTCAACAATGAGATCAGAGAAGTGGCTGCCGCCCAGGCGCCGAAGTCCGCAGGTGCAAGCCAGATCGCCAGGAGCAACTGACTTACCGCGGCAAGCGCTCGCGTCACAACGGTGCCGACGGAAAGACCCAAGATCCCCCTCAGCATGAGCAACCCCGGACCAGGGGCCGACGCGGTGCCGACTCAAACAACGAGGTGAACATTCGGCAACTGCGAAAGCGAGTTATCGTACACGCCCCGCAACTTGTGGTAACCAGCTTCAGCGATGTAGACCTCCGCACCTAAGATTGCGGCAGGAAGTGCCACGTGAAGGCGGTCGGTGATGACGCATTCGGCCTTACGGAGCTCACGTGCGTACTCAGTGAAGGAACAGAACTGCGCCGAACTCAGATCAAGGCACAGACGCCGCTGACTTCCCCGTACGAGCAAAGCGAGAACCTCAGGATCGAGACGCGTACTGAGTTGAGTTGCCAGAAATTCGGTCCGTTCCTTACGCATAAAGCGGGCAATACGACGGCCGAGTGCTCGTCCCTCGGCCCATCCGCTGAGCAGTCCAGGTCCGGCGGAGCTGCCGCTCTCAGCTGTCGACTCGCTGATGGCCGTCGTTCGTTCTCGGTCAGCCCTCGGCGCAATCAAGAGGGTCTTAGGCCGAGCTGACGGGCGGCCGATCAGTTCGGGGACGAACTCATGCCCAATCGCGACGACATCGTGCGACAAGACGAGCTCAACACCGGACCGTGTCAGCGAGGGTCCCCAACGGTCGGTTAGGTGGTTCAAGGACGGCGCCTCACGAAGCATCCACACCGCGGCCGCGTCGCGGCCCTCGAACATGAACGCAGGGTCTCGAGTCGGGAATAGCGCCGACGATGGGAAGATGAGAAGCGGCAGATGCCCCGTCCCCCTCAACCGTTCCGCAAGTAGATCGGGGAAGCCATAGCTCTCCAACAACGCGCCAGACGGCGGGACAATGACCGATTCGGCATCTTCTTTGCTCTCGGCGACATGGATGTCAAATGCCGCGAGAATCTTCCTGAAGACGGCGTGCATCAGCAAGTCTCCATTATTGCCTAGCAGCTTGCCGGAACGCCCCGTCATGGGCACTACCCAGGCGCTCCGACCCCGCAATGACTCTAGGGATAGACCCATTTCTCCAAGGCCGGGAAGTTTCGCCGCGACGTCACGATCCATGATTTGGTTCGACTCCCTCAAGTTGCTTGATCTTGGCCTGCACGGCGGTAGCCACCGCAGCAGGAAGGAAATTCGCAGCAGCATAACTACGAGCGCGGGCACCGATGTCTCGGCGGACAAGCGGGTCAGTTAGTCGTTCCAGCGCATCTATAATCGGGGGGGAGGCCGCGTCCACTACAAGCCCGGATTGGGCCGCTCTCACATGTCGCCCCATGTCTCCGACGTCTGTGACAACCGCAGGAATGCCAAATGCCATCGCTTCCGCCAACGCGCCAGGCATGCCTTCATGCTTGGACGGTAACAAAAAGATGTCCATTTGCAGAAGATGCGCTTGGACATCCTCCACGAATCCTGTGATTGTGACGCTAGAAACAATTCCAAGTCGCTCCGCATGCGCGCGGAATTTCTGCTCGAACTGCGAATCGGCGAAGGGACCAACTAATATCGCCCGCGCCTGCACGCCGCGATCATGCAGCCCCGCCACGGCGTCGAGCACAAGGTGCGGGTTCTTGTTCGGGCCAATCTTGCCGACGAAACCGATTGTGAACTCATTGTTTGACCGCTCACCGCCGCTGCCCTTGCCGACGGCGGTGCCGGAGGGGTTGTTGATACGAAGGACTCGTTCGCGCGGTAAACCGAGCGAAACAAGTTCGTGCTCAATACCGGCAGACAGTGCAAGCCCTAGGAAAGCATGTTTGAGTACGCGACGATAGATCTTCCGCTTGAGCGGCGACGCCGCAGCACCCGCAGGGAGGTCGCCGCTTTCGAGCACCGGAAGAACAATGAGTTTTTTCCGTATTCTTCGTGGCACCGCAAGCATGTTCGTAATGTAGGCACCGTGAAGATGCACGTACTTGTAGTCATTAGCGCTCCTCCACAGTAATTTGCGGACTTTTAGAGCCCACCGGAGTTGGTCAAACCGACTAAACCTGCCGGGCCGCGTCGCGAGAATCGGGAACCCGCTCGTTACCCAGGGCGCCTCCACTTCAATTCCGCGATTCCGGTAAGCGACATCGACCCTGTAGCAGCTTCTCAGAGCGCCGTATAATCGGTTCATAAGCGTCACCGGACCGCTGTATCCACCGCAGAGCCCCCAGGGCGAGATCACCAGGATTTGCGCAGTGCTGTGGGCGCGTTCCGGAGCACCGGCGACACCCGAGACGTCTCTGTCGCGCACTAGTACGCTCCCTCCGGCCGGAACACGGCTCGAACGGTCCTCCACAGGATAATGAGGTCTCCGGTAATCGACCAATTCTCGACGTAGTACAAATCTAAGCGCACAGAGTCCTCCCACGACAGGTCTGAACGACCGCTGACCTGCCACAGGCCGGTCATGCCTGGCTTCACCAGGAAGCGGCGGTGCACGTGGGTGTCGTAGCGGGCGACCTCGCGTGACAGCGGCGGGCGCGGGCCGACCAGGGACATGCTGCCGGCGAGGACGTTGAACAGCTGCGGGACCTCGTCCAGGCTGTAGCGGCGCATGAACGCACCGACCCGGGTAACACGGGGGTCGTTACGCATCTTGAAGAGGACGTCGTTGCCTACGGCCCGGTCCAGGCTGCTGAGTTCCTGCAAGCGATCCTCGGCGTGGACCACCATGGAGCGGAACTTGATCATCTCGAAGGTGCTGCCGTTCAGGCCGACGCGCTCCTGGCGGAAGAAGACCGGGCCCGTGGACGTGGCCTTCACCAGCAGCGCGAGGGCGAGCAGCAGCGGTGACAGGACGATCACGAGCAGCGTCGCGCCGACCAGGTCGAAGGCCCGCTTCGTGTAGAGCTTGCGGCCCGAGTACGTCGGGGTTTCGACGTGGATCAGCGGCAGGCCCTGAACGGGACGGGTGTGGATGCGCGGGCCGCCGATGTCCGTCAGGCTCGGTGCGACGACCAGGTGCTGTCGGCCGGGTTCCAGGGACCAGCTGAGCTGCCGGACGCGCTCCGGCGGCAGGTCGTCGGAACTCGTGATCACCACGGTGTCGGCGCCGGTCTCGCGCAGCGCCGAGCCGACGTCGTCGAAGCCGCCGTGACTGTGGATCGTCGAGCCGGGCAGCAGACCGTGGAGGTTGTTCGACACGACCGCTCCCACCACGCGGTAGCCGGCCTCTGGGGACCGGCCGAGTTCACGGCCGATGTGCAGGACGCTGGCGGGCGAGCCGACGAGCAGCACCGTCGCCGAGTAGGCCCCGCGCTGGCGCTGGGCGACGAGCCACTGCCGCCACATCCAGCGGGACAGCAGCAATACCAGGATCCCGAGCGGGAAGGCGATGAGCACGTACCCGCGAGCGAGGTCGACGTGCAGCAGGAACGCCGCGATCGCGAGCAGACCGAACACGCGGACGCTGGAGTCCGCGACCAGGCGGTACTCCGTGCTGCCCACGCCGATCACTCGGGCATCACGAGTGTCGTACAGGGCGAGGGCGCCCATCCACACGACGATCACGACGATCGAGATGGCAGAGTAGCTCAGTCGCAGGTCCGCGGTGTTCGTGGCCAGGTTCGACTGGAGTCCGAGCCATGCGATCTGCACGCCGAAGACGACCCAGATCACCGCGAGCAGGTCGGTCAGGAGCACGCGACGCGAGTACGTGCGACTCCAGTCCCCGGTGGTGTCGATCACGCGCGGAGCACCGACGACGTCGGCGGTCATGCGCGCGGCCCGGTCACCAGGACGCTCCGCCGTCCGCGGAGACCCGCACCGTGTCGCCGTCCCACAGCCACACGTCCTGTTCGACGCGGTCGATCGAGACGGTTCCGTCGGTGTCCGCGCCGGTGGCGCAACCGATCGGCGTCGTCGGGGTCGTTGGGGTCACGTCAGCCGCGGGCATGGTCTCGAACTGCACGCCGTCGCACGACGCCGCGCCGACACGCGCCAGCGTGTACTCGCCGCCGTCCACGCCGATCGAGCGCACGCCGCCCATCGGCACGTCGACCCACGCTGCAGTACCGGTGCGCCACTCGAGGTGGCCGTCGCAGATGACGACCGAGGTCTGCTCCCCCTGGAACGCGTCGATCGGGTCGGTACAAGGAGCCTGGACGGTCTCGCCTGCGAGCACGACACCGTCGGCGGTGATGCCGGCGCCGGCGGCGCCGGCCGTTCCGGCATCCCAGGTCACGCCGGCGTCGGTGCTGGTCCGCACCGTCGCGGTGCAGTCCTCGCCGACGCCCACCAGGACCGAGAGCTCCGCATCGGAGGCGCGGATCGCCATGAGCGATCCGACGTCTGTCCCGAGTCCCACCGGAACCCACGTCGCCCCGCCGTCCACGGTGTGTTCCAGCACCGGTCGGGGACCGCCGCACGTTCCGGCGGACGCACGCCATGCCTCCTGGCCGTCGACCGCTGACAAGAGGCGGTGAGCCGTCTCGCCCGACGAAGCCGTGTCTGCGTCAGCAGACGCTCCCGCCGTCGGCGTCTCGGCCGTGTGCGGGGTGCTCGTGAAGGTGGGGATGGGGCCCGCAGGGCCGTTCTGCTCGGAATCCGTCCTGCCCAGGGCGAGCGCGACGAGCACGATGTCGAGGACGACCAGCACCACCACCACGACGGCCACCAAGATCAGGGTGGTCCTGGGCAGTGAGCGGCCGAGGCTTCGGGTCCCTCGGCGATTGTCCATGTCCCCCGACCCCGTTCAGCGTCCTGCTCGACGGAGGACGCCGAGCTTTTTGCCGATGCGCTTGGGCGGGTGCACCGACGTCGTCGCCGACTTGTCTTCCTCGTCCAGCCCGTAGCCGTACCCGTAGCCGTACCGGCCGTAGCCGTAGGCACCCGGGCCCTTGAGTGGCATCTTCGTGATGACGAAGCCCGAGACGGGGGCACCGACGTTCTCGAGCGACGCGACCGCGGCGGCGAGTTGGCCCTTGAGCGTCTGGCCGGAGGCGACGGCGAGGATCGCACCGGACGCCTTCTTGGCGAGGATCGCCGCGTCCGTCACCGGCAAGAGCGGCGGTGCGTCGAACAGGACGTAGTCGAACTGCTGCTCGAGCAGTTCGATCAGGTCCTGCATGGCGCGCGACCCGAGCAGTTCGGACGGGTTCGGCGGGATCGGACCGGCGGGCAGGACGACGAGCTTGCCGCGGCCCCACGGGTGGGCGACGTCCTCCAGGTCCGCGCGCCCGATCAGGACGTCGGTCAGGCCAGCGTTGCCCTCGACGTCCATGTACTCGGCGACGCGGGGGCGACGCAGGTCGGCGTCGATCAGGATGACGCGGAACCCTGCGCTGTCCAGGGCGATCGCCAGGTTCGCCACGGTGGTGCTCTTGCCCTCAGACTGCATCGACGAGGTCATCACGAAGGTGCGGGAACCGGTCCCGATGTCGAGGAACTGCAGGTTCGTCCGGAGCGTGCGGAAGGACTCGGCCCGCGGGCTGCGTGGGTCGACCTGCACGATGAGCGGACGCTCGGCGGCCTTGCTGTCGTACGCGATCCCGCCGATGACCGGCTTGTCGCTGATCTTCTCGACGTCGAGCTCGGTCCGGATGCGGTTGTCGAGGGTCTCGCGCAGCACGGCGATGCCGACGCCGAGCGCGAGTCCGACGAGCAGACCGAGCGCGACGTTGACGGGCACGTTCGGGCTGACCGGTGTGCTCGGCACGTCGGCCTGCTTGACCCGGGTGAGCTTGACGGTGCTCGTGCCGTTCGCATCGGTGGCTTCGATGTCCTGCACGACGTTGGTCAGGCTCTGCGACGTGGCGTTCGCGATGTCAGCGGCCTGCACCGGGTCGGTGCCCTCCACCGAGATGGAGATGAGGGTCGTGCTCGTCGGCGCCGTCGCCGTGACCATCGTCGCGAGCTGGTCGGCGTTCATGTCGAGCTTGAGCGACGAGATGACCGGCAGGAGCACGATCGGCGTCGACACCAGGTTCGAGTACGTCAGGACCCGCTGCTGGGTGAAGGTGTTCCCCTGGGCCAGGTCACTCGCACTGCCGGTGGTCTCCGTCGAGACGAAGACCTGCGCCGATGCCGAGTAGACCGGCTTCTTCAGCAGGGAGAACCCTGCGGCTGCGGCCACTCCCACCAGGGCGAGTACGACGATCAGTACCCATCCCTTGCGGAGCACCGTGATGTAGTCGCGGAGTTCCACGCCTTTGCCTTCCCCGATCCGAACCGTCCCTGTGGTCCCGACACAGGCAGGCCGGGATAATCCCAGCGCACGGCATACAAATAGTGCCACATGTTCGAGCACTTCTCGGATGGGGTGGCCAGTCGGCCCGCCGTGTCCTCTACGGTGGCCCCATGAGCACCGAGTCGGCCCCGATCACCACCGAGCCCAGCGTGCGGCGGCAGCGGGACCTCATCGTCATCCTGGTCGCACTCGGTGTCGCCGTGATCCTCGCCCGGATCACCGCCCAGATCACCCGGACCGGGGGGATCCCCTCGCCGATCCTGCAGGTGCTCGCCGCCGACGCGGCCGTGTGGGTGCCCCTCGTCGTCGCGGTTGCCGTGGTGCTCCGCCGGACCTCGCGCTCGGCGATGCTGTCGCGGCTGCGGTTGGACCTGGGCATCGTGGTCTTCGCCATCGGCATCGTGATCATCTGCCGCGTGGTGGACGTGTTCCTGTCGCTCTCGTTCACGGGCGCGACGGGGCTCACCCCGGCGCCGACGCTCGGCACCCCGGACGTGGGGTTGCTGCTCGTCTCGGCGATCGGCATCGTCGTCGTCAGCCCGGTGCTCGAAGAGGTCGTGTTCCGTGGCCTGTTCCAGCGCCGGCTTGCCGCCGAGCTCACGCCGCGCACGCGGTTCCTGGCCGTGCTGGTCACCGCGCTGCTGTTCGCGCTGCTGCACGTGCTGCTCGGTGCGGGCGGCACGTCGCTCGGCGGGTTCCAGGTCTTCGTGACGACGTTCCTGCTCGGTGTGCTCACCGGCACGCTCGTCGCGATGACCGACCGCATCGGCGGGGCGATCCTGGCCCACGTGCTGTTCAACGCGGTCGCGGTCGTGGCCACCTGGCCCCGCTGAGCGAGCACGCAGCCGCCCCCAGATCAGGGCGCGTGAGCGGTCACGGAGTGCGTCGCACCACTAGCCTGCACTGAGCATGCCTCGCCCAACCAGCATCGTCGACAACCCCCTCGTCCGTCAGGCTCCGATCAGCGGCCTGTTGGCGCTGTCGGCGATCGCCAGCGTCACCGTGCCGACCCTCCAGGTCAGCGCCGCCGACCTCTTCCTGGCGAGCCTGGTCGGTACCGCGCTCGCGACGCTGCTGAGCGCGGTCCCCGTGTTCTTCCCGAGGGCCGGTTGGCTGGTGCCGGTCCTGCTGGGCATCGACTTCCTGACGATCGCACTGCTGCGCACCGGGACCGGGGCCGGCGCGTCTGTCTTCACGTCGCTCGTCGTCCTGCCCGTCGTCTGGTGGGCGTCGCTCGAGCACCGACGTTCCGTGGTCTTCGCGGTGCTCGGTGTGGTGCTCGTGATCCTCGCCCCCTACGTGCTGACGCCGGGTGATGCCCCCGGGGCCAAGGAGCTGGTGCGACTCGGGGTGACCGTGGCCGTGTTCGGCACCGTCGCCGTGATCGTGCACGAGCTCTCGCGGCGGGCACGGCGCAGCGTCCGTACCGCGCAGGCCCGCGAGGGCAAGGTCCTCGCCGAGATCGACCGGGCGGCCGCGGTCCAGCGGTCCCTGCTGCCGACGACCACGGGCCGGATCACCGAGGACGTCACCGTCGCGGGGGCGTGCTTGCCGGCCAGGAGCGTCGGCGGGGACTTCTTCGACTGGTACCCCACGGAAAACGGGGTCGCGGTGAGCCTCGGCGACGTGATGGGCAAGGGCGTCGGCGCCGGACTCATCGCCGCCGCGGTGCGCGCGACGCTCCGGAGCGCCAGGACGGTCGACGACCCGGCCGAGGCGCTGAAGCGGGCGTCCGACGGCCTGACCGCCGAGGGGGTCGGCCCGGATCTCGCCTTCACCACGCTGTTCCACGCGCGGATCTCCGACGACGGTGCGCTCCAGTGGGCGGACGCCGGGCACGGACTGAGCTTCGTGCTCCGTGCCGACGGGCACGTCGATCGACTCCGCTCGGGCGACATGCCGCTCGGGCTCGGCATCCGCGAGGAGTGGGCAACGGCCCAGGGCACGCTCGAGCCGGGTGACCTGCTCGTCTCGTTCAGCGACGGCGTGCTCGACCTGTACGACGGTCTCGACGAGACCATCGAGGCGGTCGCCGAGATCGCCCGCGCCGGTCGCGACCCGCACGCCGTGGTGCTCGCACTGTCGGCGCGTGCGGACGAGGTGCCGCACGACGACGACGTGACGGTGATCGCCATCCGCCGACAGCCGGTCGAGGTGGGCGACGAACGACCCCTGGTGATGCACGCCGGATGAGTGGTACGCGCCGCCGCTCGAACCCGAATCGTGCGGCGGCGCGTCGCAGACGTCGAGCGCCTGCCCTCGGAACGCCCTAGCGTCCTCGGTCTGTGGGATCAGCCGACCTGGTCGAGGTCCCAGAGCGGCGGCACGTACGCGCGGGACCATCCTTCCCGCAGTCGCGTGACCGCACGGTCGAACGCCTCGAGCAGGTCCATCTCCGGCCGGACCATCGACTGCAGCTGCAGCCCCTCGTAGGTCGCGAGCAGCTGCTCGGACCCGCGGGCGGGCTCCATCGTCCCCGGCTCGCGGCCGAGCAGCACGTCACGCTCCAGCGAGTTCTGCACGAACGCGTGGAACCGACGCCACCGGGCGTGCAGCATCGGCGCCAGCGGGTGTTCCGGCGACGCGGCGATGTTCAGCGTCGCCGTCAGGAACCGCATGAGCGACGGGTCCGCGACGTTCGCGGTGACGATCGCGCGCAGGAACCGGATCGTGCCGTGCTGCTCAGCGATGGGCATGAGCGGCGTGGTGCGGTCCTCGTTCCACCGGTCGATGGTCGCCAACAGCAGGCCGTCCCAGCTCGGGAACGTGTGGTCGACCACGTCGGTGGACACCCCGGCCGCAGTGGCGACGACCTCGGGCGTCACCTCGTGCAGGGGACGGGAACGCAGCGCGGTGATCATCCCGTGGATGACCTGGCCCCGCAGGGAGGGGTCGTCGATCGTGGGGGCCGGCGGCGCGTCGATGTGCATGCAGACATCGCACCAGGCTCGAGCGACGTCGCGCAGCCCCCCGAACGGGAACGCGCGTTCTCTGGACAGCGCGAGGCCGCGTGGCCCACGAAGCTGGACGGCGGCTGGCCGTGGTCCCGCACGTACGACGGCGTCCACCCGACCGTCCCGATGTCGAAGAAGGCGTCCGTTCGGATGCAGCAGGCGATCCACATCGCCGCCGAAGGCGCCAAGGGGTAGCACCCGTCACCCGGGTGAGCCATACTCAGCCCATGCAGTGGGGACGGATCGCACCGGTCGTGGCACTCGTCGTGGTGCTCGGCGGATCCCTGGCCGGGTGCGACAGTGACGGCCACATCACGCCAGCGGGCGGCGTCGACGTGACGAGCGTCATGTGCGCCGACCACATCGCCCTCGAGACCCCGGCCGAACGCCGCGACGCCGCCGACCTCGTCGTCGACGCCGACGTCACCAAGACCGACCGCACCGTCGAGTTCCAGGGCATCTACGACGTGTACGAGGCGACGGTCACCGACGTCTCCAAGGGCGACGAGGGTGCCGAGGGCGCCGCGCCCGGCGACACCATCCAGGTCATCAGCACCTCGGACCAGTGCGAGACGAGCGGCGAACCGGTCGAGTACCTCGACGGCGACCCGCTCGCCGACCAGGGCGCCTTCCGCCTGTACCTCTCCCCCACCGAGGACGACGACGTCTGGCAGCTCGTCGTCCCCGGGGCCGCCGAGCCGCAGCCCGCCGGCTGACGCCGCAGCCCGCCGGCTGACCGCCCTACGGCTGGTCCGGTACCGCCACGATCCGGTTCTGGTACGCCCACACCACGGCCTGCAACCGCGACCGCACCCCGAGCTTCGGCAGCATCCGCGCCAGGTGCGACTTCACGGTCGACACCTCGAGCACGAGCGCGGCCGCGATCTCGTCGTTCGACATCCCCTGCGCCAGCAGCAGCAGCACCTCGCGCTCGCGGGCGGTCAGGACGCCGTCGGCCCGGTCGCCGGAGACCGGTTGCAGGCTCCGCCGTGACACGAACTCCCGCAGCACCCGCCGGGTCAGGGCCTGGTCGAGCGTGCCGTTGCCGGCGGCCACCTGCCGCACGGCGTCGATGATGGTGTCGGGCTCCGCGTCCTTGAGCAGGAAGCCCGAGGCCCCCGCCTCGAGCGCCCCGAACACGTAGTCGTCCAGGTCGAACGTCGTCAGCATGAGCGCCGGGATCGCCGGATCGGCATCCGGGGCGCAGAAGATCCGCGCGAGCTCGATCCCGTTCATCACCGGCATCCGGATGTCCAGGCAGGCGACGTCGGGTCGGGTGGCGCGCGCGAGCGCGAGCGCCTCGCCGCCGTCGGCGGCCACACCGACCACCTCGATGTCCGGCTCCGCGCCGAGCAGTGCGGACACGCCGGCGCGGACCAGGGGCTGGTCGTCCGCGACCAGCACGCGGATCACGCGACCACCCCGGAACCGTCGGCGTCCTGCGCGGGTGCGGCAGGTGCCTCCCGGCCGAGCGCCAGCTCCACCAGCCATCCGCCGGTGGCGGTCGGGCCGGTCTGGAGGCGCGCCCCGACCAGGTCTGCCCGCTCGCGCATCCCCCGCAGACCGTTGCCACCCGACCGAGAGGTCTCCGCTGCCGGCACGGCGGCCGGTGCGTTCTCCACCCGGATCACCAGCCGGGTCGCGTCGCGGTCGTCGATGGTGACGGTGCACGGGGCGGACGGGGCGTGCAGAGCGGCGTTGGCCAGGGCCTCCTGGACGGTGCGGTAGGCGGCGAGCTGTGCGAGCGGACCGACGCCGTCGGCGAGCGGGCGGTCCCCCGCCAGCACGTCCAGCCGGACGTCGCTGCGGAACCGGGCGCGCTCCGTCAGGTCGACGACGCCGGCGATGGTCTCGACGGCGCGCTCGGCGGGGGTGTCGTCGCGGAGCAGACCGACCAGGCGGCGGAGGTCGTCGAGCACGGCGGTGCTCTGCTCACGGACCTGGCGAGCGCCCTCGTGGGCACGCTCCGGGTCGGCGTCGATCTGCCGGTCGATGACGGCGGCCATCAGGGCGATGCCGGACAGGTGGTGCGCGGCGATGTCGTGGAGCTCACGGGCCATCGCGGCCCGCTCGCGGGACACGGCGGCATCGACCAGGGCGTCCTGCTCACGGTCCACCGCGCTCGCTTCGGCGGTGCGGGCGACGCGGACCTCGCGGCGGGACTGCACGAGCAGGGTGACCAGGAGCGGCAGCCCGACGGCGCCGACGGCCTGCAGCACGCCCTGGCCGAGCGAGCCGGCGAGCGCCTGGGCGGAGTCGCCCCGGAACCCGCCGCCGCCGACCGCGAACACGACCGCGCTGCCCGCGGCGACCAGGGCTGCGGCGACCAGCAGTGCCGGCCAGAGCCGGGCCAGCGGGACGCGGAGTGCCGCGAGGACGACGGCGACGACCACCGGCAGGGCCGTCAGGCCGAACAGGTCGGACGACTGCGGGGCGATCCCGGCGACCAGCACCGGCAGGGCTGCGACCACGAGGAGCGTGGTGCGGGTCGCCCGGCGGGCGGCGAGCAGGGCGGCGGACTGGGCGAGCAGGCCGAGGGCCAGGACGGTCCACGACCAGCTCGCGACGGCGGGGTAGGTGGTGCTGACGCCCACGTCGGGGTCGACGGCGTCGAGGGGCGGCAGGCCGAGCAGCAGGCCGATCGCGACGACGGCCGTGCCGAGGGCGACGAAGACGTCGACGCGGCGGGCGCGCTGCGCGGCCGGTTCGGCGGGCGCGGCCGGTCGCGCGGGCGCTGCCGGTCCGGCGGGCGCGGCCGGGTGCGCGGGCTGCGCGGCCGGTTCGGCGGGTGCGCGCAGCGCGTCGTGCTCAGCGGGTGCCATCGTGTGATCCTAAGAGTCGGGTGCGGGTGGGGACCGGGGCGTCGATCGGCAGGGCACGGCGGGCCGGGTCGTAGCCGAGGTGCCCGCGGGTCGCGATCAGGAGCACCGCGGCGGCGATCGTCGACATGATGGTCAGCCCGATCATCAGGGTGCCGGAGGTCATGCTCGGGTACATCTCCGGGAACAGCGTCGAGATCGTGTTGTTCACGCCGACGTGCAGCAGCAGGGCCAGCGGCAGGCTCTCACCGGTCTTGTTGAAGACCTGGATCATCACGACGTTGAAGGTGATGGTGAACAGGGCGAACACGACGGGCTCGCTCCAGTGCGCGTTCGGCCACCCGCCCCAGTCGCTCAGGTACAGCGGCATGTGCCAGAGCGCCCAGATCGGCCCGAGGATCGCCGCGGCGCCGAGACCGCCGAAGCGGTGCTGCAGGCGGGGAAGGGCGAAGTCGCGCCAGCCGGGCTCCTCGCTCAGGCCGGTCGAGAACAGCTGGATGAGCAGACCGGGCACCAGGGCGGCGAAGGCCAGGGCCGAGGGGGCGTGCACGTCGCCACCGGCGAAGGGCAGGGCGGACACGACGATCAGGGTCGGCACGACGACGAGGGCCAGCGCGTACCAGTACCAGGCGACCCGCCAGCGGAACAGCCGTCCCACCCAGCGGCGGAGGCCCGCGCGGCCGTCGGCCACCGCGGTGACGATGAACGCGCTGCCCAGCGGGCCGAGGAGCGCTCCGGGCAGGACGCCCGTGAACTGGGCGCTGCCGAGGACCTCGGGGAAGTGGATGTCCCACACGCCCATGCCGTGCGGGGACAGGATGTACGGGATCCACGCGAGCCAGCTCAGTCCGAGCGCGAGCGTGAAGAAGGAGCCGAGCGGGTGCCGCGCGATGACGCCGCGGATGCCCCCTCGGTCCTCTCGAGCGGTGCCGGCCGTGGGCCGGACTTCGGTGGTGTTCGTCATGCCTACGACGCTAGGAATCATCGCGCTCGGGGACGACCGGCGCAGGGACGCACTTGCGGGACCTGCATCGAAGGATGCAGGTCCCGCAGGTGCGTCGGGGTCCGGGCAGTGAACCGGTGGCGGACCCCCCACGGCACCCGCCACCGGTCGTTCGTGTCAGACGAGCCAGTGTGCTCGGCGGACCAGCGGCAGCTGCTTCCACCAGGAGCCGATCCCCCAGGTGTCGCCGGCCGAGACCGCTGCGACCGCGATGAGGGCGAGTGCGTAGACGATGTGGTAGTCGACCAGGGGGTTGGTCGAAGCGGCGTTGGCGGTGAAGGGCCACTCCGCCAGGTACATGAGGAGCATCACCAGGCTGCCGGCGACGGCACTGAGGCGCAGGCCGACGCCCGCCATCACGGCGAGACCGATACCGAGCATGGCGGCCATGAACAGCACGTCGGTGACCGGGCTCGCGATCGATGCGAAGAACCCCTTGAGGGGTCCGCTCACCGCGTCGCTCATCAGGAAGCCCTGGCTCGGGGCGCCGCCGTGGATCCAGGCGCCGGCCGCGGGGGTCGAGAACCCGAGTCCGAAGGTCTTGTCGAGGAACGCCCAGAGGAAGATGAACCCCGTCCCCAGTCGGAGCGCGGCGAGTGCACGCCGACCGACGACCGTGGTGACGACGCTCCGTTCGGCGGCGGCCGCCTGCGGCTGGACAACGCCGGCGGGGTGTTCCGTGTGGTGCAGGTCGTGCGCTGTCGTGGTCATGGTGCTCGTCCCTCCGGACTGTCGCTCGGGCCCGTCGCCCTCGCTGTGCTGCAATCCTCCAGCGGCCGGACGACCGCCGACAGGGACCGAGGTCCCGGTTCGGCGCCGGCTTCGTCCGCCGGACCGGTCCCCGGGCGGGACCAACGGCCCTGCCCGCGCCCACGGATCGGCGAGAGTGTCGACCCGTGTCCACTGTCTTCGTGCTCAACGCCGGTTCGTCGTCCCTCAAGTACCAGCTCGTGGACCCCGAGACGGGGTCCGTCAGCGCACACGGTTCCGTCGAGCGGATCGGCGAGCCGGGAGGCCCGGCACCGGACCACGGAGCGGCGGTCCGGACCGCACTCGGCCGGCTCACGGCACAGGGCGCGGACGCGCCCGTCGCGGTCGGTCACCGTGTCGTCCACGGCGGCGATCGCTTCGACCGAGCGGTGGTCGTCGACGAGCAGGTCGAGGCGGCGATCGACCACCTGTCCCGGCTCGCGCCCCTGCACAACCCGGCCGCCCTCGCCGGCATCCGGGCAGCTCGCGCCGCACTGCCGGGTGTCCCGCACGTGGCCGTCTTCGACACCGCGTTCCACCGGACGATCCCCGACGCGGCCGCGACGTACGCGATCGACGCCGACCTGGCGAAGCGGTACGGCATCCGCCGGTACGGGTTCCACGGCACGTCGCACCGCTTCGTGTCGCGCGCGGCCGCGGCGTTCCTGGGGCGGCCGGTGGAGGAACTCAAGATGATCGTCCTGCACATCGGCAACGGCGCGTCGGCGTGCGCGATCGACGGCGGTCGCTCGATCGAGACCTCGATGGGCATGACGCCGCTCGAAGGACTCGTCATGGGCACCCGATCCGGCGACATCGACCCGGCGGTGCTCTTCCACCTGCACCGTGAAGCCGGCCTCGACTTCGACGAGCTCGAGACGCTGCTCAACAGCCGGAGCGGCCTGCTGGGACTCACCGGCCACGGGGACATGCGCGACGTCCAGGCGGCGGCGCTCGACGGCGTCGACCACGCCGAACTCGCCCTGTCGGTCTACCGGCACCGGATCCGGCGGTACATCGGCGCGTACACCGCAGAGCTGCGCGGGCTCGACGCCGTCGTGTTCACGGCGGGTGTCGGCGAGCGTGACCCGCTGCTCCGCCGCCGGAGCCTGGCGGGACTGGAGCACCTGGGTGTCCAGGTCGACATCGACCGGAACGAGCTCGCGTCCACGCGCGCCCGACGGATCTCGCCGGAAGGGTCCCCGGTGGCGGTCCTCGTCGTCCCGACGAACGAGGAGCTGGAGATCGCCCGCCAGACGGTGGAACTCGTCTGACGGGCGAACGGGCGAGGCGGGTGCGCACCCTGATGGGGAACGCACCCGCCTCGCCCGTGTCAGGCGGTCACCCTCACTCGTTGTCCCCGCCGGTCGCGATGGCGGCCGACGCCGGAGCCGGAGCCCCGACGCCGACGCCGACGTTCGCGGAGCGGACCGCGCCGGCGTCGTGCGATGCCGAGCCCGTGTCGGTCCAGGTCCAGTCAGCCACCTCGGGCAGGTCCTCGCCGTGCGAACGCGTGTAGGCGCGGGCGGCGACCCGCTTGTCCTGCATCTGCTGGCGCAGGCCGGCGTAGCGCGAGCCGAGGCCGGGCACGCGGTCGAGGACGTCGATCACCAGGTGGAAACGGTCCATGTCGTTGAGCATCACCATGTCGAACGGCGTCGTGGTCGTGCCCTCCTCCTTGTAGCCGCGCACGTGCAGGTTCGCGTGACCGTGGCGTCGGTACGCCAGGCGGTGGATGAGCCACGGGTAGCCGTGGTAGGCGAAGACGATCGGGCGGTCGGTCGTGAACACCGCGTCGAACTCCGCGTCGGACAGGCCGTGCGGGTGCTCGCCCTCCGACATCAGCCGCATCAGGTCGACGACGTTCACCACGCGGACGCGGAGCTCCGGGACCTCCTGGCGCAGGATCGACACGGCCGCGAGCGTCTCGAGCGTCGGCACGTCACCGGCGCAGGCGAGCACGACGTCCGGTTCCTCGCCGGCGACCTCGTTGCCGGCCCACTCGAAGATCCCGAGCCCCCGGGTCATGTGCGCGATCGCCTCGTCCATCGGCAGCCAGTTGAACGTGGGCTGCTTGCCCGCCACGACGACGTTCACGTAGTCGACCGATCGCAGACAGTGGTCGTACGTCGACAGCAGGGTGTTCGCATCGAAGGGCAGGTACACGCGGACGACGTCGGGCTTCTTGTTCACCACGTGGTCGATGAACCCGGGGTCCTGGTGCGAGAGCCCGTTGTGGTCCTGCCGCCACACGTGCGACGACAGCAGGTAGTTCAGCGAGGCGATCGGGCGGCGCCACGGGATCCCCTTGCTCACCTTGAGCCACTTGGCGTGCTGGTTGAGCATCGAGTCGATGATGTGGATGAAGGCCTCGTAGCTCGTGAACAGTCCGTGGCGCCCGGTGAGCAGGTAACCCTCGAGCCACCCCTGGCACTGGTGTTCGCTCAGCATCTCCATCACGCGCCCCGCGCGGGCGAGGTGCTCGTCGGAGGGCAGGAACTCGCCGTCCCACTGCTTGTCGGTGACCTCGAGCACGGCGCCGAGCCGGTTCGACGCGGTCTCGTCCGGACCGAAGATCCGGAAGTTCTCCGGGTTCGACTGGACGACACCCGCGAGCCACTCGCCGAGCACCCTGGTCGACTCGCTGATCGTGCCGCCGTGGGTCGGGACGTCGACGGCGTGGTCCCGGAAGTCCGGCAGGACGAGATCGCGCTTGAGCAGCCCGCCGTTCGCGACCGGGTTGGCGCTCATGCGCCGGTCCCCCCGCGGGACGAGTGCGGTGACGAGCTCGACCGGCGCACCGGTGGCGTCGAACAGCTCCTCCGGCCGGTAGGACTGGAGCCACCCCTCGAGCACGCGCAGGTGTTCCTCGGTGTCGCGGGCGCTGGCGAGTGGCACCTGGTGTGCGCGCCAGTTGCCCTCCGCCGGCTTGCCGTCGATCTCGGCCGGGCAGGTCCAGCCCTTCGGGGTGCGCAGGATGATCATCGGCCAGGCCGGTCGGCCGTCGAGCGTGCCCGCTGCGGCCTGCGCCTTGATGTCGGCGATCTGGTCGAGCACCCGGTCGAGCGTCTCCGCCATCCGCCGGTGCACGGCGCGCGGATCCTCACCGTCGAAGCCGCCGGAGACGATGTACGGGGTGTGCCCGTAGCCGCGCATGAGGGCGAGGAGCTCGTCCTCGGGGATGCGTGCGAGCACCGTGGGGTTGGCGATCTTGTACCCGTTCAGGTGCAGGATCGGCAGGACCACACCGTCGTGCAGCGGGTCGATGAACTTGTTGGAGTGCCAGCTCGTGGCGAGCGGACCGGTCTCGGCCTCGCCGTCGCCCACCACCGCTGCGACGAGCAGGTCGGGGTTGTCGAACGCCGCGCCGTACGCGTGCGACAGCGCGTACCCGAGTTCACCACCCTCGTGGATCGAGCCCGGCGTCTCCGGGGCGACGTGACTCGGTATCCCGCCGGGGAACGAGAACTGCCGGAACAGCCTGCGGATGCCGTCCGTCGTCTGCGGGATGCCCGGGTACACCTCGCTGTACGTGCCGTCCAGGTACGCGTTCGCGACCATCCCGGGGCCACCGTGGCCGGGGCCCGTGACGTACAGCGTGTTCAGGTCGCGTTCCTGGATCGTCCGGTTCAGGTGCGCGTAGATGAAGTTCAGGCCGGGCGTCGTGCCCCAGTGGCCGAGCAGCCGTGGCTTCACGTCGTCGCGTGTGAGCGGCCGGCGCAGCAGCGGGTCGTCGAGCAGGTAGATCTGGCCGACCGACAGGTAGTTCGCCGCCCGCCAGGCGGCATCGAGGCGGTCCACGGTCGCCTCGTCGAGGGACGCCCCGCTGCCGCGCCGGAAGGCGGTGTGCCCGCCCTCGGCCCGCTGCGGGGCGATGGTCTGGGTCGTCGTGTCGGTCATGCCGTCTCCTTCGTGAGGGGTGCTGCTGCCCGGCCCCGGCCGTCGTCGTGTCGTGCGACGAGGACCGGTGCGGTGAGGTTGATGAGGACGTCGTGCAGGACGGCGCTGACGTGCCCGGCCCGGATGCCGGACGTCCGGCGACCGCCGATGACGAGGAGCGCATGGCCGAGTGCCGCGTCGAGGAGCGTCGGAGCCACGGCACGACCGGTGGTGCGGCACGAGACGGTGAGCCGCGGGTGGGCGTCCTGCAGACGCCCGCCCGCCGCCGCCAGGTCCTCGGCACCGGTGGGATCTGCGCTCGCTGCACGGATGAGCACGAGTTCGTCGCCACGGCGCTCGGCCTCGGACGCGGCCGTCTCGCCGACGTCGGCCGCGTCCGCCCCGGCTCCGACACCGGCCACGACACCGCGACGGAACCGGAGGTCGACGTCCGGGACCACGACGACGGTGCACGGTGCCGCGGTGGCGAGCGCGAGCCCGGTGATGCCGAGGGAACGCCCGTGCAGGTGCCCGGTCTTGTGGGTCCCGATCACGAGGACCGTCTCCGGGTCGACGACGTCGAGAAGGGCCCCCACCACGTCGCCCTCGAGCACGAGCAACGACAGGTCCGCCTCCGGGTGCCGTTCCCGTGCAGCACGGAGCGCCTGCCGGGCTGCGAGGACGCCGTCGTCCTCGTCGACGTCGGGACCACCGCTCCGGACGTGGACCAGCACGATCGGAGCGTGCTCGTCGGCAGCCCGGCTCTTCACCCATTCCAAGGCCCGTCGGCTCGGTCCCGAGTCGTCGAACCCGACCAGGTAGCGCTTGTCCATGCACGTCCTTCCCGCCATCGATCGTCCATCCGCTCCTGGCCGGGCGGGAGAGACCAAGGTCCCGAGCGTGAGCGGGCGTCCCCGTAGGGTTGACACCACGAGGGGAGCAGCCATGCCGCACGAACAGGACCGGATCGAGTTCCCGAACGGTCCCCGGACCGCACTCGAGCGGACGATCGGCGAACTCGTCGACCGCGCCCAGGAGGTCCTCGCGACCCAGGGACGACTGCGGGGGCTCCTCCGGGCGAACCGCCTCGTCGTCGCGGAACTCGACCTCCCGACGGTCCTCCGCCGCATCGTCGAGGCCGCACTCGAACTCGTCGGCGCGCGCTACGGAGCGATGGGCGTCCTCGCGCCGGACGGCACGCTCGAGCAGTTCGTGCACGTGGGCATGGCGGAGGACGAGGTCCGGGCGATCGGTGACCTGCCCCGCGGCCGCGGCCTGCTCGGCACCATCCTGGCCGAACCGCACCCCCTGCGGCTCGAACACCTGGGGGACGACCCGCGCTCGGCCGGCTTCCCGGAACACCACCCGCCCATGGACGCCTTCCTCGGGGTGCCGATCCGCGTGCGGGGCGAACTCTTCGGCAACCTGTACCTGACCCGCGACGACGGGGGCTCCTTCAGCGACGAGGACGAGGAACTCATCGTCTCGCTCGCCGCGACCGCGGGCGCCGCGATCGACCACGCACGGCTGTTCGACGAGTCCCGGCGACGGCAGGCGTGGTCCTCGGCCCTGACCGAGGTGACGACGGCGCTCCTGTCGACCGAGGCCGTCGACGGACTCGGCGTCGTCGTCGACCGGGTCGCACCGCTCGCCGAGGCGGACTTCGCCTGTGTCCTGGTGCCGGACGGCCCTGTCCTGCGGATCGACGGAGCACGTGGTCTCGGCGCCGAGGACCTCCCCCGGACCATCGACGCCCCGGCCGGTACCATCGCCGGCCGCTCGATGGAGAGCGGCCACGTCACGACGGCCGACCTGCGTGAGGAACCGCCGTTCTGGCCCGCGCATCTGCGCTGGGCGGTGGCGCTCCCCTTCGCCGCGTCCGAACGGCCGCTCGGCACGCTGCTGCTGGCCCGCGGATCCGAACGTCCACGGTTCACCGGTTCCGACATCGACCTGGCCGCGGAGTTCGCTGCCCAGGCCAGCGTCGCGATCGAGCTCGCGCGCGGCCGCAGTGACCGACAGGAGCTCCAGCGTGTCGAGGACCGCAGCCGGATCGCTCGTGACCTGCACGACAACGTGATCCAGCGGTTGTTCGCCGCGGGACTCACCCTGCAGAGCATCGAGCCGGCGGTCCCGGCAGCGCTCCGGCAGGACGTCGGCGACCAGATCGACGCGATCGACGCGGCCATCGCCGAGATCCGCACCGCGGTCTTCGCGCTCGCGACACGCGGACACGCCGAGCCGCAGAGCGTCCGGCACCGCGTCCTCGACGTCGTGTCCGAGGTCGGCCGGCTGCTCACCGGGCCGCTCAGTGTGACCTTCGTCGGCGCGGTCGACGTCATGGTGCCGACCGAGCTCGGCGACGACATCGTCGCGGTCGTCCGGGAATCACTCACCAACGTCGGCCGACATGCCGGGGCGGCGAGCACCGAGTTGCAGATCGCGATCGACGACGACCACCTGACCGTGCGGGTCGACGACGACGGTCGGGGTGTGCAGAACCGCGGCCGTGCCAGCGGTACCGCGAACCTCGCGGCCCGGGCAGCAGCCCGCGGCGGCCGCTACGTCCTCGACGGTCGTCCCGGTGGCGGGACGTCGATGAGCTGGAAGGTCCCGCTCCCCGAGCAGGTGGCAGCATGACGCTGCGCGTGTTCCTGGTCGACGACCACGAGCTCGTCCGGCAGGGCGTCGCGAGGATCATCGACGCCCAACCCGACCTGGAGGTCGTCGGCGAGGCGGAGAGCGTCGCGCGTGCCGTCCCGCGGATCGCCGCCACCCGCCCGGACGTCGCCGTGCTCGACGTGCGGCTCCCCGACGGGAGCGGGATCGACCTGTGCCGCACCATCAGGTCCGAGCGTCCGGACCTGGTCTGTCTCATGCTGACCGCGTTCGACGACGACGACGCGACACGGGCGGCGGTGCTCGCCGGAGCGAGCGGGTACGTGCTGAAGGACATCCGGGGGAACAACCTGGTGGCGGCGATCCGCCGTGCGGCCGGCGGCGCAGTGCTGTTCCCGCCCGAGGCCGCAGAACGAGTGCGCACGGCGGTGACGCCGCACCGGTCGGACCCGGACGGGTTGACACCGCGCGAGGAGCAGATCCTCGGCCTCATCGTCGACGGCCTCACGAACCGGCAGATCGGCGAACGGCTCCACATCGCCGAGAAGACCGTGAAGAACAACGTCACGGTCCTGCTCGGGAAACTGCACCTCGAACGTCGTACGCAAGCCGCGGTGTACGGCGCCAGGAGGACCTGACCCGAAGCGGGACCAAGGACCCTCCCGTCGGGTGCCGTCGGCCGGGATCGTTGGAGCATGCCCGAACACGACCAGCCCCGGCACGTCTCCGCAGCCGAGTGGCAGCGGCTGAAGCGAGAAGCCCGTGCACATGCTCAGCGTGACGCCGAACGCCGCGCCGCTGCCGTCCCCCGCACGGAGGACACGGACTGATCGGCTCGGTGGACGAGTTCCTCGACCCGCTCGTCCTGTCCCGGTGACAGTTCGCCTGACTCGCCGACGGGGGACGCGGTGCCTGCCCGCAGACGTGGTGAGGTGGGTGCATGACCAGCGACCTCGTGCCGTGGTCGGTCGCCGGGGGGCTCGCGATCGTCGCGCTCGTCCTGGTGGTCCTCCTGCGGCGACACCGGACAGCAGCCCGTTCCGACCTCGACCGCGCCGAACGGGCGAGGGCCGACGAGGTCGCCCGGCTCGACGCGGAGCACCGGGAGCAGACCGCGCGCCTGGCCGCGGAACAGGCGCAGGAGATCGACGCGGCAGAGGCGGCTCGTCGGGACGCCCTCGCCGCCGCTGAACAGAGTCGGGCCCTCGCCAGGACGGGCATGAAGTGGGAGGAGACGTCGCAGCGCGTCATCCTCGACGCGTGCAAGGCCGCCGGGGTCAACGGTGCGCTGCTGACCAACGTCGTCTTCGCCCCCGTCGCCCTGGCCGAACGGGGCCCGGCCCGCAGCTTCGTCGCCCAGCTCGACCATGTGCTCGTGCTCGACTCCGGCCGTGTCGTCGTCATCGAGAACAAGCGGTGGAACGGCATCGTCTTCGACGGCCAGCGCCCGAGCGAGGTGCACCGAGCATTCCGGAACCTGCTCGACGAGTCGTCCCTGCAGCCCCCGTTCGCCGTGCAGGTCCGCAGCCGTCGGGTGCTGGACCACGCGGACGAGATCGAGCAGTGGTGGCAGGTCCGGGTCCAGGCCCGCGGAGCATCGCCGTGCAGTCAGGTGCGACAACAGGCGCGCCGCCTGGCCGACTTCGTCGCTTCGACCGCCGGGGTCGCACGTGAGTGGGTCGACACGTGCGTGTTCTACTCGGGCGACGCGGTGGCGTACGTCAATCCGGAAGACCGCAGCGAACGCGGAGCACCGACCGCGGTCGTCACCAGCGCCACCGAGTTGCAGGGTGTCATCAGCGGGTACGCCCAGAAGTCCGCCGTGCCGAACCGGGCCCGGACCGACGCCGTCGTCCGGGTGCTGGCGGGGCAGGGCGCCCACACCACGACCATCGGGTCCTACCGTCTGCCGGTCTGAGGCCCGCATCGGTGTCTGAGTCGGACGCCGACGTCCGGTGCGAGACGTACTCGCTCTCCGTAGCCAGCCCGAACCGCTGCACGGTGCGGCTCGACCGGGACGACGCAGCGGGACGCGACGACGGGCATGCGCTCATCGTGGCACGCGGTGGTGCCGTCGGCCCCGTCGGGGTGTCAGACCACCGCGCGCAGCGCGTTCGCGATGCCCGTCAGGGCCTCGTCGATCTCGTCGGCGACCCGCTGGTGGGTCTCCGTCGAGCGGCGGTAGGGGTCGTCCACGTCGTCGTCCGCCGGGTCAGCCGGCGGCGGGACCGTGCCGCGCAGTCGTGCGACCCGCTCGACGAGCTCCTGCGGCGACGTGACGTCGGCCAGGTCACCGGGTTCGAGTCCGGCGATCACCCGGGCGAACTGCTTGATCGTGAACGCCCGCTTCGTCGCACGGGGCGACAGCGACACCGCCGCCGACCGGTGCGAGCGCTCGGCCGTCAGCACGAGGTCGGCCGACGCCACGATCTGCTCGGTCAGGTACCGGGAGCGGTGCGACGAGGGGTCGCCGCCGAGGCGGACGGACTGCTCCGCCGCGGCACCGTCCATCCGGGCACCGTCGTCGGCGATGGTGCCGGCGGACTCGACCACGAACGCCGGGGCGTCCGCGCCGAGTCGCGCCGTCAGGACCTGCGCTCCGAGCGGGGAACGGCAGATGTTGCCGCTGCAGACGAACAGGATCCGCATCGTCACGCCGCGTCGGTGCGCTGCTCGGTGCGCTGGTCCGTGCGCTGGTCGGCGCGCTCGTCAGCACCGAGCAGGTCGTGTCGCACGACGATGGCGTCACGGCCGGGGCCGACGCCGATGGCGGAGATCCGGGCACCGGACATCGCCTCGACCGCGAGGACGTAGTCCTGCGCGTTCTTCGGCAGGTCCTCGAAGGTGCGGGCTCCGGTGATGTCCTCGGTCCAGCCGGGGAACTCCTGGTACACGGGCTTCGCGTGGTGGAAGTCGGACTGGTTGACGGGCACCTCGTCGACGCGGACGCCGTCGACCTCGTACGCGACGCACACCGGGATCGTCTCGAGCCCGGTCAGGACGTCGAGCTTGGTGAGCACGAAGTCGGTCACGCCGTTGATGCGCGCCGTGTAGCGGGCGATCGGGGCGTCGTACCAGCCGCAACGACGCGGGCGGCCCGTGGTGGTACCGAACTCGAAACCGTTGGCGCGGAGGAACTCGCCCGACTCGTCGAACAGCTCGGTCGGGAACGGACCGGCCCCGACGCGGGTCGTGTACGCCTTGACGATGCCGATGATGCGCTCGAGCCGACCGGGGCCGATGCCGGAACCGGTCGCAGCGCCACCGGCGGTCGCCGACGACGAGGTGACGAACGGGTAGGTACCGTGGTCGACGTCGAGCATGGTGGCCTGGCCGGCCTCGAACAGGACGGTCTCGCCGCGCTCGAGCGCCCGGTGGATCTCGAGCGCGGTGTCGGCGACCATCGGGCGCAGGCGCTCGGCGAAGGACAGCAGCGACTCGACGACCTCTTCCGGGTCGATCGCGCGGCGGTTGAAGACCTTGACCAGCAGGTGGTTCTTCTGGTCGAGGGCCGCTTCGACCTTCTGCCGCAGGATGTTCTCGTCGAAGATGTCCTGGATGCGGATGCCGACGCGGTTGATCTTGTCGGCGTAGGTCGGGCCGATGCCGCGACCGGTGGTGCCGATCTGGCGCTTGCCGAGGAACCGCTCGGTCACCTTGTCGATGGTGCGGTGGTAGTGCGTGATGACGTGGGCGTTCGCCGAGACGAGCAGCTTCGACACGTCGACGCCGCGGGCGCGCAGCGCGTCGAGCTCCTGGAACAGGACTTCGAGGTCGACGACGACGCCGTTGCCGATGATCGGGGTGACGCCGGGCGTCAGGATGCCGGACGGCAGCAGGTGGAGGGCGTACTTCTCGCCGCCGACGACGACGGTGTGCCCGGCGTTGTTGCCGCCGTTGAACTTCACGACGTAGTCGATGCGGGAGCCGAGGAGGTCGGTGGCCTTTCCCTTGCCCTCGTCGCCCCACTGGGCGCCGATGATGACTGCTGCGGGCATCTGGTTCTCCTCACGTTGGCGGAGGACCGCACACGGCCGTCCGGGCCGGTGGTCCACCCGAGTCTATCGGCTGGTCATCTCCGCGCTACCCGCGGCGTCACCCGTGGACGACCCCGGGATCGTGACGACCCATGCCCGCTCGTGGCTTCCCTGGACGCCCGTCCGGCGCGGTCGGAGCACCGTCGGACGCGTCAGATCCACGATCAGAAGGAGCACGACATGAGCGGCATCGGAGACAAGGCGAAGGACCTCGCCGACAGCGACAAGGGCGAGAAGGCCACGGACACCGGCCTCGACAAGGCGGGCGACGCCGCCGACAAGGCCACCGGCGGCGGACACGGTGACCAGATCGGCAAGGCCGAGAACGCGGCCGACGACAAGATCGGCAAGTAGCGTCCGGAACGCCACCACGGACGGACGGGCGCGTCCCGCGCAGCGGCAGTGCGAAGCGTTGCGCGGGACGCGCCGACCGAGTCCGCGAGGGAGGGGTGCCAGCTGGCACCGCGCCTCCCGACCGTCAGTCAGTCTCTCGGCGCGCGACGCGTCAGCTCCGGAAGAAGTCCTGGTACGACGGGTCACCGACGGGCTGGGAGTGCCCGGGCTCCGCGAGCCGCTGCTCGATCATGGCTTGGATGGCATCCGGCGGGGTGAGTCCACGACGGCGCCACTCGACCGGGTTGGACCGGAGCTGGTTCAGCGTGCTGTGCATGGTTTGACCCTGGCACCAATTCACTAGTTTGTCTAACTACCTGTCCCGTACGCGCGCAACCACGGGCCCGGTGCGCAGAAGACGTCGGCTCCCAGCGCGGGACCCGACGTCTTCTGCGCACCGTGTGACGCGGGTGCCCGCGCCGAGCTCTGCCTAGCGGCGCGTGACCTTGGCGGTCGCCTTGGACTTCGCGGTGCCGTCCTTGTACCCCGAGGCGTGGGCCGTCACCTTGACGCTCATGCGGTGACCGACGTCGGACGAGCCGAGCTTGTACTTCGTGCCGGTGGCCTTCTTGACGACCTTGCCGTCGCGGAGCCACTGGTACTCGTACGTCGCCTTCGTCGTGCTCCACGTGCCGTGCTTCGCGGTGAGGGTCGAGCCGACCTTCGCCGTCCCGCTCACGGTCGCCCTGCTGCCCTTCGCCAGCGCGAGCGTCGGCGGCGTCACCGTGATGGTCGACGTGTCAGCCTGCTTGCCCGCGGCGTTGTCCAGGTGCAGCAGCAGCACGGTCGCCTTCGTGACGCCCGAGGCCCGCGTGACCCGGATGGAGTCCGAGTCGGCGAACAGCACGCCGGTGGCGCCGTCCTGCGAGAACGACAGCTTCGGCTTCGACGGGTCGAACGTGGCGGACTTCGTCTCGTCCACCACCGACGAACCACTGGTGGCCGCACCCGGCGCGTACGCGGACTCGGTCAGCACCGAGTACGCGAACGTGCTCTTCGCACCGATGAGCGAGGCGGAGACGGTGAACACCTTCACGGAGCTGTCGAAGGTGTTGACGTCCTGTCCGGGCGCGCCACCGTTGAGCGGCTGCGCGTCGACCGTCTCGCCCGTCGCGAGGTCGACCGTGGTCACGAACGTGGCGTCCACCGCGGCGGACTTCGCGTCGTAGACCAGGTAGTCGGGCTGGCCGTCACGGTCGGTGTCGATGAGGACCTCGACGTTGGTGACGGCGCCCGGGTTGGCGTCGGGACCGGCGGTCTGCACCCCGAACGCCAGCGTGTCCGAGTTCTTGTCGTACGAGGCGCCGTAGGAGCGGACGTCCGCCGCCTGCAGGGAACGCGCCGCCGAGCCCTCGGGGAACGACTCGACCGGGTCGGTCCCGCCGAGCACGAACGGTGCGACGGCGGCGTGGTAGCCGGTCGTCAGTCCGCCCTGGTCGAGGGTGCGGCCCTTGAGCGTCAGGTTCGCGGACTTCCCGGGGCCGGTGAAGGCGACGGTCGTCCGGGCGCGCACGGCGCTGACGGGCTTCGGGGCCACGTAGGCACCGAGGCGGAGCGGGTTCAGCGACTTGTCCGTCGGCGAGAACGCGACGATGCCCGACGCGGCGGCCACGAACTCACGCTGGTAGCCCTGCTGCACCGACTCCTGGGTGGGGTCGATGACACGGCGGAGCTTCGTCGGGTCGGCGACCGTGAACGTCAGCCGCACCGAGGCCGTGCCGTGCGCTCGCACGGTGACCCGCTTCGAGCTGAGCGCGAACGTCACGCCGGGCTGCGACACCTGCGGCTGGTAGGCCACGTCGTAGGTGTGCGCGACACCGTCGGTGTTCTCGATCTGGAGCGTGCGGGTCTCGCTGGTCTTGCCGGAGACCTCGACGACCCCGAACGAGGCGGTGACGAGCTGGTCGTTCTCGACGCTCCGAACGGTGGTGCCGGCCGTCACGGCCTGCAGGGCGTCGACGCGACCGGTGCCCTGACGGAGCAGGGTGGCCGAGCGGTTGCCGTCCTTGACGTCGTGCGTCGCCGTGTTCATGAGCGCCGCCTTGACCTGCGGAGCGGACCAGGTCGGGTGCGACTGGAACGTCAGCGCCGCGATGCCCGCGACGTCCGGCGTGGCCATCGAGGTGCCGCTCATCGACAGGCGGCCGTCACCGGTGCCGTTGGCCGCGGAGATCACGTTGACCCCGGGGCCGGCGATGTCCGGCTTGACGATGTCGTCGAACGACCCGTGCACGCCCCGGCTGGTGAACGACGCGAGCGTGTTCACGGCCTCCGGGTCGGTGGCGAGTTCGAAGCCCTTCAGCTCGTCCGCGAAGCGCACGTGCAGGGTCCCCGCCGTGGCAGCTGCCTGGAGGCTCGTGGCGGCGTCCAGCGTCAGCTCGGCACCCGGGATGGTCGCGTTGCCCGCGATGCCCGAGTCGAAGGTGTTGATCGTGCCCGCCAGGAGCACGCCGACACCGCCGGCGGCCTCGACGTTGCCGAAACGCACGCCGGATCCGCACTCGAGCGCGGCGTCCGTCCACTTCAGCCAGACGACCTTGCCCGCGATCTTCGCGGCGTCGGCGGCGCTGAACGCCGCGCAGCCGTCGATGTTGGTGGTCGGGACGACGACGTCGCCCTCGACCGGCAGGGTGCCCTGGAAGTTCTGCGAGTACTGCGAGCGGTAGGTCTTCGCGACGTCGGCCGGCGCGGTGACCTGGACGCCGTCGTACAGCGACTGGCCGGTGGCGCTCGCGGCGACGGTGAGCGCGCCCTCGGCATTGCCCGGCGAGCCACCGATGTCGGTGAAGTCGTCGGCGTTGCCCGAGGCGATCACGGGGAGCACGCCGCGAGCGGTCAGTGCGTCGATCTTCGCGTTGTCGGGGTCGTCCGGCGCGCCGTAGTCGGAGCCGAGCGACAGGTTCAGGACGTTGATGTCCTTGCCCTCGGTGAGCGCCTTGCCCACCCAGTCGAGCGCGGCACCGGTGACGTCGGTCGAACCGCCGTTGTCGCCGAACACCTTGAGCGCGTACAGGCCGGCCTCGGGCGCGGTGCCCGGACCGATCCACATGTCCTGCACCTGCTGCGTGGTGAGCTTGGTGTAGTCGCCGTCGAACTGCTGCTTGTCGGCGGTCAGGCCGTAGCCGGCAACGGAGCCGGACACGTGCGTGCCGTGGTCGCCGCCCTTGCCGTCGATCGGGTTGTCGTCGGGAGCCGGCACGGGGTCGTAGGCATCCGGGTCCGTCGGGTCGGCATTGTAGGTCGCGCCGGCGAAGTCGTACCCGCCCAGGAACTTCGACGCGTCGTACAGGCTCGGGTCCGGGGCGCCACCGCTCGCGTTCGCCAGGGCCTCCTGGTACGCGGCGGTCGTACCGGGGCCACCGAAGTCGGCCTGCGTGTAGTCGAGACCGGTGTCCAGCACGGCGACGTTGACGTCCTTGCCGGTGTGGCCGGTCTGCTGCCAGGCGTTGAGCGAGCGCGTGTAGACGTCACTCGCCGCGTTCTTCGGAGCGACGCCGTCGGCGCCGGGCTGCACCAGGCTCGGGTCGACGCCCGAGGGAGCGGCGCTCGCGTCCTCGTTGACCGTCGGCTCGACGACCTTCTTCGGCGTGAGCGGGATGATGCTCTCGACGTCGGAGCGCTTCGCGATCTGCTGGAACGCGTCGACGTCGGCCACGACCGCGACACCGGGGACGGTGTACTCGGTCGAGTAGAGCTCGGTCGAGTCGGCGTCAGCGCGCTTCACGGCTTCGCGGACGGCGGCGGTCGTCGACTCGATGGCCTTGACGCGGCTCTTCGCTGCCGAGGACTGGGTCCTCGACTTCGTCAGGTCACCGCCCTTGGCCTCGGCGTCCACTTCGAGGGCGCCCTGGCCGGTCGTGCGGACGAACGCGGCGACGGTCTTCGTCGGCTCGGCGTCACGGAGCGGGGCGGAGAGCTTGAGGTCGGCCACCGAGATCCCGGCCGGGGCTGCGGAGGCCGCGCCCCCGACTGCGAGACCACCGCAGGCCAGGGCCGCGGTGGCGATGCCGGCGGTCAGGACGCGGGTGAAGCGATGGGGGGTGGGTTCGGATCCGGTTATCGGTGTTGCACGCTGCAAAGAGGACACTCCTGGCTCAGTCCGTGGCTCGCATGAGATTCCTGTGAAGCTATGCGTTCGCTCTCAGGGAGCACAGTCCGCACTTCGGGGGACACCCCTCGTCCGGGGGGCCGTTCCTGTTAAGTTGCACACGTGTGTGCACGTTATTACGATGGGCGAGTGACCACTGCAGACCAGCCCGTTCGCGCGCCCCGCCGCGACGCCACCGAGAACCGGGCCGCACTCCTCGACGCCGCGAAGACGTGCCTGCAGCGCGACCCCGATGCCTCCATCGAGACGATCGCCGCGGCCGCCGGACTCTCCCGCCGTGCGGTCTACGGACACTTCCCGTCGCGCGACGACCTGGTGCAGGAGGTCGTGACCGCCGGTGCCGCCCGCATCGCCGCCGCCATGCCGACGTCCTCGGACCTGCAGGAGCTCCCGCCGGCCGCACGGCTCGCCGCCATCGCAGTGACGCTCTGGACCGAGGTCTCGCACGTCCGCTCGATGGCCCGGGTCGCCGTCCGCAGCCCCTTCGCCGAGCCCGTCGCCGCGGTCTTCGCCCCGCTGCGCGCCCAGGTCCGCCAGGCGTGTGCGCTCGGCATCGCCGACGGTGCCATGCGGAACGACGTCGACCCGGCCACCCTCGGCCGCCTGGTCGAGGGTGCGTGCATCGCCGTCCTCGACGAAGCCACGCGATCCGGCACGCCCGACGAGGACGGACGGCGCATGGTGGTGGTGTCGGCGCTCGGCATGGCCGGCATCGACTGGCGCACCGCACTGCTGTCCGAACCCGCCACCCCTGCCACCCCCGCCACCCCCGCTCCCTCGGAGGACCACGCATGACGCTCGAACTCGATCACGTCGGCATCGGCGAGGAGCCCGGCGCGCCACTGCCCGTCGTCTCCGCCGTCGCCGCTCCCGGACGCCCCGGGGTCGTCGCCGTCGAGACCGAGCAGTCCCCCGTGCTCGCCTCACTCATCGCGGGCGGCCGCATGCACCCCGAGACCGGACGCCTGCTGCTCGACGGACACGAGGACCCGGCCGCCGTGCGCCGCGCCTTCGCCCTGGTCGACACCCCCGGTGTCGCGGAACCCTTCCCCGTGATGAGCTGCAAGCAGATCGTGCGCGAGGAGCTCGCGTTCGCCGGGCAGCGCCCCTCGCGCGAGCACGTCGACACCGTGCTCGACGAGCTCGGCCTGCGCGAGTACGCCGACACCCACGTGCAGCGGGTGCCGACGGCCGTCCGGGTGCGGCTGCTCGTCGAGCTCGCCCTGCTCCGCGACGGAGTGACGGGCCTCGTGATCACCTCACCCGAGCGACACGGCGGCGCCGTCGAGGACTGGTTCCAGGTGGTCCGCGACGTCGCCCGGCGTGGCATCACCGTGGTGCTCGTGACCTCGAAGGCCGCCGCAGCCACCGTCGAGACGCTGCTCGGCGACATCGCGACGACCGAAACCACCCAGACCGAGGGTCCCGACGACGCGGCCCTGTCCGACGGAACCGAGCCGGGCCTCCCGACCGTCCCTTCCGTCTCCGCAGAATCCGCAACCGTCCCGACGGAGGCAACCCCGTGACCACCACCTCGCTCGTCCGCTCCGAACTCGCGCGACTCACCGCGACCCCGCTCGCACGCCTGGCGTTCATCGCGCTCATGGTCGTGCCGCTGCTGTACGGCGGCGCCTACCTGTGGGCGAACCGCGACCCGTACGCCAAGCTCGACCAGATCCCTGCCGCGATCGTGAACCTCGACGCCGGCGCGACGCTGGACGGCGACCACGTCGACTACGGCAAGGACGTCACGAAGGAGGCCATCGACGGCGGTGACTTCAAGTGGACGACGACCAGCGCGGCCGACGCGCGATCCGGCGTGCGCAACGGCACCTACGACTTCGTCGTGACGGTCCCGCACGACTTCTCCGAACACCTGGTGTCCGCGCAGTCCGACGACCCGACGCAGGCGAAGCTCGTCCTGACGACGGCCGACACGAACTCGTACCTGGCGTCGACCATCGCCGAGCAGGCGGGCAAGACCATGCGGACGGCCGTCGCCGAGCGCGTCGGCAAGCAGGCGGCGAAGACCCTGCTCGTCGGGCTCGCCGACGTGCGGGACAGCCTCGGTGACGCCGTCGACGGGGCGGACCAGCTCGCGTCCGGCACCGCGAAGGCGGACTCGGGTGCGCACACGCTCGCCGCCGGGACCGGCAAGCTGGCGTCCGGCGCGTCGGAGCTCGCGTCCGGCACGGCTTCGTTGCCTTCCCAGACTGCACAGCTGAACAGTGGGGCGCAGCAGGTGGCGTCCGGGGCGTCGACCCTGGCGTCCGGGCTGGCGAGCGCGCAGCAGCAGACCGCGGCGTTGCCGGACCAGACGGCGCAGTTGAACGCGGGGGCGCAGCAGCTGCAGACCGGGCTGCACGAGCTCCGGGACCAGACGGCGTCGTTGCCGGCGGACTCAGCCACGCTGGCGGCGGGTGCGTCGAAGGTCGCCAGCGGCAATGCCGACCTCGCCGACCAGGCCGCGCCGTTCATCGCCGGCGTCCAGCAGATCTCCGAGCAGTCGCCCGAACTCGTGGCCACGCTGAAGCCGGTCGTCCAGGCATCCACGGTGCTGACCCCTGCGCAGAAGACCCAGTTGTTGGCCGGTCTCGACACCCTCCAGACCGGCAGCGCCGACCTCGGTGCCGGTGCCGGGGACCTGTCCGACGGCCTGCAGTCGCTGAAGCTGGGGAGTGCAGCGGTGTCCGCCGGGGCGTCCCAGCTCGCCCAGCAGGCGCCGGAGCTGACCAGCGGCATCCAGCAGCTCTCCGACGGCTCGGACACGCTCGCCGCCGGCACGTCGTCGCTCGCGTCCGCGGCTCCGAAGCTGTCGTCCGGCATCGCGGACGCTGCGACCGGTGCGTCCACGCTGTCGTCGGGTGCGTCGCAGGTGGCGGCCGGCACGTCGAAGCTGGCTGCGGCGGCTCCCACGCTGTCGTCGGGTGCTGCTTCGCTCGCATCGGGCGCGGCGTCGGCCGACGAGGGCGCGTCGTCGCTCGCCTCCGGGCTGGACACGCTGAAGAGCGGCTCGTCGGAGCTCGCGTCCTCGCTCGACGAGGGCCGCACGAAGATCCCGGCCTCGAACGCCTCCGAGCGTGCTTCGCAGGCCTCGGTCATCTCCGACCCGGTCAAGGTCGGGGACGACAACGTCGCCGCGGCGTCGAACTACGGCGCCGGTCTGGCACCGTTCTTCATCTCGCTCGCAGCCTGGATCGGCATGTACGCGCTGTTCCTGATCCTCAAGCCGATCTCCAAGCGCGCGATCACCGCGGTGCGGAAGCCCCTCGCGGTGGTGTTCGGCGGCTGGCTCACCCCGGCGCTGCTCGGTCTGGTGCAGATGGTGGCGCTGTTCTTCATCGTGCGCTTCGCCCTCGACCTGAACGTCGTGCACGTCGGCGGCACGATCGGGATCATGGTGCTGGCCTCGGCGACCTTCGCGGCGATCATCATGGCGCTCAACGTGCTGCTCGGGTCGGTCGGGCAGTTCCTGGGCCTCGTGCTCATGCTCGTGCAGCTCGTCACCGCCGGCGGCACGTTCCCGTGGCAGACGCTGCCGGGGCCGTTGGCGGCGCTGCACTTCGCGCTGCCGATGACCTACTCGGTCGACGCCATCCGGCAGACGATGTACGGCGGGAACCTCGGCGCCGCGTGGTCGGACGCCGGCGTGCTGCTCTGCTGGCTGCTCGGGGCGCTGCTCGTGTCCTTCGTGGTCACGGCACGGCAGACCCGCTCCCGCACACTGCGCGACCTGCGCCCGAGCCTGATCGGGTAGCGGGAGCCGCCGCGCGCCGCGGGCGTCCCCGGGTGCACCGCGGGAACGCTTCGTGAGCAGAAGAGGTCGGGAGACATCAGGTCACCCGACCTCTTCTGCTCACGAAGTGCGCTCCCCCAGGGGCTGGTGCACCATCCCGCCGCCGAGGGTGCTCAGGTCGTCGGTCGGCAGCGCCGCACGGGCGTCCGCGTCGAGCACGGCGGACGCGTCGTCGAGGGGGTGGAAGCCGATGCGCTCCCCCGCTGACAGGTCGGCGGGCGACCCGGTGTTCCGCGACAGGGCCCAGACGACGTGGTGCCCGGGGTCGCGGAGCGCCACGGTCGCGAGCACCAGCCGCGTCAGGTCGTCCGGCGAGGTCCACATCAGCAGCCCCCGGGTCGTCGGCGGCAGGGTCCCGAACGCCCCGATGCGCGCGGACACGATCGACATCTCGTACCGGTCGGCGAACAGGCTGCCGAGCAGTTCCATCGCGGCCTTCGTCACGCCGTAGTAGGTGTCCGGTCGGGGCAGGCGGTTCCCCGGCACCGTGCCCGGCTGGTCGAGGGGTTCGGGCACCAGACCCACCGCGTGGATCGAGCTCGCCTGCACCACCCGGAGCACCCCGGCTGCCGCCGCCCGCTCGAGCACGTTCTTCGTGCCGGTCAGGTTCGCCGCGATCAGGTCGTCCCAGGCGGCCTCGGTCGGGATGCCGGCCAGGTGCACCACGGTGTCGACCCCGGCGAGCGCGTCGTCCAGCGCTGCCGGGTCGTTCACGGACCCGGGCACGAAGCGTTCACCGGCTGCGACCGGATCGTGGGGCTTCTGTTCGTCGAGCAGCACGAGGTCGTGTCCCGCAGACCGCAGACGGGGACGCAGAGCGCTCCCGATCCGGCCCGCGGCTCCGGTGATGAGCAGCGTCGCCATGCCGCCGACGCTACCCCCGGCGGGCGAGCAACGACCTCAGCTGTGCGACCGCGCCGAACGCGTGGGTGTCGAGGTCGGACGTCGTCCACCGGACGACGCGCGGATCGTGAGCAGAAAAGGTCGAGTCGTCTCCCCGCACCCGACCGTTTCTGCTCACGAAGCGAACCGGCGCGCGCCCGCTACGATCGACGCACGAACCAACGGAGGTCGAAGCGCATCATGGGAGACGGCAAGCCCGCGACCATCTACGACGTCGCCGCACGCGCCGGGGTCTCGAAGTCCCTCGTCTCCCTGGTGCTCCAGCGCTCGCCCCGGGTCAGCGACCAGCGCCGAGCCGCCGTGCTGAAGGCGATCCAGGAGCTCGACTACCGGCCCTCCACCGCGGCGGTGTCCCTCGCCGGCACCCGCAGTCGCACGATCGGCGTGGTCCTCGACGACTTCCGCAACCAGTGGTTCGTGGACCTGCTGACCGGGCTGCGCGAGAGTCTGCAGGACCAGGGCCACCGGCTCGTCGTCGCGGACCGGTTCCTCAACACCGGGCTCGATGCCTCTCCGGTGGAGGGCTTCCTCTCCATGCGCGTCGAGGGCATCGTCATCGCGGGTGAGCCGACCACCGACCTGGCGGTCCCCGCCTCGATGCCGCTCGTGATCGCCGGTGGGCGGGTGTCGATCCCCCGCGCGGACACCGTCGCGAACGACGACCGCGCCGGCGGCGGCATGGCCGCCGACCACCTGCTCGCCCTCGGGCACACACGCCTCGGCTTCGCCGGTGCGAGTTCGGCAGCGTCCGCGGAACGCCAGGCCGGGTTCGAAGCGGCAGCTGCCCCCCGCGCGTCCGTCGCCACCACCGTCCTGCCCGGCGAACCCACCGAGGAGGCCGGCTCGCGCGCCCTCGGCATGCTGCTCGACGAGCACCCGGACGTCACCGCCGTCTTCGCCGCGAACGACGTGATGGCCCTCGGCGCCCTGTCCGAACTCGCCGAACGCGGCCTGCGGGTCCCCGAGGACGTCTCCGTCATCGGCTACGACGACACCCCCGTCGCCGCGATGCGCTACGTCGGGCTCACGAGCATCGACGACCGCAGCGTGGACATCGGTCGCGGCGCCGGCGAGCGGCTGCTCGCGCGCATCGCGGACCCGGCGCTGGCCGCGACGGAACTGCTCGTCGAGCCCCGCCTGGTCGCCCGCCGCACGACCGCCGCGCGCTGACACTCCTGCCGGGCATCCGGCCTGGAGGCCCGCCCCACCTCCGCCCGACGCGCTTCCTGCGCAGGGACGGCCGGGTCCAGGGCCCGCCCACGTCTGCTCAGGAGGTCGCGTCCGGCAACGCCGCGTGCTGGACGACCCAGCTGTGCATGACGATCGCCGCGGCGGCCGAGGCGTTGATGCTCCGCGTCGACCCGAACTGCGTGATCTCGAGGTGGCCGTCCGCCCCGGCGACCGCCTGGTCCGTCAGGCCGGGGCCCTCCTGCCCGAACAGGAACACGCAGCGCTCGGGGATCGTCGCCGTCTCGATGCGCTCGGCACCGGGGGTGTTGTCGATCGCCACGACGGGACGCTGTTCCTCGGTCATCGCGGCGAGGAACGCCTCGACGTCGGGGTGGTACCGGACGTGCTGGTACCGGTCGGTGACCATGGCCCCCCGCTTGTTCCACCGCCGCCGCCCGATGATGTGCACGGTGCCGGCGAGGAACGCGTTCGCACTCCGCACGATCGACCCGATGTTCAGGTCGTGCTGCCAGTTCTCGATCGCGACGTCGAAGGCGTGCCGGCGGGTGTCGAGTTCGGCGACGATCGCGTCCATCGACCAGTACCGGTAGCGGTCGAGCACGTTCCGGGAGTCCCCCGCGGCCAGCAACTCCGGGTCGAGCCGCGGGTCGTCGGGCCAGGGTTCCGGGTGCGGCCCGACCCCGTTGGTCGTCAGTTCGTGCGACGGTTCGGGCGCTGTGGTCACCGGACCAGCGTACGGCCCGGTCGTGCGGAACCAGGTTCCGGGCACAGCACCGCGAAGCCGCGCGGTTCCGTGACCGGAACCTGGTTCCCGGGGGCTCGCGCGGCCCGGTCAGGCGAGGCGGGCGATGCGAGACTCGATGCCGGCGATCAGGATGTCGAGCCCGAGTGCGAACCGGGCGTCGTAGGAGTGCTCGCCGAGGATCTCGCCGACCAGGCGGTGCCGCTCCGGCCGTCCGGCCTCGGAGTCACCGCGGCCGACCTGCACACCGGCGTGCCCGACCACGAAGTCGTAGACGACGAAGAAGGTGTACATCGCCTCGGCCGGCGGCAGGCCCGCTTCCTGCAGGGCCCCGACGACCTCGGCCACGACGGCGTCGGACTCGGTGCTGGCGAGCGGGGCGCGCTGGCTGTGGGACTCGAGCACGAGCGGGTGGGTGCGCATGAGGTCACGGAAGGTCGTGGCGAACGTGCGGACGACCGCGTGCCACTCGTCCGGCCAGACGAACGTGGCGGTGAACTCGTCGACGGTGCGGCGGACGAGTTCGGCGTGCAGGTCGTCCAGGCCGCCGATGGTCCGGTGCACGGTCATCGGGGCGACTCCGAGCCGCACGCCGAGGGCCCGGAAGGACAGGCGGTCGAGCCCGTCCTCGTTCGCGATGGTGGTCGCCGCGTCGATCACCTGCTCGCGGGAGAGCACGTTCGGGCGGCCTCGGCGTCGGCGCGGCGTCACCTCGAGCTCCGTCTCCGACACCGGGCGGGGTCGGGGCGTGGCGGTCGGGGATCCGGGTTCGACGAGCACGAGGGGGCCTCCTTGATTCGGTACGTGTCCCGAAAAGCGTAGGGCAAAGCCGACCACAGTTCGGTGTCTCGACCATCTCGGGTCTCGGAGCGGCGCGCAAGAGCCGCCCCGGGCCTCCCGGCCCTTTCCGAGCCGACCACGAGCCGACCACGAGCCGGGCCCGCACCGCCGCGCAGTAGGGTGAGCACCATGGCAACCCGCGACGACGTCGAGTGCTGGCTGACCGACATGGACGGCGTGCTCGTCCACGAGAACCAGGCCCTCCCCGGCGCCCCGGAGCTCATCCAGCAGTGGCTCGACGACGGCACCGAGTTCCTCGTGCTGACGAACAACTCGATCTTCACACCGCGCGACCTCAGTGCCCGGCTCCGGAGCTCGGGCCTGCACGTGCCCGAGGAACGGATCTGGACCTCGGCCCTCGCCACGGCCGACTTCTGCAGGTCGCAGATGCCCGGCGGCTCGGCGTTCGTGATCGGCGAGGCCGGCATGACCACCGCCCTGCACGAGGCCGGGTTCATCATGACGGAGACCGCCCCCGACTACGTGGTCGTGGGCGAGACCCGGAACTACTCGTTCGAGGCGATCACGAAAGCCGTCCGCCTGATCCGCGACGGTGCCCGGTTCATCGTGACGAACCCCGACGCCACGGGTCCCAGCGCCGAGGGGGTCCTGCCGGCGACGGGTGCGATCGCCGCGATGATCGAGAAGGCCACCGGCAAGCAGCCCTACGTGGTCGGCAAGCCGAACCCGATGATGTTCCGCTCGGCGATGAACCGGATCGGTGCGCACTCCGAGAACACCGGCATGATCGGCGACCGCATGGACACCGACGTGCAGGCGGGCATCGAGGCGGGGCTGCACACCGTGCTCGTGATGACGGGGATCAGCGACCAGGCCGAGATCGACCGCTACCCGTTCCGTCCGAGCGAGGTCATCTCCGGCGTGCACGAGCTGGTGCGCACCGAGCCGTTCGAGGTCGAGCTCTAGCTCGAGCTCGAGCTCGAGCGAGCACCACCCGGAGCAGCCGCCACGGGTGGTGCGCCCGCCGCAGCCGGTGTGGGGACCCGGTCACGGGCCTCCAGGGCGAAGGCCGCCATCGGCGGTACCGAACGCCAGCGCTTCGCCAGCCGACGCGGGCGGTCGTCGTACCAGGCGATGATCCCGCCGGCGACGATGCCGAAGGCGAGCACCCCGAACGAGAACAGCCCGATCAGGCCGAGGAGCACCAGACGGCCCTGGTCACCCGTGTCGGCGGTCGCCGAGAACCCGATCGACCCGAAGTCCCAGAACGCGTGCAGCAGCACCGGGGCGAGCAGCGACCCGGTCAGCCGGCGGGCGACGTAGAGGGTGGAGCCGAACGACGCCGCGAACACCACCTGGAGCAGGGTCGGACCGATGCCGGCTCCGGCGAGCGCGTTGAGCAGGTGGAGCAGCCCGAACAGCGCGCACGACAGCGCCCACACCCACATCTCCGGCAGTCGGCGTCGCAACCCGACCAGCAGGGTGCCGCGGGCCATCAGCTCCTCGAACACCCCCACGAACAGCACGCCCACGGCGAGCAACAGGAAGTAGTGCGCCGGGAGCGCCGTCCAGTCGATCAGGGGCAGGCGGACGACGCACACCACCAGCACGAGGATCGGCGCGACCGTCGTCCAGCGCAGCGTCGTGCGCACGGGGTCCACGGTGGCGATCCGCCACCAGCCGAGCGCGGTGACGAACAGGGCGAGCACCGCGACCGCGACGCCCTCGGGGAGGACGAGGGCGTGCACCACGCTGTCGACCGTCTGTCCGAGGGTCGCGTAGTCGTCGCTGGGGCGTGACCGCCACGCGCTGATCGCCGCGAACACGACGAGCGGCGCGAGCCCGAGCAGCAGCGACGGCGGGACCGGCCAGCGGCGGCGGGCTCGAGCGGGGGCGGTCGTGGTCATCTGCTGGTTGTACCAGGCGGGACGTACGATTGGCGGTATGCGCCTGCCCTCCCTGTCGACCATGGCAGAGGACTACGTCAAGCTCATCTGGAAGGCCAGCGAGCGCGGCGGCCCTGGCCTGGCGACGCGGGACATCGCTGCGGCGCTGAAGGTGTCGGCGTCGACGGTGTCCGGCAACCTGAAGAAGCTGGACCGCGACGGCCTAATCGAGCACACCCCGTACCACGGCGTCGTGCTCACCCCGCTCGGACACCAGGTGGCGGTGGCGATGGTGCGGCGGCACCGGTTGATCGAGACCTTCCTGGTGGAGCGGCTCGGGTACTCGTGGGACGAGGTCCACACCGAGGCCGAGGCCCTCGAGCACGCGGTGTCCGAGCGGTTCCTCGACCGCGTGGACGCCGACCTCGGGCACCCGACGCACGACCCCCACGGCGATCCGATCCCCGGCGCGGACGGCGTCGTGCCCGACTCCCCCGGCACCCTGCTCGGCGCGATCCAACCCGGTGCGTGCGGCACGGTCGACCGGGTGTCCGACGACGATCCCTCGCTGCTGCGCTACTTCGACGAGCTCGGGGTGGGGCTCGGCACGCACCTACGGGTCGAGCGGGTGCGGGACTACGCCGGTGTCATCGCGGTGGCACGGCGCTCCGCCGACGGCTCGGAGTCACTCGTCGACCTGCCGGCAGCGGCCGCGTCCGCGATCTGGCTCGCGCCCGACGGCGACTGACCACGCCGGCCGGCTGGTCGCGACACCCCGCTCACCTCCGCCGAGCGGTCACATACTGTCGCCCGGCGGGCGCGCAAGCGACGGTTCGCGACCACCCGGCGCGAGACGCACGGGGTGTCGCGACCGCGCGGCGGCACGCGAACGCGCGCGGCAGGCCCACCCGAAGCCCACACCGCCGGGGTCGTGTCAAGCATCGGGGCATAGCGTCGGGAGACGTGCGGTCCGCTCCCACCGCACCGACGACCACGAAAGGACCCCCGCATGCCCCGCATCGGTACCAGTGACCTGCACGTGTTCCCCCTCGCCCTCGGCGGCAACGTCTTCGGGTGGACGGCGGACGAGTCGACCTCGCACCAGGTCCTCGACGCCTACGCCGCGGCGGGCGGCGACTTCATCGACACCGCCGACGTGTACTCCGCGTGGGCGCCGGGCAACGAGGGTGGTGAGTCCGAGCGGGTGATCGGGTCGTGGCTCCGGGCATCCGGCAAGCGTGACGACGTCGTGATCGCCACGAAGGGGTCACAGCACCCGGAGTTCCAGGGCCTCGGTGCCGACACCGTCGCGGCGGCGGCCCGCGCCAGCCTCGAGCGCCTCGGTACCGACCGGATCGACCTGTACTACGCGCACTTCGACGACCAGTCCACCCCGCTCGAGGAGACCGTCCGCGCCTTCGACCAGCTCGTCCGCGACGGCCTGGTGCGGTACACCGCGATCTCGAACTACTCGAAGGACCGCGCCGCGGAGTGGATCCGCATCGCGACCGAGAACGGCCTCGCCCAGCCCGTCGCGATCCAGCCGCACTACAACCTGGTCACCCGTCAGCCGTACGAGTCCGAGATCGCGCCGCTCGCGCACGAGCACGGACTCGGCGTCGTGCCGTACTTCTCGCTCGCCGCCGGGTTCCTGACCGGCAAGTACCGCTCGAAGGACGACTTCGCCGGCAAGGACCGCGAGGGCCAGGTGTCCGGGTACTTCACCGACGAGGGGCTCGCCGTCGTGGACGCCCTGTCCGCCGTCGCCGAGGCCCACGGTGCCGAGCTCGCCACGGTCGCACTCGCCTGGCTGCAGGCGCAGCCGGACGTCGTCGCACCGATCGCGAGCGCGCGGAACACCGGGCAGCTGCCGGCACTGCTGGCCTCGGCGGAGCTCGAACTCACCGCTGACGAGCTGCAGACGCTGTCCGACGTGTCCGCGAAGGTGCCCGCGAGCGCCTGACGCCCGCCGCGCCGCCGGATGCGCGTGCATGTTCCGACGTCCCACTCGTCGTTCGACGGGTGGGACGTCGTTCGTTGCACACGCATCGGCTGCATGGGCAGGTTCCGACAGACCACCCGTCGATCACGGGGTGGATCGACGGAGAACGGGTGCGGACCCCAGCGCGCCGCCTACGCCCCCGGCGCCAACGACCCGGTCAAGGGCTGCCCTGACGACCGCGTCACGAAGCACGAGATGAACCGGTCGCCCTGGTCCCACGTCGCCTGGTCGGGCGCGTACGACCCCTGCACCTGCACGTCGCCGACGGTGGCCGCGTCCGAGGCGTTCAGCGCCGCGTCCGACTGGCACTGGTCGGCCGCCTGCGTCGCCAGGGCCTCGGCGCCCGGGTACGCATCACCCTCGACGGGCAGCCGTGCGGTCAGCTGTCCGATGTGCGGCGTCGCACAGTCCACGACCGTGAAGGTCTGCGCCCACGCGTTCGTGAACGGCGACAGGCACTCACCACCGGCGAGGTCGGTCCAGGCGTGCTCGCCGGGCAGCGCCGGCGTCGTCGCGAACTGCAGCGTCGCGGCCGGTGCTGCAGCGTCACTCGACTGCGACGCCGAGGGTGCCGCGGTCGGTGTCGCCGGGGCCGAGGAGGCCGCAGCAGGCGACTTCGTCGGCACGGCCTGGTCGGCGATGTCGTTGCCGAGGATCCACTTCGACAGCAGGAACACCAGCACGATGAGCACGACGATCAGGGCGATCGACCCCCAGATGAGCAGCTGCTTGCCGCGCTTGCCCTCGTTCCGGAGCTTCGCGAAGCCCTCGTTGATGAAGTTGTCACGCTCGCCGGGCTGCCGTTCCGGACCGGCGGCAGCCGGCCGCCCAGCAGGTCCAGCAGGCCCAGCAGCCGCAGACGGACGAGCCGCCGGCACAGCTGCGGGCACGGCGGCCGTCGGCATCATCCGCGTGCCGGTGTCGGCCGGGTCGTAGCCGGTGTCGCCGAGCTGCCCGACGGCCTCGGTGCCGAACAGGTCCTTGATGGCGCTCGTGTCGCTCGTCTCACGGCCGTCCCACTCGGACTGGTCGAGGTCCTCCGGTGCGGTCGCCGGCAGCGCAGCGGGCTGCTCGCGCGTGTCGCTCCGGCGCAGTCCGAGCACGGCGTCGAGGTCCTGCCCCACCGAGGCCGGCAGGTGCGCCGGGGAGGCCTGCGCACCAGGCATCGGTTCGACGAGCGGCGGTGCAGCGGTCGGTGGGACGGCCGCCGGCAGTGCCGTGGTCGGGGCATCGGCGGGGAGGCTCTCAGGCCGGTCGTCCGCACGGGCTGCGGCATCGTCTCGCGGCGCGTCCACGGCCTCGGTCGCGTCCGTCGGCTCGGCAGCCGGGACGACGGGCGGGACCGGCGCGACCGGCGCGACCGGCGGCACAACCGCTACCGGCGGAACGGGCACGGCCGGGGGCACGGGCACGGCCGGCGGCACCGGGTACGTCGGCGGCGCCTGGGGCAGTCCGTCGGCCGGGGTGTCGAGTTCGCCGGCGACGACCTCGCCCTCGGACTCGGTCTCGTCGGCGAGCGACCAGGACCCTGCGGACAGCGCCGTGGTGTCGAACGAGTCGGTCGTCAACGTCGCCGGTACCTCGCCGGCCTCGTCGTCTCGGATCGCCCAGTCGAACGGTCGGTCGTGCCCCCCGGTCTGCGTGGGGACCGACCCCGTGCTCGTGATGCGGAGCAGGTCGGTGAAGCTCGGCGGCTCCTCGGTCGGGGGCAACACGTTCTCGACGCCGACGGGCTGCGGTGCCGCGGGGGCGACGGGCTCCGGGTGCGAACCGGTGGCACGGCCGAGCCAGTCGACGTCGGCACGACCCTCGCCGAACGGATCGACCCGGCGACGCTCGTCCTCGATGGCCTTGGCGGCGGCGGCGCGCTCGTCACGGTGGGTCTGCGCGGTGGGCAGCACGATCGACGAGGGGTGCGGCGCCGTGGAGTCCTGCGGCTCGTCCGCGGGGGCCGGGATCCGGTCGTGCAGGGTGGAGCGCTCGTGCTCGACGGCTGCGTCGGGGTTCTCGGAGGGCGCGAGGAGCTCGGGGGGCATCGAGATGGCCTGCGTCGCGCCGTCGTCGAGGGGCGGAGCAACGGGCGGCGCAGCAGGCGGATCAGCAGCAGCGTCCTCCGGCTCGGCCACGAACGGCTCGGGCAGGGGCGCGCCGGTCTCCCGTGCGGTGCGCTCGGCCTCGCGGCGCTCCCGGCGGGACGGCCAGTCCTCCTCGCCCCGCGGAGCGCCGAAGATGTCCGCGGCGCTGCGGAGACCGTGGAACGGAGCGTCCGGGTCGGACGCACGCCGGGCCTCCAGGCCGTCGTCCCCGTCTGCCGGGCCGGCGGTCTCGTCGGGTTCGCGTGCGTCGTCCGGACGCTCCCCGCTCACGCGGTCAGCCCCAGATCAGCCAACCCGATGGCCGCGAAGTAGGGGTACCCGGCCGCTTCGATCGTCTCCTTCGCACCGGTGTCCCGGTCGACGACGACCGCGACGGCGGCGATGATCGCGCCCTCGCGCTCGAGTGCCTCGGCGGCCTTCAGCGGCGAGCCGCCGGTGGTGGAGGTGTCCTCGAGCACGACCACGCGCTTGCCCTTCAGGTCCGGGCCCTCGACCTGCTTGCCGCGCCCGTGGTCCTTCGGCTCCTTGCGGACGACGAAGGCGTCGTAGGTCAGGCCCTGGGCGGCGGCCTGGTGCAGGACGGCGCTGGCGATGGGGTCGGCACCCATGGTGAGGCCGCCGACGGCGGAGACGTCCGGCACCTGCTGGACGAGCTCGGTCATGACCTGTCCGATCAGGGGCGCGACCCGGTGGTCCAGGCTGACCTTCCGGAGGTCGATGTAGTACGTCGCCTTCTTCCCGCTGGTCAGGGTGAAGTCGCCGTGGAACACCGCTTCGGAGGAGATGTACTGGATCAACTGTTCGCGCGCGTCGGTCACAGCCCACAAGGGTAGTCGGTCGGGCTCGCAGCGCGCTCCCCCGTCCTGTGGGGGCACCGAGCGCCGACACCGAGGCGGCCTCGGTACGCTCCGGGACATGTCCCGAGCACCGCGTCGCCCCGCCGTGGAGCCGGCTCCGTTTGGCGGCCGCCGGCCCGGTGACGTGGCCGTCACGATCGGTCGGGAGGCCCTGGGCGCGCTGGTCGCGCTCGCCCTGTCCGTCATCGCCCTGCGCCACGTCATCGCGACGGACCGGGTCGCGTTGCTCTGGTACGACGGCGACTCGGTGCTGCTGCCGCTCGTCGAGCGGTCGCTGCAGGCGGGGCAACCGTTCGAGTGGGCGATGTCCCCGGCGCTGTTCTTCTTCCCCGAGCTGCCGGTCTACCTGCTCAGCTCGCTCGTCACGACGACGCCGCAGCAGGCCCTGGCGCTGAACGGGGTGCTCGTGCTCCTCGCCGTCTACGCCCTGGTGCGGGCGGCCGCGAACGAGCTGATGCCGTCCGCCGGGCACCCCGCCAGGATCGCGGTGTCGGCCGGGGCGCTCGGTCTCGTCACGCTGCTGGTGCTGACCGAGTCGTCGGCGACGGCCACCTCGCTCGAGCTGGCGTCCCTGCTGCTGACCACGACCTACTACTACGGTGCCGTGCTGGCGATGCTCGGCACCGCGGTGCTCGTGCTGCGGGCGGTGCGGCTCGGGCGGGCGTCGGTGCCACTGCTCGTGGTGCTCGGGCTGGTGGCCGCGTGCACAACGGCGTCGAACCCGCTGTACGTGCCGTGGTCCGCCGCTCCGGTCGTCGTCACGCTCGGGCTCCTGGTGCCGGCGCGACGGGTGCCCTGGCGGCCGGCCGCGCTCCTCGCCGGCGTGGTCGTCGTCGGATCGGTCGTCGGGTACCTGGTGCGGATCCCCCTGCGGCCGTTCGTCTCCCTCGACCCGGCCACCTACGTGCAGCCGTCGCGCGCGGCCGAGACCCTGGGGTTCTTCGCCGCGCTCACCGACGACCGGGCGGGCACGGCCCCCGGTGACCTGGAGCTGCTCCTGCTGTTCGCCGGGGTCCTCGTCACGGTCGGCGGCACGGTGTGGGCCTGGCGGGTGCGGACGGCACGGACCGTCCTCGTCGCGACGGTCCTGCCCCTGGTCACCGTGCTCGCGGTGTCGATCGGGGTCGTCGTCGCCGGGTCCGAGACCCCGCGGTACCTGCAACCGATCGTCACGGCACCGCTCCTGGCGCTCATCGCCGTCGCGGAACTCACCCGCACTGCGGTCAGACGCACCCGCGTCCACCGCCCCCGCCGCGGGGTGCGTGCGGGCGTCGCCGTCGCGATGGCCGCGGTGCTCGTCACGGGGATCGCCGTCGCACCGGGCACCGTGCACGCCGTGACGACCGCGCGGTACACGGCGTCGTCCTGTCTGGACCGCTGGGCCGACGGGCGCCAGGTCACCGGCGTCGGACAGTTCTGGACGGTCCGGCCCCTCGCCACCTACGCGTCGACGAACGTCGAGCTGCTGCAGGTCCGCGACACCTTCGAGACGTACCCGTGGCTCGTCGACCTCGGGGCGTACCGCGACGCCGACCCGACCTTCGTGGTGGTCGGGTCGCACGACCTCTGGACCACCGCGGTGGAGGACTCCCTCGGAGCCCCGGCGACGATCACCCACTGCACGGGCTTCGACGTCTACGACTACGCCGACACGGCCGGCGCCGAGGTCCTGCGACGCGACGTGGTGAGGAGCGCCGAGGCCATCCGACGCGACCGCGGCTTCTAGGAGTTGTCCACAGCGGCGCGTCGGCGTCCGATCTTCGCTGTACGGATGTATAGGCTCGTGCTCGATGTCTCGACCCACCCGCCTCCGCGCCCCCCGTGTCTCCGTACGCCTGCGCCTCGCCGTCACCGGTCTGGCGCTCGCGGGCCTGCTCGGCACGGTCGTGGTCGACGCACCGGGTGCCCAGGCTGCGACCTACCCCACGTGGGACGAGGTCGAGTCCGCCCGCGGCAAGGAGTCCGACAAGCAGGGGCAGATCACCGAGATCAAGAGCATCCTCAGCGAACTCGACGCCAAGGTCGAGGCAGCACAGGCGAAGGCGAAGAAGCTCGGGCAGGTGTTCTACAACGCCCAGCGCAAGGCACAGGACGCCGCCGAGAAGGAACAGAAGCTCCGCGCCGATGCGAAGGACCACGCCGACGTCGCCGACCAGAGCGCCGCACAGGCCGGCCAGTTCGCCGCGCAGATGTCCCGCTCGGGCGGCGCCGACGTCACCACCTCGGTGCTCACCCAGGGCGACGACGCGGGCGATCTCCTCTACAACCTCGGCGCGCTGAGCAAGCTGTCCGAGCAGGCCGAGCGCGTGCAGGCCGCGGCGAGCGCCGACGCCGCCGTCGCCCGCTCGCTCGAGGCCCAGGCCGACCGCGCCGCCGAGGCGCTCGGCGACCTGGCGGCCGAGGCCGAGGATCGCATGCAAGAGGCCCAGACGGCGTCCGATGCAGTGCAGAACGCCTACGACGAGCAGGAGTCGAACAAGGCGCGACTCGACGCCCAGCTCGCGACCCTGACCTCCGGCCGCGTCCGGACCGAGGCCGAGTTCGCCAAGGGTGAGCGAGTTCGCAAGGCTGCCGAGGAGAAGGCCGCCCGGGAAGCCGCGGCCCGCGCAGAAGCCGCAGCTGCAGCAGCCGCCGCCGCGGCGGCCGACTCCGGCGACGGCGGGTCATCCGGCGGCGGAAGCGGCGGCGGTTCAACGGGCAGCAGCGGCTCCGTCGGCGGCGGTTCCGTCGGCTCCGGATCCGGCACCGGCTGGGTCCGCCCGGCGAGCGGGTATGTCATCAGCCCGTACGGGTACCGCGTCCACCCGATCACCGGTGTCGTCACCATGCACGAGGGCACCGACCTGGCCAGCGGTTGCTCCACCCCGATCGTCGCCGCTTCGGCTGGCACCGTCGACTACGTCGGCTGGTACGGCGGGTACGGCAACTACGTCCGCATCAGCCACGGCGGCGGTGTCCAGACGGCCTACGGCCACATCGTCGACGGCGGCTTCCGGGTCAGCCCCGGGCAGCAGGTCTCGGCCGGGCAGCTCATCGCCCTCGTCGGCTCGACCGGTGCATCGACCGGCTGCCACAGCCACATCGAGGTGCACATCAACGGCGCGACCACCGACCCGGTGCCGTTCATGAGCGCTCGCGGGGTCGCCTTCTAGTCCACACCGCGCAACAGGCCGCCGCCCGCTCCAGCGGGCGGCGGCCTTCGTCTTTCCACACCGACTGCTCCCCATGTGACACTGCACCGTTGAAATGCTACGTTCTCCCCATCGACCGGCGGCGGGATGGTGGGGGACGATGGGGATCGAGTTCGACGACGCAGCGGCGTCGCGGTTGATCGCGTGTGCGGTCGAGGTGGCGATGCCCCTGCGCGCCAGTGCGTGGCCGCGACGGAGCGGCGCCGAAGCCGCTCTGCACGACTTCGACGGTGCGTACGCGCGGCTGTTCGAGGCGGCACGGGTGCCGGAGTCCGAGGACCGGGTCCGACTGGCGAAGGCGCTCGAGGCCCTGGCCGATCAACTCCGGATCGTGCAGCGGCAGGCGGATGCGGAACGGAAGCGGTTGGCGGACACGGCTGCGTGGCAGGAGCGGGAAGCGGACCGCGACCTCGTGCGCGTCGGCGCCGGGCTCACGATGCAGCCCGTGCTCGACTGGAGCAGCGCGGTGTTCGACCCGAAGCCGTCCAGCGCTCCGCACCGTCCCTCTCCGGTGTCCGCGACGTTCCGCGCCCGGAGCCGGCGGCGCACGGGCGGTGCCTCCGGCGGACGGAGCAGCGCGGATCCGGCCAGGTTGCGGCAGTTCACCGCGACGGCTCGGGCGCAGGACTCGTCGACGGAGCAGGACCTCGCCCGGGTGCGGAACGCGTGGGTGGCCTTCACCAGCCGCTGCAGCTGGGTGCCCATCGACGGGGCCACGCTGCCAGGTGGGTTCGGTGACTACCTCGCCGAGAACACCGACGATGCTGCCTGGATCGATCGGATCGCCGCGGCGTTCAGCACCGCGGGCGGTGGACCCCTCGCGAACGCTGCCCTCGATGCGGCAGGCGCCTCCACGCTCCCACCCGGGCTGCAGCGTCTGCTCGACCCGTCCCTGACGCCGGCCGAGGTCGCCGCGGCCTGGGCCGCACTCGGGTTCACCGCCGCCGACGTCCGGGCACTGCCCCTGACCACGCAGATGCAGTTCGCGGGGCTCGACGGCGTCCCGGCCGCGCAGCGCGACATCGCGTCCCGGGCCGTGCTGTCCGCCGCGGTGCGGGACCCGGAACGGCTGTACCGGCTGCTGGGGTTGCCGTACACCTACGGCGCGGTCGGCCTCGAGGAGTTCAGGGAGCAGGTCATTGCGCTCCGCGACGGCCTGCGAGATGCCGACGACCTCGCGCGGAACATCCTCCGGCCGTCGACCGCAGTGGCACAGCTGGTCGGGTTCGGCGTCTCGAACGGTGCGCTCGTCGCCGGCGTCGTCGTCGGTGACCTGGACACGGCGTCGAACGTGACCGTCAATGTGCCCGGCGCGATGACGACCCTCGGCAGCACCGGCGAGAAGGTCCGTGCGGCCAACGGCCTACTCACCGCCGCCAGCAGGAAGGGAACGGGGAAGGACTCCTTCGCTGTCGTGTCGTGGCTCGGCTACCGCGCACCGGGGGTCATCCAGGTCCCGCACCAGGACCGGGCGACTGCGGGTGGCTCGAACCTCGCTTCGTTCCTCGACGGCATCCACGACAGCCGCGGTGCCGCACCGCGCTCCCTGACCGTCCTCGGTCACTCCTACGGCTCGACCACCGCGGCCGAGGCGCTCGCGCAGACCCGGCACCGCGTGGATTCGTTCGTCACCTACGGCTCGGTCGGGTTCACCGACACCACGACGCCCGAGCACCTCAACGTCGACCGGGTCTACGCGACCGAAGGCTCCGCCGACCGCACCGCGGACTTCGGGCGCATCGGGCGTACCGACCCGCGCGACCTTCCTGACGTCAGCACGTTCAGCGCGGAGGCGGCACACGGCAGCAAGGCCGTCACCGGACACGACATGTACCCGGACAGCGGTGTCGGCTACCTGTCCCGCGACGCCACGTCACAGCAGACCATCGCGAAGATCATCGCCACCGGGAAGCCATGATGAACACCATGCAATCGATGTTCCGCACCGTCATGACGGCAGCCCTGGCCCTGGGTCTGCTGACCGGGTGCGCGGCAGGAGGAGACCAGATGCCCGCCGATGCCGCAGGCCTGACCCAGGACGACGTCGCGAAGATGTCCCTGCACCAGGAGTTCGACGCCTACCGCGACCACTACCAACACATGCAGCGGCTCCTGCGGGACGCTCAGCTCCAGGTGCACGACGGCGAATGGGAATGGGGCGGCGGAGACCGCGTGCCGCTGATCGGAGGCGACGGCGTCGCCCCCCTACCCGGGTCGGACACGAGCAACAGCTACGACATGCGGAGCGGACGACACTGGTCGCCGCCGAAGGCGACGGGACGGGAGCGTGACCTGCAACCGATGGTCGACTACTTCACTGACCAGGGCTGGCACATCGAGAAACGCACCCTCACCGGCGATCACGAAGTCTGGGGGATCACCGGCGACGGCTGGCAGCTCATCTACACCGCGCAGTCGAACGGCCGGTACTCCCTCGAGGTCTACAGCGAGCCCTTCTGGACCAACGACGCGGATGCTCTCTCCGAAGCGGTCGGAGGACGAAACGACGCCGACTACCCGGAACGGTCACTCCCGGGGATCTACCCCGACTTCCCCGAGTGGGACGACCCCATCGTCAGCCCACCGAAGATCTGATGTTCCGCACCGTCACAGTGGCAGCCCTGACGCTCGGGCTGCTGTCGGCGTGCGCGGCTCGAGGAGACCAGATGCCCACCGATGCCGCAGGCCTGACCCAGGACGACGTCGCGAAGATGTCCTTGCACGAGGAGTTCGACGCCTACCGCGACCACTACGAACACATGCAACGACTCCTGCGGGACGCACAACTCCAGGTGCACGACGGCGAATGGGAATGGGACAGTGGCGACGACGTCCCCCAGATCGGCGGCGACGGTGTGGCCACGTTGCCCGGATCGGACACGAAGAACAGCTACGACATGCGGAGCGGGCGACTCTGGTCCCCGCCCGGCGCCACAGGCCAGCAACGCGACCTCCGGCCGATGATCGACTACTTCACCGAACAGGGCTGGGCGATCGAACACCGAGCGATCACCGGCGATCACGAGGTGTGGGCCACCACCGGCGACGGCTGGCAGCTCATCTACTCGACCCAGACGAACGGCCGGTATTCGCTCGAGATCTACAGCGAGCCGTTCTGGACCCACAACGCCCATGCCCTCAGGCGGGCTGTCGCCGGACGCTCCTCGGCCGACTTCCCAGATCAGTCACTCCCGGGCGTCTACCCCGACTTCCCCGAGTGGGACGACCCCATCGTCAACCCGCCGAAGATCTGACCGTGCTCCGCACCGTCATGACGGCAGCCCTGGCCCTGGGTCTGCTGACCGGGTGCGCGGCAGGAGGAGACCAGATGCCCGCCGATGCCGCAGGCCTGACCCAGGACGACGTCGCGAAGATGTCCCTGCACCAGGAGTTCGACGCCTACCGCGACCACTACCAACACATGCAGCGGCTCCTGCGGGACGCACAACTCCAGGTCCACGACGGCGAATGGGAATGGGGCGGCGGCGACCGCGTGCCGCTGATCGGAGGCGACGGCGTCGCCCCCTTACCGGGGTCGGACACGAAGAACAGCTACGACATGAGCACCACCCGACTCTGGTCCCCGCCCGGCGCCAGCGACCAGCAGTGGGACCTGCAACCGATGATCGACTGCTTCAGGGACCAGGGCTGGCACATCGAGCAACGCACCATCGCCGGCGACCAGGAGGTCTGGGCGAGCACCGGCGACGGGTGGCAGATCCAGTACTCCGCCCAAGAGAACGGTGACAACCCACGGTGTACAGCGAGCCCTTCTGGACCGACGACGCTGATGCGCTCTCCGAAGCGGTCGGAGGACGAAACGATGCCGACTACCGCGCCCGTTCCCTTCCGGGCGTCTCCCCCGAGTTCCCCTCGTGGGACGACCCGATCGTGAGCCCGCCGAAGATCTGACCCGACCTCCGCTCGGCCGGTCTCGCTCAGCTCGGCACGCTCCCGACGTCGTCCACGTCGGCGTTCCACAGCGCCCGGTACCAGGCGGTGCGCTCCGGGTCGTCCGGCAGCCCGTACGCCTGGTGGAACAGCGGCTCCCACCCGGGTCCGTAGTTCCAGCCGAGGGCCATCGTCGCCACCGCGATGTCCGCCCAGCGGTCGGCGATGCCCAGGGCGTCCAGGTCGACGTGCCCGCTCCACCGCCGGTCCGCACCGATCAGCGTGTTCGGGGTGCACGGGTCACCATGACAGACGACGATCCGGTCGGTCGGCGGCTCCGGACCGAGGTCACCCGGGCCGCGGTCGGCGCCGGCGTCGGCCCCGCGTGCGCGATCGAACCGGTCGGCCGTCGCCCACGTGAAGGGGCATTCGTCGACGGGCAGGCTGTCGTGCAGCGCGCGCAGCCCCTCACCGACCGCGACCACCGCGGTCCGGGGTTCGTCGTGCCAGCGCGGGTCGACGGCGCTCCAACCGGGAACCGCGCGGGTGCGGAGCCAGACGCCGTCGTCGTCAGTGCCGTGCTCGAGCACCTCGGGCACCCGCACGTACCGGGATGCCCAGGTCAGCCGCGCGGCTTCGCGGTCGATCCACTGGGCGTAGGCGTGCGGCAGGACCTTCACGAACTCCTCGGCCAGGGCATCCGGCCCGATCCGGAACGTCGTCCCACCGACCTCGTTGTGCCAGACGAGCGCGACCTCGCGCCCCCGTGCGGCCTCAGTGACGACGCGCGGCACCGGGACCGTGACGCCCGGCCGGGGCAGGCCGCCGATCGAGCGCACCACGGCGACCCTCAGTGCACGCGGTCCGGACGGGACGACCCCGACCCACCGCGGGCGATCTCGAGCAGCACGGGCAGGCGCTCGCCGAGCAGGTCGTCCAGGTCGGCGACGACGGCCTCGACCCGTTCGGTGATCTCGCGCGGGGCGGCACCCCGGCGCGGACGGACCCGCACCCGGATCGCCCGTCCCCCGCCACGGACCCGGTAGACGTCGACGGCGAGCGAGCCCACCTGCGGCATCGCGCCGATCGCCGAGGACAGTGCGTGCTGCACGGCCGTCGACTCGATGCGGACCGAGCCGGCGACGCCGTCCGCCGAACCGTCGCTGTCCACGACGGTGCCCTCGCGGCCTCCGCCGAGCGTCGTCAGCACCACGAGCGCCAGGATGCCGAGCACCACGCCGCCACCGAGCACGCAGGTCCACGCGAACACCGCATCGTCGCGGGACGCCCCGGTACCGAGGCCGGACAGCGCATCACCGACCGCACGCCACCACGACGCCACGAGCGGCAGCCCCTGCGCCGTCTGCACCAGGATCGCGCCGACCCCGGCGACGAGCAGGACGAGTCCGATCACGATCAGCGCTGCACGGCCGAGCCCGCGGTTCGTCGCGTTCATCCGTCCACCCGTCCGGTCGGCTGCACCCGCACGCGGGCGGCGATCGGCGGCCGGGCGTCGATCGCCGCGAACTCGCGCTCGACTGCCTCGGTCGCGGCGAGCGCCGGCACGTCGACCCCGGCCGCGGGACGGAGGACGACGTCGACCGTGCGGCGTCCGACGGTGCCCACGGCGGCGTCGGTGCCGAGGCGGGTCGCGGAGCGGGCAGCGCGGGCCGCAGCAGATGCCAGGACCTCGTCGTCGACGACCACGGCCAACCGGTCCGAGGACATCGTGTGCCGGGGCCGTCGCTGCGGCAGGATGCCCTGCAGCAGGAGCACGAGGCCGACGAGCGCGACGATGGCGGCGACGCCGATCACGATCGTGGTGTCGAGACCGTCCGGTGCGGCGAGGGCGGTGTCCACCACGGCGCGCGGGTCCACACCGAGGACGTTCTGGTCGAGCAGCACGAGCGCACCGGCGAAGACCGCAGCGGCGGCCAGGACCAGGGCGATGAGCATCGCGACGACGACGGCCCCCGACCGGGACACGTGGGTCTCGCGGCGCAGCAGGCGACGGTGGGTGGCGGCGTGGTCGGCGGTGGGCGCGGCGACGGACGGCCCGGCCGTCACCGGACCCTCCGCGGGGTCTCCACCACGGACGAGGCGAAGGTCACGGTCACACGGGCGACCTGTCGGCCGGTGATGGTGCGGAAGCGCTCGGCGATCGTGCCGCGGGCCCGGTGCGCCGTGGCGACGACGGGTTCGTCGGGGAGCGCGTGGGTGCCCAGTACCGGCAACGCGAGCGGGGCGGTGATCTCGACCGCCAGCGCACCGCGGCCGTCGTCGGCGACCCGGGCACGGACCTCCCGAGCGGGCACGCGCAGCGACTCGGCTGCGAGCGCCTGCGCGGTGTGCACCAGCGCGTGCGCGCCGATGCTGTCGGAACCGGGGACCCGCACGCCGCTGCCACCGGTCTCGGCGACGGCGGCGTCGCTCACGACGAGCTCCGGCGTCCGCGCAGCACGTCGAGCAGGCGCCGGAAGTCCACGTCGCCCGTGACGATGCGGGCGACCAGCGCGCCGACGGCCATGCAGACGGCGACGACCAGGAACGCCCAGAACCCGAGCGTCACGGCGACGATGGCGAGGAGGGCGCCGGTGCCCATCCCGACGACGGTGGCGTTCACCGGACCCGACCGTCCCGGGTGTCGACCTCGGCCTCGACACCGTTGAGGGCCGGGATGTTCACGTCGTTGATGGCGATGTTGACCTCGGTGACCTCGAGCCCGACGAGCTCGGTGACGGCGTTCGTGACGGCGGTGCGCACCGCGGTGGCGACCTCCATCATCGGGGTCGGGTAGTCGACGACGATGGTCAGGTCGACGGCCACCTGGGTCTCGCCGACCTCGACACGCACGCCCTGGCCGAGGGCGCTCGAGCCGATCGCGTCACGGATGGCGCCGAACGCCCGCGAGGCGTTGCCGCCGAGCGCGAAGACACCGGGGACGTCGCGGGCGGCGATGCCCGCGACCTTCGCGACGACCGTGTCGTCGATGATGGTCCTGCCCTTGGCGGTGACCTGCGTCGTGGTGGTGCCGGCGGGCTGGGTGCTCCCGGTGGTCATGCCCGTCGTGGTCCCGTCGACGCGGTTCGTCGTCGATGCCATTGCTGCCTCCGTGCGATCGATTGCTGGCCTCCAGCGAACACCATCGTGCCGTACGACGCCCGTGCACCGCAGCCGTTGCCGCACCCGCCGTCAGTCGGCACCGGTAGGTTCTTGTTCCATGCGCGTGGCGACCTGGAACGTGAACTCCGTCCGCACCCGAGTGGGTCGGATCGTCGACTGGCTGGTGCGTGAGGACATCGACGTCCTCGGCATGCAGGAGATCAAGTGCAAGCCGGAGCAGTTCCCCGTCGACGCGTTCGAGGCCGCCGGGTACCACGTCGAGGCGCACGGCCTGAACCAGTGGAACGGTGTCGCGTTCGCCAGCCGGCTGCCGATGGAAGAAGTCACCCGCGACTTCCCCGGCCAGCCCGGGTTCCTGAAGGGGCACGAGGGCCCGGACCTGCCGATCGAGGCCCGCGCGATCGGCGTCACGGTCGACGGCGTGCGGCTGTGGAGCCTGTACGTGCCGAACGGCCGCGAGCTCGGCGACCCGCACTACACGTACAAGCTCGACTGGCTCGCTCAGCTGGCCGACCGAACGGCGGAGTGGATCGAAGCGTCCCCGGAGACCCCGCTCGCGCTGATGGGCGACTGGAACGTCGCACCGCTCGACCAGGACGTCTGGGACATGCGCGTCTTCGAGGGCTCCACCCACGTCAGCGAGCCCGAGCGCGCCGCGTTCCGCGAGTTCGAGGCACGGGGCCTGCAGGACGTGGTCCGCCCGATCGTGCCCGACGGCTACACCTACTGGGACTACAAGCAGCTGCGGTTCCCCCGCAACGAGGGCATGCGCATCGACTTCGTGCTCGGCTCGCAGGCCTTCGCCGACGTCGTCACCGGTGCCGAGATCCACCGCGACGAGCGGAAGGGCGACGCTCCGAGCGACCACGTCCCCGTGGTGGTCGAGCTCGACCTGGACACCTCGCTCGACGACGACCGGCCGATGATCTTCTGAAGCGACGGCCGTCGCGCCGCCGTCGGGCCGTGTCACGCCCCGTGACGCCCTCTGTTACGCCCCGCGACCCCCGTCGTTGAGCGGCCCGTCACACCGTCGTAGGTTTCCTGCACCGAACCCCTTCGAGAGCAGGTGAAGCCATGTCCCGCACGACGATCCTTCCCATCCAGCGCCTCATGGCGACCGCGGCCCCCGGTTCGTGGCGCGACGGCATCGTCGTCGAGACCCGCGCAGCCGACGCGGTGGTGCTGTTCCTCGACGGGAGCATCACGCAGCTGCGGGTGGCGGACGCCGACGGCGTCTTGTCGGTCGGCGAGCCGGTCGCCCACCACCCGGTCGCAGAGATCCTCAGCGCCGGTGGTCGTCAGACCACGGCGCGCACCGCGTAGTCCCGGGGCGGGCGCTCAGGCCGTCATCGAGGCCAGCATCGCCTGGCACTTGGCGACCATCTCGTCGCAGGCCATGGCGCAGTAGCGGCACGACTCGTCCATGTCCTGGTGCGTCCGGCACTCGGTGGCGCACGCGGTCCCCATCGCGACGACGGCCATGAGCATCGCCTGCATCGCCGGCATGTCCATGCCCATCGGCCGCATCATCATCCGCATGCCGGTGTCGGCCAGCATCGCCGTGTTCGAGCACATCGCGGCGCAGGTCGCCATCTCGCCGCCCATGCGCATGTCGGCCGCGGAGCACATCGTCGCAGCCATCGACGCGGCGTTCATCGCCATCATCGTGTCCTGCATGACGTCCATGTCCATCGCCATGGGCATGTCCTTCATCGACATGCTCTTCATCATCGCCATCGTGTCCATCGCCGGTCTCCTCGTCCTCGTCGTCGGTCACGGAGCGGTCCGCCCCGCGTGCCCGCCACGATACGCGCGCGCTTCGTGCGCAGAACGGGTCGGGTCGGCGGCCGCCACCCGACCACTTCTGCTCACCATGCGGGGTGGGCGCGCCCCACGACGGCCGGGAGGCTCGGCGCAACCCCGCCACGGGCCTCCCGTCCGTCTCGCGGCGCGTCCAGGGCGCCGCAAGACGCCGGCGTGCCCGCACGACGCCCGCACGTGCGCGAGACGCCGCCGAAACCGGCGGCGTCTCGGCGACGTCGCGGTGTCTCAGCAACACACCGGCGTCTCAGCGGCTGCTACGGCGATCGCTACGGGTGCAGCAGGGCGGCCACGGCGACCAGCACGGGTACCGAGCCGAGCGTCGAGATGAGCACCACGTCGCGGGCCACCGGGACCGCCGCCCCGTACCGCTGCGCGTAGTTGAACACGTTCTGCGCCGCGGGCAGGGCCCCGAGGGTCGTCAGCACGAAGACCTGCTGGTCGCCGAGGCCGAACACGAAGCGGGCGAACACGAACGCCACCGCCGGCATCACCACGAGCTTGATCGCCGACGCCACGATCACGTCCGTCCGGATCGCCGGGTCCCGCAACGGGGTCGCACCGTGCAGGCTCATGCCGAAGGACAGCAGCACGACCGGCACCGCAGCGGCACCCACCAGCGAGAACGGCTCGAGCACCGGGTCCGGCAGGGTGATCCCCGTCGCCGAGAACACCAGGCCGACGAGCGAGGCGATGATGATCGGGTTGCGGAACGGCCCGGCGATGCGTCGGCCCCAGCTCCCGGCGCCGGCGGTCGCGGCGTCCAGGATCGTCAGGGCGATCGGCGCCATCACGACGAGCTGCAGCAGGATCACCGGCACGACCGCGGTGGCCTCGCCGAGCACGTACACGGCGACGGGCAGGCCGATGTTGTTCGCGTTGACGTAGCTCGACGCCAGCGCTCCGACGGTCGTCGTCGTGACGGGTCGACGCAGCACGAAGCGGAACACGGCGGCGGCCCCGAGGGCGACCACGGCGGCGCTCAGCAGCGAGACCCAGAGCATCGGGGACAGCAACGACTCGATGTCGGCCGTCGCGATCGTGTGGAACAGCAGGCACGGCATGAGGACGAAGAACGCGAGCCGGCTCATCACGAACTGGGCGTGCGGTCCGAGGAGTCCGATGCGCCCGACGACGTACCCACCGGCGATGATCGCGCCGATGATCGCGAAACCCGTCAGCACGCCACCCATCCGGTCCATCCTGGCACCCCCGGCGCGCGGCATGTGACGTCACTCAGGTCGGAAATGCGTACGCATCGAATAGCGTTGTGGCCACCATGACCTCGACGAACGCCGACACCCTCACCCGGTCCACCGACTCCAGCCAGCCGCTCGTACCGCTGCTCGAGGAACGGTGGAGCCCCCGGTCCTACGACGAGACCGCGACGATCTCGGACGCGCAGCTCGACGCCGTCCTCGAGGCCGCCCGCTGGGCCCCGTCCGCCATGAACTTCCAGCCGCGCCGCTTCATCGCCGGCCGCCGTGGCACCGAGACGTTCCGCAAGATCAACGAGAACCTGCTCGGCTTCAACGCGGCGTGGGCCTTCCGTGCCAGTGCCCTGGTCGTCGGCGTGCTCGAGACCGTGACCGCCGACGGCGAGGAGCGCCCCTTCGCGCAGTACGACCTCGGCCAGTCGCTCGCCGCCCTCACGGTCCAGGCCCACGCCGAAGACCTGCACGTGCACCAGATGGCGGGCATCGACGCCGCCGGGCTCCGTGCCGCGTTCGACCTGCCCGAGCGCTTCCTGCCCTACACGGTCACCGCCGTCGGCACCGTGGCGCACCCGTCGCAACTCGACGAGAAGGCCGCCGAGCGCGAGGTCGCCCCGCGCACCCGCATCCCCCTCGACGAGGTCGTCCTCGTCAAGGAGTAGGAGCAGGAGCAGGAGCAGCAGCGCGTCGGCCGCACCGGCCGGCGCAGCCCGACGGCCGCGTCCTCGCGAGGGCGCGGCCGTCGGCGTACCATGACGTGACATGCAGCACCACGAAGACGACGTCGCACCCGAGATGAACTTCTACACCCGCAAGTGGGTGCGCCCGGAGGACCTCAACGCCAACGGCACCCTGTTCGGTGGCAGCCTGCTCCGCTGGATCGACGAGGAAGCAGCCGTGTACGCGATCATCCAGCTCGGCAACGGCAAGGTCGTCACGAAGTACATGTCGGAGATCAACTTCGTGTCCTCGGCGAAGGAGGGCGACATCGTCGAGATCGGCCTCGTCGCCACCCGGTTCGGCCGAACCTCGCTGACGATGCGGGCCGAGGCGCGCAACCTCTTCACGCACCGCAGCATCCTGACCATCGACGAGGTCGTGTTCGTGAACCTCGACGAGGACGGCAACCCCGCCCCGCACGGGTACACGGACATCACGTACGCACGAGACCGGGTGCCCGCGACGCACCGCGCGTGACGCGCCGCGCGTGACCCCGCAGACATCGCGCAGCGCCGGGGCTCCCAGCGGTCCGCACCCTGCGGGTGGTCGGCGGGCTCTGGCAGGATCGGTGGCATGACCACGCCCCGCCTCGTCGCCTTCGACCTGGACGACACCCTCGCCCCGTCGAAGTCCTCCCTCGACCCCCGCATGCTCGAGACCTTCGCGTCCCTGCTCGAGGTCGTGCCGGTCGCGGTCATCTCCGGCGGCAACTTCACGCAGTTCGAGCAGCAGCTCGTCACCCCGCTGCGACAGCGCGAGGGGCTGACGCTCGATGCCCTGCACCTCCTGCCGACCTGCGGCACCCGGTACTACCGCTGGGAGGACCAGGACTGGGCGCTGCAGTACGCCGAGGACCTCACCGACGAGCAGAAGGCCCGCGCGCTCGCGGCGGTGGAAACCCGTGCCAAGGAAGCCGGGTACTGGGAGTCCGAGACCTGGGGCGCCATCCTCGAGGACCGCGGGTCGCAGATCACGTTCTCGGCCCTCGGCCAGTCGGCCCCGGTCGACGTCAAGAAGCTGTGGGACCCGACCGGCGAGAAGAAGGACCACCTGCGCCGTCTGGTGCAGGCAGACCTGCCTGACCTCGAGGTCCGTTCGGGCGGCTCCACGAGCATCGACATCACCCGCAAGGGCATCGACAAGGCCTACGGCATGCAGCGCCTCGCCGAGCTCACCGGCATCGCGCTGGACGACATGCTCTTCGTCGGCGATCGGCTCGATCCCGAGGGCAACGACTACCCGGTGAAGGCCCTCGGCGTCCCCTGCCGTGCGGTCGAGGGCTGGGAGGACACCGATGCGTTCCTGACGGAACTCATCCCCACCCTGCGCTGACCGCGCCCGAGACGGACGGGAGGACCGTGGCGGCCCCGCCCCGTGCCTCCCGTCCGTCCGCCGTCGCGATCAGGGCCGCGAAAGCGACAGATCGCCGCCGATGGTCGGCGCCAGACTGTCGCTTTCGCGAACGAGCGTGCGGACGGCGGTGCCGTCCAGCGGCCGCGGCGTCAGCCCAGGCTGCGGACAGCCTCGACGAAGGCGCGGATCTTCGCCGGGTCCTTGACGCCGCGCTCCGACTCGACGCCGCTCGACACGTCGACGCCGTCGGGGTCGAGCGCCTCGACCGCGGCGACGACGTTCGCCGGGGTGAGTCCCCCGGCGAGGATCCAGGCCTCGTCGACACCGTCGATCGAGGCCGGGTCGATGAGCCGACCGCTGCCCGGCACCGCGGCGTCGAGCAGCAGGAGGTCGTGGTCGTACGCCGCTCGCTGCTCGGCGGTCTCGCGCAGGTAGTCCTCGGCGGCGACGGCGCGGATGGTGAAGAAGCCGGCGTCGCGGGCGCGGGCGAAGTCGGACGGCGACTCGCCGCCGTGCAGCTGCAGGGTGGTGAGCCCGACCTCGGACGCGATGCCGACGATCTCGTCGATCTTCTGGTCGCGGAACACCCCGACGGCGTCGATGCCGTCCGGCACCCGCTCCACGAGCTCCTTCGCGAGGTCCGCCGTCACGGTCCGGGGGCTGCCGGCGGCGAAGACGAACCCGACCGCGTCGGCACCCGCGTCGACGGCGGCGTCCACGGTGTCGGGGGTCGACAGTCCGCAGATCTTGATCCAGCGCTGGTCGGTCATGTCGTCCATCCTGCCAGGGTGCCCCGGTCCGCAACACACCGGCGTTGGCGGGTCAGGCCCAGGGTGCTGGTGTCCGGCTCGTGAGCACCGGTGTTCCGCAGAGCCCGGAGCTGCCCGGGGGTCAGTGCAGGGCACCCGCGACGTACGCGGCCGTGCAGGCCGCGGTGACCCCGAACGCCGCGAACGAGCCGACCACGACGTTCCGTCGACGCCAGCGCCGGACGGCCGAGAACGTGCCCCGCTTGGCGTGCCGGTGTGCGGCGCGGTGCATGCGGTGGTCGCGCTGGTGCTTCACGCGCTCCGGGCCGAGCGGCACCGGGCCGGTGATCTGGGTGGACCCGCCGCGCAGGGCGTTCGCGATCGCGACCGCGGTCGGGCGGCGCTCCGGGTCGCGCGCGGTCATCCGGCTGAGCAGGTCCCGCCACTCGTCGGCGACGTCGTCGGGGATCACGGGGTCGTGCCGGAGGCGGGCGAGCGCGGCCTCGATGAGGGTGCCCGAGTACTCCTGCTTGCCCGTCAGGGCCTCGAGCAGGACCAGCCCGAGCGAGTAGACGTCCGTCGCGAAGCTGATCGGCTCGCCGGCGACCTGCTCGGGGCTCAGGTAGGCGGCGGTGCCGATGACCGTGCCGTCGTTCGTCAGGCGTGAGCCGTCGACGAAGTGCGCGACGCCGAAGTCGGTGAGCTTCACCGTGCGGGCGAACCCGGACGAGCCCTCGTCGCTGATCAGGATGTTCGCCGGCTTGACGTCGCGGTGCACGATGCCGCGCGAGTGCACGTACGCCAGGGCGTCGGCGAGCTGCGCACCGAGGTCCGCGACCTCGTAGTTGTGCAGCGCACCCTCGGACAGGCGGCGGAGGAGGGTCGTGTCGGCGATGAGCTCCATCACGATGAAGCGGTGCGGGCCGTCCTCGAACTCGTGGGTGCCGGCGTCGTACAGCGGGATGAGTCCGGGGTGGGAGAGCATGCTGAGCAACCGGATCTCGCGCTCCTGGCGGACGCGGTCGGCGGTGGTCATCTTGTCGGGCGTCGCGAAGAGCTTCACGGCGACGGCTCGGTACGTGTGCTCGTCGCGGGCTTCGTAGACGGATCCCATGCCGCCGGTGCCGATGAGCTTCACGAGCCGGTACCGCGCGGAGAGGACGGTGTCCGCCCGAGCGCTGTCCAGCAGGGTCATCATGTCCGTCGTCCCGTCCAGAGCCCCTGGTTCCGCGGCCGCTGCCGGCGTGTGGGCTCAGTGGAAACGGTACGCGTCCGACACTCGATCCGCATGCCCGTTACGACATCGTGATGGCCGTACTCCCCTGTGTTTCCGGGGATCGGCGGGGTACAGTCCGACGTCCATCAGGACGGACGATCGCGCAAGGAGGACAGCATGGCGTTGTCGAAGGGCGACGAGGTGCACTGGAACACCTCGCAGGGGAAGACCACCGGGAAACTCGTGCAGAAGCGCACGAGCGACTTCGAGTTCGACGGGCAGCAGTTCAAGCCCACGGACGACGATCCGTACTGGATCATCGAGTCCGAGAAGAGCGGCAAGCGCGCCGCGCACAAGGAGTCGGCGCTGACGAAGGCCTGACGACTCAGTCGCGGGCGGGCTCGGCGCGACGACGGCCCCGAGCGCCGCCCGCGTCGTCGTTCCCGTCGCCGGCGTCACCAGCGCGCCGTTCGGCACGCACGCGCCGGATCCGACGGACCACGAAGGTCACCACGACGGCGGCGATCGCGACGTAGAGCACCCGGTCGATCCACTCCGTGTACGCCTCGACCTGGTCGTACTGCGAGCCGAACGCGGCACCGAGCAGCACGAGGGCGCTGTTCCAGATGCCGCTCGCGATGATCGTGAACACCGAGAAGGTGCCGAGGTGCATGCGATCGGCGCCGGCCGGCAGCGAGATCAGGCTGCGGACGATCGGCACGAACCGGCCGAAGAACACCGCGCTCTTGCCGTGCCGGTGGAACCAGTCGGCGGCCTTCCGGAAGTCGTCCTCGTCGACGAGGGGCAGCTTGCCGAACCAGCGCGTCGTGCGCTCGAAGCCGATCTTCGCGCCGAGCCAGTAGAGCACCAGCGCCCCGAGGTACGAACCGAGCGTCGCCGACACGAGGACCAGCACGAGGTTCATCTGCCCCGCGCCGGCCAGGAACCCCGCCAGCGGCAGGATGACCTCGGACGGGATCGGCGGGAACACGGTCTCGATGAAGAGCATCAGCGCGACGCCCCACTCACCCAGCGCGTCGATGAGCTGCAGCACGAGCCCGGACAGGCCCCCCAGGTCCGAGGGAGCGGTGGGGTCGCCGCTGGCGACGGTCATGGCGCGGTCGGTCACGGCAGTCGTCATGCACCCAGGATTCCTGAGCGCCCTGTCAGGACCCGGCGCACCAGCTGGGTGTCAGCCGAGTCCCATGTGGACGGTGCGCACGTGGGTGAGTGACCGGGCCGACGCACCGCGGGCCACGGCGTCACGGCCGACCGTCGACGGGGCGAACGCCACGGGGTGCCGGAGCTGCGGCGTGACGAGCTCGTCCAGGGCGGCGCAGAACACCGCGGCCGCCGGCAGGACCTCGCCACCGACGACCACGACCTCGGGGTCGATCGTCGTCACGAGCTGCACCACCCCGGGGGCGATGTCGGCCGCGAACGCCCGGACGATCTCGACGGCGGTGGCGGAGCCCTGCCCGGCCACGGCGAAGACGGACTCGAGGTCCGTGTCGGACGGGATCCGCGCCTCCAGGCGGGCGGGCGCACCGGGCCAGCCGGTCGAGGCCAGGCCGCCCATCTCGCCGGCCGCGCCGCGCGAGCCGCGCGCCAGGGAACCGTCGATCACGAAGGCAGCCCCGATCTGGCGCCCCATCACGAGGTACAGCCCGTCCCGCACGCCCTGCAACCGGCCCCACATCGCCTCGGCCGTTGCGGCGAGCTTGGCGTCGTTGTCGAAGAAGGTCGCGGTGCCAGGAAAAAGGTCCTGGATCCGGCCGGGCACCCGGCGCTCGACCCACTCCGGCACGGCGACCGTGTAGTCGATGGCGCCGTCGCGGTCCACGACGGCGGGGACGCCGAACGTCGCGGCGAGCACCGGAGCCCCGTCGACGGACGACGTCAGGCGCCGGACGACGTCCTGCACGCTCAGCCAGGCCTGCTCGGCGTCGGCGAGGTCGGCGTAGCGCTCCTCGACCCGGGCGAGTGTGACCCCGCGCAGGTCCGCTCGGACACCGACGATCCCGTGCAGCCCGAGGTCGACGCCGAGCACGGACCCGGCCGCGGCGTCGGCGGCGAAGCGCTTGGCGCGGCGTCCGGCCTTGTTCGGGGTGGCGATCGTCTCGGCCTCGGTGACCCAGCCCTCGTCGACCAGGTCGGCCAGCGCCGCCTCGACCGTGGGGCGGGAGAGCCCGACGGTGCGGCTGAGCTCGGTCACCGTCCGCGAGACGTCCTCGTGCAGGAGCTCGTCGAGGATCGCCCGCGAGTTCATCTGCCGGAGCACGCCCGGGGTCGTCCCGATGCCGCCGGGCGTCGTTGACACGGTCAGGTCCACGGCCATAGCCTCCACATTACGAAAGATCATTGAGGAATGGTGGCTCCGACATGCTCGTCCCACGACCGCGCCGCACCGCACCCGGTGCCGGGGCCTTCGAGATCACCCCGTCGACCCGGATCGCCGCCGACGCGGCGAGCGAACCGGTCCGACTGTACCTGCAGCAGACCCTGCGGGGATCGACCGGACTGCCGGTGCGGGACGCTCTCGACGACTCCGGACCTGGCGCCGGTGTGATCGCGCTGCGGGTCGTCGACGACCCGTCGCTGCCCGCGGGCCCTGCGGCGCCGGAGGGCGACCGCGCGGAGTCGTTCCGCCTCACGGTGACCCCGGACGGCATCGACGTCGTCGGCGGCTCCCCCGCCGGTGTCTTCTACGGCGTGCAGGCGCTGCTGCAGCTCCTGCCGGCTGACGTGTACCGCCACGGTCGAGTCGGCACCGGGCCGTGGTCCGTCCGCGCGATCGTGGTCGAGGACGCCCCGGCGTTCGCCTGGCGGGGCGTCATGCTCGACGTGGCGCGGCACTTCCGCACCAAGCACGAGGTCATGCGCGTCGTCGACCAGCTCGCGGCGCACCGCATCAACCGCCTGCACTTCCACCTCACCGAGGACCAGGGGTGGCGCATCGAGATCCGGAAGTACCCGCGCCTGACCGAGGTCGGGTCGTGGCGCCGGGAGTCACAGCTCGGTGCCCACGTCCCCGACGCCGACGGCGTGCTGCACCCCGCCGCCTTCGACGGTCGCCCGCACGGCGGCTTCTACACGCAGGACGACATCCGCGAGATCGTCGCCTACGCCGCCGATCGCTTCGTCACCGTCGTGCCCGAGATCGAGACCCCCGGACACGTCCGGGCGGCACTGGCGGCGTACCCGGCCCTCGGCGTGCACCCGGACAGCCAGGTCGAGGTCTGGACCGAGTGGGGCATCGCGGACGACGTGCTCAACGCCGAGGACGCCACGATCGACTTCTTCAAGGACGTCCTCGACGAGGTCATCGCCCTGTTCCCCTCCCGCTACATCGGCATCGGGGGCGACGAGTGCCCGAAGGTGCAGTGGGAGACGGACCCCCGCACGCAGGAGCGCATCCGCGAGCTCGGGTTGGCCGACGAGGAGCAGCTGCAGGCCTGGATCATCGGGCAGCTCGCCGAGCACGTCGCCGACCACGGCCGGCGGGCGTTCGGGTGGGACGAGATTCTCGAGGGCGGCACGCTCGACCCCTCGGCGACGATCGTGTCCTGGCGCGGACTGACCGGTGCCCGGACGGCGGCGAAGCGCGGGCACGACGTCATCTCCTCGCCCGACGACCAGGCATACCTGGACTACCGGCAGAGCGACCTGGACACCGAGCCGATCCCGGTCTCCATCGTGCTCAGCGTCGACGACGTGTACGCCTTCGACCCGGTGCCGTCCGGCCTGACCGACGCCGAGCGCGCACACGTCATCGGCGGCCAGGGCAACATGTGGACCGAGCACGTGGACACCGCCCGCAAGCTCGACTACCAGCTCTTCCCACGGGTCGCCGCCCTGGCCGAGGCGCTCTGGTCGGCCGACGCGACAGGGCCGCGCGACCTGGCGGAGTTCCGCGGGCGGCTGGCCGAGCACACCGCCCGACTCGAGGCGATGGGCATCGAGTACCGGCACGAGGCGGGGCCGTTCCCGTGGGAGCAGCGCCCGGGGATCCCGGGGCGACCGCACTCCCGCGAGGAGCGCGCCGCCTACATCGACGCGATCACGGCGAACATCGCAGAATGAACAATTGACATTCCACATGCTCGGGGTTCACACTGTGGGGAGACTTCACGGAGGAGACCCCCATGTCCACGCTCTTCATCCCCGGCCTCGACGGGCTCGACATCACCGCACTGATCGGGGACCGACAGCCAGAAGCCGAGCTCGAGATCACCGTCGACTTCGTCCGTGGGCGGTCGGTCCTGATCACGGGAGCCGGCGGCTCGATCGGCAGTGAGCTCTGTCGGCAGCTCGTGCGGTTCGAGCCGGCGGAGATCATCATGCTCGACCGTGACGAGACCGCGCTGCAGCAGGTCCAGGTGTCCGTCGACGGTCACGGTCTGCTCGACACGAAGAACGTCGTCCTCGCCGACATCCGCGACGCCGACGCGATCCTCGACATCATGCTCGACCGTCGCCCCGACGTCGTCTTCCACGCCGCGGCGCTGAAGCACCTGCCGATGCTCGAGCAGTACCCGGACGAGGGCTGGAAGACGAACGTGCTCGGCACGCTGAACGTCCTCCGCGCAGCTGCCGAGGCCGGGGTCCGGACGCTCGTGAACATCTCGACCGACAAGGCAGCGAACCCGACCAGTGTCCTCGGTTCGACGAAGCGCATCGCGGAACGGCTGACCGCCTGGACCGCCGCGGACACCGGGTACGACTACGTCTCGGTCCGGTTCGGCAACGTCCTGGGCAGCCGCGGGTCGATGCTCCCGCTCTTCGCGGAGCTCATCCGCGCCGGACGGCCCCTCACCGTCACGCACCCGGACGCCACCCGCTACTTCATGTCCATCCCCGAAGCGTGCCACCTGGTGATCCAGTCGGCCGCCATCGCGCACCCCGGCGAGGTCTTGGTGCTCGACATGGGCGACCCCGTGCGCATCCTCGACATCGCGCGGCGCATGCTCCAGGCGACGGGCAGCACCTCGGACATCGTGTTCACGGGCCTGCGGTCGGGCGAGAAGCTCCACGAGGACCTGATCGGACGCGGCGAGACCGAGCGGCGCCCCGTGCACCCCAAGATCACGCACACCTCGGTCGCTCCGCTCGCACCGTGCGACGTCGATGCGTGTGTCGCATCCGAGATCGACCCGTCGGCACTCGCGATGGCGGCCTGACGCCCGACAGGGCAGCCACGTCGAGTGAGCAGGACACGCCGCCTCCGCCAGCGGCGACCTGCCGGCTTCCGCTCACTGGATGCAGGTGGGCGCGACCACCTACGGACGGGAGGCCCGGTGCCAGCTGGCACCGGGCCTCCCGTCCGTCATCGTGTCGCGTCGACTACGCGGCGACCGGTGCGCGCTGTCCGACCGTCTCGCCGGCCGCAGCGGCCTCGCCGCCCGCGGCAGCGGTGTCCACTGGGCGGCGACGCACCCACTTCTTCAGGGCGACGAGCACCAGCGCGGACACCACGGTGCCGGCCAGGATCGCCACGACGAACATCAGGACGTCACCGATCGCGAAGAACACGAAGATCCCACCGTGCGGTGCGCGCGAAGTCACGCCGGCGGCCATCGAGATCGCGCCGGTGATCGCAGCTCCGACCATCGACGCCGGGATGACGCGGAGCGGGTCCGCGGCGGCGAACGGGATCGCTCCTTCGGAGATGAACGATGCACCGAGCAGCCACGCGGCCTTGCCGTTCTCCCGCTCCGGCTTCGTGAACCCCTTGCGGTAGAGCACGGTCGAGGCGAGCGCGAGGGCCAACGGCGGGACCATGCCGGCCGCCATCACCGCGGCCATGATCTCGAACGGCACGACATCGGTGGCGGTGCCCGCACCGAGCCCGGCGACGGCGAACGCGTACGCCACCTTGTTCACCGGACCACCGAGGTCGAACGCCATCATCAGACCGAGGATGATCCCGAGCAGCACCGCGGAGGCGCCGGACAGCGAGTTGAGGAACCCGGTGAGCTGGACCATCAGCCAGGCGATCGGACCGCCGAGCACCAGGAGCATGAGGCCCGAGGCGATGATGGACGCGAAGAGCGGGATGATCACGACCGGCATCAGGCCACGCAACCAGCGCCAGGTCGGGATGCGCCCGATCCAGTAGGCGGCGGCACCGGCGATGAGGCCGCCGACCAGGCCACCGAGGAACCCGGCGTTCATGAAGACGGCGATGGAACCGGCGACGAAGCCCGGCGCGATGCCCGGTCGGTCGGCGATGGCGTAGGCGATGTACCCGGCGAGTGCGGCGACCAGGAACCCGAGCGACACCTGTCCGATCTGGAAGGCTGCGGCACCGAGGTAGTACCCGAGGCCCTCGGGCGGCAGCTTCAGCAGCGTGGAGTTCGTGAGCGTGTAGGCGGCGTTGCTCATCCCCGAGTCGCCGTGGGTCAGCGCGATGCCGTACCCGGACAGCAGGAAGCCGAGCGCGATGAGCAGCCCGCCGCCCGCGACGAACGGGATCATGTAGCTGACGCCGGTGAGCAGCCAGCGCTTGAGCGACTGGCCGAAGTGCTCGTTGGTCTTGTTCGTCTCGGTCGCGGTGGCGCCACCCTGGACGCGTGCGGCGTGCGGGTCGTCGGCGGCGCGGATTGCCTCGGCGATCATCTTGTCGGGCTCGTCGACACCGCGCTTGACGGGCCCGGACACCAGCGGCTTGCCGGCGAAGCGACCGCGGTCGCGGACGTCGACGTCGACCGCGAACACGACGGCGTCGGCGCGGGCGATGAGTGCCGGGTCGAGGGGCTCGACCTGCGAGGAACCCTGCGTCTCGATGTGCATCTCGGCACCGGCGCGCTGGGCTGCGGCGACGAGGGCGTCGGCAGCCATGTACGTGTGCGCGATGCCGGTCGGGCAGGCGGTGACGCCGACGAAGACCTTGCGGTCGGCAGCGGGGGCGGGTTCCGGACTGGAGGCCCGGCTCGCGTTCCCGACACCGGCTTCGGACACCTCGCCGCTCACCTCGCGGTCGACGAGCTCGACGACCTCGTCCGGGGTGGTCGCGGCGCGCAGGGCGGCGGTGAAGTCGTCGCGGATGAGCGCGCGGGCCAGCGTCGACAAGACCGTCAGGTGGTCCTTGTCGGCGCCCTCGGGCACGGCGATCATGAAGACGATGTCGGCGTCACCGTCCGGGGCACCGAACGGCACCTTCCGGGCCAGTCGCGAGAACGCGAGGGTCGGCTCGGACACCGACGCCGAGCGGGCGTGCGGGATCGCGATGCCGCCGGGGACACCGGTGCCGACGCTCGCCTCGCGCGTGATGGCGTCCTCGGCGAGCGAGGTGGCGTCGGCGGCGCGGCCGGTCGCGGCGACACGGTCGGCGAGCACGCGGATGACGTCGGTGGACGTGGCGCCGAGGTCCTCGTCGAGGCCGACGAGCTGTGCGCTGATGAGGCGCGGACTCGAGTCTGCGGACATGTGCTTGCTCCTTCGCAATGGCGCTGGTCGCGCGGTGGTGCAGGTGTTCGTGTGGGGCGGGTGGGGGATCAGGCGGGTTCCGGGGCCGGGTGCGTTGCGAGCACCCGGACGGACACCGCCGTCGGGTCGGTGTGGTCCAGTGCCGGCACGTCGCTGCCCGGAAGGGCTGCGGCGGCGGCGCCGGTGGCGACGGCCTGGGCGAGGCGCTGCTCGGGCGATGCCCCTGCGACCTCGGCGAGCAGGTAGCCGGCGAGCGAGGAGTCCCCCGCCCCGACGGTCGAGCGGGCGACGATCCTCGGCGCCGCAGCCGCGAAGGCTCCCTCGGCGGAGACCAGGACCGCGCCGGCGCTGCCGAGGGTGAGCAGGACGGCACCGACGTTCCGGTGGCGCAGGCGCTGGGCAGCGGCCACGGCGGCGTCGAGGTCACGTTCGTAGACGTCGGGGTCGCCGCCGACGACCTCGGCGAGTTCCTCGGCGTTGGGCTTCACCAGGTCGATCCGCTCGCCGGCCTGCAGGAGCGCGGCGAACGGCACACCGGACGAGTCCACGGCGATCCGGACGTCCTCGCCGTGGCGGGCACGGACGGCGCGGACGAGGACGGCGAGCGCGTCGTCGGGCAGTCCCGGCGGCAGCGATCCGGCGAACACCACCCAGCGGGCGGCGGGCCCGGTCGCGTTCGCCGCGGCGGTGTCGGCGACGAGCGTGGCGAGGTCGTCGAGTCGGCCGGCGAGTGACGGCCCCGGTTCGTTGAGCTTCGTGGTGGTGCCGGTCGGCTCGGTCACCGTGACGTTCGAGCGCAGCGGTGCGCCGATGGGCAGGGCCGCGGTGGGGATGCCGCGCGTGGCCAGGCCGAGCAGGACGGGGTCGAGCTCGTCGCCGGGCAGCACCGCCACGGTGTCCCCGCCGCTCGCGACGACGACCCGGGAGACGTTCACGCCCTTGCCACCGGGTTCCGCGGTGGAGCTGGTGGCGCGCTGGACGGCACCGCGCTGCAGCTCACCCGCGAGCTCGATGGTGCGGTCGAGGGACGGGTTCGGGGTGACCGTGACGATGCGGGTGCTGGGGCTGCCCGAGGCGCTGCTCATGCCACGACCACCTCGACGTCGGCGTCGGCGAGTGCGCCGGCGAGATCTGCCGGCGCCTGCTGGTCGGTGACGAGCGTGTCGATCTCGTCCAGCCGAGCGAAGCGCATGAGGGCCTCGACCCCGTGCTTCGCGGCATCGGCGAGCACCACGGCCCGGCGTGCCGCGAGGACGTAGGCGCCCTTCACGGCGGCCTCGTACTCGTCGGGGGTGCTCAGGCCGAAGCCGGCGGACAGGCCGTTCGTGCCGATGAACGCGATGTCGGGCCGCAGCGCACCGATCTGCTCGACCGTGGCCGTGCCGACCGCGGCGCTCGTCACCCCGCGGACCCGGCCACCGAGCAGGTGCAGCTCGAGGTGCTCGCTGTGCTGCAGGGTCGCGGCGATCGGCACCGAGTTCGTGATGACGGTGATTGTCGAGCCGGCGAACTCGGGCTCCCAGCGGGCGAGCTCCGAGGCGACGGCGGCGCAGGTGGTCCCGGCGTCGAGGGCGATGGAGCCGGTGAAGGTCGGCGGGACCAGGCGCATCGCGGCCCGGGCGATGGCGGACTTCGCGGTGCCGTGCTGCCCCTCGCGCTCGGCCACGCTGAGTTCGACGACGCTCGAGCGTCCGACGGGGACCGCTCCCCCGTGCACACGGCGCAGGACCCCGGCGGACTCCAGGGCGTCGAGGTCTCGGCGCACGGTCTCGGTGGTCACGTCGAGGTGCTCGGCGAGGCCGGCGACCGACACGCGACCGGCGGACTGCAGCTCGGCGGCGATGGCGGAGTGCCGCTCGGTTGCGTACATGCCCGAACTCCTTCGTTCCATTGGGTTTCGAGCACTGTACGTCTGAAACCCACAAGAACGCAACCGTTCCGTCACGCAACCAACACGTCCACAGGTGTCGACCATCCGACGACTACCCCTTCACCGCACCCGCGGTCATCCCGCTGACGAGCCGTCGCTGCACGATCAGGAAGAACACCACGACCGGGATCGAGAACAGCACACTCGCCGCCATGAGCCCGCCGAAGTCCGTGCCCTTGTTCGTCGAGAACCCGGCGAGCCAGACCGGCAGCGTGTACATCCCCTGGTCCTTCAGCATCACGTAGGCAATCAGGTAGTCGTTCCACGCCGCGATGAACGCGAACACGCTCGTGGCGATGACCCCGGGCATGACGAGCGGGAACAGCACGCTCCACAGGATCCGGAAGGTGCCCGCGCCGTCGACCTTCGCCGCTTCCTCGATCTCGATCGGCACGGCCACGAAGAACCCGCGCATCACCCAGATCGAGAACGGCAGCACGCTCGCGACGTACGCCAGGATCAGCCCGACGTAGCTGTTGAGCAGCCCGAGGGTCTGGAACGACAGGAACAGCGGGATGAGCAGGGCGCCCGACGGGATCATCTGCACGAAGAGGATCGCGACCAGGATCGCCCGCCGACCCCGGAACCGGAACCGCGACAGCGCCGCCGACGCCAGGAACCCGACGACGATCGACAGCAGCACGGCCGCCACCACGACGATGGTGGAGTTCCGCAGGTAGACCAGGAACCCCTCCTGCGTGAGCGCGCGCGTGAAGTTGTCGAGCGTCGGGTGCAGCGGCGCCCAGATCGGGGTCATCGTGGTGACCTCGTCGGCGGGCTTGAAGGCGGTGTTCACCATCCAGTAGATCGGGAACACCCAGACCAGGCAGAACACGACCGCGATGGTGTTCGCGACGACGCGGGGCTTGCGCTTCCGCACCCGGACGGGCGGTGCGCTCGAGACGGTCACAGGTCCTCCTCACCGCTGCGGACGAGCCGGCGGATGTAGTAGCTGGTGAGCACCCCGAGGATCAGGGTCGAGATCACGGCGATCGCGGCGCCCTGCCCGTAGGCGTTGGACACGAACGACCGCACGAAGGTCCAGATGCCGAGGGTGAGCGTGGCCTCCTCCGGGCCACCGCGGGTGAGCAGCCAGATCTGGTTGAAGACGTTGAAGTCCCAGATCACCGACAGGATCGACACCAGGAGCAGCGTCGGGGCCAGCGCCGGCAGGGTGATCGCGCGGTACATCGTCCACACCGACGCCCCGTCCAGCGCGCCGGCCTCGTAGTACTCCGGCGCGATCTGGGACTGTGCCGCGTACAGGGTGAGGGCCACGAACGGCACGGCCTGCCAGATCACGAGCGTCAGGACGATCGTGTACGCCTGCCCGGGGTGTGACGCCCAGTTGTCCTGCGTGTGGTCCCCGAACACCCGCAGCTGCGTGATGAGCCAGTTGAGCACGCCGTAGAACGGCTGGAACAGCCACTGCCAGACCAGGCTCGACGCCACGTTCGGCATCGCCCAGGCCAGCACGAGCACGACGCTGACGATCGTCCGCATGGTGAGCCCGAGGCGGGTGAGCAGCTGCGCCACCCCCATCCCGATCACGATCGTGCCGAGCACCATCGCGCCCGTCACGAGCACCGTGCGCAGGATCACCGGCCAGAAGCTCGCGTCGGTGAGGACGTTCGTGTAGTTCGTCAGCCCGGTGAACCCCGCCTGCCCCGTGAAGATCGCCCGGAGCCCGTAGTCCTGGAACGAGATGACGACGAGCCGGACCAGCGGGTAGACGACCAGGGCGAGCAGCAGCAGTGCGGCCGGTGCCAGCAGGACGAGCGGGGCCCGTGACCCGACCGGCGACCGGCGACGCGCACCACGCCCGGTACCCTGCGACGGCCCCGGACCCGGGCCGTCGGCCCGCCGCCCGCGGGTGACCCGCGCGGACTGCTCCGCGCCGGCCACCCGCTCCCCGCCGGCCACCCGCTCGCCGCCGGCCACCCGCTCCGCGGTGGAGGGCATCGCCTACGGCTGCGCGTTCAGCGCGGTCGTGAGGTGCTTCGAGAACCCCTCGGCGGCCTGCTCCGGCGACTTCCGCCCCGTCGCGACGTCGGCGAACATCGACTGGAACGACGCATCGCCCTCGATGGTGGCCCAGCCCGGGGTCGCCGGGGTCGGCCGACTCGTGCCGGCAGCCTCGAAGTACGGCTTGTGCAGCTCGTCGACGTCACCGGCGACCGCGTCGAGCAGCTCGGTCGAGTTCGGCTCCCAGCCGTCCACCCCGAACACCTGGTCCTGCTGGAACTCCTTCGAGGTCAGGATCTTCAGGTAGTACACCGCGAGCTCCTGGTTCTGCGCCTTCGCCGGGATCCCGAGGTCCGAGCCGCCGAGGAACACCGGCTGCGTCTTCCCCGCGGTCGACGAGGGCATCGGGAACGTCCCGATCCGGTCGGTGAGCTCGGGCTTCGCCGTGGTGATCGAGCCGATCTCCCACGCCGACCCGAGGAACGCCGAGGTGTCGCCCTGCGCGAAGACGTCGCTCTGCGAGGGCTTGTCGGTGTTGATGTCCTGGGTGGACTTCGCGGAGTACTCGTTCTGGAAGTCCTTCCAGGCGGTCAGGCCCTGCACCGCATCGGCGGAGTCGAGCGTGCCGGTCCACTCGCCGCCCTTGTCCGTCGCGATCTCGCCGCCGGCGTCCCACACCCACTGCAACCCGCCGTACCAGTACTGGCCGGGCATGTAGAAGGCCGAGAAGTCGCTCGCCGGGTTGGCCGCCTTGACCTTGTCGAGGTCTGCGGTGAGTTCCTCGTAGGTGGTCGGCACGCCGGTGACGCCGGCGTCCTTCCAGACCTGCTTGTCGTAGATGACGGCCCGGTTGCCGGCGAACAGCGGTGCGCCGTAGAGCTTGCCGTCGACCGTGGCCGGCCCCTCGAGCCCGGTGAGCCAGGTCTGGCCGTCCTTGAGCTCGTCGCGGTACGGCGTCAGGTCCATCAACCCGCCGGCCGCCGCGTAGACCGGCACCTGCGTGTTGCCCAGGTCGACGACGTCCGGGGCGTCGCTCTGTGCGAGCGCCGTCGTGAGCTTGGTGGTGATCCCGTCCCACTGCTGCGTCTGGATCGTCACCTTCGCCCCGGTGTCGGCGGTGAACTGCTTGCCGGCGGCTTCGAGCACCTTGTCGCTCAGGTCGCCGTTCATCATCCAGACGGTGATGGTCTTGCCCGTGCCATCGGGAGTGCCGATGGCCTTCGTGCCGCCGTCGGAAGCGGCATTGCTCCCGGCGGAGCACCCGGTGAGGGCGAGCGCGCCTGCGAGGGCGAGCGCACCGAGTGCGGCGAAACGCGTGCGTGTCACGATGACTCCCTTGGGTCCGACCTTTATGAAAGGACGTTGCGTATTCGCAATAGAAGACCCTGCACGGCCCCTTGTCAACCGTTGGATCGGTCCCTGTGACGTCTTTCGATCCGCGTGTTTCCGGGGGATCACGGATGGCGAACAGATCGACGCAGATGCTTGACCAGCTGGTCATGACCAGGCATGATCTGCGACTCGCGTCCGGCGTGTGGACGGCACAGCCTGGTGGCCCGGTGCCGGTCCTGTGGACCGGCACCGGGCCTCCAGTGCGCGTGTCCACCCCACGCGTCAGATGGCCGCCAGGGCGGACGTCGGCGGGATCCGCGCTGCGCGTGCCGCCGGGTAGAGCCCGGAGACCCCGCCGATCACGACGGTGGCACCGAGCCCCCCGACGACGGCCCACACTGGCAGCGCGACCGGCCAGCCCTGCGTGACGGCGAACCCGACCGTCACCGCGACGCCGAGCACGACGCCGGCCACCCCGCCGAGGAACGACAGCAGCAACGACTCGACCAGGAACTGGTCGCGGATGCTCCGACGACGGGCCCCGAGTGCACGACGGACGCCCACCTCGGCGCGGCGTTCCAGGACGGTGATCACCATCGTGTTCGCCACCCCGATGCCACCGACGAGCAGCGCCACCCCGCCGATGCCGACCAGCAGTCCGGTGAAGGAGTCGTCGGTGGCGTCCTTCGCGGCGAGCGCGTCGGACGGCCGGGTGACGCCGACGTCCTGCGGCGCACCCGGTCGGACCGCACCGGCGAGCAGGTCCCTCGACCGTTCGACGTGTGCGGGGTCGACGCGGGTGAAGACCGAGGTGGGCGCTCCGTCGAAGCCCAGCTGCCCGGCGAACCCGCGGGGCACGAACACCTGCGAGCCGAGGTCCTCGGCGAGCGCGACGGGCTCGAGCACCCCGACCACCTGCACCCACTGTCCGCCGATCCACACGCGGCTGTCCGGATGCAGGCCGTCGAAGCCGAGGACGGCGGCCGCCCGTGCTCCCAGCACGACCTGCGGCGGCGCCCCGGCAGTGTCGTCGATCCACCTGCCGGCCGCGAGCTGCCCGCCGAGGACCCGAGGCACGTCGCCCCACGCGGCGAGCACCCCCAGGCCCTTCGTCTCGGGCGCCGGGACGTGGTCGTTCCGGTACACGCCGGTGTCCGGCACGGTGCCGACCGCCGCTGCCGACTCGACGTCGTCCTGCCGCAGCACCGACTCGAGGGCGGTGGACGGCAACGGGACCGGTTCGCCGAGGCCCTGCGTCTGGGTGAGGGTGAGCACGTTCGTGCCGAGCGTGTCGAGCACCTGGTCGACCTTCGCCTTGCTCGACGACGAGATCCCGACGACCGCGAGCATCGCCGCGATGCCGATCGCGATGCCCAGCGCCGACAGCACGACGCGACCCGGCCGGGTCCGCAACCCGAAGACGCCGAGGCGGAGCAGGTCGACCGCGCCCACGGACCGACGCCGGCTCACCGGGCGACCTCGTCGACGACGACCCTCGCGGGGTCGCCGACGATCGGCGCGATGTCCTGCTCGACCCGGCCGTCGCGCATCCGGACCTGTCGGGGCAGCGACGCCGCGAGCTCCAGGTCGTGCGTGATGACCACGACCGTCGTGTCCGCCGCGTTGAGCTCCCGCAGGAGCTCGACGACCGCGGCACCGGACGCCGTGTCGAGCGCTCCCGTGGGTTCGTCGGCGAGCAGGATCGTCGGGTCGCCGACGACGGCTCGCGCGATGGCGACGCGTTGGCGCTCCCCGCCGGAGAGCTGGTGCGGTCGGTGGTCCACCCGGTGCGCCAGGCCCACGCGGCCCAGGGCCTCGACCGCCAGACGGTGCCGTTCGCGCCGGGGCACGCCCTGGTAGAGCAGCCCGTCGGCGACGTTCTCGGTGGCGGTCGCGCCGGCCTGCAGGTGGAAGTGCTGGAAGACGAACCCGATGTGGTCGGCACGGAGTTCGGACAGGGCGTCGTCGGACATCGTCGCGACGTCGTTGCCGGCGATCGTCACCGTGCCGGACGTGGGACGGTCGAGCGTCCCGACGACGTTGAGCATCGTCGACTTGCCCGACCCCGACGGGCCGACGACCGCGACGAGCTCCCCCGAGGTGACCTCGAGCGACACCCCGCGCAGCGCCTCGACGCCACCGTAGGTCTTCGTGACGTCCCGGAGCGACAGGACGGAGTCGGGTGGAAGCACGGCGGCGCTCATCCGGGCACCACCACGCGGTCGCCGGCGGCCAGGTCGCCGGCGACCGCGACCCGTCCGTCCGCGCTGAAGCCCGGCTCGACCCGGACCCGCTCCGTCGTGCCGTCCCGCTGCACGACGTCGACGGCGTACCGGCCACCGGCACCCGCGACGAGTGCGGCGACGGGCACGGACAGGACGTCGCTCTCGGAGGCGCCCTTCGCGTCGACCTGCGCGGACGCGGCCGCGGGCAGGGAGCGCTTCCCCGGGTCGAACGACACCGAGACGTCGACGGCCGTGCCGCCGTCCTCGCTCGTCGTCGGCTGCACATCGACGACGGAACCGGGCATGGCGGCCCCGGCGCCGTTGACCCGGACCTCGACGTCGGTGCCGACCGCGAGCCGCTCGGCGTCACGCTGGGGCACGGTCGCCTTGACGACGCGCCGGGTGCTCGTGACCTGCAGCACGTCGGCGGCCGCACCCGAGCCCGTGCTGCCGGCGCCGCCCGCGTCCGTACCCGCTCCTGCGCCGCCGGCCAGGTGGTCCCCGAGCCGACCGTCGACCGAGGCGACCCGGAACGCGCCGTTCACGAAGGCGACGTCGTCCGCCGTCAGCACCGCGGTCACCTCGTGCCCGCGGTCATCGTGCCACTGCCGGACGGCCCGCTCGGTCCGGGGGCCGAACCGGTCGTCCACGGACACGTCGTACCCGAGCGCGGCCAGGTTCTCGTTGAGCTGGCGCACGTCGGCGCCCTGCAGCCCCCGCTCCAGGTCACGCCAGAGCGGCACGGTGCCGTACATGGTCCGGACGTCCCGCTCGTCGACGGCGTACAGCACCCCGTCGCGTTCGATCACGGCGCCGGGGCGGGGCAGCCAGGTGATCGTGCCGGCGGCGGCACCGGGGACCCCCGATGGCGCGCCGTAGCCGAGCGTCCCGGCGAACACCTTCGAGTCGGTCAGGTCGCCGCGCGTGACCGTGGCGGTGGCTCCGGTCGACGCGGTCCCGCCGCGCGCCTCGCTGCTGGCCGAAGCGCCCGGACCACTCGGCACCGTGGCGAGGGCCCACGTCCCGGCACCCGCGGTCACCGCCGCGACGAGGCACACCGACACGACCGTCCGGCGACGGGAGCGACGGCGGGTCACGACCCGGCTCCGCCCCGGACAGCCTCGAAGGCCGCGTCGGAGCAGGGGCCGGCGGCCTCGTCGAACGCCGACTGGTCATCCGGCTGGTACCGGGCCTGCGCCTCCTGGTCGTCGGGGTAGTCCGGGAACCCCTGCTCCCGCAGGCACTCCGCCGTCTTCCGGGCGATCTCCTCGCTGCCGGGAATCGGCTGTGCGCCCTGTGCATCCCCGGCAGCTGCCGAGTCGTCGACACACCCCTTGAGGTCTTCCTGGTACTGCTCGGGGTCGACGCCGTCGGGTGCGCTGAGCTGCATCGACCCGCCGCCGGTGCCCGGGTCGGGCATGTCGTACCCGCGGTCGCGCAGGCACTCGGCGAGGGCGACTCCGGGCGCGGCACCCCCGGCTGCCGTCGCCGTGTCGTCGTCCGGCGTCGCGTCCGAGCAGCCGACCAGCAGCAGGGGCAGCAGGACCACCGCCGCGGCCGCACTCATCAGGGACCGGTTGCGACGGGTCATCGTCATCGTGGTGTGGTTCATGCCTCCAGCACAGCGGACGAGCTGTTTCGCCCCGCGTGCACGCCTGGTTGCACCGGCGAAACACGGACCCGGACGAGCAGCCCGCCGGTCGGCCGTGCGGTGATCGACAGCTGCCATCCGTGCGCGTGCACGATCGCGGCCACGATGGACAGTCCGAGGCCACTGTGCTGCCCGCGTCCAGCGTCCGCCCCGCCGCGACGGAACGGCTCGACGAGCAACGCTGCCTCGTCCGACGCGACCACCGGACCACCGTTCTCGACGACGAAGCCGTCCGGCCCTGTGGTCACCCGCACGCGACCGCCGGGTTCGTTGTACTCGACGGCGTTGCCGACGAGGTTGCCGAGCAGCTGTCGCAGCAGGGTCGGCTCCCCCGGTACGACCAGGCCGGGAGGCCCGGTACGGCGCTCGTGGGTCAGGGTCACCCCCGCCTCGGCCGCGTGCCGGGCCGCCCCCGCGACGACCTCGGCGGTCACCTCGTCGAGGTCGACAGCACGCGTCGCACCCGCCAGGCCGCGGTCGGCCTCGGCGAGCACGAGCAGCGACTCCACCAACCGCTCGGTCCGGCGGTTCTGATCGAGCAGTTCCGCGCGCACCGCTCGGACGTCTGCGGGGTCGGCGTCGTCGTGCAGGCCGATCTGCACCGCCGCGCGCTGCACCGCGAGCGGCGTCCGGAGTTCGTGGGACGCCTGGGCGACGAACCGTCGCTGGCTCTCGAACGCGGTCTCCAGGCGGGCCAGCAGGTCGTCGACGGTGCGCGAGAGCCGCCGGAGTTCGTCGTCGGGCCCGTCCAGCGCGATGCGCTCGTGCAGGTTCGAGGCCGAGATCCGGTTCGCGGTCGCGGTGATCCGGTCGATGGGACGGAGGACCCGGCGGCTGACGAGCCAGCCGATGCCCCCGGCAGCGATCCCGGCGCCGACGATGCCGATCGCGGACCACTGCCACTGCTGCGCGGCGACGAGCCGGATCACCGCCACCGCCCCGTCGTCGTCACCCCCAACGGCTCCGTCCACCTCGATCGGAGCCGGTGCGGTCGTGACGCTCCCCGATCCGGGCAGCGGGCGCTGCACGGCCGCGGTGTCGAGACCCGCGCCGACACCCGCCAGCGACATGGTGTTCGTGAAGACGACGACCCCGGTCGCCAGCGCCATGGCCGCGAGCGCGAACGTCAGGGCAGTCCGGGTCCGGATGCTCCAGCCCCGGGCCCGCGGACTCACAGCGCGTAGCCCTGGCCGGGCACCGTCCGGATCGGGTCCGGGTCCCCGACCTTCCGGCGGAGCTTCGACATCGTCACGCGGACCGCGGCGGTGAACGGGTCGACGTTCATGTCCCAGACCTTCTCGAGCAGCTCCTCGGCCGACACGACGCGGCCGTCGGCGCGGAGCAGTGCTTCGAGCACCCCGAGTTCCTTCGAGGTCAGGTCGAGCGGCCGTCCGTCGCGCGTCGCCATCCGCCGGTTCGTGTCGACGACGAGCCCCGCACGTTCGAGCACCGGCGCGACGGGTGCGACGCTCCGCCGACCGAGCGCGCGGACCCGGGCGACGAGTTCGGGGTACTCGAACGGCTTGGTCAGGTAGTCGTCGGCACCGAGCTCGAGCCCCTGCACCCGGTCGCTCAACGTCGTCGCGGCGGTGAGCATGAGAATCCGCGTGAGCGCACCGCGCGCGCTGAGGCGGCGTGCGACCTCGTCGCCGTGCAGCCCTGGGACGTCACGGTCGAGCACGACGACGTCGTAGTCGTGCACCGCCAGCAGCTCGTCGGCGTCGTCGCCGCGGTAGGCGACGTCCACCGCCATGTCCTGCCGGGTCAGGCCCGTCGCGACCAGGTCCGCGAGGGCCCGTTCGTCGTCCACCACGAGTACGCGCATCGGTACATCACACGTGACGTACCTCTCTGCTCCCTGTGAGCGGGGTCAGGCGTCGTACGGCACCTCGCCGTGTTCGCTCACGCCGGCACGCTGCCGGTAGGACAGGTGCCCGCCGAGGTACCCGCCGACGCTGACGACGGCCAGCCCCGCGAACCCGAGCAGCTTGCCGGCACCGTGGTTGCCGCGCTTCCGCTGCATCCACGAGAGCCCGTAGAGCGACAGTCCGGTCCAGTTCACCGCCTGGTGCACCCACCCGGTCCGCAGTTGCTCGCGGTTCAGCTCCGACCAGTCGACGTACCCGGCGACCGAGGCACTGCCGGCGGAGACGACCCCGACGCCGACCAGGGTCTTCGCGGCCTTCGCGTTGCCCTTCCCGCCGACCAGGTCGAGCACCGCGGCGGAGATCCAGGCACCGAGCGGCACCTGGACCATGAGCGGGTGGATCGGGTGACCGAACGGCACACCGTGCAGCAGCTGCCGCAGGGCCTTCGGCTTGGCCAGGGCGTTCACGACGGCACGGTCGACGTCGATCGCCTTGTCGAGCACGCTCGCGTGCTCGACGGCGTCGGTGATGCGGCGAATCGCGCGGATCTCAGGCATGCCCTGGACCGTAGACGAACGGCCCGGCACCGGTCCCAGGAACCGGTGCCGGGCCTCCCGGAGGCCGCCGTCACGCGCCGCGCTACTCCTCGACGATCTCGGCGAGCTCGAACGGCTCGACCGTCAGGCCGTCACCGTCCTCGGTGACGTCCACCCGGACGGTGTCCCCGTCGCGGACGTCTCCGGACAGGATCGCGCGGGCCAGTCGGTCGTCGATCTGCCGCTGCATCAGGCGCCGGAGGGGCCGCGCGCCGTACAGCGGGTCGTACCCGCGCTCGGCGAGCCAGCTTCGTGCCTGCGGCGTCACTGCGAGCTCGAGCCGGCGGTCGGTCAGGCGACGGGCGAGCCGGTCGACGTAGAGCGACACGATCTGCCCGAGGTCGTCCGCGGTCAGAGCCTGGAACACCACGATGTCGTCGAGGCGGTTGATGAACTCCGGCCGGAACGCCTGCTGCACGAGCTCACGGACGGCCTCTTCCCGCTGCACGTCGGTCAGCGTCAGGTCCGTCATGAACTGCGAACCCAGGTTCGACGTCAGCACGAGGATCGTGTTCCGGAAGTCCACCGTGCGGCCCTGGCCGTCGGTGAGGCGGCCGTCGTCGAGCACCTGGAGCAGGACGTCGAACACCTCGGGGTGCGCCTTCTCGATCTCGTCGAGCAGGATCACCGAGTACGGACGGCGACGGACGGCCTCGGTGAGCTGCCCACCGGCCTCGTACCCGACGTACCCGGGCGGGGCGCCGATCAGGCGGGCGACCGAGTGCTTCTCGCCGTACTCGCTCATGTCGATGCGGACGAGGGCCTTCTCGTCGTCGAACAGGAACTCGGCGAGCGCCTTGGCCAGCTCGGTCTTGCCGACACCGGTCGGCCCGAGGAACAGGAACGAACCCGTCGGTCGGTCCGGGTCCGAGATGCCCGCGCGGGTGCGCCGGACGGCCTCGGACACGGTGGTCACGGCGGTGCGCTGCCCGATGATCCGGCGGCCGAGCTCGCTCTCCAGGTGCAGGAGCTTCTCGGTCTCACCCTGCAGCAGCCGGCCGAGCGGGATGCCCGTCCACTGCGCGATCACGGCGGCGATGTCCTCGTCGGTGACGCTGTCGTTCACCATCCGGTCGGCGCTCCCGGCCTGCTCGGCGGCGGCGAGCTCGGCCTCGATGCGGGGCTTCTCGCCGTACTCCAGGCGGGAGACGAGCTCGTAGTCGGCCTCGCGCTGCGCCCGCTGCGACCGCATGTTCAGGTCGTCGAGCTGCTGCTTGAGCTCGCCGATCCGGTTCAGGCTGGCGCGCTCGGTCTGCCAGCGCTGCTCGAGCTCGGCGAGCCGTTCCTCGCGGGTGTGGAGTTCGTTCCGCAAGGTCTCGAGACGAGCCTTCGAGGCCTCGTCCTTCTCCTGCTTCAGCGCGAACTCCTCGACGCGCAGCCGGTCGACGTTGCGCTTCAGCTCGTCGATCTCGACCGGGCTCGAGTCGATCTCCATGCGGAGCCGGCTCGCTGCCTCGTCGATCAGGTCGATGGCCTTGTCGGGCAGTTGTCGGCCGGAGATGTACCGGTTGGACAGGCTCGCGGCGGCGACGAGGGCGGAGTCGTTGATCGTCACCTTGTGGTGCGCCTCGTACCGCTCCTTGAGCCCGCGGAGGATCGCCACGGCGTCCTCGACGCTCGGCTCCCCGACGTACACCTGCTGGAAGCGACGCTCGAGCGCGGCGTCCTTCTCGATGTACTCGCGGTACTCGTCGAGGGTCGTCGCACCGATGAGCCGGAGCTCACCACGGGCGAGCATCGGCTTGAGCATGTTCGAGGCCGCGACGGACCCCTCACCGCCGCCGGCACCCATCAGGGTGTGCAGCTCGTCGATGAACGTGATGACCTGGCCGTCGGAGTCGTTGATCTCCTTCAGCACGGACTTGAGCCGCTCCTCGAACTCGCCGCGGTACTTGGCGCCGGCGATGAGGGCGGAGATGTCGAGCGAGACGAGCCGCTTGTCCTTGAGGGAGTCGGCGACGTCACCGGCGACGATGCGCTGCGCGAGCCCCTCGACGACGGCGGTCTTGCCGACGCCGGGCTCGCCGATGAGCACGGGGTTGTTCTTGGTGCGGCGCGTCAGCACCTGGGACACGCGCCGGATCTCGGAGTCGCGTCCGATCACCGGGTCGAGCTTGCCGCTGCGGGCGATCTCGGTGAGGTCGACGCCGTACTGTTCGAGGGCGGTCTTCTGCTGTTCTTGGGAGTCAGGAGCGCCCTGGAGGTTCGCCATGCGTTCCGTCCTTTCATTGCGGTGGTCCTGTAGTTGAGTCTACTCCACTCAACTTGCGTCCGCACCGGCGTATTCCGGCGCACACTCCCTGGCGAAGACCCGTAGACGAAGCCCCGTACGACGAAGCCCCCGCGACCACAGTGGTCGCGGGGGTTGCCGACAGGACGGGGCTGGGTGTCCTACCGCCGGGAGTCGGTGTTCGGCTGCGCGCTCGATCCGGGGTTCAGGACCGGACCGGCAGCGGGCTCGGCGGGGACGTTCTGCACGGTCGCGGTGTGGACCGTGCCGTTCTGCGCGGCGCCGTCGGCCTGAGCCTTCTTCTCGTCGTCGGACATCTCCTTCTTGAAGATGTTGATCGACTGGCCGAGGCCCTTCGCGAGGGCCGGGAGCTTGGTCGCCCCGAACAGCAGGATGACGATCCCGAGGATGATCAGCAGGTGAATGCCGCCGAGGTTTCCGAGCATCATGACTCCTTGATCTGGAACTGGTCGCCGTCTGCTGGTCGTCGTCGACCAACGCGGCGGAAGTCCGTGTGGACCCATCGTAGCTCCCCCGTCCCTGGATGCCCAGGCCGGGCCGAGGAACCGACACCGTTCGCTCAGGGAAGCCCCGAGCCCCTCCCCTTAGGGCGCCCCCCTCACCCGAGCACCTGGTCGATGCTCCAGAGCACGGGCGCCTCGCGCAGCGCCGGGATGTCCGCCTCGGTCACGCCGGTCAGCCGGAAGACCACCCGTTCCCCGGGCAACAGGGTCATGAACCCACGGTCGACCGTGCCGGACTCGGCGACCCGGTCCGGCTGCACCAGCAGGTCGCGCACCAGCGACTCGGCCTCGACCAGCATGTCCAGACCGCCGTCGACGACGGCGAACGAGGTCCGGTAGCGCGCTGGCTCCCACCGCATCGCGGACTCGGGCCCGGGGGTCCACACCGCCCGGCGCCAGTCCATGTCCGCGACGACGAGCTCACCCGCCGGGTCGTCCACGACGCCGACGGACTCGGGCAGGGACACGACCGCGACGCCGGCCGCTGACAACCGGACGGGCACCGAGACCTCGGCGAGGATCGCGCCGGCCGTGGTGATCCGACGGACCCGGACCACGCTGTCGTGACCGCCCCGCGCCGAGCGCACGGCGACCTCGACGGGCGACGACCCGAAGGACCCGGGCGAGACGCCCAGGGAGAGCGTGTCCGCCAGCTCGCCCAGGTCGGCGGTCTCGTCGACGGGAGCCGGGCCACCCGGGTGATCCGGGCCTCCGGGCCGGTCGGCCGCAGCCGACAGGTCGGCGGTGACCGACGAGACCGGACGGATCGTCAGCAGGACGTCGTCGTACAAGCGGCGCAGCTCGTGCGCCAGCGGCTTGAGCCGTCCCGCCGAGTCGATGGCCGACCACGACGACACCGGCCACAGGTCGTTGAGCTGCCACACCACGACCCCGGTGTTGCGCGGCCAGTGCGTGCGCCAGTGCTCGACGCCCGTCGCGATCGCCCGCGCCTGCTGCAGCTGCGTCAGGTAGTGCCAGGCGTCGAACGAGAAGGGACCGCCGCCGAACCGGGGCTCGAGCCCGCGGGCGAGCTTGCCCATCCCGTCGGTCGCCTTCTGGTGGTGGACGACCCCGGGCGAGTCGACCCCGAGCACCTCGTCGGCCACCCCGTCGCGCAGGGTCCGCCAGGCAGGCGGCGCCTGCCAGCCGAACTCGGACACGAAGCGGGGCACGGACTCGCGGTACGCGCTGTCGGGCAGGCGGTTCCAGACGTCCCACGAGTGGTGCGTCTCGTGGTCCACGTCGTTCGCGGGCAGCGACTCGGACCCGGACCACGGCGAGGCCACCGTGTAGAAGCGCGACGGGTCGACCGCGTCGACGATCGTCGGCAGCAGGTCCAGGTAGTAGTCGAGGCCCCAGCCGCGGTCTCCCAACGTCGAACCCCAGTCGTCGGCGTCGTGCAGCCAGATGTTCTCGTTGTTGCCGTTCCACACCACCAGCGAGGGGTGCCGCGCCAGCCGGGCGACGTTGTCCCGCGCCTCGGCGATGACCTCGCTGCGGATCGGCTCGATCTCGGGGTAGGCCGCGCAGGCGAACGGGAAGTCCTGCCAGACGAGCAGGCCGAGTTCGTCGCAGACCTCGTAGAAGTCGCGCGATTCGTACACGCCGCCGCCCCACACCCGCACCAGGTTCGTGCCGAGCGCCGCCGCCGCCGCCAACCGAGCGAGGAGCCGGGCGCGGTCGACCCGCGAGATGATCACGTCGTCCGGGATCCAGTTGACGCCGCGGACGTCGATGAGCGTGCCGTTGACGTGGACGCCGAAGGGGCGGCCGACACCGTCGACCTTGGTGTCGATCCGCGTCGACCGGAAGCCGGTGCGGAACGTGTCCCGGTCGAGGACCTCGCCGTCCACCGTCTGCAGCTCGACCACCACGTCGTACTGCGACTGCTCGCCGTAGCCGCGGGGCCACCAGCGCCGCGCCTCCGGCACCCGCACCGTGACGACCGTCTCGTCGTCCTTCGGGGTCAGCTGCGCCCGGGAGCGCTGGCGCGTGGTCCTGCCGTCCTCGGTCTCCCCGCTCACGGTGACGACGAGGACGAGGTCGTCGTCCTCGCCGTCCTGGTCCAGGTCGTTCATGCCCGAGCGCTCGACGGTGATGTGCGCGTCGAGCACGCCCTCGCCCGCCTCGACGTCGACGAGGGGGCGGACCTCGCGCAGTCGTGCCGTCGACCAGCGTTCGACGGCGACGGGCCGCCACGGGCCGCTCGTGACGGCCGTGAGGCCCCAGTCCCAGCCGAAGTTCGACGCCATCTTGCGGATGTACGGGAACGGCTCGTCGTAGGGGCCGGGCATGCTGCCGGCCCTCGCGGCGACGCGTCCGGCCTCGCGGTACGGGGACTCGAACAGGATCTCGAGATCCTTCGTCGTGTCACCCGAGCCGGTCTGCACGCGGGTGTCGAACCGGTAGCGACGGTGCATGTTCCGGGTGGTGCCGACGACGACGCCGTCCAGGCTCAGCTCGGCGACGGTGTCGAGACCGTCGCAGACCAGGTCGACGCGCTCGTGTCCCCGCGGGTCGACGTCGACCGCGCGCCGGTAGGCCCAGTCGGCACGGCCGACCCACTTGGCGGCCTGCTCGTTCAGGTGGAACGTCGGGTCCGGCAGCAGACCCTCCCGCTCCAGGTCGGTGTGCACCTGCCCCGGCACCGTCGCCGGGATGGTGCGTCCCGCGATGTCGGACGGGGCGCCCGCGGGGACGGCGTCGCCCGCGATCGTCACGGTCCAGCCGTCGCGGAGTTCCTCGCGTTCGAGGGTCATACGGGTCCTTCTCTTCGGCGGCCGGGTCGTCCGTCCACCGCGGTCGGGACGCCGGCCGGCGTCCCGCCCCGTGGCCGGTTGCAACGGCCTGGAGGCGCGGCACCGGTTGCCCGGGCGTCGTCACGTCGCGCGCGCGAACGGGTGGCGCTCGCGCGTGGGGGTGCTCGGCGATGCTAGTACGGGATGCTTTCGGCGACCTATGTGGTGACAGGGGCGGGTCGCACGGGCAGGGTGGGAACGTGATCACCGTCGAACTCGCCAGGTCCCTCCGTGACGCCGGCCTCCGCTGGCACCCCGAGACCGGGGACCGGTTCGTCATCGACAAGCCGGGCATCGACGAGGACGTCTACACGGTGTCCGAGATGACGGTCGAACGGCACGACTCCCCCACCGGCACGATCCTCGGGTTCAACGGGACGACGGAGTGGGCACTCGACTCCGTGACGGCGACCGAGTCGCTGTGGCTGCCCCGCGAGGACCAGCTCCGCGAACTGCTCGGACCGTCGTTCATCGGGCTGACCCGGGTGCAGGTCGGCGGCCGCGTGGTCTTCACGGTGACGGCGACGATCGGCGGGGCCGACCGGAGCTTCGCGTCCGAGGTGCCGGCGATCGCGTACGGGCAGGCACTGCAGGCGTACATCACCGCGGCGCTGTCGTGAGTGGCACGCCCGGGAACGCCGTTCCTGGGCGTTGCCGGAATGCACGCTGAGGGTCGTTTGGTTGCATGACACCATGACCGTTCCGAACATCACCCTGAACGACGGCAAGACCATCCCGCAGCTCGGCTTCGGTGTCTTCCAGATCGACCCCTCCGAGACGAAGGCCGCCACACTGGCCGCGCTCGAGGTCGGTTACCGCCACATCGACACCGCCGAGATGTACGGCAACGAGAAGGAGGTCGGCGAGGCGATCGCTGCCTCCGGCATCCCGCGCGAGGAGATCTTCGTCACCTCGAAGCTCAACAACGGCTTCCACGACCCGGCGGCCGCGCTGGAGAACGGCAAGAAGTCGGCCGATCTGCTCGGCGGCTACACCGACCTGTTCCTCATCCACTGGCCGCTGCCCACTGTCTCGGACTTCGTGCCGACGTGGAAGGCCCTCGAGGACCTGTACCACGCCGGCACCGCCCGCTCGATCGGCGTCTCGAACTTCCAGGCACACCACCTGCACCGTCTGCGTGCCGAGACCGACGTCCCGCCGTCGGTCAACCAGATCGAGGTGCACCCGTACCTGGTGCAGGACGACCTCCGCGCCGTGGACCGCGAGCTCGGCATCGCGACCGAGGCCTGGTCCCCGATCGCGCAGGGTCTCGTCCTCGACGACGAGACCATCACCCGCATCGCGTCGTCGATCGGCAAGTCGCCGGCGCAGGTCGTCCTCCGCTGGCACATCCAGCGCGGCGACATCGTGTTCCCGAAGTCGGTGACACGTGCCCGCGTCGAAGAGAACTTCGCGATCTTCGACTTCGAGCTCTCCGACGAGGACATGACGGACATCACCGCCCTCGACAAGGGCCACCGCACGGGTCCGGACCCGGACACGTTCGACTACGTGCCGGCGTAGTCAGCAGGTCGACGAAGGGCGGTCGCGCGGTGCGCGGCCGCCCTTCGTCGTCAACACGGTCGCGCGTACATCTGATATTCTAATGTCATGCGCTTTGTAATCCTGCCCGCACGAGCCCTCACCGCGATGCTCGTCGCCGTCGGAACGATCATCGGCGGCGGGGTCACCGCAGTCGGAGCAGCATCGACACCGACGCCCTCGTCGTCTTCGACGACGGCCGACCGGGCCTCCATCGTGCACACGGACGGCGATCGCGCGACCACCGTCCGGGTCCACGGCCAGGGTGACGCCGAGACGGAGCGTCGCCGCGAGGGCCGCAGTTACCGACACAGCGACCTGCAGCCCGCCTCCCGCTTCGCACCGAAGGGCACCGAGGTCGAGGTGACCCTGCCGGCTGGTGCGCCGGCGATGCAGGTCGGCATCGGCCTGTACGGGAACTACGGCGCGCACAACGGGGGATCGGCCGTCGGCATCACGACCTTCCCGGTCGCCGAGGGGACCACCACCGTGACCGCGCCGGTGGACGGGCTCGTGTACCTGATCGACCGGTCCCCGTCGGGCTCGCACGACGTGACGGTCCGTGGCGGAGAAGCGCTACCCGTCTTCATCCGCCACTCGACTTCGAACGACGAGTTCACGCGCGACCGGGCTGCGCACCCGGATGCTCCGTTCGTCACCCTGATCGGCGACCGGACGTTCGCCGAGCCGCCGCGTGGGGTCTTCTACCGGATCCCCGACGACATCACGGCCCGCGTCGCGCTCTGGGACCGGGTCGTCGCGCTCACGAACGACCACTTCGGGCTGCTCGACGGTGCCGTGGGGCTCGCACGGAAGTCCCCGCAGCGTCTGCACATCACGACCCCGGACACCGGCGGCGCCTACGCGAGCGCCGGGAACGACCGCATCACGATGCCGTTGCAGAGCGGCGCCGCCTCAGAGCTGCTCGCAGCGGCACCAGGGGACATGTGGGGCTTCTGGCATGAGGTCGGTCACACCTACCAGACGCCCGCGTACAACTGGTCAGGCATGGGCGAGGTCGTGGTGAACACCTCGGTGCTCGACGTCCAGCACTCGATCAGCGGCGAGAACCGACTCGACCACCAGGGCGCCACCGGCGTCGCGGCGTACTTCGCGAAGCCGCTCGACGAACGCGCCTACCACTCCCAGGACGGCTGGGTGAAGATCCTCATGTTCGACCAACTCCGCCGGGGTTTCGGTGAGCACTTCTACCCCCGACTGAACCAGGCTCTCCGGACCAGCCTCGCACTCGGCGAGGTCAGCACCCCGGACAACGGCGACTCGAAGCACCAGCTGTTCGCGCGCACCGCCGCGACGATCGCCGACCGCGACCTCCGCCCGTTCTTCGCCGAGTGGGGCTTCCCTCTGTCCGCGGAGACGTCGGCGGCACTCGCCGAACTCCCCCCGCTCACCACCGACATCTGGGAGAACCGGACCTCCGCGACCGACCGCCTCGACCACGACCTCGACCCGTACGCGGTCCCGGTCGGGCGCATCACCGGGGACCAGCCGACGGTCGTGGTGGGACAACAGCGCCTCGACCAGGCGCCCGAGGTCACCGACCTCCAGAACACGGACGGCCGCGGCGTGCCCGAGTACACCGGCCAACTCGTCTCGGCAACCGCGGCGGGTACCGGAACGCTGCTCGTGGCGCTCCGGAACAACCTGGGCATCCGCGAGGTCCTGACGCGCCCGGTCACCGTGGAACCGGGCAACATGTTCTCCTTCGACGGCATCGCCGACCGGAACGTCATGCGCCTGGTCACGGATCCGAGGGACCACGTGCTGCGGCTCTACGCCGGGACGACGTACACCGCGCACCCGTCGTGGGGCAGCAACGAGTACGTCGGCTTCGAGCTCCGCAGCGAGGACCGCCGCGAGCAGATCGGCACGTGGTCGGTCCGCGGCAACGAGACCGCGCATGCGCTGGCGTCGGGCTTCGAGCAGGCGTACCAGGACGGCCAGGTGCTCGAGGTGCGCCATGCCGAGGCGCGAGCGCGCCTGGACCGCTGGGGCGACAGCGTGCTCCGACCGGCCGACCCCGCGACGGTCCAGCGCTACAGGATCGTGGACGGTCGTTTCGAGCCGATGACCACTGATCCGATCGTCGCGAGTCCGGGCGCGTCGGTGGCGCTGTCGCGCCGCGCGGACACCCGCGTCGAAGCGCGGCTCGAGACCACGCGTTCCATCGAGCAGCTGGCTGCTGAGGTGGTCCTCACCGCTCCGGACGCGACGACCTTCGCTCCCGGGCAGACCACCCTCGTCGCCGAGGTCCTGCGCCCGGGCGGCTCCTGGACTGCGGAGTCCAGCCTGGATCTCGAAGGCGCTTCCACGAGCGAGTCGGGCACCCTCCTGACGGCGGCTCTGGCGCCGGTCGCGATCGACCTGCCATCGGGCACGCTCATCCGGTGGTCACCGCTCGTGCGGGTCACCCCCGGGGCTCCGGCTGGTACCAGCGGACTCGGCTACACCGTCACGGGGACGGTCGACGGCGAGACGATCCGCGTCGCGAGCTGACCGCCGACCGGCGGGCCGCCCGCTACGCGCGGCGCGAGGCGGTCACGGTGAACCGGTCGGTGCGGGTCACCTGGCGGGTCGGCCCCACCGCCCGCTCCAACAACGGTCGGTACCGCAGGTGCGAGTTCCAGACACACCAGAGTTCACCGCCGGACTGGAGGATCGTGGCCGCGTTCCGGAACATCGCCTCAGCCGTGTCGGTGGTCACCGTGGTGTCCGCGTGGAACGGCGGGTTGCACAGCACCAGTTGCGCGGACCCAGCTGGGAGCTCGTCCCCCGCGTCGGTCCGGAGCACGGTCACCCGGTGCGCGACGCCGTTGGCCTCGGCGGTCGCGCGCGTCGACTCGACGGCGATACGGGAGACGTCCGTCGCGACGACCTGCACCGCCGGCCGACGACGGGCCGCTGCGGCGGCGATGACCCCGTTGCCGCACCCCAGGTCGACGATCGTCCGCGCCGTCGGCACCGCGTCGTCCATCACATCGAGCAGCACGCGCGTCCCCCGGTCGAGCGACGTCCCCCCGAACACCCCGCCATGTGCCACCAGGGTCATGCCGAGGTCGTCGACGTGCACTGACCGGGGCCACGGGTTCGTGACCGCGGCGCGGTTCGCCTGTGCCTGCAGCGGATCCTGCGCGATGAGCAGCCGCGACTTACCCCGGCCGCGGGAGGCCGTGACCTCACCGAACGACCGTCGCAGCACGTCGTTCTGCGACACGTTCATGTACTTCACGTTGCCGCCGCACAGCAGCACGACGTCCGGTGCGGCGAACCTGGCGACGGCGCGGGCGATCTCGTCCAGGCGGTCGTGCGACTTCGACAGCCGCAGCACCACGAGCCGGACGTTCCGGAACGCCTCTTCGAGCGAATCCGGGTGGTGGAAGCCACGCAGCCCGAAGGTGCCGGCGTTCGCCTCGAGGGCACGCTCTCCGATGAGCGAGTCCTGCACCACGCGGATGTTCGATGCACCGTACTGGGTGATGAGCCCGAGCGTCAGGACCCCGTACCGGTCGTCGACTACGGCGACCTCCCCGGGCTGCCGGAGCGCGTCTCCGTGCACGTGCGGCGCCTCGTCGAGGAGGAACCGGTCGGTACCGTCGATCGCGATGAGGTCCGGGGCGTCGTCGTCGCGTCGGCGGAAGAGGTCGGCGAAGTCTGGCACCGCGTCAGCGTACCCGGCGCCCGAGCCGAGCCGGCGGACATCGCACTCGCAATATCAACAGGATGTGTATTTCACATGTAAATACACTGGGCTTCCCCCATCAAAGGAGCCCTCATGGCACCCACCTCGTTCCGGAGCGCCGCAGTCGTCTGCAGCGTCCTCACCGCCTCCCTCGGCTTCGGCCTACTGACGCCCACCATCGCCACCGCGGCGTCCACGGCCACGGCACCTTCCACCTCGGAGTCCGCGGTGCGCGCCGACACCCCCGACTTCGACGCGCTGCCCGTCGACCCCTCGCTGACGGCACCGAAGTTCTACCAGGACTGGAGTACCCCGTTCGGATCCCGGATCCTCGCCGGAGACGCCGGGGGCGATGATCTCTGGCTGGTCCTCGGTGACACGGTCTACGACCGCTCGACCGGCGGTGGTGCGTTCTTCATCACCGTGCAGAACCGGCTGCAGGACGCCGGTCTCGAGGTGGTCCGGGTCCACACCGCCGCCGACGGCACCCAGACCCGCGGCGAGCGCATCCCGATTCCCCGCACCATCAGGGTCGACGGACTGCAACAGCAGAACACGTTCGTACCCGGCACCACCCACTTCGCCGGCAGTGCAACCGCCGGCGCCACCATCGTCGCGAAGGACACCACCTCAGGCGCCACCCTGTTCACGACCGAGGTCAGCGGGGCACGCAACGGGACCGGCACCTGGAACGCCGATGCCGACCTCGCCGGCTCCGACCACGTGATCACCCTCACGCAGACGACGACCGACGGCCGGACGAACGAGCTCCGCGACGTCCGGTTCTCGCCGGCGGCATCGGACGCGCCGACTGCACCAACGCTGCAGACGACCGAACGGCGGCTCGACGGCTCCTTCGTGGTGACCGGACGGTACGACGACTCGGCCGCATCGGTCGTCGTCGAGGACGTTTCCGGTGCGAAGCTCGCCGACGCGTCCCTCCAGGAGACCGGCTACGTCGCGCGGATCCCCCAGGACCGCCTCGGCTCGACCGTCTACGTCGTGGCGAAGGCCGCCGACGGCACGCCCTCGAGCCGCACCGCAGCGCCGCTGGCGCAGCTCCCAACCGATGCCTCGGTGCCGAAGCCGACCCTGCGCTCCGCGTACGTCCACACCGATGGCCGCGTCCAGGTCGTCGGCGAGCGTGATGACGCTCCCGCGCTCTGGGTCCTCGACGGCGACCGGGTCGTGGCCGGCGTCGGGCACAGCGACGCCTGGAGCTACGTCATCAGGGCACAGGAGACCGGCAAGCAGCTCGACATCGTCAACCTGGGCTTCGACGGCCAGGGGTTCTCGTCGATGTCGGAGCGAGTGCCGCTCCCCCGCCTCCTGCAGGTCGAGGGCCTGGCCGACACCAACACCTACACGCCGGGCGGTCGCGTCTTCTCCGGCACCGCCGAGTCCGGCGCGACCATCACCGCGACCGACCAGAACGGCAAGGAGGTCTTCGAGGCAAGGGTCACCGGCGCACGTTCGGGCGTCGGGACCTGGAAGGCCGACGCCGCACTGACCAGCCGCGACGGCTACGAGCTGACCTTCACGCAGACCACCGCGGACGGCCGGACCTCGATCATGCGGAACATCGGTTTCAGTGCCGAGGAGAAGCGCGTCATCCCGGCGACGGTCACCACGAAGTCGGTCACGGCCGGCGTCTCGAACCACTTCACCGGCACCGCGACCCCGGGCGCCACGTTCCGTGTCCTCAACCCCAGCGGCACCCAGATCGTCGCCGGCACCCACGATGTCGCCACCGACGGCACGTGGTCCTTCGACCGCGTCGTCTCCAAGGGCGCGACCAAGTTCGACTTCGTGATCGAACAGACCGTCAACGGAACGGCGACCAAGAGCCGCACCTTCTCCCTGAGCGCGTCGGCGGTGCGGGACGCCACCGTGGCGACGAAGTCCGTGACGGCCGGCGTCTCGAACCACTTCACCGGCACCGCGACCCCGGGCGCCACGTTCCGTGTCCTCAACCCCAGCGGCACCCAGATCGTCGCCGGCACCCACGATGTCGCCACCGACGGCACGTGGTCCTTCGACCGCGTCGTCTCCAAGGGCGCGACCAAGTTCGACTTCGTGATCGAACAGACCGTCAACGGAACGGCGACCAAGAGCCGCACCTTCTCCCTCGCAGCGAGCTGAGGCGGTACCGCACTCGATCGATGCCCCCGGGACCGCATGGCCCCGGGGGCATCCCTCGTTCCGCCTCAGCTGGTGATGACGGCCCCGCCACGGGCGAGTCGGACGCGCGCGTTGGCCCACGAGTTGCCGGACACCCGGAAGCGGTTGCCCCGGGCACCGAACCGGACGGCCACGACCAACGCCGGCCTGCTGGAACCGAAGCGGTTCCCGCTGATCACCCCGTCGTTCGCACCCTCACGGACGTTCACGCCGACCCCGTCGCCGGTCACACCGTTCACCCGGTTGGCCCGGACGGAGACCGACGCGTTCGAGTGCGCGAGACAGATCCCGTTGTCGACGCTCGCCTCGAGCCGGTTGCCCTCGATCGTCATGCCCCGCGTGAGCTTGACGAGGATGCCGCCCTCACCCTCGGCGCCACCACCACCCGTCAGCACGTTGCCGGCGACTTTCCCCGTGGCGCGCGGCCGAGTCGATCCCACGGTCGTGCCGGCACCACTGACGAGGATGGCCGATCCGGGAGCGAGGCCAGGCGCTCGTGTGACGGTGTTGTCGGCGATCGTCAGGCCGATCGGTGCCACGCTGGTCTGGTTCCGGTCGGCCGGGTCCTTCGAGGGGACCGCGGCGATGCCCACCCGACAGCCGCTCACGACGTTGCCGCGGATCTCGATGTCCTCGCCGGCATGGGTGTCGATGCCCTCCCACTCGGGAACGCCTGAGATCCGGTTGCGGAGGACACGGATCCGAGCGGACCGCCGCGTCTGAGCAGGGGCCGCCCGCGCGTCCCGTGTGAGGGTGATGCCGTACGAGTTCACCCGGTCACCTGGCTGTCGGACGTCGCTCACCGAGTTCGCGTCGATCGTTCCGTCCACGACCCCGATCCCGAGGATGCCCGCGTAGCCCAGCCGTTGCATCCTCGTGCCGGAGACCCGGAACCGATCGCAGTACTCCAGGTGGACACCGTCGTGGGCAATGTCCTGGAACCGGCCGCCGCGGATCGTGATCCCGTGCAGCGGGGTCTTCCGCGGTCCGATGACCGCGATGCCATGGCTCCCACCACCGCTGTCGGCACCGATCCCTGACAGGACGGCGTCGACGATCTCGACGCTCGAAGTCTCGACCAGGATCGCGGTCGAGTCGGTCACCATCCGGATCGCCCCCGCGCCGGCGAACCGGATCCGGAGCGGTCGGCGCACGACCAGACTTCGGGAGCGCGTCCACGCGCGAGTGATCACCAGCTCACCTCCGTCGGGGACGACATCGAGCGCGTCCTGCAGGGCGTCACCGTCGAGGTCGTCGGCGGCCTCGGTGGGGACAGGACCCCGCCGCATGACGACGGCCGCGACCACCCCGGCCACTCCGACCCCCGCAGCGAACAGGGTCCGCCGACGAACCGGTCGCGCTGCGAATCCGTGGCCGTTCAAGCTCTGCTCCCCACCCGGCGAGGCACCCGCTCAGCCCGTGTCCACGCGACTCTACGGTCATGATGCCGATGTGTCCAGAGTGCCGTATTTCAGATCCGCGAGTGCATTCTCTATTTCGCATTACCGAATAGTCGATTGCTTTTCAGTTCTGATATGTTGCGTTCGATCCGGGTCGACCGGATGCGGATCGGCACCGACCGGCCGCCCTCAGAGACGAGAGAGAGACATCGATGACGAGAAACCCCCGCAGGAGCGCAGCCCTCACGGCTGCCGGCTTGACCGCCCTGACGATCGCGGCGGCGGCCGGGCTGTCCCCCGCCGCCGCTGCCACCGCGGACGAGTCCGAACGGACCCTCGTCGGCCCGCTGGTCACCGAGACCTCGGCGTTCGCTGGTGATCCGTCGACTCCGACGTTCGGCGCTCCGTCGGCAGCCGGTGCGGGCGAGGAGATCCCGGCGAACCGCGCCTCGACGCTCGCGGCAGCTCGGGCGGCGGCCGTCCGGTGGTCGATCCCGGCACCGGGCGCGGTCACGACCGTCCGCCCACTCTCGGCCCCCGACCTCTGCCTGACGGCGACGACCGCGTCGATCACGAGCTACTCGCCCGTCACGCTCGAGACGTGCGTCGACGGCGATGCCAAGCAGCGGTTCCGCACGGCCGAGAACACCGGCTCGAACAACCCGATCGGGACCGGGCTGCAGTCAACGTACAACCGCGGGTTCCTCGGTCTGTTCAACACCGACCGGGTGATGCGGCTCCAGTCGCAGAACGTGGCGGACCGGTTGCCGAACACCGAGGACTTCACACCCTCGTTCTCCGCTCGCGTCGACTCGACCGACGTCGCGACCAGGAGCGCCCAGATCTCCGGCACGGGCACCCCGGGTGCCACGGTCCTCATCGACGAGCGCAACCCGCGTGAGGTGGGGCCGGACGGCCGCTGGACGGCTCGCGTCACCAACCTCCCGCTCGGCACGAGCACACTGTCACTCGAGCAGTACGAGGGCACGGAGCGGACCGGTTCGACGGCGCTCGAGGTGACGCTGACCGCGGCTCCCCTGACCTTCGAGGCCACCTTCGCTCCCGGCGACCTGACCGCCCCGGTCACGGCCAGCGGTACCGCGCAGGCCGGCGCTGACGTGCAGCTCTTCGACAGCACCGGCGCGCAACTGGGCGAGACCGTCACCGCGGAGACCGACGGCACCTGGGAGACCACGATCCCGGCGCCGAACGCTGGCGGCGCGCTCCGCGTCACGGCCGCACAGTTCATCGAAGGCGTGCGGGACACCGCGAACGAGGTCACGCGCGACGTCGACTACGGCGCTGCCGTCAGCATCACCACCCCTGAGGACGGCACGGCTCACGCCGGTGGACCAGTCGCGATGGCCGGCACCGGCGAGCCCGGCTCGTCAGTCGAGGTCCGCGAGGTGACAGCCGACGGCGAGCGTGTCGTCGGCCGTAGCGCCGAGGGCGTCCTGCCCAGCGGCCGCTGGTTCGTCGACACCGACGACCTCGACCGTGCCGAGCACGTGCTGCGCGTCGTCCAGGGCTCGAAGGGGGCGAACACGACCACCGCGGACGTGATGATCAACCCCGGCGAGAGCGGACGTCTCACGCCGGTCCGCGTGACCGCTCCGGAGACCGTCACCCCCGGCGTCTCGAACCGGATCTCCGGTACCGGTGAACCCGGCGCGACCTACCGGGTCCTGAACGCGTCCGGCACGCAGATCGTCCCGGGCACGCTCGAGGTCGACGACGACGGCAACTGGTCCTTCGAACGGGTGGTCACGAGCGGCGCGACGAAGTTCGAATTCGTCATCGAGCAGACGAAGGGCGACCAGGGACCGGAGCAGTCCGAGGTCTTCAGCCTGAACGCCAACCAGGGCTTCGCACCGATCGAGCTCTCCACCCGGGCCGTCGACCCAGGCGCGGTGAACACCTTCGAGGGAACCGGCCCGGCCGGAGCGACCCTGACGGTGCTGAACGCCTCGGGCACCCAGATCGTGCCCGAGACGGTGACCGTCACCCCCGAGGGCACCTGGAGCTTCGAACGCGCGGTCTCCCGGGGCGCGATGAAGATCGACTTCAAGTTCGCGGTGTCGGTCTCCGGATCGGCGTACACGACCTCGCTCTTCACGGTCTACGCGAACACCCGCTGACGCACCCCTGACACGACGATGCCCCGGACCGATCGGTCCGGGGCATCGTCGTACGGCAACGGTCAGCGCGGCCCGCGGTACAGCACGATCTGCGTGTTCCGCTGCGGACGCGACCCCGCCTTCAGCGAGATGGCAGCACCACTCGCAGTGGCGGCGAACACGCGCGCACCGGGCCGGTTGATGAGTTGGTCGGCCAGCGCCGACTCGAGCTCGCGCACCCGGTCGCGGAGCGCCTTGTTCTCGTTCTCCAGGTCGAGCACGCGCCGGATCCCCTCCAGCGACACCCCTTCGGAACCGAGTCGCGCGATCTCGCGCAGCTGCGCGACGTCCCGCATCGAGTAGCGGCGGGAACCGCCGCGGGTACGACCCGGCACGACCAAGCCGAGCCGGTCGTACTGCCGCAGCGTCTGGGGGTGCATCTCCGCGAGCTCCGCCGCGACCGCGATCGCGAAGACGGGCGAGTTCTCGTCCATGTCGGTCATGGCGTGTTCCTTTCCGTCGTCCGCGTGGGGTGGAAACCAGCCTGGAGGAACGGCGAGCGTTCGTCAGGAAGCCGCGCCGTTCCTCCAGGCCGGGTTGATCGTGGTTGTCGCGTGCGCGCTAGTCGCGTGCCTTGGCGAGGAGGTCCTCGCGGGGGTTCTCGTCGGGCAGCGCGGCCGCGAGTGCCTCGACGGCCTCGCGCTGCTTGTCGGACAGGTGCGACGGCACCGCGACCTGGACGGTCGCGAGCAGATCGCCCGTGCCGTTCTTCGTCGTGACGCCGCGGCCCTTGACGCGCAGGACGCGGCCCGACGGTGTGCCGGGGGCGACCTTGAGCTTGACGGGCGAGCCGCCGAGCGTCGGGACCTCGATCGTCGCGCCGAGCGCCGCCTCGGTGAACGTCACCGGGACGTCCACGCGGAGGTTGAGCCCGTCGCGCTCGAAGACCGGGTGCTTGCGCACCGACACGGCGACCACCAGGTCACCGGCCTCCCCGCCGTCGGGTGAGGGCTCGCCCCGACCGCGCAGCCGGATCTTCTGCCCGTCCGCGACCCCCGCGGGGATGCGGACGTTCACCGGGCGACCGTTGCCCTGCGACAGCTTGACGGTGTCGCCGGTGATCGCGGTCGTGAAGTCGAGCGTCGTCGACGCCGTGACGTCGCGACCCTTGGTCGGTCCGCCGAACCCGCGGTAGCCACCGGAGTTCTGGCCGAAGCCGCCTCCACCGAACATGCCACCCAAGATGTCCTCGAAGCCGCCAGCACCACCGGCGCCACCCTGGCCGAAGCGGACACGTTGTCCGCCGCCGCCCTGCTGCCCGAACATCCCGCCGAAGACGTCCTCGAAGCCGCCCTGGCCCCCGCCGCCCGCCGTGAAACGGGCGCCGGAGCCCATGGCACGGACCTGGTCGTACTCCTGCCGCTGCTCCTTGTCGGAGAGCACCGAGTAGGCCTCGCTGATCTCCTTGAAGCGGTTCTCGGCGGCGGCGTCACCCGGGTTGGAGTCCGGGTGGAACTGCCGTGCGAGCTTCCGGTACGTCTTCTTCAGCTCGGCGTCGGAGGCGTCCTTGGACACGCCGAGGACCTTGTAGAAGTCCTTGTCGAACCAATCCTGACTGGCCATGGATCACCTGCCTTCTTCAGTCATCGTCACGAGGTGCCCCGGCTCAGGCCGGGACCGCCACCGCGACCTTGGCCGCGCGGAGGACGCGCTCACCGAGCTTGTAGCCCGGCTCGACGACGTCCGCGACGGTCTGTCCGGTGGCACCCGGGGTGGGGAGCTGGACGATCGCCTCGTGGATGTTCGGGTCGAACGCCTCGCCCTTCTCGCCGATCTGCACGAGCTTGAACTTGTCGAAGCCGCCGCGGATCTTCTGGCCGATGACCTGCATCGGGCCCTCGGCGAGGTCACCGTGGGCCTCGGCCCGGGTGAGGTCGTCGAGCGCAGGCAGCAGGGCCCGCACCACTTCGGCGATGGCGACCTCGCGGTTGGCCTCACGGTCACGCTCGACGCGCTTCCGGAAGTTCACCAGCTCGGCCTGCGCACGGAGCATGTCCGCACGCATCTCGGCGAGCAGGTCGCGGTCTTCGGTGGTCAGCTTGTCCTCCGCGATGCCACGGGCGGCATCGGCGAGCAGCGCTTCGTCCTCCGGGGAGAGGTCGTTCGCTGCCGCAGCCGGACCCCCGGCGGCGGGGCCGTCCGTCGGGACTTCGACGTCGGGCCCCTCCGCCTCGATGAGGTCCTCGGGCTCGGCCGCGTTCGTGGCGTCGCCCTCGACCTGGGGCTGCGGGTCTTCAGGCACAGGCTCGTTCGGCGCGTTGTCCTTGGGATCCGTCATCGTTACTTCTTGTCCTTGTCGTCCTCGTCGTCCACGACCTCGGCGTCGACGATGTCCTCGTCGTCGGCCGGCTGCTCACCCGCGGGCTGCTCGGCACCGGTGGTGCCGGCTGCTGCGTCCTGCTGGCTGTAGATGGCCTGACCGAGCTTGCCCTGCGATTCGTTGAGCTTGTCGAAGGCGGTCTTCACCGCGTCGTCGTCCTCGCCCGCGAGTGCGGACTTGAGCGCGTCGACGTCGGCCTGCACCTCGGACTTGACGTCCGCGGGGAGCTTCTCGTCGTTCTCCTTGATCAGCTTCTCGATCGAGTAGACGAGCTGCTCGGCCTGGTTGCGACGCTCGTTGGCCTCGCGACGGGCCTTGTCCTCGGCCGCGTGCTCCTCGGCCTCGCGGACCATGCGCTCGATGTCCTCCTTCGGCAGCGACGAGCCGCCGGAGATGACCATCGACTGCTCCTTGCCGGTGCCCTTGTCCTTGGCGGACACGTGCACGATGCCGTTGGCGTCGATGTCGAAGGTGACCTCGACCTGCGGGACGCCACGGGGAGCCGGGGCGATGCCGGTGAGCTCGAACGTGCCGAGCGGCTTGTTGTCGCGGGTGAACTCGCGCTCGCCCTGGAAGACCTGGATCGCGACCGACGGCTGGTTGTCGTCAGCGGTCGTGAAGGTCTCGCTCCGCTTGGTCGGGATCGCGGTGTTGCGGTCGATGAGCTTCGTCATCAGGCCGCCCTTGGTCTCGATGCCGAGCGACAGCGGGGTGACGTCGATGAGCAGGACGTCCTTGCGCTCGCCCTTCAGGACACCGGCCTGCAGCGCGGCACCGACGGCGACGACCTCGTCCGGGTTGACGCCCTGGTTCGGGGACTTGCCACCGGTCAGCGACTTGACGACCTCGGCCACGGCGGGCATGCGGGTCGAGCCACCGACGAGCACCACGTGCGCGATGTCGTTGACCGAGACACCGGCTTCCTTGATGACGTCGTTGAACGGCTTCTTGGTGCGGTCGAGCAGGTCGGAGGTCATCTGCTCGAACTGCGCGCGCGAGATGGTCTCGTCCAGGTTCAGCGGGCCCTCGGCGGTCAGCGTCAGGTACGGGAGCTGGATGTTCGCCGACATCTGCGACGACAGCTCCTTCTTGGCCTGCTCAGCCGCTTCCTTCAGACGCTGCTTGGCGATCTTGTCCGTGGACAGGTCGACGCCGTGCTCGTCCTTGAACTTCTTGATCAGGTAGTCGACGATGCGCTGGTCCCAGTCGTCGCCACCGAGACGGTTGTCGCCGGAGGTCGCACGGACCTGGATCGTCGAGAAGTCGTCGTCCTTGCCCACCTCGAGCAGGGAGACGTCGAACGTGCCGCCACCGAGGTCGAAGACCAGGATGAGCTCGTCTTCCTTGCCCTTGTCGAGGCCGTAGGCCAGCGCGGCCGCGGTCGGCTCGTTGATGATGCGGAGGACGTTGAGGCCGGCGATCTCACCGGCATCCTTCGTGGCCTGGCGCTCGGCGTCGTTGAAGTACGCCGGCACGGTGATGACCGCGTCGGTGACGTCTTCACCGAGGTACTGCTCGGCGTCGCGCTTGAGCTTGCCCAGGGTGCGGGCCGAGATCTCCTGCGGCGTGTACTTCTTGCCGTCGATCTCGGTGGTCCAGTCGGTGCCGACGTGACGCTTGACGGACGCGATGGTGCGGTCGACGTTCGTCACGGCCTGACGCTTGGCGGTCTCGCCGACCAGCACCTCGCCGTCCTTCGTGAACGCCACGATCGACGGCGTGGTGCGCATGCCCTCGGCGTTGGCGATGACGGTGGGCTCGCCACCTTCGAGAACGGAGACGACGGAGTTGGTGGTTCCGAGGTCGATGCCTACTGCACGTCCCATGTGTTGCTCCTCTTGCGTTGGGGGGAAGTCGTTGGACTTGCGTCCGATGGACTCAACTCTACTCCTGAGCTGCTTGGAGTCAACTTCGGGACGGGGAACTTGCGCCAATCCCACTCAACTCACAGGCGTCCGAGCTGGAGCGCTAGCACGTCGCATGTTGGTATTTCACGTGATATTCGGAATACACATGCGCCGTCGGAGTCTGTCGACGGGCGTGCCCCTTCCCGCACAGCCGCGCACTGCGGCCTGTCCTGAAAGATGCACATGTCTCACAAAAAGAGGGCATCGACTGCTCTCAAGTCCATGGGTGCCGCCGGTTTGGTCGCAGCCACCATCGCCTCCGGCCTCTCTTTCGGCGCGCCGGTTGCCTTCGCAGAATCGGCTCCGGACGTGTCCCGACAGCAGGCGCAGAGCGCCATCGGAGTCAACGTGCAGGGTTCTCCGTTGGAGCCGACCGGGTACGGCGCCAGAGGCGCCGACGATAACGGCGTCACGTTCTACGGAACGCCACGGTGCACGGGCGAGTACATCTCCTGCTACCTCGTAGTGACGCGATACGGAGGTACGACGTCCACGGTCCTGAGCGGTGCGGGCCGTTACAACTTCGTGGCTTGGTCCCGCGGGGAGACTCGGACCTTGTACTTCCATTCCGTCGCGCACGTCCAAGCGGCCGGCATTGATGGCGGAGTAACCATCCGCTCCCAAGGCGTGCCCGTGCAGGTGACCCGACCCGGTCAGAGTTCCGTGAGCATGACCGCGCAGGTCACGAAGGTGAACAACATCGCGAAGACCGCTGAGGTGTCGGGCACGGCGACTCCGAACGGCACAGTGACGATCGGCAGCAAGGTCGCCAACGTCAACTCGAGTGGCAACTGGTCGATGACCGTCGAGGGACTCTCCGTCGGAGCCAACTCCCTCGTCGCGACGCAGCGGTTCAACAACGCGCAGGTCGACCAGAAGACCGTCACAGCGCCCATCGTCGAGGGCGGCACGCTCGTCGGCGTCGACCAGGGACCGGTCGAGCTCGAGCGGGGCGAGAGCACGAAGGTGCCGTTCGTCGTCGAGAACCGCGAAGCGCGCACGAACACCGACGGCACGGTCACGCTCGAAGCCCCCGAGGGCACCACCTTCGACGAGCAGACCACCGTGCAGGGCCAGTGGCGCCAGGTCGGTGACACCGGGTGGGAGAACGCCACCTCGATTCCGCTGACGAACGGCTCACCCTCGAACGACGGCGAGACCATCACCTTCAACGTCGACTGGGCCGCGAACCACGGTGCAAACGAGCAGTACCGCTTCATGGTCGACGTGACCGCAGCCGATGATGCCCCCGCTGGTTCCGACGCGATGGACTTCTCCATGCCCGGCACCAGCAGCAAGGGTGACTTCCTGGCCGAGGGCACGACGACGACCACGATCGAGACGGCGGTCGTGGACCTCGTCGCCCGGATCACGTCGGTCGACCACGCGGCGAAGACCGCGGTGATCTCGGGCACGGCGACGCCGGGTGCGACGGTCAAGATCGGCGAGGAGAGCGTCGAGGCGGACGCCGAGACCGGTGCGTGGAGCATCACGGTCGAGGGCCTCGACCGTGGCACGAACGAGATCCACGTCGTGCAGGAGATCGACGGCGAGGAGCACGACTCGAAGGATCTCGACGTCGTCATCAACGACGCCGCGATCACCGGCCAGGACGGCACCGGCGTGACCCTCGACCGTGACGCCGTCACGTCGGTGGAGTCGCTCTTCAAGACCAACGGTTCGATCAGCCGCCCGCAGGGCAAGGTCGAGTTCACCGCACCCGAGGGCACCACGTTCCCCGAGGGCCAGGGCACCATCAACGGCTCGTTCAAGAAGCCCGGTGAGGCCGACTGGACGAACTCCGCGATGACCCTCACCAACGGTGAGCGCTCCGAGGACGGGACGAAGTACACCTACGACTTCCGCCCGACCAACACCGGGTGGAACCTCCCCGCCGACTCCCTCATGCGGTGGAACATCGACGTCACGGCCGCGGCGGACGCCGAGGCGGGGACGTCCCCGATGACCACCAAGCTCACCGGGACCGCGACCGAAGGTGCGTTCAACACCACCAGCACCACCGCGACGACGATCGAGGCCGGCTCGTCCGAACTCGCACCGATCACGCTGACCGGTCCGGCATCGGTCACCCCGGGTCGCTCGAACACCTTCACGGGCACGGCCGAACCGGGTGCGACCTACCGGGTGCTGAACGTCTCCGGCACCCAGATCGTCCCGGGCACCTTCGAGGTCGACGGCCAGGGCAACTGGACGTTCGACCGCGTCGTCTCCAACGGTGCGTCGAACTTCCGGTTCGTGATCGAGCAGACCAAGAACGGTCAGACCGTCAAGTCCGAGCTCTTCTCGGTCGACGCCACCGCGCTGGCCCCGATCACGCTGTCCGGTCCGGCCGCGGTTCGCCCCGGCGCCTCGAACACCTTCACGGGCAAGGCCGAGCCCGGTGCGACCTTCCGGGTGCTGAACATCTCCGGCACGCAGATCGTCCCCGGCACCTTCGAGGTCGACGGCCAGGGCAACTGGACGTTCAACCGCGTCGTCTCGAACGGCGCGGCGAACTTCCGGTTCGTGATCGAGCAGACCAAGAACGGCCAGACCGCCAAGTCCGAGCTCTTCACCGTCGACGCCGCGGCACTCACCCCGGTGACCGTCACCACCCCGGAGCGCGTCACCCCGGGTCGCTCGAACACCTTCACCGGCACCGGTGAGCCCGGTGCGACCTTCCGCGTGCTGAACATGTCCGGCACCCAGATCGTCCCCGGCACCTTCGAGGTCGACGCCCAGGGCAACTGGACGTTCGACCGCGTCGTCTCCAACGGCGCGTCGAACTTCCGCTTCGTCATCGAGCAGACCAAGAACGGCCAGACCGAGAAGTCCGAGCTGTTCACGATCGAGGCCGCCGGCCTCGCGACGGTGACCGTCGCCACCCGTTCCGTCACCCCCGGCGTCGTGAACACCTTCACCGGCACCGGCGAGCCCGGCGCCAGCTACCGCGTGCTCAACATCACCGGCACGCAGATCGTCCCCGGCACGTTCGAGGTCGACGCCCAGGGCAACTGGACCTTCGACCGGGCCGTCTCGCGCGGCGCGACCGAGTTCCGGTTCGCCCTCGAGCAGACCAAGAACGGCAAGACCGAGCTCAGCGAGCTCTTCACCCTGCCGGCCGACACCAAGTAGCACCCGTGGCCCCTCCTGTCGCCCTGCGACGGGAGGGGCCACCCCAACACTTCCCGGAGAGGAAACCCGATGAACACCACGATCCGCCGCGGCCTGGCGGCAGCCTCGATCGCCCTCGTCGCCGCGCTCGGCGTCACCGCCTGCAGCTCCTCGGACGCGAAGGACCCAGCGCCGACGGCGTCGAGTTCCACGAAGGCGGCAGAGACCACCTACAACGAGTGCATCGACGGCGCCGTGCAGCTCTGGGACGAGGACGAGAAGTCCGACCAGACGATCACCACGGATGACTGCGCAGCCGCGAACCTCATCAGCTCCGACCGCACGTACGCGCTCGGCACCATCGGCACGATCACCGTCGAGGCAAGCAACGCCACGATCACGGTGTCGTCGACGAAGAAGGTCTTCTTCAGCGGGTCGAACAACACGCTCACCTACAGCGGGGAAGCACCGAAGGTCGACGACCAGGGCAAGGGGAACACGGTCAAGGCCGCCGGCTGACGACTCCGGCCACGGTCGGTCCGGAAAGGGGCGGGGACGCTGTCTCCGCCCCTTTCCGCGTGCCGCATTGTTCTTTCAGATGTGATGTTTTACACTGGTCCAGTAACCCGACCGGAGGCTCCTCTTGAACTACCTCGCCGTCATCCGCGCCCTGCTCTCGGGCTGGTGGATCATCGCCGGCGCCACGCTCCTCGGAGCCGGCGCCTCGCTCGTCGTCACGAGCATCACCCCACCGACCTACGAAGCGTCGACGTCCTACTACGTCTCCGTCGCCGGCGACATGTCGGCGACCGCTGGCGAGATCGCGCAGGGATCCACCGCCGCCCAGCAGAAGATCAAGTCGTACATGCAGCTCGCGACCTCGCCCCGCGTCCTGCAGGGGGTGATCGACGAGCTCGACCTCGACACCAGCCCGAGCGCACTCGCGTCCCAGGTCACCACCTCGGTCGACGCCGGCACGGTGATCATCAGGATCGCGGTGCAGGACGGCTCCGCGACGTCGGCGTCCACCATCGCCGAACAGATCGGCAAGAGCCTCGCCACCGTGGTGCAGCAGATCGAGCCGACCGGCGCCGACCAGAAGCCCTCGGTCGTGCTCGAGGAGGTGACCCCGGCGACCGAACCGGCCAATCCCATCGCCCCGAGGAAGTCCGCTGACCTCGCGCTCGGACTCGTCGGCGGCCTCGCCGCCGGTGCTGCACTCGCCCTGCTGCGCGCTGCGCTCGACACCAGGGTCCGCTCCGGCGAGGACCTCGACGTCGACGTGCCCGTGGTCGGCGACATCGCGTTCGACACCGACGCTGCCCGCCGCCCGCTGATCATCCGCGACGAGGCCAACTCCGCGCGATCCGAGGCGTTCCGCAGCCTCCGGACGAACATCCAGTTCTTGCGCACCGGCGGCGCTCCCACCATCGCCGTGACGAGCGCTCGACCGGCGGAGGGCAAGACGACGACCACCGCCAACCTCGGGATCGCACTGAGCAAGAGCGGCGTGCGGACGGTCATCATCGACGCCGACCTCCGTCGTCCGAACGTCGCGGCGGTGATGAGCGTCGAGGGGGCCGTCGGACTCACGGATCTCCTGGTCGGCCGTGCCGAGCTCGAGGACGTCGTGCAGCCCTGGGGGATCGACGGCCTGGCGGTGCTGCCGGCCGGGACGATCCCGCCGAACCCCAGCGAGCTGATCGGCTCCGAGGCGATGGCCCGGGTCCTGGCCGAACTGGCGTCGCGCTTCGATGTGGTGCTCGTCGACACCCCGCCGGTGCTCGCCGTCACCGACTCGGCCCTCGTCAGCACCCTCGTGTCGACGACGCTCCTCGTCACCGCAGCGAACCAGACCAAGCGCTCCGACGTCCGCCTGGCGATCGAGGCGCTGGACCGGGTCGGCCAGCAACCCGCCGGCATCGTCCTCACCAAGACCAAGCACAAGGCGTCACGCAGCGCGTACTACCGCTCCGAGTACACGAGCACGCGCACCGCCTGATCAACGACAAAGGACACGACCCATGCACTCCCCCCGCCGCACGCGGATCCTCCGCGCGAAGCGTCTCCTCGACATCGTCGGCGCGGCGCTCGCCCTGATCGCGCTCGCCCCGGTGCTCGCGCTCGTCGCCGCCCTCGTCGCTGCCAAGCTCGGCAGCCCGGTGCTGTTCCGCCAGCCCCGTCCGGGCCTGCACGGTCAGACGTTCACGATCCTGAAGTTCCGCACGATGCTCGAGCCCGACCCCGCCACCGGCCTCGTCAGCGACAGCGACCGGCTCACCCCGTTCGGTTCCTTCCTGCGTTCGACGAGCCTCGACGAACTGCCCAGCCTCTGGAACATCCTGCGCGGCGACATGAGCTTCGTCGGGCCCCGTCCCACCCTCTGCCGCTACCTCGAGCTCTACACGCCCGAGGAGTCCCGCCGGCACGACGTCCTGCCGGGGCTGACCGGCCTGGCACAGGTCCGCGGCCGCAACGCCCTGCCGTGGCCGGAGCGCCTGCGGTCCGACGTCGAGTACGTCGACACCGTGACGCTCGGGCTCGACCTGCGCATCCTGCTCCGGACGGTCGTCATCGTGTTCCGCCGCGAGGGGATCGCGGCGCCGGGCCACGTCAGCTCCGACGTGTTCGAGGGCACGGCCGCGATGACCGGTGGTCCCCGGTGAAGACCGCGTGGATCGTCAACCACTACGCGCACCACCGCGAGCGCGACGGGCGTGCGACCCGGCACCAGCACCTCGCCGCCGGGCTCACCGCGCACGGGTGGCACTCAGTGGTCATCGCCGCCGGCACCGATCATCCATCAGGCCGCTCACACATGAACGGATCGGCGCTGCGCGAGCGCTGGTCCGGCGACGGCTACGAGTTCTGCTGGCTGCGGGGCGTCGACCACCGCGGATCCGGCGTCCGCCGAACGATCCGCCGTGTCGCCGACATCGGCGTGTTCACCGCGCTGCTGCTGACCCCCCGGATGCTCCGCGGACTCCCCCGCCCCGACGTCGTGATCGGCGGGTCGTTCCACCCGTTGGCAGCGTGGGCCGCCTCCGTGCTCGCCCGCCGGCTGGACGTGCCGTTCGTCTTCGAACCCCGCGACCTCTGGCCCGAGTCCGCACTCGGCCTCGCGGGCATGACCGAGCGACACCCGGTGATCCGGGTCCTCCGACGACTCGAGCGCACCACCGTCAACCGGGCCCACCACCTCATCTCCCCGCTCGAGGGAGTCGGCCGCTACTACGCCGACCGCGGCCACGACGTCCCGTTCACGTGGATCCCGAACGGCGTCGCACTCGACGACCAGGACGAGCGCCGCGACGAAGCGATCGAGCGCTCCGAACCCGGGGACGACCACTTCACGGTCACCTACATCGGCTCGATGGGACCGGCGAACGCCCTCGAAGCCGTCCTCGACGGCTTCGACCTCGCCAGCCGACGCGCCGCGGCGAGCGGCGGACCGCGACTGACCCTGCGCATGGTCGGGGACGGATCGGACGTGACGGCGCTCCGGGAACGCGCGTCGCGCCTCCCGGCTGGTGCCGACGTCGTCTGGGACGGACGAATGCCGCAGGACCAGGCCCGGCGCATCGGCCGACAGGCCGACTGCCTGGTGGTCAACATGCACGACCTGCCGCTCTACCGACACGGCGTCTCGATGAACAAGCAGTACGAGTACATGCTGCTCGCGCGCCCGTTGCTCGTCGGTGCGCCCGTCACGCTCGAACCGGTCGCCGCGTCGGACAGCGGACTCCACGTCCGGCCCGACGACCCGCAGGCCATCGCCGACGGCATCCTGGCGCTCGCGGCGATGCCACCTGCCCACCGTGACGCGATGGGTGCCCGTGGCCGCGACCACGTCACCCGCGAGCACGACTACCGCCACCTCGCCGGCGTCCTGGCCGGAGTGCTCGACGACACCGTCGCCACGGCCTGACCCACTCACCCAGCCCCAGCCCCAGCCCCAGCCCCCAGCCGAGGAAACCCGAGCATGCTCCCCGACATCGTCCACGTCTCCAGTGCCCACCCGTGGGTCGACAACCGCGTCCACCTGCGCGAGGCGGCCGCCGCGGCCGACGCCGGGTACCGCGTCCGGCTGATCGCGGTCGAATCCGATCTCGACGCCCCCGCCACCGCCGTCGACGTCGTCCGCATCCCGCGACGGACGCGCGTTCGCCGCATGGTCGTGTCGACGACGCAGGCACTGATCCTGGCCTTTCGATCCCGCGCCCGCGTGGTCCACCTGCACGACCCCGAACTCATCTGGACGATCCCGGCGCTCCGGCTGGCCGGCCGGACCGTGGTGTACGACGCGCACGAGGACCTGCCCGACCAGGTCTGGGGCAAGGACTACCTGACGTACCGGCAGCGTGCCGTCTTCGCGTGGCTCTCGCACGGGCTGCTCCGGATCGCCGGGACCGCGGACCGTGTCGTCACCGCCACCGAATGGACCGGACGCCGGTTCCCGGCATCGCGCCGCATCGCGATCCACAACTTCCCCTTCGCGCGCCCGGAGGACGACGCCCAGGTCGGCCTGGAGGCGCGGCCCGCCCTGGTCGCGCACGTCGGCGTCCTGAGTCACGACCGTGGGATCGACGTGCTCGCGTCGGTCGTCGAGGAACCGTCGTTCCCGGCGGACTGGCGCGTCGAGATGGTCGGCTCGATCGACCGTGCGACGTCGACCGAGCGGCTGCGGGCCGCCGAGGCCACCGGACGCGCCGTGCACGGTGGCGTCGTCGGTCCGATGGAGGCCCGTGACCTGCTCCTGCGCGCCCGGATCGGCGTGGTCCCCTTCCGCCGGACTCCGGTGACCGACCAGATCTTCCCGACGAAGCTGTTCGAGTACCTCGCGGCCGGGCTCGCCGTCATCGCCACCGACATCCCGCTGTGGCGACACCTGCTGCGCGGGGTCGAGTGCGTCACGTTCGTGCCCGCCGACGACCCTGCGGCCATCGCCGATGCGGTCCGCCGGTACGCGGACAACCCGGCGCTGCTCGAACGGCACGGCGCCGAGGCCCGTCGCGCTGCAGCACGGTTCACCTGGGCTCCCGAGGCCGAGCGGCTCGTCGCGATGTACGACGAGCTCCTGCCGGGCGTCCGCGGAGCGCGTCTGCACTCGACGGGATCCCGGTGACGCGGGCGACGATCGACCGGGCCGACCTCGCGCGTCCGGTCGGGCGTGCGGCGGGGGTGTTCGTCGCGGTCGGGTTCCTCGGGCTGACCATGAACTGGATCTCGGCGAACCTCGTCGCGCCGCTCTTCTCGTACCTGGGGTACAGCTTCGTGCCCGCCCCGTGGCAGGCCCTGCTCGTCGTCGTCGCGTTGACGACCGCGGTCGCGCTGACCCTCCCCCGCGTGCTCGTCCGGCCGTCACACGTCGTGCTCTGGACGATCTTCGTCGTCTGTGTCAGCCCGACGATGATCATGAGCATCTCGACCGGGTACGTGTCCACCGCGACTGCGATCGCACTGAGTGCGACCGTCGGCACGGCGTTCGCACTGGTCAGCCTGGCCACCCCGCGCGGTGCGACGGCTCCGGGGTCGCAGGTCGACGCTGCCGACGACGTGCTCGTCATCGGTCAGCGACGGATCGACCGCGCGACCCTGACCTGGATCGTCTGCGGTCTGTACTCGCTCGTCACCTACGGACTGATGGCGGCCACGGTCGGGATCCACATCCGGTTCCTGGCCCTCGACGACATCTACGAGGTCCGCGCCGACTACTCGGCCGACGTCGGCACCGGCGGCGCGCTCGGCTACCTGCTCACGGGGCAGGCGTACGTGATCAACCCGCTCGTCCTGGCGCGGGGGATCTTCCGCCGTCGTCCGTCGTTGGTGGTGCTCGCGCTGGCCGGCCAGTTCCTGCTGTACTCGAGCACCGGGTTCAAGGCCGTGCTGTTCTCGTTCATCGCCGTCCTCGGCATGGCTGTGCTGTTCCGGGGCACGAGGCCGGCGCGGTCGCTCGCCTTCCTGGGCGCACCGCTCGCGATCATGGTCGTCTCAGCGATCGCCGACGAGGTGCAGGGCGGCATCACGTGGACCTCGGTGTTCACGCGCCGCTTCATGCTGACGCCGGGGCTGCTGTCGTCGGTGTACGTCGACTACTTCTCCGACAACCCCGTCGCCCGGTACGGGTACTCGTTCCTGAGCCCCTGGATCGACTACCCCTACGACCTACCGCCACCCAAGCGCATCTCCGACTACCTGGTGCCCGGGTCGGTGGGCTACGCGAACGCCAACCTGTTCGCTGACGGGTTCGCGAACTTCGGGTGGATCGGGATCTTCGTCGCCGCGGCCGCGCTGTTCGTCTGGCTGCGGTTCCTCGACGGTGCGAGCCGAGGACTCCCGATGCGCGTCGCGGCGATGGCCGTCGTGATGCCGAGCATCATGCTGTCGAACACGTCGATCTTCACGGCGATGCTCTCGCACGGGCTGCTGATGGGGACGCTCATCCTGCTGATCGCGCCGCGGAGCGGGTGGGAGCGTGCTGATCAGAGCGGTGTGCCCCGTGGTCGTGTGGCTCGGAGTCGTGCGACGGCACGGGCGCATGCTCCGGCGCCGACCAGGGTCTCGGGTGGCCGCCGTGTGGCACGCTCCGGCACCACGGCGAACAGGGCAGCCCCACGGCCGAAGGCCGAGCGACGGAGGACGCCCGAGCGCGCGACGACTGGACGAGCGTCGGGGCGACGCGCAGCGGGGCGACGGGCAGCTCAGCCCTCCCGGACGCGGATCACCGCGCCGGCACCCGCCACCACTGCGGTCGTCGTCGCGGCCCAGTCGTTGTCGACGAGTACCAGGTCGTTGGCCGTCTGTCGGCAGAGCACACCGTAGACGGCACCGCTCTCGGCGCTCCCCTCGTACCGGTTGCCCATCAGGTGGCCACGGTTCTCGGAGGCGCGGACGTCGATCGCGACAGAGGTGGCCGTGCCCTGTGTGCGCAGGCCCGCGATGCGGTTGCCGACGAGGACGATGCCGTCGTTCGAGTGGTACAGCGAGAGGCCACGTCGAACGCCGCCGGGCAGGTGGTTGTGTGCGATCAGCAGGTGTCGTGTCAGGTAGACGAGCACCGCCCCGTCGCGATCTCCGTCGCCGTAGCCCGTCACGGTGTTGCGGAGGACCATGCCGTTGGCCCGTTCAGCACGGTCTCCGACGGTCTCCCCCGCGCCGCGGATGATGATGCCGGAGCCGGGCCCGGGAGTCGTGCGGTGCACGATGTTGTCGATGACGGAGCAGTCGAGCGGCGCGTACTTGGTCGCGCTCGCGTCCGATTCGTCCTTCGAGGGGACGATGGCGATGCCCACCCGGCAGTTCTCGACACGGTTGCGCAGGATCGCGATGGACTGCCCGCCGTGGGTGTCGATGCCCTCCCACGAGGGGACGTCGGAGACGTGGTTGTCGGCGATGACGATCCGAGCTGACCGCGGTGCGCCGACGAGCCCGGTCGTCGTGGCGCGCACCGCCTCGATCCCGTAGGAGTTCGGGTACGGCTTCGGCTGGACGATCCGCGCGATGCGGTTGCGCCGCACGGCACCGTCCGTGCACGAGAACATGAGGACGCCGGCGTACCCGATGTCGGTGATCAGGCTGTCGTCCACGCTGAAGCCGGCGCAGTGCTCGAGCAGCACCCCGTCGTGCGGGAAGTCACGGATGTCCGCGCCCAGGACGTGCACGTCCCGCAGTGGTCGCGCTGCCGTGCCCGCGACGTGCACCCCGCGGCCGAGTCCGGAGTGGTCCGCACCGGACCCGCGGAGGACGGCATCGACGATGGTCACCCCGGAGACCGTGACCAGCACCAGATCGATGTCACGCACGGTGGAGAGCGACCCGCCGACGAACCGGATCACCAGCGGCCGGTCGATCCGCAGGGGTTCCGAGAGCACCCAGTGCCTGGTCACGACGAGGACCCCGTCGGGGTCGGTGGCGGTGACGGCGTCCTGCAAGCGTGCCGCGCCGATGTCGGACACCGACTGTGCTGCCCGCGCCCCCCGTGCGTCGACGTCGGCGCGTCCGGACTGCCCGGGCGATGCCTGTGCCCCGTCGGTGGGGAGCAGCACGACCGGGATCGCACTGGCGGCCCCGAACAGCGCGGCTCGTCGGGTGACGACTGGTCGGGACGACGTGCCGCGCGTCACCGAGCGACCGCTTCCGGCACCGGTGCTGCACCGGAGAGCGAACGGTACAGGTCGAGGAGGACCTGCTCCTCACGGTCCCAGCGGAAGCGCTCCAGCACGAGGGCACGTCCGGCCTCGGCGTGGTTCCGGAGGAGCTCGGGATCGTCGTCGTACCGACGGATCGCCGCGACGATCGCCTCTGGATCGCCCGGTGGCACCCAGGTGGCGCAGTCGGTGCCCGCGAGGAGCTCGCGCCAGAGGGGGACGTCCGTCGCGACGACCGCGAGCCCGGCTGCCAGGTACTCGAAGAGCTTGGTCGGGATCGAGGCCGCGTACGCCGGGGTGGGGAAGAGCGGCAGGAGCCCGATCCGCGCGGTCACCAGCAGGTCGCGTGCGGCTCGGGGGCGCACCACGCCGCGGTGGTCGATCCTGCCCGTGCGGACGAGCTCGTCGAAGGCGCGGCGGTCGACGGCTCCGTCGATGGGCCCCGCCGTCAGCATCCGCCAGCCGTCCGGGAGCGCCGGGGACGACGCGACCCCGGCCAGCACGTCAATGCCGCGGTCTCGGCTCATCGACCCGATGTAGACGACGACCCTGTCGCGATCGGTGACCGCGTGCGCCTCGGTGTCCGCTGCGCGGAGCTGGGGCACGTTCCGGACCAGCACCGTGCGGTCCGCTGGGAACCGACGCGCGATCGTCGGGGTCGCCGCGATGACCGTGCTCGAACCCCGGGCGACGGCCAGCGCAGCGTGCGCGGCCATCGTGCTGGCACGTCGGGCGACGGGTCCGAGGTACTCCTTGCCCCGCACCTGGTCCGGCAGGTCTTCGTGCGCGTCGTAGACGACCGTCCGGTGCAGGCAGCGGAGGACCGGGACGGCCCACAGGAGCTCCGGGTCGTGGAGGTGCACGATCGGCGCACGCGACGACAGGGCCGCGCACACGGCCTGGACGGACGACACCAGCACGCGCCGGCTGCGGCGTCGTGCCGGGATCCTGCGGACGTACACGCCGGTGTCGGGATCGGGGCTGTCCCAATCGGGGTCCGGGGCGTCCCCCGCTGCTGCGACGGCGATCAGTGCGGTGCGGTACCCGGCGGTCGCCGCACTCCCCGCGGCGCGGAGGTGTACGCGGTTGTCGGTCCACGGATGGGCACTCGAGACGTGGACGATGTCGAACGGGCGGGGTCGAGGAGCCATGCAGCGAAACTACGGGCCGACACGGCCATCGAACGAGTTATGTACATGTCGTGTTTCAGTCGGCGAGCCCCCGGTCGTGGACCCGCGCCGAACGGAGGACGAGCACGAGCACCGCCGCGTAGGACACCGCCATCGCCAGTGCGAGGGCCAGGAGCACGACCGGCATCGGCGCACCGAGCAGTGACGGCACCAGCACAGCCGAAGTGGACAGCACGAGACGTGAGCCGTCCCACGTCAGCTGCGCACCCTGACGCTGGAGCATCGAGAGCACCTGGGTGACCGGCGACACGGCGACCTGGATCGCGAACGCCGGCACGAGCAGCTGCGCATACGCCCCCGACACGGCCCACTCCGGACCGAACACCGACGAGAACACCGCCGGGCCGAGGAGCACCACGACCAGTGCAGCGACCGAGCCGGCGACCGCCAACCGGACGACGAGCCCGACCAGGAGCCGGCGTACCGGGTTCCCCGAGCGGATGCGCAGGCCGAACGCCCCGGCCGCGTACTGCGCCGTCGCGTCGGCGACCATGCCCACCGGTGCGCCGAGCACGCGCATCGTGAGCGCGACGAACCCCGCGGCGACACTGCCGTGCACCGCGGCGATGAGCAGGCTCGGTGCCTGCTGGCCGATGACGTTCAGCATCGACGACCACGGGGTGATGAGCAGGAACCGCCGGTGCCGTCGGGCCGCGGCGGCGAGCGTCTGCATGGTCACCCGGTCGCCAGCACCTCGCCGGAACCGGACCATGCCCAGGAGCGCCGCGAGCCTCCCGACGGCCAGACCGCCGACCAACCCGACCGGACCGGCGACCGCCATCGTCAGGTTCCAAGCGGACTGCCCGATGCCCTGGCAGGCGTTGCGCACCGCGATGGAACGGTGCCACTGCCGCCGCGCGAGGACGGCCGACGCGATCCGCTGGGCACCCACGGCGACGACCGTCACCGGGACGATCCACCAGAGGGACTCGAGCGCCGGGGCGGCGAACCAGCGCACTGCCTCGATCCGCAGCGCCCAGACGACGCCGGCGGTGACGGCCCCGACGGCGAGCGTCGAGAGCAACCCGATCGCCACGAGCGCCCTGGTCGTCGCCGTGTCGTGTGCGACGACCAGAGCGCGATCGGTGCCGAGGGTGGCCCCGGCACCGAGGATGCTCGCGACCGCCGTGACGACCGCGAGGGTGCCGAAGTCCGACGGGCTGTAGAGCCGCGTCAGCAGCGGCGAAATCGCCACGACGAGTCCCTGCCCGAGGACCGTGCCGACGAGGATCGTCCCGATCGCCGGCAGACGCCGCCGTGGCGTGGAGGCCACGGCGTCAGACCGACGGCGGGACCGGGGGCGCACCGATCGCCGTGACCGTCGTGGACGCCCACCGAGCGGCGTCGAGCACCCGTCGGCCGTCGACGACCGTCCGGACGCCGGGCAGCCGGGACTCGTCCCACGTCGCGTACTCGGCGTGGTCGGCCTGCACGACGGCAGCGTCGACCCGATCGCCCTCGACGTGGGGCTCGAAGCCGAGCCGGCGGAGCTCGTCGTCCGAGTACAGCGGGTCGGACACCGTCACGACGGCGCCACGAGCCCGGAGCGCGTCGACGGTGCCGAAGACCCCGGAGAAGGCGGTCTCCTTGACACCGCCGCGGTAGGCAGCACCGAGCACGACCACGTGCTGGTCGCGCAGGTCGCCGTGCAGTCGCTCGAGCAGGGCGACGGCGTGCTCCGGCATCGCGGCGTTCCTGGCACGGGCGGCACGGACGACCGTCGCCTCGGGGTCGTTCCAGAGGTACAGCCGCGGGTACACCGGGATGCAGTGTCCGCCGACGGCGATGCCGGGACGGTGGATGTGGCTGTACGGCTGGGAGTTGCAGGCCTCGATGACGTCGGCGATGTCGATCGACTGCCCTTCCGCGAACCGGGCGAACTCGTTGGCGAGGGCGATGTTCACGTCGCGGTAGGTGGTCTCGGCGAGCTTCGCGAGCTCGGCGGCTTCGGCCGTCCGGAGGTCCCAGACGCCGTTCGGCCGATCGAGGTCGTCCCGCTCGTCGAACTGCAGGACACTCTCGTAGAAGGCCCTGCCGAGCGCCGACCCCCGGACGGAGAGCCCGCCGACGAGCTTCGGGTAGCGCCGCAGGTCGGCGAACACCCGCCCGGTCAGGACGCGCTCCGGCGAGAACACGACGTGGAAGTCGCGTCCTTCGACGAGTCCGGACCGGGCCTCGAGACGGGGTGCCCAGCGCCCTCGCGTGGTCCCGACCGGCAGGGTGGTCTCGTAGGCGACGAGTGTCCCCGGGCGCAGGTGGTCAGCGATCGACTCCGTCGCGGCGTCCATCCAGCCGAAGTCCGGGATCCCGTCGTGGTCGACGAAGAGCGGCACGACGACCACGACGACGTCGGCGCCGGGGATCGCCGTGGCGGCGTCCGTGGTCGCGCGGAGGTGCCCCGCGGGCACGACCTCTCGCAGGCCGTCGGCGAGCCCGTGCTCGCCGGGGAACGGCTCGGTGGCCGCGTTGACCGCGTCGACCACCCCGCTCGCGACGTCGAGACCGGTGACGCGGGCACCGGACCGTGCGTACTGGACGGCGAGCGGGAGCCCGATCTTGCCGAGACCGACGACGACGACGTTCATGCTGCTGCTCCTTCTGCGTCCGTGCCCATCTGCACGGTCTGCTGGATCCGGGAGGACTCGAGGACGGCCTCGGCGACGAGCACCGTGCGGAGTCCGTCACGGAGGGTGACGATGTCGGACGGCCGCCCGAGGACGGCGTCGCGGAAGGCCTCGTGCTCGACGAGCAGGGGCTCCCGCTTGGCGATCGCGAACCGCGTGCTGGCGCCCTCGGACACACCCCGGAACGCGGCGACCTGGTCCCACTCGGTCCGGACCGTGCCGTTCTCGTGGAAGGTCAGGTCGGCGGTCAGGGTGTCGGCGACGAAGGTCCCGCGGTCGCCGGTGACGATCATGAGCCGCTCCTTGAACGGGGTGAGCCAGTTCACGAGGTGCGAGGTCAGGGTGCCGTCGGCCAGGCGACCGGTGACGGTGACGAGGTCTTCGTGCGGCCGACCGCTCTTGGTACCCGCCAGGGCGCCGACGTGGGCGAACGGTGACCGGGCGATCCACGAGGTCGAGTCGATGTCGTGGGTGGCCAAGTCCTTCACCACGCCGACGTCGGCGATCCTCGCGGGGAAGGGGCCCTGCCTGCGGGTGACGATCTGGTAGACGTCGCCCAGCTCACCCGCGTCGAGTCGCTGTCGCAGCGCCTGGAGTGCCGGGTTGTAGCGCTCGATGTGCCCCACCGCGCCGACGAGGCCGGCACGGTCGAACGCGGCGACGAGGCGCCTGGCGGCCGGACCGTCGACGGCGACCGGCTTCTCGATCAGCGCGTGCACCCCGGCCGCGGCGAGTTCGACACCGACGGCTTCGTGCAGGGCGGTCGGGACCGCGACGACGGCCATGTCGATGCCGATGCCGATGAGTTCATCGACGGAACGGAGGACCGGCACCCCCTGCGCGACGTCGTGCAGGTCGCCCAGGGCATCGGCGACGCCGACGAGTTCCACTCCGTCGAGCGACCGCAGGACCCTTGCGTGGTGGCGCCCCATCATCCCGAGGCCGATGACTCCGGCCCGCAGCACCCCGCTCATCGTCCGGCCCCGGCGAGGGTGTTGACGGCCTGGACGACGCGGTCGAGCTGGGACAGCGTCAGGGTCGGGTACACCGGCAGCGCGAGGACCTCGGCCGCAGCGCGCTCGGTCTCCGGCAGGTCGACGTCGTGTCCGAACGAGGGCAGGCGGTGCACGGGCGTCGGGTAGTAGACGCCGGAGCCGATCCCGAACTCGGAGCGGAGTGCGGCCGCGAAGCCGTCGCGGTCCGACGGCACCCGGACGACGTACTGGTGGAAGACGTGCTCGGCTCGCGGGTCGGTCGTCGGGGTGACGACACCGTCGAGCTCGCGCGTGAAGTACGCGGCGTTCGCCTGGCGCTGCGCGGTCCAGCCGAGGACCTTCCGGAGCTGGACCCGCCCGATCGCAGCGTGGATGTCGGACATGCGCGCGTTGAAGCCGATGACCTCGTTCGCGTACCGCTGCTCCATGCCCTGGTTCCGCAGCAGCCGGAGCATGCGGTCGACGTCCGGGGTTCGCGTCGACACCATGCCGCCCTCGCCCGCGGTCATGTTCTTGGTCGGGTAGAGACTGAACGCCGCTGCGTCGGAACCGCTGCCGACGCGCGTGCCCGCCCACCGGGCTCCGTGGGCCTGTGCCGCGTCCTCGACGACGAGCAGGTCGTGCTCGTCGGCGAGCTGTGCGATCGCGGTCATGTCCGCGGGGTGCCCGTACAGGTGGACCGGCATGATCGCCCGGGTGGCCGGGGTGACGGCTGCCCGGACCGCGACGGGGTCGACGCAGTAGGTCACCGGGTCGACGTCGACGAACACCGGCTGGGCGCCGACGAGCCGGACGGCGTTGGCCGTGGCGGCGAAGGTGAACGAGGGGACGATCACCTCGTCACCGGGGCCGATCCCCAGCGCGACCAGTGCCAGGTGCAGGGCGGCGGTGCCGCTGTTCACGGCGGTGACCGACGCGCCCTCGACGAGGACGTCGCCGAACTCGCGCTCGAACGCGGCGACCTCGGGTCCCTGCGCCAGACCGCCGCCTTCGAGGACGGCGTCGACGGCGCGGCGTTCCTCGGTGCCGATGAGCGGCTTCGCCGCCGGGATGAGTTCGAGTGTGGTGGTGGTCATCGGATCGCCTCGATCGTGTCGGTGGTCTCGGAGTGGTGGAAGCGGTCGCCGGTCTCGGTGCAGACCAGGGTGTGGTCGTCGACCTGCGCCAGACGTCGACCGGTGCGGCTCACCCAGCCGATGCGACGGGCGGGCACCCCGGCCACGAGCGCGTGGTCCGGGACGTCGTGGACGACGACGGCACCGGCCGCGACCATGGCCCAGCGACCGACGTGGACCGGCGCGACGCAGAGTGCGCCGGCGCCGATGGAGGCACCGTGCTCCACGACGACGGCCGTCGGTCGCCAGTCGTGGGCGTCCTGCACGGAACCGTCCGGGTTGATCGCACGCGGGGTGTTGTCGTTGGTCAGGACCGCGCCCGGACCGATGAAGACCCCGCTGCCGATGACGGCGGGGCCGTACACCAGGGCGCCGTTCTGGATCTTGCAGCGGGCGCCGACCCGGACGCCTGCCCCGATGGTGACGCCACGGCCGATGAGCGTCTCGCTGCCGATGGTGGCTTCGGCTTCGACGTGCGTGTTGTCCCAGACGCGGACGCCCGGTTCGACCACCGCCGACGTTGACACGACGGCGGACGGGGCGACGTAGGCGTTCGGGATGGTGGGTCTCGGGTTCATGGTTGCGCTTCCGGATCGGACGCGGCGGAACCTCCGCTGCCGGACCAGCGTACGATATTCACGTACGACATATCAAGTGTGATGATCACGAGCGCAATGCTCACTTCGCATCGCAGGAGCCCGGTTCGTGCCCGATCGGCCGGTAGTGTCGTCGCGTGCGTTGGAGTCGAGTGAACTGGCCTTCCGTGGGCTACGTGTCCCTCGAGGACTTCGACGGCCACACCGAACACCTCGCACGCCTGGTCGAGGACGCACCCCCGCCCGTCGCGGCACTCGCGACGGTCCGGTGGACGGACGCCCGGGTGGCCACCTGGCGCGCCGAACCCGCACACCGGCACGCGACGAGCCCGTCCGAGGACACCGCCGACGACACCGCGGCACTCCCCGACCACGGCGAGGCCGACCCCGTGGTCCTGCACCTGCAGGTGGTCGTCCGGAACGACGAGGTGCTCGACACCCCCGACGGCCTCTGGCGGCGGTGGAACCATGCCCGCGTCACCCTGCGCTTCGACGACGCCGTGATCGACCCCGTCGGCCTGGATCCCGACGCCCTGCTCGCCGGGGACGCCCACGTGGCCCGCGGAGAGGTCGAGCACGCGGGCCGTGACCAGTGGGAGCTGCGCCTGCTCGTGTCACCGGTCGGCGAGGTGGCGATCCGCTTCACCGACGTCTCGGTCGAGGTGCGGAGCGTCGACGAGACCACCTACGCCGGACTCGACGGGCGCCCGCCCCGCGGTTGGCACGGCCCGGTACCGGACGGCTGGGTCGAGTGGACGACCGAGGTGGTGCGGGCAGCGGCCTACGGCGACCTCGGCGGACTGCACCTGGCCGACGACGCGAGCGACGTCGACGACGTCGACCCCCGCTGGGGCTTCGCCCCGCTGCACGCCGCCGCGTGGTTCGACCACCCCGAGATGCTCGAGGAGCTCCTGCGCCGTGGAGCGACACTCCAGCTGGTCGACGCAGAGGGGCGGACGCCGCTGACGCTGGCGATCGACCGCGACGCGCGCCGGGCGGTCGACGTGCTGATCGCCGCGGGTGCCGACCTGGAGGCGCGTGACACGGACGGCAACACCCCGATCATCCGCGCCGCATGGGGCGGCCACGCCGCGATCGTGCGTGCCCTCGCGGCCGCGGGTGCGGACACCCGGGCGCGCGGATCACGTGGCGCGACGCTGCTGATCGCGGCCGTCGACTCCGGCGACCTCGACACGGTCCGGGTCGTGCTGACGCTCGACGTCGACCGGGACGCCGTCGACGACGAGGGCTCGACCGCCGCGGACCGCGCGGAGCTGCTCCGCGAGACCGCCGTCGCCGACCTGCTCGCCGCAGTCTGAGCGCAGCCCGCACCCCGGCCCGTGCCCGGGCACATGCCGGACGTGACGAAGCGCGGCGGACGGGAGCAGGGCCTCCCGTCCGCCGCGCGCTCGCGGGGCCGACCGTCCTAGACGGTGACCGACTCGAGGGCGTTCGCCTGCGCGACCCGCCCGTACCAGCGGGCGGATTCCTTCGGCGTGCGCGCGAAGGTCTCCGGGTCCCACGCGACCAACCCGAAGGTCGGGCGGAAGCCGGAGGCCCACTCGTAGTTATCCAGGAGCGACCAGTGCTGGTAGCCGAGGACCTCGATGCCGTCCTCGATGCACCGGTGGATGCCCTCGAGGGCACCCTGCGTGTACGCCTGCCGGCGGGAGTCGTCGGCGGTGGCGATGCCGTTCTCGGTGATCATCAGCGGGACGCCGCCGGAGCGCTCCCACGCGCTGCGGAGCCCGTCGGCCGAGGCCTCGGGGTAGAACTCCCAGCCGGTCAGGGTCGTCTCGACGTCCTCGCGGACGGGCAGGGGCCCGTCCGGCCCGATGAACGTGCGCGTGTAGGCCTGCACGCCGAGGAAGTCGTCCCCCGCGGCCTGCTCCAGGTACCAGTCGTCGCGCGGGTACCCGTACTCGCGGAGCATCGCGTCAGCCCCGGGCTCGCCGGACGACTTGAACGCCTGCGTCGCGATGGTCCACCCGGACTGGAGGCCCGACACCTGTCCCAGCACCTCGCGCGACCGCCTGTGGCTGGCCAGCAGGGCGTCGGCGACGCCGAGGTCCGGGTTCGGCAGGCCGTAGGCCACCAGGTTCGAGGCGTCCTCGCCGCCGGCGAGCATCGCGGCGATGTTCGGTTCGTTGATCGTGCAGACGTAGCGGACACCGTCCTGCACCACGGGGAGCGCGGCCTCGGTGTAGCGGGCGAACAGGTCGGCGGCGTCGGGTGCCCGCCAGAAGCCGTCGCGTTCGAACCAGCGCGGCACCGTGAAGTGCATGAGGGTGACGATCGGTTCGATGCCGAACTCGTGGCAGGCGTCGACCATGCGGCGGTAGTGGTCGACCTCGGCACGGCTGACGAACCCGCGCTCGGGCTCGATGCGGGACCACTCGATGCTGAACCGGTACGAGTTCAGCCCGAGCTCGGCGGCGATGCGGATGTCCTCGCGGTACCGGTGGTAGCTGTCCGCCGCGTCGCCCGAGGGCTCGACGATGGTGGTGTCCGGCTCGTGCTCGTGCACCCACCAGTTGCTGTTGACGTTGTTGCCCTCGATCTGGTGGGCGGCGGTGGCGGCACCCCAGAGGAAGCCGTCGGGGAACTGCAGCGTGGAGATGATCGTGCCTTTCAGTGCTTGTTCGAGTCAGTGCTGGCTCAGGTCAGTGCTGGCTCAGGTCAGTGCTGGCTCAGGTCAGTGCTGGCTCAGGTCAGTGCTGGCTCAGGAAGGCGTCGAAGACGGCGACCGTCCCGAGCGGGTTCTCGACCTGGGGACCGTGGTAGCTCGCCGGGACGACGACGTACTCGGCAGCGGTCTGCTCGGCCATCGCCCGCTGCCACGGGATCGGCCAGGCGTTGTCCCACTCGCCGTGGGCGACGAGGACCGGTAGCCCGGTGGCGCGCAGGGCGTCGGAGGCGTCGGTGTGGTCCTCGAGGATGTGACCACCGGCGACGACGCTGAGCGGGCTCGTCGCGTCGAAGCGGTCACGGACCATCCGGACGTCGTCGGGCAGCTCGTCGTCGGGACGGTACGCCCAGAGCGGGTTCGTCGAGTCGAACAGCTGCCGGAGGTTCCCGCCGGTGTCGTGCAGGATCGTCAGCTCGGTGACCTTGCGGTACGGCCAGCCGTGCGGGCCGGAGCAGAACTGCACGACGTCGCGGAACGCCGTCGGGTCCTGGAGCGCGGCAGCCCGGACGATCACGCCGCCGAGCGAGTGCCCGATCAGGTGCACGGGTGCGCCGTCGTCGAGCAGGCGCGCCACCCGGACGACGTCGGCGGCCTCCTCGTCGAGGGAGTAGTCCCGCGGCTCGGTCGGCGCGGCCGAGTCCGCCTGACCACGTCGGCTGATCGCGACCACGGTCCACCCGGCGTCGCGGAGGACGGGCAGGAACGTGCGCCAGTCCTCCTTCGAGCCGGTGTACCCGGGGACGATGAGCACGGTGCCCTTCGACACCCCTTCGGGCACGATCCGGTAGGCCGTCAGTCGACCGACCGGGACGTCGATCCCGACCACGTCGACGCCGTCCGGGGTGGGCAGGTGTCCGAACGGCGGCACCGTCGGGAAGTCGTGCAGGGTGGTCACGGTCGTCCTTCCATGAGCGTGCGCCGCGGGTTCGGCACGGCGTCGAGGAGGGCGATCGTGTACGGGTCCTGCGGGTTCTGCAGCACCTCGGCCGTGTGACCCCGCTCGACCACGGCGCCCTCGTGGAGCACCATGATGTCGTCCGTGATGAGCCGCGCACTCAGCAGGTCGTGCGTGATGTAGAGCAGGGACACGCCCCACTGCTCGCGGAGGTCCTCGAGGAGCGCGAGCACCCCGGCACGGAGCGTCACGTCGAGCATCGACACCGGCTCGTCGGCGATGATCACCTGCGGGTCGCTCGCGAGCGCCCGAGCGATCACCACGCGCTGCCGCTGGCCGCCGGAGAGCTGGTGCGGGAGCTTCTGCGCGAACTGCTCGACGGGGGTGAGCCCCACCGTCTCGAGCAGCTCGAGCACCCGGCGTCGGGCATCGCGCCCGGTGAGCCCGGTGTAGTTCGCGATCGGGCGGGACAGCGTGTACTCGACCGTGTGCAGCGGGTTGAGCGCCGAGTACGGGTCCTGGAACACCATCTGGACCTCGGAGCGCAGGTCCCGCAGGCCGCGCTTGCCGAGGCGGGCGACGTCGAGGTCGCCGAACCGGACGGTGCCGGTGGTCGGCTTCTCGACGCCGGTGAGCAGCTTCGCGATGGTCGACTTGCCCGAACCGGACTGGCCGACCAGGGCGAGCGACTGCCCGGGCTCGAGGGTGAACGACACGTCGCGCACGGCCTGCACCGGCTGCTCACCACGGCGGGGCGCCGGGTAGGTCTTCACGATGTGGTCGACGACGATCGGGTTGCGGGCGGCACTGCGCTCGCGGGACCCGACGGTGCTGAACGACGAGGTCGTCTCCTGCCGCTTCTCGCCGGCCTCGGCACGGAGCGAGCGGTCCGGGAAGCCCGGCAGCGACACCACCTCGGCGCGGGGGTCGGCGTAGTGCGACAGGAGCATCTGCGTGTACTCGTCCTGCGGGTCACGGAGGATCTCGCGGGAGCCGCCGTCCTCGACGATGCGGCCCTCGTGCATGACGAGGACGCGCTCGGTGGCCTCGAGGACGATGCCGAGGTCGTGGCTGATCAGGATCGCCGTGAAGCCCTCGGTGCGCTGGAGTTCGATGATCGTGTCCATCACGGCGTGCTGCACGAGCACGTCGAGCGCCGTCGTCGGCTCGTCGAACACCATGAGCTGCGGCTCGAGCGAGAGCGCCAGGGCGATGGAGACGCGCTGCCGCATGCCGCCGGAGAGCTCCCCGGGGAACCGGGCGAGCATCGACGTCGGCAGCTTCACCTTCTCGATGAGCTCCTTCATCCGGGCGTCCCAGCGGTCGCGCGACACGTGGCCGTGCGCCTTGAAGACGTCGATGAAGTGGTTCCGGATGGTGCGCACCGGGTTGAGCGCGTTCATGCCGGACTGCAGCACCATGGCGAAGCCGCCCTGCCGCTGCTGGCGCAGGGCTTCGTCGTCGAGGTCGCGGATGTCCTTGCCCGCGAAGACGATGCTGCCGCCGTTCGTGCGCGCCGGCGGCTTCTGCAGCCGGGTCAGCGCGTAGCCGAGCGTCGACTTGCCGGAACCGGACTCGCCGACCAGGCCGACGAACTCGCCCTTCCGCAGCTGGAAGGACACGTGGTCGACGGCCTGGACGGCCGTCTGGCCGGCCGATTCGTAGACGACCGACAGGTCGCGGACGTCGAGCAGGACGGAGGCGTCGCCCTGGACCTCACCGCTGTCGGACTGGAGGCCCGTGGCGGCGCCGGTGGGCGCCTCTCCCCACCGGCTCGGCCGGCCCGCCGCTGGCGCGTCGGTCCGGTACCGGCGGCGTGGGCCCAGGCCGTCTGCCGGGTGCGTTTCTGGCAAGCCGCTCATGCGCGCTTCTCCTTACGGGGCCGTGCGCCGTCGCGCAGCCGCGGGTTGGACACGGCGTCGACGCCGAAGTTGATCAGAGTGAGGCTCATCGCGAGCAGCGCGATGCAGAGGCCCGGCGCGAAGAGCAGGATCCACTGCCCGGTGAGGAGCGCGTTCGAGTTCTGCGCCCAGTACAGGATCGTGCCCCAACTGACGATCGACGAGTCGCCGAGTCCGAGGAACTCGAGGCCCGCCTCGGCGAGGATGGCGCTGGTGGCGGCTCCGAAGAAGCTGCCGACGATGAGGCTCGTCATGTTCGGCAGGATCTCGCGGAACACGATGCGCGTCGCGCCCTCACCGGAGAACTGGGCGGCGGTGACGAAGTCCCGGCCGCGCAGCGACTGCGTCTGCGAGCGGAGCACGCGAGCGCCCCACGCCCAACCGGTCACGACGATGACCGCGATGATGACCGCGATGCCGCCGTTCTGCAGGTACGCGGCGATGACGATCATCAGGGGCAGACCCGGGATCACCAGGAACAGGTTCACGATGAACCCGATGACCTCGGCGACCCAGCCGCGGACGTAGCCCCAGCTGAGGCCGATCGCGACGGCGACGAGCGTGGACAGGATGCCCGCGACCGCACCGACCATGACCGAGATGCGGGCGCCGTAGATGATCTGGGACAGGACGTCCTCGCCGGCGGCGGTGGTGCCCATCCAGTGGTCGGGCGTCGCGTCGGCGGACCGGGCGAAGCCGTTCTGGCTGGCGCCGTACGGGGCCAGGAGCGGGGCGAAGATCGCGACGAGCACGAAGACGCCGAGCATGATGATGCCGGTCCGGGCCTTCCCGTTCGACCAGACGACGCCGAACTGGCGGGCGGCCGCGCGCCACTTGGATGGCGCTGCTTGTTCTTCCGTGTCTTGCGTTCGCACGGCGATGGTTGCGTTGTTGGTCATCGACGTGCCCCCGGGTGCTCGATGTGGGCGCAGCACGCCGCCTTCGTGATGTTGTTTGTCATCGACGCGTCCTCGGGTCCAGGACGCCGTACATGACGTCCACGATGAAGTTGGCGATGAGCACCGACACGGTGATCATCAGGAAGAGGGCCTGCATGAGCGGGTAGTCCTGCCCGATCACGGCGTTGAACAGCAGGTAGCCGATGCCCGGGTAGCCGAACACCTGCTCGACCAGGACGGAACCGCCGACCACGCCACCGAGCGCCAGACCGAAGCCGGTCAGGTTCGGCAGGATCGCATTGCGGGCCGCGTAGCGGATGGCCACGGTGCGTCCGCGCAGGCCGTTCGCCTCGGCGAAGGTCACGTAGTCGTCACCGAGCGTGTTGATCATCGCGTTGCGCATGCCGATGATCCAGCCGCCGAGGCTCGTCACCAGGATCGTGACCGCCGGCAGCACCGCGTGCTGCAGGGCGTCCTCTGCGAAGTCGAGGTTCAGACCCGGCGTCGTCGTGGCCGAGTAGGCGCCCGTGGTCGGGAACCAGTGCAGCACGTAGCCGAGGAAGAACAGCAGGAGCAGGGCGGTCCAGAAGTACGGGAACGTCGACATGAAACTCCCCGACAGCGTCGGGAGCGAGTCGAGCCAGGTGCCGCGCTTCCACGCCGCTGCGACCCCGATCAGGGTGCCGAGCACGAACGCCAAGATCGTGACGACGCCGACCAGGATCAGCGTGTAGGGCAGGGCCTTCGACACGAGGTCGCCGACGGGCTGCGGGTAGAACGTGTAGCTCGTGCCGAAGTCGAGGGTGATGACCTGGTGCAGGTAGCTGACGTACTGGTCCCACAGGCTGCCGGTCGGGACGCCGAGCTGGGCCTCGATGGCCTTCTTGGTCGCGTCGGTGACGGGACCGTTCTGGCTGAGCTTCGCGAGCGCAGCGTCGGCAGGGCTGCCCGGCATCAGGCGCGGGAGCAGGAAGTTGAGCGTGACCGCGGCCCAGAGGGTCAGGACGAAGAGGACGAGTTTCTGGAGGATGTACTTCACTTCTGGTCCTCCTGCTGCTGGTCGCCCTGTTCCCGCAGGATCTGCTTGCCGGCGGCGCTGTCGCGCAGGCGGAGCTTGGTGAAGATGAGCAGCGGTGCGGAGTCGTAGTTCTGCGGTGCCATGTAGGGGTCCTCCGCACTCGGCCACCCGACGAACTTGCCGGTGTTGAACAGCCCCCAGAGGCCGCCGTAGTACATGCCGATGACGGGGAGCTCGTCGTAGACGGTCTGCTGCAGCTGGTCGAGGATCTCCTGCTGCTTCGCGGTGTCCGTCGTGGCCCTGTACTCGTCGAGGAGCTTCTGGGTGTCGGCGTTCTTGTAGCGCTCGTAGTTGTTGACGGTCGACTTGCCGACGGGCTGGTAGAACTCGCTGCTGAGCAGGGAGTTGAACGCCTGGTAGACGTCGCCGTTGCCCATGCCGCCCATCGCCATGTCGAACGTGCCGTTGTTGATGTTCTGCTGGTAGCCGGCGGGCTGCGGCGCCTGGATGGTGACCTTGATGCCGATCGCCGTCAGGTCGCGGCGGACCTCCTGCGCAGCACGGAGCCAGTCGGAGTAGCCGTTCGCGGTCATGATGTTGATGGACAGCTGTTTGCCGTCCTTCATGATCTTGCCGCCCTGCACCGTGTAGCCGGACTTCTCGAAGGACTCGAGCGCGGCCTTCGTGTCCTGCGTGACCATGCCCTGGTCGGGGATGTCCGGGTTGAGGTAGCGCTCCTGGTTCGGCAGGATCAGGCCGGTCTGGCCCGCCGCCGACAGGTTGCCCTCGGACGCGGTCTCGGCGATGTCGTCACGGTTCAGCGCGAGCGAGATCCCCCGGCGGACGTTGACGTCGTTGTACGGCGCCTTCGTGAGGTTCGGGATGAGGCCGATCACACCGCCGGCCGGGAACCACCACTCGTTCGTCTTGGACGCGGCACCCCAGGTGCCCTTCACGTCGGAGATGAACGAGTACGCCCAGTCGTAGCCGCGGGTGACGGTGTCGAGCTGCGTGTTCGTCGCCGGCAGGATGAGGTGCTTGATGGCGATCTTGTCGGCCTGCCAGTACTTCGGGTTCTTGTTCATCGAGTACTGCTGGTCGGTGTAGTTGCCGAGGACGAACGGACCGGTGCCGACCGGGTTCGGATCGCGCCAGGTCGTCGGGTCCTCCACGCCGCCCCAGTGGTCCTCGCCCAGGATGTACGTCTGCCCGATGATCGTCAGGCTCGGGACGTCCTCGCTCTTGAGGTGGAAGACGACGTGGTCACCGTCCTGCTCGATGCTCGTGATGTGCTGCCAGGCGCCCTTGACGTCCATGGCGGGGAACTTCTTGAGCAGGTCGAAGGTGAAGACCACGTCCTTCGCGCTGAACGGCGAACCGTCGGACCACTCGACACCGGAGCGGATCGTCATGTCGATGGTCTTCGCGTCGGGCTGGCTCCACGCGCTGGCGAGCCACGGGTTGCGCTTGCCGTCGAGGGGGTTCACCTCGATGAGGGGCTCGTACATCCACTTGGAGGCCGTGCGGGCGTTCGCGATGTACGGGTTGAAGTTGCGGTCGAACAGCGGGTTGCCGCGGTCGGCGTTGATGAGCATCGTGTCCTTGCCGATCGTGGGATCGGGTTCGGAGCGGACCTGGATGCTGCAGCCGGTGGCCACGAGGGCCACTGCGGCGAGGCCGGCGATGGCCGCGAGGAGACGGCCGCGTCGCCGGGGGCCTGGGTCGCGCTTGCCGCGCGTGCGCTGTGGGGGAAGCGTCATTGCTCGGTCGACCTCCATGTCGATTCGGTTCGTGCTCAATGTATGCGCTTACATCGCGGTGTGCAACCGCGGGTGTTGTTTGGCGGGGCGGCACGGTGGGCGGGGGCGTCGGGGCGTCGCACGGTGCGCATGCTCGCACGGTGCGAGGGGCGTCGCGCATGGTGCGAGGTTCCGTCCGTGGTGCGAGGCCGCCAGGGTCGCACTGAACACGGAACCTCGCACCACACGCCCCTCGCACGGTGCGAGCCGGGCGCCCGGCTACAGCGTGGGCGGGCAGCTCTCGCGCAACAGCACCTCGACGGGCAGGCGCACGGCGCGGGGCGGCCCCTCGCGGCGCTCGAGCCGGTCCACGATGGCCAGGACGGCAGCACGCCCGAGCGCCCCCATCGGCTGGTGCACCGTGGTCAGCCGGGGCGACGAGAACCGCCCGGCGTCGATGCCGTCGAACCCCGTCACGACGAGGTCCTCGGGCACGCGGAGCCCCCGGGCAGCAGCAGCGTCGAGCACCCCGAGCGCGGACTGGTCGTTCGAGCAGACGACGGCACGCGGCACGACGTCGGCGAGCAGCGCACCCGCGAGCTCCCGGGCCCGCACCCGCCCGAAGTCACCGTGCACGACCCGGACGGCCGACGCCGGCACCCCGTGGTCGGCCAGCGCGGCGCGGAAGCCTGCCGAGCGCTCCATGTCGTCCGGCGAGTCGATCGGCCCCGCGACGTACGCGAGCGACCGGATGCCGAGCTGCCCGATCACGTGCGACGCCAGGGTCCGCATGCCGGCCGCGTTGTCGACGCTGACGGAGTCGAACCCGTGGGAGCGCCGGTCGTCGGCGAGCACCACGACCGGGACACGTCGGGCGACGTGCTCGAGCAGGTCGTCCGGCACGGTCTGCGCCAGCACGGCGAGCCCGTCGACCCGACCGGCGACGTCGTTGACGATGACGTCGCGCGACGACCCCCGGCCGGCAGCGACCATGAGCGCGAGACCGCGCTGCCACGCCTCGGTCTCGGCGCCGCGCAGCACCTCGTCGAAGTACAGGTTCGAGGAGAACGGCTGCGTCACGTGCCGCCGGTCGTCGACCACGCGGACGCCGCCGTCGGTGACGAGGTCGGGTCGTTCGTCGGGGACCACGTCGAAGCCGGGCAGCAGCAGTCCCACGACGCCGGTGCGCTTGCCGGCGAGGGCGCGGGCGTTGCCGGAGGGGACGTAGCCGAGGGTCCGGATCGCCGCCTGGACGCGGTCCCTGGTGCCCTCGCGGACGGCATCGGGCGTGCGGAGCACGCGCGACACGGTGGCGATGGAGACGCCGGCTGCGGCGGCGACGTCGTAGACCGTGGGAGGTGCGGTGCGCTGGTCGGCCAACCCGTGCCTCCCGTCCGACGTCCGCTGGTGCCGCGCCTCGACCGTGCGGCCGGACCATCCTAGGCATGCCGCCCGCCGGGAGTTCTCCACACGCTGCCGGAAACGCTTGCGGGACGACACCGGGCGAGCGACACTGTTCCGACCTCAGTACGTCCCGTGAGGAAGCGCACCAGCGGGCCGCGTGCCCGCACCGATCAGGTTGCCCACACACAGGGGAAGGACACGACATGTCACAGTCGACACGTTCCGGGAGCAAGCTCGCCCTCCGCGCGAGCCACGACGAGGCCGAGGTGCGCGACGCGCTGCTCGAACGCACGGATTCCATCCGCACGTTCGACGACGTCGACGCGCCGCAGGAGTCGGCAGACCGCCCGTAGCGGCCCGCGCCCGGCCTCCCCCGACGTCACGGCCAGGAGGCCCGGTTCGCCGTCCCCACGCTGGTCGCGCCGTACGGGCGGTCACGCCCGCATGCTTCCGTGCGCTCGTGAGCGGCGCGCGCGTCAGCGTTCCGTGGCACCCACGATCGCCATACCCGCCCCGCGGAGGCGGCGTCGCTCCTGTGCGATGAAGCCGAGCAGTCGGTCGTTCGTACCGGCGACGTGCGCTGCGACCAGTTCCGCGGCGCGGTCGGCATCACCGTCGCGCACGGCGTCGAGGATGGCGCTGTGTTCCTGCCACGCGGCGTCGCGCGCCTCGGGGGTGCGGACCTCGATCCACCGGGTGCGCTCCAACCGCGTCAGCGCGTCGGCGACGGCGTCCGTGATGAACCGGTTGCCGCCGAGCGCCGCGAGGTCGAGGTGGAACGTCGACCCCATCCGGATGCCGGCCTGCTGGTCCGGGGTGGGCCGGAGCGCGTCGAGGTGCCCGCGGACCTCGGCGAGCTGCTGAGCGCTGGCGCGGGCGACCGCGAGCCGGACGGCCGCCGGCTCGAGGATCCCGCGCAGTTCGGCCAGGGAGGCGATCTCGTCGAGGTCGATGGGCGTGACCGTCCACGAGCGCCCCTCGTGCAGGATGAGCCCCTCGCGCTCGAGCCGCGACAGTGCGGCTCGGACGGGCGTGCGCGAAGCATGGAACCGGGCCTCGAGGCCGCGCTCCGAGATGCGCTCACCGGGTGCGATGTCGAGGGTCAGGATGGCTGCGCGCAGGTTGTCGTAGAGCTGGGCCGTCTGCGACACGGGCTCGTCGTCGGTCGTGTCGGTCACGGCGGACAAGCCTAGCGGCGTGTTGTCCTGAATGGTATACCGTCATGGTATACCAATTGCTTCCAGGATGGAACGACGCCATGTCCACGACGAACGCACCGCAGCAGCGCACACCGCGGACCACCGCGATCGGGGCCCGGGCATGGACCATGCTCGCCCTCGGGGTCGCCGCCCAGGCCGCCGGCACGCTCGTGGTGTCCGCGCCGGCGCTCCTCATCCCGTACCTGCACGCACACGGCACGTCGCTGCCCGTCGCGGGACTGCTCGCCGCCGCCCCCACCTTCGGCATGGTCCTGACGCTCATCGCCTGGGGAGCGATCACCGACCGCTTCGGGGAACGGGTGGTCATCGCCGGTGGGCTGGTGCTCACCACGCTCGCGGTGGTCGGTGCGTGGGCCGCGGCGGGCGACCCGGTGCTGCTCGGCCTCGCGTTCCTGGCCGCCGGCATGACGAGCGCGTCGACGAACGCCGCCAGCGGCCGCGTCGTCGTGGGCTGGTTCCCGAAGGAGCGCCGAGGGCTCGCGATGGGCATCCGGCAGATGTCCCAGCCCCTCGGGGTGACGCTCGCAGCGGTGACCGTCCCGCAGCTCGCCGAGGGGTCCGGCATCCGAGCCGCACTGGTGCTGCCGATCGTGCTGTGCGCGGTGCTCGCCGTCTGCTGCACGGTCGGGATCACGGACCCGCCGCGTCCGGCCCGTGCTGCCGTGGCTGCGGCGGTGACCGCCAACCCGTACCGGTCGAACGGGTTCCTGTGGCGGGTGCACGCGGTGTCGGCGCTGCTGGTCGTGCCGCAGTTCACGCTGTCGACGTACGGGTTGGTCTGGCTCGTGGGCCTGGGCTGGCCGACCCCGGCAGCGGGCCTGCTGGTGGGCGGTTCACAGTTCGTCGGCGCGATCGGTCGGATCCTGGTCGGTGTCTGGAGTGACCGCGTCGGGTCCCGCGTCGGACCGCTGCGCATCGTCGCGGTGAGCGCCGCGGTGGTGATGGCCGTGCTCGCGCTCGTGGACACGACGCACCTGGCCGGAGCGGCGGTGTTCCTGGTGCTCGCGACGAGCGTCACGGTCGCCGACAACGGGTTGGCCTACACGTCGGTCGCCGAGGCGGCGGGGCCGTTCTGGTCCGGCCGGGCGCTCGGCGCGCAGAACACCGGGCAGTTCGTCGCGGCGAGCGTCGTCGGTCCGGGGATGGGTGCCCTGGTCGGTGCGCTCGGCTTCGCGGCGTCGTTCGGCATCGTCGCGGTGCTCCCGCTGCTCGCGGTGCCCCTCGTCCCCCGCAGCGACCGCTCGCACGACTGAGCGGGAGCGACCTGCGCGACCGTGCGCCGCACCAGACCACGGACTGCGAGGCTCCGGTTCCGGGCCGCGCCGAACACGTCGTCCTCGGTTGCGTCCGGATGACGAGGACGCGTGGTGCCGTTCGACGCTCAGCCGAGGTGCACGACCGGACCTGACGGGAGCAGCTCCTCCTTGGATCCGCGGATCATGAAGAACGAGATCGGCGCGGCGACGAGCACTGCGATCGCGGCCCCGACGAACGCTGCCGAGTACCCGTCGACGAGGGCCCCGAGCCCCGTGGCGGCGCTGCCTGCCGCGGCCGAGGCGTAGAGGTTCGTGTACACCGCGAGACCGATCGAACCGCCGATCTGCATCATCGCGTTCGACGTGGCGCTGGCGGCGCCCGCCTCGTGCGGGGCGACGCCGGCGAGTGCGAGGTTCTGCATCGGCACGAAGATCGCGGCAAGGCCCACGCCCATGACGATCAGGGCGGGCAGCACTTCGACGGCGTAGGAGCCGTCAGTGGTCACTCGCGACAGCCAGAACAGGCCGACGGCCGCGACGAGCGGCCCGACGATCATGAGGACGCGGGGCCCGATGGCGGGCAGCAGCTTCGTGAACACCGGGGCGAGGATCATGATGACGACGGTCATCGGCAGGGTGGCGATCCCCGCCTCGAGCGGGCCGAAACCGAGCACGATCTGCAGGTGGAACGTGAGGTAGAGCAGCGCGCCGATCATGACGCTCCCGACGAGGAGCTGCACGAGGAACGCCCCGCCTCGCACCCGGTTGGTCAGGACGCTGAGCGGCAGCAAGGGGTGATCGCTGCGCTTCTCCACGAGGACGAACAGAGCGAGCAAGCCCATGCCGAGCGCGATGAAGCCGATGACCACCGGGTCACCCCAGCCATCTTCGGCCTGCGTGAAGCCGTAGACCAACGACGCGAGACCGAGTGCGACGACGATCGTGCCGGCGATGTCGAGCCGGTTGTCGCCCTCGGCCTTGCTCTCACCCACGACGAGGACAGCCGCAACGATCGCCACGAGCACGACGGGCACGTTGACGAGCAGGCACCAGCGCCAGCTGGCGTACTCGGTGAGCACGCCGCCGAGAACGAGGCCGACGGCGGCGCCGGCACCCGAGATCGCGCCGAAGACGGCGAACGCCGTGTTGCGCTCGCGACCGCGCGTGAAGGTGGTCGTCAGCACGGCGAGCGCGGCCGGGGCGAGCAATGCGGCGAAGGCGCCCTGCAGCGCGCGGGCGACGACGAGCAGCTCGCCGGTCGAGACGAGGCCGCCGAGTGCCGACGCGGCACCGAAGCCGACCATCCCGACGATGAACGTACGCTTGCGGCCCCAGAAATCGGAGATGCGGCCGCCGAGCAGCAACAGCGCTCCGAAGGCGAGAGCGTACGCGGTGACGACCCACTGGCGGCTCTCGTCGCTGAGGCCGAGCTCGGCCTGCGCCTGCGGCAGGGCGATGTTCACGATGGTGCCGTCGAGCACGACGACGAGCTGGGCGAGGCCGACGATGACGAGCACCCACCAGCGCCTGGACGAGGGATGCGCGGTGTCGGTGGTCGGGACAGATCCGGTTGCTGAGGTGGTCACTGGTCTCCTGGTGCGGGTGCGGGTCCTGCCGTGCTGTGGGCACCCGCCCCGCACTCGTCACCCCGGACTTCCGCGATGACGGGAGGCGAGGCGGGTACGGGAGGCACCTGTCACGACACGGGGACCCGACCATCCTACCTACTGGTTGGTTGTTTCGGTGCGGGGTATCTTCGGCGGATGGCCTATCACGCAGAGGAGACCCGACGGCGCATCCTCGGTGCCGCGACCGACGAGTTCTCTGCACGGGGCCTGGCCGGGGCGCGCGTCGACCGCATCGCCGCAGCGGCGGGCTGCAGCAAGGAGCGGATCTACGCCAACTTCGGGGACAAGGAGTCGTTGTTCACCACGGTGCTGAACCGTTCCTTCTCCGAGCTCGGTGCGGCGGTGGCGAGGACCAGTGCGCCGGGCAGCGGGGTCGACAGTGTCGCCGACTTCGCTGTGGCAGTGTTCGACCACTTCGTCGACAACCCGGCGAACCAGCGGCTGCTGAGCTGGGCCCGATTGGAGGACACGCACGACTGGCAGGCGTCGTTCGCCGTGCTCGCATCCGTGCGCGAGGCGTCGACGGCAGAGCTCCTGCGGCTCAGCACGGGCACCACCCGATGGTCGTTGGACGATGTCTTCGTCCTCGTGCTGTCGATCGCGACGGCGTGGTCATTGCTGCCGAGGGTGGACGGGGCCGCTGGTGTCGTGCCCGACGTCGACGAGCAACGCGAGATCGTGCACGGTGCGGTGGCCCGCCTTCTCGTGTGACAGACGGACCGCCCTAGCGGCGACGGCGGGTTCCGTGGGGATCGGTCCGCCGCGCCGGGTCGGACGGGAGGCCCGGTACCAGCCGGCACCGGGCCTCCCGTCCGTCGTTCTGTCACCGCTCAGGCAGCCGGCACCGCCGGTCCCACCGGCCAGCGCAGCAGCGCCGCCGCCGGAGTCCCGTTCGGCAGTGACGCGGCGTTCACGAGCAGCAGCTCCGCGTCGGTGAGGGCGATCGCCCGGACCAGTGCGCACACCGCCGGGACCGGCCCGATGACGGGTGCCCCGGCGGCCTGTTCGGGTGCGGTGGCGATCCAGGGGACCGCCCCGAGCGCGAGCAACGTCCGGTCACCGATGGCACCGGCGTCGATGGCGACGACCGATGCCTGCGCCTGCTGCAGTGCGTCCACGACGGAGCCGAGCCCGGCGACCGTCTGGTTGTCGCCCCGACCGACGTGGGTGCGGAGCAGGTCCTCGAAGTCGTGCCTGCGGGTCGCGATGACGCGTGCGAGGGCGATGTCGACGTGCTCGACGAGCGCGGTCTCCGATGCGTCCGAGGCCCGGGTGTCGACGGGGACCTCGGAGACGACGGCGCGGGACTCGGTGGAGAGCTGGTCGAGCAGGAGGCCGCGTGCGCGGATGTCACCCGCGACGACGATGAGCTTCGGCTGGAGCCGCCGGAAGGCCTCGTCGATGGCCGTGGCGACCTCGTTCTGGTTGTCGCGCCAGATCTCCTCGGTGTGGTGCTGCCAGCGCAGGTGCGCCCATCCGCCGCCCTGGAACTTGTGGAGCGTGTCGGTCCGGCCCTGCACGCGCTGCTCGTCGCGCTGGTCCGGCACGTCGGCGTGCCCGAGGCGGTAGGCACGGTAGCCGCCGCCTTCGCGGCCGACCTCGACCACCAGGAAGGGCAGGTCGAGCGGGCGGTGTGCCAGGAGCGGCAGCAGGTCGGGGACGGGGTCGTGTCCGACCGAGGTCGGGGCGTGCATCTCGCCGGGCAGGACCTCGCTGAGCACGAGTTCGCCGTCGTGGACGAGCACGTACCGGCTGACCGGCGCCGGGACACCGGGGGTCTCCTCGAGCTCGGCCATCACGGTGTCGATCACCTCGGCGTCGGCTCCGGCCGATCGCAGCATGTCCTCGGCCTTCCGGCGCTGCAGCGCGGCGAGGTGCTGCGGGTCCTCGCGGTCGCCTGAAGCGTCCACGTACGCCCAGGTCCAGGTGCCGCCGCGCTTCAGCCGTTCGGCGATGCCGGACTGCAGGTGCGGTGCCTCATTCTGCGTCAGTGCCATCGGTGCTGCCCTCCCCGGTCTCGGTGCTGTACACGGTCGGATCGGCGCCGTCGCCCTCGCCGCTGGGCAGGGGGTCGGCCAGGTCCGCGTCGTCCTCGGGGAGCACGTTGGTGGCGTCGTCCTGCAACTCGCCCTCGAGCTCGCCGTCGTAGCCGGAGGCGGTGACCGTCTCCGGGTCGTCGGTGTCGTCGGGGACGGGCTCGGACTGCCGGAACTCCTCGACGTGCGCGTTGCTGCCGTGCCCCTGGACGATGCTCTGCGCCTCGTGCGCGAGCTGCTCGTCGAGTTCGGCGCGGTGGGTGGTGTTCCCGCGTTCGGTCATCGCTTCTCCTCCCGGTCGTGCCGCCGGCGGCCATCGCCGTCCGGGGCGTCGGTGTCTGCTCTGGCACCCCACGCTCCGCGCCCGGACCTGGGGCCGTTCCAAGGTCTGCCGGGAATGCGCAGTGTCGGTACGGTCACGAAACCTCGACGGCGTTCGGTTCTGTGATTGGGTGATGGGAACCCCGATCAACGACGAACGGAGTGTGGCAATGGCGCCACCGGAACGACCCATCACGAGACGACACCTGTTGGGCCTCGGCCTCGGCACGGCGGCGGCGGGACTCCTCGCCGGCTGTGCGGTCCCGGGCTCGACCAACGTGAACAAGGCGGCCCTCGTGCCCGCCGCCGCATCGGGTGAGACCGTCCAGCTCACCTACTGGGCCTGGCTCAAGGACCTGCAGAAGGTCTGCGACGTCTGGAACACGACGCACCCGGACATCCAGGTCTCGGCGAACTGGATCCCCGGTGGCAACGCCGGCGGGTACCAGAAGATGTACTCCGCGCTCGCAGCCGGTGGCGGGCCCGACATCGGGCAGGTCGAGCTGCGGCAGATCCCCGAGTTCATGCTCGCCAACGGCCTGGTCGACCTGGCCCGGTACGGCGCGAAGGACTTCGAGTCGAAGTACGACGAGGCAGCCTGGGCACAGGTGTCGTTCGTCGACGGCATCTACGGCATCCCGCAGGACACCGGGCCGATGGGCTTCTACTACCAGACGGCGATCCTCGAGCAGGCCGGCGGTGAACCCCCGACGACGTGGGAGGAGTGGCGTGAACTGGCCGACAAGGTCCGCAGCACCGGCAAGCAGAACTACCTCGAGGTGTTCCCCGTCGCCGACGCGTCGCCGTTCGCCGCCTATGCGCAACAGGCAGGTGCCCGCTGGTTCAGGGTCGACGGTGATGAGTGGGTCGTCGACATGACCGACGACGAGACCCTGATGGTCGCCGATTTCTTCGACCGCGCGATCGACGACGAGCTCGTCGACACGAGCGCCGGCGCGTACTCCCCCGGCTGGTACGCCGCGGCCGCGAGCGGCAGGATCGCCGCGGTCACGAGCGCGAGCTGGGGCGACGCCCTGATCGAGTCGGTGCAGGGCGGCGAGGGCAAGTGGAAGGTCGCCCCGATGCAGAAGTGGGGCGTCGACGGGTTCGGGTCGAGCGCGATCGGCGGCTCGACCGCCGCCGTCCTGGCGAACGCGAAGCACCCCAAGGAGGCGCTCGAGTTCATCACGTGGATGACCACCTCCAAGGAAGGCATCGACGCGATGATCAAGTACTGCGGGATCGGCTGGTCGCCCGCCGTCGACTACATCGGTGCGCAGCGTCAGCAGCCGAGCAAGTGGTTCTCCGGGCAGAACTACAACGAAGAGGTCTTCGTGCCGGCGTCCCGGGAGCAGAACATCGAGTGGTCGTGGTCCCCGGTGACCCAGTCCGCCTTCACGTCGCTGCAGAACCAGTTCCGCCGCAAGCTCACCTCGGGCCTCAAGCTCAGCGACGCGGTGGAGCTCGCACAGCGGGAGATCGTCCAGTCCTTCAAGGACAAGGGCCTCAGCGTCAGGACGGCACGATGACCCAGCAGACCACGACCCGGCAGACCACCGGCCGGGCGGGCACCACGACGCCCGCGTTCCGCACGAGCACGAAGGCCACGAGCGCGCAGAAGCGTGCGCCGTGGATCCTGCTCGCCCCGTTCCTCGCACTGTTCCTGCTGACCTTCGTCATCCCGATCGTCAGTGCCCTGTTCCAGTCGTTCACCACCGTCGACCGCGAGGGCCTGTTCGGTGAGGACGGCGTGGTCGGCCGGTTCGCCGGGTTCGACAACTACGCGATCGCCCTGCAGGACAGCGGGTTCGTCGCCTCGATCGGCCGCATGCTCCTGTTCGGCATCGTGCAGGTCCCGGTGATGATCATCGCCTGCACGATCCTCGCGTTGCTGCTCGAGTCGGCGAGTGCTCGCTGGCCGGGCTTCTTCCGGGCGATCTACTTCATGCCCTACGGCGTCCCCGGCGTCATCGCGACGATCCTGTGGTCGTTCCTGTACGTGCCCGGCCTGTCGCCGATCGTGTCGCTGCTGCAGTCGATGGGGCTGCAGCCGGACTTCCTCGGCGCGAACAGCGTGCTGTGGTCGATCGCGAACATCGTCACGTGGACCTACACCGGCTACAACATGCTCATCATCGTGGCGCAGCTGAAGTCCATCCCGGGCGAGGTCTACGAGGCCGCGAAGGTCGACGGCGCGAACGCGTTCCAGGTCGCGTGGCGGATCCAGATCCCGCTCATCGCGCCGGCCCTGGTGCTCACGACGGTGTTCTCGATCATCGGCACGCTGCAACTCTTCGCGGAGCCGCAGATCCTGTCGACGGTCGCCCCGGCGATCGACACCGAGTACACGCCGAACTACGCCGCGTACACGAACGCGTTCGCGTTCAACGAGTACGGCGTCGCGAGTGCGCAGGCGGTCATCATCGCCCTGGCCGCGTTCATCCTGTCGTTCACGTTCCTCGCGCTGACGAACCGCCCACCCAAGGACGAACGCGACCGGCGCAAGCGCGCACGGCGCGACGGCCGGGAGGCCCGCACCGCGCTCCAGACGCGCGCTGCGGCGGGCAGCACGGTCACCACCCGAGCCGACCCGGGCCTCTCCCCAATAGCACGGCCGGAACGTCGCTCCGCAAGCTCCGCGACGCTCCGGAACCGGCCACCGGGGGCCCAGGCCGGTCGCGTCGCGACCACCGAAGGGACTGACCGATGACCAGCGAAGCCATCGAAGCGCCGTCCACGGCGAAGTCCGCCGTCCCCGTGGACACCACGTCGATCTCGGCGCACCAGCGCCGGAAGCTCGACCGGTCCCCGCGGTCGCAGATCGTCGTGACGGGGATCCTCGTCGTCGTCGCGCTGTACTTCATCGTCCCGCTGTACTGGGTCGTCATCGCCGCGACGAAGACCACCGGAGCACTGTTCTCGACGAACGGGTTCTGGTTCGGTGGCGAGTTCGCGCTCTGGAGCAACCTGCAGCAGGTGTTCACGTACGACGGCGGCATCTTCGTCCGGTGGATCGCGAACAGCATCCTGTACTCCGGCGTCGGTGCGGTCCTGGCGACCTACTTCGCCGCGGCCGGCGGGTACGCGCTGGCGAAGTACGAGTTCCCGGGCCGACAGTTCGTGTTCGGCACGATCCTCGGCGGCGTGCTCGTGCCGGGGACGGCGACGGCGCTGCCGCTGTTCCTGCTGTTCTCGTCCATGGGCCTGACGGACACGTACTGGAGCGTGCTCATCCCGAGCCTGGTGTCGCCGTTCGGCCTGTTCCTGTGCCGCGTGTACGCCGCCGCGTCGGTGGACACCACCCTGCTCGAACAGGCACGCATCGACGGTGCCGGTGAACTGCGGATCTTCCACACCGTGGTGCTCCGGCAGATGACCCCGGCGCTCGTCACCGTGTTCCTGTTCCAGGTGGTCGGCATCTGGAACAACTTCTTCCTGCCGCTCATCATGCTGGCAGACCAGAAGCTGTACCCGATCACACTGGGACTGAACAACTGGCGCTCGCAGGTCGACCGCCTGCCGGAGTTCTACCAGCTCACCACCGGCGGGGTGCTCGTCTCGGTCATCCCGCTCGTCATCGCCATCATCGTCCTCCAGCGCTTCTGGCGCGGAGGCCTCACGGAAGGATCGGTCAAGGGTTGACCATCACCGCACTCTTGTCCACCGCCCCCGGCTCCGACTCACGACTGGCACCCCGAGCCTGGTTGCACACCGACGCCCCGTCCCTGTCGCTGAACGGCGACTGGCGGTTCCGGTGGTCGCCCGTCGCCTCCGTCTCCGAGGACTTCGCGACCGACGGTCCGGTGGACGACGACCCGGCCTGGGGTGAGCTGCCGGTGCCGTCGCACTGGGTGCTGCACGGGCACGGGGCACCGAGCTACACGAACCTGCAGTACCCGTTCCCGATCGACCCGCCGCACCCGCCGGAGGAGAACCCGACCGGGGACCACCGCCGCACGTTCGAGCTGCCGTCGTCGTTCGACGGCGCCGGCCGGGTGCTGCTGCGGTTCGACGGGGTCGAGTCGCACTTCCGGGTGTGGCTGAACGGGACGCTGGTCGGCTGGTCGACGGGGTCGCGCCTGGCGACCGAGTTCGACGTCACCGAACTGCTGCGCCCGGGGGCGAACGAGCTCGCCGTGCGGGTGCACCAGTGGTCGGCGGCGTCCTACCTGGAGGACCAGGACCAGTGGTGGCTGCCGGGCATCTTCCGTGACGTCACCCTGCTCGCCCGGCCCACGGCGCCGATCGACGACGTGTTCGTCCGCGCCGGGTGGCGAGCGACGCTCGGCACGGCTGCGTCAGCGGGCACCGCGGCGTCGGGACGGCCGGAGACGGGGACCGGCACGATCACGTTCCCGACGCTCGACGCGGCGTTCCCGGTGCGGTTCGCGGTGCCCGACCTGGGCGTCGACGTGACCTGGGCCACGGCGGACGACGTCGCGCCGATCGAGGTCGAGGGCGTCGAGCCGTGGAGTGCCGAGCTGCCGAAGCTCTACGACGCCACGCTGTCCACGGGGAGCGGCTCGGGTGGCGAGACCGTGTCGCTCCGGCTCGGGTTCCGCACCGTGTCGATCGTCGGCGACCGGTTCCTGGTGAACGGCGAGCGCGTCGTGTTCCACGGCGTGAACCGGCACGAGACCCACCCCGTGCGCGGCCGGGTGTTCGACGAGGAGCACGCCCGCGCCGACATGGCGCTCATGAAGCGGAACAACGTCAACGCCATCCGCACCTCGCACTACCCGCCGCACCCCCGCGTGCTCGACCTGGCCGACGAGCTCGGGTTCTGGGTGATCCTGGAGTGCGACCTCGAGACCCACGGGTTCCTGTTCACCGACTGGGTCGGCAGCCCCTCCGACGACCCGGCGTGGGCGGACGCGTACCTCGACCGCATCGCCCGGACCGTCGAGCGCGACAAGAACCACGCGTCGATCGTGATGTGGTCGCTCGGCAACGAGTCCGGCACCGGCCGGAACCTCGCGGCGATGTCGCAGTGGGTGCACGACCGCGACGCCGAGCGCCCAGTGCACTACGAGGGCGACTACACGGGCGAGTACACGGACGTCTACTCGCGGATGTACCCGACGCTGCAGGAGACCGAGTCGATCGGTGGCGGCACCCCGACGCCCCTGCTCGGCTGCGGCCCGGCCGAGGCCGCACGACAGCGGTCGAAGCCCTTCATCCACTGCGAGTACGTGCACGCGATGGGCAACGGCCCCGGGCAGATCGCCGAGTACGAGGCCCTGGTCGAACGGTACCCACGGCTGCACGGCGGGTTCGTGTGGGAGTGGCGGGACCACGGCCTGCTCGCGAAGACGCCCACGGGCGAGGACTACTACGCCTACGGCGGGGACTTCGGCGAGGTCGTGCACGACGGCAACTTCGTGATGGACGGCCTGGTGCTGCCCGACGACACCCCGACACCGGGGCTCGCCGAGTTCGCCGCCGTCGTGGCCCCGATCCGCCTGGCGGTCTCGGACACCACGGTGCTGGTCGAGAACCGGTACCACTCGGCCTCGACCGCCGGGCTCCGGCTGTGCTGGACCCTGTCGCGGAACGGCGTCGTCGAGGCCTCGGGGCGACTGTCCACGGGAATCGTCGCCGCCCGCGAGTCGGCGACGGTCCCGGTGCCCGCAGAGGTGCTCGACGCGGCCACGTCCGAACCCGCACCCGGCGACGAGCTCTGGTTCGACCTGACCGTGGAACTGGCGGGGCCGACCGCGTGGGCGGACACCGGCCACGTCGTCGCACGCACCCAGCGGCTCGTCGCGGCGCGCGCGGCGGACGCACCACGGGCCTCCCGGCAGGGGTGGGACGGCGACCGACTCGGCGAAGGCGTGTTCACCGCCCGCGGCGACCTGGTGTCCTGGAAGGGCCACGAGGTCGCCGGGCCCCGCCTGGAGCTCTGGCGCGCACCGACCGACAACGACAGCCTGGCGTCACAGGGCGGCTACGAGACCGCCGACCCGGTGTTCACGCACGGTGTCGGTGACCCGGACGCTCCCCCGTCGGCCTCGCGCTGGCGCGACCGCGGGCTGGACCGGCTGACGCACCGGCTCGTGTCGATGTCGCGCACCGACTCCGGTCTGGAACAGCATGTGCGGGTCGCGGCGGCGAACAGCGGGTGGGGCCTCGAGGTCACGCACCGCTGGACCCTGACGTCCGACGGGCTCGTGCTGCAGACCGACGCCGTGCCGTTCGGCGCCTGGGACGTCACGTGGCCGCGGATCGGGGTGCGGTTCGACCTGCCCGCGTCGCTGGCCGATGCGGACGCCACCTGGTTCGGGACCGGACCGCTGGAGTCGTACGCCGATTCTTCGCACGCTGCCCGTGTCGGCCGGTTCACCGCGCCGGTGCGGTCGCTCGGGGCGGAGTACTCACGGCCGCAGGAGACCGGGCACCGACCCGACCTGCGGGAGCTGTCCGTCGGGCCGTTCACCGTATCGACGGTCGGGTCGCACCGTGCGGGGTTCACCCTGTCGCCGTGGACCGCGCAGCAGATCGACCGCGCCGAGCACCCGTACGAGCTGCCGACGTCAGACCACCTGTACCTGTACCTCGATGCCGCGCAGCACGGGCTCGGCAGCCGGGCGTGCGGACTCGACGTGCTGCCGGAGCACCAGCTCTGGCCGCAGGCGTTCAGTTGGAGCGTGCTGCTGGGCTAGGCGGGGTCGGCTCTACCGGAACCAGGTTCCGGACACAGCACCGCGCACCAGCGTGGTTCGGTGTCCGGAACCTGGTTTCGTCGTTTCGTCGCCGTCTACCCGCCGGCAGACAGGGCGCGCAGCGCCTCGGGGTCGCTCGCGTTCAGGAAGTCGGTCAGGCGCTCGGGCTCGCCGGGCTCGTCGATGGCCTCGGCGGCACGGCGCAGGGCGAACAGCGCCCGCAGCACGCCACGGTTGGGCTCGTGCGACCACGGCACCGGGCCGACACCGCGCCAGCCGGCCTTGCGCAGGGCATCGAGCCCACGGTGGTACCCGACACGGGCGTACGCGTAGGACTCCAGGGTCGCGCCGCGCGCCCACGCCTCGTCGGCGAGCAGCGCCCACGCCAGGCTCGACGACGGGTAGGACACCACCACGCTGGCGACGGGGGCGTCCGCCTCGATCGCGGCGGTCACCTCCGGCTCGGCGGGCAGCAGGGTCTCGGGGTTCGACGACGGGGTCGGCAACAGGTTCTCCGGCATGCCCCCAGCCTGTCATCCCTTGCGGGTGCCCGTGTCGCGGGATTACCGTGGAGGTCACCTCGTCGTCATCGCGGGGCCGCCGGGGCGGGAGACCGACCGGCGGAACGGATGGCGGACACGGGGGTCCCCCGACGGAAGCAGACGGATTGCTGTCGATCACCGGTACCGCTCAGCCCACGCGCTGACACCGTGATCGCGCGCCCCGTCGGGCGCTCCACCGCACCGCGGTGGCCTCGGTGTCGTGCGCCCAGCATCGACACCGGGAGACACCCCCATGCCCACCAGTCCGTCCGTCGTCCTGCACGACGTCACCTTCGCCTGGCCCGACGGCACCGTCGCGCTCGACCACCTCACCGCCGCCTTCGGGCGCGGCCGCACCGGGCTGGTCGGGAGGAACGGGGCCGGCAAGTCCACGCTGGTCCGGCTCGCGACCGGCCGGCTCCACCCCGCGTCGGGCAGCATCGCGACGTCGGGTCCCGTCGACCACCTGCCGCAACGCCTCGCAACGGGGAACGACGACACCGTCGCCGACCTGCTCGGCGTCCGGCCCACACTCACCGCGCTCCGGGCTGTCCTGGCCGGCGACGCCACGGCAGCACAGCTCGAGGCAGTCGGCGACGACTGGGACCTGGAGGAACGGGCCGCCGCGGTGCTCGACCGGGTCGGGCTCGACGGCGCCGACCTCGACCGGCCGGTGTCGACCCTGTCCGGCGGGCAGGCCGTGCTCGTCGCCGTCGCCGGGGTGCGGTTGCGTGCGCGGCCGATCGTGTTCCTGGACGAACCGACGAACAACCTGGACCGCCGGGCCCGCGGGCTGCTCCTCGACCTGGTCGACGACTGGCGCGGCACCCTCGTGCTCGTCAGCCACGACCGAGAACTCCTGGAGCACGTCGACGAGACCGTGGAGCTCCGGGCCGGGTCGATGACGGTGTTCGGCGGGACCTTCAGCGCGTTCGAGGAGCACCTGGCCGTGCAGCAGGCTGCCGTCGAGCGCGAGGTCCGGGTCGCCGAGCAGCGACACCGCACCGAGAAGCGGCAGCGCATCGAGGCCGAGACGAAGATCGCCCGGCGTGCCAAGGCCGGTGAGAAGGCGGGCCGCTCGATGCCAAAGATCCTGGCGAACGAGCAGCGGAAGAAGGCCCAGGAGACCGCCGGTCGACTACGGGTCGCGCACGGGTCCGCCGAGGGAGCGGCACTCGCCACCGCCCGCGAGGCCGAACTCCGGCTGCGCGACGACGAGTCGATCCACGTCACCCTGCCCGACCCGGACGTGCCGGCATCGCGACGCATCGCCACCGTGACCGTCCGCGGGCGGGACGCCATCGTGCAGGGGCCGGAACGGGTCGCCGTCACCGGGGACAACGGCGTCGGCAAGTCCACCCTGCTCGAGCAGCTCGTCGGCGACCCCGCGGCCCGGGAGCACCCGCTGCCCGAGACCACGGCCGTCGCCCACGTCGACCGGATCGCCTACCTGCCGCAGCGGAAGGACAGCCTGGACGACACCGCCACGGTGCTCGACAACGTGCGCCGGGACGCCCCGCACGTCCCCGTCGCCGAGGTCCGCAACCGGCTGGCGAAGTTCCTGGTGCGCGGGGACACCGTCGACCGGCCGGCCGGGGACCTGTCCGGCGGGGAACGGTTCCGGGTGGCGCTGGCGGCCCTGGTGCTCGCCGACCCGCCGCCGCAGCTGCTCGTGCTCGACGAGCCGACGAACGACCTCGACCTGACCAGCGTCGACCAGCTCGTCGACGCGCTGCTGGCGTACCGCGGAGCGCTCGTCGTGGTGAGCCACGACGAAGCGTTCTTGGACCGGCTGGAACTCGACGCCCGGATCGAGCTCCGGTAGCGGTCAGCGCCGTCGGGTCGGCCGGATCGCGAGCGACTCGACGGTGCCGCGCTGGGGCAGGTCGACGACGGTGCGGACCGCGGCGGCCACGTCCTCCGGCGCCAGGTAGTAGTCGGTGTCGTAGGACTCCCCGAGCTTCGCCACGAGCTGCCGCTGCATGTCCGAGTCGGTCCGGCCCGGGTGCACGCTCGACACCCGCACGCCGTTCGCCCGCTCCTCTTCGCGCAGGGCGTCGGCGAAGGCCCGCAGCGCGAACTTCGACGCCGCGTACACACCACCGCCGGGGCCCGAGTGGAACCCGGAGCCGCTGTTGATCGGCACCACGATGCCCCGCGCCGACCGGAGCGCCGGCAGCGCCAGCCGGGTGAGCTCGGCGACCGCGAACACGTTCGTCGCGAAGACCTGCTCCCACACCGCGCGCGGGGTGTCGGCGACGGTGGTGCCCTGCTCGACACCGGCCGAGTGCACGAGGACATCGAGCCGATCCGGCAGCGCCGGGACCTCGCCCGCGCCCAGGTCACCGACGAACGGCGCCGCGCTCGGCAGCTCCGCGACGAGGGCGTCCACGGCGTCGGCGGACCGGCCGCCCACGAGCACGTGGTGGGTGCGGCCGAGGTCGGCGGCGATCGCGCGGCCGATGCCGCGGGTGGCTCCGGTCACCACGGCGACCGGTCGATCTGGAGTCAGGGAAGTCGTCACGCGGGCCAGCCTACGGAAGCCGGGCCGGGCCTCCCGTGCGGTTGCGACGTTTGCGGGTGACCGTCAACGTGACGACGGCGGCGACCACCAGGGCGGCCAGCGCCGCGATGCCCCAGGGCGAACCGGCGAGCGCTGCGACGACGGCCCAGAAGACCGCGAGTCCGACGGTGGCGTAGAGGAACGCCCAGGCGACGCACCCGGGGACCATGGCGACCGTGTACCGCCACCAGGCGACCCGCGCCAGTCCGGCGGCGGCGTTCATCACCGTCTGCAACCCGACGACCACGAAGCTCACCGTCAGGACGGGCAGCCCCCAGCGTTCGAGCAGTGCCGAGCCCCGACGGACCGCCGGCGACTCCAGCCACCCGCCCCAGCGGGAGCGGGACGCACCCGTCACCGCGAGCCGCGCGACCCAGTACGTGGCCTGCGCGCGGCAGAACACGATCACGAAGAGCGCGAGGACGAGCCACCGGAACGGGAGCTCGTCGAGGAAGGACGGCACGCTCGCACCGTAGCGGTCCCGGCCGGAGACCGCCCGTCAGCGTTGGTCGGAGCGACGGTCAGTCGTTGTCGACGCCCTGCCGGATGCGGATGCCCTCGAGCACGTCCTGCGCCCGCTTCTCGTCCTGCTTCTCGATCTGGCGGGTGTCGCGCTCGGGGAGCTGGATGTCCTCCTCCGCGCGGATGCCGGCCTGCAGCTCGCGACCGCGCTCGATCTCGGCGTCGAACTCGGCGCCGAACAGCAGCGCGTTGTTCGTGATCCAGATCCACAGCAGGAACACGATGACACCACCGAGGGACCCGTACGTGGCGTTGTAGTTCGAGAAGTTCCCGACGTAGAAACCGAACCCGACGCTCGCGATGATCCAGATGACGAGCGCGACGATCGAGCCGCCGCTGACCCACGTGAACTTGGGCTGCTTGACGTTCGGCGACCAGTAGTAGAGCACCGCGATGACGATGATCGCGATGACCAGCAGGATCGGCCACTGCACGATCAGCAGGACGGTCGCGGCGACGTCGCCGAGCCCGATCACGTCGCCGAAGCTGCGTGCGAGGGGGCCGCTCACCAGGGTGAGGAGCCCGAGGACGAGCAGGACGACCGTGGCGACGGTCACGCCGAGCATGGTCGGGCGGAGCTTCCAGATCGGGCGGCCCTCACGGACGTTGTAGATCCGGTTCATCGCGCGGCCGAACGCACCGACGTAGCCGGAGGCCGTCCACAGCGCGCCGACGACACCGACGATGAACGTGAACGGCGCCGCGGGCGAGCGCACGAGGCCCTCGACCGGTTCGCGGATCAGCTCGACGACCTGCTGCGACCCGATGTTGCCGATGATGTCGAGCAGGGTCTTGATCGTGGTCTCAGCCTGGCCCAGCAGACCGAGCAGCGACACGACGGCCAGCAGCCCGGGGAACAGCGCGAGCACGGAGTAGTACGTCAGGCTCGCGGCCAGGTCGGTGCACTGGTCGCTCGTGAACTCACGCAGCGTCTTCTTCAGCGTGTAGACGAGCGTCGGCTTCTTGAGGTCGGTCGGGTTCTCGGGCTTCCGGGCGTCGTCCGGGTCCGGCTTGTGCTGTTCGGTCGCCATGGTCCTACCCCTTCGCCTTCATCGCGCGCTTCGATCGCTTCACCGCTTGCTTCCGGTTCTTGTCGGCCCGTCGCTGCACGGCCGCGATGCCGGCCTGCTGCTTCACCCGTGCCCGGTGCGCCGGGTCCCGCTCGAGTGCTTCCTCGGCGGCCTTCCGCCGGGCCTTGCGCCCCTTCCGGCCGTCCTGCGCACGATCGGCCGCCGAGGGGCCGTCACCACGTCCGCCGAAGGGCAGGAGCGCCGTGAACGCGGAGCTCGCCGGCGGATCGGCCAGGTGTCCGGCGGGGCTGTTGCGGAGCACGACGCCGAGGACGATCGCCGCGACACCGGTCAGCCCGGTGATGCCCATCGCCACGAGGGGCGTGGGGTCGCGGTGCCACCGCTGCTTCGTCTTCGCGACCGCGAGGCGGGTCCGCGCCGGCAGGTCCGCGCGCCGCTTCAGCTCCGTCACGGTGTCCGTGATGCGCTCGCGCGTGCGGGCGTTCTCGAGTTCGAGCTCGGGCAGACTGTCCTTGGCCATTCCCCAATGCGTACACGTCCCAGCCGGGATCGTGCCCAGCAGAGCGGGCCTACCGTGCTCGACATGCTCTTCCGGGACGTCGCCGAGGGGATCCACCGCCTCGAGATCGCACACACCAACACGTACCTCGTCGAGACCGGCGATCGGTTGCTCGTGATCGACGCCGGCCTGCCCGCTGCGTGGCCGCACCTGCAGCTCGCCGTGCGGGACCTCGGCTACACGCCAGCCCGGGTCGAGGGGTTGCTCCTCACCCACGGGCACTTCGACCACGTCGGCACCGCGGCGCGGATGCACCGGGACTGGGGCACGCCCGTGTTCGTCCACCCCGGTGACCGGCACCTCGCGGCGCACCCGTACTCCTACCGGCCGCAGACGAACCGGTTCGGGTTCGTGGCGGTGCACCCCGGCGGGTTGCTTCCACTCGGCAGGATGCTGCTGGCCGGGGCCGCCACCGTCGACGGGATCGCGGACACCCGTCCCCTCGAGACGCGTGCGGACGTGCCGGGTACGCCCTGGATCATCGAGACCCCGGGGCACACCGACGGCCACGTCGCGCTGCACTTCGCCGACCGGGACGCCGTGATCGCCGGTGACGCGCTCGTCACCTTCGACCCGTACACGGGCGGCATCGGGCCCCGGATCGTCGCACCCGCTGCGACGGCCGACGTCGACACCGCGGTGGCGTCGCTCGACCGGCTCGTGGACACCGAGGCGAAGCACGTGCTGCCCGGTCACGGCCCGGCGTGGTCGCTCGGCGTGCGCCGCGCGGTCGCGCAGGCACGGCGGGTGGCCGGCGCGGTCTGACGCGCGAAAGCGGCAGATCTCGCCGACGGCAGCCGGTCTGGTTCGCGAGAGCGACAGTGTGCCGCGAACGCTCCGCAGCAGACTGTCGCTTTCCCGGGGTGGGCACGACCACAGACGGCCGGGAGGCGCGGTGCGGGCCCGTCCCGCGCCTCCCGGCCGTCGTCGGGTCAGGACGGGACGACGACGTCCTCGGGCAGGCCGGAGGTGGCCGAACGGCCGGCGGCCTCCATCAGGGCGAGGCTCCGCAGGTTGTCGCGGCCGCTCGTCGCAGGAGCCGGACCGCCCTGTACGGAGCGGGCGAACGCCTGCAGCCCACCCTGTCGGTCGGTGTGCTCGAGCACGGGCAGCTCGACCGGCACGGCCTCGTCGTCCTGCGTGCGGCGGACCGTGACGCGGTCGCCGTCGACCGCGTTCGGCTCACCGTCGCGGCTCGTGAACCAGAGCTCGCCGTCCTCACCCTCGATGCTCCACTCGCCGGCCCAGGCCGTCCGGGGGCCGCGGCTCAGCCAGCTGCCGCGGTAGCTGACCACCGTGCCGCCGTCGAGCTCGATGATCATCGAGGCGATCGCTTCGTCCTGGTACTTGCTGTAGGCCGGGTAGCTGGCCTTGGCGAAGACCCGCACGGCCTCCTGCCCGGTGATCATCCGGAGCAGGTCGAAGTGGTGGATCGCCATGTCGTTGATCATCGCGTGCGGGAACCGGTAGTGCGGGTACGTCGCGGCGGGCTGGTCGTTGTCCCACTGCCGGAAGTCGACGTTGATCGCGGAGACCTCACCGACCGCCCCGGAGGCCAGCAGCTCCTGCACGACGCGGGGTGCCGGGTACCAGCGGTAGTTCTGGCTGACCTGCAGCACCAGGCCGAGCTCCTCGGCTCGGCGGACCGCGGTGACGGCCTCGTCCGTGGTGTTCGCGAACGGCTTCTCGACCAGCACGTGCTTGCCGGCGTCGAGCGCCTCGAGCGCGAGCGGCACGTGCGTCACGGCCGGGGCGGTGATGACGACGGCGTCGGCCTCGACCGCGGCGAGTGCCTCGGTCAGGGACGCGAACGCGGCAGAGGCCGGGAGCCCGAGGTCGGTCCGCACGGCCTCGAGCGTCGGTGCCGACGGGTCGACGATCCCGACCACCTGCACTTCCGGCACCTCTGGGATGGCGGTGCGGGCCCAGTTGCCGCCCCACCCTCCGAGACCGACGTGGATGATCCGGACGCTCATGCGTGCACTCCTTCGTGGCTGCCGTCGTGGCTGGTGACGCACCACGGACGCCGCGGTGCGTCCGTCCAGTCTGTCAGTGCGTGAACGCGTAGGCGATGAGCGCCATCGTCACGATGAACCCGGCCAGGTAGTTGATCCAGAGGAACCGCTTCCACCCGGCGTTCGCAGCCTCGGCACCCTGGTCCGTGATGTTCCACCACGGCAGCACGTTGAGCGCGTACGGCACGACCACGATCGCGGCGATCGGTCCGGGGAACGCCGAGAACAGCAGTGCGACCCCGGCGACCAGGTACGCCACGAAGGCCAGACGCACGGTGGCCCGCGCACCGATGACGGTGGCGACGGACCCGATGCCACCGGCGCGGTCCGCCAGGACGTCCTGCACGGCACCGAACGCGTGCGAGGCCACGCCCCACAGGAAGAACGCGATGCACACGGCGACGAGCTCGCCGGTCCAGTGCGGTCCGGCCAGGGCGAGACCGTAGATCGCCGGCGAGACGAAGTGGGTGCTCGACGTCAGCGAGTCGAGGAACGGCTTCTCCTTGAACCGCAGCCCCGGCGCCGAGTACGCGATCACCGCGAACACGCTGATCGCCAGGACGAGCCACGACCACGGGCCGTTCCCGCTGACCGCCCCGAGCACCACCAGGGCGACCAGGAACGGGACGTTCGTGACGACGACGGCCCACAGTGTCGTGCGGTGGACGCTCTTGTCGAGCAGGGCACCCTCGACGCCGCCCTTCCGCGGGTTCCGCAGGTCGGACTCGTAGTCGAAGACGTCGTTGATGCCGTACATCGCCAGGTTGTAGGGCACCAGGAAGTACACGACGCCGACCAGGAACGCGACGAGCGAGAACCCGCCTCCGCCCTCGACACCGACCCCGCTGCCGAGCAGGTAGGCGGCGCCGAACGGGTAGGCGGTGTTCACCCAGCTGATCGGCCGCGACGACACGAACAGGGCGCGCAGGGTCGACGGTCTGGAGGCGGTGCTGGCGTTCACTTCGTGTCCTCCGCTGGTGCTGGGGTCGGCTCGGGCGCGGGGCGCTCGTCGGCCCGGTCCCGCGCGTCGGTCCGGTCGAGCAGGACCCACAGGCTGGGCAGTAGCACGATCGCCGCCATCGCGTACGCGAGGTCCTCGACCGGGATCGCCCCGATCTTCGCACCGCTGATGAGCGCGGGGTCGTAGGCGACGATGCGCAGGCTGACGATGACGTTGTCGAACACGATCGTCATCACCAGGAGCGCGATGCCGGCGATCAGCGACGTGAGCACGGCGGTCCGACGGCCGCCACCCGGTCCCCGACCGGCGGCGCGGGCCCGACGGGCGGCCACGATCCCAGCGACCACGGCGACGACGGCCGTGACGCCGAAGAACGGCAGGGCGAGGAGCGCGTAGGCCCCGGAGCCGGTCACGGGCGCTCTCGTTCCAGCGAACGCTGCACGAGGGGCCGGACGAAAGCGACCAGGTCCATCGTCGAGTAGCAGAGCAACAGCAGGAAGAAGAGTTCCTCGAGCGGGACCTCCGGGGCGAGCAGGACCCCGGTCAGCAGGTCCTGCGGCCCGATGAAGAAGATGCCGGCACCGACGCCGGCGACGTCCCACACCATGAAGAACGCGACCCCGACGACCATCACGACGGCCGCCCGCCACGGTGCCCGCCAGAAGAACAGCCGGAAGCGGGCGTCGAGCACGGTCACGCCGACCAGCGACACGACGAGGCCGGCGAGGTACAGCCCGGGCATCAGACGGTCTCGGTCCGGTCCCGCGGAGCTCCGAGGGGTGTCGGCAGCGGCTCGGTGCTCGTGTCGCCGTGGATGCGCTTCAGCAGGACCTCGGCGCTGATCAGGCACATCGGCAGCCCGATGCCCGGGATCGTCGAGGCCCCGACGTAGTACAGGCCCTCGACCTTCTTCGAGGCGTTCTTCTCGCGGAAGAACGCGCTCTGCTTCAGCGTGTGCGCCGGGCCGAGCATCGAGCCGTTCCAGGCGTTCAGGTCGTCGGCGAAGTCGCGCGGTCCGATCGTCCGGCGGACCCGGATGCGGTCGCGGAGGTCGGGCACCCCGGCCCGCTCGGCGAGCGCGTCGATCGCGCGGTCGGCGATCTGCTCGACCTGGTAGTCACCGCCGCCGTCGATCCCGCCCTTGCCGATCGACAGGTCGGCGGGCAGCGGCACCAGGATGAACAGGTTGCTCGTGCCCGGCGGTGAGACGCTCGGGTCGATCCCGGACGGCGCACAGACGTAGATCGACGCGGGGTCCGGCACGTGCCGGTCGTCCCCGAAGATCGCGCCGAAGTTCGCCTTCCAGTCCTCGGTGAACACGAGGGTGTGGTGCAGGAGCCCCGGTGTCGGCCCGTCGATGCCGAGGTACACGAGCACGGCGCTCGGGCCCGGATCGCGCTTCTTCCAGTGGTCGGCGCCGTGGGTGCGGTGCTCACGGTCGAGCAGCTGCATCTCGGTGTGCTGCAGGTCCGCGGCGCTCACCACGAGGTCGGCGGGGGCGGTGTGCTGCACCCCGTCGCGGTCACGGTGGACGACGCCGACGGCGACGCCGTCCTCGACCAGGATCCGTTCGACCTTGGCGCCCGCGATGATCTTCGCGCCCTCGGCCCGCGCAACGCGCTCGACGGCCGAGATGACCTCGGTGATGCCGCCCTTCGGGTAGAGCACCCCGTCGGCCAGGTCGAGGTGGCTCATCAGGTGGTACATGCTCGGTGCGGCGTACGGGCTCGTGCCGAGGAACACGGCCGGGTACCCCAGGATCTGCCAGAGCCGCCGGTCGCGCACCGCGGTCTCGGCGAAGGTGGACAGCGGCTCGAGCAGCAGGCGCGCGAGCTTGGGCAGGCGACGGAGCACGTCGGGAGCGGCGAGCTTCGTGAGGTCCTGGAACGTCGTGTACAGGAACCGGCGGACGGCCATCGTGTAGGTGTCCTCGGCCGAGGCCAGGTACTTCCGCATCCGCTCGCCGGCTCCGGGCTCGATCGACTCGAACAGCGCGATGTTGGCCTCGGCATCGGCGCGCAGGTCGATCGGCTCGTCGTGGCCCTCGCTGTAGACGCGGTAGCCGGGGTCGAGCTTCACCAGGTCGAGTTCGGCCGCTGCCGAGGTTCCGAGCAACTGGAAGAAGTGGTCGAAGACCTCGGGCATCAGGTACCACGACGGCCCGGTGTCGAACCGGAACCCGTCCTGCTCCCACGACCCGGCACGACCGCCGAGCTGCGTCCGCTGCTCGAGCACGGTCACCGAGAAGCCGTCGCGCGCGAGCAGCGCGGCGGCGGCGAGCCCGCTGATGCCGCCGCCGATCACGACCGCGCGACGAGCGGGGACCTTGCGTGTGGTCTGGAGCCGGGAGGCGCGGGGCGGGGTCACGACGTGCCTCCCGGCCGGTGGGTGGTCGCGCGCGGACGCACCGGCGCGCGTCCGGCGAGCACCTGTGCGGCCAGGCGCACCTTCACCGGGTTGGGGACGCGCACGCGCGTCGTCACCAGGCAGCTGGCCGGCGTCCGCGCGATGCGGTCGTTGAGTTCCTGGAACAGGGCGTGCGCGAGCGCGACGGCGTTGCGGGCGTCGGCCGGCAGCAGCCGGATGGTCCGCGCGGCGTGGTCGAGGTCGGCCTGCACGTCGGCGACCAGGCGGTCCTTCGTGGCCTCGTCGAAGGTGCGGATGTCGACCCCCGGGAAGTACGAGCGACCGAGCACCTCGAAGTCGGCGTGCAGGTCGCGCAGGAAGTTCACCTTCTGGAACGCCGCTCCGAGCGCACGCGCGCCGGCGATGAGTTCGGCCTGGTCGAACGTCGGCCGGCCCGCGCGGTACACGAACGCGCGCAGGCACATCAGCCCGACGACCTCGGCGGATCCGTACACGTACGCGTCGAACGAGTCGTCGTCGTGCTCGGTGCGGTCGAGGTCCGTGCGCATCGAGGCGAAGAACGGGGCGGTGAGCTCGGCGCCGAAGCCGGTGGCCCGGGCGGTCCGCGCGAAGGCGTGGACGACCGGGTTCACCGAGAAGCCGAGCGCGATGGCCCGTTCGGTGTCGGCCTCGAGCTCGTCGAGCACGGTGCGGGCGAGTTCGCGGTCGAGCCCGGCCTCGGTCGCGGGGCCGTCGACGACCTCGTCAGCAACGCGGACCAGGGCGTAGACGTTCCGGATGTGCTCACGCGTGTCCCGTGCCAGCATGCGGCTCGCGAGCCCGAACGAGGTGGAGTAGCGGTCGATGACCACCCCCGAGGCGGCCTCGGCGGTGGCGTCGTAGAGCTGGAGGCGTCCGGGACGGGGTCCGGGCGCCGTGGTGGTGCTGTGGGTCACCGGGCGCGCTCCACGAGTTCGGTCACGAGGGCCTCCAGGCGGTCGGCGAGGTCGTACGGCAGCCGGGCGAGCTCTGCCCGGGCGAGCGCGGTGTGGTCGGCGACCCGCGCTTCGGCGGCGGCGCGGGCACCGCACGAGACCAGGGTGGCACGCACGTCGTCCGCGCGCGCCTCGGTGAGGTCCGGGTCGCCCAGGTACGGCTCGAGGTCAGGCCAGCAGTCGGTGGTCGCCGCGTACGCGATGAGCATCGTGCGCTTGCCCTCACGGAGGTCACCGAGGACGGTCTTGCCGGTCATGGTCTCGTCGCCGAACACCCCGAGCAGGTCGTCGACGATCTGGTAGGCGATGCCGATCTCGCGGCCGAAGGACCCGAGCGCGGTGACGACGTCCTCGTCCGCACCGGCCAGCACGGCGCCGGACTGCAGGGGTGCCTCGAACGAGTACACGCTCGTCTTCGCGCGCTCCATCGCCAGGACCTCGTCGACGCTCGGCATCACGCCGAGGGCCAGGTCCACGTCCGTCATCTCGCCCGCGGCGCTGGCGAACACTGCCTCGTCGAGGAGTTCGAGCAGGCGCTCGCGCCGGTGGTCACGGACCCCGGACGCCTCGATGAACCGGGGAGCACCCGCGAGTGCGAGGTCGCCGGCGATGACCGCGGCGCTCATCCCGCGGTGCTCGGCCGTGGGGAGCGGTAGTCCGCCGGTCGTGCCGGTGTCGCGGAAGGACCCGGCGACGTTGGGCTGTCCTCGGCGCGACCAGTCCCGGTCGATGACGTCGTCGTGCACCACCAGGGCGGTGTGCAGGAGTTCGTAGGCGGCCGCGACGTTGGCCGCCGCGTGCACGTCGGTCCCGCCCATGCCGGCGTAGGCGGTGAGGACCATGCGCGGGCGGAAGCGCTTGCCGCCCAGGCTCGCCTTGCGCAGCACGCGCCAGAGTTCCGCGGACGGACCGCCGTACCGTGCGGCGCGTGCCGACGACACGGCGAAGAAGCGCTCGAGGCAGTCGTCGACGAGCGCGAGGTCGATGTGCGGCACAGTGGTCGCTTCCTCGCTCATTGGCCTAACCTATCGACACAGATGAACGCTTTCCCTGAATCCGTGGTGCTCCTGGCCGACGACCGTACCCCGATCGGGACGGCGGACAAGTTCACGGTGCACACAGCCCACACGCCCCTGCACCTGGCGTTCTCCTGCCACGTGCGGAACATCGACGGCGACGTCCTGGTGACCCGCCGTGCGCTGTCGAAGAAGACCTGGCCGGGGGTGTGGACCAACACGTTCTGCGGCCACCCGGGCCCGGAGGAGTCCTTCGAGGACGCCATCGCCCGTCGGGCCTCTCGCGAACTCGGCATCACCTTGCGTGACGTCGAGGTCGTGCTGCCCGAGTTCCGGTACCGCGCGGTCGATGCCTCGGGCATCGTGGAGAACGAGGTCTGCCCCGTCTTCCGCGCCGTGACCGACGACACCCCGGCGCCCGCCGACGACGAGGTCGCCGAGTGGGCCTGGGTGTCAGAGGACGCTCTCAGGCAGGCCGTCGCCGGCGCGCCGTTCGCCTGGAGCCCGTGGCTCGGGTGGCAGCTCGCCGAGCTCGAGACCGCAGGGCTGCACGTCACCCGCTGACGCTCCTGCGCCTGCGCCTACCACTGTGCGACCGCGCCCTGCCGGCGCTTTCTTGATGCACGAGGCCGTCCTGGCCTGGCAGGTGCACAGGCGGCACCTGCCAGGCCACGACCGGTCCGCTCAGGACCAGGCGTTCGACACGCACTTCGCGATGGTGCCCGTCGTGAAGCCCGCCCCCGCGGCGAGACACGGCGCGCACAGCACCATCGTCGCGCAGGCTGCGCCACACGCGACGCCGAGGACTGCGCTCACCGCCCAGCTGATCCCGATGCTGTTGAGGCAGTTGTTCAGCCGCTTCCAGTCGAGGCCGTACGTCCCGATCGACGATGCCCGCTCCGCCTCGGATCCCTGCGTGAGATCCACGTTCTTGGTCAGGTGACCGTCCTGCCACATGGCGAAGTGCACCACGATGGTCGACGTCATCGCGGAGGCCATCTCCGTGATCGTCGTCTCACCGTCCACGGTCACGAACGAGAGCTTCGTCATCTCCGGCACGTCGGTCCCGAGGAGCGGGACCGACACGACGTCCGCGCCCTCGTACGAGTACGCGGTCGCACCGGCCCAGTCGGGCTCCAGCCCCGAACGCACGGCGTACTCGGTGTCCCGAGCCGCCGAGACAGCACTCGAACTCCGGCTGCCTCCCTCGGTTCGGAGCTGAGACGCGAGCTCGACGAGGCGTCCTGTACCGGAAGGGTCCGGGGCTGATTCGCCACTCGACGCATCGGCGCGTGCCGGCGCAACGACGCCGACGAGCGCGATCGCTGCTGTGGCCGCGGCGACGAACGCCACCCCCGACAGCGCCAGTGTCCTCAGCCGACGCTGGCGCTTCGGTCGTATCTCGCGCATCGACGCCGTGGCGATCCCGGTGGCGCCCAGGACCCACCACACGACAGCGACGTCGCGGAATCCCGGGGCGAACGACAGAGCAATGCACCCGACGGACGCGACGATGACGCCGACGGTGAGGGACTGCTTCTTGACCATGACACTCCTTCGTGTTCGCATCGAGTGTTCTGGATATCAGACATTAGCGTCCACCCTGATGTGCAGCAAGGATCTTCGCGCCCATGGGGAAAGCGGAGGTCAACGTTGTCCGGCCCGCGCCGCACGCGTACGCTCGACCGTCGGCAGCGCTCTGGGCGCCGTCACGACGAGACGGGAAGGTTCGAAGCCGACCCGGACTTCCTGGCGAAGGGGTCCGAGGCGGTGACGGCGGCGGTGCTCGACGAGGTCGTCGACGGGTACGGACCCGTCGTCCAGGTCCTGCAGGAGCAGATCGACGCCATCGAGGACCAGCTGTTCGCCGGCCAGGTCGACCCCGGGGTGTCGAAGCGCATCTCCCAGCTGCTCAGCGAGGTCCTGGCGTTCCAGCGCGCCACCACCCCGGTACCGGCGATGGTGACCGGGCTGCTCCGCGGTGCCGACAAGTACGGCGTGGACGACGACGTGCAGCACCGGCTCCGCAACGTGCACGACCACGCGCTCCGCGTCACCGAGCGGGTCGACTCGTTCCGCGCGCTGCTCGAGAACGCGCTGACCCTGCACGCCACCCTGGTGTCGCAGGAGCAGAACGAGGCGATGCGCCGGATGACGAGCGCGAGCCTGGCCCAGGGCGAGGAGAGCCGCCAACTCGCCCGGGCCGCGCACCGCCAGGGCGAGGAGGTCAAGAAGATCTCGTCGTGGGCGGCCATCCTGTTCGCACCGGGCCTGATCGCCGGTGTGTACGGGATGAACTTCGACCACATGCCCGAGCCGCACTGGCGCTCCGGGTACCCGGTCGCGATCCTCGGCATGCTCCTGTTGACGGGCGTGCTCTGGTCGATCTTCCGCAAGCGCAACGGGCTCTGAGCGGACGGCGGATCGATGCACAGGTGGCGTCGATCCGCCGGACGTGCATAATGATCTGGCTCAGGATGTGAACGTGCACATCGATGTCCACGACACCCGAGCGGAAACGAGCAAGCAATGGCGTCATCGCGGACACAGCAACCGCGTTCGCCCAGCATCCGTGACGTCGCACGGATCGCGGGCGTCTCGCACCAGACCGTCTCGCGGGTGCTGAACAACTCGGACGCCATCCGGGCAGAGACGCGCGACAAGGTCCTGGCGGCCATGGAGCAGCTGCAGTACCGGCCGAACCGGGCCGCACGCGCCCTGGTCACGAGCCGGACCCACACGATCGGCGTCCTGACGGCCCGCCGCGCCCACTACGGTCCCGCCGTCGCGCTGCAGGCGATCGAGGACGCCGCGATGCTCCGCGGCTACTCGGTCACGACGGCGAACATCGCCGAGGCGACCGACACCGCCGTGCGGGAGGGGCTCGGGCACCTGCTCGACCTCGACGTCGAGGGCATCGTCGTCATCGCGCCCCAGCAGCGGGTCTTCGACCTGATCGCGGAGCTCGGCATCCGCACCCCCTACGTCACCATGCGCGCCAGTGTCGGCGAGGACCCGACGGCCCTGTGGGTGGACCAGATGGAGGGCGCCCGGCTCGCGACCGCGCACCTGCTCGACCTCGGGCATGAGTACGTCCGGCACATCGCCGGCCCCCAGGACTGGATCGAGGCGGACGCCCGCATGCAGGGGTTCCTTCGTGAGATGTCCGACCGCGACATGGCCGTCGCCCCGCCGATCCTGGGCGACTGGACCGCGGACTTCGGCTACCACGCGGGCCGCGAGCTGCTGCGGTGGCGGGACTGCACCGCGGTCTTCTGCTCGAACGACCAGATGGCACTCGGCGTGATGCACGCCGCGCGCTCGTACGGGCTCGATGTCCCAGGCGACCTGTCCGTGGTCGGCTACGACGACATCCCCGAGGCGAAGCACTTTTGGCCCCCGCTCACCACCGTGCAGGTGGACTTCGCCGAGCTCGGTCGTCGTTGCGTGGACCTCCTGCTGCCGAGCGAGGGCGAACTGCTCCGCCCGATCGACATCGTCCCGCAGCTCGTCGTGCGCGCCTCCACGAGCGCTCCCCGCTCGCGCTGACACACCTCGGGCCGCGCCAGGACCCGGAGTACCTGCCACGAACTTCCGACCCGGTACGCCCGGAACCGCACGGCGGCGGCGCACCGGCGGCGCACCGGCGAGCGCGGCTCCGGACGCGACCACGAAGCGGACGGGATCGCGCAAGGAAAAGGCCCGGCCGACGGGGTCTGGCCCCAACCCGGGGGGACGTTCCCTCCGGATCACGCACGCCGTTACGAAAACGCGACCAATCCGAATTGACAGCCGCACCGAGGCTGTGCGTAAATTACCTCCGTCCAGCCGATGTGACCGTTCACATGAGCGTCACACCGACCGGATCCGGACGCGACAACGAAGTCCGCACAGGCCCCCTGTGCATTCGCTGCCGCAGCAGAACCACCCGAACACACTGCCGCACCGAAGCGGCAGAAGGAGATGCACTGTGGCGTCAACCCCGATCGACACCGGCCTCGAGACCCGGTCGATCACCGCACCCGAGACGATCCTCGAGATGCGCTCGATCACCAAGGAGTTCCCTGGTGTGAAGGCGCTGTCCGACGTCTCCCTCAGCGTCCGCGCCGGCGAGATCCACGCGATCTGCGGTGAGAACGGCGCTGGCAAGTCGACCCTGATGAAGGTCCTGTCCGGCGTCTACCCGTACGGCACCTACGAGGGCCAGATCGTGTACGAGGGCGAAGAGGTGCGCTTCTCGAACATCAAGCAGTCCGAGCAGGCCGGCATCGTCATCATCCACCAGGAGCTGGCGCTCGTCCCGGAGCTCTCCATCACCGAGAACCTGTTCCTGGGCAACGAGCCGAGCCGCGGCGGCGTCATCAACTGGACCGCCGCGCAGCTCCGTGCGCAGGACCTGCTCGCCCGCGTCGGCCTGAACGACGACCCGGACACGCAGATCAAGAACATCGGTGTCGGCAAGCAGCAGCTGGTCGAGATCGCGAAGGCCCTGCACAAGGACGTCAAGCTCCTGATCCTCGACGAGCCGACCGCTGCGCTCAACGAGAACGACTCGCAGCACCTGCTCGACCTGATCGTCGGGCTGAAGGCCAAGGGCATCGCGAGCATCATCATCAGCCACAAGCTCAACGAGATCGAGCAGATCGCCGACGAGATCACGATCATCCGCGACGGCAAGACCATCGAGACGCTCAACGTCAAGGCGGACGGCGTCAACGAGGACCGCATCATCCGCGGCATGGTCGGCCGATCGCTCGAGTCGCGCTTCCCCGACCGCACCCCGAAGATCGGCGAGACCTTCTTCGAGGTCCGCAACTGGACCGTGCAGCACCCGGTCGACCCGTCGCGCCTGGTCTGCAAGTCCTCGAACTTCCACGTCCGCCGCGGCGAGATCGTCGGTTTCGCGGGCCTGATGGGCGCCGGGCGCACCGAGCTCGCGATGAGCCTGTTCGGCCGTTCCTACGGCACCTGGCTCGACGGCCAGATCATCAAGGACGGCCGTGAGATCAAGCTCACGAACGTCCAGCAGGCCATCGAGAACGGCATCGGCTACGTCTCCGAGGACCGCAAGGCACTCGGACTGAACCTGCTCGACACCGTGAAGCGCTCGACGGTCGCCGCCGACCTGAAGAAGATCTCGAAGGCGGGTGTCGTCGACTCGCTCGAGGAGTACTCGGTCGCCGAGAAGTACCGCAAGATGCTCCGTACGAAGGTGCCGAGCGTCGAGGACAACGTCGGCAAGCTCTCTGGTGGCAACCAGCAGAAGGTCGTCCTGTCCAAGTGGATGTTCACGGACCCGGACATCCTGATCCTGGACGAGCCCACCCGCGGCATCGACGTCGGCGCCAAGTTCGAGATCTACGGGATCATCCAGCAGCTCGCGGCCGAGGGGAAGGGCATCATCCTCATCTCGTCCGAGCTCCCCGAACTGCTCGGTCTGTCCGATCGGATCTACACCATCTTCGAGGGTCAGATCACCGCTGACCTGCCGGCCGACCAGGCCGATCCCGAATCGCTCATGCGCAGCATGACCTCCGCGCGGAAGGGCGCCACCGCCTCATGAACAACCTGAAACTGCTCTTCGGCAAGGGCAACAGCATCGGCCAGTACGGCATGGTCATCGCGCTCATCGCGATCCTGATCTTCTTCTCGATCACGACGCACGGGCTGATCCTCGAGCCGACCAACGTCATCAACCTGTTCCTGCAGTACTCCTACATCCTGATCCTGGCGCTCGGCATGGTCATGGTGATCATCGCGGGCCACATCGACCTGTCGGTCGGTTCGGTCGCAGCGGTCGTCGGCATCGTCGTGGCCCAGTCCATGGCCGTGTGGGACTTCCCGGTGTGGGCGGCGATCATCCTCGGCCTCGCCTGCGGCGCCCTGATCGGTGCCTGGCAGGGCTTCTGGGTCGCGTTCGTGAAGGTCCCGGCCTTCATCGTGACCCTTGCCGGCCAGCTCATCTTCCGTGGTGCGAACCAGATCATCGGCAACTCGACGTCGGTCCCCGTCCCGGAGGGCTACACCCCCATCGGGGCCGGCTTCCTCGGAGACTTCGGCCCGGACGTCGGTTACAGCAACGGGACCCTGCTCATCGGTCTCGTCACGATCCTCGCGCTCATCATCATCGAGGCCCGCGGTCGTGCCCGCCGCAAGAAGATGCAGGCCGAGGTCCCGCCGCTGTGGGTCTCGATCGTCCGCACCGGCATCCTGGTCGCCGTCACGCTCGTCGCCACGTACCTGTTCGGCGCCGGCCCCGTCGGCACGTCGGTCCCGATCGTCGCGATCATCCTCGGCGTCCTGACCATCGTCTACGGCTTCGTCACGAAGAACACCATCTTCGGCCGTCAGGTCTACGCCGTCGGTGGCAACGCCAACGCCGCGGTCCTGTCCGGTGTCTCCGCGAAGAAGGTCAACTTCTTCGTCATGATGAACATGTCGGTCCTCGCCGCGATCGCCGGCATGGTGTTCGTCGCCTACTCGGGTGCCTCGGGCCCCGCGGACGGCACCGGCTGGGAGCTCGACGCGATCGCCGCCGTGTTCGTCGGTGGCGCAGCGGTCGCCGGTGGTGTCGGCACGATCTCCGGTTCGATCATCGGTGGTCTCGTGATGGCGCTGCTGTCGAACGGTCTGCAGCTCATGGGCCTCGAGTCGAACAAGGTGCAGATCATCCGTGGTCTGGTCCTGCTCATCGCCGTCGCCTTCGACGTGTACTCGAAGTCGCAGGGTCGTCCATCCCTCATCGGCGGCATGATGCGGCAGTTCCAGCGGAAGGACACCGAGGAGAACACGGTGTCCGCCCAGCAGCCGCGGTCCATCGAGGACCAACCGGAGAAGATCACCCTCCCCTAGCTCAACTCCCCCACACCGGGGCCTCGGCCCCACCTCCTCAACGAAGAGAAAGCAATCACATGCGCAAGAAGATCGTCGCCGGCCTCAGCCTGGCGCTCATCGCGGGCCTCGCCCTCAGCGGCTGCTCGTCGCGCGGCTCGTCCGACGACGCCGGCAGCGGCACCACCAGCACCATCAAGAAGGGTGACCTCATCGGCGTCGCCCTGCCGGCCAAGACCTCGCAGAACTGGGTCCTGGCGGGCGCCGCGTTCAAGAAGTCGATCGAGGACGCCGGCTTCAAGGCCGACATCCAGTACGCCAACGCCGGCAACCCGGTCCCGGACCAGCAGTCGCAGATCTCGGGCATGATCACCAAGGGTGCCAAGGCCGTCATCATCGGTGCGGCCGACGGTTCGCAGCTGACCGCCCAGGTCAAGTCGGCCAAGAGCAGTGGCGCCGTCGTCATCGCCTGGGACCGCAACATCCTGAACACGAAGAACGTGGACTACTACGTCGCGTTCAACAACTTCAAGGTCGGCCAGCTCCAGGCCGAGGCGCTGCTCAAGGGCCTCGAGGACAAGAAGGGCGACAAGCCGTACAACGTCGAACTCTTCGCCGGTTCGCCGGACGACGCCAACGCCACCGTGTTCTTCAACGGTGCGATGGACGTCCTGCAGCCGAAGATCGACGACGGCACCATCAAGGTCGTCTCCGGTCAGACCACCTTCCAGAAGGTCGTCACGCAGGGCTGGCTCGCGCAGAAGGCTCAGTCGCGCATGACCGACCTGCTCGCGCAGTACTACACGGGTGACACCGAGCTCGACGGCGTCCTGTCGCCGAACGACACCCTCGCCCGTGCGATCCTCACCGCGACCAAGGCCGCCGGCAAGGACAACCCCGTCGTGACGGGTCAGGACTCGGAGACCGCTTCGATCCCGCTCATCATGCAGGGCACGCAGTACTCGACGATCTACAAGAACACCACGGAAGAGGCCCAGGCGGCCGTCGACCTCGTGTCCACCCTGTCGAAGGGCGACAAGCCCGACACCAAGATGGACAAGACGAACAACTACAACGGTGTGAAGACGGTCCCCGCGATCGAGCTCACCCCGGTCCTCGTCACGAAGGACAACGCGGTCGAGGCCTACAAGGGCAACGACACCCTCGAGGAGCTCGCCAAGAAGGGCTGATCTCCCCAGCACCACGGACGGCCCCGTCTCGCCTCGGCGAGACGGGGCCGTCCTGCGTCGTCCGGAGACCAGCCGCAGGCGGACGGGAGGCACGGCGCACGTCGTGATCCGCGCCTCCCGTCCGCCTGATGGTCCGCTGCCGGAAGGCGCCGTCGTGTTCGGAAGACGCCGCGGAACACGGCGGCGTCTCCGGGAGGTGTCGGCGCCGGGGTGAGACGACGGCATCTCGCGCTCGGCTCGCGGGTCAGGGGTGTGCAGCGCGCAGGCGACGTGCCGCGTCCGCCAGGTGCGGGACGTCCGTCCGCGCCGTGCCGAACACCAGTGCGCGGGTCGTGTCGAAGTACCGGCGGGTGAGCCGCTCGCCCAGGTCCGACACCCGAGCCCACGGGATGCCCGGTTCGCTCGCGGTGACGTCGGCTGGCAGCACGCGCACCGCCTCACCGATCTCGACCAGGCGCATCCGGACGGCGTCGTGCACCAGGTCTCCGGGCAGACGCTCGTCGTCGACGTAGCGCCGGATCGCCGCGCAGGCCCCGATGACGTCGTCGAGCCGGTCCCGGACGTCGCGGCGGGCGACCATCTCGGGGCTCACAGGGGCACCGCTGCCCGGACGACCTCGCGACTCATGCCGGCGGCGTCGACCACGTCGACGCGCACCCCGAGCAGGCGTTCGGCCGCGTCCTGGATCCGCATCAGCGCGAAGATCCCGAGCCCGGCGTCGACGTCGATCATCAGGTCGACGTCACTGTCCGGGCCGTCCTCGCCCCGGGCGACGCTGCCGAAGAGGCGTGGGTTCCGGCCGCCGAACCGCTCGACGATCGCGATGAGTTCCGGTCGTGCAGCACGCACGCGCTCCCGCAGCGGTGCCGGTTCCTCCACCGGCTGCAGGTCGATGGTGGTCGTGAAGCCCGCTGCGCGGAGCATCCGCTGCAGCGCTGCGAGCGAGGGTTCGCGTCGGCCGTTCTCGTAGGTGCTGATGACGCTCTGCGTGACACCGGCCCGGCGGGCGAGCTGCACCTGGGTCAGCGCGGCTCGGTCACGGGCGTCACGGATGAGCGCTGCCGCCGACAGTGGCGGTGCAGGTCGAGGGGGAACTGCGGACATGCTGCAACGATACACAGGATGCGACATTTCGTCCGCTGCAGTTGCCAGGTGGTCACCGCGGCGCGGAGACGTCCGCCCGGTGGAAGTTGAGCGCGGAACGCGAGGCGGTCGGCCCGCGCTGCCCCTGGTAGCGCGATTGGTACTCGGCCGACCCGTACGGTTTCTCGGCCGGGCTCGACAGCTGGAAGAAGCAGAGCTGCCCGATCTTCATCCCCGGCCACAGCTTGATCGGCAGAGTGGCGACGTTCGACAGCTCGAGCGTCACGTGCCCCGAGAACCCGGGGTCGATGAAGCCCGCGGTCGAGTGCGTCAGCAGTCCGAGGCGGCCGAGCGAGCTCTTGCCCTCGAGCCGAGCGGCGATGTCGTCGGGCAGCGTCACGACTTCGAACGTGGACCCGAGGACGAACTCCCCCGGGTGCAGCACGAACGCCTCGTCCGGGTCGGTCTCGACCAGCCGGGTCAGGTCGGGCTGGTCGACCGCCGGGTCGATGTGCGGGTACTTGTGGTTGTCGAACAGCCGGAAGAACTTGTCGAGGCGGACGTCGATGCTCGACGGCTGGACGAGGGATGCGTCGTGCGGGTCGAGGCCGATCCGGCCTTCGGCGAGCTGGGCGGTGATGTCGCGGTCGGAGAGCAGCACGCACGAAGCCTAGCGGCAGCGAGACGGCTCCGACCTGCCGCCGGGTTCGTCGGCGTCGGCTGCGAGGGCATCTGGGAACGGCGGATCTGACGGCGCATCCGAGGGGCCGGTTGCCAGCCGACGCGCCTACCATTGGACGGTCATGACCGTCACGTCACCCGAAACCCAGCCCACCGGGTCAGCGCCGGACGCCGCCCCCGCCACCGGCCGTTCGTCCACCGTCGCGACGGTCCTCGTCATCGCGATCCCGCTCGCCGTCGCGTGCTCGATCCTCGGGATGACGATCACCGGCGCCTTCAGCGCGGGCCAGCAGCTGGTCTCCGCCGGCGAGGTCGTCGAGTACGGCCTGCCGATCGCCCGCGTGGTGCACGACACGACGGCGGCGCTCACCATCGGGCTGCTCATCGTCGCAGCGTTCGCACTGCCCGCGCAGAAGAAGGACCACGGCGCGCTGTCCAGCGTGCAGCACCGCGCCACCCGCTGGGCTGCCGCGACCGGTGCCGTCTGGTTCCTCGCCGCCGCGGTGAGCGTCGTGCTGACCGGCGCGAACACGCTCGGCGTGCCGCTGACCAGCCCGGTGTTCGCGCGCAACTTCATGCTGTTCGCGTTCCAGGTCGAGATCGGGCAGGCTCTCGTCGTCTCCGCGGCAGCGGTCCTCGTCGCGACCGTGGTCGCCGCGTTCGCGACCCGGGTCACGACGCTGGCCTTCGCCACCGTGATCGGGCTGTTCGCCCTGCTCCCTCTGGCGCTGTCCGGGCACGCCGCCGGGTCGCTCGAGCACGCCAACGCCGTCAACTCGCTCGCGATCCACCTGGTCGGGGTCTGCGTGTGGGCGGGTGGACTCGTCGCCGTGGTCCTGCTCCGCACCCGGACCAGGGGCGCGACGGGCCGGGTCGTCGCCCGGTACTCGACGCTCGCCGGCTGGTCGTTCGGCGCCGTGGCGTTCTCCGGCATCGTGAACGCGTCGCTCCGCCTGACCGGGCCGCTCGACCTCGTCACGACGACCTACGGCTGGCTCATCACCGTCAAGGCGCTCATCCTCGTCCTGCTCGGCGTCGCCGGCGTCGTGCAGCGCCGGAAGCTCGTACCGGGGCTCCTCCGTGCACCGCTCGACCGCCGGCTCTTCACCCGGTTCGCGCTGGCCGAGATCGTGTTCATGGCCGTCGCCATCGGGGTCTCGGTCGCCGTGTCCCGTTCGCAGCCGCCGATCCCGCAGACCCCGGAGACCGGCGAGGACACCCGCTCCGGCCTGATCGGGTTCCCGTTCCCGCCGGCCCAGACCACACAGACGTACCTGACCCAGTGGCACATCGACTGGGTCTGGCTCGGCCTCGCCGTGGTGGGAGCCGTCTGGTACCTGCTGGCCGTGCGCAAGCTCCGGAAGCGCGGTGATGCGTGGCCCGTCGGTCGCACCATCGCCTGGCTGCTCGGGTGCGCGCTGTTCATCTGGACGACGTCTGCCGGCCCCGCCGTCTACGGGATGATCCACTTCTCGTCGCACATGCTCCAGCACATGCTGCTGATGATGTTCGTCCCGCTGCCGCTCGTGCTCGGCGGCCCGGTGCTGCTCGCGCTCCGCACCCTGCCGGTGCGGAACGACGGCTCCCGCGGTGCCCGCGAGTGGCTCATGCTGTTCGTGCACTCCCGCTGGATGCAGTTCCTCGGCAAGCCCGCGGTCGCCGGGATCATCTTCGCCGGGTCGCTCGTGGTGTTCTACTTCACGCCCGCCTACCAGGCGGCGATGCAGTCGCACGAGTGGCACGTCGCGATGGTCGTCCACTTCGTGCTGAGCGGATACCTGTTCTTCTGGGTGTTCGTCGGGGTCGACCCGGGGCCGAAGCGTCCGCCGTACCCGATGCTCATCATCACGCTGCTGGCGACCCTGGCCTTCCACGCCTTCTTCGGCGTCGCGGTCATGACCTCGCAGTCGGTGTTCGCGATCGACTGGTTCCACGCCCTCGGGCAGACGAACGACGCCGCGCTCCTCGACGACCAGCACACCGGGGGCGGCATCGCCTGGGGTGCGTCGGAGCTGCCGATGGTGTTCGTGGCGCTGCTCGTGGTCCGGAACTGGATGCGCTCGGACAAGCGCGACGCGAAGCGCCTGGACCGCAAGGCCGAACGCGACGGTGATGCCGACCTGAAGGCCTACAACGAGCGTCTGGCCGCCATGAGCAAGCGGGACTGAGCCCGCCGGCGCTCAATCGCCGTGGACGATGCAGACCGCGTCGAGGTCCAGCGCGGCCTCGAGCGCGGCCGAGATCCCCGACTCCCCGTCGGGCCCGGCCGGGGTGACCGTGTCGACCCACCAGAGCGGGGTCGCGAGCGTCGGAGCATCCGGCAGGATGCGCTCGACCTCGTCGAAGGAGTCCACCCGGCGGACGCCGAGCACCGTGATCACGGGATGGGTGGCGTCGCGACAGACCTGCATCATCGGCCCGTCGTCCAGGGCACGGACCCACCAGGCATCATCGTGCAGCAGGAGCGCCTCGGCGACCTCCCGGGTCTCCACCGGCTGCCGGCAGAGGATGGTGACGTCACGCGGCACCGTGACCGCCCACCACCCGGTCGTCGCGGACGTGTCCGTCGAGCGTGCCCTCGTCGTGGGCCGGGTCGAGCGGCGCGCCACCGACCAATTGCAGGAAGCGGTCCTCGTCGATGCGGTCGAGGAACGACTCGAGCGCTTCCCAGCCGTCCTCGAAGCGGACGATCATCCCGCCGCCCTCGGTGGCCGAGTCGCCAGAGCCAGAGCCAGATTCGCCGGAGCCGGAGCCGGAGCCGGAGCCGGAGCCGGAGCCAGGCAACGCCCCGGCGCCGAACGTCGCCGTCGTCGTGCGCGGCGGCGGCCAGACACCGTCACGGTCCAGGAAGCCCGCGGCCTCGGGTCCGATGACCACGGCGAGCGGCGACGGTTCGCCGTGTGCGACGGCGCGCACCAGGTGGTCGGCGTCGCCGCGTCGCTGCATCACGACGCCGAAGACCGGGACGACCTCGTCGGCGACCCGCTGCACCGCGTCGAACATCCGGTTCGCCAGGTCGGGGTCAGTGTTCTCCTCGGGCACGGTGAGCACCGCGGACATCGTCTCCACGACGACGCCGTCGACCAGGTGCGCGGTCATCGTGGCGGAGAAGCCCTCGCCGACGGCGTAAGACGTCGAGATCCCGGGGGCCTCGTGCTTCGCGTACTGCGTCACGACCCAGCGGTCCCACGGCACGGTGAGCGGTTCGGCGGTGCCCCAGCGCGTCGGGCAGGTGCCCACCGTGTCGCACAGGGCCTCGATGGCGGAGCCCATGTCGACCGCGCGGCCCGGGTGGTGCCGGAGGGTCAGGTCGATGCTGATCTGCCGAACCGAGTCGGCGGAGACGGGGTGTTCCGGTGACGGCGTCCCCACGAGCTCGGGGCCACGGTGCACGAAGTCCTCGATGCCCGAGGCCGCGACGCCGGTCCGACCGTCCCGCAGTGTGCCGTCGAAGTCGGCCACGGCCCACGCGGCACCGTACGCGCCGAGTGCGTGGCGGAGTGCGGGGGTGACCGCGGACCCACGTCCGGTGCGGAGCACGACCATGCGTCCGGCGTCCGCCGACCGGCGGAGCAGCGAGGCGAGCGCGTCGGTCAGCCACACGACGGGCGAGGCCGACTCGACCACGATGGCGGGGCCGACCACGTCGTCGATGAGGGGATGCCTGACCATCCGGGTCCTCCTCGGTTCGGGGCTGGAACTCCCTGGACGGTACACACGGGCACGACACCTGTCCGTCAGGCTCGCACCCTCACAGCGGAGACTCGGGAGGCGCGACACACGCCCGACATCAGGCGTACGGTGCGCGGTCGGCTGGCTTCCAGGCGAGAATCCGCTAGGCTTGCTGCGTCCCGCCGAGCGGGGCGCGCGAGTGTAGTTCAATGGTAGAACTCCAGCTTCCCAAGCTGGTAGCGCGGGTTCGATTCCCGTCACTCGCTCCGTCGGACGTACGCTCGCCGCATGTCCTCCACCCCCGGGTCCCCCACGGTCGTCATCGGCGCCGGGGTCGTCGGTGCCGCGACCGCGTACGCCCTGACGGGCCGCGGCGAGCGCGTCGTGCTCCTCGAGCAGCACGGCCGCGGGCACCACTTCGGTTCGTCGCACGGAGCCACCAGGATCTTCCGGCAGGGCTACGCCGATGCGGAGTACGTCGCCCTGACCACCCGCGCGCTCCGGCTGTGGGAAGCGCTCGAGGCGGCTGCGGGCGAGGAGATCATCGTCCGCACGGGGGCGGTCGACCACGGTCGGCCCGAGGTCGTCGACGCGATCGCCGCCGCCCTCGCCGACGCGGACATCCCGCACGAGTCCCTGGCCCCGGAGCAGGCGGCCGAACGGTGGCCGGGCATCGCCTTCGAGGGACACGTCCTCGCGCACGCCACCGCCGGACGCATCTGCTCCGAGCGCGCGATCGAGGTCTTCCTGACGCTGGCTGAGCGGACCGGGCTCGCCGACCTGCGGTTCGACACCCGGGTCACCGCGCTCGAGGACCGGGGCGACACCGTCGTCGTCTCCGCCACCGGGCCCGACGGCACGGTGTCGACGGAGGCGACCCGGTCCGTGGTGGCGGCCGCGGGGTCGTGGGTCCCCACGCTGGTGGGTGCGCTGCTCACCGGACGTGGGGTGGGCCTCCCGGCCATCCGTGTCACGCAGGAGCAGCCCGCGCACTTCCCGAGCCGCCTGCCGGACGAGGCGTGGCCGAGCTTCGTGCACTGGGCCGACGGCGACGACGTGTACGGGCTGCTGACCCCCGGTGAGGGTGTGAAGGTGGGGTTCCACGGCACCGGCCCCGTCGTCGACCCGGACCACCGGGACTTCTCGCCCGTGCCGGCTGAGGCCGAGCGGCTGCAGGCGTACGTCGCGCGGTACGTGCCGGGCGTGGACGCGACGAAGCCGACGTTCATCAGCTGCCTGTACGACAACTCCCCGGACGAGGACTTCGTCGTCGACCGGGTGGGGCCGCTCACCGTGGCGACGGGGTTCTCCGGGCACGGCTTCAAGTTCGCGCCGTTGCTCGGCGAGATGCTCGCCGACCTGGCGACGGGCGGGGCGCCGCACCCGCGCTTCACCCTGCCGGAGACGGTGCCCGCACCGGCCCCCTGACGCTGTGGTGCTCGGAAGACGCCGTCGTGTTCGGAAGACGCCGCTCGGTCGGCGGCACGCCGCCGAATCCGGAGGCGTCTCGTGAACAGGGCGGCGCTTCGCGCACACACCGGCGTACCGCGGGCCTCAGAACGCGACCGGTCGGCCGCTACGGTGGTTCCGTGCGCATCATCGTGGCTCCGGACTCGTTCAAGGGCACCGCGACCGCGGCGTCCGTCGCCCAGGCGATCGGCAACGGCTGGCTGACCGAGCGACCGGGCGACGACGTCGTACTCGTGCCGATGGCCGATGGCGGCGAGGGCACGCTCGACGCCTTCGAGACGGCGGTTCCCGGCGCCGTTCGCGTTCCCGTCACCGTGACCGGGCCGGCCGGCACCCCCGTCGACACGTCCTGGCTCCGACTGCCCGACGGCCGTGCGGTCGTGGAGCTCGCCGCGACGAGCGGCCTGCCCCTGCTCGACGATCTGCTGCCCGACACCGCGACGAGCCGCGGGTTCGGCGAGGCCATCGCCGTCGCGCTCGACGCCGGGGCCACGGGGCTCGTGCTCGGCATCGGCGGGAGCGCCTCGACCGACGGCGGGCGACCCGTGCTCGAGGCGCTCGGCCTCGACAGCGAGGGCGCCGGTACCGGACTCCGTGCACTCCCGCCACTCGGCGTCACCGTGCTCACCGACGTCACCTCGCCGTTGCTCGGCCCGACCGGCGCCGCCGCGGTGTTCGGGCTGCAGAAGGGCATCACCCCCGACCGCGTCCCGTCCTTCGACGACCAGCTGGCCGCCTGGGCCGCACGCTTCCCGTCCGTCGACCCGGCCACCCCGGGCGCAGGCGCTGCGGGTGGTGTCGGGTTCGGTCTCCTGGTGTGGGGTGCCACGCTCGCCGGTGGGGCCGACGCCGTCGCCGAGGTGCTCGGGCTCCCCGCGCTGCTCGACGCCGCCGACGTCGTGATGTCCGGCGAGGGTCGGTACGACGGGCAGAGCGCCGTCGGCAAGGTGCCCTCGGTCGTCCGTGCCCTGACAGCAGCGCACGCGCCCGCTGCTCGGTCGATGCTCGTCGCGGGCGCGATCGAGGCGTCGCTCGCCGAGTACGCGGCGGCCGCGTCACTCACCGTGCTGGCGACGCAGACCACCGGCGAACCCGACGACGCCCTGGCCGACCCGCTGCGCTTCGCGGCGATCGCCGGCCAGCGGCTCGCCCGCCTCGTCTGACCGCGGCGGAGCCGGCAGACCCGGCAGGATCGGCAGACCCGGCAGGATCGGCAGGATCGGCAGGATCGGCAGGATCGGGAGGATCCGGCGGATCCGGCGACGAGCCCGTACCCACGCCGCTGCGGAGACTCGCCCGTCCGACCGCGCAAGGGTGTCCTCGTTGTACCTCCCACCCACTTGCGGCCCCGCGCAGACTGGTTGCGGGCCGCAACCGGCCCGCAACGCACCACCCCCACGAGGAGATCATTGCGCACCGTCAACGCGTACGCGGCACCGTCAGCGACCGAGCCGCTCGTCAAGACCACCATCACCCGTCGTGACGTCGGCCCGAACGACGTCGAGATCGACATCGCCTACGCCGGCATCTGCCACTCGGACATCCACACCGTCCGCGGCGAGTGGGGCCCCATCCAGTACCCGCAGGTCGTCGGCCACGAGATCGTCGGCCACGTCTCCGCCGTCGGCGAGAACGTCACCGAGCACCAGGTCGGCGACCGCGTCGGCGTCGGCTGCATGGTGAACTCGTGCGGCGAGTGCGAGAACTGCGTCGCCGGCCAGGAGCAGTACTGCCTGAAGGGCAACATCGGCACGTACGCGAGCGTCGACTCGGCCGACGGCTCGATCACGCAGGGCGGCTACTCGCAGGCCGTCGTCGTGAACGAGGACTTCGTCCTCCGCGTCCCCGAGTCACTCGACATCGAGAAGGTCGCACCGCTGCTCTGCGCCGGCATCACCACCTACTCGCCGCTGCACCACTGGAACGCCGGCCCCGGCACGAAGGTCGCGGTCGTCGGCATGGGCGGGCTCGGCCACATGGCCGTCAAGATCGCTGTCGCGCTCGGCGCCGAGGTCACCGTCCTGTCGCAGACCACCTCGAAGCAGGAGGACTCGCTCCGCTACGGCGCGACCGCCCACTACGCGACGAAGGATCCGGAGACGTTCGAGAAGCTCGCGAACTCCTTCGAGCTCATCATCAACACCGTCTCGGCGAAGATCCCGATGGGCGACTACCTCGGCCTGCTCAAGGTCGACGGCACGCTCGTCAACGTGGGCGCGCCGTCCGAGCCGCTCGAGGTGCCGGCCTTCGCCCTGATCCCCCGTCGGCTCAGCTGGGCCGGTTCGGCCATCGGCGGCATCCGCGAGACCCAGGAGATGCTGGACTTCTGCGCCGAGCACGGGATCCTGCCGGAGACCGAGCTCATCAGCGCCGACCAGATCAACGAGGCCTACGAGCGCGTGCTGTCGTCGGACGTCCGCTACCGCTTCGTGATCGACGCGGCCACGCTGGCGTAGTCGTCACCACCTGCACGACAGGGAGGCCCGTTGCCAGCTGGTACCGGGCCTCCTGTCCGTTCGTCGTGTCGGCGCCGGAGCGTCAGCCGACCTCGTCTCCGGACGGCAGTGCCCCGCACCAGTCGACGGAACCGGCGTCGATGCTCGCCTCGAGCGCACCGGAGGACGCATCGACGATGCTCACCAGCTCGCCGGTCGCCGACTTCGTCGCGACCGCGACGAACTGGCTGTTCGGGGACGGGCAGACCGCCGTGACGCTCGCGTCGTCGGGGATGGTCACGGCGAGCCGGGAGGCCCGCACACCGTCCACACGCACGATCCGTGCCGAGATGGTCCCGTCCGACCGCACGTCCCCCAGCACGCGCAGGTACGTGTCGTCCGTCAGCTGGGCGATGCGCCCGAGGACGGCCGCATCGGTACTCGCGGCGGGCGCCTGCAGCGACGACTTCGACCCGTCGGTCAGGTCCAGGCGCACGATGCCGGTGCCGGTCTCGACGACGGCCGTGGTGCCGGTGCCGACGAATCCGTGCAGGTAGGTGGCGCTGCCGAGCCGGACCGGGTCGGCGCCACCGCTCATGTCGACGAGCACCAGGTCGTCGCTGCCGGTCCGGACCAGGGCGCTCTCGGTCCGCGGCACGTAGGCCCACTGTGCGACGGTCATCGGGACGGCGCCCGTCGTCGGCTTGCCGTTCGCCGCGATCGCGGTGGGCATGTGCGTGCCGGTCATGTCGACCACGTACAGGCCGGTGTTCCGGGACTGCCCGGTCGAGGTGTCGGCGTACTCGAACCCGAACGAGGCACCGTCGTCGGCGACGTGGAGTGCCGTGACGCGGCCCTCGGACGTCGGCAGGGTGAGGTGCTCGACGGGGCCGCCGCCGTCCTGCACCCCGCCGCTGAGCGGCACGATGTCGACCGAGGAACTGGCGTCCGTGCCGCTCACGACCACCAGGGAACGGCCGAGCCGGGCGTACTCCGAGATCGCGGTGCCCTGGTACACGGTCGTCGCACCGCCGGCGTCGAGGGAGCGGCGGACGATACGGTCCTCCGCTCCGGTCTCCCCGGGGACCAGCGCGAGCACGTCGGTGCTGCCGGTGCGGATGGCCGCCGTCAGGTCCGACGTGGCGCGCTGCCCGGGCGCCCGGACGTTCGCGACGGTGACCGTGTAGTCACGGTCGTAGGCCAGGGGTCCGGCGAACTCGACCGCGATCGTGTTGCCGCTCGAGGTCACGGTGTGCGCCGCAGCCGGGCTGACGCGGACGTCGTCGGCCGAGACCTCCTGCAGGGCCTGGTTGGCCGTGAGGATGACGCGCTGCGCCGGCCGGGACACCAGACCGCTGGCGTCGTACGACACGTCGCGCAGGCGTGGGCCCTGCTGCGAGCCGACGACCGCGGCGAGCGCGGCGACCACGGCGAGGACGAGCACGACGGCCACGTACCGGCGGTGGAACCGGTGCGCGACCGGGCGGCGCGCACGCTCAGTACTCATACGGGTCCTTCGGCTGCGCGATCTCGGTGACCTTCGCGGCCTTGATGACGATGCGGGCGTCGGCGGACTGGTCCGGGTTGGCGGCGAGGGCTCCGCGGACGGTCACCCACTGCCCTTCCTCGGGCGCGCTGCCGGCACCGTCGTCGTCCGTCACGACGCCGAGGCCGACCGGCTGGGCGTCCACGGCGCAGCAGCTGATGACGAACCGGGTGAGCGTGAAGGACCCGTTGGTGCCCGGCACCACGAAGCCGGACAGTTCGACCTGCTTGCCGACGAGCGCCGTGGTGTCGGTGGTCTGCCGGATCAGGGCGGCCCAGTCCTTGACGCCGTACTCCGAGGTGTCGACGCCCTCGCTGCCGAGCAGGGAGACCGCCGCCTCGGATCCGGTCGCGTTCGACAGGGTCGCCGAGTCGACGCTCCGCTGCTGCGCGGTGCGGGCGGACAGCGTCGTCGGGGGCAGGACGAGCATCGCCACGGTGACCCCGATCGTGACGATCGCAGCTGCTCCGCCCAGGGTGAGGCGGACGGCGCGACCACGGCCTCCCGTCCGCTGTTGCTGGTGCAGATCGAGTTCGTCCTCGTCGTCGCCGTGGGTGTGCCCGTGCCCGTGCCCGCGAGCGATGACCACCAGGCCAGCGATCGACGCGGGCACCCCGACGGCGGCGAGCACGACCGTGAACACCGAGTACCGCGGGTTGATGTACAGGTCGAGGTGCCCGACCAGTGCGAGCCACAGGGTGCAGAGCGCCACGGCGAGCACGGACCCGAGTCCCAGGTACGCGCTCGCGTTGCTGCGTGCATCAGACGAGGACATTCATCACCAACCCGACGGCTCCGGCGAACAGGACGCAGACGACGGACAGCAGCACCAGGAACCGGACCCGGAACGTCGTGCGCAGCAGGGCGATCATCTTGACGTCGATGATCGGCCCGATGATCAGGAAGGCCGTGATCGACCCGGGCAGGAACGTCGACGCGAACGACAGCGCGAAGAAGGCGTCGACGTTCGAGCAGAGCGACACCGTCATCGCCAGCAGCATCATCGCCGCGACGGACAGCACCGGGTTCGAGCCGATGGCCACCAGGGTCGAGCGCGGCACGGCGACCTGGATCGCGGCGGCCAGCCCGGCGCCGACGAACAGCGCGGGCATCATCGTGGCCGTCTCGCCGCCGAACTGTGCGGCGCTCTGCCGCCAGCGGTGCAGGCCACGGGGTGCTCCGACGGCCGCGCGGCACCGGGCCTCGAACGCGGGGAGCAGCAGGTCGGCCGGACGGCGGTGCGCGGCGACGATCCACCCGACGAGGTTCGCGATCACGAACCCGCCGACGATGCGTACCGGCAGGATCCACCCGGACCAGCCGAAGGCCTGCGCGGTGCTGATGATGACGAGCGGGTTGAGGATCGGGGCGGCGACGAGGAACGTGACGGCCTCGGCCGGGGTGAAGCCGCGCATCATCAGGCCGCGGGCGAGCGGGACGTTGCCGCACTCGCACACCGGGAACAGCATGCCGATCAGGGAGATCACGGCGCGGCGGCCGAAGGCGTTCTGCGGCAGGACCCGCTCGAGCGCACCGACGGGGACCCAGACCTCGACGACGATCGACAGCACGATGCCGAGCACCACGAAGGGCAGGGACTCGACGACGACGCTGATCGCCAGCGTCAGGAAGTCCTGCACCACGTTCGGCAGGCCCGCGGTCCCGATGCTCGGGGACAGCAGCCGGAGGCCCAGCAGGACGACGACGGCGAGCAGCACCAGGCCGGGACCGGTCAGGCTCCGGGTGCGCTGCGGCGGCCGCGTGGTCGTCGTCACCCGGACAGGATAGGCGACGTGTGCCGGTCGGGGCTGCGCGCGCCCTCGCACGGTGCGAGGGCGCGGCCGATGGATCGTTCGGTGTGAGGTTCCGTACTCGGTGCGGGGTCGTGAGCCTCGCACCGAGTACGGAACCTCGCACGACCCGCGCGCGCCCTCGCACGGTGCGAGGGGGCCGCGCGCTCAGCCCGCGGTGACGCCGTCCAGGTGTCGGTCGAGCACGTCGATCGCCCAGTCGCCGGACTCCCCCGGAGCCAGCCGGACGACCTGCATCGCGAGCCCGTCCAGGAGCGCGTGCAGGCGGCAGGCCTCGTACTCCCGGTCGTCCGCGGGCACCCCGAGCAACCGGAGGATCTCCTCGCACCACGTCCGCATCGCCGCGACGACCCGGTCGAGCGTCGGCCGGAGCTCGACGTCGGTGAGCGCGGCGTTGCCGAGTGCCAGGTAGACCTCGAGCTCGATGACCCGCTCCTCGTCGAGGGGCAGCAACTCGAGCACGATGCGGCGTGCGCGTCGGGCCGGCGTGAGGTCGACCGGGATGGCGTCGATGCGCTCCCGCGTCCGGTGGAACACGAGCGTGATGGTGTGCTCGCGGACGCTCGCCTGCGTCGGGAACGTGTACCGCACGGTGCTCGGCGGCAGTCCGGCCTCGGCAGCGACGTGCCGCACGCTCAGCGCACCGAGACCGTCGCGGGCGAGGACCCGGCACGCCGCCTCGGACACCGTCCGGCGCCGTTCGTCGACGTCCATGCTCCTGGCCATGTCGCCATACTCGCACAGTCGTACGAAGTCGTGCTACCGTCGAGGTCGTTGTCGCACAGTCGTACGACTACACGCCCCCGAACCGGAAGGACCCCGTCATGGCATGGCTCGTCCTCGTGCTGAGCGGCGTGCTCGAGGCCGTCTGGGCGACGGCCCTCAGCGCGTCGAACGGCTTCAAGAAGGTCGTCCCGACGATCGTGTTCGTCGCGGGGATGGCGCTGAGCATGGTGGGACTCGCGATCGCGATGAAGACGATCCCCGTCGGCACGGCCTACGCGGTGTGGGTCGGCATCGGCGCATCCCTGACGGTGGTCGTCGCGATCCTCCGCCGCCAGGAGCGTGCGTCCGCCGCCCGCCTCGGCCTGGTCTTCGGCCTGGTCGCCTGCGTCGTCGGCCTCAAGGTGGTGAGCTGACGTGGCGTGGATCGTCCTGTTCGTCAGTGCTGCCCTCGAGACCGTGTGGGCGACCGCGCTGGGCGAGAGCGACGGCTTCACCGAGCTCCGCCCGACGCTCGTGTTCGGCGTCACGATCGTGATCAGCCTCGTCGCGTTCGGCTACGTCCTCAAGCACATCCCGATCAGCACGGCCTACGCGGTGTGGACCGGTACCGGCGCCGCCCTCACGGTGCTCTGGGGCATGGCCACCGGTGCGGAACCGGTCACCGTGCTGCGCCTGCTCTTCATCGCCGGCATCGTCGGTTGCGTCGTCGGCCTCAAGCTCGTGCCGGCCCGCCCCGTCGCGGCCGTCCCCGCCGACCCCTTCGCGAAAGCGACAGCATCCCGCGGATGATCCGCGGACATCTGTCGCTTTCGCGGGGCTGACGGCAGGGCACTCCGCAAGACTGTCGCTTTGGCGACCCGACGCACGTGAACCTGCGCCGAGACGGACGGGAGGCACGGTGCCAGCTGGCACCGTCCCTCCCGGCACGGGCGATCCGGGTCGCGCCCACGGCGCATGGTGAGCAGCAACGGTCGGGTCGCCGCACGGGACCCGGCCGTTGCTGCTCACGAAGCGACCGCAGCGCGCGTCAGACCGACGCGCCCGTCCACTCGTCCTCGGCGGCGACGTGGTCGCTGCCGACCGTGCCGGCGGCCAGGGCCGCGGCGGCGCGCTCCGCGTGCGACGGCGGGCCCGACGGCACGTCGGCCGGGCGACCCTCGTCGTTCAGCTTCCGCAGCTCCGGCACGATGTCCGTCGCCAGGATGTCGATCTGCTCGAGCACCGTCTTGAGCGGCAGGCCCGCGTGGTCGATGAGGAACAGCTGGCGCTGGTAGTGCCCGACGTGGTCCTTCATCGCGGCGTACCGGTCGATGACCTGCTGCGGCGACCCGACGGTGAGCGGGGTCTGGGCGGTGAAGTCCTCCATCGAGGGGCCGTGGCCGTAGACCGGGGCGTTGTCGAAGTACGGACGGAACTCGTTGATCGCGTCCTGCGAGTTCTTCCGCGCGAAGAACTGCCCACCGAGTCCGACGATCGCCTGGTCAGCGCGACCGTGCCCGTAGTGCTCGAAGCGCTGGCGGTACAGGCCCACCATCTGCTCGGTGTGCTGGATCGGCCAGAAGATGTTGTTGTGGAAGAAGCCGTCGCCGTAGTAGGCGGCCTGCTCGGCGATCTCGGGCGTGCGGATCGAGCCGTGCCAGACGAACGGCGGCACCCCGTCGAGCGGGCGCGGGGTCGAGGTGAAGCCCTGCAACGGCGTACGGAACTTGCCCTGCCAGTTGACGACGTCGTTCTCCCACAGCTGGCGGACGAGCGCGTAGTTCTCGATCGCCAGGTTGACGCCCTGGCGGATGTCCTGCCCGAACCACGGGTAGACGGGGCCGGTGTTGCCGCGACCCATCATCAGGTCCATGCGGCCGTCGGAGACGACCTGGAGCATCGCGTACTCCTCGGCGATGCGCACGGGGTCGTTCGTGGTGATCAGCGTCGTCGACGTCGAGAGCGTGATGTCCTTCGTCTTCGCCGCCAGGTAAGCGAGCAACGTCGTCGGCGACGAGGCGACGAACGGCGGGTTGTGGTGCTCGCCGGTCGCGAAGACGTCGAGCCCGGCCTGGTCGGCGTGCTCGGCGATCGTCAGGATGTCGCGGACGCGCTGGGTATCGTCCGGGGTGGTGCCGGTCGTGGGATCGGTCGTGACGTCACTGACCGTGAAGATGCCGAACTGCATGATGCGCCGCCTTCCGCGATATCGATGCGTTTGCATCGACTTGCTCGGTACAACGTAGCGCACGTCGTGGCATTCCCACCACCTGCCTGGAGGCGCGGCTCGACCCCCGCGATCACCCGGCGGCAGGCAGCGTGGCCGGGTCGGTGCGGGCCGCGTGGTGCATCCCGTCGAGGAACCACACCACGGTGACGACCGCGAGGACGCTCGCACTCGACGCCATCCGCCCTGCCACCAGGATCGCTTCGCGGTCGTGCGCGCCGTCTCCCGTGAGGCCGAGGACGAGTGCCACGACGCCGACCACCACCGCCACCCCGGTCGCCACCAGGAGCAGGACGCTCACCACCCGGCGCGGGGCACGCCTGCCGTCCCGGTCGCCCCGGAGCCCACGGTCCACCCGCGGTCCGGCGGCGCGGACCACACCGAGCCAGAACACCGCGATCGCGCACGCGCCGATGATGTCGCTCACCCGGTGCCAGCCGTAGACCACGGTCTGGTTCGCCACGAACACCGCGTACACGGCGCCGAGGATCGTGACGAGCGGACGGTACCGGCGGGGCGTGACCATCAGGACGGCGAACAGCGCCGCCAGCGCGATCGTCGCGTGCCCCGACGGGAACGAGTTCGGCGTCGTCGACTGAGCGATCTCAGGGCGCACGGCGATACGCTTGACGAGCGTCGAGGTTGCCGCCGACGCGAACACCACGACAGCCGCTCCGAGCCCCACCGAGAGCCGTCGTCTGGCGAACGCCACGGCAACGATCACGACGACGAGCAACAGGATCACCGGCACCGAGATGACGTTGAGCGCAGTGTCCGAGCTGAACAGGTCGGACTCCCGGACTCCGCCGAGCGCGGCGTCCTCCGCTCGCTGCCCGAGCGGTGTGAGCACCGCGACCCCGTAGACGAGAGGCACGATCACGAACCCCAGAGCCGCCACCGCAGCCCACCGCAAGCGCCGCGAGACCCACGGTCCACGCGACTCGGATGCTCTGCGCTCGGGTGTGAAGGTCACCGGGCTGGTCCTCCTGGGAGTGGTCGTCATCGGGCTCGTCGCACGGCTGGCGGCGGCTCTGCGATTCGGTCGGTCGGGGTCCGACACGATACCGTTGGATCACCGGCCGGAGGCTGGGAACCGCACTCCGATCGCTCGAGCGCTCCGCGCCGGATCGATCGGCTCGGCGGGCACCGCTGGACCGACGAACAACGCCGGACCGACGCACACCGCGTCGGCAGTGTACGAGGAGGAAACCGACGTGGCCATCAAGGAACCGGGCATCACCGCTTCACCGAACCGGGGACTCGCGCTCACGGCCGGCAGCGTCCTCGCACTCTGGGGCGTCCTGGGCTTCTTCTTCGCCGCCGACGGCGACCCGGGCTTCTTCAACCGCCAGGGCGGCATGCTCTGGAACGCGTTCGGCGTCAACCCGGCTCTCTGCCTGATCTGGGTGCTGCTCGCCGTGGTGCTCCTCATCACCGGTCTCGGCAACACGATCGGCTCGCGCAACGGCAACCTGCTCGTGGGCGCCCTGCTCGTCGTCTTCGCGGTGTACGGCTTCGTGTTCGTGAACACCTCGGCCAACATCTTCGCGCTGAACACCACGGACAACGTGTTCCACGCGATCGTCGGTGTGCTCCTGCTGCTCACCGGACTCGGTGCCGACAAGGAGAACCTCCGCGCGCTGCGTGCGGCGCGCGCCTGACGCCGCCCGCTCCGCTCGACCCTGACGCCCGTCTGCCGCTCCGGCAGGCGGGCGTCGTCGTGTGTGCGCGTCGTCGCGTGCAGACGTCGGGGTGTGCGGGCGCGCTGCCCGAGGTAACAGGACACGCCGCACGCCCGACGCTGAGGTCGCAGGAACTGTCGGCCGATGGGCGTCGCAACGGCAGTTCGCGCGACTGCGGGGGGCGGGCGGGGGGGCAGGGCGGGGGGGGCGGCGAGTCGACGGCCGCAGCCGTCAGTCGGCGTCGGGCTCGGGCTCGGGCTCGGGCTTCGGCTTCGGGGACTCGAGCTCGGTCGCGACGATGCGCGGAGCCTCGGACATGAAACGCCGGACGTCCAGGTCGACGATGATGTCCTGCGGTCGGAGCGGGCGGGTGAGGAACAACCCCTCGAGCGAGGTCAGCCGCGACAGCGCGACGTAGGTCTGCCCGGCGCTGAACACGCGATTGCCGAGGTCCACCACGGCCCGGTCGTACGTGCTGCCCTGCGACTTGTGGATGGTCACGGCCCAGGCGAGCCGGAGCGGGAACTGCTGGAACTCTCCGACGGTGTCCTTCTTGAGTTCCTTCTTGTCGGCGTCGTACGAGTACTTGAACTTCTCCCACACGGACGGCTGGACCTCGAACGACTCCCCGTCGACGTCCACCCACACGGTGTCCCGGATGGCCGTCACGACACCGAGCGTGCCGTTCACCCAGCGCTGGTCGGCGTCGTTGCGCAGGAACATCACGTGGGCGCCGGGCTTCAGTTCGAGTGCTTCGTCGGCCGGGAAGTTCCGCCCGCCGAAGTCGCCGTGCACATCGGCCTTCGCGGTCTTCACCTTGCCGGGCAGCCGCTCGAGCGCCGCCTTGTTGATCCGCGCGACGGTGTCGTTCCGGGTCGCCAGGGTGATGGCGTCGTCCGGAGCCGGCCGCGCTCCAGCGGTGTTCAGTTGCCCTGCGATCTCAGCGGTCACCCGTCCGTGACGGACAGCGGTGAGCATGGCGGCGAAGGCGTCGTCCCGCTGGCGGTGGACGGTGGCGAGCTCGATGATGTTGAGCTCGGCCTCGAGCCACACCTTGGCGTCGAAGAACCACATCGATCGGTAGTGATCGGTGAAGTAGGCGCGCTCGTCCGCGTCGCCCGGCACCGGGGGGAGCTGGTACGGGTCGCCGAACATCACGACCTGCACGCCGCCGAACGCCTCGAACTGCCGCCCGCGAGCCTTGCGGAGCGACCGGTCCATGCCGTCCAGCAGGTCGGCGTTGACCATCGAGACCTCGTCGATGACCAGGGTGTCGATGGTGTTGAGGAGCTTGCGGGTGTCGGGACCCTGGCGCAGCTCGGCGTCGGCGATGAGGCCGATCGGCAGCCGGAACAGCGAGTGGATCGTCTGCCCGCCGACGTTCAGCGCGGCGACGCCGGTCGGGGCGCAGATGACGACCTGCTTCTCGGTGTTCCACGCCAGGTGGTTCAGCAGCGTCGACTTGCCGGTGCCGGCCCGCCCGGTGATGAAGACGTGGTCGCGGGTGTGCTCGATGTACTCGAAGACAGCGCGCTGCTCGTCGCTCAGCTCGATGCTCATCGGGCGTCCACCGCGGGCGACGGTCCACGGTCGTCGCTGCCGTCGTCGAAGTCCACGTCGTCGTCAGCACGCCCGGAACGGTCGGCACGACCGGCGAGGACAGCGCCACCGGCGTCCGCAACACCGATGCCGGCCCCGCGGTCGGACTCCACGCTGTCGGAAGCGGCCCCGTCGTACCGCAGCCGAACGAGCACGACGCCAGCCACTGCCACCAGGAGCAGCACGCCCGCGGCCACCAGTACCAGGCCCGCACGCGATTGGTCGACGACCGGGTCAGGCCCCCACGTCCGCCCCATCGCCCCGAACCACGAGGCCTGCAGCAACCCGAGCGGCCCGCGCATGGCGACCCCGAGTGACACCGCGCCGGCGGCGATCACGACGGCCCCGGCGATGCGGACGAGCGCCGCGGCCGTCGTCGGACGGCGCTGTCCCGCAGCGATCGGTGTGAACAGGGTCGGCATCGCCAGCAGCCCGACCAGCAGGAACACGACGTCGCTGACGGTGCGACCGGTCGGGTCGCTCACCGACCACCGCACGGCATCGGTGGCGTAGAACGTCCACCAGATCGCTGCTGCGAGCAGGAACGCCGGGAACGGTTGCACCAGGTACCGGACGCTCGGGTGGTCGACGACGATGTCGGTCCACTCCCGCACCCCCGTGCTGTCGTCGTCACGGGGGTGCACGGCGGCGCGGACGAGTGCCACGGGTGCGGCGGCCCAGACCAGGGCGGGCACGACCAGACCGAGCAGCACGTGGGCGCCGACGTTCGCCGAGATCAGGAACCGGTCGTACTGGTGCAGTGAGCCGGAGGTCGCGACGACCAGCGACACGATCGCGATCGCGGCAGCCACCGACCGCCGAACCGGCCAGTGCTCGCCACGACGGCGCAGACGGAGGACCCCGGCGGCGTAGGTCGCGGCGAGGAGCACGGCGGCCATCACCCAGAACAGGTCGACGTTCCACTGCGTCAGCCAACCCCAGGCTCCGGGAGCGTGCGGCAGCAGGTCGTCGGTGAGCAGTTCGGCCGGGCTCGGATCGGTGGTCTTGCTCAGAGCGAGCTGGTCGACCGGGGTCGCCGTCCGTCCCAGCGCCGCTGCGAACCCGGACGCCACGCCCATGACGGCGAGCTCGACCACGATCAGTGCCCAGAACGGACGCTGCCGCCCGGGCGAGGTCGTCAGGGCGCGGATGGCCCGACGACGCTGCACCGCACCGAGGACGCCCATGGCGACGATCGCGCCGATCTTGACCAGGACGAGCGCGCCGTACGGGGTGAACAGGTTCGACAGTGCCCCGATGCGGATCTGCGCCGACGCCACGCCCGACACGGCCACGAGCACGAAGCAGCCGAGCGCGATGCTCGAGTAGCGGGCGACGACGGCTGCCAACCGGTCGACGGGGAGCACCCCGCGCAGCAGTACGAGCATGACGAGCCCGCCGACCCAGAGCGCGGCGCCGACCAGGTGCAGACCGAGCGCGGTCACGGCGGCGTCGTGGCTGGCGGTGCCGGCGGCGTGGCCCTGCTGCGCGAGCGGGATCAGACCGATCATCGACACCCCTGCGGTCAGGGCGACCATGCCCCGCGACCGGACGGCGAAGCAGAGCACCGTGACGGCTGCGGCGACGAGGACGGTCACGAGCCAGGCGAGCCCCAGCTCGGTGCCGGTCAGGAAGACCCCCATCGACTGCCCGAACTGCTCGTCGATGCTGATGCGCGACCCGGCGACGCTGAGGAACGTGCAGAACGTGGCGACGGCGGACGAGACCGTCCAGACGCCACTGGCCCCGGCGGCGACGTCGATCGCGCGGTTCCACTCGGGGCCGGAGCGGGAGAGCCCGACGGTCGCCAGGGCGAGACCGCCGATGGTGGCCGCGGCGGACAGGTCGACGACGAGTCGGGCGATCGGCAGGCCGAAACGGACGACGGGACCCGGGTCGGCGATGAGCGCAGGGTTCGCCCCGCCACCGATGACGAGCGCCGTCAGCAGGGCCAGGAACCCGACGAGCAGGAGCACGGCGGGACCGGCGATGCGCGCGATCCGATTCACCCGTCAAGCCTAGGCGCTGCCCACCCGGGCATCGACCGGGCGGGCCGATCTGTGGAAACCGGCACGGGCCTCCCGGGAACGACGAAAGGGACGGCCGAAGCCGTCCCTCTCGGTGCGTGGAACGGTCTTACTTGACCGCAGCCTTGAGCTTCGAGCCGGCGCTGACCTTGACCGAGTCGCTCGCGGCGATCTCGATGGCGTCACCCGTCTGCGGGTTGCGGCCGGTGCGGGCGGCGCGGTGCGTCTTCTCGAAGGCGATCCAACCGGGGATCGTGACCTTCGTGCCGTCCGCGACGGACGACGAGACGACGCTGAAGAGCGCGTCGACGACGCCGTTGACGGTGGCCTGGCTCTGGCCGGACTCAGCGGCGACGGCAGCGACGAGCTCGGTGCGGTTCAGTGACTTGTCAGCCATGGATGTCCTCCTCGGACTTCTTGCAGTATCGGTCGGACGCACGTGTCGTCCGGCGCCCGGAGCGGGTGCCCCGTGCCACGGTGCCAGTGGGCCGAGGGCCCGGCGGAACCGGAGTTGAACCTACCAGCCGCAGGGAGCGAAACCTGCCGACTCGCCCGGATTTCCGGGCTTGTCGGGGTACCGGAGGGGCGCCAGAGGGGTACTGGAGGGACAGATGTGACGAATGAAGCGTCTATGTACCCCGAACACAGCGAACGCCCCGCCACCGAGAGGTGACGGGGCGTCGGGTACTGCGAGTGCTTACCAGGAGCTCTTCGTGATGCCGGGGAGCTCGCCGCGGTGGGCCATGTCGCGGAAGCGGACACGGCTGATGCCGAACTCACCGAGGTGGCCACGGGGGCGACCGTCGATGGCGTCGCGGTTGCGGTACCGGATGGGCGATGCGTCGCGGGGCAGCTTCTGCAGGCCCACGCGGGCGGCCTCACGCGACTCGTCGGTGCCGTTCGGGTCCACGAGGGCCTTCTTCAGCTCGAGGCGACGCTCGGCGTAGCGCGCGATGATGACGGCACGCTGGTTGTTCTTCGCGATCTTGCTCTTCTTCGCCATGCTTAGCGCTCCTCACGGAAGTCGACGTGCTTGCGGACCACCGGGTCGTACTTCTTCAGCACGAGTCGGTCGGGGTTGTTCCGACGGTTCTTCTTGGTCACGTAGGTGAACCCGGTGCCCGCCGTCGAGCGGAGCTTGATGATCGGACGGATGTCCTGACCCTTTTTCGCCATCAGATCTTCTCCCCACGGGCGAGGACGTCCTTGACGACGGACTCGATGCCACGTGCGTCGATCACCTTGATGCCCTTCGCGCTGAGCGTGAGCGTGACGTTACGACGAAGCGAGGGCACGTAGTACGTCTTCTTCTGCACGTTCGGGTCGAAGCGGCGCTTCGTCCGGCGGTGCGAGTGCGAGATGTTGTGACCGAAGCCGGGAACGGCGCCGGTCACCTGGCACACTGCTGCCATGGTTTCCTCCTGAGGTACCGTGCGACCGGACGGCCGCACCCAAGTTCACTTGCCTGGTGCGCACGCGCGCGTCCACCGGAGTGACCGTGCGAGGGGGTTGTGCGAACCGCCCAGGTCCGCAGCCCCTGTCGAAGAGGAGACGGACACCGCGCGACCGCGGCGTTCGCGACGGTCGGAGGGCTTGGAACAACGGGTCCGCCGCGCGGACGCGGAGAACCAGGGGTCCACGTTACGCGACGACCGGGCGTGTCGCAAGCCGCGCCTCCAGGCCTGGAGGCGCGGCGCAGCCGGGCGGGCTGCTCCCGCGGGCGCGTGGTCGCGATCACCGCCCCCGCGGAAGCCCCACCGGGGCCATGAGCAGGTACCGCTCCCGCCGGATCCAGTACAGCCCCGTTTCCCGCCGCTCGGCCCGGGTGGCGAACCGGTAGTGGAACATCCGAGCCCGGACCCACCGCGGCGGCTCCCCGTCGAACGGGTCACGGGCGAGCAGCCGCAGCGTGGGCCGGTCGGCCTCGAGCAGGCGGAGGACGAAGACCCGGAACCACCCATCGTCGGCGCCGAGGGCCAGGAACCACATCAGCCAGTCGAGCCGCAGGTGGTACGGCGCGAACTGCCCCGGCCGCCGTTTCGGGTCGCCCGGCTTGCCGCGGAACTCGTACGGCTGCCAGTCGTCCTCGTCGGGGTACTCGGCGAGCGTCCCCTCCACGATCACCTCGTCGCGCTGCTGCGTCACGCTGCCGAAGGCCCCGTACGCGTTGGCGAGGTGCCACCGGTTGAACGAGGCGTTCATGAGCTGCCGCCGGGACACCAGGTTCTTCGCGGCCGGCCAGGACAGCCACGCGAGCAGCAGTCCGACGACGACGGTCACGGCCACGAAGGAGACCGGGGTGTCGCTCGGTCCCGCCTCGACGCGCTCGTGCAGCCAGGGCAGCACCGCCGCCACGGACCGGTCGTCGATCGCGGCGAACGTCAGGACGAGCGTGATCCAGTTGAGCCAGGCGAAGTTGCCGGACACGACGAGCCAGAGCTGGGTGAGCAGGACGAGTGCGGCCGCGATCGACGCCACGGGCTGCGGTGCGAAGAGGAAGAACGGCACGACGAGCTGCACGACGTGGCTGCCGAGGGTCTCGAGCCGGTGCACGGGTCGGGGCAGCAGGTGCGCCGTCCGCGACACCGGGTTCGGCATCGGCTGCGTCTCGTGGTGGTAGTAGAGGGCCGTCAGGTCCCGCCACGAGCGGTCGCCGCGCATCTTGATCATCCCCGCACCGAACTCGAGCCGGAACACGAGCCAGCGCAGCCCGATGAGCACGACGATCGGCGGCGCGACGTCGTCGGCCCCGAGGAACGCGACGGTGAACAGCGCCTCGACCAGGAGCGACTCCCACCCGAACGCCCAGAACGTCTGCCCGACGTCGGAGATCGACAGGTACGCGAGCCAGAGCAGCAGGAAGCAGAGCATCGGCACCCACCAGCCGAACCGCTGCGGCAGCCCGACGACGAGGGCGAAGGACACCACCGCTCCCCCGGCGGCGAGCAGCCGGAACCGCCGGTCGGTGTACCGCCACCACCGCCAGACCACGGGGAGCCGACGGGCGTACGGGTGTTCCATGAAGCGGGGCACCGGTAGCAGCCCGCGTTCGCCGACGAGCGCCGGGAACTGGGCGAGGGCGGAGAGGAACGCCAGGCAGGCGATCGCCGCGACGCCGCGCTGCAGGACGAACCGGGCGACGTCGTAGTCGGACGCGCCCGCCCACTGGGTCCACGCTGCGAGATCCACGGGCGGGACGCTACGCGGGCCGCGCTGCAACCCGATTCGGGGTCGGCGAGGGCGCCTGCCCCGGCTACGGCGCCTGCGTCGGCTTCGGGGTCAGTGCCTGCACCATCAGCTCGCCGAGCTGCCGCGGTGCCGTGAACATCGGCCAGTGCCCCGTCTCGAGCCCGACGATGGACAGTTCCTCGGTCGCGACGAGTTCGGCTGCCCAGGCCTGGTGGTCCGCCACCATCGCGAGCAGCTCGGTCGCCGGGATCTCACACGTGATGATCGTCGCCGGGATCGCGTGCCGCGCCGCGTCGGTGTAGTGGAACCGGTCCGACGGCACCGCCGCCGGCTCCGGGATCGCCCGGTGCTCGACGGCCTGGCGCAACGAAGGCGTCATGCCCCGCACGGTGGCGGGTTCCCAGATGCCCCACGCCGGCAGCGGCACGACGCCGTCCACCACGGGCAGTTCGTCGTTGACGCACCCACCCTCCGGACCGGGGAACGTGTCGACGTAGAGCAGGTGCGCGACGAGCGACGGGCGCTGGTCGGCGGCCATGTACGCCATCGGCCCGGCACCCGAGTGTCCAGCGAGGACGACGGGTTCGTCGGCCGACGCGACGTCGTCGAGGACCCCGACGAGCGCGGCGACCTGCTCGTCGAGCGTGTCGCCGTCACGCGTGACCGCCTGCACCGAGTGTCCGGCTTCGCGGAGCACCGGGGCGACGTCGTCCCACGCGCTCGCGTCGAGCCAGAACCCGGGGACCAGGATGACGTGCATGCCGCGCAGGTTACTCGTCCGTGGCGGCCGTCGTGCGGGCGGCGGTGCAGACCGCGCACTCGCCGAAGATGTCGACGACGTGGCTGGCGTTCGTGAAGCCGTTCGCCGCCGCGACGTCCTGCGCCCACTGCTCGACCGGGTCGGCCTCGATCTCGACGGTCCTGCCGCAGTTCCGGCAGATCAGGTGGTGGTGGTGCGTGTCCGTCGTGCACGCCCGGTACAGCGATTCGCCGTCCTGCTGCAGCGAGTCGGCGTCGCCCTCCGTCGCCAGGTCGGCGAGCGCCCGGTACACGGTCGCCAGGCCGATCGTCGAACCCTCGTCGCGCAGGTGCTGGTGCAGCGCCTGCGCGCTGACGAACCCCTCGGTGGAGTCGAGTGCCCCGCGCACCGCTTCGCGCTGCCACGTGTTCCGCTTGGTCTTCTGCACGGCGTTCATGCTGACACCTCTTCCTTCCGACCGGCTGTCGACGTCGTCCCCGCCTGGAGGCCCGGCTCGCCCCCGCCACGCTGGTTCCGGCCGGCGACGCGGTTGCGTCCCCGCTTGTCGCGTCGCGACCCGATGATCCGGCAGACCACCCAGATCGCGAACGAGATCGTCGTCACGTACGGGCTGATCGGTAGGCCGCCACCCAGTGCGAGCAGGATGCCACCGACGACCGACGTCACGGCGAACAGCGTCGAGAGCACCGGCACGACGACCGGGTGCGAGCTGAGGCGCAGAGCCGCCGCCGCCGGCGTCACGAGCAGCGACAGCACGAGCAGCGCGCCGACGATCTGCACCGACACCGCGGTCGCCAGTCCGAGCACGAGCATGAAGACGATCGCGAGCGTGCGCACGGGGATGCCGGCCGCGGCCGCGACGTCCGGGTCGACCGACGCGAACATCAGCGGGCGCCAGATGACCAGGAGCGTCGCGACGACGATCGCCGCCACGACGATGAGGAACGTCAGCTGCGGGTTGTCGATCGAGACGATCTGCCCGGTGAGCAGCCCGAACTTGTTCGCCGCACGGCCCTTGTAGAGCGCGAGGCAGAGGATGCCGATCCCGAGCCCGAACGGCATCAGGACGGCGATGATCGAGTTGCGCTCCCGCGCCCGCGAGCCGAGCACGCCGATGAGCAGCGCTGCGATGACCGAGCCCACGAGTGAGCCGGACACGACGTTCACCCCGAGCAGCAGCGACGCACTCGCCCCGGCGAACGAGAGCTCCGAGATGCCGTGCACCGCGAACGGCATGTTCCGGGCGACGACGAACGGGCCGATGAGCCCGCCGACGATCCCGAGCACGGCACCGGCCCAGATCGAGTTCTGCACGAGCACGAGCAGCTCGCCGTAGTCCTGGAACGAGAAGACGGTCGACAGCAGGTCCATCAGAGCCGCCCTTCGTCCGGCCCGGGGGCGTGCGGGTCGACCTCGCCCGGGTGGTGGTGCTCGCCCGTGTGGTCGTGAGTGTCGTTCGCGCCGACGATGACGATCCGGCCCATGGTCCGCACGACGTCGACGGCGGTGCCGTACAGGTCGCTCAGCACGTCGGCTCGCAGGACCTCGTCCGGGGAACCGATCCGGAACCGTCCGCCGGCGATGTAGAGCACCCGATCGACGACGTCGAGGATCGGGTTCACGTCGTGCGTGACGAAGAGGACGGCGGCGTCGTGTTCGCGACGCTGGCGGTCGATGAGCTCGGTGATCCCGCGCTGGTGCCGCAGGTCGAGCGAGATGAGCGGCTCGTCGCAGAGCAGGAGCGCGGGGTCGGCGGCGATGGCCTGGCCGACGCGCGTGCGCTGCTGCTCACCGCCGGACAGCTCCGCGACGGGGGCGTCCGCGAACGCCGTCGCCCCGACCTCGTCGAGCACCCGGTCGACGCGGGCACGGTCCGCCTTCGACGTCGGGCGGATGCCCCAGCGGTGTCCGGTCACGCCCTGGGCGACCATGTCCCGCGCGCGGAGGGGCGTGCCCGCTTCCATCAGGCGCTGCTGCGGGATGTACCCGATCTTCCGGTGTCCGCGGTGCACGGGCTGCCCGAGGAACGACATCGTGCCACTCGTCAGACGCTGCTGGCCGAGCACGGTGCGCAGCAGCGAGGTCTTGCCGGCACCGTTCGGCCCGAGGACCGCGACGAACTCCCCCGGCGCGAGGTCCAGGTCGAGGTCCGCCCAGAGCTTCCGTTCGCCGTAGGACAGCCCGGCGTCGCGCAGCGCGAGGACCGGACGAGCCGCAGCCCGGTCGTCCACCGAGGTGGTCGCCGGGCCGCGGGTCGCCGCTGGTGCGGTCGAGGTCGTCACTTCTGGAGCGCTGCCTTCACCGCGTCGATGTTCGCCTGCTGCCACGAGACGTAATCCTGCCCCTCGGGGAGCGTTTCCGTGACACCGACGACCGGGACGTCGTTCTCTTCGGCGGCCTTCTGGACCTGCTCGGTCTCGGGGCTGGAGGTCTGGTCGTTGTAGGCGAGGAGCCTGACGCCCCCGCTCGTGAAGAGCGCGAGGGTGTCCCGGAGTGCTGCCGGCGGGACGTCGTCGTCCTCCTCGATCGCCTCGGAGAAGGCGTCGGGCGTCTCGTTCTCGAGGCCCATCGCGTCGAAGAGGTACCCGGGCACGGGCTCGGTGTACGCGACCTTGTCGCCCGCGTCCTGCTGCTTGACCGCGTCGGTCTGGGACTTGAGGTCCTCGAGCTTCGTCGTGAGCGCGTCCGCGTTCTCCTCGAACGCGTCCTGGCTGCCCTCGTCCAGCGCGCTGAGCTCCTTCGTGACCTCGTCGACCAGCTTCACCATGGTCGGGTAGCTGTAGAAGACGTGCTCGTTGAACTCGGTGTCCCCGCCCTTGTCCAACCCGGAGAGCTTGACGACGTTGATGGTGTCGGCCTTGGTGTCCGAGGCGTCGGCGAGCGTCGTCATGAAGTCGTCGTAGCCGCCACCGTTCTCGATGAGCAGGTCGGCCTTCGACACGGCGAGCTGCGTGCGGGCACTCGATTCGAACGAGTGCGGGTCCTGCGAGGGGTCATCCAAGATGCTCGTGACCGAGACGGCATCGCCGCCGATGGTCTCGACGATCGAGCCGTAGACGTTCGTGGAGGCGACGACCTTGATCGTGCCGTCGCTGCTGGCCTCTCCGGAGGCGGATGAGGTCGCGCACCCGGTCAGGGCGAGCGCGGCGGCGCCGGCGACGAGCGGGAGGGCGAGGAGGCGGTTGCGCATGCCCCGACGCTAGCGCCTACTGATAACGATTGTCAAAACCGCTACGAGGGCCCTCAGCGCGACCGGGAAACCGACGGGAGGCCCGGTGCCAGCTGGCACCGGGCCTCCCGTCTGGCGACGCTCGCGGCTACGGCTTCGTGGCCGCGTCGATCGTGTTCTCGGCGATCGTGTCCTCTTCACGCCCGGGCGTGCGGAGGTTCCACTTCTTGATCACGAAACTGAACAGGAAGTAGTAGACCACCGCGTAGCCGAGGCCGATCGGGATGAGCCAGATCGCGCCGTCCGCCTTGCCGAAGTTCAGCACGTAGTCGATCGCGCCGGCCGAGAACGAGAAGCCGTCGTGGATCCCGAGGGCGTTGACGAGGGCGAGCGAGGTGCCCGTGAGGACCGCGTGGATGACGTACAGCGGGAACGCCACGAACATGAACGAGTACTCGAGCGGCTCGGTGATGCCCGTGACGAACGAGGTGAGCGCAGCGGAGATCATGATGCCGCCGACGAGCTTGCGGTTCTGCGGCTTGGCGTTGCGCCAGATCGCGAGGGCACCGGCGGGCAGCGCGAACATCATGATCGGGAAGAAGCCGGTCTGGAAGATGCCGGCGGTCGGGTCGCCGGCGAGGAAGCGCGCGATGTCGCCGTGGTAGGTCACGCCGTCCGCGCCGGTGAAGCTGCCGAGCTGGAACCACGGGAAGAAGTTGAGCAGCTGGTGCAGGCCGATCGGGATGAGCATGCGGTTGACGAACCCGAAGATGCCACCGCCGATGACGGCGTTGTCGGCAACGGCGGTGCCGGCTGCCGTCAGCGCGATGTCGAAGTAGCGGTAGACGAACGACATCAGGACCGCGATGACGAGACCGGCGACGGCCGTCAGGATCGGGACGAGACGACGACCGGAGAAGAAGCCGAGGAAATCGGGCATCTTCGTCCGGTGGAACTTCTCCCACATGACGGCCGAGACGAGACCCATCACGATGCCGCCGAGGACACCGAAGTTGATCACCGCCTGGCCGCCGTTCGCGTCCTTGACGCCGTCGAGGACGATCGGGGACATGGCCGCGAAGACCTGGTACATGACCATGTACCCGACGACGGCCGCGAGCGCGGTGGTGCCGTCCGACTTCTTCGCCCAGCCGATCGCGATGCCGACCGCGAAGAGCAGCGGCAACCAGGTGAAGACGCCGTTGCCGGCGGCGGCGACGATGGTCGCACCCTTCTCGAACCCTGGGATGGCACCGAGCATGTCGGACTGACCGAGCCGGAGCAGGATGCCCGCGGCGGGCATCACGGCGATCGGCAGGAGGAGGCTCCGGCCGAGTCGCTGGGCGTTCGCGAAGAGCCTGGACTGCTTCTTCGGCTTCTTCTTCTCCGGCACGTCCGCGGCAGTGGTGGCGCTCATCGGAGTTCCTCTCGTCATTGGGTGGAGCTGTCGGGGTGAGTTGAGTCGTGCAGCCAGCGCAGGTAACCTCGGCGGTGTCGCCAGGTCCGGTCCTGTCCGGTCATGACCAGTTCCGTAGTCTGAACCGAGACCGGTCCGGTGTCAACCTGGTTCGAAAACCCTTAACGAGGAGGAAACGATGGCCGACATCAAGGCAGCCGACATCATCGCCGCGCTCGGCGGTGCCGACAACATCGAAGAGGTCGAGGGCTGCATCACGCGCCTCCGCGTCGAGGTCGAGGACGGGGACCTGGTCGACAAGGCCGCGCTGCAGGCCGCCGGGGCCCAGGCCGTCGTCGGTGGCGGCACCGGGTGGCAGGTCATCGTCGGCACCATCGCCGACAACCTCGCGCAGGACATCCAGGACGAACTGTGACCGCCGTCCGCACCCCGTTCGCCGGCCCGGTCGTCGCGCTCGCCGACGTGCCCGACCCGGTGTTCGCCGGGCAGCTCGTCGGCGCCGGTGTCGCGGTCGACCCGACGGGCGTCGAGGGCGCGGTCACCGCGGTGGCCCCGGTCGACGGCACCATCGTGAAGCTCCACCCGCACGCGTTCGCGCTGCAGGGCGCCGCGGGCACGGACATCCTGGTGCACGTCGGCATCGACACCGTGAAGCTCGCGGGCGAGGGCTTCGAGCTCCTCGCTGCGGAGGGCGCCACCGTCACCGCCGGTGACCCCGTGGTGCGCTTCACCCCCTCCGCCATCTCCGCCGCCGGCTACTCGCCGATCTGCCCGGTCGTCGTACTCGGCTCGACGGCGGACAGCGTCGACCAGGGCGCGGTCGGCACCACGGTGCTCGACGGCGACACCCTGTACGAGGTCTAGGGACTCTTCCTCGCCGAAGCGACTGTGTGCTGCGAACTGTTCGCGGCACGCAGTCGCTTTCGCGTTCCGGATGGGGCTACGCGACCGCCGGGGTCGCGGTGACCTCCATCTGCACCCGGTAGCGGTCCGAGCGGTACCAGCTGCGGGTGTGCTCCACGGGGCGCTCCCCCGCGTACGACACCCGGTCGAACTCGAGCACGGGTGCGCCGGTCTTCGTGCCGAGCAGCGTCGCCACGTCGTCGGCAGCGGGGTTCGCCGCGACGGTCTGCTGCGCGCGGTCGATCGGGGTGCCGTACTCCGTTGCGATGATCGAGTACACCGAACCGGACAGGTCGTGGTCGAGCAGGCCCGGGAACGCGTCGGCCACGAGCCAGGCGTCGTCGATCGACACCGGGGCGCCGTCGGCCATCCGCAGGCGCTTCACGTGGAAGGCCGGCACGTCCGGGTCGATGCGCAACGCCGCGGCGGTGTCGGCCGGCGGCACCCGCTCCTCGCGCACGAGCACGACGGTGGTCGGCTCGTGCCCCATCGCCCGCATCTCCTCGGTGAACGAGGCGAGGTGCAGCGTCGACTGCACGGGCCGGTGCGCCACGAAGGTGCCCTTGCCGCGGACGCGCTCCAGGTAGCCCTCGTTGACCAGTTGCCCGAGGGCTTCCCGCACGGTGATCCGCGAGACGCCGTACTCGGTGATGAGCTGGCGTTCGGACGGGATCGCCGCACCCGGGGCGAGGCGCTTCGTGACGAGGTCGAGCAGGATGCGCCGCAGCTGCTGGTGCTTGGGTTCGGCACCCTCGGTGATGCGGCTCGTCATGGCGTCCCTCGTGCTCCGTTGCTGGTCCTGGGCGGTGGTCATGCGCGGACATGACCAGTTCCCATCACAGTAGCGAGTCAGCCCGGGAAGACCAACGTCGCTCACTCCCGTCGCAATGGAACATGCATTTCACATTCTTGACATCAGTGATGCACCGCTGCCACGATCGGTCGAGCCTCATCGGCGGGCACATGGGAGGAAACAGTCATGCACAAGTCCAGAACGAAGATGCTCGTCGGCCTCGGTCTCACCGTCGGCCTGATCACGGGCACTGCGACGGCGGCATCAGCTGCGCAGTTCGAGGTCATGGGATCAGGGTCGGAAGCCGGCGGAGTGGCCGTCGCTGCTTCCGGCGCAAGTGCGAGCGGTGAGACCAGCGGCATCGGCACCAACAACGACGGCGGGGGCGGGAGCTTCTGGCAGTGGGGCGTCGGCAAGGACGACACCTGGTCGAACTACTTCCGCGAGAAGCGGTGCCACGGCGCGACCGCGGTCGGCAAGAAGTCGAAGCGCGTCACGGACGTGCCAGGCGGCCGGTACGCGATGGCGATGACACCGAAGGCGCGCAGCGGCAACAAGGCGTACTACCACAACTGCTGAGACCGGGAGCGGGCGGTCCCGGTCGACCGTCCGCTCACGCTCACGCTCACGCTCGCCGCAAGGGGGACCATGAACATCCGATCGGTGACGCTCGCCTACTTCGTCCCACCCCTCCTGGCTTCCGTCCTGGGCTTCATCGGCCTGGTGCAGGTCAGCGAAGCCGGCATCGTGGGCGCCTCGTCCGTGGTGACCGCTGCCGCCGGTGCTGAGACCAGGTCGAACCAGCGTGTCGCGATCGCACTCGAGCAGGTCGCCGAGGCCGAGCACGCGACGATCGCCCGGGTGGTGGCGGACCGCGCAGCTCCGACGACGCGCCGCGTGGCGCTCGTCACCGACGCTCCCTCGAGCCGCGGTGCCGGTTGGCTCCTCGACGGGTACGAGGACTTCACGAGGTCGATGGTCACCACCGTCCGTCCGATGTCGGATCTCGACCAGTTCGACTCGACCGGCTCGTACTTGGTCTTCGGGGACGACGACGCTCGGCGAGCCGTCGTGAGCGCACTGGCAGACGCCGGGTACGAGGTCAGCGTGGAGCGCATGCCGCTCCTGCAACGCATCGGCGTCACCGACGGTTTGGATCAGACCCTGGCCCTGGTCGGAGCACTCGTCTCGGGATGCGTGGCGCTCTGCCTGATGACGACCGTCGGGGCCCCTCGCCGCAGCGCAGTCCGCCGACTGCACGGAGACACCACAGCCGCCATCGTCATCCAGGAGCTGGCTGAGCTCCGGACCGCCATGCTCGTCACCGCCATCGGGGTACCCGTCGCCGCCATCGGGCTCTGGTTCTACAACGGGCTCGCTTCGGCGGCGACCCTCGCCGCCGCGATCTCCGTGTTCTGCGTGGGGCTGCTCGTACCGGTCGTCGTCGCGCACACGATCGGCACGGTGGTCGCGTGTCGACAGCCGTTGGCCGGCGCACTGCGGGGTGCTCGACCAGCGGGCGCGCTCCTGCTCGTCACGCAGATCGCACGGTTGCCCGCGCTGCTGTTGCTCGTCGCGGCCGTCTTCGACCTGACCGGGGCAGTGACCACCGCGCGACAGGGGACGGCAGAACGGAGTCTGCGGGCGGCCGGCGAAACCGTCCAGCTCTGGGTCACCCCGGATCCCCGCCCGGTCGAGGAGCAGGCCTACTGGGACCGCATCGGTGACTTCGCCGGCGGGGCGCTCGAGCGGCGTGATGCGTTCCTCGCCGCTGCGGTCGAGGTGTCGAGCGGCAGAGGGAAGTCCACGGTTCCTGCACTCTTCGTCGACCAGGGCTACCTCGATCTGCAGGCAGTCCGTTCCGTGGACGGGGCCCGCATCACCACCGACGGCGCGGAGATCGCCGTGTGGATGCCTGCCGACAGTGACCTCTCCCGCGAGCGGCTCGTCGAGGGCTTGACCGAATGGCAGTTGCGGGATGCACCCGACGCTCTCCTCGAGCACGTCACCGGTGGCACGCTGGCACGCCAGCAGGTCTACGCGTACCCGGACGACGCATCGTCGCGCGCGTGGCTCGACGACGCCGTGATCGTGGTCGTCCCCACACCGGTCGACGTCTTCTCGGCCGATGAACTCGGATCGTGGTTGTCCACCGGAGACGTCGTCTTCACGTCCCGTGCTGCCGCCGAGCGGTCGATCGGCGCGTCGGGGCTCCGCGCCGAGTTCAGCGCGGTCGTCGCGGTGGGTCAGTCTGCGGCGGAACAGGCACAGCACGCAGCGACGACAGTGGCGATCGGGACGGGCACCCTGGTCAGCACCCTCGCCGTCAGCGTCATGCTCGGGATGGTCGCCACGATCGCGCACCGACGCCGGCACGGCCGTGCGCTGTTCGCGAAGTTCACCAGTGGCGTCTCGCCCGTCCGCACCGATGCTGGCCTGCTGACGATCGAAGCCGGTCTGGTCTCGATCTCCGTCATCGCCGTCGTCAACACCTGGTGGTCGCAACGCCCGGACGGAAGCGGGCTCAGATCGGCGCTCGACCCGGTCGCGCTGTCAGCCGGAGTCGCCGGGGCGCTCGCACTCGTGTCGCTCGCGGCGGTGAGCGCCACGAGCCTCGTCGTCATGGCCGTCACGGCGCGGAGCACTGCACGCAACCGAGGGAGCGGATCACGATGATCGAGGTACGGAACGCATCGAAGCGTCGCGGAGGCCGCGCGCTGTGGCAACACCTGTCGTTCGAGGTGGCGGGCGGAGAGATCGTCGGCTTGGTCGGGCCGAGCGGCTGCGGGAAGTCGACGCTGCTCGACTGCATCGGGCACATCGATGCGCTCGACGGCGGCACGATCCGGATCAACGGAGAGTCGGCGGGCTCGAACGGGCGGCGGGCTCGACTGATCCGGCGGCGCCACCTCGGGTACCTGTTCCAGGACTTCGGGTTGGTGCCGGACATGACGGTCCAGTCGAACGTCGACGTGGTTCGCCTGCCGGACGGACGGCGCAGACACCGAGGCATCCGGACGGGTGAGGCCCTGGACCGGGTCGGTCTGGCCGGACGCGGAACCGACCGGGTCCACGAACTCAGCGGCGGCGAGCAGCAGCGCGTCGCGATGGCGCGGCTCCTGGTGAAGCGTCCGTCGGTCATCCTCGCTGACGAGCCGACGAGTGCCCTCGACGACGGCAACGCGGCGATGGTGCTCGACCTGCTGGGCGAGCTGGCGGCTGACGGAGCAGCCGTCCTGATCGCGACGCATTCGTCATCGGTCGAATTGCGCGCCGCACGGAGCATCACGCTCGGCGGACCCGCTCGCTGACGGGTCAGGCGTTGGCGACGAGCCAGGCGAACTGCTCGTCGGAGAGCAGCCGATCCGTCCAGACCTGTCCGTCGACCCCGGCGGCCGCACGGTTCTGCACGGCGGGCGGCCCCTGCCAGACCAGCGAGAGTCCGGCACGACGGAGCACCGCGGCGGAGGCGGGGTTGTTCGTGAGCACGCGCCCGGTCACCGGTACGTCGGGAGCGGTCTCGGCAGCAGCCCGGACGGCCGCGAGGGCGATCTCGGACGCGAAGCCCTGCCCCCAGGCGGCCGGCGCCAGGCGGTAGCCGAGGTTCCAGACCCCACCGGCGGTCATGTCGACCCCACCGACGCCGACGAAGGCGTGGTCGGAGGCGTTCCGGACCGCCCAGGACCCGAGGCCGTGCCGTGCACGACCGCCGATCTTGCGCTGCACCATGTCCACGCTCGAGCTCCGCGCCACGTGCCGACCGGTGGGCAGGTGCTGCCACGTGCGGGCGTCCGAGAAGAGCGCGTGCACGTCGTCGATGTCGGCCGGGGTCAGCGGGGTGAGCAGGAGGCGATCCGTTCGGATCTCCTGCGAGGGGGTCAGGAGCTGGTGGACCATGCACCGATCATGCCGCCGACCCACGACATCCGCGTGAACACCACGCGACGATCGCCGGATCGCGCGGACTCCGTGCGGAGAGCCGCAGGGAGTCCGCACGGGAGCGGCGACTAGTCGAGCAGGAGCGCGGGCTCCTCGAGCACCGAGGCGACGTCGTGCACGAAGCGGGACGCCACGTCACCGTCGACGACCCGGTGGTCGAACGAGGCACCGATGGTCGTCACCATGCGCGAGCGGACCTCGCCGTCGACGACCCACGGCTTCGGCTTGATCGTGCCCATGGCGACGATCGCGACCTCTCCCGGGTTGAGGATGGGGGTGCCGGTGTCCATGCCGAACACGCCGATGTTCGTGATCGACACGGTGCCGTTCGCCATCTGCTTCGGAGTGGTCTTTCCGTCACGGGCGGTCAGGGTGAGCTCCTCGAGGGCCTGCGCCAGCTCGAGCAGCGACATGTCCTGCGCGTCCTTGATGTTCGGCACGATGAGCCCGCGCGGGGTCGCCGCGGCGATCCCGAGGTTCACGAAGTGGTGGACGATGATCTCGCGGTCGGTCCAGGTCGAGTTCACCGAACGGTTCCGGCGGACGGCCCAGATGACGGCCTTCGCGACGATGAGCAGCGGCGAGACCTTGACCCCGGCGAACGTCGGCGAGGCCTTGAGCCGCTTGACGAACTCCATCGTGTGGGTCGCGTCGACGTCGACGAACAGCGACACGTGCGGTGCCGTGAACGCCGAGGTGGTCATGGCGGTCGCGATGGCCTTGCGGACGCCCTTGACCGGGATCGTCTCACTGCGCACCTCGCCCCACTCGGGCGTCTCGATGTTGCGGAAGACGCTCGCCTGCTTCGCGTGCCGGATGACGTCGTCGCGCGTGACCTCGCCGGCCAGGCCGGTCGCGACGATCGCGGTCAGCTCGACGCCGAGGTCCTTGGCGAGCTTGCGGATCGGGGGCTTCGCCAGCACGTTCGTCGCGGTGCTCTGCTTGCGCGCGGAGCCCGTGCCGAGAGCACTGATCGCCTCGGCGGTGCTCTCCTCGCCCGGGTCGACGGCAGCTTCGGCCGCTGCTGCGGCGTCCACACTGGAGGCACGGCTCGCCTCGGCCGCGAGCGCTGCAGCCCGGCGGGCACCCGGCTTGCGACGCGACGGCGACGAGGTCGCCGAGCCGTACCCGACGAGGACGGCTCCGGACGACTCGTCCGTCCCGACGACGGAGGCGCCGTCAGCGACGGGCTGCACCGGCGCAGTCGGTGCAGCGGCGGGGGACGGAGCCGGCGCGACCGGAGCGGGCGCAGCAGCACGTGCCGGTGCAGCCGCGGGAGCGGGAGGGGTCTGCGCGACCGGAGCCGGCGATGCGGCGGGGGCCGTCGGGGTCGCCGCCACCACCGGCGAGACCGGGGCGGTCTCCGTGACGGGGGACGGGCCTCCCGACGGGCCTGCAGGGGGTACGACGGCCGCGCCGGACGCCACCGACGCGTCCGAGTCGACCCGGATGATCGGCTTGCCGACCTCGACCGTGTCGCCCTCGGACACGAGCAGCCCCGTGACGGTGCCGGCGAACGGCGACGGCAGTTCGACCAGCGACTTCGCGGTCTCGATCTCGACGAGCACCTGGTCGACGGCGATCTCGTCCCCGATGGCGACGCGCCACTGCACGATCTCGGCCTCGGTGAGACCTTCACCCACGTCGGGCAGGGGGAATTCGGCGGCGGCCACTACGGCTCCTTCGCGGATCTGGTCGAGCTCGGTCGGACGGGTCCTCGGTCGGACGGGTCAGTAGGCGAGGGCGCGGTCGACGGCCTCGAGGATGCGGTCGGCGTCCGGCAGGTGCAGGTGTTCGAGCTTCGAGACCGGGAACGGCACGTCGAAGCCGGACACCCGCAGTGGCGGCGCCTGCATCGTGTAGAACGCCCGCTCGGCGACGGTCGCGGCGATCTCGCTGCCGACACTGACGAAGCCCGACGCCTCTTGTGCGATGACCAGGCGGCCGGTCTTGCGCACCGAGGCGAGCAGCGGCTCCCAGTCGATCGGGGAGATCGAGCGGAGGTCGATGACCTCGCAGCTGGTGCCCTCGGACTCGGCGACGGTCGCCGCCTGCATCAGCGTCGCGACCATGGCGCCGTGGCCGACGAGGGTGACCTCGGTGCCGGTGCGGGCGACACGCGTGGTGTGCATCGGGACGTGGCCGTCGACGAGGTCGACCTCGCCCTTCGGCCAGTAGCGCGACTTCGGCTCGAGGAAGATCACCGGGTCCTTCGACGCGATGGCCTCCTGGATCATCCAGTACGCGTCGTTCGGGGTGCTCGGGCTGACGACGCGGAGGCCCGGGGTGTGCGCGAAGTACGCCTCCGGGGACTCCTGGTGGTGCTCCACGGCACCGATGTGGCCGCCGTAGGGGATGCGGATGACGACCGGCAGCGACATGTGCGCCGGCAGGCGGTTCGCCATCTTCGCGAGCTGCGAGGTGATCTGGTCGAAGCCGGGCCACACGAAGCCGTCGAACTGGATCTCGACCACCGGGCGGTAACCGCGCAGGGCGAGGCCGATCGCGGTGCCGATGATGCCGGCCTCGGCGAGCGGGGTGTCCCGCACGCGCTCCGGGCCGAAGCGGTCCTGCAGGCCCTCGGTGATGCGGAAGACGCCGCCGAGCTGGCCGATGTCCTCGCCCATCAGCAGGACCTTGTCGTCCGCCTGCATCGCCGCGGCGAGCCCGGCGTTCAGGGCCTTCGCCATCGGCAGGGTCGGGGTGGGGTCGCTCGGGACCTCGCCGGCGCCCGGGTGGGCGCGGAGCGTGTAGTCGAAGAGCTGCTCGGTGGTGCTCATGCGCGGGCGCCCCCTTCGAAGCCGGCCTCGTACTGCTCCAGCCAGGCCTTCTGCTCGGTGATCAACGGATGCGGCTCGCGGTACACGTTGTCGAACATCACGTCGACGGACGGTGCCGTGAGGGCGACGGTGCGACGGCGGACGTCGGCGGCGATGTCCTCGCCCTCTTCGTCGAACGCCGCGAACTGCTCGTCGGTCACGCCCTTCGAGCGCAGGTACGCCTCGGACCGGACGATCGGGTCGCGACGGACCCACTCCTCGAGCTCGCCGTCGGCGCGGTACCGGCTCGGGTCGTCCGAGCTGGTGTGCGCACCGATGCGGTAGGTGTCGGCCTCGATGAAGGCCGGGCCCTTGCCGCTGCGGGCGTGCTCGGTCGCGACGACCGACGCGGTGTACGAGGCGAGGATGTCGTTGCCGTCGATGAGGACGCTCGGGATCCCGAAGCCGCGCGGGCGGTCGACGAGTGGTGTCGGGGACTGCACCGACACGGGCACGGAGATCGCCCAGTGGTTGTTCTGCAGGAAGAAGACGACGGGCGCCTTGGTGGACGCGGAGAAGACGAAGGCCTCGTTCACGTCACCCTGGCTGGTGGCGCCGTCGCCGAAGTAGACGATGGAGCAGGCGTCGCGGTCCGGGTCACCCGTGCCGACGTCGCCGTCGAGCTTCTGCCCGAGCGCGTAGCCGGTGGCGTGCAGGGTCTGCGAGCCGATCACCAGGGTGGAGATGTGCGTGTTGCCGCGCTGGTCCGGGTCCCACCCACCGTGGGTCTGCCCGCGGTACATCGCGATGATCTCCATCGGCTCGACACCGCGCTGCATCGTGACGGCGTGCTCGCGGTACGACGGGAACACGTGGTCCTGGGCACGCAGGGCGAAGGCGGAGCCGGTCTGTGCGGCTTCCTGCCCGTGGCTGGGCACCCACAGGCCGAGCTGGCCCGTGCGCTGCAGGTTGTGGCCGGCGTGGTCGAACCGACGGGTGAGCACCATGCGACGGTGCATCGCCAGCAGGGTCTCGTCCGGGATCGCTCGCGCAGCGGCGGCGAACTCGGCGTTCTCGTCGGTCTCCACGAACCGGCCCTCGGGGTCGAGGAGCCGGACGGTGGTCGTCGCGGGAGCCGCGGCGCGGAATGACATGCGGGCCAGCGTAGCGCCAGCCATCAGTCGGCCACCTGGAGGTCCCCCACAAGTGAGCGGGCCGTTTCGAGGAGCGTTTCCACAGCCTCGTGTTCGCCGATCGAGATGCGGATGCCCTCCGGCGGGAAGGCCCGGACGATGATGCCGGCGTCCTCGAAGGCGGCGGCCGCGGCGACCGTCCGCTCCCCCGTCGGCAGCCAGAGGAAGTTGCCCTGGGCATCCGGGACGTCCCAGCCCTGGGCGCGGAGCTCTCCGGCGATCCGGTCCCGCAGGGCCGCGATCTCGGAGACGCGCTCGAGCAGTTCGGCCTCACGCTCCAGGCTGGCCAGTGCGGCGGCCTGCCCCTGGGCGGTCACCGACAGCGGGATGGCGCAGGCACGGACGGCGTCGAGCACGTACGCCGGGCCGAGGGCGTACCCGACCCGGAGACCCGCGAGCCCGTACGCCTTCGAGAACGTGCGGAGGACGACGAGGTTCGGGTACTGCGCGAGCAGCGGGGCGCCGTGGACGGCCGTCTCGTCGCTCACGAACTCGGCGTATGCCTCGTCGAGCACGACCAGCACGGATCCGGGTACCGCGGCCATGAAGGACACGAACTCGGCGGCGGTCACGGTCGGGCCGGTCGGGTTGTTCGGCGAGCAGACGATCACCGTGCGGGTGCGCTCGGTGACGGCCGCGGCCATGGCGTCGAGGTCGTGCCCGCCGTCCGGCCGGTTCGGCACCTGCACGCTGGTGGCACCGGCGACCGTGACGACCCCCGGGTACGCCTCGAACGAGCGCCAGGCGTACACGATCTCGTCCCCGGGGCCGGAGGTCGCACGCGCGAGCTCGTGCAGGATCGCGACACTGCCGGGGGCGACGTGCACCTGCTCGGCGGTCAGGCCGAAGCGGTTGGCGAGGACGGCACGCACGGCGAGGGCGGTGGCGTCGGGGTACCGGTTGTACGAGGTCTGCGCCTGCACGGCCTCGACCACACCCGGGAGCGGCGGGAACGGGTTCTCGTTGCTCGACAGCTTGAAGGCGGAGTCGGCCGCCTGACGTCCCTGCTTGTACGCGGGGAGGACGGCCACCTCGGGCCGGATGTGCACACGCTGCTCGCTCACCCGCACAGGCTACCGGCACGCACTCGGCACCCACGAGGGGAACCGAGGGCATCATGGGGGCATGCGATTCCTCGTCCGCCTCGTCGTCAACGCCGTCGCGCTCTGGCTCACCACGCTCATCGTCAGCGGCGTCTCGGTGACCCCGTTCGGTGACGGCGGGACCACCGCGACCGTCCTCACCTTCCTGCTCGTGGCGTTCGTGTTCGGCCTCGTGAACGCGGTGATCGGCACGCTGATCCGGATCGTGGCGTTCCCGATCTACATCCTGACCCTCGGACTCATCTCGTTCGTCGTGAACGCGATCCTGCTGCTCATCGTCGCGGGCATCTCGGAGGCCTTCGGCTTCGGGCTCGAGGTGGACTCGTTCGGCTGGGGCATCGTCGGCGCCTTCGTGCTCGCGGTCTTCGCATGGCTGATCGGGCTCGTCGCCCGACCGGTGCTGCGCCATCAGCGGGCGTGACCGGGGCGGACCTCGCGGACGACCCCTCCCTGCGTCATGATGTGCTCATGACACAGGACGTCGACGCCCCGTTCCGCGTCTCGTTCGTCTGCAGCGGCAACATCTGCCGCTCCCCGATGGCCGGCGTCGTGTTCGCGCAGATCGCCGCGGACGCCGGTCTCGCCGACCGGTTCCAGGTGGAGTCCGCCGGGACCGGGGACTGGCACGTCGGTGAACCGGCCGACGAGCGCACGATCGCAGCCCTCGCAGCACGCGGATACGATGGCAGCAGGCATCGCGCCCGTCAGTTCGACCCGGACCGGTTCCCGGACCTCGACCTGGTGGTCGCACTCGACCGCTCCCACGAACGCATCCTGCGCTCGTGGGCCCCGACCATGGACGACTCCGCCAAGGTGACGCTCCTGCTGCGGTACGACGACGCCTGGCCCCAGCAGGCCGACGTGCCGGACCCGTACTACGCGGACCGGCACGAGTTCGACCGAGTGCTCTCGACCGTCGAACGAGCCTGCCGGGCGCTCTTCCACCAGCTCGAGCCGGCAGTCCGTCAGGGAGCCCCATGACCGCCCTTCCCCCGCAGCCGATCAGCCCGCTCGACGGGCGCTACTACCCGATCGTGCACACGGTGGGCGAGCACCTCTCCGAGGCCGGCCTCAACCGTGCGCGCATCGTGGTCGAGGTCGAGTGGCTCATCTTCCTGACCGATCACGCGATGTTCACCACCTCGCCGCTCAGCGTCGACGACAAGGCTGCCCTGCGTCGGATCGTCGAGACCTTCGGTCAGGACCAGATCGCGGAGCTCGCCGACATCGAGGCGACGACCCGCCACGACGTCAAGGCCGTCGAGTACTTCGTGCGCCGCCGCCTGTCGGAGCTCGGACTCGACGCCATCGCGGAGCTCACCCACTTCGCCGCCACGAGCGAGGACGTCAACAACCTGTCCTACGCGCTCACCGTGCGGGACACCGTCGAGCAGGTCTGGCTCCCCGGCTTCCGCGCCGTGCTCGAGAAGCTCCGCGCCCTCGCCGTCGAGCTGAAGAGCGTGCCGATGCTGTCGCACACGCACGGCCAGCCGGCGACCCCCACGACGCTCGGCAAGGAGCTCGCGGTCGTCGTCTACCGACTCGAGCGCGTCCTCGCCCAGATCGAGGGCGGCGAGTACCTCGGCAAGTTCTCCGGTGCGACCGGCACGTTCTCGGCGCACCTCGCCGCGGACCCCGAGGCCGACTGGCCCGCGCTGTCCCGCGAGTTCGTCGAGGGCCTCGGGCTGACGTGGAACCCGCTCACCACACAGATCGAGTCGCACGACTGGCAGGCCGAGCTGTACGACCGGGTCCGCCACGCCAACCGGATCCTGCACAACCTGGCCACCGACGTGTGGACCTACATCTCGATGGGGTACTTCACGCAGATCCCCGTCGCCGGTGCCACCGGGTCGTCGACGATGCCGCACAAGATCAACCCGATCAAGTTCGAGAACGCCGAGGCGAACCTCGAGATCTCGTCGGCGCTGTTCTCGACGCTGTCCGAGACCCTGGTGACGAGCCGACTGCAGCGCGACCTGACCGACTCCACCACGCAGCGGAACATCGGCGTCGCGTTCGGGCACTCGCTGCTCGCGCTCGACAACCTGCGCCGCGGCCTGGGCGAGATCGCGGTGAACGAGGCGAAGCTGGCCGACGACCTCGACCACAACTGGGAGGTGCTCGCCGAGGCCATCCAGACGGTGATCCGCGCCGAGGTCACCGCCGGGCAGTCGAACATCGAGGACCCCTACGCGATGCTCAAGGAACTCACCCGCGGCAAGCGCGTGAGCCAGCAGGACCTCATCGTGTTCGTGAACCACCTGGACATCTCGGACGGTGCCAAGGCGCGGCTGACGAACCTGACGCCGGCGACCTACACCGGCCTTGCCGACGAGCTGGTCGACCACCTCGACGTCTGATCGCCTCGGCCGGATCGGCGGTCGGGGGTGCGGAAACCTGAACGACTCGATAGGTTTGGCGTGCTGAGTACATCTCAGCACGGGGGGCGTCACAGTGGATGCACCCTGTCCTCTGACCGGATGGATCTCCACACCGTGCTTCGTTCTCGCATCACCGCGGCCGCCGTCGGCGCCACCGTGCTCGGCGTCACCGCCGCCCTCGTCCCGACCGTCTCCACCGCGAACGTCCAGGTCGACGCCGCTTCGGCCATCGTCACCTGGACCGACTCGTCCGCTGACTTCACCGCGGCGCCCGAGGGCACCTTCCCGCTGACCGATCAGTGGTACTGGGCCGACGCGTCCGACCTGGGCAGCGGGGGCACGATCACCGACCACGCGACGCTCGACGAGGACGGCCTGTCGGTTTCCGAGGGCGAAGCCGTCGCGCTGGTCCGCGGTCTGAACGAGCCGGTTGGCCCCAGCAGCGTCCCCGCGCTCGCCGCCGGCATCAGCACCACGACGACCGGGGCGACGAGCTTCGGCCTCGCGATCCAGGAGGGCGACGACTCCAGCGCGCAGACCGTGGTCTTCGCCACGAACGAACCCAACGGAGACGGTGTCGTCGACGGCACCAGCAACTGGATCGACCCCTCGACGGGCGACGTCGAGTCGACCACGGAGCTCGCCGCCGACCTGGAGGAGGCCGACGGCCAGGTCGTCGGCTACGTCGTCTACGTCGGCATCGACGTCGCCGGCGAGATCACCGCTCCGCCGGCGACGGACGAGCCGACCGAGACCCCGGCTCCGACCGAGACCCCGGCTCCGACCGACGACCCGACCACGGCACCGACCGACGAGGGCACACCCGCGCCGACCCCGACCGACGAGACCCCGCTGCCCGGCACCGAGCTGAAGAGCCTCGCCTCGCCGCTCGAGTCGAGCGCCCAGGCCCTCGCCGCCGACGCCAGCGGCTCGATCTCCGCGCTGCGCGTCGACGACACCACGACGTACTTCACACCGCAGCCCACCGCGGCCGCGGAGCTGCTGACCCCGTCGGCGACCCTGACCGAGGCCACCACCACCGGCGTGCGCATCCAGGGTTCGGGCTTCGCCCCGAACGAGGTCGTCGGCGCCGGTGTCGGCACCGGAGCCCAGGGCACGGAGATCCCCGAGGTCGCGTTCCGCGCTGACGAGGACGGCAACGTCTCCGGCACCATCGTCCTGCCCGCCGACTTCGTGAACGCGGCCGGCACGTACACCGTCGGTCTCGTCGGCGCCTCGTCGGCACAGGCCGCGCAGGCAACGCTCACCGTCACGGCGGATGCTGCCGAGGCCGGCACCGCACCGGTCGCCGTCCCGGTGCCCGGAACGGCGACCTTCACGGGCTGATCTTGCCGATCCTCCCGACCGAGCCACGGCGGCGCGCGACTCTGATCGCCGCCGCCGTGGCCGTCGTCTGTGCGGGGGCCGTCGCGTTCGTCGCGTTCGGCCCCCTGTCGGCGGCTCCCGCCCCCACCCCGACGCGGTCCGTCGCCGCGTCCTCGACGCCGACCGCCACGGCAGCCCCGGAGCCGACCCGGTCCGCCGGACCGGTCGATGCGGTCGACGCGCCGACCAGCACCACCGTCGCCGCCGTCCGCGGCGCGACCGTGCCGGTCAGCAGGACGCCGGGTGGCGCCGCCACGACGACCCTGGAGAACCCGCAGGCGTCCGGCGCCCCGCTGGTCTTCCGCGTCGTCGACCAGCAGGACGGCTGGGCCGAGGTCCAACTCGCACAGCGCCCGAACGGCAGCACCGGCTGGGTGCCGACCAGTGCCGTCGCCCTGTCCGAGGACCCGTACGCGATCGTGGTCACCCGCTCGACGAACACCCTCGACCTGTACAAGGCCGGCAAGGTCGTGGACTCCTACCCCGTCGCGACCGGCACCGGCGGCACACCGTCACCGACCGGCCGGTTCGCGCTGACCGAGCTGCTCGCGCCCACGAATGACGGCTACGGCCCGTACGCGTACGGCACGACGGCGTTCTCCGACGTGCTGAACTCGTTCGGTGGCGGCCCCGGCCAGATCGGGCTGCACGGCACCGACGACACGTCGAGCATCGGCACCGCCGCCTCGCACGGCTGCATCCGCATGCACAACGCCGACATCACCACGTTGGCGGAGCTCCTGCCGCTCGGCACACCGTTCCAGGTGCGCTGACACCCACCCCGTCACCGTTCGTGAACAGCGATGGTCGGGTTCCGGATCGGGACCCGACCGTTCCCGCTCACGAAGCGGGTCTGCCGCCGCTCGCAGGCGGACGGGAGGCGCGGCGCGCGCCCGGCAGTGGGCGCGACCGTATCAGGTGGTGACGTCCAGGGCCTCGGCGACCAGCGCCTCCAGGACGGCACGCACCACGGGGCGGACCGCACGATCGGGGCGGACCAGCGCCTCGATCCGCCGGCCGGCGCGCACGTCGGCGAGCTCCGCCAGGTGGAAGCGCCCCGTCGCCCGTGGGCCGGAGGTGTAGCGCGGGACCAGCGCGATCCCGTGCCCGGCGGCCACCAGGTTCTCGATCACCGGCAGGTGGATCGTGCGGAAGGCGACGCTCGGCGGGGTGTCCGTGGCCGCTGCCATCGCGTGCAGCACGCGGTCGATCGGGTACCCGTCGGGGACGCCGATCCACGTCTCGCCGACCACCTCGTCGATGCCGACCCGCACACGGCCGGCGAGCGGGTGCCCCGGCGGCAGCGCGACGTCGAGGGGTTCCCGCAGCAGCGGTACCGTGTCCACCGATCCCTGATCGGCCGGTCGGACGCCGTCGGACCGGTGTCCGACCGCGATGTCGTGGTCCGCGGCGAGGGGCGCGAACTCCCCCTCGCTGACGTCCACGTCGACCAGGGTCAGCACGATGCCGGGGTGCGCCCGCATCCGGGTGAGCACGCCGGGGAGCAGGAGTTCGGCGGCCGACGGGAAGATCGCCAGGGAGACCGGGCCGGTCGCGCCGCCGAGGTGTTCCCGCCAGGCGGCGTCGACCCCGGCGATCGCGGTCGCGACCCCCGTGGCGAGCCGGGCGAGCGCCGCTCCGTGCGCCGTCAGCCGCACGCCGCGGCCGACGCGTTCGACGAGCGGGACGCCGACCTGACGCTGCAGGGTCTGCAGCTGCTGGGAGACCGCGCTGGGGGTGCGGTGGGTGGCCTCGGCGACCGCGGTGACGCTGCCACGCTCGGCGAGTTCCCGCAGGACGGCGAGCAGGCGCACGTCGAAGTCGACCATGCAGGGACCCTACAACGTCGGTTGCAGAAGTTTCGCTGGACCTACACGCTCGGCCGCCGTCACGATCGGAGCATGACCACACGTGATCGTCTCCTCGCCGTGGTCGTCGCCGTGGTCTGGGGGCTGAACTTCCCCGCGACGGCGCTCGCGCTCGAGCACTTCCCGCCGTTCCTGCTCGCGGCCCTGCGGTTCACGATCCTGGCGGTCCCGACGCTGCTGTTCGTGCCGCGTCCGCGGATCCCGTTCGGCCGGCTGCTGCTCGTCGGCCTCGGGCTCGGCGTGCTGCAGTTCTCGTTCCTGTACCTCAGCATGGCGTCGGGGATGCCGTCCGGGCTGGCGTCGCTCGTGCTGCAGGCGTCGGCACCGTTCACCGTCGTGCTGGCCGGGGTGTTCCTGCGCGAGCGCCTGACCGGTCGGCAGGTCATCGGGGTGACGGTCGCGGTCTGCGCCCTCGCCGCGATCGCCGTGCACCGCTCGCAGACCGCGGCCCTGCTGCCCGTCGTGCTCGCACTGTGCGGGGCGCTGGGGTGGGCGATCGGCAACGCCGCGACCCGGTGGGCAGGGACCGCGAACCCGCTGCACCTGACGCTGTGGTGGTCCATCGTGCCGCCGGTCCCGATGGCGGTGCTGTCGCTCGTGGTCGAGGGACCGGAGCGCATCGGGGCATCGCTCAGGACGGCGTTCACGGCGTCGGCGTTGCCCGCCGACCTGGGACTGCTCTACATCGTGCTCGTCGCCAGTCTGGTGGGTTACGGCATCTGGTCACGACTGCTGGCTGCGTACCCGTCGAGCACCGTCGCACCGTTCTCGATGCTCGTTCCCGTCGTCGGGGTCCTGGCCTCGTGGGTCGCGTTCGGCGAGGTGCCCGACCTGGTCGAGGTGCTCGCCGGAGCGGTCGTGGTCGCCGCGGTGCTGTGGTCGTCACGCCCGGCGCCGGACCGCGGCCCGCGGCCGGCCCCCGGCACGGCGCCGGACCCCGCCCCCGTCGACGGGGTCCCGGTGCCGGTGCTCAGCCCCGGTGCTGGCGGCGCTCCGCGATGATCTCGGCGAGCGCCCCGCGCAGGTGCGGGTACCGGAACTCGTAGCCGGCCTCGGTCAACCTGGTCGGCACCACCCACCGGCTCTTCAGCACGAGTTCGGTCTCGGTGCGGATCGCGAAGGACCCGAGCTCGAGCATCCACCGCCACGTGGGGAGTCCGAAGCGCCGGCCGACGGCGTCGCGGAGGGTCGCCATCACGGTGCGGTTGTCGGACGGGTTCGGGCTCGAGATGTTCACCGGCCCCTCGATCTCCGGGTGGTCACGGAGGAACCGGATCGACCCGAGGACGTCGGCGATGTGCACCCAGCTGAACCGCTGCCGACCGTGCGTGGGCCGGTGGTGGTGGTGGGTGCCGGCGCGGAGCCGGGAGCGCGTCGGCACCCACGGCCCGTCGTACTGCGGCCCACCGAGGCCGGCCTGCGCGAGCCGGAGGAGCGGCAGCAGCGCACTGCCGTCGCCGAACACGATCGCCATGCGGAGCGCCACACGCCGGGTCGCGGGCAGGTCGACGCCGAAGAAGGCGTCCTCCCACGCGCGGGCGACGGAGACCGAGAACCCCTCCCCGATCTCGCCCGTCGCTTCGTCCTGCGGGCGGTCGTCGGCGTGCCGGTAGATCGTCGCGGTCGAGGCGTTCAGCCACAGCGGCGTGGGGTGCTCCGATGTCCGGACGGCCTCGGCGAGCTCGAGCGTGGTGTCCACCCGCGAGCGCATGATCTCCGCGCGGTTGCGTCGTCCGTAGCGGCAGTTGACGCTCTTGCCCGCCATGTTCACGACCATGGCGGCGCCGTCCACGAGTTCGCGGATGCGCATCGTGTTGCCCCACACCGCGTCGCCGGTGCGGCCGATCGTGACGACCTGGTAGCCCTCTTCTGCGAAGGCGTCCCGCAGGTACCGCCCCACGAAGCCGCTCGCTCCCGCGATCACGACCTTCTGCTGCTCGACCATCAACGTCCCCCTTCCGGACCGGCATCGGGCACGACGGCGTACCGGAACGCCCCCTCGTACCGGTACAGCGTGCCGAGCACCGGCGCCGTGAGCACCAGGGACACGCGCTGCACGTCGGCTTCGTCATCGAATCGTTCTGTGAGCAGCACCCGCGGTGCGATCCGGACCGGGAGGCGCACCTCGCGTCCCAGCGCGCGGAACGTCACGCGCTCGGAGACCAGGCGCAGGGCGCCGGCGTCCGGGCCGTCCGCGTCGACCTCAGCCCGCAGCAGGGCGCTGACGCGCCCTCGGTGACCGAGGTGGTCGACCAGGCCGGCGGGTTCGGCGGTGATGGCGTCCACCATCGTGCGGGTGCCGGAGCGAAAGCGGAAGGTGCGGTGCGCGCGGACGGCGGGGCGGACCTCCAGGACGTCACCGGACCCACGACGGACGCGAGCCGGGTGGTTCTCGACGGTGAAGGCGACGTGCCGCTCCCACACGGGGAACATCACCGCGTCGCGGGCGAACAGGGCCAGCAGCGGCCAGAGCCAGCGGCGGGGCGTGCCGACGACGTCGAAGACGCCCTCACCGCGGCCGATGTGCCCGGACGGGATCGCTCCGAAGTACGTCGCCAGCCGCGGGTGCAACCGGGCCAGCACGTCGGGCGGTGTCGACAGCTCGTAGGGCGACCGGCTCACGGTGACGATCCTGGCATGTCGTCGGTCCCGATCCCTACGATGTCGCACATGGGACACGACCACGGGCACGGCATCGGGCACGCGTCCGAGCGCGCCCTGCTCGTGGCCTTCTGCATCTCGGCGGGCATCCTGCTCGCCGAGGTCGTCGGTGCCGTGGTCACCGGCTCGCTCGCGCTGCTCGTCGACGCCGGGCACATGGTCGTCGACACCGGCGGGCTGGGCATCGGGCTCGTCGCCACACGGCTCGCCCGTCGGTCCCCCACCGCGCAGCGCACCTGGGGCTTCCAGCGCGCCGAGGTCCTCGGGGCCACGGCCCAGGCGGCGATCCTGCTCGCGGTCGGGGTCTACGTGATCATCTCGGCGGTCCAGCGGCTGATCGTGCCGGCGGAGATCCACTCCGGGCCACTGCTGGTGTTCGGGATCATCGGGCTCGTGGGCAACCTGGTCGCCTACGCCGTGCTGCTGCGGGCCTCGGGCGAGGGGTTCACGTCGCGGGCCGCGCGGCTCGAGGTCCTCAACGACACCCTCGGGTCGGTCGCCGTCATCGTCGCCGCGATCGTGCTCATGCTGACCGGGTGGGAGCGGGCGGACTCGGTCGCCGCGATCCTGATCGGGCTGCTCATCCTGCCGCGGGCGATCCGGCTGCTCCGCGAGACCGCGAACGTGCTGCTCGAGTCGACGCCGCCGGGGCTCGACCTCGACGACGTGCGTGGCCACATCCTCGAGCTCGACCACGTCATCGCGGTGCACGACCTGCACGCGACGCTCGTGGCGACCGGCGTGCCGAACCTGACGGCGCACGTGGTGGTGGACGACCACTGCTTCTCGACGGCGCACGCCCCGGCGATCCTCGACGAGCTGCAGCGGTGCGTGGCGGAGCACTTCGACGTGCCGGTGGAGCACTCGACGTTCCAGTTGGAGCCGGTGTCGCACCGGCGGCACGAGTACGAGGTGCACGCGTAGGGTCGCGCGCTCGGGCGTGTGCGCGTCGCCACTCCGGCTTCGCGACGATCCACCAGGTGATCGACGCGTGGTCTGTCGCAGAACGGGTGTCCAACGCCAGCGCCGCCGCCCGCCGGGTCAGCAGTCGTCGGTGCGCGTGGGGTAGGCGGTGATCACACGGTCGGTGGTGGCCGAGACGATCACCTTCACGTACGGGTCGTCATCGGGGCGGGACCCGTCGTCGAACCGCACGGGTGCCGCGAAGCAGACCTTGCCGTCGCCGGCGTCGACCGGGAACCCGGCGCGCGGGTCCTCGAGTGCCGTCTGCACCGCGGTGAGCATCGCGTCGTCCCAGTCCCGCGCGCCGTGGCCCGTGACGACGTCCTGCCAGTCGGCGGTGTGCCTGACCCGGATGTGCTCGTAGCCCTGGGCGGCGGTGCCGCACTGCAGGGTGACGCGGCCGAGTGCCTCGGTCTCGTACTGGGCGACCGCCGCCTGGGAGGAGCCGTCGCACCGTGCGAGGGCGGTGCTGCCGGGCATGTCCGGGCCGGTGCGGGTGATCGTGACGGTGCCGTCGGTGGACGCGGACGTCGAGGGGCCGCTCCCGCCACCGATCGTCGGGTCGTCGGCGCCACGCTCGGCCACCAGGAACAACCCGCCGGCGAGGACCCCCGCGGCCACCACGGCCGCGACACCGGTGATGACGGAACGCTTCTTCTGGACCACGCGCCCCAGTATGGCGGAGGTGGGGCGGGCCTCCCGGCCGGTGCGCACAACGGAACCGGGTTCCGGACACGGCACCGCGCGATCACGTGGTTCGGTGTCCGGAACCTGGTTCCGGGATGCGACGGGCGGACGGGAGGCCCGCCGGCGCGTCAGGCGCGCGCCGCCAGGCGGGTGCCGGCGACGACGGCCAGGACGGCGACGAGCACCACGTACCCGATCAGGACGGGGAGCGTCGGGATCACCAGCAGCGCCGCCCCGACGGCGACGACCGGCACGGTGAGCCCGGCGTACGCGATGAGGAAGGTGGCGGCGAGCACGCCGCCGCGACGCTCGGGGCCGACCAGGGCACCGGCGCTCCCGATGGCGGCCCGGAAGAGCAGGCCGACGCCCGCGCCGGCCACGACGCCGCCGCCGATGAAGCCGGCGACCTGCAGCAGGACGGCGGCGACCGCCAGGACCACGAGGCCGCCGACCAGCAGCACCATGCCGAGCCGGATCTGCGTGCGCTGCGACAGGCGGGCGAACACGATCTGCGACAGTGCACTCGCGGCGAAGACGCCGAAGGTCGTGGCCCCGGCGGCCAGGCGGTCGGTGACGTGGAAGGTGGTGCCGAGGAAGCTCGGCGCGACCGACGTGAACAGCCCCTGTACGGCGAGTGCGGCGAACGCGGCCGCTCCGGCCGCCCAGAACGCGGCGCCCTGCCCCTCGGGGGCCTGCATGCGCTGCGGGCGGTAGACCACGGGAGTCGACGGACGGTCGACCGTCTCCGGGGCGGCGAGGACCACCACGAACGCGATCGCGAGCGCGATGACGAACACGACGTAGGGGACCATGAGCGGCTGCCCGACGAACTCGGCGAGGGCTCCGCCGACGAGGGCTCCGAGGGAGAGCCCGCCGAGGTTGACGGCTCCGGCGGCGACACTCGCGCCCTTCGCCGAGTCGGCCGACCCGGTCGCGCGGACCCGGAGCTCGCCGAGGTGTGCCGTCGCGGTCGCGGTGAGGGTCCCGACCCCGAGGCCGGTGACGAGCCGGGCGACGATGAGGCCTGTGACGTCGTTCCACAGCAGGAACAGCACGGCGGCGACGAGTTCGAGCGCGATCGACACCAGGATGAGCGGGCGCCGCCCGTGCACGTCGCTGAGGTGCCCGGCCAGGTACAGCGATCCGACGACCCCGACGCCGTAGGCCGCGAAGATCACCGTCGTGGTGAAGGTCGGGAACCCGTCGCGCGCCTGGTAGATGACGTAGAGCGGGGCTGGGACGGTCGCGAAGGCCATCACCGCGAGGAACGCGAAGGCCACGCCCCAGAAGCCGAAGCCGTGGCGCCGGCGGGTGTGGGCGGTCCGCCCGCGCGGCGCGGGGACACGGTCGCGCTCGCTGGCGGACGCCGGTGCGGTGGCGGGGGAGGAGCCCGTCGGGGTGTCGGTCACGGTTGACATGCTCCGATGGTGGCGCGCCGCGAGCATCGAGTCCAACGGACGCTCTTGATGCACGTCATCGATCTGGTCGATGATGGGACGATGGAGACCCGCCTGCTCGAACAGTTCGTCACCGTCGCCGCCGAGGGCAGCGTCACCCGTGCGGCCGAACGCCTCTGGGCAGCGCAGTCCACGGTCTCAGCGGGCATCGCCTCGCTCGAGCGGACCCTGGGCGTCCGGCTGTTCGACCGGTCCGGGCGGCACCTCGTGCTCACCACCGCGGGCGAGGACCTGCTCCCGCACGCCCGCGCCGTGCTCGAGTCGCTCGACCGGATGCGCGACCTGGCGACCGTCGAGGACGCCGACCTGCGCGGACGCGTCCGCCTGGGGATCTTCACCAGCATGGACATCGTCGACCTGACCGGTGTGCTGCAGCGGTTCCGACGGCAGCACCCGCTCGTCACCGTGGAGCTGATGACCTCACAGTCAGGGACGACCGGCTTGGTGCAGGACCTGGTCGCTGGGCGGCTGGACATCGCCTACACGGGGCTGCCCACCGTGCCCGCCGGGGTCGTCGTGGAGCCGCTGCGGGAGATGCCGTTCCGGGTCTTCCTCGCGTCCGACCACCGGTTCGCGGAGCGGGCATCGGTCTCGCTCGCCGAACTCGCCGACGAACCCTTCATCGACACGGCGCACGGGTTCGGCAACCGGATCATCCTCGACAGCGCGCTCGAGCGGCTCGGGATCCGGCGACGCATCGTCGCGGAGATGAACGACATGCCCACGGTGATCCGGTTCGCCTCGGCAGGGCTGGGCGTCGGGGTGGTGCCCGACTCGGGGGTGCGGTACGACGGTGCGGTGCTCGACCTGGAGGACGAGGTCGACCCGCTCCGCATCGGCCTGGCTGTCCGGACGGCCCCGGAGCCGAGTCGCGCGGTGCGGACGCTGGCGCGCGACATCGTCGCGGCGCGCGTGGCGTGACGCGGGGCGCGTGCGCCGCGCGCCGCGCGTGTGCGCTCGTGAGCAGGAACGGTCGGGTGGCGGTGGGCGAGGCGACCATCTCTGCTCACCATGCGCCGTGGGGTCGCCCCACCGGCGGACGGGAGGCGCGGGGCGGGTCCGCCACGCGCCTCCCGGACCTCGATCTCCGAGATGTCCGCACGCGGGTCACGCCACGTGCAGGAGACCTTCGACTCGAACCCTCCGGGTCGCGACGGCGTACCGGTCGAACGCACGGGCGAGCGCGGCGGTGTCGCCCTGTGCCATCGCACGGACGAGTCCTTCGTCCGTGTCGGTGCCGGTCGTGACGTCCACATCCCACCTCCTTCACTCAGAGGTGTCGGCAGGAGCCGCGATCCTGACGGGACCGTGGCGGATCCGTGACCTCGGGCGTGTCGGCAGCGGCCGGTCGAACGCCGACCAGCCGCCGGGTCGGCCGTCAGTGGAAGTCGTCGCCCTCGCCCTCGCCCGGCGTCTTGTGCCCGCCGAGCATGTCGTTGTCGTCCTGCTCGCTCGACGACGCCAGCTGCAGCATCGCGAGCACCACGACGACCACGATGAACGCGACGCCGAGGAAGATCACGGCCAGCTGCAGCTCCCGCGTCGAGAACAGCACGACGAGCCCGGTGAACACCGCGATGATCGCGGAGATCCCGAGGAGTTCGACCGGGCGCAGGCGGTCACGACGGCTGGGGGTGGTCATGCGTGTGGTGCTCCGTCCGGGGCGACGGCCGGTGTGGCCGTGCCCCACTTGTGCGAGAGGCCGGCGATCACGTGGAAGACCGCCGTGATGGCGAGGTACGCGCCGAGCAGGCCGACGAGCACGATCGAGGCGTCGAGGGTGCCGGTGACCTGCTCCACGCCGCCGAGCTGCTGGGAGTAGTCCGGCGGGGTGATGAGGAAGGCGATCGCGAGCAGCAGGGTGAGCCCACCGATCGTGGTCCAGTCACGAGCGAAGGGCGAGCGGCGGCGGACGCGGAGGCCCTGCGACAGCTCGAGGGCTCCGGTCAGCACCGCGAACGCCACGATGACCGTGATGAACGCCGGCAGCCCGAAGCCGTTGCACGCGAATGCAGCGCCCGCGGCCAGCAGCGTGATGACGGCCTGCAGCAGGGTCGTGCGGCGCGAACGGCCGTCGAGGGGCAGCCGGGACACCCCGGCGAACAGGAGCACGAGGCCCTCGACCAGGGCGAAGCCACCGAACAGCAGCAGGCCGTAGCCGGCTGCGTGGTTGGTCGAGAAGGTGATCACGAGCGCGACGACCGCGGCGGGGACGGCCCGGAGGATCGGGATCGGCCAGTACCGCGCGCGCTGGGTCGCTTCGTTCACGGTGGTGGCGTCGTCCACGGTGTCGGACACGGGACCTCTTTCGGGCATGCGGATCGTGATGTCGATCCTACCGCCGGAGCGGTGGGCGCCCGACCGGCGTGCGCCCGGGGACCTGCGAGCGTTCGCACCCACAGCCCCGGGGCGACACCGCGATCGGTGCCGCCCCGGCGGTCTCAGGGCTGCTGCTGGTCCTTCGCAGGCGCTGCTCGGCGGGCGCGTCGCCGAGCGAGCCACCAGCACGCCGACCCCGCCGCTGCGGCCACGGCTGCGAGTGCGGCGACCAGTCCCAAGCCCTCGGCGCCGGTGTAGGCGAGGGACCCCACTGGGGCAGTCCGTCCGCGGTCGGCTGCCGGGTCACCCGCACCGCCCGCGTCGCCGTCGCCGGCGCCGGCGCCGGCTCCACCGTCACCTGCGCCGTCGTCCGGCACGGGAACGGCGGTCGGAGCGGGACTCGGTCCCGGTGCCTCGTCGCCCGGACCCTCGTCAGCCGGGTCGACCACGATCGCCACCCCGGTCGACGGATCGCCGCCGTCGGGATCGGTCGGGGACGTCGCCGTCGCCACGTTCACCACGTCCGAACCGTCCCCCCGGTACGCGGGGTCGAGCACGGCACGGATCCGGAAGTCCAGGGTCTCGCCCACGTCGAGCGACACCTCGGACCGACAGGTCACGCGCTGCCCCTCGGCTGCGCACCCGTCCTCGGAGCCGACGAACCGCATCGCGTCGGGCAAGTCGTCGACCGCGCCGACCTGCTGCGCCACCGCGGGCCCCCGGTTCCGCGCGGTCACCAGGTACTCGACCTCGTCACCGGGTTCGACGGTCGACGGCGACACCGACTTGTCCGTCTCGAGGTGCGCGGCGATCACCGGCGCGGCGACGGTCGTGCTCGCCCGCGACGCGTTGTCGGCCTCGTTCGTGTCGGAGAGCGACGTCGGCGGGGCGATGGTCGCCAGGCTCTCCAGCGGTCCTGACGTGTCCTCGGCCACTCGCCCCTCGATCGTGACGACGGCCGAACCCCCGCGGGGCAGGGACAGGTCGGTCGCCACGTCACCGGTCCCCGAGGCCGTGGCGCAGCCGGAGCCCGCTGCTGCCGTGCAGGTCCAGGTGACGTCCTCGATGCCGTCCGGCACGTCGACCTGCAGCGGGCTCGGGTCGGCGGCGTTCGGCCCGGGGTTCCGCGCCGTCACCGTGTAGCGGAGCGGTTCCCCGGCCGTGGCGGTCGCGGCCAGGTCGTGCTCGACGGACAGGTCCGCCGGCTTCCAGACCCGCAGCGCATCCACCTCGTGCTTGTCCACGTGGCTGCCGGTGGCCCCCGCGAACCCGAGCCGGAGCGTGCCCGGCAGCGGGGCCTGTCCGTCGCCGTGCAACGGGACCCCGTCGAGCACGGTGCGCATCGACGAACCGTCCTGCAGCCGCACCGTGACGGCGAGTCCACCGGCGTCGTCCGGCAGCAGGGTGACGCGGACCTTGCGGGGCGTGGAGCCGGCGGTGACCGTGCCGCCGGGGGCAGCGGCACCGGCGACGTAGCGGTACCCCTCGGTCCCGTTGCCCGAGCCGCGGACCACGACCTGGTCCGGTTGGGCCCCCGGGCCGGACCCGTTGATGCGTGACGAGAAGTTACCGTAGTGGTCGATCGCGACGGCCGCGAAGCCACCGGGCACGCCGGGCAGATCGCACTCCCGGCCGCCGCCCTCGGTCGCTTCCTTCCGGCAGGCGTACCCGAGCCCGGCGCCGAAGGACCCGACGCCCTGCGGCGCCGCTCCGTCGGCCAGGTAGAGCAACAGCCCATCGGCCCCGGGGTCGACCTTGGCGGTGTACATCGCGTACGTGAACTCGATCTCGAGCCCGGTGTCGGACGGGAACGTGTCGTTCGTCGACCACGCCCCGGCCTGGTTCTTGACGTCGTCGGTGAGTCGGAGCCGGCCGCCGGAGACCGCCGCGTCACCGTGCAGGGCACCGCCGGACGCGCTGGAGAACTGGTTGACGTAGGGGAAGTCGAGCGCCGCGGCGCTCGACCCGGACGGCAGGACGGCGGGTGCCGCGAGCACGGTGAGCGCAGTCAGCGCGGTGCACGCCGCGGCGAGGCGGCGGACGACCCGTGATCGGAGCGACCGTGGGACTGATGCTGGAGCAGTGGGATCTGTCATGCCCCGATGCTCGCGATCGGGGCGTCACCCCCGGGCGGCGGTGAGCCGATCTGTGGATCGGCGCCACGGGCCTCCCGGCTGTTGAGGAAGGACCGCTCGTGGAGGAAGAACCCCCGAACCCGGCCGCTCAGGCCAACCACACCGTCGTCTCGCCGGGCAGCGTCCCCGGCGCGACCCCGCCGATCGGCCCCGACGCGACGATGACCGACCCCGCGGGCATCGGCACCGGCTCCGTGCCGAAGTTCGTGACCGACCGCCACCGGTCGTGCCGGGCGAAGGCCACGACCTCGGGGGCGGTCTCCAGCCAGGTCAGCTCCTCCCCCTGCTGCAGCCGACGACGGGCGGCGAGCGCCTGCCGGTACAGCGAGAGCGTCGACGATGGGTCGCCGTCCTCGGCCTCGACCGACGACTCCCCGAAGTCCCGCGGCTGCGGCAGGTGCGGTGCGACGTCCCCGAAGCCGAACGACGGTCCGGAGCGCGTCCACGGGATCGGCACCCGACAGCCGTCCCGGCCCTTCACGGTGTACCCGGTGCGGAGCCACTTCGGGTCCTGTAGCAGGTCGCGCGGGATCGCGGCGGCCTCGTGCAGCCCGAGCTCCTCGCCCTGGTAGACGTACGACGACCCGGGCAGCGCCAGCATCAGCATCGTCGCCGCTCGGGCCCGACGGAGCCCCCGTGCGCGGTCGAGCGCCGGCGAGGTGCCGTCGGTCATGAGCCAGGCGTCGGTGTCGGTGCCGTCCGGCAGGCCGTAGCGGGTGGGGTGCCGCACGACGTCGTGGTTCGACAGCACCCAGGTGCTCGAGGCGCCCGACTGCTCCGAGGCCGCCAGGTTCCGCTCGATGATCCGACGGAACGCATCGGGCTCGAACGGGGCCTCGAGCAGGTCGAAGTTGAAGGCCTGCCCGAGCTCCGTCGGCCGGGCGTACAGGACACGGCGGGGTGCCGGGGCCCAGGCCTCGGCGACCGCGGCACGGGGCGGGTCGTACTCGTCGAGCACCCGGCGCCAGGTGGCGAAGATCTCGTGCACCTCGTCGCGGTCGTACAGCGGGTCGGAGCCGTCGAGCGGCAGGTCCTGCTCGTTCGACGGCCGGTACGGGGTCGACAGGTCCTTCGCCAGCCCGTGCGCGACGTCCACGCGGAACCCGTCGACACCGCGGTCCGACCAGAAGCGCAGGGTGTCCTCGAAGTCGGCGCGGACCTCGGGGTTCGACCAGTCCAGGTCGGGCTGCTCGGGGGCGAACAAGTGCAGGTACCACTGCCCGTCGGGCACTCGGGTCCACGCGCTGCCACCGAAGTTCGACACCCAGTCGCTCGGCGGCAGTTCCCCGGAGGCGCCGGAGCCCTCACGGAACACGTAGCGCGCACGCTCGGCCGACCCCGGCGCAGATGCCAGCGCGGCCCGGAACCACTCGTGCTGGTCCGAGGTGTGGTTCGGCACGATGTCGACGATGACCTTGAGGTCGTGCTCGTGGGCGGCCCGGACCAGGGCGTCCAGGTCGTCGAGGGACCCGAGCTTCGGGTCGACGGCGCGGTAGTCGGCGACGTCGTAGCCACCGTCGGCGAGGGGCGACGGGAAGAACGGGGAGAGCCACAGGGCGTCGACGCCGAGCGACGCCAGGTACGGCACCCGGCTCGTGATGCCCGCGACGTCACCGAGACCGTCGCCGTCCGTGTCGGCGAAGCTGCGCGGGTAGACCTGGTAGACGACGGCATCGCGCCACCAGGTCGGGTCGGTGGTTCGTGGCGTGCTGGCCGGGGTCCGAAGCGTGGTCACGTCGCCACCGTACCCAGCCGTCATCGGGTCAGCCTTCGGCCAGTACGGCGTGACGCGACCAGCAAACGGACGGGAGGCCCCTGGCGACACCGCCACGGGCCTCCCGTCCGCATGATGCGTACGCATCCTTCGCCGTGAATCAGGGGTATCGCTAGACCGTCTGGTAACCAGGCGGGCTACCCTGAACGCCATGTCCACGCAGGAGATCACCGAGGCGTCCGGGTACTGGTTCCCCGACGACGACGCGACCCAGCGCGGGGTCGCCGTCCTCAACGCCCTGCGTCGGTACCGCTCCGCCGAGACCGCGATGCGCCGACGCACCCGCGACTCCATGGGCATGGGTGAGACCGACTTGCTCGCCGTGCGCTACCTGCTGCAGTCGCAGCGCGCCGGCAAGGCCGTGAGCCCGAAGGACCTGGCCGCCTACCTCAAGATCTCCTCGGCCTCGACGACGATCCTCATCGACCGCCTGGTGAAGTCCGACCACGTGCGCCGCGACCCGCACCCCACCGACCGCCGTGCACTCGTGATCACCCCGACGACCGAGACCGACGACGAGGTCCGCGCGACCCTCGGCACCATGCACCGCCGGATGATGTCGATCGCCGAGGGACTGCCCGCGTCCGAGGCCCGCGTCGTCGCCGGTTTCCTCGACCAGATGCGCCAGGCCGTCGACAAGGTCGACGCCGCGCCGTCCCACTGAGCGCCTCGCACTGAGCGACCTCGGGGACGCTGCCTCCGAGCGCACTGAGAGCGTGCACTGCGGCACCGCGTAGACCGGAACGGTCACCGACGCGAAAGGAGCCACAACCATGCACGCTTCGGACAAGATGGCCAAGAACCTCCAGGCGGTCCTCGTGGACCTCATCGACCTGCACCTCCAGGGCAAGCAGGCCCACTGGAACATCCTCGGCACCAACTTCCGCGACCTCCACCTGCAGCTCGACGAGATCGTCGACGCGGCCCGCGAGTTCGCCGACGACACCGCCGAGCGCATGCGCGCGCTGTACCTCGTGCCGGACGGCCGCTCGGCGACCGTCTCCGCGGGCAGCCACCTCGACGCGTTCCCCTCGGGTGAGATCACCACGCACGACGCCATCGACCAGGTCACGCTCCGGCTGTACCAGGCGACCGGCACCATGCGCGACGTGCACGACGAGGTCGACGAGGAAGACCCGACGACCGCGGACCTGCTCCACGGCTTCATCGAGCGCCTCGAGCAGCTCGCGTGGATGGTCTCCGCCGAGAACCGCGCGCCTAGCACCCCGCTGGCCTCCGCCACCACGCCCGCCGTCGCCGACGCGTCGGCGCACGCGTAGGGGCCCGGGTGGACCTCGGTATCCAGGGCAAGACCGCACTCGTCTTCGGCGGCGACTCCGGCATCGGCTGGAACACGGCGCGCATCCTCTTGGCAGAGGGTGCCACCGTGGTCGTCACCGACATCGAGCAGAGCCGTCTGGACACCAGTGCGGACCAGCTCGAGGCCCCGATCGGCAGGCTGCACGCCTTCGCCGCCGACGTGCGGAGCGCCGAGAGCCTCGCCGCCCTGCACGACAAGGTGCGCGAGGCCGTCGGCGAGATCGACATCCTGGTGCAGTCCTCGGGCGTCACCGGCGCCCAGGGCATGTTCCACGAGATCGACGAGGCCGGATGGGCGGAGACGATCGACGTCGACCTGATGGGGCCGGTGCGGATCACCCGCGAGTTCATCGGTGACCTGCGCCAGGGCGGCTGGGGACGCATCGTCTACCTGGTGTCCGAGGACGCCTCGCAGCCGTACGACGACGAACTGCCCTACTGCGCCGCCAAGGCCGGGGTGCTCTCGTTCGCGAAGGGCCTGTCGCGCTCCTACGCGTCGGAGGGGCTCCTGGTGAACGCGGTCTCCCCCGCGTTCATCCACACGCCGATGACCGACGCGATGATGGACAAGCGGGCGAAGCAGCGCGGGACCTCGTTCGACGAGGCCATCGGCAGCTTCCTCGAAGAAGAGCGGCCGTACATGGAGCTCAAGCGCCGCGGCGAGCCGGAAGAGGTCGCGAACGTCGTGGCCTTCCTGTGCTCCGACCTGGCCAGCTTCGTGAACGGCGCCAACTACCGGGTCGACTCCGGCTCGGTCGCCACGATCTGATCGTGGTGCCACAGCACCGCCAGGAGGCGTCATGACCGACTTCCGCTACCTCATCGTCGGCGGCGGGATGGTCGCGGACGCCGCAGCACGCGGCGTCCGCGAACTCGACGCCGACGGCTCGATCGGGATCATCAGCGAGGACGTCGACCGCCCCTACGCCCGCCCGGCCCTGTCGAAGAAGCTCTGGACCGACCCCGACTTCAGCTGGCACGACAAGGTCGACCTGCACACCGAGGAGACCGGGGCGCAGTTCGTCCTCGGCACGTCGGTCACCGCGATCGACCGCGCCGCGAAGACCGTCTCCACGGCCGACGGGACCGTGCACGGATACGAGCGGCTGCTCCTCGCCACCGGTGGGAAGCCCCGCGGTCTGCCGGGGCTCCCGCCGTCGGCCCGCGTGCTCGACTACCGGAGCGCGTCGGACTACCGCCGCCTGCGCGAGCTCGCGGACGCCGGAGCGCACGTCGCCGTCGTCGGGGGCGGCTACATCGGCCAGGAGATCACGGCGGGCATCGTGCAGAACGGCGCCCGAGTCACCCTGGTCGACCCGGACGATGTCGTCGGCGGACGCATGTTCCCGGCCGACCTGGCGCAGGCGTTCCAGCAGCGCTTCGTCGACCACGGCGTCGAGCTCCGCACCGGCCGCCGGGTGTCCGAGGGCACCGAGACCGCCGACGGTGTGCGCCTGACGCTGGACGACGGCTCCGTGCTCGAGGCCGACGCGGTCGTCGCCGGACTCGGCATCGAACCCGCGACGCAGCTCGCCGCGGACGCCGGACTCACCGTGCACGACGGCATCGTGGTGTCGTCGACGCTGCTCACCGACGACGACTCGGTGTTCGCCGCCGGGGACGTCGCCGAGTACCCGGACCGCATCCTCGGTACCCGCCGGGTCGAGCACGTCGACAACGCCCAGCAGCAGGGGCGGCAAGCCGGCCGGAACCTGGCGGACGCTGACGAGACCTACGACCACACGCCGATGTTCTACTCCGACGTCTTCGACATGGGGTACGAGGCGGTCGGCCGGGTGTCCTCGGAGCTCCGCACCGTCGAGGACTGGCAGGACCCGACGGTCACCGGCGTCGTCTACTACCTGGATGACGACGACACCGTGCGCGGCGTGCTGCTCTGGAACGTCTGGGACAAGACCGACGATGCCCGCAAGGTGATCGCCGAGGCGAACGCACTGACGCCCGACATGCTGCCGGGGCGCATCACGCCCTGATCACCCGCCCGTCGCGGTGGTCGCGACGGCCTGGAGGCCCGGGGCCGGTCCCTCGGACCGGCACCGGGCCTCCAGGCCGTTGCGTCTCCTCTGTCCGAGCACGGCTGCGCTCGTCTACTTCGTCTCCGGCGCGATCTCGTCGACCACCGCACGTCGGTCCGCCGGGTCGACCGGCAGGTCGTCGCCGTCGGCCATCGCGACGGCGTGCGCGGACTTCGCGGCCTCGAGCGTCTCGTCGTCGTTCCGGGCCATGCCGGACAGCTCGATGAACCGCGACTTCACCAGCAGCCACGCCTCCCGGGGGCTGAGCCGCGCGAGGTCCGACGCCGTCGAGTGGTCGCGCACCCGCTGCAGCGACGACACCCCGCGGTCCGGCAGCCGTTGCTCGACGTGCGCGACGGTGAGGCGGGCGACCGCGTCGGCCTGCGCGTGCATGACCGAGTGGGCGCCGTCGACGACCTCGCGGAGGACCGCGTAGGGGAACACGCGCGCGAGGCGACGCACCCAGTCGCGCGGGACCATCGCGTCGTGCTCACCGCGGACGATCAGGGTGCGAGCCTGCACGTGGGCCGCACGCTCCTCGATCGGGAACGCGATCATCCGCGGCAGGACCTTGCGGAACCAGTGCCAGCCGCACAGCGCGTAGGCCGTGACGCCGTGCCAGCGGACCGCGGCGGGCTCGTGCAGGGTCGACCGGAGGAACCGGAACGCCGACTGCCGCACCGTGCGCGCGGACGAGTCGACGACGGGGCTGATGAGCACGAGGTCCGAGATCTCCGGCCGGCGGGCGGCGACCTCGGTGACGACCTGGGTGCCCATCGAGTGCCCGACGAGCACCGGGTCGTCGAGCCGGAGCTCGTCGAGGACCCGCTCGACGGCATCGGCGTAGCGCTCGATCGACACGGTCCCCCGGAACCGCGGGACGCCCGCGAAGCCCGGCAGGTCGAGCGCGTGCACCGGCCCGTTCTCGTTGAGGTGCGGGGCGAGCCGCTCGTAGTAGGTCGAGGCGATACCGAGGCCGGCGACGAGCACGAACGCGCGCGCACCGGGTTCGCCGATCGAGCTCACGCGGACGTACGTGCCGTCCACCACCACCCGGTCGACCTGGACGGTGACGTCGGCGTCCTCCGCCTGGGCGAGCTCGCGCGCCGGGTCGGGCCGGGCTGCCGGGCGTTCGTCGTCCACGTGGGTCTCCTCGGGTCGGGCGGTCGCCCAGGATACCCGGCCGCCGTCCCCGGGAACGGCGACGCCGTGCTCAGCCGCTGAACGTGTTCGCGGGGAAGCCGTGCACCCGCGTGGGCACCGCGAAGACCGCACCGGAGCGCGGGGCCTGCTCGAGGTCCTGCTCGGAGAGGTTCTCACGGGCCGTCCCGACGAACAGCGTCGACATGTCCGGCCCACCGAAGGCCACCGACGTCGGGTTCGCCGCCGGCAGCTCCACCGTCTCCAGGTGCGAGCCGTCCGGCCCGTAGCGCTCGACCCGGCCGCCGCCGTAGATCGCCGTCCAGAAACAGCCCTCGTCGTCGCGGACCAGGCCGTCGTGCGCCTGGCCGACGATGAACGGCTCGAGTTCCCCGAGCTCGCCGTCCGGGCCGTACGGCGCCCGGAAGATCGTCGACACGCTCGTGTCGGTGACGTACATGGTGCTGCCGTCGTCCGACCACTCCATGCCGTTCGTCACGCCGAAACCCCCGCGGAGCAGCCGGGTGGTGCCGTCGGGTCCGACCGAGTAGAGCGCCGCGTCCGGCTCCCCCGTGGTCACGTTCATGCTGCCGACGAGGAACCGGCCGAAGGGGTCGCACTTGCCCTCGTTGAAGCGGTTGCCCGAGGTGGTGTGCGTGACGCGGGCGATCTCCCGCTCCACGGCGCCCTGCTCGTCGGTCACCACGACGGTGTCGCCGAGGGCCGCCACGAAGCCGCCGGAGGCCCGCGGCTGGAAGCTGGCCAGCGGGGGCGGCAGCGGGACGTTCGACACCACGGTGCCGTCGGCCGTCGCCGTGTTGAGCGTGCCGAGCGTGATGTCGGTCCAGCGGAGGAGCTGGTCGGACGGGTCCCAGACGATGCTCTCGGCGAGGACCGCGCGGGCGTCGGCGAAGACGGTGGCGGGGCCGGTCGTGGCGGTGGTGCTGGCTTCGGTGGTCATCGACCCCGTCTACCGCGTGGCCGGTCCGCGCCCGCTCAGCGTCACAGGCGGGCGAAGCGGGCGCGGAAGAAGCTGTAGACGCCGAAGGCCAGGAACCCGATGCCGATCGCGACGAGGACGAACACGCCCCCGGGCATGCTCCGGACAGCGTCGAAGGCCGCGTCGAGGCCCGTCGCCTGGTCCGGGTCGCTCCGCAGTCCGGCCACGCCGATGAGCACGCCCACGATGACCACGGCGATGCCCTTGCCGACGTAGCCGACGACCCCGAGCACGGTGACCACGCGGTCGAGCTGGCCCGTCGGTCGCGTGATCTGCTTGCGGAACGACCGGCGGCACCCGATCACCACGAGTCCGATACCGACCGCCACCGCGATCGCGCCGGCGAGCAGCAGGACGAACACACCGCCCGGCGTCGCCAGGGTCTTCGCCGCGGCGCTCTGTGACGAACTGCTGGAGCTCGACCCGGCACCGAGCGCGTACGAGGCAGCCGAGTACGCGATGACGCCGTACACGACGGCCTTCGCGACGTTCTTGAGACGGGCGAGCCAGCCGCGGGCGGTGTCCGAGCGGCCGCCGACGATCGCCTCGACCACCAGGCGCACGGTGAGCGCGCCGGTGCCGACGGCGATCAGCCAGAGCAGGAACACCCCACCGGGCACGGCGGCGATCTGCTGCAGTGCCCCGGACTGGTCCGTCTCACCGCCCGAGGACGCGTTGCCGACGGCGAGCAGGATCGCCAGGTACCCGATCAGCAGGTGGACGATGCCACTGCCGACGAACCCGGCGCGCGCCGTGACCTCGAACCACCGGCTGTCCGCCGCTCGCCGGACCTGTCGTCCGGTCTCCCGTGCTGCGTGCTCCGCCGTGTCGCTCATCACGCTCAAGCGTGCCCGACGCGCGCGGTCCTGTCCGGGGCGCGCCGGGCCCTGCGGTCCGCCATCGGGCGGACGGGAGGCCCGTGGCGATGCCGCCACGGGCCTCCCGTCCGTCGGTGGGTGCGTCTCAGTCACCCTTCACGTTGACGACCTGCCGCAGCGTGTGCCGGATCGACACGAGGTCCGCGGCGTCCGCCATGACCTGGTCGATCGGCTTGTACGCCGCCGGGATCTCGTCGAGGAACGCGTCGGTGTCGCGGTACTCGATGCCGACCATCGCCTCGCGCAGTTGCTCGTGCGTGAAGGTCCGACGTGCCGCGCTCCGCGAGAACAGCCGACCGGCGCCGTGCGGCGACGACTCGAGCGACGGTTTGTTGCCGAGCCCCTCGACGACGTACGACGCGGTCCCCATCGACCCCGGGATCAGGCCGGGCTGGCCGGCCTTCGCCTGGATCGCACCCTTCCGCGACACCCACACGGACTTGCCCCAGTGCGTCTCGCGCTGGGTGAAGTTGTGGTGGCAGTTGATGCGCTCACGCTCGTCGACCGGGGTGCCGACCGCCTCGGACAGCTGCCGGACGACGCGGTCCATCATCTCCTCGCGGTTGAGCAGGGCGAAGTGCTGGGCCCACCGCAGCTCGGCGATGTACCGGTCGAACTCCGGGGTGCCCTCGACCAGGTAGGCCAGATCCGGGTCCGGCAGTGTGATCCACCAGCGCTCCATCATCCGTTTGGCGACCGTGATGTGCCGCTGGGCGATCTTGTTGCCGACACCGCGCGAGCCGGAGTGCAGGAACAGCCATACCCGGTCCTCCTCGTCGAGGGAGACCTCGATGAAGTGGTTGCCGGACCCGAGCGTGCCGAGCTGGTTCCGCCACCCGCCGTGCACACCTGCCGGGTCGAACCCGGCGGCGTCGGCCATAGCCTCGAGCTCCGCGATGCGTGGCGCGGCCGTCGTGACGATCTTCCGGTTCGCGGCACCGGCGGACAGCGGGACCGCCCGCTCGATCTGCTCGCGCAGCCCCTGCAGGTCCGCGGGAAGGTCGGCCGCGGTGAACTGCGTCCGGACCGCGATCATCCCGCAGCCGATGTCCACGCCGACGGCCGCCGGCATGACGGCACCGAGGGTCGGGATGACGGACCCCACGGTGGCGCCGAGGCCGAGGTGCGCGTCGGGCATCAGGGCCAGGTGCGGGAACACGAACGGCATGCGCGCGGTCGTGCGCGCCTGCTGCTCGGTGTTCTCCTCGAGCATCGAAGCCCAGCTGAGCAGTCGGTCGTTGATCTTCTTCATGGGGTCGTCTCGCTTTCGTGACGGTCGAGGTGACGGTCCGAGACGGTCGTACGCCGGGCCTCCTGGTCGTCGCCGGACGTGGCGGACGGAAGGAGGCGGAGATGACGAACGCCCCGGGCCGGGTGGGCACGGGGCGTCGGAGGACGTCGCGTGCCTACGCGGGACAGCGGAGGGACCACTGCTGCTGCTGTTCGGGCAGCACGGCGATCGTGTCGAGCTGGAGCTCGACGCGTTCCTCGTTGTGCTGCACGGCGCGCATGCGCGGTCCTTCCGATGTGCCCGGGGCGGGCGGTCTGCCGATCGGCAGGAACACGACGCGAGTGCGACACGCCCGGGATGCGCAACTCGCGTTGGTGTGTCGGTCTGGAGGCCCGGGGTGCGTTCGCCACGAGGGGTACGTCCTCCTGATGGTCACCACCACCGCCGGGGCAGGCTGGACGCATGACCGAGCGCACGCGAGACACCCCCGACGCGACCGAGAACGAGGAACGGACGAACGGCTACGTCCCGCTCCGCTCCTACGGCGCGATCGGCGACGGGCGGACGGTCGCGCTCATCGCGCTCGACGGCCGGATCGACTGGCTGCCGATCCCGTCGATGGACTCCCCGCCGGTGTTCGCCAGCATCGTCGACGCCGAGCACGGCGGACACGTCGCCCTGCGGCCGGTGGACGACCAGGCGCAGGTGTCCCGCGCGTACCTGCCCGGCACGAACGTGCTCGTGACGACGTGGACGACGCCGTCCGGTCGCGCCACCGTGACCGACGCCATGGTCACCGGCGTGGCCGGACGGTTGCCGTGGGCCGAGATCGGCCGCTGCGTGCAGGGGGTCGACGGCACGGTCGAGATGGAGTGGGCCGTCGTGCCCGGGACCATCCTGAACACCGCCGAGCCCCGGCGGCTGGACACCGCCAACGGGACCGTCATCGGTGTCGACGGCATCACCATCGGCATCGTCGAGCAGGGGTTCGAGCCCGTCCACGACGACGGACCGCGGTTCTCCGGACGCTTCTCGACGAGTGCGGGGTCGAAGTCGATCCTGACCATCGTCGGCACGCACGACGAGCCGGTGTTCCTGCCGGAGCCGGAGCGCACGCTCGAGGGCATCGACCGCACGATCGAGAACTGGTCGACCTGGTCGACGGAGTTCAGCTACGACGGTCCGTGGTCGGACGCCGTCCAGCGCAGCGCCCTTGCCCTGAAGCTCCTGATCTTCGCTCCGACGGGTGCGATCGCCGCAGCACCGACGACGAGCCTGCCCGAGGACCGCACCGGTGGGAAGAACTGGGACTACCGGTTCGCCTGGGTGCGCGACCTCGCCTACACGGTGCACGCGCTGACCAGGTTCGGCCTGCGCGAGGAGACGCACGCCGCGGTGTCCTGGGTGATACGCACCATCGCCGAGCACGACGAGACGATGCCGATCTTCTACGGGCTCGACGGGTCGAAGACCGACAGCGTCGAGGAGCGCGACGTGCCCGGCTGGAACGGGATCGGCCCGGTCACGGTCGGCAACCGCGCCGGCGACCAGCTGCAGCTCGGCGTCTGGGGCGACGTGTTCGAGATCATGCGCCAGTACGTCCGCGCTGGCAACGTCCTCGACCGGAAGACGGCCGCGGTGCTCCAGGACCTGGCCGACGATGCGTGCCACCGGTGGGTCGAACGCGACTCCGGCATGTGGGAGTTGCCGGAGGCGCAGCACTACACGACGAGCAAGATCGGCTGCTGGCAGGCGCTCGACGCGGCGGTGGAACTCCACGACGCCGGGATGATCGACGGCCCGCGCGACGAGTGGGTCAAGAACCGAGAACTCATCGAGGACTGGGTCGCTGAGCACGGGTGGAACGAGGAGCTCGGCCACTACGTCATGTACCCGGGGACCGACGCCCTCGACTGCTCGATCCTGCTGCACGCGATGTCGGCGTTCGACCGCGGGCCACGGATGGAGTCGACGATCCGGGCGATCGAGGAGCAGCTGCAGCAGGGGCCGCTCGTCTACCGGTACTCGGGCATCGAGGACGAGGAATCACCCTTCGTGGCGTGCTCGTTCTGGCTCGCCGCCGCCCTGGCGTGCGTCGGACGGGTCGACGACGCGGAACACCTGATGGACGACATGGTCGCGCAGGCGAACGACGTCGGACTGTTCAGCGAGATGCTCAGCGCGGTGGACGGGGACTTCATGGGCAACATCCCGCAGGGGTTGTCGCACCTGGCGCTCATCCAGGCGGCGCTGACGATCGAGCAGATCTCGCAGCAGGGCTGAACGGGCTGAACGGGCTGCACGGAGCACCCGGGCTGAGCGGCCTCGTCGGCGGCCGGAGGCATCATGGTCTGACGATGAACGACGTCGACGCACGGATGGACCGGCTCCGGAGGGCCGCCCGCTACCGCTACCAGCAGCTCGTGGAGAGCGAGATCGAGCGCGGGTCGCTCGACCCGGACGAGGTGCGCGAGGAACGTCGGCTGCTGAAGGCTGCCGACGTCGCGGCCCATGCCCGGGCGCAGATCGAGGAGGCCGAGCGCCGCGGGGTCTTCGAGGGCAATCCGTACCACGGCAAGCCACTGCCGGGGCTCGACGGCCAGCACGATCCGGACTGGTGGATCAAGTCGAAGATCGAGCGCGAGGACATCCGGGGCATCGCGCCGCCCGCCCTGTCGCTCCGCACCGAGGACGCGGAGCTCGACGGTGCCCTCGACGCCCTGTCCCTCGAGTCCGACGTGCGCGACGTCCTGGTCGACTTCAACGCGCGGGTCAAGGAAGCCCGACGCCAGTTGCTCGGCGGCCCCCCGGTCGTCACACCGATGCGCGACGTCGAGTCCGAGGTGCAGGCCTGGCAGGAGCGACGGGAAACGCGGATGGCGTCCGCAGCGCGGGCTGCGGAACAGGCGCGACTCGACGCCCGCCCCCGTCGGTGGTGGCGACGACGAGGCAGCTGACTCGTCGAACGCAGAAGAGCCGCCCCGTCGGGGCGGCTCTTCCGAGTGCGGCGGGTGTTACTTGATCTGTGCGGTGATGGTGGCGGTGCCGACGAGGAGGCCGCGCTTGACGGCGTCGGTGCCGAAGGTCTTGTTCAGCAGGCCGGCTGCGTCCTCGCTGATGTGGACGGTGGTGCCGGTCAGGATCGCGTTGTCGCCCTCGAGCTGGAGGGGCTTGAGGGAGCCACCGTGCAGCTCGAACAGGAACGCGTTGGCCGCGGCGACCTTGCCGTTGACGAGGACGTCGCCGTACAGCTTCGACGAGCCCGGGTTCACGACGAAGTTCTCCAACGTGACGGTGGTGTCGCCGGCCTTGAGGGTCAGACCCGAGTCGTCGTGGTTCAGCAGCCCCTGCACGTAGGGGCGGTAGTCGCCGTCGGGCGACCAGTAGGTGACCGACCCGGCGGTGATCGGGAACGTCACCGACCCGTCTTCCAGGGTCGCGTCGCCGGAGACGCCGGGGGTGAGCTTCAGGGCGGTGAGGGCGTCGGTGAAGCCGGAGTCGAGCTGCACGGCGGTGGAGCCGCCGAGGACCTCGGGGACCGAGGCGACGGGTGCGGGGATGTCCGACGACGACGACACCGTGTGCACGTTCGGGGTGGCGGCCTGGGCGGAGGAGATCCCGAACGCGGCGCCGCCGAGGACGAGGGCGCCGGTCGTGGCGAGGGTGATGGAGGTCTTGAGGCTCTTGCGCATCGTGATCAGTCCTTTGCTCTGGAGGCGCTCCGGCCGGTGGCCGAACGTGCACGCTGTGGCAACACTTGCTGTGAGCAAGCTGCAGCCCGGCCAGATGTGACCGGAGAGCGCCCTGGGCGTTTGCCCTGTGCAAGTCATTCGGCACCCGGGCCCGATCGGTTTGGGACGAGTTTCCTGAGGCACGGCGGCCTGTCGTTTCGTACCGTGTACCCATGGCTCCAGCACACATCTCCACCACCGACCGGCTCCGGGCGGTCGACGCCTGGTGGCGCGCCGCCAACTACCTGACGGTCGGGCAGATCTACCTGCTGGACAACCCGTTGCTCACGCGCCCGATCGAACCCGACGACGTGAAGCCCCGGCTGCTCGGACACTGGGGCACGTCGCCCGCTCTGAACCTCGTCTACGCACACTGCAGCGCCCTGATCGCGGAGACCGGTCGCGAGTTCCTCTACGTGTGCGGCCCCGGGCACGGCGGCCCGGCGATGAACGCGAACGCCTGGCTCGACGGCACGTGGGGCGAGCTGTACCAGGACGACGACCTGCAGCGGTTCTTCCGCCAGTTCTCGTTCCCCGGCGGCATCCCCTCGCACGCCGCCCCGGAGACCCCCGGGTCGATCAACGAGGGCGGTGAGCTCGGCTACTCGCTGTCGCACGCGTACGGCGCGGCGCTCGACAACCCGGACCTCGTCGTCGCGTGCGTGATCGGTGACGGCGAGGCCGAGACCGGGCCGCTGTCCGGCTCGTGGCAGGCGCACACGTTCCTCGACCCGGTGTCCGACGGTGCCGTGCTGCCGATCCTCAACCTCAACGGCTGGAAGATCGCGAACCCGACCGTCCTGGCCCGCATCCCCGACGAGGACCTCACCGCGTACTTCCGCGGGCTCGGCTACGACCCGATCGTCGTCGACTCCCGCCGCGTCGACGACGACCCGTACGCGGTGCACGCCCTGTTCGACGGCGCCCTCAGACGTGCCCTCGCGGCGATCGACGACATCCAGGCCGCCGCACGGGCGCAGGCCGCCCGCGCTGCCGCGGGTCAGCCCGCCGGGGCCGCCGCACTCCGTCCCCGGTGGCCGATGATCGTCCTGCGCACCCCGAAGGGCTGGACCGGCCCGAAGGAGGTCGACGGTGAGCAGGTCGAGGGCACGTTCCGCGCGCACCAGGTGCCGCTGCCCGCGGTGCGCGAGGACGACGGGCACCGCGCCCAGCTCGAGGAGTGGATGCGCTCGTACCGCCCCGAGGAGCTCTTCGACGAGGACGGCCACCCGATCGGCATCATGACGACGATCCGGCCGACCGGCGACGAGCGGATGAGCGCCACCCCGCACGGCAACGGCGGGCGTCTCCGGACCGCGCTCAACCGTCCGCCACTCGAGCCCTACGGGGTCGAGGCCGGCTCCACCGCGTCCGCCACCGGGACCCTCGGTCCGTGGCTGGCCGCACTCATCGAGAAGAACCCGTCGACCTTCCGGCTGTTCGGGCCGGACGAGACGATCTCGAACAAGCTCGACGCCGTCTTCGACGTCACCGACCGTGTCTGGCGGGCCAAGCGGGCACCGGGTGACGAGCACCTCGCGGCCCGCGGGCGGGTCACCGAGGTCCTGTCGGAGCACCTGCTCGAGGGCATGCTCGAGGGCTACGTGCTGACCGGCCGCCACGGGATGCTCAACACCTACGAGGCGTTCGCCCACATCATCGACTCGATGGTCGGGCAGTACGCGAAGTGGCTCGAGTCGTCCACGGACATCGACTGGCGCGTCCCGGTGTCGAACCTGTCGCTCCTGCTGTCGTCGCACGTCTGGCGGCAGGACCACAACGGGTTCTCGCACCAGGACCCCGGGTTCCTCGACATCGTCGCCTCGAAGCAGCAGGACCTCGTCCGCATCAAGCTCCCCGCTGATGCGAACACCCTGCTCGCCGTCGCCGCGCACGCCATGGAGACCACCGACCGCATCGAGGTGATCGTCGCCGGCAAGCACCCGGAACCGGTCTTCCTGTCCCTCGACGACGCGGTGGCGCACGCCGCGGCCGGACTCGGCGTGTGGGACTTCGCCGGCACCGAGCAGGCCGTCGGACGCGTCGACGTCCTGCTGGCCTGTGCTGGCGACGTCCCCACCGTCGAGGCGATCGCCGCGACGGACATCATCCGGAAGCACGCCCCCGACGTCGGCGTCCGGGTCCTGAACGTCGTCGACCTGCTGGCGCTCGGCGATCCGCGCAAGCACGAGCACCCGATCCCGGACGAGCAGTACGACGCCCTCTTCCTGCCGGGGACGCCCACCGTGTTCGCGTTCCACGGGTACCCGGCGCTCGTCCACCAGCTGACGTACCGCCGGAACGGGCACGACGACCTGCACGTCCACGGGTTCCTCGAGCAGGGGACGACGACCTCGCCGTTCGACATGCTCATGCGCAACGACATGGACCGCTTCGCGCTCGCGCACGACGCGCTGACGCGGGTGGACGCCGAGGCGCACGCCGACCTGCTCGCGAAGCTGTCCGAAGCACGTGACGCCGCACGGACGTTCGCCTACACGAAGGGCGAGGACCACCCGTCGCTCGCCGGCTGGGAGTTCGCGGGCTGGCCGCAGGACGAGCCGGCCACGGGTGGGACCGGTGGCGACCCCGGTGCGGGCGAGACCGAGGCGGCCGCACCCGGCAACTGAGGCGCTCCTCCACAGGCCTGGAGGCCCGGATCACCCTCCACAGGACCGGTCACGCCCGCCGCGTGGCCGGTTCCGTGCCGTCAGGGTTCCGGCATGGACATCGGCTGGATCAGTGCGCTCGTGTCGGTCACGAGCGCGTCCGTCGCGGTGGGTGCGCTCGTCGCGTCGGTGCTCGACGGGCGCGCAGGACGGCGAAATGCAGAGTTCTCGGTGCACCGCGACCTGTGGTGGCAGCGTTGGTCTTGGGTCGCCGACCGGGCGACCTCGGACGACGAAGGAAAGCGCGCGGCTGCCGGTGTGATGTCCGCTGCGCTGGTGACCCGCAGTTGGACGTCCGACGACGACACCTGGACATCTCAGGCACTCGCTGAGTACGAGGCAACGCGTCCGGGAGCCCACGAACAGCAGGAAGGAGAACGCTGATGATCTCGACGCTGACCGACGAGGCCTTCAAGCGACTGCTCGACAACCGCGAGATGACGACACCACGGCTCCTCGCGAGCCCCCACTACGGTCCGCTCATGCGTGCGAAGGGCGCCGAAGCGGAACTCGCGCAGATGCGCATCGAGTGGCGTGAACGCCAGGAGCGCGCCCGGGCGCGGAAGCTCAAGTACGAGGCGTCCTTCGGTGAGGGCTGAACCGACGCCGTGCGGGCCTGCAACGCTGGGACCGTGACCGAACTCGTGATCCCGGCCCCGAGCCTCCCGACCGTGCCCACGACGACGGGCGCGCGTTTCCCCCTCCGCCGTGTGTTCTGCGTCGGCCGGAACTACGCGGCACACGCCCGCGAGATGGGCCACGACCCGGACCGCGAGCCGCCGTTCTTCTTCACCAAACCGGCCGACGCGGTCGTGGTCGACGGCGCCGACACCCCGTACCCGCCGCTGACGCAGCAACTGGAGCACGAGGTCGAGCTCGTCGTCGCGATCGGCACCGGCGGCACGGACATCGCCGTCACCGACGCGCTCGCACACGTCTGGGGCTACGCCGTCGGGATCGACCTCACCCGCCGAGACCTGCAGGCCGAGGCGAAGCGACTCGGACGCCCGTGGGACACGGCCAAGGGCTTCGACGCCTCAGCACCGATCGGGGCGCTCACCCCGGCGGCCGAGGTCGACGCGACCCACGGCGCGATCCAGCTGACGGTGGACGGAGAACTCCGGCAGTCGGGTGACCTGGCCGACCAGATCTGGTCCGTCGCCGAGACGATCGCAGCGCTGTCGCGGTCCGTCGCACTCGCCCCTGGTGACCTGCTCATGACCGGCACACCCGAGGGCGTCGGTGTACTCGAGCGCGGCTCCGTCCTCGTCGGCACGATCGCCGGTGTCGGCGAGGTCCGGACCCGGATCGTCTGACGTGTCGGCGATGTGTCGCCGGGCTGGGAGCATTCGCAGCCAGCACGGGTAAGTCTTGGACGTCGTCGCGGGTGGGGCCCGCGGCGGACACGGGGCGGCGCATCGCGACGAGGCGACGCGGACACCCCGGGACTGCCGGAGGTACCACCGTGCTGGAACACGATCTGCTCGCGACGTCCTGGACGTGGGCGGGCGACGAGAGCCTCGGCGAGCGTGTGCGCGCCGTGGGGGCCGCCGGGTTCGCCGGACTCTCGCTGTCCCTCGACGACCTGCACGAGGTCCGCGCGACGACCGGCTTCGCCGAACTCCGACGCATGCTCGACGGCGCCGGCATCGTCTGGGTCCAGCTCGGCCCCCTCGATCGGTGGTGGACGTGCACGAGCCGCTCCGACGACGAGGACGCGGACCGCGGGGTCGTGCTCGAGGCGGCCGCGACGCTGAGCGCCTGGCAGGTGGTGGCGCGTGCCGACACCTCGTTGCCGGGGGCTTCCCCCACGACCATGGCCGGGGACTGGGTCGTGCTCGCCGATCAGGCCGAGAGCGTGGGGGCGCAGCTCGTCCTGGAGCCGGAACCGTGGTCGAACCTGCCGACCATCGAGCGAGCGTCGCGGTTCGTCGCTGCCGCGGGGCACCCGAACGGCGGGCTGCTCGTCGACGCGATGCACGCACTGCGCGGCGGCTCGACCCTTGCTTCCCTCCGTGCGGGTGTGGCACCCGCGACCCTCGCGGCGGTGGAGCTGAGTGACGGCCTGCTGCACACCCCGAGCGGCATGACCCTGTCCGAGGAGTCCCGTGTCGCCCGACACCTGCCCGGAGCCGGCGCGTGGGACCTCCCCGGCTTCGTGCGCACGATCCGCGAGCTCGGGTTCGACGAGCCGTGGGGCGTCGAGGTCCGGACACCGGCCTACCGTGCGATGCCGATCGGCGGTGCGCTGCGGACCGCTGCCGCCGCGACCCGGGCCGTGCTCGACGCAGCCGACGCGTTCGGTGCTCCGGCCGCACCGGCCATGCCGTCGACCCCGGGGCCGAGGTCCGCGGTCGACTTCGAGCCGCCGCACCCCGCCCGCCGTTGGGACGCCGACACAGGAACGCCCGCGTAACTTGCAGGGCATGACCGATCAGGCAGCACACGACGACGACCTGCTCCGCCGCTCACAGGAGTCCATCGACGAGGCGAAGGCCGCCGCGGCCGAGGTGTCCGAGCCGGAAGAGGACGAACTCATCGACGAGGACATCCCGGTGGCGGACCACGCTGCGCCGGCGGACGGACCGGCACCTGCCGCGTGACCCACGACTGCGACTGACCCGGGGCACGGACCCCGTCGGACCCGCCGACTGACGCGATCGCGATCGCGATCACTCGGCGGATCACTCGGCGGGTTCTTCGTGCCGATCTCGCATCGGACGTGACGAATGCGCCGCTTGCTCCGTCTCACAGAAGGCGGCGGCCCGTGCGCTCCCTGATCCGGCGTACGGGCCGTCCGTCCGTCCGGCCCGGCCGATCTCCCGGGACGGCCGGTCGTGCGCGATCCCGCTCAGTCGTCGCCGTCGTCGCCGGCGAGGAAGTCGGCGTACCGAACCTCCGTCTCGGCGCTGCCGGTCCCCGCGTCCACCGGCGAGCGCGGCGGCAGATCGTCCCCCGTGATCGCCACGCGCTCCGCTGCCGTGTACGGCGGCAGGTACTTGCTCGAACTCATCTTCAGTGCCCCCTTCATCGGGGCGAACGTAACAGCCGCCGGCCGATTCCGGCCAGGGATGCCGAAATCGTCCCCCGCTCGCGCACAGCGCGGGGGACGGAATTTCGCCAGGGGCGGACCCCATGCGCACGCATCAGCAATGGGGGGGAGGGCGATCGGGCGTCTGGTCAGAACTCCCGGACCACGTCAGCCGGGGCCTTGTCGACCCGCCAACCGCGCCAGGACGGCTGCCGGAGCCGACCGTCACCGGTCCACTCGGCGAACTCGACCTCCCCCACGCGCTTCGGCGTCACCCAGTGGGCATCGCGGGCATCGGGCCGCGGGACGTCGGTGAAGGGGGATGTCTTCCGGTCGAGCGGCCGGAGCAGTGCCGCGATCTCGTCGAGGTCACGATCACGGAACCCGGTGCCGACCTTGCCGACGTACTCCAGCCCGTCGGGGCCGGGCACCCCGAGCAGCAGCGACCCGATCCCGCCGGCACGACGACCGCTGCCTGGCTTCCATCCACCGACCACGACCTCTTGCGTGGCATGGTGCTTCAGTTTCAGCCAGGCCTCGGACCGGCGCCCCTCGGCGTACTTCGAAGAGCGCTTCTTCACGACGACCCCCTCGAGTCCCTGGTCCTTCGAGGCCGCCATGACGGCCTCGAGGTCGCCCTGCACCGCCGGCGGCACGTCGATGGCGCCACCCGGCTCGACGACGGTCTCGAGCGCCTGGCGCCGGGCGTCGTACCCCAGGCGGGTGAGCTCGTGCCCGTCGGCCTCGAGCACGTCGAACAGCAGGAACCGGACCGGCGTGGTCTCCTGTGCGCTCCGGACCTCGCGGGGCTTCGTCAGCCCCATCCGGTTCTGCAGCAGCTGGAACGACGGCCGCCCACGGTCGTCGACCGCCACGATCTCGCCGTCGAAGACCCCGTCGACCCCGGCCCGGTCGGCGAGCTCCTGCAGCTCGGGGTACTGCGCAGTCAGGTCGTTGTCGTTCCGGCTGCGCAGGGTCACCGATCCGTCGCGGACGGTCGCGAGCGCCCGGACGCCGTCCCATTTCATCTCGAACGCCCAGTCCGCCGGGTCGAGCCGGGGTGCGTCCTTCGCGAGCGTCGCCTGCATCGTCCGGCGGTCCGACGGTGGGGTCGCGGCAGCGGCCGCTCCGGTGATCCGGCGGTGCGCGTCACGCCGGTCGCCGCTGTGCCCGTCGGCCGATCGGGAGGCCCGCCCCGCGTCCGCCGTGCCACCCCCGTCCGCCAGGCGCTCGGGCTGCTCCTTGGTGCGGTGGATGAGCCAGTTCTTCTCGTCCCCACCGCCTCGGCCACGGGTGTGCAGGAGCGCGAGCCGGCGAGCGCCACCGGCCCGGCCGTGCAGCGTGACGATGACCTCCTGCCCCTCGCGCCACTTCTCGAGCTCGTACGTGCCGTCGTCCCAGATCGTGACGGTGCCCCCGCCGTACTCGTCCTTGGGGATCGTGCCCTCGAACGAGCCGTACTCCAGCGGGTGGTCCTCGGTCTGCACCGCCAGGTGGTTCTTGCCGGGGTCGCTCGGTTCGCCCTTCGGCAGGGCCCAGCTCACCAGTACCCCGTCGTGTTCGAGCCGGAAGTCGTAGTGGTCGCGGGTGGCGTGGTGCTCCTGGATCACGAAGGTGGGCGTGCCGTCCTTCCGCACCGTGGGAGCCCCCTCGGGGACGGGTTCCGGAGTCTTCGACGCGTCGCGCTTCGCCCGGTAGGCGGCCAGCCGGTCGCGCGCCGGCTGCTCGGCGTCGTTCACGCGCTCGGTCCGGTCGCTGTCCCAGTGACCGTGGTCGTCGCGCCCGACGGCCAGCGAGGCGGACGCGACCGGGTGCAGGAAGTCCCCACGGGCCTCCAGGCGTTCGAGGACCTCGTCCAACGTGAGCTGCGCGAGTCCGCGCTCCTCGAGTTCCTTCCACGTGCGGGGGGCCGCGACCGTCGGCCGCTCTCGGCCGCGCAGCGAGTACGGGGCGATGGTCGTCTTGTTGCCGTTGTTCTGCGACCAGTCGACGAAGACCTTGCCCTTCCGCTCGGCGCGGCTCATCGACGACAGGACCAGGTCGGGCATGTCCATCTCGAGGGCCTTCGCCAGCTCGTGGGCGACGTCGGAGACCTGCGCCGTCGTCGCCTTCCCGTCGAGCGCCGCGTAGAGGTGGATGCCCTTCGAGCCGGACGTCACCGGGTACGGATCGAGGCCCATCCCGTGCAGGATCTCGCGGGCGGCCAGGGCGACCTCGACGCACTCGGGCAGCCCGACGCCCTCGCCGGGGTCGAGGTCGAGGACGAGCCGGTCCGGGTTCTGCTGCGCGCCACGTGGGCCGAACCGCCACTGCGGGACGTGCAGTTCGAGCGCGGCCTGCTGCGCCATCCACACCAGGGTCGGCAGGTCGTCGACGATCGGGTACTCGTTGTCGTGTTCCGAGTGGTGGATGGTGTGGTGCCGCACCCAGTCGGGTGCCGAGTCGGGCAGGTTCTTCTCGAAGAAGACCTTGCCCTCGACACCGTTGGCCCAGCGCTTCCGGGTCACCGGGCGGTCCTTGACGTGCGGGATCATCCACGGAGCGACCCGCTCGTAGTACTCGATCACCCGGCCCTTCGTGGTGCCGGTCTCCGGGTAGAGCACCTTGTCGGTGTTCGTCAGCGCGAGCCGCCGGTCGCCGACCAGGACGACGGTCTTGCGCGAGACCGGACTCACAGCGCCACCCCGGTCGCTCCCGCCACCGTCAGGGTCGTGCCGGACGTGTACGACGACTCGGGCCCGGCCAAGTAGACGTAGGCGCTGCCGAGCTCGACGGGCTGGGCGGGACGGCCGAACGGGGTGTCCTGGCCGTACGCCGCGATCTCGTCACCCGGGTAGCTGATCGGCTGGAGCGGCGTCCACACCGGCCCGGGCACGACGGTGTTCGCACGGATGCCCTTCGTGGCGAGCTGCCGGGCGAGCCCGTTCGTGTACGTGATGATGGCGGCCTTCGTGGCGGCGTAGTCGATCATGCGGTCCTGCGGCTGGTACGCGGACACCGAGCTGGTCGTGACGATCGAGCTCCCCGGCGCCATGTGCGGGACGGCCGACCGCACGAGCCAGAACAGCGAGTACACGTTGACCTTCATCGTGCGGTCGAAGTCCTCGGTGCTCTGCCGGGTGATGTCCTCGTGCACCTGCTGGTGCCCCGCGACGAGCACGAGCGCGTCGAGGCCGCCGAGCTGGCTGACCGCGTCCTGTACCAGCACCTCGCAGAACGCCTCGTCGGTCAGGTCACCGGGCAGCAGCACCGCCTTGCGGCCAAGGTCGCCGATGACGTCACGGACCTGCTCGAGGTCCTCGCGCTCTTCGGGCAGGGCGTTCAGTGCGACGTCAGCGCCCTCCTTCGCCATCGCGATCGCCGCGGCTCGGCCGATCCCGGAGTCCGCCCCGGTGACGAGCACGCGGTACCCACGCATCCGGCCGGTCCCCAGGTAGCTCGTCTCACCGTGGTCGGGCGCGGGGTCCATCGCGCTGGCCAGCCCGGATCCCTGCTGCGTCTGCGCGGGGAACGGCGGACGGGGGAACTGGTCGCGCGGGTCCTGCTTGTCGAGCTGGCTCATGCGCCCATCGTGCTCGCGCCGACCTCGTGGCGGTCCAGCGAACCGGACATCCGTGGAACGATCCCCGGACGATCCCACCTGTGGAGGAGCCGTCTGCCCCGGGCGCTCACGCTCGGACACGGGCATCATGTCCCCATGAGGTCGATCTGGAAGGGCTCCATCGCGTTCGGGCTCGTGAACGTGCCGATCAAGGTGTACGCGGCCACCGAGACCCACGACGTGTCCCTGCACCAGGTCCACGACGACGACAAGGGCCGCATTCGGTACAAGCGCGTGTGCGAGTTCGGGCACGAGGTCGAGTACGCCGACATCCAGCGCGCCTACGACGACGGTGAGAAGACCGTGGTGCTGACTGCGGACGACTTCAAGCAGCTGCCGGAGGAGCAGTCGCACGAGGTCGAGGTGCTCGAGTTCGTGCCCGTCGAGCAGGTCGACCCGATGATGTTCGAGAAGACCTACTACCTCGAGCCTGACTCGCGCTCGCCGAAGGCGTACGTGCTGCTGCGCGAGACCCTGGCGAAGACCGACCGGCTCGCGATCGTGCAGTTCACGCTGCGACAGAAGACCCGGCTCGGGGTGCTCCGCGTCCACGACGACGTGATCCTGCTGCAGGGGCTGCTCTGGGGCGACGAGGTCCGCGCGGCGGACTTCAAGTCACTCGACACCTCGGTGAAGGTCAGCGCCAACGAGCTGAAGATGTCGTCCTCGCTCGTCGAGAGCATGTCGACCGACTTCGATCCCGACCGCTACACGGACTCGTACCAGGAGGAACTGCAGCAGCTGATCGACGCCAAGCTCGAGGCGGGCGACGACAACGACACCGAGAAGACCTTCGGTGAGCAGGCCGACGAGGACGACGACGACGAGGGCGGTGACGTGCTCGACCTGATGGCCGCCCTGCGTGCGTCCGTCGACAAGAAGCGGACGGGAGGCTCGGGGTCGCGTTCGTCGTCGACCTCGCGCTCGTCGTCGGGCTCCGACTCGGGCACGTCCGGCTCCGGCAGGAAGGCGCCGGCGAAGAAGGCGCCCGCGAAGAAGGCCGCGGAGAGCACGGCCGAGAAGGCCCCCGCGAAGTCGGCGCCGAAGAAGGCCCCTGCCAAGAAGGCGCCGGCGAAGAAGCCCGCAGCCAAGAAGCAGGCGAGCTGACCGCTTGCGGGGGGTCAGGCCGAGGTCGAGCCGCTGCCCGCCAGCCGCTCCAGCGTGGTGAACGCCTCGGCGTGCTCCTGGCGCAGGGCGGTCCACCCGGCGCCGGCGTCGATCCGCTCCGGGTGCTCGACGGGCAGTGCGTACCCGTGCTGTGCCCGTGGGACCGGGTCGCCGGGCAGCCGGAGCTCCTGGGTGAACGCGCCGCTCGCCGCCTCGAAGGTCAGGGTGTGCGACGCGACGTTCCGGCCCCAGTCCGCGGACGGCCACGACATGAACGCGACGTGCCGCAGCCCCTGTGCGGGATCGGTCGCCGAGACGTAGCAGCCGTGGTGGTCCTCGCCCGGGGACAGGATCGTGTACGTGCCGTTGTCCCGGTAGACGAGCAGGGCCTCGGCGAAGGGCTTCGGGGCGTACATCGCGGTGTAGCGCAGGGCGTGCGCGGCGATCGGCGGACCCAGCGGGACCGAGACGGCGGTGGCGGCGGCGGTGTTGATGGACATCACCGACACCGTCGACCATCGAGCTGGAGAAGCGGTGCGCTCCGCCGGAGGACTCGTTCATCCGGCCGCCCGGTCCTCGTCCGACCGGTCGGCGTCACGCTCCCTCCGCCGCAGGCCGAAGGGCAGGGCGGTCCACAGTGCCGCGGTCCCCACGAAGACCGCGACCCCACCGATCACACCTCCTGCGCCACCGAGCACCACGTCGAAGACGAAGTAGACCGTCCCCGAGAAGAGCAACGCGCTCGCGATGAGTGCGGCGAGCAGGATGACGTTGCCGGCACGGACCAGGTCGTGCTTCTGTCGCTGCCGGAAGACCAGCCGGTGCGTCGCCACGGCGGACAGCGCGACGACGGTCACGACGACAGCAAGGACGACGAGGACGAGGTAGACCGTCTCCTGCCGGTCGGACAGGCTGGTGAAGCGCTGCTGGAACGGCAACGTCAGCAGGAACCCGGCGAGGATCTGTGTCCCGGTCTGCACGATCCGGAGCTCCTGCTGGATGTCGACCCAGTTCCGGTCCCACCGTTCCGTCGGCGTCTCGTGCCGGCCGCGCTCGGTCTCGCTCATACCGCGAACCTACCCACGAGTGCGTTGACGACCGACGAGCTGTGACACGAGCCGGTAACACCGATCGGGGAGACTGGTCGAATGACTCCACAAGAGCCTGGGAGCCTGCAGTCGTCACCCGCGACTGATGGCCCGCCCGTCACCGTCTCCACCACCCGCCTGGTCGAACCCGAGCGCATCCCCGAGGTCACCCGCTGGGTACAGTCGGGCGTGAACCTGGCGAACCGCTACCCGGGCTTCCTCGGCTCCGGGTGGGTGCGTTCCACCGCGCAGTCCCGCGAGTGGCACATGCTCTACCGGTTCGCCGACCACGACTCCCTGGCCACGTGGGAGAACTCCGACGACCGGCTGCGCTGGCTCGACCTGGGCCGTGACCTGGTGGTGGAGTCCCGCGTCGAGAAGCGCACCGGCATCGAGGGCTGGTTCGACGTCCCGCAGGACGCCCCGGCCTCGAGCGCTCCCCCGCGGTGGAAGCAGTCCGTGAGCATCTGGCTCGGCTTCTTCCCGGTGAACCTCGCGTTCACGTACCTGATGGCCTGGCTCGTCCCCGCGTTCGCGCACGTCGCGATCCTGCCCCGGGTGCTCATCACGACCGTCGTGCTCACGCCGATCATGACGTTCTGGGTGCTGCCGTTCGTCACCCGGATGATCCGCCCGTGGCTCCTCGCACCACCGCCCTCGCCCAGCGGACGGCCGGCGAGCGCCATTGGCGCCCGGCGCTGACGCGTTCCTCAGTCCACCTGCCGCAACACCCGTTCGATGCCGTCGAGGCGTCGTTCGATGCTCGCGAGCGTGCTTGCCAGTTCGCGCTGCGTGGCCGCGGTCTTCTCAGCGGCCGCCCGGTCGACTTGCCCGCGGTCAGCGCCCCACCGGAGACGCGCGATCGAGTACACCACTCCACAGACGATCGCCGTCACCGGCACCAGTACCCAGAGCATCCCAGTCCAATCCGTCATCATTTCCCCGTACTCCTCAATCGGTCGGTCCATGCCCGCTTGCAAACCGCCCGATGACGTTGATGCCACGACCGAGTAGTCGACCCGGACCTCGAATTCAGCGAGCGTGAAGTAGCGGTACGCCCGCCCGTCCGCGCACTCGCCAGGGTTTGGAGACGCGCGAGCAGTAATTCCACCTCCCTCTGGCTGGATCCGATCGAGGCGGGGAGCGCGTACTCCCCGCCTCGGTCGTCTCACCTCAGCCGCAGGACCCCGCTGAGCAGCACGAGCTGCTGCCGCAGCACGACGTCGAGGTGCAACTGCTGCTCCCGCTCGTCGCGCCGGTCTCAGGCACCGTGACCGCCTCACGCACCGAGAAGGTCTCAAGCCCGTCGAAGTCGAGCTCTGGCAGTTCAAGCATCGATCCGGTCATAGTCGTTCCCCTTCGGTGGTTGGGACCGGCGAGGAACGCGCTCGCGCCGGCCCTTCGATTTGCCGCTCGCTCCAGGTGCTCCGTGGCGAGCTCCATGCCGAAAGCGCGATCAGCAGGTTCAGCAGTCCGCTCTCGAGCGACCGGGCGGACGCCGAGAAGAGCGGAGAGTGGTTCGCGGGCACGGTGACCGGCGCTCGCCCGGCGGCGAGCGCGGCGTGGTCGCTCGCTGGCATCTGCGAGCTGCCCGACGTACCCCAGAACCAGTAGACCAACGGGGCGCTGAAGGCGGCCGCCAGCCCCCCGACATCGTCTGACGTGCCCGACGGCCCGGGCATCAGGACCGCAGTGCGACCACGCTGCGCGAATGTTCGGTACAGCAGGGCGGCGGCGTCCGGATCGTTGCTGACCCCGGCGAAGGCTCGAGTCGCCGCCCTGGACAGTTCAACACCGTCCACGCCGACCTGGTCGAGCACCCGCCCGAGCGCCTGTCGGCGGGCGCTGAGCGAGGCCTCGTCCGGCGCACGGAGGTCGACCGTCACGGCGGCGCTGTTCGGGAGCGCGTTCCAGGCCGCCCCACCGAGCCGGGCCTGGGTCACCTGGCCGATCGTCGGGGCGACGCCGTACACCAGTCGGCTGAAGGCGACGGTCAGCGCATGCCGCTCGCTCCCCGCGAGCCCCGGATGCCCTCCGGGAGCAGTCAGTTCGATGGACGCCGTCTCGCTCCAGGATGTGACCGGCCCAGGGCGGAACGCCACCACGTCGTACGGAAGCGGCGAGGAGTGCTGAGCGAGCAGGACCGTGGGTGTCGGGACGAGTCGGTCGATCCCGGAGGCCACCATCGCAGCAGCCCCGGTCCCCGTCTCCTCGGCAGGCTGGAAGATCGCGAGGACGGTGCCCGTCCACGGCGCCTCGCCGGCTTGCAGGGCGGCGAGCGCGCCGACCAGCGCCGCGGCGTGCAGGTCATGCCCGCACAGGTGCTCGGCGCCGTTGCTCGTCGCCAGCGCGTCCAGTTCCGCGCGGAAGGCGACGACCGGTTCGCCGCTCCCGATGCGGGCGATCACCCCGTGGCCGCCGACGCCGGTCGTCACCGTCGCCCCGATGCCCTGACAGAGGTCGGCGACGACGGCGCTCGAGACCGTCTCGTGCCCAGCTGGTTCCGGACAGGCGTGCAGTCGAGTGAAGGCCTCGCGGGCGACATTCAATCCACGTGGAACGGGCTTCACGAGTGAATCCCGGAAGTGATCGCCCGGGATCGCCAGAACAGTCCGACCGCGGTCCCCACCACGGCACCGATCCCCGGTCGCCGAAGGATCATCCCGAGTGCCAGGCCCGCAACGGCGAAGCCTGCCGAGGCGATACCGATGCTGACGTACTGCAGGTTCTTCTCGTCGTCATGCATGTGCCGTGTCCCCTTCGATGGCAGTGGTCTTCTTCGGCGCCCCGATCGGGATGATCGCGGCGGTGAACGTGCCGGCACCGTCGAGGTGCAAGCATTCGTTCACGGCGTCGTCGTCGTACGCGGACAACGGGACGCTCGGCATGCCGAGTGCGGTCGATGCCAGGATGAGGTTCTGGCTCATGTGGCCCGCTTCGAGCAGCGTCAGCCGCAGTGCTCGCTGCCCGTACTTCACGCGCAGCTCGTCGAGCCGCGGCGCCAGGACGACGATCACCGGAACGGTCTCGTGCTCGACCGCGAGCGGTGTGCCGGCGACGTCACTGAACGACGGCGACCACCGCGCCAGTTCCCCATCGGCCGGGGCGTCGGTCCACCGCTCGAGGATGTGCCGTGGAGCGTCGTACCGATAACATCCCGGCTCCGTCCCCTCGACGTCGCGGACGATCACGAACGCGTCGACCGTGTAGGCCGCACTCGGACTCGGGTAGGCGCGCCTTGCCGTCTGCGGTCGTACCGGCACCGCCGGTCCGGCCGGCACCTCGCCGACCGCGGATCGCAGGAGTGCGCCGAGGTCCGTGGCCGACAGCGTCGTCCCGTACGCCCCGTACGTGCTCCGCCGGCGGGTGAGCACCGCGTCGAGCCCGGGATCTCCTCCGACCTCCGGGAGTGGGACGATCTGTCTGGGGCCGAGGTCGGGCGCGCTGGGGCGGACGTCGAAGCGCGGCATCTGGTCCGCGCCCATCCGCGCGCGTCTGTAGCCGCTCGCTCGGAGGTAGTGCCGGTCCGGTGCGGCCGGGTCGTCGTTGAAGAACCGCCGGTCGATCAGTCCCCGCCACTGCAGGGCAGTGAGCCACGCGGCGATGCGTTCGTCGGAGACCGACACCCCGAGGCGGTTGCAGAACATGTGCACCTGGCTCCAGATCACACCCGCGATGCTGTTCTCCAGCTCGCCACGGGCACGGAACGCCTCGAGGTCTGCGAGGAGTTCGGAGAAGAGTCGGAACAGTGATGCTCGCCAGCTGTCGGACCCGTCGCTGGCGGACTGGATGACGGCGTCCTTCCGCCGCAGCCATCGGTCCGGGTCGACCTCGAAGGTCGCCTCGGCCGCGCGTCGGGCTTCTGGGCCGCTGGTCTGCTGTTCCCCCACGAAGTCCCAGGAGCCGAAGTACCGGTGTGCTGAGCGTGCGCCGCTGTGCTCGTCGAGCCCGAGCGCGTGCAGGGCGAGGGTCATCGCGTCACTGGCGACCAGCCGGAGCATCGCGCTGTCCGGGCGGTCACCGAGTATCGCTCCGGCGATCTGACTCGCCTGCGTGAACGCTCGCTCCGAGGACGCCATCGCTGCCGCCCCGCCGTAGCGGGCAAGTTCCGCCTCGTACGGAACGTCGACCTCGATCTGACCGTGCTCGTGCCAGTCGACGGGTGACGTGCTCGTGAACTCGCGGCTGAACGAGGCCTCGTCGAGGCGCAGCTCTGCGCTTGGCAGGGCGTCCCGCAGCGAGCGGACCCAGTCGGCGTGCGCCGCTGCCCCGACCCCACGCATCCTGACGCGTAGGTGCGGGCCTCCCCACCAGTACCGAACGAAATGCCAGTCGGTGGGAGCGCAGGCACGGACCGACGGCGCGACGGTGTCGGAGATGAACGCCGACAGCGTCGACGTGGAGTTGTGCAGGTAGATGTGCGCAGTGCGCCACGTGGTGTTCACAGTCTGATCCCCCTCGTCGACCACGGCACGTCCTGGGCCTCGACCTGCATCGCTCGTAGCCAGAGCTGGTAGCCGACCACCTGGTTCGGGTCGACGCCGAGCGCATCCGCCCACTCGACCTCGTCGTGGTTCCGGGCCGGCCGTGCTGCGATGCCGATCGCAGCCGCGGCCAGGCATCCCCACTGCGCGATCCAGCCGAGCAGGAAGGGCACGGTGCGGTGTGTCTGGGACCCGTGCAGACCCGCGAGGAGCCGGGGCTCGACGACGAACGTGATTCCGCTGGACGACGTCATGCGAGGTCGACCACGAAGCGCCCGACCGTTGCCCGGCTCGTGCAGGTCGGCGACCCGTACCGCGTCGATCGATCCGGTGTCAGCGCTGTGGGCGAGGAGGCGGATCGCACCGTTGGGCACGTACTCCCCGAGCAGTTCGAGTCCCGCCAGCAGTGCTCGGTGCACGACGTCGGCATCGACCTCCGTGACGGCGCCGCTCGTGACCAGGTTCTCGTTCGACCGCCCGCTCGAGCGTCGGTCCAGCCACCCGCGCAAGTCGCTCGCGGTGCCTGCCGCAGCCGCGTCGACACACTCGTCGAGCAGAGGGTCCGCCGTGTCCTCCGGACGGAAGTGGAGTCGGAACCGTGCGTGTGCCTCGCCGTCCGTACGCAGCCTGAGCACCGTGGGGATGCCGGCACGGTGCGCGCAGAGGGCTACCGTCGCTGCGAGGTGTCCGGACTCGAGGTCGGCGAGGGTCGCCCGGAGCCGACCGTACGGGGTGGGGTAGCGATCGGGGTCAACGTCGAAGCCGAGTGTCGCGGAGACCCATGGACGCTCGGGCAGCGTCGGCTGCTCGGCGCGAAGCGGGGCGAACCGGAGCTGGTGTGGGCCGTCGGCGTCCTGCACCTCGAGCACAGCGTCCGCAGCGAAGATCCCACGGGGCGCAGGGTACGCACGGTGTGCGACGTACCGGTCGTCCGGCGCGACCCGTCGTGTCCGGTGCGCTTCCCAGACGGCCGCCAGAACGGAGTCCCGCCAGTCGTCACCGTGCTCGCGCAGCGGCTCTGTCGCGCACTGGAGCCGCTCGACCACGCCAACGCGCGTTCCGCGTCGGCCTCCTTCCACCGAGGGTGCGACCACGCGACGGTCAGCCTCGAACAGCGTCCGGACCGTCCCGACGTCGCGACCGGGTCCGGCGTCCCAGAGCGCCTGGCCGGCTCGGCCCCATCCCTGCGGGGTCACGGGAACGGGTGAGGGGGCGGAGCATCCCCCCATGATCCTGCCGTGACCGCTCCGTGGATGATGGACGCTGCGCGCGATAGCCGTGGCACGTTCTCGACACGACGGTTCAGGTGCCCGAAGGTCATCGGCAGGGTGCCGGGCGCGATCACCTTGACCGCGAACACCCCGATCCCGCGGAGGTGCGGTGCGCTCTGGTCAACCGCGAGGACGGTGACGTCGGCGCGTGACGCGACATCGACGTGGTGCCGCAGTTCTGCAGTGACGTCCTCCGGCGCGAGCCGCCCGCGCGCGGTGAACTCGTCGAGGGACACCCGACCGCTCGGATCATCGAGGAAGCCCCAAAGCCCACGGGCCTCCGGCAGGCCGTGCATCCCGGTGTGGTCGTCGAGGACGCGTACGAGCTCGTGGTCGTCGAGCATCGGACGGTAATGGTCCACCCGGACGGACTCACGCATCGAGACCCACTTCGGGTACATGAGCGCGTTCGTCACGCACTCCTCGATCGCCGCGGCGATGGCGCGGATGCCGGACGGATGGGCTCCGGCGGCGAGCGCGAACGCCGGAGCACGCCCAGCACGGACGAGCTCGTCCGGTGCCGTGACGATCGCGATCGCCGTCGGAACCCCGAGGTCGCTCGTCGCGTCGAGCACACGGAGCCGGAGTCCGTCGCGCTCGACGCGAAGGAGGGTTTCCGCGAACGAGTGCTCACCGCTGATGTCGATCTCCCGTAGACGCAGGCGCCCGTACCAAGTGAGCAGGAAGGCATCTCGCTCCACGACCTCGAAGTACCCGTGCAGGGCGGCTTCCTCGATCGAACCACCGACTGCGCAGCCGTTCGAGGATTCGTACAGCAGCGCGTCGTCGCCCGCGTTCTCGTGCCAGTAGACGACCTGCGCGGGCACCAGAACCGGTCGATCGTGCGACAGCCACCAGCCCTCGACCCAGTCCATCTCCGCGGCCGGATCGAACCGCCGGAACGGGGAGTCTGCTCGGTCGTACGCCTCCGGAACGTGGCCGGCGAGCGACCGCGGGTCCAGCGCCCGGTCGCCGAGCGCTTCGTAGGACGACCTAACCACCTGGGCCGAGGGCTGTCGATGTCCCCCGAGGACACGTTCCACACCTTCGAGCAGCGCCGGTACCTCACTCGCCGCGAAGCTGCTCGCTCGTCCGTACCCACCTTCTCGGTGCGTATGGCCCGGAGCGATGGCCTCGGCGGTCACCAACGGGAACGGCGACTCCTCGTCGCGGTACACGTGGGCGATCGGCCCGAACCGCCAGTCGACGAGCTCGTCTCGCAACGCCTGTCCGTCCAGCTCACGCGTCCGAAGGCCTCCGGGGAGCGGCGGCTGCGGCGAGCTGAGGTCCCACTGCGCCGGTTTCGATGCACTGATGAGGGGTGCACACCGCGAGCACGCGCTGTGCGGTGCGATGGAGTGCACGGACGACGAGCCGTTCGACGTGTCGAGGACCACGGCGCGGCCGGGCGGTTGCGGCAGGCGGCCCAGGCGATCTGCCAACCGCTCGAGGAGCGTGGAGGTCCTCGCCCCGGACGCGGGCACAGTCTGCGGGTGGACGTCGAGAGCCCACCGTTCGGCGCACTCGCCACAGCCCGGTTCGTCCGGCGCGGGGTCCGGACCTATGACGAGCAGGTCGGCGACCCGGCGCACCGGCGGCGCGCCGGTGCCGCCGACCACCCGCGCGCTCACGAGGTCACCTCGGCGGACACGGCCAGCGCACCGTGCTCGTCCCAGCCGTCTGCGTGCAGCCGTGTGAACCGCACGGCGCCTTCGAGCCCGGGCCACCGGAGCAACGCCCGGTTGCGCACCGAGTGGGTGTCGAGCGGTGCGGACCTCGCGGTGTCACCGCACTGCGCTCGCCCGACTGCCCGCAGCAGCGCCCCCTCAGCGGCATCCTGCTCGCTCAGTCCGTACGCGACTCCGCACGCCCCGTTGCCGAGGTCCGCCGTGACACGCACGATCCCCGACCAACGCCCTCCTAGCCAGGTCGACTCGACGGAGACCTCGCGACCCAGGATCAGGACCGCCGCTAATGCGAGCCAGCGGGCGGTGCTCGTGATGGCGACCGTTCCGGCCGTGGCGCCCGCGTCCGCCCGGGCAGGCTCGTCTGCTTCGAGCAGCGCGACGAACGCAGCTGCGGCGGCATCGGTCGTCGTCGGTCCGACCCCGAGCTCGCCGATGGGACCCGGTGTCCGCACAAAGGAGCGCCACGCTCCGGTCAGTTCCTCGGACACGGCCGCGAGCCGAGCCTCGGCGGTCGACACACCGACGCCGATCACCCTGCCGTCCTCGGAGCGGGCGAGACCGACGGGCTGTTGCGGCAGCGTGCCCGGCACCACACCGGAGACGACGCCGAACACGGGGTCCCACAGTGCCTCCATCGATGCCAGCGTGTCGGGGACGGACGTCTTGGGTCCCGCCACGACAGCCAGGTCGTCGACGCTGAGCGTCTCGGGTTCGGCGTGGTCGGAGAACGCAGTGAAGTGCCGGGGCTCCGCGATGAGCTCTGCCGTCGAGGTGACGTACGTGTTCCCCGGCGTCGCCGGAGACGCATCGGACGTGGTGTCCATCGCCCGCAGCGCTGCGAGCGCGGCCTGACCGGCGACCAGCGCCGCCCAGTTCGGCTCGATCGAGGACAGGGCGTCGACCGCCCAGCGTCGGAACGCCGCTTCCGCGTGATCGGCTCCCGCCCCGATGGGACCGACGGCGCAGAATCCCCCACGTGCGCCGATCAGGACCATCGTGCGCTGCCCGAGCCCCTCAGACGCGCGGATCACGATCGGGCGCTGCCCGAGGGCGTCCGCACCTGGTTCGAACGCGACGCTCGCGAAGCCGCAGACCGCGAGCTGCACGCGGAGCGCGTCCGCCAGATCGCCCGTCGCACCGCTGATCGTGAGCGACGTCGACGCAGTCCGACGCGCAGCGGCGAGGGGCGCGCGCGAGACCCGACGGAGGTACTCGATCGCCGGGTGTGCGGCGGCGGCGTCGTCCTCGAGCTCGTCCCGCACCAGCAGCCCGTGATCTTCGAGCTCCCCCATCAACGATCGCACCGTCGAGCGTGCGCTGGCGGGGAGCGTCGCGACGAAGCCCGCCGGGTCGACGCCTCGCCGGAGGTGTGGCTCCACGGCACGCCACAGCGTCACGCCGTGCACGCCGTTGATGACCACCGCGGAACCGCCGGCGCTGATCGCCACTCCAAGCCCTTCCATGTCGCGGCTGGACGTCGTGGCGCGCAGCCGCACGTTGGTCGTGGTCATCGTTCCCCGTTGTCCGTCCATGTCGTCAGCCCTTCCACGGCAGGGTCGGCGTCGCGTCCGCCAGGCCTTGCTGCCTGGTGACGGCCCGTTCGATCGTCTCCCGCCAGGTCTCGCCGACCACGATCTGCGCGGCCTCCGTCAGGTAGAAGGCGAGTGTGTAGCGCTGGGCCGGCGTCACGCCCAGCAGTGGCAGGAGGTCGAAGAAGCAGTTGATCAGGTAGCGGTAGGCGGCGAAGTCCGTACCGTTGCCCAGCTTCGTGAAGTCGAGTCGCCGGAACTGCGCGTGGAAGTCGCTGTACGCGCGCTCATCCGACCCGGACCACCGGCGGCCGGTATCGTCGTCGATCGACACTGCGCGTTCGTGCCGCTCGGGCAGCGGGTACGGGAGGACCTGCTCGCGGGCCGCCAACCGGTCCGCTTCGTCGCTCGCAGCGGCACGCCACTCGACCCAGAAGGCACCGTCGTCGCTCGTCGGTCGCGCCCCACCGTGGAGCGCCTCGAGCCGTCGGACGAGGTCCTCCTTCTGCCGGTGGAACGACGCGCACAGGACCGACTCGGCGCGCCCGCTCGGATCCGACCAGTGCAGCTGCTCCTTCCAGTGGGACAGGAACGCCTGGTACCCCGACACGAGTCCCCACTTCGGGTACGAGGTCGCGATGACGCACATCGCCGTGTAGACGGAGTCTGCGTTCTCGGCGGGGGACCGCTCGGTCATCCGAACGAAGCGCGGGTCGCGCATGGCCCGTGCCAGGACCCGCCCCTTCGCCTCGAAGACGGCTTCGTCACGGATGAAGGTGTCGAGCCGACGGTCGACCACCTCGACCCGGTTGTCCGGCCGGATCGGCTCGTGGGGGCCCGGCACGAGCTCGAGGCGCCCGAGTTCGACCGATCGGTCGACCCACGCCACCTCGTCGAAGTCCGCCGAGGACGGTGTCTCAGCCAGCCACGCGGAGACGTGATCGACTAACCGGGTCTGCGCCTCGTCCACGGCCGGTCGGTCGCCGGTGACGTTGACGAGGACGTGCGGGCCGAAGAGCCAGTGCACCTGCAGCCAGACGTCGACGTCCCGCAGCTGGGGCAGGAAGGCGAGGATGCCCGCGCTGATCAAGCGCGACGGGTCGGCGCGGTGGTCGACCCGGATGGTGGAGGTCGTCATGGTCGGTCCCCGGTGATCGTGGCTTCGAAGAAGGTCTCGGATGCAGCAGCGCCCGCCGTCGGTTCGGGCAGGAGTTCCTCTGCCATCACCATCGGTCCGAGGTCCGCGAGGCGACGCCGGATGGTCGAGGCGTGGAGCCTGCTGAGGAAGTCGTGGTGCTGCGGCTTGGGACTCATGGCCCGCTCCATCGGCGTGGCGTGGCCACCGCGGAGTGCGCGGAGGAACACCTGTGACGGCATCCGCGCGGCCCGCCTGTCGGCATCGAGTCGCCGGAAGTGCTCGGCAGACGACTCGTTCGCGCCCTTGGGGAGTGGGGTCGGGTCGATTGCCCACCGGCGGCGGAACAGCACGAGGTCCTCGTGGACGATCCGAGGAGCCCGAGCGGTCGGCCCGCGACGGTGCAGGTCCATGCTGACGTCACCAAAGCCGTAGAAGGGAGCCTCCGCGATCATCGCGAGCAGCATCTCCGTCGCCGGGAGCGCGTGCGGCACGAGGAACCCGGTGTAGACCATCTCGACCGGGCGCCCCGACACGCGCTCGATCACGGCGAGCCCCAGCGGCCCGTGCACGATCGCGAGGTCGTCGATGCGTCGCGTGTCCGGGGAGTGGGGCACGTCGTCATCGAGGACGAGTTCAGTGTCGGTGAGCAACGGCGAGAGGTTGGCGTTGAACCCGAGGGTGGGGCGCAGCTGCACCGTGAGCGCCCCGTCGGTCTGGGAGCGGAGGTGACCCCTGAGTGCCTCGGTGTGCTCGGGGTTGAGGTGGCGCAGGTACCGGCTGAAGTACCGCAGTCGCCCGCCGTAGAGGTGGTTGACCACGAAGCGGTCGTCCGCGACCTGGCCGAACACCGCCACGGTGCGGCGGCGCGCGAGTTCCGCGTCCGGGAGGGTGCTCGCCAACGTGTCGAGGACCGCCTGCTCGACCGCGACCTCGGTCGCATCGACCCGTGACAGCTCGTTCAGGTGTTGGACGGCCATCGCTCTCGCGTCGAGCAGCCGTCGGGCCGCAGGCGAGGGAGCACTGTCGACGTCACCGGACAGGAGCCGTTGCGCCAGCGGGAATGCTCCAGCGGTCTTCGTCGCGAAGCGCCTGATGTCGGTGCAGACACCACCGACGCCGAACTCGGCGACGAAGGTGGCCTCGAGCGCCGTCGACAACAGGCGCTGGTCATCGAGCGCGGTGAGCAACGGGGCGAGGGCGCGGATTGGCGCACGCCACCCGACCGGAGACGGGACCGACGCCGACGTGCTGACGTACGAGTCCTCGACGATCGGTGCCGTGACCGCAGCACCGACCGCAGCTGACCAGACGTGCTCGAGGGTGTCGAGGCGCGCTGTCCGTTCGGCTCCCCCGAGCTCCCCGAACCCCGCAGTCAGATGATGTGTCGACTGCAATGCCGCGACGAGGTCCTGCGCGCTGTCGCCTGGCCAGGCCCGCAGCGCGTCGAGCAGTGCGACCTCGAAGTCCGGGTGCTGCTCCGAGACCGGTGCGACCGGCACGAGGAGCCCTCGGGAGGCGAACTGCACGAGGCCGGCGTGCACGGCGTCGAAACGGTGGGTGGCCTCACTCGTGATCCCGGCGGCCAGGTCACGCAGGGAAGCTGGTCGAGCCACCAGGAGTGCAGCGACGGCCGACCGCCAGGCTTCGGGTACCGGCCACGAGACGTCGACCTCGCGGAACGCGTCGAGGCGAGCACCCGGCCCAGGCGCGACCCAGCGGCGGCGGCGGAACACCAGCGCGTCGCCCACCAGTTCAGCACCCGGTGGAGCGCTCCAGACGACGTGGTCGACGTTGGCCGGGTCGGACATCGCTCGACGCACCGCGTGCCGCGTCAGCAGCCGCTTCACGGCGACGGTACTGCGGAGCCTGGGATCGTCGGCGGAGGGTCGGTCACCGAGGACGCGGACGTCGACCGCCGTGTAGCGCGAGAACGGACTCACTCGGAGCGTCGATCGCGAGAAGTACTGGACCAGCGCCGGTTCGGACTTCCGCCCTCGCTTGTCCGGGTGACCTCCGCGAGCACTCCCACGCAGGGCGTGGAGAAGCACGGTGCTGGTCATCGCGACGCTCTGCTGGACTCGATCGTCGCCGGCCCACGCCGAGAGGACCGCGCGCTCGGACACCAGGTCGCGGCCCTCGAGCTCGTCCACCGCGTGCGCTACCGCTGCCAGTCGTTGCGTGTGATTCGACCACGCGACGGTGAGCGGCGCCACAGCGCACAGTTCCGGGCCGAGCGGGGGGAACGTCCTCGCTGCGTTGTGGACGGCACGCTTCGCTGCGAGTGCCTGTCGTCGGCTCACCCCGTCGAGTCGCGGGATGAGCGCTTCGAGTTCGTTGACCGTCGCGTCGCGCATCGTCGAGCGACGGACGGTTCCGTCGTGGATCCCGGCGAGCAGGCGGTCGAGTTCCGCGCCCCCGTCATGCCGAAGTGTTCGGTACCGATAGGTGTTTTCGCGCACCATCCACCGCGGTGCGAGATCGACCCGCACCGTCTGTCCCTCTGAGAGCATGGCTTACTCGGCTGACTTCCTGCGTGTGAAGCCTCGCGGCTCGCGCTCGGACGCCCATCGGAAGAAGACGGCGGACAGCACCATCCCGACCACGGCCCAGCCGAGGAGGATCAGCACCTGTTGTGCTTCCCAGACGAACGCACCCTCGGAGAAAACGGCGGCGAACAAGTGGAAGACCGGCGCCCCGGGGAGGTAGGGCGTGATCGCGTCGACGACCGGTCCGAGCGGCACGGTGATGAACGCCCCGGACAGGAACGCGAGCGGGAAGAAGATGCCGTTGACGATCGGGACGGCGGCATCGGCGTTCGGCGGGAGCAGCGAGAGCGCCACACCGATGGGAGCGAGTGCGATGAACCCGAGCACTGCCGTCACGACGAGCGGCACGACCCGGTCGGGATCCATGGTGACCTTGAGACCGAGGAAGCCGATCGCGGACACCACGGAGAGCACGATCACGAGCGTGACGAAGATGTTCACGAGGAACGCCCCCATGACGGCCCAGGGCGGGACCGGTGTCGTCCGGAACCGACGGAACAGTCCGTGTTCGCGACGGATCGCCAGACCGATCGCGACGTTGGCGAAGGTGACCGACATCAAGGCGAAGGTGAGGACCCCCGCGTAACTGAGGTTCGCCTGTCGGATCTGCGCGCCGTTCACGGATCGAATGCTGTCCGCAGCGCTGAGGAAGGCAACACCGAACACGACGTAGAACATCACGGGCATGAGCACGATGAATGCAAGAGAAATGATCGACAACCAGAAGTCGACGAATTCTGACCGCGTGTGCAAGAGAAAACTCTTGGTGAAGTTGTGCCGCTGTACAGCCGCCGAGTCGATCGTCACGCGGAGACCTCCGGTTCGCCGACGAGCTTGACGTACGCGTCGTCGAGGGTGGGTGCGGCGATCGTCAGGTCACCGAGGTTGTGCCCCGTCGACGCTTCCCACGATCGCAGCTGTTCGAGGAGTTCGCCGTGCGACGGTGTGGAGTACCGGAGACGTTCGCCGACGCGGACGGCGCCGGCGGGGAGCAAGTCGTGTTCGCCGATGGGGAGGTCGAACTCGACCCGTCCAGGGGCTGCCGAGAGCTTCACGATGTCGCGCGGACTGCCGCTCGCGGCGAAGCGACCGTCGCTGAGGATGTGCACTGCGTCGGCAAGCTGCTGGACCTCGTCGAGGTCGTGCGAGGTGAGCACCACCGTCACGCCCGCACGGTTCGACGCGGCGATGACCTCGCGGATCGCGTGTCGGGAGATCGGATCCAGGCCGGTCGACGGCTCGTCGAGGAACAGGATCCGGGGACGACCGACGAACGCCAGCGCGAGGTCGAGACGACGACGCATGCCGCCGGACAGCGAGCGGACCGGCTTGCGGGCGAACTCGTCGAGGCCGAACCGGCTCACCGATTCGATGAGCGGCACGGGGTCCGCGTAGTAGCTGGCCTGTCGGAGGAGGAGGTCGCGGGGCGTCAGCGCGGGCTCGAGGAGCGTCTGCTGCATGACGACACCGATGATGGTCCTGAGGCGACGAAAGTCCACGACGTGCCCGGGGTCGTAGCCGAGGACCGAGAGGCTGCCGGAGTCCCGACCGCGATGCCCCTCAAGGATCTCGACGAGCGTGGTCTTGCCGGCGCCGTTCGGCCCGAGGAAGGCAGCGACGCTGCCGTCTTCGATGACGACGTCGACATCGCTGAGCACGGTGACTCCGCGGTAGCTCTTGGTCAGCCCGTCGGCTGTTATGGCGGCCATGGGTGGGTCCCGTCTGGTTGCTTGATCGTCGGTGATCGGATCAGGGCGGGGCTCCCACACGTCTGACAGCCCCGCACGTCGGATCAGCCGCAGGACCCCGACGAGCAGCACGAGCTGCTGCCACAGCAGGACGTCGAGGTGCAGCTGCTGCTCCCGCTCGTCGCCCCGGTCTCCGGAACGGCGACCGCTTCGCGGACCGACAGAACCTCGAGACCACTGAAGTCGAGATCGGGCAGATCGATGATCGAGTTTCGCTCCATGATGGAATCCCCTTAGCCACGGAACCAGCGAATCCGGTCCCTAGCCGTTAACATATTGCCGTTGTTACTCGGCGTCAACCAGGGGCTCGAGGTCTGGGAACGGCATCGGGTTCTCGGTCACGACGAGGCGGCTCCGCTGCGCTGCCAGCGTCGGGGTTCGGCGCTGCGTCGTGTCAGACCAAGACCGACAACTGGTCGAGCCGCTCGAGGATGACGCCCTCGCGCAGCGCCCACGGGCAGATCTCGAGCGCCGGCAGGTCGAAGATGTCCAGGCACGCCTCTGCGACGAGCGCCCCGGGCACCACCTGGTGTGCGCGGCTCGCCGAGACGCCCGGCAGCGCCGCGAGTTCCTCGACCGACATCGTGAGCAGCTCCGGCAGGCGCTGCCGCAGCACGTCGCCGTCGAGGGCACGGGGCACGAGCGGTCCGGCTGCGGACGGCGCGGCACCGCAGATCCGGGCGATCGACCGGAACGTCTTCGACGTCGCCACGGCCCGGTCCGGGCGGCCCGAGCGGAGCAGCCGTCCGGCGTCCCGGGCGATCTCGACGCGGATCTCGTGCCGGATGCGGCGGACGTCGTCCTCGGTCGGGGTGCCTGCGGAGAAGTACGAGCGCGCGAGGCGTGCGGCGCCGATCGGCATCGACCACGCGACGTCCGGTGCCTCGTCGGCACCGCCGGCGATCTCGAGCGAGCCACCGCCGATGTCGAAGACCGCCAGGCGACCGGCGGACCAGCCGAACCACCGGCGCACGGCCAGGAACGTCAACCGGGCCTCGTCGGAGCCGGACAGGACGGCCAGTTCGACCCCGGTGGAGGCCTCGACGTGGGCGAGCACGGCCTCGGAGTTGCCGGCGTCGCGCACCGCCGAGGTGGCGAACGCGAGCATGTCCTCGCAGCCGCGCTCCTCGGCGACGCGGACGGCGTCGGCGACGAAGGTGGTCAGGGCGTCGATCCCCTGCTGCGTCACCGCGCCCGAGGCGTCCAGGTGCTCGGCCAGCCGCAGCGGCTGCTTGAACGAGGACGCCGGCAGCGGCGCGGCGCCGCCGTGGGCGTCCACCACGAGCAGGTGGCCGGTGTTGGACCCGATGTCGAGGACTCCCACGCGCATGGGGACAACGCTAGCTGCCTGGAGGCCCGTCCTCCGCCCGCAGGAACGCCTCCAACTCGGCGGTGGTCGGGTACGAGGCCTGTGCGCCCGGCCTGGTCGCGGCGTACGCCCCGACCCCCACCGCGAACCGAGCGGCGTCGACGAGGGTGTCCCCCGCGGCCAGACGCAGCGAGACCGCACCCATGAAGGCGTCGCCGCAGCCCGTGGTGTCCACCGGCTCGACCCGCACGGCGTCGATCGACACCGGCTCGGCATCCCCGTCGTGCACGACGCAGCCGGCACCGCCACGGGTGACGATCGACCGTGCGACGCCGTGGTCACCGAGCGCCGCGGCCTCGTGCTCGTTCACCAGCAGCACGTCGGTCAGTTCGAGGAGCTCGGCGGGCACGGCACCGAACGGCGACAGGTTCGTGAGCACCGTGACCCCGGCGGCGTGCGCGGCACGGGCGGCGGCGAGGACGACGTCGATCGAGACCTCCAGGCAGAGGCCCAGCACCGCGGCGCCGGCGAAGGCGTCGGTCGGCACATCGTCCGGCGTCAGCGTGCCGTTCGCCCCGGCGGAGATCACGATGGTGTTCTCCCCGGCGGCGTCGACCGTGATGACGGCGGTGCCGGTGGCCACGCCCTCCCGGACGGCGACGTGTGTCGTGTCGACACCCGCAGCCGCGACGGAGTCGCGGAGCAGCGCACCGTTCCCGTCGTCGCCGACCGCACCGATCATGCGGACCGTGCCCCCGAGCCTCCCGGCAGCCACCGCCTGGTTGGCGGACTTGCCGCCGGGCAGGATCGCCAGGTCGGACCCGTGCAAGGTCTCACCGGGCTGGGGGAAGCGCTCGGTGCGGACCACCAGGTCCGCGTTCAGCGACCCGACGACGACGATGCTCTCGGTCAACGGAAGGTCTCCTTCTGCGGGGCGACGGACGTGGTCTCGGCGCCCTCAGGTCGGGGGATGAGGAACGAGATCGCGAGCGCGACGGTCGTGATCGCGGCCCCGAGCAGCATGCCACCGGAGTAGCCGGCGGTGCCCGCGGACCCGCCGACCCCGAGGGCGATCTGCAGCGCCGGCAGGACGGCGAAGCTGACCCCGGCACCGAGGTTGAACGCTCCGGCGTTCAGCCCGGGCAGGAACCCGGGGTTCGACTCCGGCGAGAGCACGATGCCGAGGCCGTTCAGGATGATGTTCGCGATGCCGGCGTACGTGATGCCGATCAGCACCGTCGCGGTGACCAGCACGGGCAGCGAGTGCACCCCGACGAGCGCCATCAGGACGGTCGCAACGATGCTGCCGATCAGGCCGACGCGCAGGACGGCGCGGTACCCGATGGTCGGGGCGAGGCGCCCGGCGAAGGGTCCGACGATCCAGCCGACCAGCGCGTACGGGGTCAGGAACACGAGCGACGCGAGGTCGGGTTCCATGCCGAAGCCGGCGTCGCCGTTCTGCGCGAGCGAGGTGACCAGGCCGTTGACCACGGCGAAGACGCCGGTCATCGTGAGGAACGTCGTAGTCAGGAGCGCCCAGGTCGCACGGCGCTTCAGGAACCGCGTCTCGACCAGGGGTTCGCGGACGCGGGACTCGACGGCCCAGAAGACGGCGAACGCGGCAAGGGCGACCACGATGCCGCCGATCACCAGGGCCGGGTTCGCGGCGCCGAGCTTGCCGGCCTCGTTGAAGGCCGTGAGCAGGGCACCGACGGAGACCACGAGCGGGACGACGCCGATCCAGTCCATCCGGGTACCGGCGGAGGGCTTCGACTCGACACCCCAGACGGCGACCAGGAACAGGGCGAGGACGGTGACGACGGCGATGACCCAGAAGATCCCGCGGAACCCGAAGTTCGTCGCGATCCACCCGCCGGCCAGGGCATCGACGCCCGCGATGCCGCCGTTCACCGCGGTGAGCAGGCCGAGGGCGGCGCCGTAGCGCTTCGGGTCGCTGATCTCGTTGCGCAGGACGAGCAGGCAGATGGGGACGACCGGACCGGTGACGCCCTGGATGATGCGACCGGCGAACAGCATCGGCACGTTCACCGCGAGCGCGGCGACGATGCTGCCGACGAGCATCACGGCGAGCATGCCGATCAGCACGCGCTTGCGGCCGACGATGTCGGACAGTCGCGGCAGGAACAGCGAGAACAGGGCCGCGAGGGTGAAGTACAGGGTCTGCGAGAGCCCGATGGTGGCGTCGTCGGTGTTGAGCTCGCGCGCCATCGTGACGAGCGCGGGGCTGAGCATGCTCGCGTTCAGCTGGAACGCGATGCACGCGGCGAGGAGTGCGGCGGTGAGGGCGCCGATCGACTTCTTCGTCGAGGAGGTGGTCATGGTGTTCAGATCTCCGGGGTCGTGGTGATGCCGGCTTCGATGGCGTCGGCTGCCGCGCGCGGGGTCCAACCGGTGTCCGCCGTCTCGCCGATCCGCTCGAGGGCGTCGACGACGAGGTCCCAGAACCGGCCGTGGTCGAGCTCCATCGCGGCGCTCGTCCGGCAGTCCTCCGGCGCGGGCGCGCGGAAGTCGGCGACGGTCATGCCGAGGGTCAGGGTGCCCTGCGTCTCGATGTGGATCGGGACCTTCACGGCACGGACGATCGTCGGGTCGATGACGTACGCGACGGCGCAGGGGTCGTGGACCGGCGGTGCGTCGAAGCCCTGCGCGTCCTTGTAGGTCTGGCCGAAGAAGTCGAGCAGCTCCCCGACGAACGCGGCGGGAGCGGTGCCGACGGCGGCGATGCGCGCGGCGACCTCCGGGGTGGCGAGGGCCTGGTGCGTCAGGTCGAGGCCGACCATCACGACGTCCCAGCCGGCCTCGAACACGATGGCCGCCGCCTCGGGGTCGATGACGATGTTGAACTCGGCGACGGGGCTCCAGTTGCCCACGTGCACGCCGCCGCCCATGAGCACGACCTGCTTGACGCGTTCGACGATGCGGGGCTCCTTGCGGGCGGCGAGGGCGATGTTCGTCAGACCACCGGTCGGCACGAGGGTCACGGTGCCCGGCTCGTGCGCCATGACGGTGTCGATGATCAGGTCGACGGCGTGGCGCTCGTCGAGCTCGAACGACGGCTCGGGGAGCATCGGGCCGTCCAGGCCGCTCTCGCCGTGGATGTCCGGTGCGACCTCGATCTGGCGCAGCAGCGGGCGGGCGGAACCGGCGGCGAACGGCACCCCGGTGATCCCGGCGATGCGGGCGACCGCGAGGGCGTTGCGGGTGACCTTCGGCAGCGTCTGGTTGCCGACGACGGTGGTCACGGCCAGGAGCTCGATGTCCGGGTTGCCGTGGGCGAGCAGCATGGCGACGGCGTCGTCGTGGCCGGGATCGCAGTCGAGGATGATCTTCGCGGGCTGGGTCGCATCGGGCACGCTGGGCGCTCCACTTCTTCGGGGAATCGAGGGGTGTGTGCTCGGCGCTGTGGGGATCCGCGGACCGACAGAACGCCGGCACCGCAGCGCGTCAAGCGTTTGACATGGAAGCATGTCAAGCGTTTGACGTCAAGTTCGGGCGGTGCGCTCGCTAGCATCGACGGGTGCCCTCCCCCGCCACCCCGAGCCGTCGCGTGACCGCTGCGATGGTCGCCGAGCGAGCGGGCACGAGCATCGCCACGGTCTCCCTCGTCGTCAACGGCAAGGACCGCGGGCGCGTCTCGACACCGATCGCCGCGCGGGTGCGAGACGCCGTGGACGAACTCGGCTACGTGGTCGACCACGCTGCGAGTTCCCTGGCCCGGGGCAGCGGTGACCTCGTCGTGTTCATCGCTCCCGACCTGTCGAACCCGTTCTTCGCCGAGGTGATCCGCGGCGTCCGCGACACCATCGGCGACCGGTTCCAGCTCGTGCTCTCCGTCACCGAGCGGGGCGCGCAGCCCGTGGCGGCCGACGTCCGGCGCTTCGAGCGCCTGCGGCCCGCCGGGATCCTGGTCGACGCGCCCGCCGCCGGGGAGTCCATGGCCGCGAGCGTGCCCGTGGTGCTGCTCGATGCCCCGGGAGGCCCCGACGCCGTCAACTACGACCTCTCCCCCGGCGTGCACGACCTCGTCGCACACCTGCACGACCAGGGGCACCGGCGCGTCGGGTACCTCGACGGCACCTCGCTGGCGACGACGTTCGGCGTCCGCCGTGAGCTGTTCGAGCAGGCCTGCGCCGCCGCCAGCATCACCGTCTCCGAGGTCACCGCCCGCGCCGACCTGACCGTCGACGCCGCAGCCTCGGCCACCGAGCACGTCATCGAGCAGTGGCAGGACGACGAGGTCACCGCCGTCGTCGCAGCCGCCGACACCCTGGCCTACGGAGTGCTGCGGGTCGCGGGGTCGCTCGGGATCGCCGTACCCGGGCAACTCGCGGTCGCCGGCTTCGACGACCTGCCGTCGTCGTCGGTCACGGCGCCGGCCCTGACCAGCGTCGCGCTGCCCGGCGCCGACCTCGGACGAGCCGCGGCGCTGCGACTGCTCGCCACGCTCGACGGCACCGCCGCTGAGCCGGCGGCGCTCCCCACGCGCCTGGTCCGCCGCGCGAGCACCGGCGCGTAGCGTCCGGGCGGGTCGCTTCCGCGAACGGGTCTACTGCTGCGTGCGGTCCACCGGATCCGCCGGCGCGGGATCCGCGCGACCCTCGCGCTGTGCGCGCTCGAGCGCGTCGGCCTCGTCACCGCCGACGGCCTCGCCGCGGGCGACCATGCCGGCCGTGTCCGACAGCGTGATCTGCGGCAGGAACAGCGCGAGCAGGAACGCGATCGCGATGAAGGGCAGCAGGTACCAGAACACCGGTGCGAGCGAGTCCGCGTACGCGTTCACGATGCCGTCCTGCACCGCCGGCGGCAGCTTCGCCACTGTTGCCGGGTCGATGCTGCCCGCCGACGACGCCGCATCGGTCGCCGAACCACCGGCTCCGCGGAAGACGTCGGTCAGCGACGTGGTGAGCCGCGCCGTGAAGAGCGCACCGAAGACGGCGGTACCGAGGGAGGCACCGACCTCGCGGAAGTAGTTGTTCGTCGAGGTGGCGGTCCCGACCTGGTCGGCGGGCACGGCGTTCTGCGCGACGAGGACGACCACCTGCATGATCAGGCCGAGGCCGGCGCCGAAGACGAACAGGTACGCGCAGATCAGCCAGATCGGGGTGTCCGCCGCCAGCTGGGTCATCGCGAGCATCGCGATGGCCACCAGCACCGTGCCGACGATCGGGAACATCCGGTAGCGACCGGTCTTGGTGATCAGGACGCCCGAGGCGATCGACGTGCCGATCAGGCCGGCCATCATCGGCAGCATGAGCAGGCCGGAGACCGCGGCCGAGGTGCCGGAGGCCATCTGCAGGAAGGTGGGGACGAACCCGATGGCCGCGAACATGCCGATGCCGAGCACGAGGCCGATTCCGGTCGCCAGCAGGAAGGTCCGGTTGCGGAAGAACGACAGCGGGAGCACCGGGTCCTGCGCCCGCGACTCGACGAGCACGAGGAGGGCGGCCGACACGACCAGGCCGGCGAACCACGCCCACGTCTCGGGGGCGTCCCAGCCGTGGTCCTTGCTGCCGCCGAACTCCGAGAAGAACACCAGGCAGGTGGTCGCGGCCGACATGAAGAGCACCCCGAGCACGTCGATGCGCTTCGTCGCCTTCTTGTTCGGCAGGGTGAGTGCGAACCACGCCACGAAGAACGCTGCGATGCCGACCGGGATGTTGATGTAGAAGGCCCAGTTCCAGGTCAGGTGGTCGACGAAGAACCCGCCGAGCAGCGGACCGCCGATCGCCGACAGTCCGAAGATCGCGCCGAGCGGGCCGAGGTACTTGCCGCGCTGCGAGGCCGGCACGATGTCGGCGATGATCGCCTGCGACAGGATCATCAGGCCACCGCCGCCGAGCCCCTGCATGGCGCGGAACACGACGAGCTGCGTGAAGTCGCCGGCGAAGGCGCACCCGGCCGACGCGATGGTGAACAGGGCGATCGCGATGAGGAACAGGTTGCGGCGCCCGAGGACGTCGCCGAACTTGCCGTAGACGGGCATCACGATGGTGGAGGCGAGCAGGTACCCGGTCGTCAACCACGCCTGGTGTGCAACGCCACCCAGCTCGCCGACGATGGTCGGCATCGCCGTGGAGACGATGGTCTGGTCGAGGCTGGACAGCAGCATCCCCGCGATGAGCGCGGAGAAGATGATCCAGATGCGGCGCTGCGTGAGGAGCAGCGGTCCGTCGGAGCCTGGGCGGGCACGCTTGGTCGTGCCCGGCGCGGTGGCGCTCATGTGGTGGATTCCCGTTCGGTCGTGGTGACCGCCCTGAGCAGGCGGAGGTTCTCGGTGAGCAGCGCCTCGAACGCCGGTCCGGTCGCTTCGTCGAACGCGTCGTCGAAGTACGTCTCCGCGGTGACCTTCAGGAGCGCAGCCGCGGCCTCGGTGACCAGACGCGCCCGGCGGTCGGTGGGGTCGTCCCACGCGAACCGACGCCGTACGCTCTCGGTGATCCGGGCGAGCTGCACGTCCGTCGCCGAGAGGAACCGGGCGACGAGCGCCGGTTCACGCTCGAAGACCTGTCGGATCAGGACCTCGTCCGAGCGGGCGATCCCGATGCGGTGGAACTGGTCGATGGCCAGCGCGACGACCGAGTCGAGCGGGTCGAGCTCGCCGGGGACGACTCCGCCAGCGGCGTACTCGTCGATCACCTCGACGTCGGCGTTGATCTCGATGCCGAGCACGGCGTCGTCCTTCGACGCGAAGTGGTTGAAGAACGTCCGGCGAGACACCCCGACCGTCTCGCAGAGCTGCTCGATCGTGAAGCCGTGCAGCCCGTGCTCGACGGTCGCCCGACGCGCCTCGACGATCATGTGTCGGCGCAGCGCGCGAGTGCGTTCCGTGGTGCTCACCGAGCAAGAATTGCACTATCTGGCCGAGAGTGCAATCGGAGCGGAACTGCTACAGCGCCTTCTCGAAGCAGAACGACCACGGCATGGTGGCGAGGTAGGGCTCGTACACCGCGATCTGGTTCCAGCCGGTCTTCCGGTAGAGCGCGACGGCGTCGGGCTGCTTGTCGCCGGTCTGCAGGATGAGCCGCGGGACACCGAGCTCGCGGCCGACCTGCTCGCAGGCGTCGAGCAGGGCCGTGGCCGCGCCCTTGCCCCGTGCGGAGGCGAGTACGATCAGCCGCTTCAACTCGATCTCGTCACCGAGCCGCCGGATCGCGATGTGGCCGACCGCCTCACCCGTCTCGTCGATCGCGAGCAGGGACGTGACGATGGTCGCCGGGTCGACGCTCAGCGCGCGGCTCCGCTCGGCGGTGACGGCCGGGTCCTCGCCGGCGTTCGACGAGCCGTAGCGTTCGTGCATCTCGTCGTCCATGCGAGCGCGGAGCACCACGGCGCGGGGGTCGTCCCAGCAGACGCGTTCGATCGTGATCACGAACGACGATCCTGGCACGACCGACCGACGACGCGGAAACCGACGCCGACGGCGCCGCGCGGGCGTCCCGCGCGGGCGTGGCGCGCGGGCGTGGCGCGCGGGCGTGGCGCGCGGGCGGTGTCAGGCGCGGGCCAGCGCCGCGATCGGCCCCTCGCCCGCGCGGAACGCCTCGAGCACGGCCGCAGCGTCGTCGTACACGGCGACGGCGCCGGCACCGCGGAGCTCGTCGCCCCCGATCCCGCCGGTCATCACCCCGACGCAGTCCACGCCCGCCTTGCCGGCGGACTCGACGTCCCACATCGCGTCGCCCACCATCACGGCGTGGTCCGCCGCCACCCCGGCCTTGTCGAGCGCCACCCGGATGATGCCCGGGTCGGGCTTGGCCTGCTCGACGTCCTCGGAGCTCGTCTCGGCGGTGACCCACTCGCCTGCGTCGAGCAGTTCCCGCAACCGCGCGAGCTCGTTCTCGGGCGCGCTGGTCGCCAGGACGACGGCGTGCCCGGCCTCGGCGACCGCCCTGAGCAGCTCGCGCGCCCCGGGCAGCAGCCGCAGCCGGGGCATCTGCTCGGCGTAGTAGGCGGTGTGGAACTGCTTGACCGTGTCGCGGGTGTCCTCGGAGGCGTCCGGGAGCAGCGCCTCGAGCAGCTTCGCGGAGTCCATGCCGATCGCGCGGTGGATCCGCCAGGCGTCGACGGACTCACCCGCCGCCTGGATCGCGCGCCACCAGGCGTCGATGTGGGCGTAGTTCGAGTCGGCGAGGGTGCCGTCGATGTCGAAGAGGACAGCGGTCGTGGGTGCGTCGGGCATCACACCATGCTGCTCGCGGAGGCACGGGTCGCTCCCAGGAGCACCGCTCGGTCCGTCAGACGGTGATCGCCTCCCCCGCTGGCAGGATGACGACCGGCACCGGCCCGAGCCCGTCCGGGCCGAGGAAGCGTGCGGCGGACTGCTGCCCGAGGTCGCTGAGCATCGCCTCGTGGATCTGCACAGCGCGCTCCGGGGCCACGGCTCGGACGTAGTCGACGGCCTCGGCGGTGTTCGTCCACGGCCCACTGGTCGGCAGCAGCAGTGTCGGCACCGGGACCCCCGGCTGCAGGTACGCGTCACCCGGGTGGAACACCGCGTCGTCCACCAGGTACCCGACGTTCGCGGTGGTCGGGATGTCCGGGTGGATGACGGCGTGCTGCTCGCCGAAGACCCGGACCGAGAAGGGGCCGACGGCGACGCTGTCGCCGGCACGGACCGCCACGACCCGGCCGCCGTGTCCACCGAGCTGCTCGACGACGGTCTGCGGCCCGCGGACGACGAGCTCGGGGTTCGCCGCGAGACCGGCACGGACCGCGTCGGCGTCGAGGTGGTCGGGGTGGTCGTGCGTGATGAGGACGCCCGTGGCACCCCGGACCAGGTCGACGGCCTCGGGCGTGAACACCCCGGGGTCGATGACCAGGGTGGCGCCGTCCTGCTCGAGGACGACGGTGGCGTGGTTGTACTTCGTCAGCTTCATGGAGCAACTGTACAACAGTGTTGTAGAACCAACACCGGCCGGGAGGTGAGGAGTCGTTCAGTCAGCCCGGCGGGCGACCCGTTCGAACAGCTCCGGCAGGCGGCGGAGCAGCGCACGCTCCTCGGCGTCGGTCTCCTCGCGGATCGCGTCCGCCAGCCAGTCCGTGCGGGCGTCCATGTCCCGCTGCAGGGCGGTCCGGCCAGCGTCCGTGATGCCGATGACCGAGGCGCGTCGGTCGGTGTCCGACGCCGACCGGTCGACGTACCCGAGTTCGGCCAGCTCGCCGACCGTCCGGGACTGCCCCTGGTGCTTCACGCCCCGGCGTCGGGCGAGTTCCGCGATCGTCATGGGACCCTCGCGGTGCAGGAACCCGAGCGTGGCCGTGTGGGTCGCGGCCAGGGCGTCGGCCTCGCGCCGCGCGGCGCGGACCACCCGCCCGATGGACTGCCGCAGGTCCGCAGCGAGCTCGTCGATCGGGTCCATGCCCGGAACGCTACCGCCTGACGGACGGGAGGCCCGTGGCGGTGTCGCCACGGGCCTCCCGTTCATCGTTCTGTCGCCTCAGCTGCTGCGGACGTCGTCCGCAGCACCCTGTGCGTTGTCCTTGACGTCGGACGCGGCGCCCTGCGCCTCGCCCTTGACCGCCTGGGCAGCGTCCTGCGCGGTCCCCTTGAGGTCCTGCGCGTGCTCCTTGGCGACGTCGCCGAGCTGCGACCCGACGTCCTTCGCCTGCTCCTTGACGCCGTCGACGAGGGGAGCAGCCTTGTCCTTCAGCTCACCGGCGAGTTCTTCTTCCTTGTCGGTGGTCGGGATCAGCGACGACACGAGCCAGCCGGCACCGAACGCGATGAGGCCGACGGCGAGGGGGTTGCCCTTCGCCTTCTCGACGCCCTTCTGGGCGACGTCCTTCGCCTGACCGGACGCGCCGGAGGCCGATCCGGAGGCGCTCGAGTGGGCCGACTGGGCCGCGCCCATCACGGACTCGCGGACGTCCTGGAACCGGCCCTTCACCTTCTCGCTCTGACGGTGGGCGATGGACGACGGGCTGACCTTGTCGGCGAGTGCGTCGACGTCGGTGCCGAGTTCGCCGCGGGTGCGCTCGATGTCGGCGCGGATCTCGTCTGGGGTGCTCATGGCTTCCTCCCGGTGTTGGGCTTGAGTGTCTCGGGGACTTCCTTGGCGGTCTCGACCGTCTGCGGGGCGCCCTTGATCTCCTTGATCTCCTTGCGCCCGCGAACGGCGAGGATCGCGGCGACGATGGCATACACGACGGCGATGATCAGTGCGGACCAGGCGTTGCCGATGAGGTAGCCGAGGCCCCACCATGCGGCGATCGACAGGAACAGCAGGGCGAACACCGCGGTGAGTCCGGCGCCGCCGAACATCCCGCCTGCCTTGCCGGCCTTCTTCGCGGAGTCGGTCAGCTCGGCCTTGGCCAGGGCGACCTCCTGCCGGAACAGGCTCGAGAGGTCGCGCGAGACGTCGGACAGCAGCTCACCGAGCGGCGTGGTCGCGGCGCGCTCCTCGGGCGTCGGTTCGCCCAGTGGTGTCGCGCCGGGGACGGACTGGCTCATACGCCGCTCCCGGTCCCGGTGGTGCCGTCGCCGGCCTCCTTCTCGTGCTTGACCTCGGTCGCGAGCGCCTTCGCCAGGCGGCCGGCCAGCAGGCCAGCGCCCGCGGCGACCGCGATGAAGGTGCCGGGGCGCTTCGCGGCGAAGGTCTTCACCTCGTCGAGCAGCGAGCCCGGGTCGCGGTTCTCGAGGAACCCGGCGACGGTGTTCGCGCGGCCGGACAGGTCGCGGACGACCTTCGACGCGACGCCCTGCTCGTCGTCATTCTCGGCCATGCGGCCGAGCTGCTCGCCGAGGGTGCGGAGCCCACCGGCAGCGCGCTGCTGCTGGTCGGCCGCCTGGTCCTTGAGCTGGCTGCTCGCCTGGGCGTAGAGCTGCTTGGCGTGGTCGGTCGCCTCGGAGGCGACGTTGGCCGCCTGCTCCTTCGCGGTGCCCGCCACGTTCGCGGCCTTCTCCTTCGCGTCGCCGGCGACGTCCTGCGCGGCACCCTTGGCGGCGTCGGCCTTGCCGGAGCCACCACTGGAGTCGGAGTCGCTGCCGGACGTGCTGCCGGACGTGCTCCCGCTTCCGGGGAGCGGCGTGGTCGGGGCAGCGGGGAGCTGCTCGTCCGCGGGCACGGCGTCGAGGGGCGCGTTGAACGGCACCTCGGCTGCGTCGTCGCCGTACGGGTCGTACGTCTGCGCGGCTCCGGGGTCGGCGGGTCGCGGCGCGGGCGTTCCGCTCGCGTACGACGGCACGGTGACGCCCGGGGTGACCTCGTGCCCGTCGGCAGCTGCGGTGCGGTCGTGGATGGGCGTCCCGGAGTCGTTCCCGGGTGGGTTCGTGGTCATGGTCGGCCTTCCGGTTGTCGTCGTCCCCGGCGTGCACCGGGGCGTTGCGACACCGAACATGCGCGCTGCCGACTGAGCCAGCACCCAGGAACGTCGGGAAACGCAGTCCGACAACCCGCCCAGCGACCGGCCGGTTGGATCGACGGATGCCCCGTGTCTCCGTCGTCATCCCCGTGCGGGACGACGCCGCGCACCTCCGGCGCTGTCTCGCGGCGCTGGACGCCCAGGCGGTGCAGCCGGACGAGGTCGTGGTGGTGGACAACGGCAGCAGCGACGACAGCGCTGCGACGGCCCGAGGGGCCGGCGCCGTCGTGCTCTCGGAGCCGGTGCGCGGCATCGCCCGGGCCTCCGCGCGCGGGTACGACCAGGCTTCCGGCGACGTCATCGTCCGGCTCGACGCCGACTCCGTCCCGCCGCCCACGTGGATCGCCGACGTCCTGCGGCTGCTGGCGGACCCCGAGGTCGTGGCGGTGACCGGCCCCGGGCGTCCCCACGACGGCGGACCGCTCGTCCGGCGGCTCTGGAACCTCGTCTACATGGGCCCCTACTTCGTGCTCATGCGGGGGGCACTCGGGCACCCGCCCCTGTTCGGTTCCGCGATGGCGATGCGGCGCTCCACCTGGGCCGCCGTGCGCCGGCGGGCACACCGCGAGGACGCCGAGGTCCACGACGACGTCGACCTGAGCATGCAGCTCGACCCGGCCTGGCGGGTGCTGGCCGACCCCGTGCTCACGGTGCAGGTGTCCGCACGACCGATGTCGGGCCTCCCGTCTGCCTGGGTGCGGACGCGACGCGCCTTCCACACGTTCCACGTGAACGGGCGGCGCGCAAACCCGGTGCGCCGGTGGGCGCGACGGCTGCGGTCGGAGGCGCGGTCGCGGCGGGGGTGGCGCAGCCGCTGACGACGGCCTCGGTCAGCCGGTCACCGAGCCGGTCGTGACCGCACGTGCGCTCGCTCGCCCTGCGGCCCGTACAGGCACAGCACCTCGGTGACGGAGTCCGTCACGTTGCCCATCCAGTGCGGCGTGTGGGTGTCGAACTCGGCGACCTCACCCGGCCCGAGGTCGAGGTCGTGTTCGCCGAGCACCAGGCGCAGCCGACCGGACAGCACGTAGAGCCACTCGTAGCCCTCGTGCGTCTTGAGCGACGGCTCCCCACCCGGCGAGTTCGGCGGGAACAGCTGCTTGAACGACCGCACACCGCCGGTGCGCTTCGTCAGCGGCACCACAACGCGGCCCCCGTGGACCTCGGGCTTCATGTGGACGCGCGGGTCGCCGGTCTGGGGAGCGCCCACGAGGTCGTCGAGGGGCACCTGGTAGGCGCGGGCCAGTGGCAGCAGCAACTCGAGGGTCGGCTTCCGCTGGCCCGACTCGAGCCGCGACAACGTGCTCACCGAGACGCCGGTCTGCTCCGAGAGCGCGGCGAGCGTGACGGCGCGGTGCGCGCGCAGGGCGCGCAGACGGGGACCGACCCCGTCGACCACCTGCGCGGTCGTGCGCGGGGTGATCGGTGCCTCCCGGCCGCTTGTCATGCCGGCCATGTTGCCATACCGGCAACGTTCGTTGCTGACCGCAGCACGCGGCCTCCATGATCAGGGCATGCGTGATCACTACGACGTCATCGTCATCGGCGGCTCGGCCGCCGGTCTGTCAGCCGCCCTCATCCTCGGACGCTCGCGCCGCTCGGTGCTCGTCGTCGACTCCGGCGAACCCCGCAACGCTCGGGCGGCGGGCGCCCACAACTACCTGGGGCACGAGGGCATCGCCCCTGCCGAGTTGTCGCGCATCGGTCGCGACGAGGTCGCCGCCTACGGCGTCGAGGTGACGGCCGGGAGGGTCGTGGCCGCGTCCGCCACGTCCGGTGACGGCATCGATCCGATCGGGTTCGCGGTCACGCTGGACTCCGGCGCGGTCGTCTCGGCCCGCAGGGTGGTCGTCGCCTCCGGCGCCGTCGACGTCCTGCCGGAGGTCCCCGGGCTCGCCGAGCAGTGGGGACGCGGTGTCGTGCACTGCCCGTTCTGCCACGGGTGGGAGATCCGCGACCAGCGCATCGGGGTGCTCGTGACGACGCCGAACGGGGCGCACCACGCGATGATGTTCCGGGCGCTGAGCGACCGGGTGACTGCGTTCGTCACCGACACGGCACTGATGGACGACACCGAACTGGCCGGTCTGGCGGCACGCGGCATCGCCGTCGTGACGGGTCCCGTCGCCGCCGTCCTCTCGGAGGGCGACCGCCTGACCGGGGTGCGACTCGGATCCGGTTCGTTCGTCGAGCTCGACGCCCTGGCCACGGCCAGCCGACCCGAGGCGCGCGTGGACTTCCTGTCCAGGCTGGGCCTCGCTGCGACCGACCAGCTCATGGGCGACCACCGGTACGCGACGGCGTTGACCGTCGACGCCAGCGGGCAGACCGCGGTGCGCGGCGTGTACGCGGCCGGCAACGTGGCCGCCCCGATGGCGACGGTGATCGCGTCGGCGGCCGCCGGTACCCAGACGGGCGCGGCCGTGCACGGCGACCTGGTGCAGGCCGACTTGGCGGCGGCGCTGACCGGGGTGGGCGCGGGCGTCGCCTGACGCCTGCCGTCCGGTGCTTGTCGTCGGGACGCCTGCCGTCCGGTGCGAGGTTCCGTACTCCGTGGGAGGGCCGCGGGGTCGCACCGAGTACGGAACCTCGCACGACTCGGAAGCGCCCCTCGCACCGTGCGGGGGGGCATCGGTCAGTCGACGCGGTAGCCCGCCTGAGCCGCCAGCAGCGGCGCGAGCGTGTACAGCTGGTCGGCGCCGATCGTCGCACCGCGGAACCCCTCGAGCCGCTCGACCCGATCGAGGTCGGCGCCCCGCAGGTCCACGTGGTCGATGCGGGTGTTCGAGCCCTCGGCGGCGCGGATGCTGCTGCCGTCGAACGACACCCGCAGCAGCTTCGCGTCGGCGATGTCGAGCTCGTCGATCACGCAGTCGCGGAACACCACGTCGGTGATCGTCGACCCGCGCAGGTTCACGAAGCCGAACTTCATCCCGATGAACTCGACCCCGTTCAGCCCGGAGTCGTACAGCTCTGCGGAGCCGACCCGACCGCCGGAGATCCGGACCTCGCGCCACGAGCTGCTCGACGCCCGCAACACCGGGGCGTCGAGCGCGTCGATGAGCGAGTCGCGGACCCGGAGCCCGCGGAAGTCCGCAGCACCGCCCCGGAGTGTGTCGATCACGGACTCCTCGATCTCGAGGTCGGGCAGCCGCTGGCCGGCCAGGTCGAGGACGTCGATGCGCTTGCCCTCGATCCGGTCCCCGGTCAGGACGTCGCCGGGGGCGGGTTCCCAGTCCTCGAGGTCCCGGGGTTCGGTCAGGGTGATGCGCGGGGCGTCTGTGCCGGAGGAGCGTGCCATACCCCCAGTCTGGCGGCGACCGCCGACCCTCCGGTCACGGCCGGGGTCGGGTGAGGACGCTGTCGAGCCGGTAGTCCTTGGCCGGGCCACGGGCCTTCCACCGCACCGTCCAGCGGTCCTGGTCGCCGTCGAAGGCACCGGTGTAGTCGTCCGGCGCGCAGGCGTGGGCGACGCTCGTGCCCCACACCCAGTCGTGGAACACCCGCCCGTCGGAGAAGTGCACGGTCCAGCCGCCGCCGGCGCGGTCCTCGGCGCCGATGCTCGTCCGCCGCAGGACGAGGGTCCGTGACACCGTGGTCGTGCGCCCGTCGAAGGTCATCACGCCGGACTCGTCCCAGCGCACCTCGTCCTGGGTCACCTCGGTCAGCGTGGTGGTCCCGGTGACGACGCCCTCGACCCCGGCGCGGTGGTCGTGCACGGTGCGGTGCAGGTCCCACGCCCCGAGCAGGTCCGTCGGCAGCAGCACCCGCCCAGGCTAGCCGCCCAGGGCCGCGGCTCGGGCGGCGCGGTGCTCCTCGTCGGAGATCACCCCGCGGGCGTGCAGGTCGTCGAGTTCGGCGAGCCGCTGTTCGAGCGGCCTGTCCGGCGCGAGCGTCCGGCTCTGCAGCGCCCGGTGCGCGATGTCCTCCTGCATGGTGAGCGGGTTCTGACCGCGGTCGTCCGTCCGCTTCCCCGGCGCGTTCCTTCCCAGAACGCCCGCGATGGAAAGCGGATTCGGGCGTACCCGGTCGGAACTTCCGACCCGGTACGCCCGAAAGCACCCTGTACGCCCGAGACGACCAGGCAGCAACGAGTCCGCCCCCAGCCAGCCCGCCCGCTCAGCCGCGGAGCGGCCCCGACGCTGGCACGTTCGCACCGTCTGCGAACCCGGCCACCAGGGCGCGCAACGCGTCTTCGGAGGTGTGCCGGGCCTCCCATCCGAGCACCGACCGGGCACGGTCGGTCCGCATGATCGGCACCCCGGCCGCGATGTCGATCCACCCGGCGTCCGTCGGCTGCAACCGCAGCCGCCACGTCAGCGTCACGATGCCCCGGAGCAACCGCAGGGGGATGCGCACCGCACCGAGCATGCCGAAGGCCCGCGCCAGTCGCGGCGGGTTGAGGACCGGCGATGCAGCGATGTTGAACGCGCCGCCGGCCCGCCGGTCGACCGCGCGCCAGTAGGCGTCGGCGACGTCGTCGGCGTGCACGGCCTGGAACACGAACGGGTACGGCAGCGGCAGCACGAGCCAGCGGATCCACCGCACGATCGACATCGGCACGAGGTGGCCGAGGAACAGGGCACGGATCTCGGCGGCGGCGTCTCGCTGGAAGATCAGCCCGGGGCGCAGCCGGGTCACGACGACGCCGGGGTGCTGCGCCACGAAGTCGTCCATCGCCGCCTCGTTCGCGGCCTTGTGGACCGAGTACGTCGCCGTCGGGATGCCGTCGGCCGGCCAACTCTCGTCCACGGGGGTGTGCTTGCCGTCGACGTCCACACCGCGGTACGCCCCCACCGAGGACGCCACCACGACCTGCGGTACCGACGCGCGCGCGACGGCCTCCAGCACGTTCGCCGTCCCCGTCACGTTCGTCCGGTGCTGCGCGGGGATGTCGTGCGTCGGCTGCAGCGCCCACGCCAGGTGGATGACGGCGTCAGCGCCCTGGAACACGGCGGTGAGCTGCTCGACGGCGTCGGCGTCCCCGACGTCGACGGCGTGCCAGACGGCGGCTGCGTACGGCTCCGCACGCAGATCCGGCAGCCGGCGGGCAACGCCGACGATCTCGACCGTGCCGCGAGCACCGGCAGCCGCAACCCCCACGTGCTCGCCGTCGCCGCCAGCACGCGGCGCGACGTGCTCGCCGCCGCCACCGGCCGCAGCCACGAGGCGGCGGAGCACCGCCGTCCCGACGTTGCCGGTCGCACCGACGACGACGACGCGCATCAGGCCGAGGCCATCGCGGGGTCGAGCACGACCTTGACGCAGCCGTCCTGCTTCTTCTGGAACACCTCGTACATGTGCGGGGCGTCCTCGAGCGACACCCGGTGCGTCGTCAGATCGAGCGTGCCGAGCGGGTCCGACGGGTCGGTGACGAGCGGCATGATGTCGTCGATCCAGCGCTTCACGTTGCACTGGCCCTCGCGGATGGTGATCTGCTTGTCGAACAGCGTCATCATCGGCATCGGGTCGGCCATCCCGCCGTAGACGCCGCTCAGCGAGACGGTGCCACCGCGGCGGACCAGGTCGATCGCCCCGTGCACGGCGGCGAGCCGGTCGACACCCGCGGTCTCGATCGCCTTCTGCGCGAGCTTGTCGGGCAGAAGGCCGGCCGCGCGCTGGGCGAAGCCCGCCATCGGGTTGCCGTGGGCCTCCATGCCGACGGCGTCGACGACTCCGTCCGGTCCGCGGCCGTCGGTCAGGTCGACGAGCTCGGGCACCAGGTCCTTCGTCAGGTCGAACACCTCGACGCCGTGCTTCGCGCCGAGGTCACGGCGCACCTGCTCCGGGTCGACGGCGAGCACGCGGTACCCGAGGTGCTTGCCGATCCGGGCGGCGAACTGGCCGACGGGGCCGAGACCGAGCACCGCCAGGGTGCCGCCCTCGGGCACCTGGGCGTACTGCACGGCCTGCCACGCGGTCGGCAGGATGTCGCTCAGGAACAGCCAGCGGTCGTCGGGGGTGCCGTCGTCCGGCACGACGATGGGGCCGTAGTCGGCGTGCGGCACGCGCAGGTACTCGGCCTGGCCGCCGGGGACCTGGCCGTACATCTTGGTGTAGCCGAACAGGGACGCACCGGTGCCGTACTCGGTCACCTGGGTGGTCTCGCACTGCGACTGCAGGCCGTGCTGGCACATCCAGCAGTGCCCGCAGGAGATGTTGAACGGGATGACGACCCGGTCGCCGACCTTCAGGTTCGTGACGCCGGACCCGACCTCCTCCACGATGCCCATCGGCTCGTGGCCGAGGACGTCGCCGCGGTCGATGTACGGGCCGAGTACGCGGTACAGGTGCAGGTCGGAGCCGCAGATCGCCGTGGAGGTGATCCGCACGATCGCGTCGGTCGGCTCCTGGATGGTCGGGTCGGGGACGGTCTCGACGGACACCTTCTCGGTGCCCTGCCAGGTCAGTGCGCGCACGTCGCGTTCCTCTCGTGGTCGCTTCGAGCCGGCCTGGAGGCACGACTCGCGTTCCCCTCCTCGGTACGCGCCCGCCCCGTGGACGCTCCCAGCCCCGCGTCCCCCTCAGCGCGTCGGGCGCGCTGCGCTGCCGAGGCCGGTCAGCCCCGCAGGCGGTCGCGCTCGCCCGCTGGCAGGTGCTCGGTCGCCGTCCGCCGAGCCGCCGGTGTCAGGTAGCGCCCGCTCTTCTCGAGGAACGCCACGAGCGCCCCCTCGGACGCCCGCTTCCCCGTCTCGCGCAGCACCCACCCGAGCGCCGACTGCACCGTCCCGCTCCGCTCCCGCACCAGGCGTCCCGCGATCCCGAGCGGCACCTCGGCGTCGCCCTGCTTCACGAACGCCAGGGTCGCCACGATCGCGATCCGCCGGACCATCGCCACGTCGGACTTCACGAGCGCGAACAGCGGCCCCGTCGACCCGCCCACGAGCGGGGCACCGACGAGCTCCTCGGCCGCCAGGTCGACGAGCACCGGGTCCTCGAACCGCTCGGCCTTCGCCGCCGACAGGTACTCGTCGGTCAGCTCCGGGTCGGGGTGCGCGCGCATCGCCTGCACGAGCAGCAGCACGGCGATGAGCTTCGCACCGTCGTCCTCGCTCCAGAGCAGCGCCGATCGCTCCCCCTCGTCGAGGTCGTGGAACTGCCGAGCGATCCGACGGGCCGCCGGGACGTCGCCGCTGGTGCGGGCGAAGGCCGCGAGCACGGCTTCGGCGTCATGCCCTGCCTGGAGGCCCGTCACGCGACCTCCCCGTCGCTCGCGTCGTTCCTGGGTGCGGTCCGACGACCGCGGCCGAGCACGATGACCGCGACGACCACCAGGAACGCCGCGAACATCCACGTGCCCACCTGTGGGTCGACGAGCCGGGCGAGCGCCGCGCCACCCGGCGAGCACACTGCAGCGGTGATGCCGACCGTCAGGCCGACGCGCAGGTCGGCCGCTCGGCGACGGAGGTTCGCGACCGTGCCCGACACCGACGTCGGCACCATGGTGAGCAGCGACGTGCCCTTCGCGAGCAGGTCCCCGGCGCCGAGGACGACCTCGAGCCCCGGCACGATCACGACCCCGCCGCCGACCCCCACGAGTCCGGAGAGCACGCCCGACAGCAGTCCGAGCAGCAGCAGGACGATCACCTCGACGACTCCGAGGTGCACCTCGCCGCCGCGCGTCGGCACCGTGGTGAACAGCGAGACGAGCACGACGGCGATGAACCCGACGAAGATCCACGGCAGCACCCGGAGCGGCAGGGCACGGAGCAGCCGGGCACCGAGTGGGGCGCCGACGACGCTGCCCACCGCCAGGGTCAGTGCCGCGAGCCAGTGCACCTCGCCCTGCACCGCGTACGTGACCGCACCGACGACGGCCGCGGGGGCGATCGCCACGAGCGAGGTGGCCGAGGCCCGACGCTGGTCCATGTGCACGAAGGCCATGAGCGCCGGCACCACGATGACCCCACCGCCGACGCCGAACAGCCCGGACAGGACGCCCGCCAGGCCCCCGATCGCCACCAACACGAGCACCGTTCCGCCGCGCTTCCTCATCTCCGCAAGGCTAGCCGCGGGTTGCGCGCTCTCGCACGGTGCGAGGTCGCCCGCACTTGGAGTGCAGAAATGGTCGAGTGCCCGCAGGCGACCCGACCATTCCTGCTCACGAAGCGAACGTCAGCTCGCGAATCGCTGAGTGGCCTCGCGGATCGCTGCCGCGTGCAGGTAGATGTCATCCAGGTTCTCGATCGGGTGCTTCGTCTCGACCTTGTTCTCGTCGAACAGACCCACGTACTTCTGCTTCTTGCCGTTGAACCAGAGGCGCGCGATCGGCTTGCGGTTGTTGTCGTCGAGCAGGACTGCGAAGTACGACTTCTGGTCACGGTGGGCGATCCGGTCAGGCTTGACCTCGCTGCAGGCGATCGCCTTCACGATCTGGTAGCCCTCGAGTTCCTCGAGCGTCGTCTCGATCTGAGTGTCGCGGTCGAGGTCGTCCTCGGCCACGGCTGCACTCGTCACTGTCTCCGCCGCGGCGTCGGCTGCGACGGGGGCGCTGTACGACGCGCCGAGCGCGGTCTTCAGGCGATCGTTCACCTGCTCGTTCAGGAACTGCTTCGACGCCTTCGCGACCAGCGTCGTGAACTGGGTGCGGGCCTCCTGGGTGAAGCGACCGTCGTAGACGCGAGTCGTGAAGAGGCGGACGAAGTCTTCTTCCGGCTCCCGGAACTGTGCAGCGATGGCTCGCTTGATGGACCCGACGTACTTCAGCTCCTCAGCGGCGCTGATGACCGAGTCCAGGTCGAAGACGTCCTTCGTCAGCTTGCTGAGCTCCGGCAGCAGGGTCTCGTCGATGTCGGCGAGGTCGAGGACGAGGAAGGGGCGGTCGTCCATCTTGTTCGGCGCGTCGAGGTCCGTGTAGAAGTTGTAGACCTCGCCGTTCGTGAGCACCGCGATGCGGGCGTTCGTGACGGAGAAGTACCGGAACAGCTGCGACGCGTGCTCGATCTTCAGCGGTTCAGTCGACTTCTTGCACTCGATGAGGATCTGCACCTCGCCGTCGCGCATGATCGCGTAGTCGACCTTTTCGCCGCGCTTCACGCCCACGTCGGCCGTGAACTCGGGTACGACCTCCAGCGGGTTGAACACGTCGTAGCCGAGGATCGTCGAGATGAACGGCATGACGAACGCGTTCTTCGTCGCTTCTTCGGTCTGGATGGCCTCGCGCTGGTTCTGCACCTTCGTCGCCAACGCAGCGAGACGCTCTTCGAACTCCATTGTTCCTCCCCTGTGATCGCTGCAACGCTAGTTGTACTGCCCAGGGACGTTGGTTGAGCTGCGACGACTCGCTGTAGTCGTTGGGATGTGAGAAGGACCTCCTGCGGTGGAGTGGAGCTGCTTAGTT
>NZ_JADKRV010000029.1 GCF_015351025.1 Curtobacterium sp. VKM Ac-1376 | reverse complement strand
TCACCACAGAACCCACTCCGCCATCGGAGCCCCACCCATCAGCAGACTCAACAACCTCCCTGGACATCACAGCTAGCGGGACAACGCCTGCAACTGCTCGGTGAACTGCCGCGCGCCACCCTGCGCGGGGTGCCGCAGCGCCACCGCACCGATGCCCGCCAGCGCGAGCGCGCCCTGTGCCTTCCGCCCCACCGCGACGACCCGAACGCGCTCGGCACCACCGAGGGTGTCGAGCAGCGCCAGCGCCACAGGTGCCCCCGACCGGATCTCGGCGGGACGCGGCGTCCGGTTCGTCAGCCGGTCCGGCGCCGCGAACGGGTGGTGCGGGAAGATCGCCCACGCCACCGGGAGTGCGCCGGTCCAGCCCTCGAGGGCAGCGTGCACGACGCGGGACGACGCCTCCCACGGGGCGGTCGGCTCCGGGGGCACCAGGTACTCCGGCTGGAGTTCGCGCATGCTCGTGAACGGCACCCCCGTGTTCGTCATGCCCCGCCACCCGGGTGCCTCGGCCACCAGCAGTGTGTCCGCGGACGGACCGAGCCGCTCCAGGTACCGCTCGAGGTTCGAACGTCGCAGCCGCCCCTCGGCCGACCCGACGTCGTAGAGCGCCTCGGCGTCCGGTTCGACGGGGACGGCGTCGAGCGCCTCCCAGAACCGGGCGAAGCGCCCGAACCGGTCGGCCGCGCTCACGAGCGCCCGAGCACCCGGCGGTACACGTCCTCGAGCCCGGTGGCGGACCGATCCCAACTCAGGCGCTCCGCGTGCTCCCGTCCGGCCGAGGACAGCGCCGCCGCGTACTCCGCATCCGTCAGGATCCGCTCGATCTCCGCTGCCCAGGCGTGCGGGTCGCGGGACTCGAGCACGACGCCCGTCTCCCCGTCGACCACGGCCTCGCGCAGCCCCCCGGCAGCCGCGGCCACGACCGGCACCCCGGACGCCGAACCCTCGAGCGCGACGAGGCCGTACGTCTCGGAGTGCGACGGCACGAGCACGGCTGCCGCGCCACGGAACAGGAACGCCAGGTCGGCACGCGACTGCGGACCGATGAAGGTGACGCGGTCGGCGATGCCACGCGCCGCGGCGAGCCGGCGCAGTTCGTCCACGTAGTCGCCCGCCTCACTCGAGGCGTCTCCCGCGATGACGAGGGTGGGGCGGGCCTCCAGGCTGATGCCGGCGATGGCCTCGATGGCCAGGTCCAGCCCCTTCAACGGCTGCACGCGAGCCGCCGCGACGACGTAGGGGGTGGCGGCGCGGCGCGCGCCGACCGCAGCGGGACGGAAGACCGACCCGTCGACGCCCGGCGGCACGATCCAGATTCGGGCGTCGTCGCCGCCCAGGCGGGTGCGGACCGTCGAGGCCTCGGCCTCGGACACCACGACGACGGCGTCGGACTCGCGCGCCAGCAGTTCCTCACCCGCGATGCGCCCGGCGGATTCGGGCCGCTCGCCCTCGGACAGCGGTGTCGCGGGGTCCGCAGCGATCGAGTGGAACGACTGCACGTGCGGGATCCCACGTCCCCGCGCCACCGGCAACGCAGCGGCTCCGGAGAACCAGTGGTGCGAGTGCAGGACGTCGAACGGCCCGAGTCGTTCGAGCTCGCGGCGGAACGGTTCGATGAACGCGTCGTGCTCGCCCTTCGGCACCGGCTCGGCAGGCCCGGCGGACAGGAACCGCAGGCAGACACCCGGCACGAGCGACACCGAGTCCGGCTGCGTCGGTGCGGAGCGCCGCGTGATGATGTCGACGTGGTGGCCGCGGTCGGCCAGCGCTTCCGCCTGGTGCCGGACGACGACGTTCATGCCGCCGACCTCACCCGAGCCGGGCTCGTCGCCGGGGGAGGTGTGCAGCGACACCAGCCCGATGTGCAGGGGTTCGGTCGTCGTGCTCACCGCTCAACCCTAGCCGCGTGGCCTCCCTTGCGACGGGCGCGCGGGCGCGAGCACGACGGGCCGGCGGCCCGCAGAACGCCGGTGTTCTGCGGACGGACCGGGGCGACCGGCGCGCACGCGTGTACGGTCCGCTGCATGGTGAGCGAAGCGACGACGGTGCGCGTGGGCGACCGGGAGGTCCGGATCAGCAGCCCCTCGCGGGTGCTCTGGCCCGAGGCGGGGATCACGAAGCTCGACCTGGCGGAGTACCTCGTCACGGTGGGGGACGCCTTCGTCCGGGCGAACGGTGACCGGCCGATCTCGCTGCAGCGGTTCCCCGGCGGCGTCGACGGCGAGCAGTTCTTCTCGAAGAACCCGCCAAAGGGTGCGCCCGACTACGTCCGCTCGGTCACGGTGACGTACCCGAGCGCCCGGTCGCACCCGCAGCTGGTGATCGACGAGCCGGCCGTCGCAGTGTGGGCGGCGCAGATGAACACGGTGGTGTTCCACCCGTGGGCGTCACGAGCCGAGGACAGCGACCACCCGGACCAGCTCCGCATCGACCTCGACCCGCAGCCGGGCACGGACTTCGCCGACACGGTGCCGGTGGCGCAGGAGCTCCGGAAGGTCCTCGACGAGGCCGGACTCACCACGTGGATCAAGACGAGCGGCAACCGCGGGCTCCACGTGTTCGCGCCGATCCGCCCCGAGCACGAGTTCCTCGAGGTGCGGCACGCCGTCATCGCCGCCGCACGCGAGCTCGAACGCCGGATGCCCGACCGGGTGACGACGGCGTGGTGGAAGGAAGAGCGCGGCCAGCGGATCTTCGTCGACTTCAACCAGGCGAACCGCGACCGGACGATGGCCGGTGCGTACAGCCCGCGCGCCCTCGCGCACGCCTCGGTGTCGACCCCGATCACGTGGGACGAACTGCCCACGGTGGACCCGACGACGTTCACGATCCGGACGGTGCCGGAGCGGCTGCGGACGATCGGCGATCCGTGGGAGTCGATGGGCGAGCAGCCGGGGTCGATCGCACCGCTGCTGGAGTGGTGGGAGCGCGACCTGGAGAACGGTGAGGGTGAGCTGCCGTTCCCGCCGGACTTCCCGAAGATGCCGGGGGAGCCGCCGCGCGTGCAGCCCTCCCGCGCGAAGAAGACGACCTGAGCGGCCGGAAGACGACCTGATCGTCAGAGTGCGGAGCCGGCGTCCTGCTGACGGTCCGGTTCGTCCACCCGCGTGGTGTGCGTCGGCAGCCCGATGCTGGCGGTGTGCAGCCGGGTCAGGCGCGACCAGGTGCCGCGGTGGACGTCGGTGATGCCGTCGACGATCACGAGCCGAGCCCGATCGTGACCAGGGCGAGTGCCGTGGCGGTCACACCGGCGATGGCGCTGATCACCGCGCTGAGCTGCAGAACACGCTGACGCCGTGCTTCGCGAACTTCTGAGAAAGGACTCCGCCGAGTGTGGCGGACAAGCGTGCTGGTGCTCATGTCGATCCGCTCCGATCCGTGGGCACCCGGGTGAGTGCCTCCTGCTGCTGTCGGCATCATCCTGGCATGACGTCACTAGTTCGGCTAACTACTTTTCCCGGAACAGCGACGGAACAGCGACAAATGGACACCTGACTGCGTTGCGCCGTCAGGAGGAGCCTCAGGACAGCACGTCGTTCAGGTCGTAGGCCGTCGGCACCTCGAGCTGGGCGAAGCCGCACGACTCCCCGTCGCGGTCCGGTCGCCACCGCTCGAACTGCACGGTGTGCCGGAACCGGTCGCCCTCCATCTGGTCGTACCGGACCTCGAGCACCAGCTCCGGCGCCAGCCGGACGAACGACGTGTCGCGACCCGACGAGAACCGCGACCGTTCGCCGTCACCGGTGACGGGCCTCCCGTCCGCATCGCGGAGCACGACGGGCTCGAGCTCGTCGATCAACGCGGCCCGACGCTTGTCGGAGAAGGCGGAGACGCCGCCGACCTGGCGGAGCTCGCCGTCCGTGTCGTACAGGCCGACCAGGAGTGACCCGACACCGGAACCGCTCTTGTGCACGCGGTACCCGATCGCGACGACGTCCGCGGTCCGGTGGTGCTTCACCTTGAGCATCGTGCGCTTGTTCGGCTCGTACGGCCGCGCGCGGGGCTTCGCGACGACGCCGTCGAGCCCGGCGCCCTCGAAGGTGGTGAGCCACTCGCGCGCCTGCTCGACGTCGAGCGTGGTGCGGGTGACGAAGAGCGGGTCGGTCATCGCGTCGCCGAGCTGTTCCAGGCGCTCGCGACGCTCGTCGAAGGGCAGGTCCACCAGCTCCTCGCCGTCCACTGCCAGCAGGTCGAAGGCCACGAACTGCGCCGGGGTCTCGACGCTGAGCTTCGTGATCCGGGACGCCGCCGGGTGGATGCGCTGGGACAGGGCCTCCCAGTCCAGCCGCTCGGCACCCGGCTCGCCGGAGCGCAGGATCACCTCGCCATCCAGGACGACCGGATGGTCGCGTCCGCCGAACTGCGCGCGGAACGCCTCGACCAGTTCGGGGAAGTACCGGGTGAGCGGCTTGGCGCCGCGGCTGCCGATCTCCACGTCGTCGCCGTCGATCGTCACGATGCCGCGGAACCCGTCCCACTTCGGTTCGTACCGCAGCCCGCCCTTCGTGCTGTCCGGGTCGGGGACGGTGGCGACGGCCTTGGCGAGCATCGGTGCAATCTCCATGCGTCCTGTCTACTCGCGCGCGTCGGCGGGGCTGTCGGCGCTGTCTGCCTGGAGGCCCGTGCTGCGCCCGGCGCGTGTGCTCGGTGAGCAGAAATGGTCGGGTCCAGGGCCCACACCCGACCATTTCTGCTCACCAGCCACCGCCAGTGGGTTCAGCGGCGGCAGTCCGGCTCCATCTTCACCTGCGTGTAGGTGTTGGCCGTGTACGCGCGACCTTCGGCCTCGTAGTCGATGAAGATGGTTCCCGTCGTACCTGATGTTCCCTTGTCACGTGCGAGGTGGATGGCGAGGTCGAAGTGCTCGCCTGCGGGAACGGACCGGCCGATCGCGGACCTCGGATCGCCCCATTCCTCCGTCAACGGCCACGACACCGATCCGGTCCTGCTGTACGGGGAGACCGGAACCAACAGGACTTCGTGCGTCGTCACGCCGGTCTGCTCCAGCGTCCTGACCGCGGTGACCTCGATGGGCGGACCGTTCTCCCTGTCGATGGGGATGCCGATCGAACCATCGAGACGGGTGCTCTGGCACCAAACGGTGCCGCTGTCGGTGAACCGCAGCGGTCCGTTCGTCGACGGTGTGCACGAGGTGATCCCGAGCGCGAGGGTCACCGCGAGAGCGGGAACTCCTGCACGTTTCACTTGGTCACCGACCGGATGGGCGCGCCTCCCCAGTGGGACTGTGAACCTGCGCATGGATTCCTCTCGTTGGTGATCGTCGATGACCACGAAGCGAAGCTACTGGAATGACATCGGAAAAACAATGCATTTCACACTGCTACTTCTGCTGTCAAAACCGCAGCGTCGGTAGGGTGGCCGGCGTGACGACCGTGCCCCCGTCGGCAGCGCCGGCCCCGGAACCGATCAGCCCCGTGCAGGCCGCCGCGCTCCGCGACGGCGTCCTGCCACCCGTCGAGCAGGTCCGGCCGGGCATCTGGACCCTCGCGGTGCCGTTCCGGTTCGGGGTGCCCGACGCGACCCTCGTCTACGTCGTCGAGGGGTCGGACGGCTCGCTCGCGGTGATCGACCCCGGCTGGTCGGCCGACGGCGGACTCGCCGAGCTGCGGGACGGGCTCGCCACGATCGGACGCACCCTGGACGACGTGTCGCTCGTGGCCGTGACCCACCTGCACGCCGATCACTTGGGTGCCGCGGCGGCCGTCCGCCGGGTGACGGGGGCGCGGGTGGCGATGCACGGCCTCGAGGTCCGCGCGCTCGAACGGGAACGCGCCGACGCCGAGCGGAACGACGCGGACATCGCGACGTGGGGGTTGCCCGAGCACCTGCGGGCCGGGGTCGTCGAGGCGTGGGGCAGCGGACGCCGGATCGGGATGGGCCGGATCGAGGCGCCGTTCGCCGACGTGCTGCTCGAGGACGGCGACCTGCTGCCGATCCCCGGTCGGACGATCCGCACGCTGTGGACCCCGGGGCACACCACCGGGCACGTGTGCTTCCTCGAGGAGGCCGACGGGCTGCTGTTCTCCGGCGACCACGTGCTGCCGCGGATCAACTCCGGCATCGGGCTCGGCGGCCGGACCGGCACGAACCCCCTCGGGGACTACCTGGCGTCGCTCGCGCGGCTCGACCCGTACGCCGACCTCGAGGTCTGCCCGGGGCACGAGTACCGGTTCCGTGACGTCGTCACCCGCGCCGAGACCCTGGCCCGGCACCGGGAGGAACGCTCACGCCACGTCGCCGCGGCCCTCGATGCGCTGGATCGTCCGACGTTGTTCGAGGTCGCGGCCCGGGTGCCCTTCAGCGGCGGGATCGAGTCGATGACCGGGTTCCTGCTCGCGAGCGCGCTGACGCAGACGGCCTTCCACGCGGACCTGCTCGGGCGGGCCGGCGAGGTCCGGCCCGCCTGACCTCAGCCGAGCGTCGTCGCGAGGCGCTCGATGGTCGTCTTCGCGTCGGCGAACTCGGCGGCGGCGTGCTCGGCCAGCGGCGCGAGGTCGGGCAGACGGTCGGCCAGGGTCGCGCTGACGGTGATCGGGTACAGCTTCATGCCGAGCGCGGTGCCGAGAACGATGTGCAGGACGGGGGAGCCGTGGTCCCAGCCCTCGGTCGGGGTGCCGGCGTCGTAGGTGGCGCCGCGGCTCACCACGGTCACGACGGGTCGACCGGCCAGGGGCTGCACGCCGCCGGTCAGGATGCCTGGGACGTGGATGCGGTCGATCCACGCCTTCAGGGTCGACGGCACGGTGTAGTTGTACAGCGGCGCACCCACCACGACGACGTCGGCGGCCAGGAGCTCGTCGATGACCTCCTGGCGCAGGGCCTCGGCCTCGGGCGCGACGGTCTCCTCGGCGGTGCGGTCGGCGGCGGCCCAGTGCAGCGCCGAGGTCTCGAGGTGGGGGAGCTGGTCGACGTGCAGGTCCCGCCGGACAACCGTGTACTCCGGGCCTCGGGCGCGCCAGGCGTCGGCGAAGGCCGCGGTCAGTGCGCGCGAGCGGGAGTGGGACAGGTCGGCCGAGGAGTCGATGTGCAGCAGCGTGGGCATGCCGACCACGCTACCGGCGCGGACCGGCACGGGCGCAGGGGCTCACGAGTGCAGATGCGAACGGCCCCGCTGCTCCGGCGAGGGAGCAGGCGGGGCCGGGTCGGGCCTCCCGTCCGTCACGCGGGCACGCGACGGACGGGAGACGTCTTCAGGGGGTCAGCGCTGGGCGCGACGACGGCGCGCGAAGCGGGCGCCGATCAGGCCGGCACCGGCGACGAGCAGGCCGAGGGCCCACGGCAGGGCGTCGGTGGTGTCCGAGCCGGTGTAGGCGAGCTGGCCGCCGGTGGTGACCGGGGCGACCGGGGCCGCTGCCGGCGCGACCGGGGTCGGGTCGGCGATCCCGGCGACCGCGGTCGGCTGGACGTCCACGGCGAACGACGTGCTGAACTCGCCGGCGGCGACGGTCAGGTTGTGGATCGAGGCGTGCGGGAACGTGACGTTCACGAGGCCGAAGTCACCGAGCTCGGGGTCCGGAGCGATCACGTCACTGGCGATGTCCGACGTGACGGTCGGAGTCTCGGTCGTCGGGTTGTCGAAGCCGCCCATGGGGTTGCCGAAGCGGTCCACGAGGCCGCCCTGGATGATGAGCGTCCCGCCCTGCTTGATGGTCGGACGGCCGCCGACCAGGAAGTCGTCCTCGCCGAGGGTGTAGATGGTCCCATCGGGTTCGATGATCCAGCTCGTCCGCTCCTCGTCGCCGTCGTCGAACAGGCCGGCGCGGTCCGTCGTGTAGACCTCGACGCCGAGCGGTGCGGCCGCCTCGACGGTCATCGACACGTACTGCGTGACCGACTCGGTGCCGCTCGTGGCGGTGATGGCGAACTCGTAGCCCATCGCCAACGTGGCGGTGCCGCTGAGCTCACCGGTCGAGGCGTCGAACTCCAGGTCCCAGGGGAGCTCGTCCTCGGGGGCCGTCTCGTCCTCGGGGAACTCCTCGGCGTAGTCGGCGTCCTCGTCGTAGAACCAGCTGACGCTGTACTTCGGCTCCGGGAAGCCCTGCGCGCGGAAGGTGTGCGAGAACGTGTCACCGGCGGTGGTGCTCAGCTCGAGCGGGCTGTCCTGGGTGGCGCCGGCCGTGGTGGGCTGGCCGTCCTCACCGAGGAACGCCGGGGTCTGCGTCACGGCCGCGGTGGCTTCGGACGTGACGGTGGACGGCTCGGTCGCGCCGGGCAGCGTTCCCGTCACGGCGACGGTGATGGTCTTCCGCACGTCGGTCGGGTCGACGACGTAGCTCGCGGCCTTCGCCAGGACGTTGCCGTCCTGGTCCGTCCACGAGTACTTGTAGCCGGCCTCGTCGTCGAAACCGGTGACGACGGCGACGAGTCGGGTGCCGACCTTCGCCGTGCCCTCGATGGTGACGGTGGCGTCGGCTGCCTTCGTGGTGACGTCCGGCTTCGGGGCCTCGGTCGGCTTCGGCGCCTCGGTGGCGGCCGGTGCGGTCGTCTCCGGAGCCGCCGGCTCGTCGGCCGGAGCCGGAGCGGGGACCTCGTCGGACGGTTCCGGGGCCTCGTCCGCGGGGACCGGGGTCTCGTCGGCCGGAGGCTGCTCGTCGGCCGGAGCCGGCGTGGGCGTCTCGTTGCCGTCGACCGGGGCCGGTGTCTCAGCGGAGAGGACCGGCTGCGTCGTGTCGAGCGTCTCGGCGTTGGCGGCCGTCGCGGTCATGATGCCGAGGCCGGTGGTCAGGCCGACGAGCGCGACGGTGGTGCCGACGGCGCATGCGCGACGGACGGCGGAGGTGCTGCGGTGCACGGGGTCCCCCATGTTCAGGTCCGGCACATGAGCCGGAACATATGAATCTGCCGAGAATGTCGGCGTTCCGGGATCGTAGCGGGACCAGGTTGCCGACCAGGGCCGATTGATCAGATTGTGACCCGGGTTGGGGGTGCGTGCGGAAACCCGCCGACCCCCGAAGGGTCAGTCCAGTCGTCGACGGCCGCCGGTCAGTCGCCGACGGTGGCCGCGGCCCGTTCGAGGGCGTCGCGCAGCGCCCGGACCGCAGGGGAGGACGCACCGGCGGCTCGGACGACGGTGAAGATCGTGCGCCGCGGCCGCTCCGGCAGCTCGAGCAGCCGACAGGTCGTCGTCCGACCGGTCCACATCAGGTCCGGCATCAGGCTCACCGCGTTGCCCGACTCGACCAGGCGGATCTGCGTCTGCAGGTCGGCGGTCTCGTACCGGACGTCGGGCTCGAAGCCCCAGCGTCGGCAGACCTGCTCGGCGAAGTGCCGCGAGGCGGTGCCGCGGGGCTCCATCACCCAGGGCAGGTACTGGGCGTCCTCGAGCGACGAGACCGGCAGCAGTGCGGTGTCGAGCGGCGGCAGGGCCAACCGGACGGCGTCCGTCGTCAGGTCGGAGCGGTCCAGCCCGGGCAGGTGCGGCGCGGCGTGTGCGGGGTACTGCTCGGCGATGACCATGTCGAAGTCGCGCGCCCACGTCTCGTTCAGGGCGGTCTCCGGCTCGCGCTGGACCATCTCGACGCGCAGGTCGGGGTGCTCCGTCGCCATCTCGTGCAGGGCGCTCGGCATCAGGGCGAGTGCAGCGGACTGGAACACGGCGACCCGCACGCGCCCCTGCACGGACGGCAGGGTCTCCTCGACCTGTGACTGCGCGTGCTCGAGGACGTCGAGCACCTGACCCGCGGCGGCGACCAGCACCTCGGCTTGCGGGGTGAGCTGGAGCCGTCGTCCCGCCTTGCGGAGGAGTTGCACGCCGGCCTCCCGTTCGAGGGCGCTCAACTGCTGCGAGACGGCGGACGGGGTGAAGTTCATCGCGTCGGCGACGGCAGCGATGGTGCCGCGGATGGACAGTTCACGGAGGAGTACGAGACGGCGGACGTCGAGCATGCGGAGACGGTAGCGCAACTGAACGGTACCCATCAGGAACGCTCACTTCCGCTACCGCATCCTGGCCCTCCACACTGAACCCATGACGACGCTGCACGAGGACTCCGCCATCGACCACGACGCCCTGGCGGACCAGTCCGTCGCCCTCGTCCGACAGTGGCTGGCCGAGGCCGAGTCCCACCCGGTGGACGGCTCCGCGAAGCAGCTCGCCGGGGTCCTCGCCGACCCCGCCGGACTCGACTTCGCGGTCGGGTTCGTCGACGGTGTCGTCCGACCGGAGGACCTGTCCGTCGCCGCCCGCAAGCTCCGCCAGATCGCACCGGACGCCCCCGGGTTCCTGCCCGCCGCGCTCCGCGGACTCGTCCGGCTCGGCGGCGGCATGGCCCCGGCACTGCCGAACGTCGTCGTCCCCATCGCCCGCCGGGTGCTGCGGAACATGGTCGGACACCTCATCGTCGACGCGACGGACTCGAAGCTCGGACCGGCGATCGCGAAGATCAAGCGCGACGGCGTCCGGCTCAACGTCAACCTGCTCGGCGAGGCCGTCCTCGGTGAGCGCGAGGCCGCCCGCCGGCTCGAGGGCACGCACAAGCTCCTCGCCCGCGACGACGTCGACTACGTCTCCATCAAGGTGTCGTCGACCGTGCACCCGCACTCGCCGTGGGCGTTCGGCCACGCGGTCGACGACATCGTCGAGCAGCTCCGACCGCTCTTCCAGCGTGCCGCCGCCGCCAGCCCCGCCAAGTTCATCAACCTCGACATGGAGGAGTACAAGGACCTCGACCTCACCATCGCGGTCTTCACGAAACTCCTCGACGAGCCCGAGTTCCTCGGACTCGCAGCCGGCATCGTGCTGCAGGCGTACCTGCCCGACGCGCTCGCCGCGATGCAGCAGCTGCAGGAGTGGTCCGCCGCCCGCCGTGCCCGCGGTGGCGCCGGCATCAAGGTCCGTCTGGTCAAGGGCGCGAACCTGCCGATGGAGCAGGTCGAGGCCTCGGTGCACGGCTGGCCGCTGGCCACGTGGCACACGAAGCAGGACTCGGACACCAACTACAAGCGCGTGCTCGACTGGGCGCTCACCCCTGACCGCATCGCGAACGTGCGGGTCGGCGTCGCCGGACACAACCTGTTCGACGTCGCGCACGCCTGGCTGCTTGCCGGCGAACGGGGCGTGCGGGACGGCATCGAGTTCGAGATGCTGCTCGGCATGGCCCAGGGGCAGGCCGAGGCCGTCCGCCGCACCGTCGGCTCGCTGCTCCTCTACACGCCGGTCGTGCACCCGGGCGAGTTCGACGTCGCGATCGCCTACCTGATCCGTCGCCTCGAAGAGGGCGCGTCGCAGGACAACTTCATGTCCGCGGTCTTCTCGCTGGTCTCGTCGCCGCCGCTGTTCGCCCGCGAGGAGGAACGCTTCCGCGCCTCCCTGGTGCCGCTCGCGACGCCGGAGGGCCTCGCTGCGCCCGCCTCGCACCGCGTCGCCGACCGCTACGCCGCCGTCGGTCGCCCCGGTCCCGGGCACTTCGAGAACACCCCGGACAGCGACCCCTCGGTCGCCGCGGTGCGCGCCTGGGGTGACGCCATCACCGCGCGCGTCGCCTCGTCGACGCTCGGCGTCCGCGCCGTCCAGGAGGCCCGGGTCGACTCCGCCACGGCGCTCGACTCCGTGCTCGGCCGCGCCAAGGCTGCCGGTGCCGTCTGGGGGACCTGGTCCGGTGGTGCGCGTGGCGCCGTGCTGCACGCCGTCGGCGACGCCCTCGAGGCGAACCGTGCCGCTCTCATCGAGGTCATGGCGTCGGAGACCGGCAAGACCATCGACCAGGCCGACCCCGAGGTGTCCGAGGCGATCGACTTCGCGCACTTCTACGGCACCCTGGCCTCCGCGCTCGACGACGTCGACGGCGCTTCCTTCACGCCCGCAGCGTTGACCCTGGTCGCACCGCCGTGGAACTTCCCCGTCGCGATCCCCGCCGGCTCGACCCTCGCCGCGTTGGCCGCCGGGTCCGCCGTCGTGCTGAAGCCCGCCCCGCCCGCGGAGCGCTCCGGCGCCGTGCTCGCCTCGATCATCGAGACCGCGCTCGACGCCCACGGCGCCCCGGCCGACGTGCTCGCGTTCCTGCAGGTGTCGGAGAAGGACCTCGGGCAGCAGCTCATCGCGTCGCCGATGGTCGACCAGGTCATCCTCACCGGTGCCTACGAGACGGCCGAGCTGTTCCGCTCGTTCCGCCCCGACCTGCCGCTGCTCGCCGAGACCTCGGGCAAGAACGCCGTGATCGTCACGCCCTCGTCCGACCTCGACCTCGCCGTGAAGGACGTCGTCGCGTCGGCGTTCGGGCACGCCGGCCAGAAGTGCTCGGCCGCGTCGCTCGTCGTCATGGTCGGCTCGGTGGCGAAGTCGAAGCGGTTCCGGAACCAGCTGCTCGACGCCGTCTCCTCGCTCACGGTGGGCTACCCGACCGAGGCGGCGACCCAGATGGGCCCGGTCATCGAGCCGGCGTCGGGCAAGCTGCTCGACGGCCTGACGAAGCTCAGCGCGGGGGAGTCCTGGGCGGTCGAGCCGAAGCAGCTCGACGAGACCGGCAAGCTCTGGAGCCCGGGTGTCCGACAGGGTGTCCGCCGCGGCTCGGAGTTCCACCGCACCGAGTACTTCGGCCCGATCCTCGGCATGATGACCGCGGACTCGCTCGACGAGGCGATCGACATCGTCAACGAGGTCGACTACGGCCTGACCTCGGGCCTGCACTCGCTCGACCCGGCCGAGATCGGCACGTGGCTGTCGCGGATCCAGGCGGGCAACCTCTACGTGAACCGCGGCATCACGGGCGCGATCGTCCGGCGCCAGCCGTTCGGCGGGTGGAAGAAGTCGGCCGTGGGTGCCGGCACGAAGGCCGGTGGGCTGAACTACCTGCTCGGGCTCGGTTCGTGGACGCCCGCATCGGCGGTCGCTGCGTCCGGTTTCGCCGTGTCGGGTCCGGTCTCGGCGTTCGTCCGGGCGGCCGAGGTGTCGTCGCCGGTGCTCGACCGTGCGCTGGCGTCCGACGAGCAGGCCTGGTCGACGCTGTTCGGCACCGCGACCGACGTGTCGGCGCTCTCCGCCGAGCGGAACATCGCCCGGTACCTGCCGTTCCCGTCGGTGCAGGTGCGACTGGCTTCTGTCGACGAGGATGCTGTTCCTGAGCTCGTCCGTGTCGTCGCCGCTGCACTCCGTGCCGGCACGACGATCGAGGTCTCCACGGCCGCGACGCTGCCGTCCTCCGTCGCCTCGGCGATCCGTTCGCTGCCGATCGTCCGCTCGCTGTCGCAGACGGTGTCCGACGAGTCGTTCGCGAGCTCCGTCGCTTCCGGCCCGTCGACCCGGGTGCGCCTCATCGGCGGGGACACCTCGGCGCTGTACTCGGCGGTCGGTGGGCGTCCGGACGTCGCCGTGTACGGCGGCCCCGTGACCGAGGCCGGGCGGCTCGAGATCCTGCCGTTCGTCCGCGAGCAGGCGGTGTCGATCACGGCGCACCGGTTCGGGACCCCCAATCACCTGACCGACGACCTGATCTGACCCCGGACTGCGGCGCTGGCGTTCGGGTCCAGCGCCGCTTGCACGACCGACGTGCCCCCGAACCACGCGATCGCGCGGTTCGAGGGCACTTCGGTTGTGCGGGGGAGCGCCGTCAGTCGGCGACGGCGGGCTGCTGCGCGACCATCGTGCCGGTCACGAGCTCACGGAGCTCGGCGGGCAACGGGACCGGGCGGCGGGCGCCCTCGCGGTCGATGATGACGTGCACGAACTCACCCGTGGCGAGCAGGGCGCCGTCCGACTGGCGGAACAGGCCGAACTCCCACGACAGGCTCGTGGTGCCGAGGTGCTTCGAGCGCATCCCGACCTCGATGACGTCGGGCCAGACGGCGGACTCGACGAACCGGCAGCTCGACGACACCAGCACGGCGATCCACGGCGTCGAGAACGGGTCGAGACCGGCCTGCTCGCGGAACCAGTACGTCGACGCGTTGTCCATCGCGGAGTAGTAGATCGTGTTGTTGACGTGCCCGAACATGTCGTTGTCGTTCCACCTGGTGGGGTAGGTCCGGCGGAACGGGTACTCGTCGATGGTCATCGGTCTCCGATCGGTGGTGCGGGTGTGGAACGCACCGTGTCGGGCCGCAGGACGTACTCGAACGCGGCACGTGCTCGGACGGGGTCGGGGGCCTCGCCTGAGATGAACTCGGCGTAGGTGAACGACTCGGAGATCCGGACGAGCAGCCGCGCGAGTTCCTCGGCCGACAGTGGCGCGGGATCGAACGTACCGGACGACTGCTGCACGTCGATGAGCGCGGTGACCCGGCCGACGAAGCGGCTCTGTACGTCGCTGTCCGACGTGGTCAGCAGGCGCATGGCGCGGGCGGGCTCCCGGGTCAGGAACGCCCGGAAGTACGGCGCGTCGATGAGGTCGGCGGTGAAGCGGTCGAGCACGGCGACCAGCCGGGCGGCCCCGGTCGCCCCGAGGTCGTCGGCGGTGCGGGTGGCCCCGTCGAGTGTCGGCACTGCGAGGGACCACAGGATCTCGGACAGCAACCGGTCACGGTTGCCCACCCACCGGAACAGCGACGTGCGGTCCACGCCGAGTGAGGCGGCCAACGCCCCCATGTCGATGCGGGAGCCCGCGATGAAGGTGTGACGGGCCTCCCGGAAGGCGCGCAGCGCAGCATCCGATGTGTACACGCGATCCTCTCTTGCAACGTTTTCGAGAATGATGCATCGTGGTTCCCATGTCAACGACGATGCCCGCGACGCCCCTGCTCGAATCGGACTTCTACGGCTTCCAGCAGCAGCTCACCGTCGAGGAGCGCGCGTCGCTCGGGCAGCTCCGGCAGTACCTCGAGCGCGAGGTCGCGCCCATCGCCGACCAGTACTGGGCCCGCGCCGAGTTCCCGATGCAGGTCATCGCGCCGCTGTCGGAGCTCGGCATGTACGGGCCGGGCATCCCGCTCGTGCGCCACTTCGAGAACTCCGCCGTGTACCGCGGGTGGGCGGCCCTCGAACTCGGGCGGGTCGACGCGAGCGTCGCGACCTTCATCGGCGTGCAGTCCGGCCTGGCGATGAACTCGATCGCGGTGGCCGGCAGCGAGGAGCAGCAGCGCGAGTGGCTGCCGCGGATGGCTGCCGGCGAGGTCATCGGGGCCTTCGGGCTGACCGAACCGCTGTCCGGCAGTGACTCCGCCCGCGGGCTCCGCACCACGGCTCGGCGCGAGGGCGACACGTGGGTCCTCGACGGCGAGAAGCGGTGGATCGGCAACGCCACCTTCGCCGACGTCGTCGTCATCTGGGCGAAGGACGTCGTCGACGAGCAGGTCAAGGGCTTCCTCGTCGCCACGGACACCCCCGGGTTCTCCGCCACCAAGATCGAGGACAAGATCGCGCTGCGCGGCGTGCAGAACGCCGACATCGTCATGCAGGGCGTCCGCGTCCCCGAGTCGCGACGACTCCAGAACGCCACGTCGTTCCGGTCGACGGCCGAGGTCCTGCGCCTGACCCGCACCGAGGTCGCCTGGCAGGCCATCGGGATCGCGGTCGGCGCGTACGAGGCCGCGCTCGCCTACGCCCGCGAGCGGATCCAGTTCGGCAAGCCGATCGCTGCGCACCAGCTCGTGCAGGACCTGCTCGTCAAGTCGCTGTCGAACATCACGGCCTCGATCGCACTGTGCACGCAGGCCTCGGCCATGCAGGACGCCGGGGTCGGTGGCGACGAGCACTCGGCGATGGCCAAGGCGTTCGCCACCGCGAAGATGCGTGAGACCGTTGCCTGGTGCCGCGAGGTGCAGGGCGGCAACGGCATCGTGCTCGACAAGGGCGTGGCCCGGTTCTTCGCTGATGCCGAGGCGATCTACTCGTACGAGGGCACTCGCGAGGTCAACACCCTGATCGTCGGGCGGGCGATCACCGGGCAGGCCGCGTTCGTCTAGTTGTACTGCCCAGGGACGTTGGTCAACCGTGTGATGGGTGACCGGTTCCCGATGGCGGTGTGGGGCCGGTGGTGATTG
>NZ_JADKRV010000028.1 GCF_015351025.1 Curtobacterium sp. VKM Ac-1376 | reverse complement strand
CCACCGGCCCCACACCGCCATCGGGAACCGGTCACCCATCACACGGTTGACCAACGTCCCTGGGCAGTACAGCTAGGCGATCGCGATCTCGTTGGGCACGCCCGGCAGCTCGTCGCTCGAGGCGATGACCTTCCCCGTGGTCAGGTCGACCGCGTGGATCTTCTGCTCCGCCGGGTCGGTGACGTAGGCGACGTCGCCGTCGACCTTCAGTGCGGGGTGTGCGTCCTGCCACTCGGCCGGCCCCTCCCACGCGTCGACGACCGGGAACGACTCGAGCTGCTTGCCCGTCGTCTCGTCGAAGGTGTGCAGGGCGCCGTCGTCACCGAGCACCACGGCCTCGTCCTCCGGGCCGCGCGCCAGGTCGCGGAACGTGAAGCCGACGCCGTCGGGCATGTCCGCGACGGTGTACTCACCCGAGTCCGCGTCGATCAGGGCGATCTGGTCGAGCAGGTAGCCCTCGCTGTCGGGGTCGTCGTTGTAGTCGCCGACCGCGACGGACGAGTCCTCGGTGGTGAACAGGTTGCCGGTGCGGCCGTACTCGGTCGGGGCGTCGATCTTCTCGAACGCGCCGTCGTCGTAGACCAGGGCGCCGTCGGTGCAGCCGAACACCGCGACCTCACCCTTGACCGCACCCTCGCCGTGCACGTCGGGGCAGTCCTCGGACCGGGCGATCTCCTCACCGTCGGCGTCGAGGGCACGCACGCCGGAGCGGCTCTCCTCGGTACCGATGGTCGTCAGGAGCGTGCCGTCCTCGAGCTCGATCGCGACGCCGTGGTGCGCTGCCTCGGACTTCGTCGTCTCGACGTCGGGCAGGTCGGCCCCGTCGAGCTCGGAGTGGTCGAAGGTCGTCACGTCGCCGGTGCCGTCGGCGAACAGTGCGGTGCGGTCCCCGTGCGCCACCGCGTGGCCGCCGGTGTCCGCGGGGAACACCGCGTCGGTCAGAGCGGGCTCGGCCTGCGTGTCGAGGACCCGGAAGCCCTCGGGCACGGTGACGAGCACGTGGCGTCCGTCACCGGCCGGGTTGACCCGGGTGAAGCCGTCGATCGCGTCGTCGGCCACCACCTGCAGGTCCTGGTTGAGGACGAGCAGGCCGCCGTCGTAGGTCAGGGTGATGCGGGTCCCGTCGGCCTTCGGGGTCGAGGTGCCCCCGGCGTCGGCGGCGTCGGTGGAGCACCCGGTCAGGGCCAGGGCGGCTGCGCCCAGCAGGGCGGCGGGCCATGCGGCCCGGAGCGTCGTGTTGTTCGTCATGGGCTTTACTGTATTGATTCTCATTCTCAATTACGAATCGACAGGCCGTCGACGATGGCCTCGGTGTTCGAGCGCATCATCCCGAGGTACGTCGACGCGGCGCCGTCCTCGGTGAGGGACTCCGTCGCCAGCGGGCGGATCTCGACGTGCAGGTCGACCTCTTCCGCGAGCACCTCGGCCAGTCGCGCGGGCTGCGAGGCGTCGGCGAAGATCGTCGGCACGCCCGCTTCCTCGATGGCGTCGGCCAGGTCGCGCAGGTCGGCGGCGCTCGGGGAAGCCAGGGTCGTGCCGCTCGGGATCACGGCTCCGACCACGCGGAACCCGTACTGGTCGGCCAGGTAGCCGAACACGTGGTGGTTCGTCACGAGCGCCCGGCGTTCCTCGGGCACGGTCCGGAACGCGGTCGTCATCGTGTCGTCCAGGTCTCGGAGTTCGTCCAGGTAGGCGTCGGTGCCCGTCGGCTCGATCCCGGCGTCGCGCAGGTCCTGGTCGAGCGCCTCGACCACGTCGACCATCCGGGCCGGGTCGGTCCAGAAGTGCGGGTCGGGGCCGCTGTCGTCCTCGGTGGTCCACCCCAGCGGCTCGAATGCGTCCCCGGCGGTGGAGACCGGGACGCCGTCCTCGGCGGCCGCCGCGACGTGACGAGCGACTCCTTCTTCGAGGCCGAGTCCGTTCTCGACCACCAGGTCGGCGCTCCGGAGCCGTGCCGCCTGTTGCGCGGAGACCTCGAACGAGTGCGGGTCGGCACCCGGGGGCATGAGGACCATGACGTCGGCCTGGTCCCCGACGACCTCGGTGACGACGTCGCCGAGGATGTTCGTGGTCACCGCGACGAGGGGGCGGTCGGAGCTGGCGGCGGTGCAGCCGGTGACGACGGCGACGGCTGCGGCGACGAGGCCCGCGGTGAGTGCACGCCGTGCGGACCGGCTGGCCCGCGTGGTCCTCGCTGTCTTCGGGGCGCTCACAGTCCCACCTCGGCGAAGGCGACGGGGGCGACCGGCAGCTCGATGGTGCGGGCGACCCGGGCGCCGTCGGCGAAGTCGATCTCGTGCACGGTGCCGTCCGTGGGATCCGCCAGGTAGGCGCGCTGGGCGTCGAGCTGCAGCAGCGGTGCGGGGCCGTCGGGGCCGGCGCCGGTCAGTGGCTCGGTCGTGGCCACCTTCCCCGTCGAGGCGGTCACGACGACCACCCGCCCGGAGTCATCGACCCCGACCACGTGTTCGTCCTCGTCGTCCACCGCGACCACGGCGCGCAGGGGTCGCTCGGTCGGCACGAGGCGCCAGGAGCCCTCGCGCACGTCGAGCAGCCAGAAGCCGGTGTCACCGGCCAGCCCGGCGACGGTGGGACGCCCGGCACGGGCGGCGAATGTCGTCGGCCGTTCGGCGCCGTCGGGCAGGTCGACGAACGAGGTCTCGCCGGCGTCGTCTACCACGACCGCTCCGTCGGCACAGCCCACGACGGCCCCGGCGCGCGTGATGATCCCGCCCGCTGGGTCGGTACAGGTCTGCGCGGTGCCGGTGCTGTCGGTCGGTTCGCCGTCCGCGTCGAGCACGCGGACCGTGTCGCCCTGCGCGGCCACGAGCCGGTCGCCCATCGGCAGCAGGACGCTCGCGTCGACGCGCGCGGTCACGTCGACCTCGCCCTGACCCAGGGCCTCGCGGTCGAGCACGACGGCCTCGCCACGGTCCGGCCAGGTGATGGTCGTCATGGTCTCGGACGAGTGCACCTCGGCCCGGCCACCGCCGTCGATCGTGCCCACGACCCGCGGTTCGGCGGCGTAGTAGTGCGTGTGGTCACCGTGGTCGACCGTCCAGGCGCCGCCGTCGACGATCGTGGTGCGGTCGGCGTCGCTCGTCACGAGGAACCGGCCGTCGGTGGCCGAGTGCTCCGGTGCGTCCACACCGTCGAGCTCGGTGGTCTCCTCGGTGAGCAGGTCGTGCACCGCGGTCTCGCCGGCCGCGGACACGGCCAGGAGGCGCACCTGGGGTTCCTGGGACTCGCTCGCCCCGGCCACGTAGCCGTGGGGGCGGGCGGTGCCGGTCGAGCTGTCGGCCGACGGGGTGCCCGTGGAACAGGCGGTGACGGTGAGGGCCAGGCCGGTGGCGAGGCCGATGGTGGACAGGATGCGCGCGGGGGCGCGGCCGGTGGTCGAGTGCTTCATGCTCCCTCTCGAGACGGTGCGGCGGATCGTGGTGCTGCCGGCGCGGCCGCGCGCGACGGTGCGGGGATCGGGGTGCGCCGCAGGACGACGGCGGCCAGGGCGCGCGAGACCACGACGCCGCCGACGGCGACCGCGGCGATGCTCGCGCCGGCGGCGGTGCCGGCGTGCCAGGAGACGAGCAGCCCGACGAGCACGGCGACGGCACCGATGCCGGCACCGAGGAGCATCGTCGAGGCCACGTGCCGGGTCCACGCACGGGCGGCGGCCGCCGGCGCGAGCAGCAGGCCCACGACGAGCAGGGTGCCGACGGCCCGGTACGAGGCGACGACCGCCAGGGTGACGAGCCCGATGAGCACGACCTCGGCCAGGCGTGGGTGCAGTCCGAGCGTCGTGGCCTTGCGGGTGTCGAACGCCAGGGCGGTGAACGGCCGGTGGAAGGCCGCGGCGACGGCCAGGGCCACGGCCGCGGCGATCGCGAGGCCGCCGACGTCGGCCCGGGTGACGGCGAGGACGTCGCCGAACAGGATCGCCGTGACGTCGGTGGCGAACGACCGCGAGGACGAGACGATGATCACGCCGAGTGCGAGCATCCCGACGAAGAGCAGGCCGATCGAGGTGTCGTACGACAGCCGGGCGCGACGGCGCAGCGCCCCGACGCCGAGCACCATGACCCCGGCGCTCACCGCGGCGCCGAGCACCGCCGGGATCCCGGTGAGCGTGGCGATCGCGACCCCGGGGAGCATGCCGTGCGACAGCGCCTCGCCCAGGAACGCCATGCCCCGGACCAGCACCCACGTGCCGACGACGGCGCACAGGACCGTCGCCAACGAGCCGCCGACCAGGGCGCGCACCATGAAGTCGACGGAGAACGGATCGGTCAGCCAGGTCACGGTCGACGACGCTACATGAAAACGAGTATCGATACTGATAGCGTCCTCAGGTGCCTCCGACAGCTCCGAGCGAGCCCCGATCCGCCGTCCACCTCGACCGGGTGACGGCCGTCCTGGGTGACCGGACCGTTCTCGACGCGCTCGACGCGACGTTCCCCGCCGGCGTCGTCACCGCACTCACCGGACCGAACGGATCCGGCAAGTCGACGCTGCTCGACGTGGTGGCGGAGGTCGTGCGGCCGACCACCGGGCGCGTGGCGGGCCTCCCGTCCGACGGCGTCGCCTACGTGACCCAGTCCGTACCGCCGACCACGCTCCCGCTCACCGTCCGCGCGGCCGTCACGATGGGGCGGTGGCGGCAACGCCCGTGGTGGCGGCCACTCGGGCGGGGCGACCGGGCGATCGTCGACGCGCAGCTCGAGCGGATGGCGATCGTGGACCTGGCCGACCGGCCGCTCGAAGAACTGTCGGGTGGGCAGCGCCAGCGCACGCTCGTCGCACTCGGCCTGGCGCAGCGGGCACGGGTGCTGCTGGTGGACGAGCCGACCGCGGGGGTCGATGCGGACTCGGCGGCGCTCGTGGTGGCGGCGCTCGCCGACGAGGCCTCCGCCGGGGTCGTGGTCGTGCACGCGGCGCACGACCCCGCGGCGATCGCCGCGGCCGACCGCATCGTCACGCTGACCTGACCCTGCCCGGGGGTGACGGTGGTGATCGCAGAATGCCATCACGAGATTTTCTGAGATAATGGCATACGTCAGAAAATCCGACGCACCGAGTCTGGCTTCAAGGAGCGATCGTGACCACGTGGCCCGCGCTGCAGTACGAGGAAATCGACTGGGAGCGCCGTGACGCCGATTACGGTCCGCGGGCAGCTCGACGCGGCACGGTTCGGGAATCGTACGGTGCAGCGGTTCCGCCCGCGATCGCGGGACTCCGGATCGAGCTGAGCGACGACGTGGCGACTCTCGTCGACGAAGCCTCGACCGCGCTCGTGCGGTTCGACAGCGAACTCGGTGGTGAGGTGTCTTCGTTCGCCTCGCTCCTGCTGCGCTCGGAAGCAGCAGCGTCGTCGCAGATCGAGCACCTCACGGCGAGTGCTCGGCAGGTGTTCGCCGCCGAGATCGGCGCCCCCGGCAAGCGCAACGCCACCGCGATCGTCTCCAACACGCGCGCGATGCGGACCGCGATCGAACTGTCCGATCAGTTGACCTCCGACACCGTGCTCGCGATGCACGAGGTCCTGCTCGAACACGATCCCCACCACGATGCTGGAGCGTTCCGGCGTGAACCCGTGTGGATCGGCACCGACGGTCGCAGCCCGGTCGGAGCCGACTTCGTCGCCCCGGCATGGGAACGGGTTCCGGGACTGGTCGACGACGTCATGACCTTCGCGCGGCGACTGGACCTGCCTCGGCTGGCGCAGGTTGCCGTGGCGCACGCGCAGTTCGAGACCATCCACCCGTTCACCGACGGGAACGGTCGTACCGGGCGCGCACTGTTGCAGGCCATGCTGCGGTCCAACGAGCTGACCCGCAACGTGACGGTCCCGGTCTCGGCAGGACTCCTGGTCGACACTGCGGGCTACGTCGAGGCGCTGACGGCGTACCGCCGTGGCGACGTCGAACCGATCATCCGGCGGGTGGCCGAAGCCGCATTCGCCGCGATCGGGAACGCGACGGAGCTCGTCGAGGACATCCGACGGATCCGGAGGAGCTGGCAGGACCGGATCGAGGCTCGACGGGACTCCGGCGTCTGGGACGCTCTCGACGTGGTCGCGCGGCAGCCCGTGTTGAACGCGACGGTGCTCGCCGCCGAGATGGGTCTCGTGACGAGGAACGTGTACCCGCACATCCAGAAGCTCGTCGACGCCGGCATCCTGCTGTCGAAGAACGAGTACCGGCACGGCGTGCTGTACCGCAACGACGAAGTGCTCTCGGCGCTCGACGAGTTCGCCGCGCGGTCCGGGCGCCGGGGCTGACACCGCCGAGCCGCCACGGCACAGCTGGGTGGCCCCCCCGAGCGGACCGCAGCGGCGACACCGCCACGCCTCCGAACACCGAGCCGTCAAGCCCCCTGGTGCGTCGATCCGTTCCCGTCGGCCCCGAGCTCGCTCCACAGGTGCGCGATCGTCGCCGCGCCGTCGAGCAGGGTCCGCAGGTCGACGCTCTCGTCACTGGAGTGCCAGTGGTCCTCCGGTAGCCCGGTGCCGACGAACAGCACGGGCGCCTCGAACACCCGCCCGAGCAGTTCGGCCGGACCGCCCCCGGCGTTGCCCATCCGCCCCGCCGTCTCGGTGCCGTGCCCGAGCTCCATCGCCCGCACCAGGGCGTCGAGTGCCGGGCCCGTCGGGGTCACGTACGGGTCCTGGCCGGACTCCTCCGGGATCTCCAGCTCGTAGGTCACGCCCTCGGGCATCGTGTCGGCGACGAACCGGCGCAGTTGCTCGGCGACGGCCTGCACCCGCTGTCCGGGCACGGTACGGATGCTGATCTCGGCAGTGGCCTCACGCGGGACGACGGCGCGCGGGAACCCCGTGGGGTCGCCGGCGAGCAGCGTGAGGACCTCGATCGACGGGCGGGCCCAGAGCCGCTCCTCGACCGAGTACCCGGCTTCGCCCGTGATCGCCCCGGTCTCGGTGCGCTCGACCCACACGTCCGGGTCGAAGTCGAGCGCGTGCAGCTCGTCGCGCCGCTCGTCGCTGAGTTCGTCGACGTCGTCCAGGAAGCCCGGGATCACGATGCGCCCCTCGTCGTCGTGCATCGCGGCGAGCACGGTGACGAGGGCGTGCACCGGGTTCGGCGCGGGGCCGGACACCGCGCCGCTGTGCACGTCGCGTGCGGGGCCGGTGACGGTCAAGGTCGCACCGGTCATGCCGCGCATCGAGGTCACGACGGCGGGGTTGCCGGCCTTCCACTGCAGGGTGTCGGAGAACACGACGACGTCGCACGCCAGGCGCTCGTGCTCGGCGTCGAGCAGGTCGGCGAAGTGGCTGGAGCCGAGCTCTTCCTCACCTTCGACGATGTACTTGAGGTTCACGGCCGGGGCTTCGTCGTCCTGGAGGGCCAGGTGCGCGCGCAGCCCCCACAGGTGGGCGAGGACCTGTCCCTTCGCGTCGGACGCTCCGCGCCCGTACAGGCGCCCGTCGCGGAAGACGGGTTCGAACGGCGAGGTCTCGACCCACTCCTCGGGCTTGGCGTGCCGGACGTCGTGGTGGCTGTAGACGAGGACGGTCGGCAGCGCGGGGTCGACGAGCAGCTCGCCGTAGACGGCGGGCGAGGGGCCGGCCTGCAGGACCTCGGTCTCGAGCCCGACCTCGCGCATCGCCCCGGCGAGCCAGTGCGCGGATCGGTCCACCTCGACCGCCCGCTCAGGTTGCGACGCGACGGACGGGATCCGTACCCATTCGCTGAGCTGCCGGACCAGGTGCTCGCGGTGTTCGTCGAGGAACCGCGCGACCTCGGCGCGGCGGGTGTCCGGTTCGGTGCTGTCGGTCACGGGGGCGGACATGGGTCTCCGTTCGGTCGCGTGGTGGTGCTGCTGACCGTAGGGGCGCGCGGCTCGGTGCCGTCACGGATTGGCCTGGAGGCGCGGACCGGGTTCGTCAGACGCGTCCCGGAGCGCCGCGGTGCGGGTCCGGGGCCCTCAGGCGTCGAGCGCGCGTCGCGCCGCCGCCACGACCTCGGCGTCGGTGACGAAGTGCGCGGAACCGTCGTCACCGGCGCCCATCGGGACCCCCGCGTGCGCGCTGTCCGCCGCGGGGCGCTTCGCCGACAGGTGCACGGCGGCGGCACCCGTGGCGAGCAGGGCCCGGACGTCGGCCGGGGTGACGCCGGCGCCGGCCATGACCTGCACGGGCCCGGCGGCCTCGACCATCCGGCTGATCGTCGTCGCCCCGGCGACGGCGGTGGGCGCCCCGCCGGAGGTCAGGACCCGGGTGAACCCGAGCGCCGCGAGCGAACCCGCGGCGGCGACGGGATCAGCGGCGTGGTCGATCGCGCGGTGCAGGGTGATCTCCGCCGTGGCGCTGACGGAGCGGGCGGCGTCGACGAAGCGACGCAGGGCGTCCTGGTCGAGGGTCCGGTCGGCGCGCAGGGCCCCCACCACGACACCGGCGGCCCCGGAGCGCAGGACCGTGCGGACCTCGCGCTCCATGAGCTCGACCTCGTCGGGGGTGTGCACGAAGCCACCGGGGCGGCAGCGGACGAGGGCGTGCGCGGGGATCCCGGTCTCGTGGGTCATCTCGACCAGGGCCTGCGAGGGGGTGAGCCCGCCGAGCTCGAGACCGACGCAGAGCTCGACGCGGTCGGCACCACCGTCACGTGCAGCGATCGCCCCCGTCGGCGACGTGACGGCGATCTCGAGTGCGGCGGTGGGGCTCATGCAGGGTCTCCGAGCGGTTGGTTGGAGGCGGGGACGATGCGGGCACCGAGGTCCGGTGCCGTCGGGAACACTCGATCGTAGGGGAACATCGGCCGCTCGATCCTGTGGTGGCCGAGCCGCAGCAGGTCCTGGTCGACGCCGCCCGGGGTGAGTGCGAGCATCCAGTCCGCGGACATGTCGAACAGCTCGGGTTCGAGGTACCCGATCTTCACGATGACGACGTCGGCGTCCCGCGGGGCCAGGTCGAGGTCGGTGAAGTCGTGCTCGTGGTGGTAGGGCTTGCGCAGCTTGGTCAGGATCGCGAAGACGCTGCCGACCTGCAGCACGACCTCCGTCTCGGCGTCACGGTCGCCGTGCTTGATCGCGTGCACCCGGCCGGTCATGGTGATCGGACCGGCGTGCACGTGGTCGACCTCTGCGCCGGCGGTCACGGTGATCGTCGCACCCACCCCGGCCTCCACCGCGGCGGCGACGGCGGCGGGACCGGGCACGCTCGCGTAGACCACGGTGGGGCCGGACGGGTCGCGGAACTCCGGGCGTGCGAGGACCTGCGTGAGCCCCCACGTCATGTCGCCGGAACCACCGGCGGTCGGGTTGTCGCCCGAGTCGGAGATGAAGTACGGCTTCGCGGCGCCGGGGGCGAGCGCGGCGTCGAGGCACTCCTCGAACGTGCCGGTCGGTGCGACGAACACGAAGTCCTCGCGGACGTCCCAGAAGGCGCGGGCCAGCCGTTCCGCGCCCGCTGCGACGACGTCCGGGGACCATCCGGTGACGACGGTGACGGCCTGGTCGCGGGGTTGGTCGGCCCAGGCGTACCCGACCCAGATCGCGGCGTCGAGGACCCCCTCGGTCTGCTCGACGAGCGGGACCTGTGCGTACAGCGACCTCGCCGGCTCGAGCCGGGTCGAGGTCTGCTCGCCGGGCAGGAGCACGGGGATCGGGATCCACGCCTTGACGGGCCGCTGCGCCCCGACGGGTCGCTCGGTCAGCACGTCGACGAGGTTCCGGACGGCGCGCTCCTTCGTCTCGAGGGCGTCCTCGTGCGGGGCCATCCGGTAGCAGGTGACGAGGTCGACCTGATGGGCGAGCTCGCGCGTGACGTTGCCGTGCAGGTCCATCGACGCGGAGACGATGACGTCCGGGCCGACGACCGCGCGGATGCGGCCGAGCAGGTCCGTCTCGGCGTCGTCGAGCCCCTCCACCACCATCGCGCCGTGGATGTCGTACCAGAGGCCGTCGACGTGCTCGGCGTCGACGATCGCCTGCAGGCGGGCCACGATCTCGTCGGCGAGCAGCTCGTACGACGCCCGCTCGACGACGCCGCCGGGCAGCGCGTGCCCGATGAGGGCCCCGCGGAAGTCCGCCGCTTCCGACATCGCGGCGAGGAACGGGTACCGGGCGACGACCTCGTCGCCGCGGTCCGGGTGGAACGCCGACGCCTGGGTCCGGGTCGGCGTGAAGGTCGAGGTCTCGATGGCGAGCCCGGCGATCGCGATGATCGGACGGCGGGTGGCGACGGGTGTGGCGGGCACGGTCTCAGACACGGACGCTCCTGTTCCTGGTGGTGGACTGCGGGATGGGTGCGGAGAGTTCCTCGAGCGAGGCTGCGAGGCCCCGCTGGAGGGCGAACTGTCCGGCGCCGACGAGCCCGGCGTCGGCGCCGAGCGACACCGGTTCGATGGCCAGGTGCTGGGTCATCAGGGGGTGGCAGCTCTCGTACAGCTGACTCCGCACGGCGGCGATGAAGGGGTCGAGGGTGGACAGGATGCCGCCGAGGTAGACGGCGTCCGGGTTGAAGAAGTTCACGTTGGCGGCGAGCACTTCGCCCAGGTACTTGCCCGCCCGGCGAACGGCCCGGGTGGCCTCGGGGTGCGCGTCCGAGGCCAGCCGCACCACGTCGGCGGTCGAGGCCACGTCGACCCCGGCGTCCGACAGGATCCGGACGAGGGCGGCCCCGGAGGCCACCGTCTCGAGGCACCCGGTGTTGCCGCACGAGCACGGGGTGTCCCCGGCGGCGTCGATGCGCACGTGGGTGATGTCTCCGGCGGCTCCCGTCGAGCCGCGGTAGAGCCGACCGTCGATGACGATCCCCGCTCCGATCGCCGACCCGGCCTTGATGGTGATGGTCTGGCGGCGAGCCGGGTCCTGCACGGTCTGCTCGCCCGCGGCCATGCAGTTCGCGTCGTTGTCGACGATCGCCGGCAGCCCGAACCGCTCGCTCAGCCACGCCGTCACGGGGAACCCGTTCCACCCCGGCATCCGGCTCGGCAGGTCCACGACGCCGGCCTCGACGTCGACAGGACCCGGCAGGCTCAGCCCGACGCCGCGCAGCCCCTCGCGACCACGGTCGTCGGCGAGTCGTTCGAGCAGCGCGGCCAGACGCCGCAACCCGGCGGTCGGTCCGTCGGAGAGCGCGAACGGGACGTTCGCGACGGACTCGAGCGTGCCTCCAGGCAGGACCACGCCGATGCGCGCGTGCCCGCCACCGACGTCCGCGGCGACGGCGTACTCGTCCACCCCGCCGATGCGGAGCACCTTGCGGGGGCGGCCGCCGGTCGAGACGTCGGTGCCCTCTTCGGCGAGGATTCCGTGCTCCAGGAGCTGACCGACGACGTGCGACACGGTCGAGGGGGCGGCTCCGAGCACCTTCGCGATCTCGGTCCGGCTGGCGGCCTGCCCCGAGGCGACGAGCTCGAGGACACGGGCGCTGAGGTCGGCCACGACTTTCTCCAATCCGGGTGGAACGCCAGCGGAACACCGGTCAGTGGTCCGTTCAGCCGCGAGCCTACGGGGCAGATCCGACGGTCGACCCTTTCGCCCGTTCCGCAGTAACGCAGTTTTTACATCGAGATGTTTGTTTTTCCAAGCGCTTTGGTCCTTGACTGTCCTCGTGCCGCTCGGCACCCGTGCTCCACCTCCCCGAAGTCCCTCGCACAAGGAGACACCGCATGTCCAAGCCCCGTCGCTGGGCGCTCCTCACCGGAGCTGCGATCGCCGTGAGCGCGCTGCTCGCCGGCTGTTCCGGAGGCGGCAACGCCTCGCAGGGATCGACCGACGAGATCAACTACGCGCTCCCCGCCAACTTCACGCCGAACTGGATCCTGCCGATCGGCACGGCGGCACACCTCAACACGAACAACGGCTCGATCGCGCAGTCGCTGTACGAACCGCTCGTCGCCTACGACGGCTCCACCGGCAAGATCGCGTGGAACAAGGCCGGCTCCGTGGCCACCGACGCGGAGTTCGCCGACGACGGCAAGAGCGTCACGATGACGCTCGGTGACCGGCACTGGTCCGACGGCGAGGCGATCACGAGCCGCGACGTCGAGTTCTGGTTCAACCTGATCAAGGCGAACAAGGACCAGTGGGGCTCGTACTCGAAGGGCAAGGCACCGGACAACTGGACGTCGTTCGAGGCGGTCGACGACACCCACTTCACGATCACGTTCGACAAGGCGTACAACTCGGACTGGATGCTCGCCAACCAGCTGAGCCACGTCATCCCGCTGCCCCAGCACGCCTGGGACAAGACCAGCGCGACCGCGAAGGTCACCGACGCCGACGAGACCACCGCCGGCGCGAAGCAGGTGTGGAAGTACCTCAACACCGCCGCCGGCAAGATCTCCGACTACGCCACCGACGACCTGTGGAAGACCATCTCCGGTCCCTACGGCGTCAAGACCTTCACCACGGCCGGCAAGGTCACCCTGACGGCGAACGAGAAGTACGACGGCGGCGAGGAGCCGTCGATCACGACGGTGAACCTGCTGCCCTTCACCACGGCCGACGCCGAGGTGAACGCGGTCCGATCGGGCGAGGTCGACTACGGCTACATCAACGCCACCGACATGGACCAGGAGTCCGCCTTCACGGGCAAGGGCTACGAGGTGCAGCCCTGGACCGGTTGGGCGATCACCTACATGCCCTACAACTTCAACAACCCGACGATGGGTGCCGTCTTCCAGCAGCTGTACGCCCGCCAGGCCGTCCAGATGTCGATCGACCAGAAGTCACTGTCGAAGGTCGTCTTCAACGGCACCGCCACCTCGACCTACGGCCCGGTCCCGCAGGCACAGGAGTCCGACTACGTCTCCGACGTGCAGAAGTCGAACCCGTACCCGTTCAGCACCTCGAAGGCCAAGGACCTGCTGACCAGCCACGGCTGGGAGGAGCAGGGCGGCACGATGGTCTGCACCGACCCGGGTACCTCGGCCAGCCAGTGCGGCGAGGGCGTGAAGCAGGGCACGAAGTTCTCGATGCAGGTGCTGTCGCAGTCCGGCTCGACCGTGACCGACAACATGATGAGCGCGATCCAGTCCTCGCTCGCGAAGACCGGCATCGACTTCACCATCAAGACCGCGCCGGTGTCGAGCGTGCTGTCGCAGACCCCGACCTGCACGTCCGACGAGGCCAGCTGCGACTGGGACCTGTCGTTCTTCGGCACCGCGGGCAGCTGGTACTTCCCGGCCTACCCGACCGGTGAGTCGCTCTTCCAGACCGGCGGCTCGGCGAACTTCGGCAGCTACTCGAACGAAGAGGTCGACTCCCTGATCGACGCGACCACCACCTCGACCGACGCCACCGCGGTGCAGGACTACAGCGCCGCGGTCGCGAAGGACCTGCCGGTGATCTGGCTGCCGAGCCCCGACTACCAGATCTCGGTCGTCAAGAAGGGCCTGTCCGGGTTCGACCAGGACTCGCTCGCCAACTTCCACCCGGCCCAGTGGAAGTGGAACAAGTAGGTCGCTGACGCGACCACGGCCTGGCGCGCCCCGCTCAACGGCAACGCGAAGCGTTGCGCGGGGCGCGCCGACCGAGCCAGCGAGGGAGGACGGTGCGCGTCCGACGCGCACCGCGCCTCCCGTCCCTCGCACGTCTCCAATCCGACCATCGGAAGCCGCATGACCACAGCTCTCTCCCTCACCAGGCGCGTCCTGCAGGCGCTCGTGGTGATCCTCATCGTCACCGTCGTGGTGTTCTGCCTGCTGCACGCGCTGCCCGGCGGCCCCGCCCGCGGCGTGCTCGGCGTCTCCGCGACCCCCACGCAGATCACCGCGTTCAACCAGGCGCAGGGCCTCGACCAGCCGCTGCCCGTGCAGTACCTGCGGTTCCTCGGTCGGCTGCTCACCGGCGACCTCGGCACCTCGTACACACTGAACGAGCCGGTCTCGCAGCTCATCGCCGAGCGCCTGCCGAAGACCCTCGTCCTCACCGGCATCTCCGCCGTGCTCGGGCTCCTCGTCGCGATCCCCGTCGGCATGCTCCAGGCGGCCCGTCGCAACGGCGCGGTCGACTACGCGGCCACCGCCCTGGCGTTCGTCTTCTACTCGACGCCCGCGTTCTTCCTCGGCCTCGTCCTGATCGTCGTGTTCAGTCAGCAGCTGCCGTGGCTGCCGTCGCAGGCCCCCAGCGGCACCACGTTGGCCGAGGTGTTCCAGGACCCGGCCGGACTCGTCCTGCCCGTGCTGACCGGTGCCCTCGCGATGATCGCGGTGTTCAGCCGGTACATGCGCGCCTCGACCCTCGAGAACCTGCAGGAGGACTACGTGCGCACCGCCCGTGCCGGCGGCGCCTCGACCATGACGATCCTGCGCCGGCACGTGTTCCGGAACTCGCTGACGCCCGTCGTCGCGATGCTCGGGTACTACCTGCCGGTGCTGTTCGGCGGCGCCCTGGTCACCGAGCAGCTGTTCAACTACCCCGGCATGGGGCTCCTGTTCTGGAACGCCGCCCAGTCGTCGGACTACCCGACCCTGCTCGGCTGCGTCCTCGTCATCTCGATCGCGACGGTGGTCGGCACCCTGCTCGCCGACGTCGCCCAGTCCCTCATCGACCCGCGAGTGAAGGCAGACCGCGCATGACCGCTCAGCTCGCACCGTCCGTTCCCGGCGCACCGCTCATCGATCCGGTCGCCGCCACCGGCTGGAAGCTCGCCGCCCGCAGGTTCCGGAGCAACACCCTCGCCGTCATCGGCCTCGCGCTGATCGTCGTCATCGTGCTGTTCTGCTTCGTCGGACCGTTCCTGTACCAGACCGACCAGACCCACACGCTGCTCGAGCAGGCGAACCAGGGTCCGAGCGCCGCGCACTGGCTCGGTACCGACGCCGTCGGCCACGACGTGCTCGGCCGCCTGATGTACGGCGGCAAGGTCTCGCTGATGGTGGGCATCGCCGCCGGGGTCCTGGCGACCGTCGTCGGCACCCTGTGGGGCTCCGTCGCCGGGTACGTCGGCGGCTGGGTCGACGCCCTGATGATGCGCATCGTCGACGCCGGCATCGCGATCCCGGCGCTGTTCATCCTGCTCGTCATCTCGGCGATCACGAACCCGGGCGTCGGCGGCCTCATCGTCATCCTCGGGCTGGTGTCGTGGCTCGTGCCCTCCCGGCTGATCCGCGCCGAGACCCTGACGCTGAAGAACCGTGACTACGTGCTCACCCTGCGCGCCATCGGTGGCTCGCACGCCCGCGCCATCGGCAAGCACCTGCTGCCGAACTCGGTGTCCACGATCGTCGTCGCCGCGACGTTCCAGGTGGCCGACGCGATCCTCCTCGTCGCCTACGTCTCGTACCTCGGGCTCGGTGTGCAGCCGCCCGCGACGGACTGGGGCGGCATGCTCTCGGCGGGGCTCACCGCCGCGTACTCCGGACGCTGGTGGCTCATCGTGCCGCCGGGTCTGGCCGTGATCCTGGTCGTCTGCGCGTTCAACGCCGTGGGCGACGGACTGCGGGACGCCTTCGACGTGAGGGGCCGCTGATGACCACCGAACCGATCCTGCGGACGACCGACCTCGGCGTCTCGTTCAGCACCGAGTCCGGCACGGTGGACGCCGTCCGGGGCGTGTCCCTGTCGGTCGCCCCCGGCGAGACGCTCGCGCTCGTCGGCGAGTCCGGCTCGGGCAAGTCGACCGTCGCGCTCGCCGCGATGGGCCTGCTCTCCGGCAACGCGACCGCCACCGGCAGTGCCGTCGTCGCCGGCCACGAGGTCGTCGGAGCGCCTGAACCCGCGCTCCGCGCGCTGCGTGGCTCGACCGTGTCGATGGTCTTCCAGGAGCCCGCGACCGCACTCGACCCGCTCACCCGCGTCGGCGCCCAGATCGCCGAGGTGATCCGGAACCACCGTGACGTCTCCGCGTCCGCCGCGGCGGCCGAGGCCGTCGACCTGCTCCGCCGGGTCGGCATCCCCGACCCCGAGTCCCGCACCCGCTCCTTCCCGTTCCAGCTGTCCGGCGGGCAGCGCCAGCGCGTCGTCATCGCGATGGCGATCGCGAACGCGCCGAAACTGCTCATCGCGGACGAGCCGACCACCGCACTCGACGTGACGGTGCAGGCCGAGATCCTCGAGCTCCTCCGCGCGCTCGCCGTCGAGACCGGCACCGGCGTGCTGCTCGTCACGCACAACATGGGGGTCGTCGCCGACTTCGCCGACCGGGTCGCCGTCATGCTGCAGGGCGAGATCGTGGAGACCGGGGGCGTCGAGGACGTCCTGCTCCGCCCCGAGCACGAGTACACCAAGCGGCTGCTCGCGGCGGTGCCGCGGCTCGAGACGCCGGCGTCGTCATCCGACGCCGCTGAGTCGGCGAGACGCCTCCGGATTCGGCGGCGGGATGCGCAGACGCCGGCGTCTTCCGAGCTGGGGACGTCGGGTGCGGCGGCCGGGAGGCCCGGTGCGACCCCGGTGGTCGACCTGCGGGACGTCTCGGTGACGTTCGGGCGCGGGGCGCGCGCCGTCCACGCGCTCGCCGGCATCGACATCGCGGTGCACGCGGGCGAGACGGTCGGCCTGGTCGGTGAGTCCGGCTCCGGCAAGTCCACTGCGGCCCGGGTGGCGCTCGGGCTCATCAAGCCGACGTCCGGCGCGGTGTCGTTGTTCGGGCAGGACCTCCGGACCGCGAGGGGCCGCGACCGTCGTGCCCTCCGGTCGGGCATCGGCGTGGTGCTGCAGGACCCGGTGGCGTCGCTGGACGCCCGGATGTCCGTCGCCGAGTGCATCGCGGAACCGCTGGCGGTGCACCGTCGCGGGATGTCCTCGGCGGACCGCCGGCGCCGCATCGACGAGGTGCTCGACGCCGTCCGGTTGCCGCGTACGCTGGCGTCCCGGGCTCCCCGCGAGCTCTCCGGCGGGCAGCGGCAGCGGGTCTCGCTGGCCCGCGCCCTGGTGCTCGAGCCGCGGCTGCTCGTCGCCGACGAACCCACCTCGGCGCTCGACGTCAGCGTGCAGGAGACCGTGCTCGAGGTCCTCGGCGAGCTGCAGGACGACCTGGGGTTCGCCTGCCTGTTCGTCTCGCACGACCTGGCCGTCGTGCAGCACTTCGCCGAGCGCGTCGTCGTGATGCGCCAGGGACGCGTCGAGGAGCAGGGCACCACCGGCACGACGTTGCTGCACCCGACCACCGACTACACCCGGCGCCTGCTCGCGGCGGTGCCGGTCCCCGACCCGGTGCTGCAACGCCAGCGACGGACCGAGCGCCTCGCCTCGCTCGCGGCGGTGACGGCATGACCCGGGTCCTGGCCGGCGTCGACGTCGGCGGCACGAACACCAAGGTCGTCCTGACGACCCCGGAGCTCGAGGTCATCGACCGCGTCGACCTCCCGACACCCGCCCACGCGGGCGGAGCGGCGATCGTGGCGGCCGCCGTCGGCGCGGTGACGGGCCTGCTCGAGGCGCACCGGGCCTCCCTTGCGGGTGTCGGGGTGGGCGCTGCCGGCGTGGTCGACGCGACCACCGGAACCGTCCTGGTGACCGGCAACTCGTTCACCGGCTGGGCCGGGTACGGCGTCACCCGCGCGGTCTCCGAAGCCCTGGACGTCCCCGCGACGCTCGACAACGACGTGAACGCGTTCCTGCTCGGCGAGATCGCCACCGGCGCCGCCGTGGGGGAGTCCGACGTGCTCGGGATGACCCTCGGCACCGGCGTCGGCGGGGCACTCGTGCTCGGCGGACGACTCTTCTCCGGCCCGCGCGGAGCGGCGGGGGAGATCGGGCACGTGCCGGGTTTCGGCGACGCGCTGTGCACCTGCGGCCAGGTCGGACACCTCGAGACCATCGCCGGTGCGCGGGGGATCGCCGACCGGTACGCCGAGCGCTCCGGACGCATGCTGTCGGCGCGTGACGTCGCCGTCGCCGCGCGCGGTGGGGACGCCGCCGCCGCCGCGGTCTTCGCCTCCGCGGGGTGGGGGCTGGCCCGTGCCGCCCTGCTGACGGCGGGCATCCTCGACGTCACCACCGTCGTCATCGGCGGCGGGATCGCGCGGTCCTGGGACCTGCTCGAGCCGGCCGTGTCGGCAGCGATCGCGGCGGAACCGCCGGTCAGCGGGGCGACGATCCGGCTCGCGCAGTCGACGCTCGGCTCCGACGCCGTGGCGCTCGGTGCGGCGGCGCAGGTCCGGGCCCGGGTGCTGGAGCCGGAGGGCGCCTGACGGGTGGCGTGCGCTCAGCGCACCCAGACCACGATGCCGCGCAGGTCGTGGAGCACCGCGGCGAGCCCGGCCCGCAGGGCCCGCGCGGCACGGTCCTCGGTGAACGTGGACGGGTCGTAGTGGCTCGACGGCCCGAGGCCCTCGCCGCGGAAACCGCCGCCCGTCCAGTCCGCCGCCGTGACGTTCGACGTCGGCTCGGCGATCTCGGCACCGACCACCAGGAACTGCTGGTGGAGCGCCGTCGGTGACACGGCGGCGAGCGGGTCGACCATGTGGTTGCCGACGCTGATCACGAGGTCGGGTCCCTCGTCCACGGCACGGATCACGGCGGCGATCCGGTCGTCTGCGTCCTTCGCGGCCACCTCGGTGACGGTGACGTCCTCGTCCGCGGCCCACGACTCGACGGCGCCGACCAGGGTCTTGGTCGGTGCGTCGTCGGCGGCCTCGCCGGCGTCGGACAGGAGCACCACGTCGTAGTCGTCGGGGGCGTGCACCCCGGACCACGAACCGGGCTCCGGGTGGATCGTCGCCTCGGGGGCCGGCGGCCGGTCGGCGTCCGAGAAGCCCGCCCCGAGCACCCCCGCCGATGTCCGGGCGGAGGCGGTCGCGGACGGTCCGGCGCCGGTCCCGCCGACGGATCCAGCCGAGCAGCCGGCGAGCAGCACCGCACCGGTCCCGACGAGTGCGACGGCGGTCAACAGGACGGTGGTCCGGGCGGTGAGGCGGGTCACTGGGTCTCCTGGGGCGAGCGGGTGCGGCTCGTGTGCCGCGACGATCGCCACCATGGAAGCACGCTCGACGGGGCGCCGGGCCTGTCGGGGGACCTGGCCAACCCCCGTCCCGTTGCCGGTCACCAGCTGTTCACCTGCCGGTCGCCCGGGGGCCGGATGGTCTGCGCGTGACCTCCGGAACCCCCGGCGCGCTCCGGCGCGCCCACCCTGCCCGCTCCGTCCGCTCCGCTCGCCCGTTCGCGCTGGTGGCACGCATCGTGGCCGCACTCGTGCTCCTCGGGGTGGTCGTGGTCGGCGTGCTGGCGGTGGCGTCACCGGCGTCGGCGCACGGCTTCAGTTCGGTCGTCCACGCGGACGTCACGTCGACCGAGCCGTCGGTCGTGCACGCCGAGCTCGGGCTCGAGTACGACCTGATGCTCGTCTCGGTCGCCACCAGTGAGCACGACGACGCACTGCACGAGCAGGGGCAGGAGGCCTGGGACGACGGCGACTTCCCGGGCATGGTGGCGGCGGCCGAAGCGCACACCGATGCGATCGCAGAGTACGTCTTCGACCGGTTCTCGGTGACCGGCGCCGGCGGGCAGGCCTGCACCGGCACGCTGGGCGACACCGTCACGGTCGACATGCAGGACGAGGTGCCGTACGCCCGGCTCACGGCTGACTTCGCCTGCCCGGAACCGTCGGAGACCCAGTCCGGACACGTGGTGTCGTCAGCGCTGTTCCCCGACGACGAGACGTTCGTCCGCGACACCAAGACGATCGTCACCTACGACGTCGACGACCGGAAGGGCTCGGCCACCCTCGATGCCTCGCAGCCGTCCTTCTCGACCGAGCAGTCCGCCGGCGAACGCTTCTGGGAGTTCTTCCGCCTCGGCGCCGAGCACCTGCTGTTCGGCATCGATCACATCCTGTTCCTCGTCGCGCTCATCGCCGGGTCCCGGCGGCTGCGCGAGGTCGTGTACACCGCGTCCGCCTTCACGATCGCGCACTCGATCACCTTCATCCTCGCCGCGCTCGGCGTGGTGAGCCCGCCGGCGATCGTCGTCGAGCCGCTCATCGCGCTGTCGATCGCCGCGGTGGCCGGCTGGTACCTGTGGCGGCTCTGGCGCCGTCGGTCGCGGGCCGATGAGCTGGTGGTCGGGGACCACGGGCACTTCTCGCTCGACCGTGCCGGCTGGACGCGGCTGGCCGTCGTCTTCGCGTTCGGGCTCATCCACGGGCTCGGGTTCGCGGGCGCCCTGGGCATCCACGAGGCGTTCTCGTGGCAGCTGCTCGTGTCGCTGCTCGTCTTCAACGTCGGCATCGAGGCCGTGCAGCTCGCGATCATCGTCATCGTGTTCCCGCCGCTGTCGCTCCTGCGGCGGAAGGCGCACCGGGTGTCGCTCTGGGTGACGGGTGCCGTGACCGCCGGGGTCTTCCTGATGGGGATGATCTGGTTCGTGGAGCGGGTGGTGGCGGGCTGACAGGTCGGCCCGTTCCTGAACAGCGACGAGTCGTCACTCAGCGTTTACCAAGACTTTTGACAGGGCATGCAGAGTCTCCCCTGCTGCTCCATCCCACGTCTGAGAAACGGACCACCATGAGTCTCCTGTCCGGCGCCCCTACCCGGCGCAGAACCACCACCCTCCGCGTCTGCGGAGCCGTCCTCGGGGCCGCGCTCATCGCCGGTGCCTCGATGGTCGGCACGAGCGCCGCCACCGCTGCGACGAACACCCCCACCACGAACATCTCGACCGGTGGCCCGATCCACATCCTCCTGGGTGTCGGTTCCACCGAGAGCCAGCGCATCGCCTCGTGGTACTTCCCCACGAACGTCGCGCAGTCGCTCGAGATCCAGAAGACGGCGTCGATGACCGACGGCGTCTTCTCGGACGCCAAGCAGACGATCGCCGCCGCGAAGGCCGCGAACACCGCCGCCGACACGAGCACGACCGACTCGAGCACCCGGAACATCGAGGGCATCGCCGCGGAGTCGGGCTACATCAACGCCCACGCGACCATCTCGGACCTCGAGCCGAACACCTCGTACACGTACCACGTCGGTGCGGCGGACGGCTCGGCCTGGTCGGCGTCGTACACCTTCACCACGAAGAGCTTCTCCGGCGACTTCGACTTCCTGTTCTTCGGTGACCCGCAGATCGGTTCGTCGGGCTACACCGACGACGACGGTGCCGGCTGGGCCGACACCCTGGAGTACGCGACCACGAAGGACCAGGACGCCGAGCTCCTGGTGTCCGGTGGCGACCAGGTCGAGCACGCGAACAACGAGTACGAGTGGGGTGCGTTCGCCGACAGCAGCGACGTGCTGAAGCGCTACCCGTGGGCGTCGACCATCGGCAACCACGACGTGGGCGGCAAGGCCTACGAACAGCACAACCAGGTGCCGAACTCCCTCAAGGTCCCGGACTTCTACCCGGGCGGCAACACCACCGCGAACTCGGGCGGTGACTACTGGTACATGTACAAGGGCGTCCTGTTCATCGACATCAACTCGAACGCCTACACCGCCGGTTCGGACGCGGCCCACGTGAACTACGTGCGCGACGTCATCACCCGCCACGGCGACGACGCGAAGTGGACTGCTCTGGTGTACCACCACGCGATCTACTCGCCGGCCGCGCACGCGAACGACAAGGACAACCAGCAGCGCCGGTTCGACTTCACGCGTGCGTTCTCCGACATGGGCGTCGACCTCGTCCTGCAGGGTCACGACCACGCGTACACCCGCAGCTACGCGATCAAGAACGGCAAGAAGGCCAACGTCGCCGAGCAGCCGGGTGCCGACGAGGTCTTCGCCGGACCGGGCGGCGTCATCTACGTCACCGCGAACTCGGCCTCCGGCTCGAAGTACTACGACCTGACGGCGCCGGACGCGTCCCAGGGCTACGGGCCCGACCCGCTCGACCCGACCGGGCAGCGTCACTTCGCCAACTCGGTCGAGAACCAGGAACACGTCCGCACGTACGTCAAGGTCGGCGTCACGGACGGCAACCTCGCCGTGACGAACGTCCGGGCCAGCGACTGCACCACGCTCAACTCGGCGGTCCAGCACGGCAACGTCGACAGCTGCGGCGTGACGCTCCAGCCGACCGCTTCGGCCGACCCGGCAGCGATCGGTTCGTCGGTCGACGAGTTCAACCTGCACGCCACGCTGCCGACGACGACGACGACGCTCTCCGCGTCGGCCGCCGAGCAGACCTACCGCACCGCCAAGCCGGCCAAGGTCACCGCGACCATCGCCGGTGGCATCGGTACCCAGCAGGGCACGGTGACGTTCAAGGACGGCACCAAGGTCCTCGGCACCGCCGCGGTGAAGGGCGGCACGGCCAGCATGACGCTGCCGAGCACCCTCGCCATCGGCAAGCACTCGCTGACGGCGTCGTTCGTCAATGCGGACTCGGTCTACTCGGGCACCGACTCGAAGACGGCCAAGGCCACGACGGTCACCGTCTCGAAGGCACCGTCGCGCACCGCCATCAAGTACAGCGGCGGCAAGGCGACGGTGCAGGTGAAGGCCACCGGCTTCACCGTCAACGGCACGGCCCGGATCTACCAGGGCTCGAAGCGCCTCGCCACCGTCACGGTGAAGAAGGGCAAGGTCGTCTCCGCGCTGCCGCTGAAGAAGGGCACGCACAAGCTGCACGCCGTCTTCGCGGGCACGTCGGAGCTCACCACGAGCACCAGCCCGACCGTGAAGGTCGTCATCAAGTAGCACCCGGCACCACGAAGGGCCTCGCGACCACGGTCGCGAGGCCCTTCGTCATGGTCCGGGGTGGGCGGCTGTCCAACCCGAGGACAGGCGCCGCACCGGCTGAGGGGAGACCCGAACTCCCGCTTCCCGGTGTCGCTGTGCGATCACCTGGCCAACCTGAGGCGAGCATGCGCCCCGGGTGGTCGATCCCCTAGTTGTGATGTCCAGGGACGTTGTGTCGTTGGGCGGTCGTTGACGCGCTGATCGAAGAAGGCCTCCCGGTGGTGGAGTGG
>NZ_JADKRV010000027.1 GCF_015351025.1 Curtobacterium sp. VKM Ac-1376 | reverse complement strand
CGCGCCCCTGCAACCTCACCCATCCGCGCAACCAACCGCGTCCGCTCCACCACTGCCTCATCCACCCTCCGATTCTCTCCGATACGGGACCGAGCTGGCGTCATACGGACGTGGTCCGGTCGCCGTCCGCGTCGCCCGGCCACCCCCAGGAAGGCTGCCCGACCGGCAAGCGAACGGGCAGCAGGGACAGAGTCAACGCCAGCGCCCCAAGCTCCGACACCATCGGCCAGAACCACAACGACGCCCGCAGTCGTTCCACCGAGATCCGCGCCCTCACACTCGTTCCCTCATGGCTTCCATGGCATCGCCGTAGGGGGTGCAGCACCTGAACGTTCAGGCCGCCGTCCTCGTGAGCAGAGCCGCGGTGACCACTCGAATAGGCGGCTGGGGGGTACCGTCATGGAACGTTTTGCAATCAGTGGGTTTCAGGGCAGCTGTTCACGCTTCCGCTCAAGACGCCAGCGATCGAGGTAGCAGCATGGACCCGGACCGCCCACGCCTTATCGCTCTCGCGGAACGAGCACTCGCTGCCGAGCACGATGTGGTCCCCGACAGCGTCCTGTACGAATGGGCGACTACTACGGCGACTGGCAGCAGCCCCTCACCGTGCACTACGACGTCACCACTCCCACCGGCGAAGAGCACCGGCATCAGCACCTCATCTGACGCCCAACTGCCCCTCGCGCGGCCCGCCTCGGCAGGATCCGACTGAACGTCGGCGCTGCTAGCGGCGTACACGCTCCGGAGCATCGTCGCGGAAGAAGTCGCTGCCGTTGCCGGAGAAGCTGGCCACGCCCTCGCGCCGCCACTGCTTCCGCGCGCGCTTGAAGGTGGTGACGCGTGCCGGTTCGACGTTGTCGTCGCTGGTGTAGGTGCTCATGGCTGATCTCCCTGTGACTGCCCGTGGTTCCCGTACTCCCTGATCGAGGGTAGCGACACGGCGCGTGCGCGGTTACGACCAGCCCGACGCGCATATCCGTTTTCGGAAGTTAGTTCGACGTATTGTGGATAGGGTCGAGTTAGCCGCATCATCAGACGGTGACCGAGCGCCGCACTCAACGGGTGACCCAGAGCACTGACCCCGCAGTGGCTGCGGATGCAATCGCGCGTACCCATGTGACACATGGCGTCGACGTGGACCCGGATGGTGCGGTGTTCTCGTTCGAGGAACGGGTGCGTGGTACCCGGCTGTTGTCGCTGGAGACCACCTCGTGCACTGGCGTGGTCAGGGGCACGATCGAGCCGGACAGTGCGATGGTGCTGGTGTGGTTGAAGTCCGGGCGAGGCACCGTGGATGGGCACCGCGTCCCGATCGGCCGGCCGGTGCTCTACCGGAACGAGCCGCAACCGGTCCGGTTCGAGTCGTTCCAGAAGGATGTCCTCCGCATCGACCGAGCGACCGTTGAGCGGGTCGCAGCGGAGCGTGGGGATTGGACGCCAGGACCGTTGGAGTTCCAGCCTCGGCACGTTCCCGAGGGACCGACGCTGGCGGCGTTCTGGTTGATGGTCAGAGCGGTCGCCGCGGAAGTGCTCGGCGGGCCCGAGGAAGTGTCAGAGGATCGAGAACGGGAACTGACCCGGTTCGCTGCTGGTGGCCTCCTGACGGCGATCCCGCACTGGCCCCTCGGTCAGCCCGGCCCGCAGACCGCTGCGAGTGCGCGGTTCGCGCGGGCCGAGACGTTCCTACTCGAGCACGCGACTGAGCAGATCACCGTCGCCGACATCGCCGACGCGGCCGGGTTGAGCGTCCGCGGCCTCCAGGCTGCATTCAACCGACATCACGGCATCACACCGCTGGCCTACCTCCGACGCATTCGACTGCTCCTAGCGCGAGAGCAGCTGCAGTCCGATTCCGACGCCAGCATCGCGGAAATTGCGCGTGAAGCAGGATTCGCACACCTCGGACGGTTCGCCGGCGCGTACCGGGACGAGTTCGGTGAACTCACCCGCCGAACCAAGCAGATCGCCCGCGGCTGGTAACCCAAATCCCTCCGGCGCGCGGCGCTGGCCCAGCCGGTCACGGCCCGCATGTGAGGCACCGAACCGCCAGGCGTAGCATCACGACGATGCCCGTTCTCGGGGTCGCCGCCTTCGTCCCGACAGGGAGCCCTGTATGCCGTCGCCACTTCCCACATCAAGCGATCTTGTCTGGACCGCAGTATCCGCCGACTCCTGGTCGGCGTCCCGCTCCGACGGTACCCTCCTCGGCGATGTCACGCGAACGGACCAATACTCCGCACACAGCGCTGACAACATCGTCACGGGAAGCCACAGCTCTCTGGAATCTGCGCGGAGCCAGGTTGAAGCCCACGCCCGCTGGTTGCGCTCCCGCACGCAGCCCGTCTGGTAGCCCGACCCGACGGCTGGTCATGTTGCGCGGAGCGGAGCAACGCACCGCGCACGCAGCCGTGATCAGTTTCATGGACTGGAAGGAACATCTGATGATGCACATTCAGTACGACAGCAGCACGATCCTCACCAGCGACGACGTCGCCGATGCCGTCATCGAGTACGCCGCCGCCCTCGCCGGCGGCGACCGTGCCGACACCATCGCGATCCCAGCGGTAGCGCACGACGGCACAATGACGACCACGAAAGTCCTCATCGGCCCATCGAGCGAGATCGTGGTCGAGGACGCCGAGGAAGACGAACTCGAAGTCGAGGACCAGGAATTCGTCGCACGGCTCCGCGCGGCCGCGGCAACGTTCGGACACAGCGAAGTCATCCACGCCGACACCCGCTCCGACCTCACCGACGCCGACTAACCCGCCCACCTGATCCGGCTGCTGCTCCCCCCCCACATGGGCTCACGGAATGGGTGATCCTCAGGTCGGCGCCGCGCGTAGCGGCGAACGAGATGGCCAACGTGGCGGGTGGATCGCGCAGATCCTCACGGCAGCGTTCAGCTGGCCGCTTCAATGACGTGGTCGTCGGATTCGTCGATGACGGTGTACTCATCCGCCGGTTCAGGCGCTCCGGCGGCGATCAGCGCGTCAGTGATCTGGGTCAGGCACCGGGTGAGCACCTCGTTGTCCTCACGCGAGAGGTGATCGATCACCTCAACGACGACCTGGTGATACCTCGTGTACGCGTCGTCGATCTTCTTCGCCGCCTGCACGGTCGGTTCAAGGACCTGCGCCCGGCGGTCGGTCGGGTGCGGGGTGCGCGTGAAGTCGCCCTTCGTGACGAGCCCGTCGACGATCTTCGTCACCGACGCGTTCGACACGTTCAACATCACCGCGAGGTCCTTCGGCCCCATCGCCCGACCATCCCGATGCGCTTGCAACATGTACCGGACGGCCTGGAACTCGTTCTTCGACAGGCCACTCTCGATGCGCGCCTGCTCGAGGCGCTGCTCTTCCGCGTGCTGCAGGCGGAGGATCGCGTCGGTGGCATTCTTCGCCGACTTTGAGCGCGGCTCCCGCGCATACAGGTGCATGTGTTCGCGGCGAACAACAGTCAAAGGCACAGTGCAGTGATCCCTCCCGGTCGAGTGAACCGAATCTTACTGAGCCGGCGCGGCGAAGAAGTCCGCGTACGACGGCCCGCTCAACCCGGACAGCAGCGAGGGGTCGTTGACGCGCTGGTTCACGTACGCGTCCACGATAGCGGGGTCGGTGAGCCCGAACCGCCGGTGGGTTCCGGTGACGCGCCCGCTCTGGGGGAAGCTCTGGTAGGTGCTACGCACGAGGGGTCCCTTTCGTCGTTCAGCGATCGACCCCCGAGTCAGGGCCACCCCCCGTCCGAGGGAATGCCAAGACTGTTTCACGACGTGAACGGTTTACGCAAGTGACCTTTCGCAGCAGGGACATTTTGCCCGATGAACGATGCGTGTGCATGGAGACCGTGCTCGGCGGCTATCGGGCGGTGCGCGACGCGGGATGGCAGGCGTCCGCCTAGTGGACGCGGTACTGCTGCACCATGAGGCAGGCGAACGGGTCGCGTGCGGCGAGACCGACGCGGTTCAGGTACTGCACCACGATGGCGTAAGAGCGGATCAGGGAAGTCTCGGCGTAGGGCACGTCGTGGTCGGCGCAGAACTGCCGGACGACCAAGCGGGCCGCGCGGAGGTCCGGGCGGGCCATGTTCGGGAACAGGTGGTGCTCCACCTGGTAGTTCAGCCCGCCCATGAAGTACTCCACCCACCGGCCACCGTGGAAATTGCGGGAGGTGAGGACCTGCCGGCTGAAGAATTCCACCTTCTGGCCCGCCTCGATGATCGGCATGTAGACCGCACGCGCTGCGATCTCGTAAGTCCGACGGTGCGTCGCCTGTGGTCGGGGTGGTTGTTCAGCCCGTGCCGTTTGCGAGTGCTCACGGTAGCGTGGTTGAGACGCTGCTCGCCCGGACCTCGCCTGCACTGCTATCAGGAGAGAGCAACCATGGAGTTCCACCGCCACGCTGCGGCGACCTGCAGCCCGACCTGGCGCAGCTCATGAGCAGGGACGTGTTTCTCGCCGCAGCCGCCGCCTTGCATGGTGCGGGCGAAGACGATGACCTGTGTTCCCCGTTCCTGTCCGCGCTGCCTGTCGTTCATGTCGCGATCTCCACCCTCGGCAGCGTGTTCGGATCCGAGACAGTCTGTGCCAGCGACCCGATGGCCGCCCGATTCGATGAGATCCAACTGGACCTCGGCGAGGGACCCTCCTGGGAAGCGACCCGAACGGGGTTGCCGGTGTTGCAGCCCGACGTGGGCGGGGGACGCGTCCCAGTGGCCGGTAGCGATGATGGCGCTGCACGAGGCAGGCGCCGGCGCAGTGTTCGCGTTTCCGATGCGTTTGGGCATCTTCCGCATGGGCGCCGTGAACCTGTACGACCGTCGCCCGATGCCCCTCACCCCGGCTGTGGTTCGCGACGCGGCCGCACTCACCGAAGCCGTCTCCCGGCAGGTGCTGCAGCGGGCGCTCGCCCGCGCCAGCCCTGACGCCGGTGCACCAGCGAACGAGAGTGGCGGACGGTACTCCCGCCGGGAGGTCTACCAAGCATCGGGCATGCTCGCCGCACAGTCCGGCGTCGGCGCCGATGACGCGCTACTGCTGCTGCGCGCGTACGCCTTCGCCGATGGCCGTGCTGTTCGCGCCCTCGCGAACGACGTGCTAACCCACACGATGGACTTCACCCACCGCAACGACTCTGCCCCCTAGGGAAGGAAGCAGCCATGGCCCGAACCAGAGAACAGCAACTCGTCGAGACGTTCGTCACGCTCACCGACACGCTCGTCACCGACTACGACCTCGTCGACCTTCTGCAGTCCCTAGTCGACAACGCCACCGACCTGTTCCACGCCTCCGCGGCCGGCATCCTGCTGACCAACCAGTGGCAGGAACTCGAGGTCATCGCGTCCACGAGTGAACGCAGCAGCTTCATCGGTCTCATGCAACTCGAGACCGGCGAGGGGCCATGCGTCGAAGCGTTCACGACCGGGCAGACGGTGTCAGTCGAGAACCCCGCCGAGATGCGACACCGGTGGCCCCGCTTCGCGGATGCATCAGAGCAGCTCGGCTACGCCTCCGTGCACTCCGTCCCGCTGCGCCTGCGCGACACGACCCTCGGTTCGATGAACCTGTTCCGCGAGACGGCAGGAACCCTGAACACCGAGGACGCGATCGCCGTGCGCGCACTCACCGATGTTGCAACGATCAGCACTCTGCAGCACCGCACCGACGAACACGCTGACCTCGTGCAGAACCAGCTTGAGCATGCACTCGAGAGTCGCATCGTGATCGAACAAGCCAAGGGCTTCCTGTCCCACACGCACCAGATCGACCTGGACACGGCGTTCACGCTGCTCCGCTCCTACGCCCGTTCACACCAGACCCGGATCGCCGACGCAGCGCGTGACGTCGTCGACCGTCGCGTGGTCATCGCGATCGATACCACGCAAGTTCCCGCTCCCTCCGCCCTGACCGACAAGCCCCAACCATGACCGAGGCGTCGCGCAAGCAGCAGCCAACCCCGCAGATATCCCTCTCCGGACGCAGCATCGACGACGCAATCGCAGCATTTGACACCTTCTACGCAGCCAGCCAGTTGCACTGCCGCCCCGCGACCGGACCCTTCTGGTTCAAGTACGTCAGCATCGGTGATGACGAACTCAGCATGCGCCGACTGCGGATGGACGGCTACCTCCGAGGCGACATCGCCACCGGCCGAGAGACCATCGTGCAGTGGATCACCCGCGGTCAAGCACGGATGGATGCCGACGACGATGAGGCACCCGTGCAGCTCGGTTCGGCGCCGACGCTGTTCCCGGCCGGCCGACGGTTCCACATCGAGTACGAGAACGTCGACCAGCGCCTCGTCCACGTAAACGAGGACCTCCTGCGCGACGTTGCCCCTGACCAGCGAGCAGGGAACATCTCCCTGATCCCCCACCCCGGCATTGCAGCGGACGAGGCCACCACGATGCAGTGGCGGGCCAGTGTGACCAAGGCGGTCGCGGCGTTCCGCGCGGACGGTCCGACATCAGCAGCATGGCAGGAGGCGAAGCGCGACGTGGCACGGGCGCTCCTCGCGCTCTACCCGCTGCGTGAGGAGCCAAGCCCTGCCGCCCCCGGCAGCCAGATCGATGCCCCGTTGCAAGCCGCGCTTGATTACCTACGCAACCACGCACGTGAACAAGTCACCGTCGCGGACGTCGCTGCGGCAGCCGGCATCAGCATCCGAACCCTGCAGGAGCGATTCAAGAGGACTCTCGGCCGGAGCCCGCTGACGTACCTCCGCGACATTCGCCTCGACGAGGTTCACGCGGAACTGCAAGCCCCTGAACCCGGCATGACCACCGTCGCCCAGGTCGCCCGATACTGGGGCTTCGGCCACTTGGGACGCTTCTCTGCCGAGTACACCAAACGCTTCGGCCAGTATCCCCGCCACACGCTCCGCACGCGATAACGCGCCACAGCACCGCCACCATGCGGAAGAAGAGGGCCCTCGGCCGTCGCATCAGCGGCGAAAACAAGTGCCGACCCAGGCATACACAACTCGTGGTTCCGGCCGACGACCGCTTGCGTTTCAGAGGAGTTTGCTATGGGGCTGGAGCAATCCGGTGGGGTGAGCGTTTAGGGCCTGCACCTTCACGGCGAAAGACGACGTCGACCACGGGGGCCTCGCCTCCGCCTGAGCGCTCTTGATCGCGGCGCCGCTCTGCGGTGTCGTCGCGGTGCGAGCTCCGTCGAGCAGCGCCGGGGTGTTTCGAGGGGGCGGAGCCGTCGCGCAGCCCACGGACACCAGGACGGCCCGATGGGACAGCTGCGGGCCGTGATGGGACACGAACCGGTGCCGGGTGGGCGTGGGGGCCGCTGGCTGCGACCCCCACGCCGGTTCACCTACTCGGCAGCCGCGTCCGCTTCGGCGTCCTGATTGGTGTTCTCGCTGTCATCCAAGGCCTCCGTGGCCTCGACTGCGGCGGGGTCCTCGTCGGCGGCGGAGGCTGCGCCGGTGACGATCTGCTCGACGTGGGAGAGCGTGTAGCCCCACGCGACCAGCTGGTTGAGGTACGGGACGGTGCCAGCGGCGGGCATGCTCCACCCGTACCGGCCGAAGCCCGACTCGACCTCGGCCAGGGCGAACGCGAACGCCACGTGTCCGGCCTTCCCGGGACGCTTCCGCGCCCACTCGGCCGCGTCGGCGTCCTCGGGGACACCGAGGAGGTCCGTCGCGTTGATGCGCTGGCCGTAGTAGTCCCGCATCGGCGTCAGCAGCGTCGCCGCGGTCCACCGTGCGGCGTCCTTCGGGAGCGTCTTCGAGTCGACGAGTCCAGCGAGCCAGGTCCGGCGGACCTCGCGCGCGGCGGTCCAGTCGTCCCGCAGACGGTCATCCCGCTGGCGGCGGGCTTCCGCTGCTTCTGCTTCCGCGGCGCGCTCGGCATCTTCCTCCGGCGTCAACTCGACGGCGGGGCGGTCGTAGAAGTGCCGAGCCGTGTGCTGCTCCGGGGTGGTGCACACCGGGTGGCTCGACCACGTCGTCGACCTCGGCCTGAACGGGCTGCTGCTCGGTCCGGTGTTCGCGAGCTCGACCCACGGGTACGACACGACCGACCACTTCCGGATCGACCCGCGCCTGGGCGACGATGCCGACCTCGACGAACTCGTCGCAGCTGCGAAGGAGAAGGGCGTCCGCGTCGTGCTCGACGGCGTCTTCAACCACGTGGGCCGTGCGCACCCGGCTTTCCGGGCGTTGGCCGAGCAGGGGCCGGAGGCAGCGACCGCCGACCTGTTCGCGATCGACTGGTCCGGGTGGGAGTCCGGGCAGGACGTCCCCGTCGGACTGTTCGAGGGGCACGACATCCTCGTGGCGTTGGACCACGACAGCCGCGCCACCGAGGACCTCGTGGTGGAAGTGATGACGCACTGGCTGGACCGCGGGGTGGACGGCTGGCGACTGGACGCGGCGTACGCGGTGCCGCCGGCGTTCTGGGCGCGGGTGCTGCCGCGGGTGCGGGAGCGGTTCCCGGACGCCTGGTTCAGCGGCGAGGTGATCCACGGCGACGCGGCGGCGATCGCGCGCGACTCGACGATGGACTCGCTGACCCAGTACGAGCTGTGGCAGGGGATCTGGCACGGCATCGCGGACCGCAACGGCCACGAGCTCGCGCACGCGATCGAGCGGCACGACGCCCTGCTGGCCACCTTCGCCCCGACGACGTTCGTCGGCAACCACGACGTCACCCGGATCGTGAGCGCGGTGGGGGAGCGGTTCGCCGGGCACACGGCCGCAGTGCTGTTCACGGTGGCGGGGACCCCGGTTGTCTACGCCGGCGACGAGTACGGCTTGACCGGGGTGAAGGAGGAACGCGAGGGCGGCGACGACGCGGTCCGACCGGAGTTCCCGGACCAGGCGCCGGAACCCACGGCGCTGACCCACGCGTACGAGGCGCTCATCGCCCTGCGCCGCCGGAACCCCTGGCTGCACCGGGCGCACACCGACGTCGTGCACCTGACCAACACCGCCGTGGTGCTGCGGACCGCGACCGCGGACGCCGCCGTGGTGACCGCCCTGAACCTGGCGGACGACCCCGTCGAGGTACCCACGGCTGATGCGACGCAGGTGGAGGCGGGCGGAGCGGATCTCGGGGACGGGACCCTGCGCCTCCCGGCCGCGGGGTGGGCTGTCCTGTCCCGCTGAACCGCCAAAGCGACAGAAGTGCGCGGATGTTCCGCGCACATCTGTCGCTTTGGCGAAGGTGACGCTGCGCCCTACTTGCGCGCGGACGCCGCCCGGCGCTTGTTGAACACGTCGAACGCGACGGCGGCGAGCAGCACCAGGCCCTTGATCAGGGACTGGAACTCGGTACCGACACCGAGGATCGACATGCCGTTGTTCAGCAGGCCGATGATGAGACCACCGACGATGGCTCCCGGCACGGTGCCGATGCCACCGGTGACGGCGGCACCACCGATGAAGACGGCGGCGATGGCGTCGAGCTCGAAGCCGTTGCCCGCGCCGGGTGCCGCCAGGTTGAGCTGGCCGGTGAAGACCACGCCCGCCAGCGCCGAGATGACGCCCATGTTGACGAAGAGCAGGAAGGTCACGCGCTTCGTCTTCACACCCGACAGCTGCGCGGCCAGGGCGTTGCCACCGATCGCGTAGATGTGCCGACCGAACACCGCGCTCCGCATGACGACCGAGTAGATCACCACGAGTGCGCCGAGCACGACGAGCACGATCGGGGTGCCGTTGTAGCTGGCGAGCAGGAGTGCCACGTAGATCACGAGCACCGCACCGAACGCCGTCTTGACGATGAACCAGGCGAAGGGCTCGCTCTCCAGGCGGTACTTGCGACGCGTCATGCGACCGCGGAACGCCGCGATCATCATGACGGTCGCGGCGGCGAAGCCGAGGATCATCGTGAGCGGCTCGTACCCGGTGGTGCCGAAGGACGGCAGGAAGCCGGAGCCGAGCGACCGGAACCCGGTCGGGAACGGCGAGATCTGCTGGTTCTGCAGGACGATCTGGGCCGCGCCGCGGAAGGCGAGCATGCCCGCCAGCGTCACGATGAACGCCGGGATCCCGAAGTAGGCGATCCAGAAGCCCTGCCAGGCGCCGACGAGCGCACCGACCACCAGGCAGAGCACGACCGCGATCGGCCACGGGATGTTCCACTGCGTGATCATCACGCCGGCCATCGCACCGGTGAAGGCAACCACCGACCCGACCGACAGGTCGATGTGCCCGGCGATGATCACCATGACCATGCCGATGGCCAGGATGAGGATGTAGCTGTTCTGGACGATCAGGTTCGAGACGTTGATCGGGGCCAGCGTGATGCCGTTCGTAGTCACCTGGAAGAAGATGACGATGACGATCAGCGCGATGAACAGGCCGATCTGTCGGAGCTGCCCGGTGAGGTAGCCGACGGCGGACTTAAGCGCGTTCATTGACAGGGGTCTCCCGTTCCTGGGTCATGTACTGCATGAGGACCTCCGGCGTCGCCTCGGAGCGCGGGACGTCGGCCGTGATGGTGCCCTCGGAGAGCGTGTAGATGCGGTCGCAGATGCCGAGCAGTTCGGGGAGTTCGGAGGAGATCACGATGACCGCCTTCCCCTGGTCGGCGAGCTGGTTGATGATCGTGTAGATCTCGTACTTCGCGCCGACGTCGATGCCGCGGGTGGGCTCGTCGAGGATGAGCACGTCGGGATCGGCGTACATCCACTTCGACAGGACGACCTTCTGCTGGTTCCCGCCGGAGAGCTTCCCCGTCGCGACGTCGACGTTCGGCGCCTTGATGTTGAGGCTCTTGAGGAACTGGCTCGCGACCGTGGTCTCCTCCGAGGCGTTCACGAAGCCCCAGTTCGCGAGCTTGCCGAGCGCCGACCCGGAGATGTTCCGCTTGATGTCGTCGATCAGGTTCAGGCCGTAGCGCTTGCGGTCCTCGGTGACGTAGGCGATGCCGTTGTCGATCGCCTGCGAGACGGTGTGCGTCTTGATCGGGGTGCCGCGCTTGTACACGGTGCCGCTGATGCCGGTGCCGTAGGACTGGCCGAAGACGCTCATCGCGAGTTCGGTGCGGCCGGCGCCCATCAGCCCGGCGATGCCGACGACCTCGCCGGCACGGACGTTCAGGTTGGCCTGATGGATGATCTCGCGTGACGAGTCGAGCTGGTGGCGGACGGTCCAGTCCTCGATGCGCAGGAGCTCCTCGCCGATGACGGGGTTCTCGCGCTCGGGGTACCGGTTCGACAGGTCACGGCCGACCATCCCGCGGATGATCCGGTCCTCGGACACGTCGTCGGCCCGCATGTCGAGCGTCTCGATGGTCTTGCCGTCGCGGATGATCGTGACCTTGTCCGCGATCGCCTTGATCTCGTTGAGCTTGTGGCTGATGATGATCGCCGTCATGCCCTCGGCCTGCAGCGAGCGGATGAGCTCGAGCAGGTGCGCGGAGTCGTCGTCGTTCAGTGCGGCGGTCGGCTCGTCGAGGATGAGGAGCTTGACCTCCTTCGAGAGCGCCTTCGCGATCTCGACCAGCTGCTGCTTGCCGACACCGAGGTCGACGACCTTGGTGACGGGGTTGTCCTTCAGGCCGACGCGCCCCAGCAGCTCGGCGGCCGTCAGGTTCGTCTTGTTCCAGTCGATGAAGCCGCCCCTGGACTGCTCGTTGCCGAGAAAGATATTCTCGGCGATCGACAGGAAGGGGCTGAGCGCCAGCTCCTGGTGGATGATGACGACGCCCGCAGCCTCGGAGTCGTTGATGTTCGCGAACCGCACGGGTTCGCCGTCGAGCAGGATCTCGCCGTCGAAGGAGCCGGCCGGGTAGACACCCGACAGCACCTTCATCAGGGTCGACTTGCCCGCGCCGTTCTCGCCGCAGATCGCGTGGACCTGGCCACGCTCGACCTCGATCGTGACGCCCTGCAGGGCCTTGACGCCGGGGAACGTCTTCGTGATGTCCCGCATCTCGAGGATGGTGTCCGCCATGTGGACGCCTTTCCGTCGTGCGCGCGTGCGCGCGCTGGTGGAGACGGACTGGAGGCGCGGTGCGGGATGGCACCGCGCCTCCGGTCCGTGAGATGGGCCCTGACTACTTCAGGTCGGCTTCGGTGTAGTACCCGGAGTCGACGAGGACTTCCTTGTAGTTATCCTTCGTGACGACCGTCGGCTGGAACAGGAAGGTCGGGACGGCCTTGACCTTGTTGTCGTAGCTCTTCGTGTCGTTGACCTCGGGCTTCTTGCCCGTGAGCAGGTCCTCGGCCATGGTGACGGACTGCTTCGCGAGCTTGCGCGTGTCCTTGTAGATGGTCGAGTACTGCTGGCCGGCGATGATCGACTTCACCGAAGCCGCCTCGGCGTCCTGACCCGTGACGGTCGGGAGCGGACGGTCGCTCGTGCCGTAGCCGGCGCCCTGCAGCGCGGAGATGATGCCGATCGAGATGCCGTCGTACGGCGAGAGCACGCCGTCGAGCGTGGTGCCGCCGGAGTACGACTTCGCGACCAGGTTCTGCATGCGGGCCTTGGCCGTGGCCGGGTCCCACTGCTGCGTCGCGGCCTGGGACAGCTCGTCCTGGCCGGACTGGATCTTCAGCGTGCCGTCCTCGAGATACGGCTTGAGGGTCTTCATCGCGCCGTTGAAGAAGAAGCCCGCGTTGTTGTCGTCGAGCGAGCCGGCGAAGACCTCGATGTTGAAGGGGCCCTTCTCGCCGGTCTCCTTGCCGTCCGCGTCAAGCACGCCGAGGCCGGTGAGCAGGCTGTTCGCCTGGTCGACGCCGACCTTCTCGTTGTCGAAGGACACGTAGTAGTCGACGTTCTTGTTGCCCGTGAGCAGGCGGTCGTACGAGATCACCTTAATGCCGGCCTTGGCGGCGGCGTCGAGCTGGTCGGAGAGTGCGCCACCGTCGATGGACGCGATGATCAGGACCTTCGCGCCCTTGGTGATCATGTTGCTGACCTGCTGGGCCTGCTGCTGGACCTTGTTGTCGCCGTACTCGAGGTCGACCTTGTAGCCGGCCTTCTCGAGGTCGCTCTTGACGGCGTTGCCGTCCTTGATCCACCGCTCGGAGACCTTGGTGGGCATGGCGACGCCGACGAGGGCGCCCTTGTTGTCGCCGCTGCCGCCACCATCGGTGGATGCACGGCCGCCGGCCGAACAAGCGGCCAGCGAGATCGCGATGCCGACGGCTGCGACGCCCGCGATGATCCTGCGCTTCATCATCGAAGTACCTCTGTTCCTTCGCGTCGTCCTCGACGCCTCGGGTGCCGGGGCTGCTGTGCCCCGTGGGATGCGCTCGTGTGAGCGCTCACATCTTGTGGGTTCCGCGACGGGGTGTCAACTCAACGAGACCGGGAGAGCGTGTCACGTACGCACTAGCCAGTATCTGGTTAGCCGAGCGTGGCACGCACATCGACCAGCGAACGTGGGAGGCGTTGCACGACGGCGACCAGGGTGTCGTCGACGAGCACCCCGACGAGCTCGCCGCGATCGCGGACTACTACGAGGTTGTCCAGTCCTACCTCGTGGGACCGGACGACGAGACAACCGACCGCGTCGACGCCGCCCTCGAATACACCCGCGTTGAACGCACCCACGGGATCACCTTCGTCCAGGTGTGCACTAAGGGCGGCCTCGGCGTCGGCGTTGACGAGCTCCGCGCCATCACGGCGGAGATCAACCGCGTCGCAGAACAGCAGCGAGAGCACCACTCTGCATAGGGGCTGACCCGTCGCGCTACAGGGAGGTTGTGATCACGACGCGGTGCTTCACGGCCGCCAGCCACACCCATGCCGCGGTCGCGGCCTGGCCGCTCCCCCACTCGACCAGCACCGCATCGCCCGTCACTGCGATCGCCTTCGCTTCCACGCGGCGATCGACACCGCGGTAGGTGCGGATCCACGCGTGCACGGGCGCCGGCGGCACGACGTCGCCAACCGGGCCTCCACGGGCGTCTGCGGGCAGCGACACGGCTTCTTCGGGCACCCCAGCGGCCGCGCCGGCGCCCGCCCATCAGTGGCGCCCCTGCGGCTTCAGGGACTGCTTCTTGATCCGGTCCATGGGTAGCCACACGTGGTGCACGAAGCCCATGTGGACGAGCTGCACGTAGGCGGCGTCGCCGTCCGCCTGCTCCACGAACCCGGGGCACGTCTGCAGGCCCGACCGGGTGAACTCGACCCGCGCCACACCGCCGGGTAGCCGGACACTCGCTCCGGCGCCGGCGGGGCGTCGATGCCGAGCGGCTGGTCCTCGGGCGGATCGGGTGGCTCGGTGGCGCCCACCGGTGTTCGGGCATGCCACCGATGATGACCGCGGCCGCCGACACCGCAGGTGTCGGATCGCGCTGTGAGGATGGGTCCATGACCACCGTCCGCGGCACGATCCGCTCCACGAACACCATCACCGCTGACGGCCACGCAGACGACCAAAGCACCGCCCGGGCCCGCGCCGTCGACGGTCTGGATCTCAGCGGGTACGACGTCGTGCAGACGAACACGCTGAGCTCGACCGCGGCCGGGAACATCACCGTCCGCGCTGCCGCCCGGTCGACCGAGTTCCGACCGCACGAGGCGCCCGGGCCGAAATACGACGCCGCCCTGGCGGCGTACCTGCAGTCGATTCCCGACGGTTGGATCAGTCTGGGCATCACGGTCGGCGCCTGACACCGGCGAGAGACGATAGGGGCATGGCAATCCATCCCGCGATCATGCTCACCTGCGATGGCTACCAGTGCAGCGCAAGGCTGGCTCTGATCGGCCCCAACGCGGTCAGCTACCACGGTGCGCGCGGCCATGCGGAATCGTACGGGTGGGACTGCTCAGCAGACGACGTCGACTGGTGCCCCACCTGCCGGGCAGCGCAGGCGGCACTCGGCTCTTAGCCACCGCTCCCGGTCAGTGCTGACGGCGTTCGTCCTGGACCTGCACCACCAGCTCAAGCGTGCGCTGCAGCGCTGCCTCCGACGCCGAGAAGTCGGCCGCGGAGCGGCCGAGGAGGTTCAACTGCTTGATCGCGCGGCGGCGCAGCGCTGCGAGCTCGTCGACGGTGCGCCATTGCAGCGCTTCGAGCTCATCGTCCACGAGACGTGAGCGTACGCACCCGTCTGATGACCGTTCCCACTCGCACCTGAGCCCCCGTAGATGGCCACCGAGCGCGCTCTCGACTCCGGACGCGGACCCCCTCTGAGACTCAGGCAAGCAAGGAGATTACTTTTTCATGCACGGAAAGGTACGGTTTTCGATATGAAGGACTCGGCGATTCAGTTCGGCTCGCACAACTACCTCATGCCGGGTGCCACGCTCTCGGCGCAGGAGAGCGCCCGCCTGCTCGGCATCTCACTCTCGCGGTTCCGGCAGCTCGCCGGCACCAGAGCTACACCCGATCCGATTCTGGGCGCTCCGGAGAAGGAGCACGGTGTCCGCGGGGCGTCATGGCACCTCGAGGCGGTGCTCCGCACGGCCTTGGTGCGCGGGTACGGGAGTGCTGAGATTATCCCGCCACTGCTGCCCCACCCGAGCGAGGTCCGCTACCAGCCTGCCTTCGAGCAGGGCGCGCGCCGCATCGTCACGATCGCCAGCGGGCAGCGTTCACATCACGTGTGGGCGGAGCTGTACCGCCCGCGAGGGCACGGAGCCACGTACGACCTCCTAGTCGTGACAGCCCTCGACGATGACTGGTTCGTCACGCCGGAGGACGACACGGCAATCGCAAAAGAGTTCTTCGGAACGCTACCCGGCAGTCAGAGCACCCGCCATCTCGCCGTGGTCCATATCCCCGTCGCCGGCAAGCTGTACTACGTCCCGAACCTGGTGCGCGTGGCGGTTCTACATCGAGATCTGTTCACGTCGGATAGGCGGAACGCTCCGATGCCTCGCTGGTACAACGTGCCGGCACAGGACGTCGCGGCCTGCCTCGGATGGGACGCCGTTCCGGTATGGCCGACAAGCTGCATCACTGCCGCGAACGTATCAATGTGGGCGCCCGGGCGCCCTGTTCCCGTCATTGTGCCGGCCTCAACGCAAGCCCTGTGGAACGCGGCACTGATGGTGCCGACGTACCGCGACGCCGCCCCGACCGAGCTGCTCCGAGAGAGCTACCGCACCCTCGAGAAAGAGCTCTACAACGCCGTCGACCAGGAACGGGATGACGTCGATAGCCAACTCCCTGACGGCACTGCCCTCGCGATCACGCTGCAGTCGTTGCCCGTGCCCGACGACCTGCGATACGGCGAAAAGACCTCGTTTTTCGCCGCCGTGTCGCACATCACGTCGACGCCGGGAGTGCCGGCACTCGTCGCTGACGCGATCCTCACCTACTTCGGCGACTGGGGGTACTCCTCGCCGAAGACTCTGCACCTGCAGCACCTGCAGCACCTGCAGCACCTGCAGCATCTGCCCGATCGCTGGCAAGCAGGGTTTGACACCCTCCGCCGAGACGCGATCGCCCTCACCGACGAAGAAGTCAGCACGGCCAGGGCACGGCGGCTACAGGCCCATGCACTGTCCGCCGATCCGGCGCACCCGCCGATGCTGGCACGGGTGGGACGACAGTACGTCGCTTTAAACCCCAGCTACGTCACCGTGCTGGCGTGGAACGGGTACGACGACACCACCGACGACGGCACCCTCGCCGACGCCTGGCCGGCAATGGTCAGCGAGCTCCTAACCGCCCGCGACCCAGGTACGTCAGCCCTCGTCGCGTGGGCACTTACTGCCGACGGTGCTGTACACCCGCTCCCCACTTCCCAGGCCCTCCGAGACTTCCCGAGCCTCGCCCGCGAAGCCCTCACCGGAGAGACGAGTTCCAAGCCACGAAACCCGCGCCTGGAAGCACTGCTCAGCAGCATCACTCCGGAAACCCCACGCACCCTCAACTACACCGAAGCCGTCCCACTCCTCACCGAACAGAGTTAGCCGAGAGGGTTCTGACAAGTACCTGGCAAGCAACGCCCTCGCTTCCACAGCAGTGCGAGCGTGAATCATGCCTACATCAGATCGCACTGCCGTGGACGCCGTTCTCATCCTGGAAAGCCTCGCCCGGCTACTCCGAGCCTCGCCCAACGGATCCCCGGGACATGACAACGAGGTCCAGGCGTCCTACGTCGACGACACCATTGGCGCACTCATTCGTGACGCCAAAATCCCCGAACAGACCATCAACAACGCTCGCGACTACGGCGGTGGCGAATGGGACACAGCCCTGCTCTACGCACTGTTCCCTGGCGACGACCTGCTCGACATCAACGCTCGGATGCGTAAGTAGTCAGCTGATCGACCACCGGGTTCTTCGGGGTGGCAGCCGCACCCCCGCTGCCGCATAGGATCAATTCGTGCTCGCTGCGTCGGAAGCATTGACCGCCTTCGATTGGTGGTCAGGCATCATCCTGCCGTCGGTTAGCGGGGGAGCTTCCATCCTGCTCGCGGGCGCCGCGCTCGTCGTCTCGATCCGTGCCCTTCGCCAGTCCAACAAAGTGATGCAGCAGACCGCCCGGCGAGAGCGTGCAATCGAGGTGGAGCGGCTCAAGCACCTCGTGGACGTGACAGCACAAGCGTTTCGCGGTGATGAACCACCGTGGACAGCGTTTGGTGAAGTATCGGCCGCACACGGCGAGTTCGATCGCGCTGACCGTCAAGGGGCGAAGTCAGTCACGAAGCAACTGCAGACCTGGCTGTTGCACAAGATCGACCCAGAGATGAGCCCTGGGATGGACAAGGTCGTCACGAACTGGGTGACCGTGGATATCTGGGGCCGGATCCTGGACGGCATCACCCGCTATTTGGAGGACGACAGCGAGCAGTGGCGGCTCGAACTGTTGTCGCCTGCTGATGTGATGGAGCGTCGGGCCAGTCGCCAGTAGTGTGCGGGCCTGTTACCGGTAGTCGTTCCGGTCAATCGACGCGTCGTAGCAGGACCGGTCGAGGTTTGTGTTCCAGATCCGACGCGGGGCGGTCGGTAGCAGACTCCCGCCGCTTCTGGCGCCCTCTCGCTTCCAGTGCTTGTTGAACCACGAGAACGTCTCGATGCCGGCATAGCGCTTTGGATCCGCACCGCGGAAGTCGTACACCTCGTCAAGCGCGGGTACCAGGTCGGTGTCCCGCGAAGCGAGCACGACCAGATCCACGTCGGGTCGCGCGGCTTCTCGGACACATGCGAGCGCGCAAAGCACATCGATGCCCTTCTCCTTGGGCCGGCCGATCGGGATTTTGTGCCCGTTGATGTCGCGAACTGGCTGCCCGCCGGCACCGAGCTGGAAGGAGTACTTCAGATCGCGCAGCTGGACGTCAACGCCATCGTTGCGCCACTGTGTGGCCTGATCGAGCGCGCGGCGGTTCTGCTCCCAGTCGTAGTTGACGTGATGCAGACCACGGAAGACCGTGACTCGCTCCACCGACGCGTGTTGGAACCCGGCCCGCTGGCGAGCGTTACGTTCCTGGATCGCTCGCTTGGCGAACTGCATCGGGTGGATCAATGAGTCGTGACGGTCACCACCTGGGGTGAACACGTCGTAGGCCGTCAGATGAACGTTCTGGTAGTCGACGATGACTGACGTTCTGAGCACGGAGCCCTCCCCAGGGGTAAAAAAATCCCCGCCAATCCGGAGACGGCGGGGAACAACAAGACGAGTATCTATCCCTGGGGTGGCGATTGTCAACCCGGTTGGGCTACCCGGTTGGCGAACCGGGATGGCCAACCCGATGCGCACCCATCGGATGCCCGCGCCCTGGAGTGCTCGATCCCGTCGGCGTCAGCTACGTTCACCGCATGAGCGACAGTGAGACGCCGGACGACCACGAGCGTGATGAGTGCGACGATGCGCCCGACGTCGAAGCATCCGTCCAGGGGGACGACGCTGAGAGCGACGAGCCTGCGCGACGGATCGTTGTCCCAGGATCCGGGGGCAATGCGGATGTGGGGAGCGTCGTCGACAGGCTCGGTCTACTGAAGTTCGACGCCAGCATGTTCGCGAACTTCACCTCGCTATACACGCCGTCGATCGACTTTTCGCGCTTCGCCGATTGGGGGTACGCCCCAGCGCTTGCGGACCTCGGCCGGAGGATCGCCGAGCAGACGATGGCAAGCGCCCCGCTGTACTCCCCCGCCTGGTTCGAGCCGATCGTCGACGCGCTGCGCGAGAGCACCAAAGGGTGGAACTTCCCAGACCTCGCGGATCTCGTCCGCCCCGCTCTGCCAGCGAACATCATGGAAGCGGACATCGACTACGAGCCCGACGAGTGGATGACCTGGATTTCCGAAGGCCTCGTGATCGCGTGGGTCCCCGACGCCGGGACGCTCGAGCTCATCGCCGCAGCCGACACACCCGCGGGGCGCCGCTCGGCTGTGTCGACACGTGCCGACGAGGTCCTCGAGTCGTGCGAACACCTCCTCGACCAGATCACCGCCGCCGACTACGTCCCGTTCGTCGAGCCTGTGCGGCGCGCGATCGCGGGCATCCGCACGGACTTCTCGGATCTCGCGCAGGCGTACGCGGCAAGCACGCTGGAAACGATCGTGGCGATGAAGTACGGCCGGTATGGCCACTACCGCAAGATCGAGAGCGAGCACGAACAGGCGCAGCTGTTCCGGAGCGAGCTACACCTCGCACAGCTCAAGGCCGTCTTCCAGAGCTTCACCGGAGACGACATCCCCACCACCTTCAACCGGCAAGCGACCGTGCACGCCGTCGCACGCGGGAAGCAGTACTCCCGGCTGAACGCTGTGCTCGCTGTGGGCCACCTGGTCAGCGCGCTGTGGAAGTACGAGCTCGACACCCGCGACGCGCATGACTAATCGGACACGGCCGGAAGTAGGCCGAGAGGGCGCCCGATGGCCGATCCGCAGCTGAGGCGATCACTCGGGCTCTACCTCGGCGCCCGAGGGTCGTCGTCATGGAAGACGAGCGCCTTCCCGATGCGTTCGTACGCGGCCGCGGCCGCGATGATTCATCCATTTAGCATGCGACATCACTTTGCGCATGCCACTCAACAGGGTTCGTGCTCAACTCTCCCATCTAGCTCAGCAACCAGGCGATCATAGCTAGCTTTCGGAGGAATTGGTGGCAGCTCAGTCACATTGAGGGCAGCGAGGCTTGCCTGCCCAAAATGAGTCGCGTGCATAGACCACTTTAAGGTATTCATCACGAGCTCGTCGGCGAAGTCGGAGCCGCGCACTACCTGCTCCTCAATCCAGCCGATGAGGCCGTCGAGACCAACTGGGGATGACAGGTGGTGGGCACTCACATTATTCCTGACCCGATGCAGCATACTAATGAAAGCACGATCATCCTGGATGCGCTTCACGCCAACCTTATAGGTTCTGTGTGCCTCGTTTAAACGTTCAACATTGATGGCTGTTTGCCCATTAGCGTGCAGGCGCTTTGCCTCTCGGAGAACCCTCCCGGATAGCTTTGGGTATGCTTCAAGAGCAGCATGCAAGTAGACAACAAGGTATCTGTTCCATACGTGGTCTATCCCAGCAGTGTCTATTTTTGCCGCAATGAGGGCGCATGTTTCGACGCGAGAATTTGCGGCATAAATAGCAAGGTCGTACGCGTGCGCGATTACGTCGCGCTCAGGTACGTTACGTCGGATCCTCGAGCGCTCCTTCACGAGCGAGACGAGATCACGCTGGCCCTCGTTTACGCGGCTGTGCAGGTCTGCAGACGTCACCCCTGTCAATGGCATGTGGGCGAGTATGCCCCCAGAGCAGACCCAGCGTTGACCGCCTCGCAGCCATGTGCAGCAAAAGCTCGACGGCTCTTGCGCCGTGGTGGTCGGTCACGAGACAGCCCGGCTGCGAAGTGGATAGCGTCGACGGCGGATACAGGAGGGCTGGTTCCGGTGCCCGAAAGCCGATCGGCTACCGCACGCCTCGGCACCGAATCCGGCACCCGCAGAAAGCCGGGGATCTGGGTTGTGACTGTTCACGCTGATCTGCGCGGTTCTGATCACGCTCTCTTGCCTCACTCGGCCGCGGGTGTTGCTGCGGCTCGGAGGTAGGCGTACACGGTCTCTCGGCTGACGCAGTACTCCTTCGCCAACATGGTCTTCGGAACGCCGGCGCCGGCGCGATCGCGCAACTCGGCGACTTGGACTGCGGTGAGGGATCGGGCACGGCCGCGGTAGACGCCGCGCTGCTTCGCCAGGGCGATGCCCTCTCGTTGGCGCTCTCGGATCAGCTCGCGTTCGAACTCGGCGAACGCGCCCATCATGTTCAGCAGCAGGTTCGCCATCGCGCTGTCCGCCCCCGTGAACGTCAGCTGCTCCTTGACGAACTCCACCCGCACCTTCTTGTCCGTCAGGCGGCGCACGAGCCGGCGGAGGTCTTCGAGGTTCCGGGCGAGCCGGTCCATCGAGTGCACCACCACCGTGTCCCCGTCGCGGACGAAGCCGATCATCGCCTCGAGCTGCGGGCGGTCGATGTCCTTCCCGGACGCCTTGTCCTCAAACATCCGGTCCAGGGCGATGCCGTCGAGCTGGCGAACGGTGCTCTGATCCAACGTGCTCACCCGCACGTACCCAACCCGCTGACCCGACACGTCGCCTCCGACTCCTAGTTGTCCAGTTGAAGTCTAAGACCTTCAACGGTAAGTGTCAGGAAACCCGAATTCTGACCCTATTCGGACGCGCGCCGCGTCAGGAGCCTGACGTCCAGTTGGGGTGCACTCCAGATAGACACGGTGCATCCGCGACTCGACTGCTGTGTGTCTCGAAATTGATCATCACGACGTGAGAGCCGCCTGACCCTTGCGACGCATGGTTGCAAGACTGCATCCGCGGGTAGCACGGGGCTCCGCGACCAGCAGCCACGAGACGACTCGCAACCGTAGCGATGTGAGAAGCGCCCCGTCGGCTTTCGGCGGGGCGCTTCTCACAGTCTGCGAACTCGGCTCAGTAGCCGCGTCGATACAGCATTTGAAACACGACCACCCAAGCGATGAGGATCACGAGCCCTCCGATACCAGCCCAGACGAGCGCAGTGGCGCCGCTGAATAGGGCGACAAAACAGAGTGCGGCCAAGATTCCGGTTAGCACCGCCAGCGGGATGCGGTACCGCACAGTCCACGTCCGCTTCGCGCTGACTTCAGAAAGTTCCGAGTCATCCAAATCTGTACTTCCATTCACAATCACTCCGTCGACGTACCCACGACATCGGCTGCGGGAGTTGCCCCGCTCAATCTACGGCGCGCAGTTGATTGACCCTCCGATGAGACCACCGACTCCTCCGAGGATGAAGCCCCCCGCCGCGCCTTCAACCGCTCCGATTTCGGCAGTGGCGATCGCACCCCCCAGGGCTCCCACAGCTGCAGCTGCGCCCGTGGCCTTTGCAACGCAGTGTGCATACGTTTGCTGTCCGGTCGGATCGAATCCGTTGATGGGGTCGGCGGCGGCGTAGGCGTACCGGTTCGCATTGCTTGGGTCAAGCGGGGCGTCGAAGGTGTCGCGTTCGATCCAGTTGCCCGTCGTGTCAGACATCCACCGGTACCCGAACTTCGTGAGCCCGGTGTCGCTGTTGCTCGAGCGGATGCCGGCCTTGTACCCGTAGGGGTTCTGCTGCCACTGGGCGCTGGTCTTACCGGCAGTGACGGTCTCGGCACCGTAAGCGTCGTAGCGGACCGTGTACGCGATCTTGCCAGTGTCAGCGATCGATGCGGTGGGGTTTCCCATGCCGTCGAGAACCCACATGCTGGTGGCGCCGTCCGTCGTGCGCAGGTCCAGCGGCTGCCCGGTGACGGGATCGCTGAGCACCGACGCGGTGCCAGTACCGGCGACTGCGCGGGTGGCGATCACGGGGACGCCGTTCTGGTCAGTGGTGCCATACGTGTAGTCGTACTCGGCTCCCCCGGCCGTGGACTGGTGAAGGAGCCTGTTCATGTCCGCGCCGGCGTACTCGTAGCTGGTCTGCACACCGTCCGTCGTCGACGAGGTCAGCTGCTGCGCGCCGTTGTACGTATACGTCTCCCCCGGCGCTGCGATGAGGTTGCCGGTGCCGTCGTACTGGTACCCGTCCGACGTGATCTGCGAGGCCGCGTTGTAGGTCAGCTTCTGGTCACTGATCACAGCCTTGGTGGCAGCGTTCGTGGCCTTCGCCTCGGTGCGGTTCCCGGCATCATCGTACGAATACGCCCAGTTCGTCGGGTTGCTGCCGCCGCTCTGCGTGATGCCGGTCAGGTGCTTCGTCGGCTCGCCGTCGGGGTCGGTGTACCCGTAGTTGGTGACCTGCCCGGTGATGTTGTCCCGGGACCACTGCAGCTTCGAGCGGTCGTTCGCGGACGTGACGGTGCAGTCCGGCGCGGTCGTGGTTGCCATGTAGCAGTAGGTGGTGTCGACGACGAGCTGCGTGTCCTCGTTCGCGGCCCAGGCCTGCACCTTTGTGACCTTGTTGGACTTGTCGTAGGTCAGCTTCTGATGCGCCTGCCACGACGTCGGCTCCACACCGGACGTTGCAGTGTTGGGGGCGCCAAGCCAGGTGTCGGTCCGACGGCCCTGGCTGTCCGTCAGGTAGATCTGCTCCGCGGTTCCCGAGTTCGTCGGGTACGTCGTCGCAGTGAGGACCTCAGACGGGTCGTAGTCGTGGGTGACGGTGCCGGTCGAGTCCGTGACCTGTGCGATGTTCCCGGCGAGGTCGTACCCGTACGCCACCTGTCCGCCGCCAGCGGTGTTCACCGTCGCGATGAGCCGGTTCCGCTGGTCATACGTGTTCGTGATGGTGCCGGTCGCGGAGGCCTCGGTGAGGAGGTTGCCGTTGCCGTCGTAGACGTTGGTCACCGTGGTGGTGCCGTCGCTGAACGCGGTGGAAGTCATCCGGTCGTCGTTGTCGTACCCGAACGTCGTCGTGTTCCCACGCCCGTCCGTCTCCGTCTTCACACGACCGAACGAATCGTACGTGTAGTCCTTCACCCCGAGGCTGGTGCCAGTCGGCGGGGTGATCTTCGACAGCTGCTTATTGCCGTCGTAGGCATACGCCGTTGAGTTCGAACCGTTCCCCGGCGCGGTCGCGGACTTCACCGTGCCATCAGAGTTGTAGGCAACCTTCGCCTGGATCGTGGAATCAGACCCCGACTGTGACGACGTCTGGTTGCCGACACCGTCGTAGCCGATCGTCGTGGTGTTGTTCGAGCTGTCGGTCACCTTCGACGGCAAGTACGCCGTCGCGGAGCCGGATCCGTACTCTGCGGACGAGGAGGAACCGGAACCGGACGTGGACTGCGTCAGCGACTGGCTACTGTTCGCCCCGTACTTGTTCTCCGTCGTCCCGGTGCCAGCATCACCGGTCGCGCCCACCTGAGCCGTCGCAACACCATTGTTCGCGGAGTTATACGTCCGAGACCGCTCACGACCGGCGGCGTCCACAGCCTTCGTAACAAGGTCGCCCCCGTCGAGGGTGTACGTGGTGTGCTTCGCGTCCGCCACCGCAGCAGCCTGGTCCGACCGGGGATCGGCGACGAGGGTGGTGGTGTCGTCCTTGAAGGAGAGCCGCGTCACGGCGGTGCCCGGGGAACCGGTAGTGGTGTTGCGCTGCTCGACCTTGGTGACCCGGTCGGACGAGTCGTACGTGAACGCCGTCACGCCACCCTCGGGCGCGGTGATCGAGGTGAGGTCCCCGCTGGTGTACCCGAACGTGGTCTTCTTACCGGTGGCGTCCGTGTACGTGGTGATGTCACCGTTGCTGTTCTTCGTCCACGACACGCTCCGCGTGCTCGAGCCGCTGGTCTGCGAGAACGTCTGCACGCCGTTCGTGTACGACGAGTTCGCCGTCCGCGCCCCGGTGACACCGGCGGTCGAGACGAGGGACTGCAGCGTGTAGCCGGACTCATCCGAGTTGAAGCTGATCTGGTTCTCGTTCCGGTCCACGATCGAGGTGGGCTGGCCCGCGAGGTTGAAGTGCGTCGTCGAGTTCGACGTCCACCCCTTCAACGTGTACTCGTGCGTCGAGCTGTTATCGACCCGGGTGAGGGTCTGCTGCAGACCAGCCGGGCTGATGAACGCACCCTGCGTCCCGGACGGGCGGAACTGCCACGTCGTCCCGACGGCGTCGGTGTAGATGACGCCGTCGGCGTTCGCCGTGAGGTCGCCGGCCCCGGCGAGGGCGTACTGCCACCGGTTCGCGTCCATCGTGTTGGTGTCCCCGACGGTGGTGCTGCGCGAGTTGTACGCGGCGCCGATCGTCGTGTTCTGCGTCACACCCGGCAGGCTCAGCGCCGTCGTGGTCACCAGCAGGTTCCCCGTCCCGACATCGACGGACGTGTTGGTCTGGTCCGTGATCGGGAACGGCAACGTCGTCGCCGACGTCCGCTGACCGGTCCGGTTCGTCTCCCCCGGACCACCAGGCAACGAGTTGTACGTGCCCTGCAGGTCAACGACGTAGTCCATCGCCCCCTTGCCCATGTTCTTGATACGAATCTTCCCGTTCGCACCCACCGGCGCCACCACGGTGTTCGACACGATCGACGTCGTGTCGGAGCTGATCGCCGACGACTCCGGCTCCGCCGCACCATCAGCCCACATCTTCGCGTACGAGTCAGCGCCACTGTTGTTCACGGCAGTGAACGTCACCGCAGCAGCCGACAGGCCCCCCTCGACCGTCGGGGCATCGAACTGGCCACCGACCTGCACCGTGAACGACGCACCCGAGGCGATGCTGGTCGTGGTGCGGGTGTCGACGAGTCGGCCGGACTGCGGCGTGAAGCCACCACCCGGATTCGACTGCAGGAAGTACCCCTGAATGTCGACGACCAGGTCGATCTTCCCGCCATCCGCAGCAGTGTCGATGCTCAACTTCCCGTCGGCGCTCAACGCGACCTGCGCGTTCATCGCCGTCGAGAGACCCTCCGTCGAGTTGTAGTTCAGAACACCCGTGCTGCGGGTGTCACCGGTCGGCGTCGGACGGACGTAGCCGGCCTTCGCTTCACGGTTGATCACGATGATGTTCACCGCGACCGCCGCAGCACCAGCCGGGATACCGTTCGAGCCCGTCGCCTGGATCGTCCGCTGCGAACCCGCAGGGATCTGCCCGACAGCAGCACCCGTACCGTCGCGGGAGTCCAAAACACGAGCCGGGGACATCGCCACGAACCCGCCGGCGGAAACACCGTTCTTCGTCGACGTGTAGTAACCGGTGACATCGATGATCACGGTCGACTGCGCCGTCTCCGTCATCACCTGGATCGTGCCGTCATTCGCGACCGCGAGCAGACCCGTGTTCGACGTGTTCCCACCGACACCAGCGTCGTAGACCATCAGCAACGTCGACGCATCCGAGGACGACGGTCGACCAAACAGCTGCCCCTCACCACTCGGGGAAGCGATCGTCACCATCACCGTCACCGCGCCGATCCCCGACGACGGCAACCCATCAACCCCAGCCACCTGCACCGTCCGATACGTCCCCGCCCCCGTCGCACCACCCAGCACACGAGCGTTCGAGGGCATCGGCACGTACTGCCCACCCGACCCCGTCACCGCAGCCTGCGCCGCCTGCGGCGGACTCACCACCGCGAGCAGTGAACCAAACAACGCCACCAACGCGACCAGGGCAAGCATCACCCAGCGGGAACGAACAAACAACGGCGACGTAGCGAACACGCGCAGAACCCCTTAGAGGCCGCAGCAGGCGATATCGCCCCCATGGCGAGACTGCGCAACCACGACGAACGCTACGAAGCACCACCTAGCCGCGCACCCCCCACTAGAGGGGGTAGAAAGTTCAACAGCGGAACCAGTAGCGCCGCGAAAACGGCGGGAGAATCGGCTACAGCACGCCTCTGCACTGAAGCCGGCACCCGCGGAAATCTGCGGATCCGGGTGTCTCAATTGTGAGCAGCTTCGCTCGGTGTCGTCCTTCTCGCTTCGCTCCGTGTCGTCAGGCGGCGGGCGGGTTCGCTCCGCCACGCTGGATCGCTCGGTAGACGGTCGAGCGGGCGACACCGAACAGCTCGGCGATTTCGCTCGTGGTGTGCATGCCGGCGCGATGCAGCGCGACCAGGTGCTTCTCCTGTGAGACGGAGAGCTTGGGCTTCTTCCCGCGGAGCTTGCCCGCGGCCTTGGCGATCGCCATCCCTTCGCGCGTGCGGGCACGGATGAGGTCGGCTTCGAACTCCGCAACCATCCCGAGGACGTTGAACAGCAGCCGTCCCACGGGATCGGTCGGATCGTAGACGGAACCTCCGAGGTTTAACGTCACGCCGTTCCGCGTCAGCTCGTCCGCGATGTCACGAGCGTCCGGGAGGGACCTGGCGAGGCGGTCGAGTTTGGTGACGACCAGAACGTCACCCTCTCGGACGGCGGCAAGAGCTTCGCGGAGACCCGGGCGTTCACGGTTTGTTCCGGTCATGCCGTGGTCAACGTGCACGTTCTCCGGATCGACCCCGAGAGCATGGAGACCGTCCCGCTGCGCGGCGAGATCCTGGCCAGAGGTCGAGACGCGGGCGTATCCGACAAGCATGCGACGACTGTAGCGTTTAGGGCACCTTCACCGGGCATTTTTGCGGGACAGTCATACGGGAATCGGGGTCCTAGGTAGCTGCTGGGTTTTGGCCATCAGCCCGAGGCGTCCGAGCCTGCACCGGTGAACGACCGGCTTACGGGCACCTATGAGAGCCGAACCGGTCCATAGGATCGCGACATGTACTCATCTGGTCCCAGCCCATTTTTCGTCATCGTCGCCATCGTCCTGACCGTGCTGAACATCTGGGCAACGATCATCGTCATCAGGGCGGGTACCCGCTACCTTGACCGCACTCAGCCGCCGCGACGCCCGAGGCCACCCCGCGAACCGCTCTTCCCCAAGAACGACGACGAGCCAAGTGCTTGACGCCGCGACCGTCGAACGTCGGAACTGCGCATGATCGACTGGCCGAACTTGATCGCGGGCTTTTTGCTCGGGCTCGTGCCGGCCGGTATCGGCTGGTTTCTCGATCGAAGGAAGCTCCGGGAGGACATCGGACAGCAGTGGCTGGCAGTCGCACGGGGGCTTGAGCTTGCCGCGTGGAAGGTCGATGTGACAGCAGCAGCGCTGCATACCGAACAGGCCGGGCATCCGATTGACCGCTGGCGCGAGCAGGTCGGGGGCCCTGGTTTCCAACTCCTCGATGTCATGGCAGGGGCGCTCCAGAGCTACGAAGCATGGGCGTTCCACCCGACTAGGGAGGGAGATGACCGACGCGCGGCGGACGCGTTGCAGCTCTTCATCCGGTCCCGCGTTGAGTTCGCGAACTGGGTTCGCCGAGAATCCAGCGCCAGCTACACACGGGTTGTGAAGCGCGAGGAAGGCACCCGCTTGCGGCACGACTTCGTGCGCCACCCATGGAAAACCTGGCGCCGCACTTCGCGCAACCGTCGCATTGAGCGTCTCGCCCGCAAGAAGTGGCCGCTGCCATAGTTTTGGCGCGCCGGTAGCCGATCCTCCACTGAAACAAGCAACCGGCTGGGGCATCGTCTCCACTGGTGAACCGCCAACAGCTCTCCAGCGACGTTGGTGGGCAGGGGCTACCCGAGCAGCAGAGCGCGGCCCTAGTGCGAACCCAGAACTACGGCCGGCGGGCCACCGAGACCATCGTGCGTGACGCCACTAGGACGGCTCCAATCCCGACGACGACCGCGGCCACGCCCAACCACGGCAAATGGTGACCGAGAATCGCGACCAGACCGACCACGATGAGACCGATTCCACCGACGAGCTGCAGCCATGTGCTTGTCGGAAGCGAGCGCCTGTCCATGCACTCGTTCTACACCGCCTTGCCGCTCGGGCCACGTCCGGTCACCGATCCTCTACCGGGCGTTGTGCCCGAAGTGGGAAGGAGTCCGCCCGGCTTCCTGGAGCCCGAATCAGTCGCCGCGCCGATAAGACCACTCGAGCACTTGCATACTC
>NZ_JADKRV010000026.1 GCF_015351025.1 Curtobacterium sp. VKM Ac-1376 | reverse complement strand
GGCGCGGTGCCTGCTGGCCCCGCGCCTCCCGTCCGTTCTTCCGCCCTGTCCAGATCCGCGCTTGCGCGGGCATACCGGGTATGTGCATACTCAGTATGGCCACGGTGGCCGGAGACAGGGGAAGTGTCATGAGCGTTCGGATGGGCGTACTCGCGCTGCTGGTGGGGGGACCCGGGTACGGCTACCAGCTCCGGGGGGAGTTCGAGCACCGCACCGGCGGGAGCTGGCCGCTGAACATCGGCCAGGTCTACACGACCCTGGACCGCCTGGAACGCGACGGCTTCGTGGCCCGCGGCGACGCCGACGACGACGGCCACGTCGTCTACACGGCGACCGACGCGGGTCGCCAGGAAGTGGCCCGCTGGTTCAGCGAACCGGTGCCAGCGAAGCGCGGCCGCGACGAGCTGGCGATCAAGTTCGCCCTCGCCGTCACCGTGCCCGGGGTCGACGTCGCCCGCCTGGTGCAGGTGCAGCGCGGTGCCGCGATCAGGAATCTGCAGGACCTGACCCGGTTGAAGCGCACGACCGATCCGGAGACGGACCTGGCGTGGTCGCTCGTGCTCGAGTCGATGGTGTTCCAGGCCGAGGCAGAGGTGCGCTGGCTCGACCACGTGGAGTCGAGCGTCGCGCGGTACCGGCCGGACGAGCACCCGGCGACGCCCGATGCTCGCGGTCCTGCCGGTCCTGCCGGTGCTGCCGGTGCTGCCGCATCGGCTTCCGCCGATGCTGCGCGGAGTGCACGGTGACCGCCTCACCGCTCCTGCAGCTCGACGCCGTGAGCGTGCACTACGGCTCCGGTGCGAAGGCCGTCACGGCACTGGCCGGCATCGACCTGCGGGTCGAGCGCGGCGAGATGGTGGCCGTGATGGGCACCTCGGGCTCGGGGAAGTCGACGCTGCTCGCCTGCGCCGGCACCCTGCTCCCGCCCACGAGCGGTGAGGTGCTGATCGACGGCACCTTCGTGTCCGACCGTCCCGCCAAGGAGCTCGCGGCGCTGCGACGCCGACTGATCGGGTTCGTGTTCCAGGACTTCAACCTGATCCCCTCGCTGACCGCGGTCGAGAACGTGGCGCTGCCGCTCGAGCTCGACGGGTGGAAGGCCTCGCAGGCCCGCCGTGCCGCGGAGCTCGCGCTCGACAACGTCGAGTTGTCGCACCGTGCCGACGCCTACCCGGACGACCTGTCCGGCGGACAGCAGCAGCGCGTGGCGATCGCCCGCGGCGTGGTCGGTGAGCGTCGACTCGTGCTCGCCGACGAGCCGACGGGTGCGCTCGACTCGCAGACCGGCGAGGTCGTGCTCCGCATGCTCCGTCGGCACGTCGACGCCGGAGCCGGAGCGCTCCTGGTCACCCACGACGCCCGGCACGCCGCCTGGGCGGACCGCATCGTGTTCCTGCGCGACGGTCGTGTGGTCGACGAGACCGTGTACTCGGGTGTCGAGGCGGCACTGACGGACCGGACCGCGTCGTGAGCCGCGGTCGGCGTGACGGGACCACCCGGACGCCGTTCGCCCTCCGACCGGCGCTCCGGCTGGGGCGTCGACTGGCGTTCGCGAAGGCGGGCCGCGCGGCACTGATCATCGCGCTCATCGGGATCCCCACCGCCGGGTTCGCCGCCGTCGCCGTCGTGGTGCAGTCGACGCAGGCCACGGTCACCGAGCAGCTCGACCACGACCTCGGCCAGGCATCGGCGCAGATGCGGGTGTCCGGCCCGGACCTGCCCGGCATGGTGCAGGACCCGGTGCAGTGGGAGTTCACCGACTCGAAGCGGAACAGCCCCGTCACGGAGTCGGACGAGGACGCACCGTTCACGAACGTCCTGGCCCACGTGCCCGACGGCGCCCTGTCGATCCCGGTGGGCAGCACGCCCGTCGTGTTCCAGGGTGCGCACGGCCCGGTCGGACTGACCGCCGTCGAGGGCAGCGTCTGGGACCCGTCGCTCGAGGGCCACTGGCACGTGCTCGACGGTTCCACGCCGACCACGCGCAGCGAGCTCATGGTCACGCCGGCCACGCTCGAACGCCTCGGGGCGCAGATCGGCGACACGGTGGACCTGACCGACCCGGTCACCAAGCGCTTCACGATCACCGGCACCATGACCGACCTGGGCTCCGATCCGGGATCGCAGGGCATCTTCCTGCCCTGGGGCACGACGCTCTCGACGACCGACACCACCGACGACGCCGGGCTCACCGACGTCACCGTGTACCTGCCGTCGGACGCCCCGACGTGGTCGGAGATCCGGCAGCTCAACGCGCACGGCATCATCGTGCAGTCGCGTCCGGTCGTGCTCGACCCGCCCGACGCCCGGCTCCCCGGTGGGCAGCTGGGCTCGTCGCTCGGCTGGTACCTCGGGGCGATGGGACTGCTCGGCGTCTTCGCGATGTTCGAGGTCGCCCTGCTCGCCGGGGCCGCGTTCCTGGTCGGCACCCGGGCGGACACCCGCTCGTACGCCATCGTCACGAGCGTCGGCGGCGACAAGCGGTTCGTCCGCACGATCGTCGCCGGGTCGGGCCTGGTGCTCGGGCTCGTCGGCGCGGTGCTCGGAGTCGTCGCCGGCACCGGGATCGGCGTGCTCACCTACCGACTGATCGACAACGGCAACGTGGCGTCGTTCCCCGGGTTGCACGTGCCGCCGCTCCTGCTGCTGTCCATCGCGGCCGCCGGGGTGCTCGCCGGACTCGTCTCCGCGCTCGTCGCCGCACGGTCGGCCACCCGGATCAACGTGCTCGCGGCCCTGCGGGGCTCGCTCCGCCCGGTGCCCGTCAGCCGTCCGGCCCGCCGTCGTCGGCGCATCTGGGGGCCGCTGATCGTGGTCCTCGGCGCCGTGATGACGCTGGCGTGCGGTGTCGGGGTGCTCATGCTCAACGACCGTCCGGTGCAGCAGGACCGGTGGGCGTACGTCGTCGGTGCCGGCGTCGCGATCGGGCCGTGCCTGATGCAGCTCGGCATCGCCATCTGCTCACCGTGGCTGCTCGCCCTGATCACCCGGCTCACCGCCCGCGCGGGGCTGTCTGCGCGGCTCGCCGCCCGCGACGGACGCCGCAACCCGGTCCGCACGGTGCCGGTGCTGGCGAGCGTCATGAGCGTCGTGTTCGTGGCCTCCGTCGTGATCACGTGGAGTGCGTCGAGCCACGCCCAGTACGTCCGTGGGTACGAGTACTCGACGGCGGTCGGGGTGGCGACGGCCGAGGTGCAGCTGATCGGCACGGAGGGCATGCCCCAGGGCCACGATGCGGCGTTGACGGCGCACGCTGCGAAGATCGCGACACGCGTGTTCGACCACGACCGGATCCGAGTACTCGGGGTCGTCAACGCCAGCGCGGGCGACACCCCCTCGACCGTCACGGAGCCGCACCGTTGGAAGGGCCGCGAGTGTCCGTCGAACAACACCACGAGCTGCGCGGTCTACCTGGAGAGCGGCGACTCGATGGGTCCGCACATCTGGACGGGCACGGTCGACGACTACGCCGTGCTCACCGGCCACCGCCCGTCGGACGCGGTGCGGGATGCGCTGGAGGGCGGCAAGGCGGTGTCGCTCTGGCCGGAGTACGCCCACGACGGCGCGGTCCGGATCGACGCGTTCCACGACCGCACGTGGGAGAGCCCGCCGATCACGGCGAAGACGAAGCCCGACTCCAGCGTGTCGATCCCGGCCGTCCTCGACGTGCAGACCCCGCGGATCCGGGTCGGTGTCTTCATGACGAAGGCGACCGCTGCGCAGTACGGGGTGGCCGCCGTCGACGGCATGCTCGTGACGAAGCTGCCCGGCGACATCGCCCCCGAGCAATGGGACGCGCTGAGTTCGGCGTGGCAGAGCTTCGGCGGCGACGACCGTGCCCGGTCGGACGGACCCCAGTTCACCTACGAAGCCGGTCCGATCGACAACGAGGCGATCATCCGGGCGATCGTGCTCGCACTCGCGGCGGCCGTCACCATCGGTGCGACGGCGGTGGCGATCGGACTCGCACGGTCCGACGGCCGGCGGGACGACGAAGTGCTCGACGCCATCGGTGTCGCACCACGCCTGCGCCGAAGAGTGTCGACCTGGCAGGCGGCGATCCTGGCCACGGTCGGCTCGGTGATCGGGACGCTCCTCGGACTCCTGCCGATCCGCGCCCTGACCCTGCGGTTCACCGAGAGTCCGGTCGGGGTGAACCACATGCCGTTCGTGCCGGACTGGCCGGTGCTGGCGCTGCTCGCGGTCGGCCTGCCCCTCGTGGTGACGGCCGGGGCGTGGCTGACCTCGCGGGGTCGGCGCCGGGTGGCGGTGCGACGGGCGCACTGACGCGGGTTGCGGCTTGCGCTCGGCTTCGCTTGGTGAGCAGAAGATGTCGAGTCGGCTGCTCGGACCCGACGTCTTCTGCTCACGAAGTGCCCGGCAGACCGCTTCCGGACGTCGAGGATCCGGCGGTGGTGCAGGACCACCGCCACGAGGACTCGGAAGCACATCGACTACGTTCGGCGTCACGACAACCGAACGATCACCGTGCGGACGTCCTTGAGTGACCACATCAGCAACGGATGGGTGAGATGAGCGAGATTGCGCGACTCGTCGATACCGGAGCGATCGAAGCCGCGGTCGCGGAAGCTCAGGGGCTGACTCCCGACCGGGTCGCCGACCTGCTCTTCGCCTCGGGCGGCTTCGCTGTGGACATGGCTCCGTACGACGCATTCGTCCGTCGCTGGTACGAGCGCCTCGACAGCCCTTACCTGCGCGCGGCGGCTGAACGATTCGGGGATGCCTACCTCACCGAACTCGCGGGGGTGCCCGGAGGCGAGGGGTTCGCGGCCGAGATGACCGAGGCCGCGCTCCGCGCCGTGATCGCGCACACCGGTCGAATGATGCGCGGGCCGGCGATCACCGACTGGGCAGAACCGCACGTCGCGGTGATGAGCACCGCCCGCGCGCGCTCCTGGCGAGACGCGTCGATGGATCTCGCGAAGGTGCACTTGCCGGAGTGACGGACGGGAGGCCCGTGGCGGCGTCGCCACGGGCCTCCAGTCCGTCAGGGAGTGAGCAGAACCCGACGGGTCGCGTGTCCGGACCCGTCACGTTCTGCTCACTCGATGCCGCTCACGAGAGCTCGGGCAGCGCCTCCGCGTAGGTGCGGAAGTCGCCGCGCTCCGTGTGGATCGCCCACAGTCGGTCGGCGATGGACTCCCCGGAGTGCTCGGGCTGCCCGTCGTCGATGCCGAACGGGATGATGAGCTGACCGACGTGGACGTCCTCGTCGCGGACGGCGTCGTGCAGCAGCTGCGCGTACGCACTCTCGGCCGCGAACGCGACGGACGTGCCGGTGACGCGGGCTCCCGGGCGGACCGCACTGCCGCCGTTCACGAACAGGATGGTGCCGTGGCCGATCGCGCGCATGCCGGGCAGGACCTGGCGGACGGCGTTGACCGAGCCGTAGACCGAGAACTCGATGGGGCCGACCAGGTCGTCCGCCGTGGTCTCGAGCACCGGGCGCATGTACTCCTTGGCGGGGAGCGGGCTGTACTGCAGCACCTCGATGGGGCCGAGCTGCTCGGTGGCGCGCTCGAGTGCGGTGCGCAGGGAGTCCCCGTCGCGGACGTTCGCAGCGAAGCCGGCGGCGGTGTGGCCGCGTTCGCGCAGCTCCGCGGCGAGCCCGTCCAGGCGGTCCTGGTTGCGGGAGATCAGGGCGACGGCGAAGCCCTCACGGGCGAAGCGCTCGGCGACGGCGAGGCCGAGGCCCTTGCCGGCCCCGACGATGGCGATGGTGGTCATGCGGTGTACTCCTCGTCGCTCACGTGCTCGAGCCAGGTGGTGGTGGTCCCCGGGTCGTCGGCGGCCTCGAGCATCGCGAGGTGTTCCATGTAGTCCGTCGGGGTCGCGCCGTGCCAGTGTTCCTCGCCGGCGGGCGTGTAGACGGTCTGTCCAGCCTGCACCTCGATGACGCGGCCGTCCCGGGTGCCCATCCGTGCGACGCCCTCGGTGACGTGCAGGGTCTGGCCCTTGGCGTGCGCGTGCCACGCGGTGCGGGCGCCGGGCAGGAACCGGACCTTGGCGACGGTCATCGTCTGACCGGGTTCCTGGGGCGAGGCGATCGCGTCGAGGTACACGTCTCCGGTGAACTGCGCCGCCGGGTTCTTGACGGTCGGCTGTTTCGGTTGGATCTGCATGCCGACGACGGTAGGCCGCCGTGCGCACCGTCGGGAGGTGCCGGCAGACCCCCTCAGGGGTTTCCCGAACGCAGCGTGTGTGATCGACCCCCGACCCCGGGAGGATCATCGTGGACACACCCGTCGGAACGCCCCGCAGCCGCCGCCTCGGGTCGGTGGCCGGCCTCGCCGCCGTCGCTGCCCTCGCCCTGAGCGCCTGCACGAGCGGTGACGGAGCGGAGCAGGACGGATCCGACCGGGGCGGGTCACCGACCGCCCTCGCCTCCGCACCCGCCGACCTGCCGGCCGGACAGGTGGCCCTCGACGGTGACACCACCGACGTGGTCACCGGCCTGGAGGCCCCCTGGTCGGTGGTCCTGACCGGTCGCGACGGCGACGCGCTGGTCAGCGAGCGCGACTCGGCCCGGGTGCTCGAGCTGCGGCCCGACGGATCCACCCGTCAGGTCGGCACCGTCGACGGCGTCAGCCACGGCGGCGAGGGCGGACTGCTCGGGCTCGCGCTGCACGACGACGACCTGTTCGTGTACTCCACGGCCGACGACGGCAACCGGATCCAGCGGTACGAGCTGACGGGGAGCACCGGGTCGTGGGGGCTCGGCGACGCGACGACGATCATCGACGGCCTGCCGAAGAACACGTTCCACGACGGTGGCCGGATCGCGTTCGGGCCCGACGACATGCTCTACGCGAGCGTCGGGGACGCCGGTGCGAGCACGGACGCGCAGGACGAGGACTCGCTCGCGGGGAAGATCCTGCGGCTCACCCCGGACGGCGACGTCCCCGCCGACAACCCGATCGACGGGTCGCCGGTGTGGAGCCTCGGACACCGCAACGTGCAGGGCATGGGGTGGTCGTCGGACGGCACGATGTTCGCGTCGGAGTTCGGCGAGAACACCCACGACGAGCTCAACGTGATCGAGCCCGGGTCGAACTACGGCTGGCCCGATGTCGAGGGCACCGGCGGCGAGGACCAGGGCTTCGTCGACCCCGTGCAGCAGTGGTCCACCGACGAGGCGTCCCCGAGCGGACTCGCGGTCGTCGACGACACGGTGTTCGTCGCGAACCTGCGGGGCGAGGTGCTCCGGGCGGTCCCGGCCGACGACCCCGGCACGGCGACCGAGTACTTCGCGGGCGACTTCGGCCGCATCCGGACGGTGCTCGAGGGCCCGTCGGACACACTCTGGTTCGTCACGAACAACACCGACGGCCGCGGGACACCGTCGAGCGGAGACGACCGGATCGTCTCCGTCCCTCACGCGCACCTGAAAGGGGTTCCCGCAGCCCCTCGCTCGCGTGGAACGGCGCAAAGTACCGTGACGGCGTGAACCACCGCGACGAAGCGCGCGACTTCCTCTCCAGCCGTCGCGCCGGCCGGGTCGTCCCCGTGGCCGCCGTCCGGCCCGAGCTGCAGTACCTGCTCGACGTCGTCACGGACGCCCCGGCGATGATCATCAACAACCGGCAGGACATCGTCGCCGCGAACGCACTCGGCTGGGCGATGCACGCGAACCTCGTCGACACCCCGGCGCGGCCGATGAACTTCTCGCGCTTCATCTTCCTCGACCCGCAGGCGCGGAACTTCTACCAGGACTGGCAGCGGGCCGCGCACACGAACGTCGCGATCCTGCGCCGCGAAGCGGGCCGGACGCCGAACGACAAGGACCTCGCTGCACTCATCGGCGAGCTGTCGATGCGGAGCGACGACTTCCGCGAGCTCTGGGCGGCACACGACGTCCGACGCCACTACGCCGGCGTGAAGGCGTTCCGACACAGCGTGGTCGGACCGATGGAACTGCACTTCCAGACACTCGAACTCGCCGAGGACCCGGGACTCGCGCTCACGATCTACCCGGCGACCCCGGGCAGCCCGACGGCCGACGCCCTGCGGGTGCTCGCCTCGTGGGCGGCGACCGAGGGCATCGCGGAACGGGCGCGCCAGCTCGCCTGACGGGGTGGTCGCGATCACGACGAGGAAGGGCGCGACCAGCGCATGAACGACACCTGGGTCGTGACACCTGGGTGCGCTGGTCGGTCGACAGCAGAAGCTGGACGTCCCGGACGAAGGAGCACCAGACGCATGAGCACGGATCACGGGATGACGACGGGTCGGACCCTGCTGTTCGCCGTCGCCGGGGGAGCAGCGGTGGGCAACCTGTACTGGTCGCAGCCGCTGCTCGACGACATCGCGTCGTCGCTCGGCACCTCGGCGTCGCTCGCCGGGCTGCTCGTCACGCTGACCCAGGTCGGCTACGCCCTCGGCATCCTGCTCGTCGTGCCGCTCGGGGACGTCCTCGACCGCCGACGCCTCATCCCCTGGGTGCTCGTCGCCTCCGCGGTCGCGCTGCTCTTCGCCTCGATCGCCCCGACCTTCGCGACCCTCCTGGTCGCCCTGGCACTGGTCGGGCTGACCACGGTCGCCGGGCAACTCCTCATCCCGCTGGCCGGGGACCTCGCCGACCCGGCGCAGCGCGGACGCGTGGTCGGCACGATCGCGTCCGGGGTGCTCACCGGCATCCTGGTGTCGCGGACGATCAGCGGTCTGGTCGCGGACGCGTTCGGGTGGCGCGCGATCTACGTGCTCGCCGCCGCCGTCGCCGTCGTCCTCGCGGTGCTGCTGCGTCGGGCCATCCCGGAGCTCGAGGCCCGCGGCAAGGTGCCGTACCCGCAGCTCATCCTGTCGGTGTTCCGCGCGGTCCGGACCCACCGGACCGTGCAGGTCACCCTGGTGATCAGCTCGTCGGTCTTCGCCGTGTTCACGATGTTCTGGACCGCGCTGACGTTCCTGCTGAGCAGCGCCCCCTACGACTTCTCCTCCAGCAGCATCGGGCTGGTCGGCCTGGTGGGGCTGGCGGGTGCCGTGGCGGCGCAGCGGGTCGGGCGACTCCACGACCGCGGGCTGTCGGTGCCGGTGACCGGGGGAGCGATCGTGCTCCTGCTCGTCTCCTTGGTCGTCGCCGGGATCGGTGCGCAGTCGATCGTCGTGGTGCTGCTCGCGGTGCTCCTGCTCGACGTCGCCGTGCAGGCCGCGAACGTGCTCAACCAGACCCGGCTCTTCTCGGTCGACCCGGCCGCGCGGAGCCGGCTCAACACGGCCTTCGTCACGTCGAACTTCATCGGTGGGGCGATCGGCTCGGCGCTGGCGTCGGTGCTGTGGAACACCGGCGGCTGGACGGCGGTCACGATCGGTGCCGCGGTGCTGGCCGGGTTCGCCGCGACGGTCTGGGGTGTGCACCGCCACCGTGGGCTGGTGGTCGCGCCTGCATGACGGGGAACGCGGGGCTCAGCGGACCAGGGGGTTCGCGACCTCGAGCTCACCGTGGTCGACGAGCCACCGCACGGCGTCGAGCACGGTCGCCTCGGCCGTGAAGGCCGGGGTGTAGCCGAGCAGTCGGCCGGCCTTCGCGGTGCTGAAGACCTGACTGCGGGACAGGTGCTCCCAGCTGGCGTCAGCGTGCTCCAGTGCCGTGGTCTCGCGGAACCGGTCCCACGTGACGGAGTCGAGTCGGGCCTCCTGGCCGAACCACGACGCTGCCAGGTGGGCGTACCCGCGGGCAGTGAGTGCCGTCGAGGCCGTGATGAAGAAGTCCTCACCGGCCGCAGCATCGCGGTGCTCGACGGCGAGCTGGAACGCCTGGGCGACGTCGTCAGCGTGCACGTGGGCCATCGTCTCGGCGCCGAGGCCGGGGACCTCGAGCGCGTCGCCGGCGGACAGCTTCGTCAGCACCGAGGTGTCGAGGTTGCCGAGCGGACCGATCGGCGTCCAGCCCGGACCGCTGATGTGACCGGGGTGCAGCGACGTCGTGACCAAACCACCTGACGCGGTTTCCTGCTTGAGCATCCGGGCGATGGCGTCCTTCTGGACGCCGTAGTCGCCGAACGGCGGGGTGGCGCTCTGCTCGGTGATCGGCAGGACGTGTGAGGGGCCCGCGCGCCAGATCGAGCCGCAGTGCACCAGGTGGGTGCCGGAGCCGCGGAGTGCGTCGACCAACGCGGTGGCCGAGGATTCCGTGAAGCAGACGAGGTCGACGACGGCGTCGGCGCCGAGCGCGGCGATCCGGGAGCCGAAGGTGCCGTCACGGTCCTCCTGCTCGCGGTCGGCGGTGACCCGCTCGACCTGCCCCCACTCCGGGGCGTCGGCGTAGGGGGTGCTCGTCCCGCGGCTGACGGCGGTCACCCGGTGGCCGGAGCGGACGAGACGGGGGACCAGGAACGAGCCGATGTGGCCGGTGGCTCCGATGACGACGATGTGCATGGGGGCCACCGTAGGCTGAGGCGTGCGGATCGTGAGCAGGAACGGTCGGGTACGGCGGCGCGACCCGACCGTTCCTGCTCACGACGCGCGCCCCGGCGAGCGAGAAGCGTGCCGCGAGTTGCACGCTCAGTCGGCGGTGATGACCTTCACGGAGCCGGCGATGGTCGCGGCGTCCTCGGCGAGCGCGACCACGGGGTCGGGCAGGCCCGCGCCCCCGAGGAGCTTGCGCGTCCCCCAGCCGACGAAGCTGCCGACGAGCGCGCCGATGCCGCCGAGGATCGCGCCCTCGATGCGCAGGTCGCGCTTGCCCGTGGTGCCGAGCGCGGCACCGGCGAGGGCACCGGAGGCCACCCGGCCCATCAGGGCGGAGGGAGTGATGCGGTTCGGCGTCTTCGGCAGCTTGTCGCCGATGAGCTCACCCACCGCGGACGCCACGAGCAGCCCACGGCCGACCGGGGTGCTGAAGACCTTCCACTGCTGCCACGCGCCCTTCAGTGCGGGTCGGTCGTGGTTGAGTGCGAGGACGGCGAGCGGGGTGGCACTCCGGCCGCCGCTCAGGATGCCGAGGACCAGGGTGCGTACCAGGGTGTGCTGCTCGTGCTGCTTGCTCATCGTGACTCCTGTCGTGTTGCCCCCGACGGTACGCACCCGTGCCCCGGATGTTCCGAGGATCGCCAGGTCCGGCGATCCCGGTGTTCCCTTCGCACGGAGCCGCTCCGAGTAGCGTCCGGCCCATGAGCAACGTCATCGTCTTCGGCGGCCACGGCAAGGTCGCACTCCTCGCCACCCGCATCCTGTCCGAACGCGGACACTCGGTCACCTCGGTCATCCGGAACGCGGACCAGTCCGACGAGATCCGCGCGCACGGGGGCGAGCCGCGCGTCGCGGACATCCAGCAGCTGTCCCTGACCGACTTCGCCGACCTCGTCCGAGGGCACGACGCCGTGGTGTGGTCGGCCGGCGCCGGTGGCGGGTCCGCCGACCGCACGTGGGCGATCGACCGTGACGCCGCGGTGCTCTCGATCCAGGGGACGCAGCAGGCGGGTGTCGATCGCTACGTGATGGTGTCGTGGGCCGGATCGCAGCTCGACCACGGGGTGCCCCAGGACCAGGACTTCTTCGCGTACGCGCAGTCGAAGACGATCGCCGACGCGGTGCTCCGCGACTCCGGGCTGCAGTGGACGATCGTCGCGCCGAGCACCCTGACCGACGACGAACCGACCGGTTCCGTGGACTGGGACGGCTCGGCGACCGAGGTCCCGCGCGGCGACGTGGCGCACGTCGTGGCCGACGTGGTGGAGAACCCCGGTACGGCCGGCAACACGTTCCGCTTCAACACGGGGTCGACCCCGGTGGCGGACTTCCTGCGCGCCGACGCGGTCTGAGCGAGACGGGCCGACGGGGTCGCGCGGAACACCCGCGCGGGACCGAGCAACGGGGTCGCGGCGGTTGCCGCCGCGACCCCGTTGCATGTCTCAGTAGAGCGACGCGATGCCCGTCATGTCACCACGGCCGAGCGTGCGCGACTCGAGCTGGCAGTACCCGCCGGACGGCTCCATGACCTGGCCGGTGCCGGTGTTCACGTGCCCGAGTCCGTACAGGTGGCCCCACTCGTGCGTCGCGACGGCCTGGGTGTCGAAGCGCGACCCCGAGCAGGTGGCCGTCGAGCTCCACTTGAAGCCCGTGGCGTAGCGCTGGTCGGCTTCGCGGGCGTTGCCGTTGCCGTCGTACCAGACGCAGGTGACTCCGAGGGTGCCGGTGGGCAGCTTCCCCCAGCCCATCACGCTGTAGCCGTTGTTCCCCGAGCAGCCGCCCTTGTCGGTGAGGTTCGGCTTCTGGGTCGCGAGCCGCAGGTAGCCGTTGCTGGCCGTCGACGTCACCGAGCGGTCGCACGACGAGATCGTTCCCGTCCACGTGTTCGCTGCCTTGCGCAGGGCGTTCTTGGCGTAGGTCGACTTCTGCCCGGACTCGTTGTAGTACCACTTGACGGTTTTCGCCCAGCGGTACCCGGCCTGCTCCCAAGCGGTACTCGTGCACTTCGTCGTGGCGGCGGCCGCCGGGGCCGCCTGCGTCGTCGCGGCAGCGCTCTGGGCGCGCTCCTGCTGGACGGCGGGGGCGGATCCGCGCCACGCATCGTCGACCCGGACCGCGACACCGGCGGTGCCGTTGTTCGCGACGACGACCTCGGCCAGTTCGGGTGTACCCGGTGCCGAGGTGCTGCTCGCCATCACGCTCTCCCCCGGAGCGGGGAGCGCGAAGGTCCGGCCGTCCGGAGTGACCACCGTGCCCGAGGTGGCGGTGCAGCCGGTCTCGAGCGTCTGCACCGACAGCGTCCCGGCGGCACAGCGCGTACCGGTCGCCGGGGTCGCAGCCTGTGCGGGTGCAGCGGTGATGGTGAGACCGGCGACGATCGCGATGATCGCCCCGGCGGTGAGCGCGTTCCTGGCAGGACGCATGGTTCCCTTTCCCCCGGCGGGCGACGTGCCCACCGTTCCTGATCGGTTCCATGCTCGCCGATGACCGCACGCCCGGTCCAGGGCTTCGTTGCGAGGACAGCCCCCCAGTCAGGGGAACGGGCCGTCGCAACGATCCGCGGAACGGTCAGCCGATCTGCGAGTACAGGCGCTCCGGGTCGAAGGCCAGCGACGCCTTCACCATCCGGCTCCAGTCGTCGACCAGCACCTCGGCCGCGCCTCGCTCCACACCGTCGAGCGCCAGTCGGGCCACGTCGGTCGGGTCCGTCTTCGGGCCGTCGTAGTCGGCCATCATGTCGGTGTCGGCCGCGCCGAGGTGGAGGCCCTGCACGCTGATGCCCTTGGCGGCGAGCTCCAGGCGCACCGCGTTCGTCATGTTCCACTCCGCGGCCTTCGCCGCCGCGTACCCACCGGCCCCAGGGGCGGCGAACCAGGAGAGCGCGGACAACACGTTGACGATCGCGCCGCCGCCGTTCCGCTCGATGACCGGCGCGAAGGCACGGATCATCGACAGGCTGCCCCAGAAGTGGGTGTCCATCGCCTGGCGGACGATCGTCAGGTCGTCGGTGACCAGGGATCCCTGGGTCGAGATGCCCGCGTTGTTCACGAGCAGGGTGACGTCACCCGCGGCAGCGGCGACTGCGTCGACCGATGCCTGATCCGTGATGTCGAGCGGCAGCGCCTCGACGCCCTCGATGTCGACGAGTTCGGGACGGCGGGCGGTCGCGTAGACCTTGGCGGCCCCCCGCTCGAGCAGCTGCAGGACGAAGCCGCGTCCGATGCCGCGGTTCGAGCCGGTGACGAGTGCGACTGATCCAGCGATGTCCATGGTGTCTCCTCCTGCCGCCCGGGTGTCTCCCGCAGCGGCTCGGCTACGCTAAGACCTCACATCGATGTCAGGGGCAAGCCCGGATCGGAGACCAGCATGCGCATCGGCGACCTCGCTGCGGAGACGGGCGTCAGTGTCCGCTCCCTGCGGTACTACGAGGAGCAGGGGCTGCTCACCGCGTCGCGCACCGCGAGCGGGCAGCGAGTCTACGGCGACGCCGCGGTCGAGCGGGTGCAGCTCGTGCAGCAGCTGTTCGCCGCCGGGTTGGCGAGCCGCACCATCGTGCAGCTGCTGCCCTGCGTCGACCGCGGTGAGTCGACCCCGGAGTCGTTCGCGCTGCTGGTCGCCGAGCGCGACCGCATCACCGAGCAGCTGGCCGAGCTCGAGGCGGCCCGCGGGCGGCTCGACCAGGTCATCGCGATCACCGAGCACCCCACCGCCGAGCACTGCCCCGCACTGCGTGAGCGCCCCACGGAGGAGCTCGCGGCCTGAGCGGTCGGTCCGAGACGGACTGGAGGCGCGTGGCGGGCCCCGCCACGGGCCTCCCGTCCGCCCTTCGGCCAGCCCTGGCCCCGCCGCTGGCCGGCGCGGTCAGTCCCCCGTCTGCTCCGTGGGGGCCGCCACCGGCTTCGACTGACTCGATCCCCGCTGCCGCAGGGACACGGTGGCGACCACCATGACCGAGATCACGAGGAACTCCGACTGCCAGTTCTGCATCGACTCGAACCAGAACTGGCTCGTGCCGAGGTAGCCCCACGCCGAGACCACCGCTCCACCGTGTTCGAGCTGCTCCTCGTTGTAGGCCGCGGCACCCCCGATGACGTGTCCCACGACGCTGCCGAGGAAGAGCACCGCGAACAGGATCAGCAGGGAGTTCTCGTACAGCACCAGCGCGATCCCGCCACGACGGACCGGCCAGGGAGCCCGGGGGTCGTCGGCGTGCTCCCGCGGGTCCTCGTCGTGCTGGCTCTCCTCGTCCATGGGCTCGGACTCGCTCGACCCCTTCTGGAACAGGAACACCGTGAACACGATGTACGCGCCCATCTGCAGGAACTCGCTCTCCCAGTTCTCGAAGGTCGCCTCGGCGAAGTCACCGCTCGTCAGGAACCCCCAGAGCGACTCGACGGCCTGCCCGTGCTGGAGCGCGTCCTCGACCGAGACACGCCAGCCCGCCCAGACCATGCCGACGAAGCAGACGACGAACACCAGCGCGTTCGCGATGAGCAGTCCGTTCCGTCGCACCACCGAGGACCCGTTCGTTCGATCACGCAGGGCGAGTGTCACCGTTCTCCTCCGTTCGACGTACCGGGGCTGCCCCGGCCGCCCGGTTCCGGGCACGGTCGTCATTCTCTTCCGGCGGTCACGACGGACCGGTGCAGGACGACCGTCTTGGCCGGATCGCGCTGGTCCGCCAGCCGGTTCCGGACACGTCTCCGGCTGTCGCTGTCCACCTTTCGCCGTCCGGGGCCGGATCGATCCCAGGGTGGACCGAGCGGGACCTACCGTCGTGTTCGGCCCGGGGTCCCGAGCCGGCAGGCCGCAGAGAGGTACGGGCACCATGGCCACGTTCACCACCACCGACACCAGACTCGAGCCGAAGCACGCCCACGCGGCAGTCGCGCGACGAGCGCGCTGCGTCTCCGAGCGCAGCCCCTTCACGGAGGTCCGCGAGCAGGCGCGCCTCCGCACCCTGATGATCGCCGCTGCGACGACGGGGATCGTGTCGGTCACCGCCACCGCGTCCGCCGCCGTCGTCGTGATCGGCCTCAGCGCATGAGTGGGGTGAGCCACCACGTGCAGAGCGACCCCGCCCTCGACCGGCTCCGGAACGAGCCGCTCGAGTGGCGCCGCCACGGCCTGACCCCACCGACGGAACTCGACGCGATCGTCGCCACACGCCTGGCCGGCGTGGTGCGGGGCGTCCCGACCGACCCGACGTACGCGGACTTCTTCGCCGCAGCATGAGCCTGACCGCACCCGCCGTGACCGAAGCCGTCCCGCGTTCGAGCCGACAACGCGCGCTCGAGTCGATGCGGTCGCGGCACCGCGAGTGGATGCAGGGGCTGCTGGAACGCGAATCCGATCTGCAGGACCCTCGCGATCGGCTGCTCGCCGTGTTCGAGCACCTCGAGGCCGGTCTCGTGCGGGGCGGCTCCCACGTCGGGGCCGTCGTCGCGCACGGCGAGCCCGACACCGCGGACCTCGCGCGGGAGCACCTGCGCGAGGTCGAGGCGCACGTCGCCGAACGGTGCGTCGCCGCCGCGTTGCCCGAACACGTGGGGCACGCGTTGACGCTGCTCGTGCAGGGCGCGCGGGTCGAGGCCGCCGTCCACCGCTCAGTGCAACCGGCCCGGACAGCGCGGACCGCAGCGGCGATGCTGCTGGCCGTCTACGAGGGCGAAGCGCTGTTCTGACCGCTTCTGGACAATCGCGTGGGCCGCCTCGGCGCGGGTGTGAAACTACTGCTCGAGCGATGATGAACGAGCACAATGACCGCATCCGCGTCGACGAACGTGGCACCGACCTCGCCGCCGCGAAGCAGACCCTCGCGACCGCGTACGACGGCATCGAGTGGGACGCCGGCACCACGGGGGACGCCTTCGCCTACCGGTACGCCGCCGCGGGAGACGCGACGATGACGCTCCGGGCGGTGCACTTCGGCGGGCGGCTCACCGGCGAGATGCCGGCGGGCGGCGACTTCGTCGTCCAGTGGATCACCAGCGGTGTCGGGGTCCTCGGCGACGGCGACAGCGCGATCCACCTGGTGCCCGGACGGCCGCAGATGTGGCCGAACGAGGCGTTCCGGTTCCGGTTCGAGGACTACGACCAGCGGCTCGTCCAGGTCAACCGTGCCGCGGTGGAAGGAGTCGCCGCCGAGCGCGGGCTCACCCTCCGCCGCTTCGACCACACCGCGCGGATCGACGACACGGCGATCCGACAGTGGCGCCAGACCGTGCAGCTGATCTCGGCGACGACGATGGACCGTCAGGCCTCGCCGCTGCTGCAGGCCGAGATGGGCCGCCTGGCCGCCGTCTCCCTGCTCGAGCTCTACCCCCCGGCCACCGCGGACCTGCCACCGGAGCTGCTCCTGCCGCAGCACCGTCGGATCCGGCAGGTCGTCGAGTACGTGCACGAGCATGCACACCTGCCGATCACGAGCACGGAGCTCGCGGCGATGGCGCACCTGAGCCTCCGCGCCCTGCAGGCCGCGTTCCAACGGCTGCTCGGCATGTCACCGAACTCGTACATCCGCGCGGTCCGCCTCGACCGCATCCGCACCGAACTGCTGGCGTCCGACCCGGCGACGACGAACGTCGCCGACGTCGCGCGCTACTGGGGCTTCGCGCACGCGGGCCGGTTCTCCGGCGCGTACGCCGAGCGCCACGGCGAGTACCCGAGCGAGACCCTCCGTCGCTCCTGACGGGCGACCGTCGCGGCCACGCACGGGCCGGTCGCCGGCCGGTCGCGTCAGAGCGTGACGCCGGTCGCCGACGCGAGGGCGTCGAGCAGCTCCGAGCGGAATCGCGGGTCCGCCACGGCAGGATGCGGCCGTTGCTGCTCCGCGTGGAACCAGTAACCGCCTGTCACGGTTGCATCGGGATCGGTCGCGAGGGTCTCCTGTGTGCGGTGCCCGAGCTCGAAGTCGTCCGGGGCGCCGGCGCCACCCATCTTCGTCGCCACCCAGCCCGGGTCGACGGCGTTGCTCAGCACGCCGGGGCGTCGGAGCGGTACCTCGGCGGCGAGCGCCGTCACGAAGAGCTTGGTGTCCGAGTACGAGTTCGTCTCCGAGCCGCCGGTCCAGTCGACGGTGTCCAGGCGCGGACGGCCACCCCGGTGCATCCCGCTGCTCAGGTACACGTGGCGCTCCGGGGCGTGCAGCAGCGCGGTGAACAGGTACGGCGCGACGACGTTGACGGGGATCAGCGACCGACCGGAGATCACGCCGGCGTTGTGCACGACCGCGTCGAGCGGCGTGCCGGCGTCGAGTTCCTGCGCGGCGGCGATCACGGCCTCGCGGTCCGACAGGTCGGCCACGACGAGCTCGGCGCCACGCTCGACCAGGTCGGCGACGGCCTCGGCGCGGTCGGGGTTCCGTGCGTGCACGACGACGTCGTGTCCGCTGCGGAGCAGCGAGTCGGCGGTTCCCCGCCCGAGGCCGTCGGTGGATCCGGTGACGAGGATGCGTGCCATCCGCCCATCATGCGCCGGGTGGCGGTCGCAGGTGCGGCCTGCGGACCGGACGGGGCGGACGGGAGGCGCGGGGCGGGTCCGCCACGGGCCTCCCGTCCGTTCACGGGCCGGCCACAGGGCTGCAGTACGGTCACGACATGAGCAGCTTCCTCGACCCCGTCGACGCCGTCGCCGTCGGTGACGTGACGATCGTGCCGGACACCTCGCGGCCGGTCGCCGCCGTCGTCACGGGCGACGACGTTCTCTGGGTGACCTGGGCGGACGCACCGTTGCCCGACGGTGCGGTCGACGAGGTCCGGGCCCTCGCGAGCGGTGGCGGCGCCTGGGTCGTCTACGGGTCGCGCGAGGACGTCGGCGACGACCTGGACGAGGTGTCGCGCACGGCGGTGCACGTCGCACCCGACGGTGTGACGACGGCGGTCGAGCTCGGCGACCGGCGCGTCCTCGGGGCCGACGACGACGGGCTGTGGATCGGCGACCCGCGGGACGCGTCGATGTGGATGGGTGACGACGAGGACGAGGACTCCGAGGACGAGGGCCTCGAGGATCCGGAGGACGACGACGGGGACTCGGACGACCCGCTCGACGGCGTCGACCCGGAGACCCTGCCGTGGGCGCCCTCGGAGCCGTTCTGGCCGTCGCCGGAGGAGTGGGCGGCGACGCTGGCGGCCGGCGAAGAGCCGGAGGACGACGACCCCGAGCTGCTGGACGACGAGGACGACGACGGTCCGCGCTCGTGGAGTGTCAGCTTCGGTGGCGTCGAGGGTGGCTTCGTCCCACCGGAGGAACCGCAGGCCGATCCCGGTCCGCCACTGCCCACCCCTCCGACCGACCTGGTGCTCGTCCGCACGGACGGCACCCGGACGACGATCACCGTCGACCACCTGGTGCAGAGCGTGGACCGCGCGGGAGCGTTGCTCACCATCCGGTACATGCCGACCGGACCCCGGCGGACGCCCGATGCGACGGGTGGGATGACGTACGACTACGAGTCACGCAAGGTCGACCTCGATGTCAGCGCAGGACTGCCGGACACCATCACCACCGAGCACCTGCCGTCGCGACCGGTGGATGACGACGAGGACGAAGCAACCTGGGACTCCGAAGAGGAGCGACTCGAGGCGGTCCGCGCGCGGTGGTCGGAGCGGTTCGACCTGACCGACGTCGCGGGCGCGCGGTGGCCGCTGCACGACCTGGACGACGCCGCACGGGAGCGTGCAGTCGCGGACCTCGTCGGGGTGTTCGAGTCCCTCGACCAACCGGGCATCCTGTGGACCCATGGCCACCCCGAACCGCGGCGGTCGGCGAGCGCCTACCGAGCCGTCGAGGTCACGGTCGAGGGGGAGTGGCCGGCGACGGAGGTCGTGGTGTCCTTCGAGCACAGCGACGTACCGTACCTGCGGCTGCGTCGGCGCTACCGGGTCTTCGACGACGCCGGGCACGTGGAGGACTGGACGTACGTCACGGTGTACCTGGACGAGGACATCGCCACCGGGGACATCGCACCGCGTGAGGACGCCGTGGACGGGGTGCTCGACATCTGACGAGGACTGTTCCGCAGCTCGAGCGGGGCCGGTTCCAGAGCCCGGCCTCAGCCGATGACGCCGGTGTGCTCGAGCACGATGCCCAGGCCGATCAGGATCAGGACCACTCCGCCGGCGATCTCCGCCGGCTTGCCGAACCGGGCGCCGACACGGCGCCCGACGACCACGCCGACGAACGACAGCACCGCGGTCGTGATGCCGATGAGGAGCACCGCACCGCCGATCGACACCGGCAGGAACGCCAGGGTGACCCCGACCGCCAGCGCGTCGATGCTCGTCGCAACGGCCAGCACGAGCAACTGTCGGATGGGCAGCCGGTCGGTGTCCTGCTCGGTGTCCTCGTGCGTCGAGAACGCCTCCCACAGCATCTTGCCGCCGACCAGGGCGAGCAGGCCGAACGCGATCCAGTGGTCGAAGGCTGCGATGTGCTCCGCGAATGCCGATCCGAGCAGCCAGCCGAGCAGGGGCATGACCGCCTGGAACACCCCGAACGTGAGCGCGATGACCAGCGCGTGCCGCAGGTCGAAGCGCTTCATGTGCAGGCCCTTGCCGAGCGCGACGGCGAAGGCGTCGGCGGAGACGCCGAGCGCGATGAGGAAGAGGGCCCAGAACGACATGGGGGCGGCGCCTTTCGAGACGGTCGGACGGAGACGCCGACGTCTCGGGACCTGACGATCCTTGCATGCTCCGGAGCGCGAAAAGGCCTGATCAGCGGGATTCGCCGGCCCGAATCCGCCGGTTGGTGCAGCCGTGCCGGTGGCGGACGGGAGGCACGGGGCGAGCCCGCCCCGTGCCTCCCGTCCGATCGTTGGTCCGTCAGGAACCGGCGGCCGCGTGCGCGGCGACCTGGCTCGCCGTCAGTTCCGTCCCGTAGACGGCGGCGTACCGCATCGTGCCGGTGAAGTAGGGGTTGGTGGACGAGCCCGGCCAGCCGCTGACGATGTCGTAGCCGACGCGGAAGTACCCGGTGAAGTTCTCAGCGGCCCTGAACGCGCTGTTCGACGCGACGAGCGTGCCGTCGACGTACAGGCGCATGCCGTTGGTCGACGACATCGTCGACACCGCGTGGTGCCACGTGCCGTCCGTGTAGGACTTCGGCGAGGTGATGACCTGGGTGGTGCCGCTGTAGGCACCGAACGAGAGCTGGCCGCTGGTGTTCAGGTACAGCTTCCGGTCGTGCCTTCCGGACCCACCGGTCTGGCTGCTGCCGAAGCCGATGAGCTGTCCGCCCGCGACGGTGGTCTTGAACCAGACCTCCTCGCTGAAGGTCGTCGGGTTGGCGTAGGAGCGCGGGGTGGAGACGTAGCTCGTCGAGCCGTTCAGCACGTACGCACTGCCGGCGTCGCGGGGGCAGGCGTTCGGGCTGGGCGTCGCGGCCGTCATGGTCCCCTGGTAGGTGCCGTTCGCGCCGCGTCCGGACCAGTCGGTGGCCGTCCTCGAGCCCGAGGCTTCGGTGAGCCGGTAGGCGAACAGGGCGTTGGTGGTGTCAGCGCCGACGGCGCCCGTGCACGTGAAGTAGGGGGCGGTGGCCGCGGAGTTCGAGCTGTCCGTGACCCGCGCGCTGAAGGCCGAGCGAGTCGGGGCGAACTGGTTGAGCAGGACCACGACGGCCAGGGCGACCACGAGGAGGACGGCGATGACGCGGCCGTCGCGCAGGCGGTTCGGGATCACGAGGGACGCACCGCCTCGACCCGACCGACGGCCAGGCACGCCACGAGCGGCACGAGGCACACGGCGATCAGGGCGACCCAGCCGAGGGGGTCGAGGTCGATGTTCGACGTGAGCTGGTAGTGCCCGTTCTTCGTCAGCTCGTGGATCACGACCCTGCCGGTCTCGCCGTCGACCAGGTGGACGCTGTTGCCGCCGTGGGCGTCGACGCGGACCGGGAAGATCCCCGACGAGATCACGGTGGCCTCGACCCCGGTCGGGCTCGAGGTGTTCGTGATCGTCGTCACGTTGACGAACGGCTTGAAGACGAACGCCGCGTACGCGGTGGTGAGGGCGCCACCGGCGATGCGGAGGCAGGTGCGGGTCACGCGGTCGGTGAACGCGCTGGTCAGGGTCAGGATGATCAGCGTGCCGATGAGCAGGAACGGTGCGGCGCGGAGCAGCCAGCCGATGTGCGGGACCAGGAGTGCGGGGGTACCGATGACGTCGGCCTGCGTGAGTGTCCACGGGTCGACCGCGCCGTTGACGTCGCCGCGGGTGTGGAGGCCACCGCCTGCCTCGATCGAGACGATGCGGTGCGTGTAGACGACGTCCGGGTTGGCCGAGGTCTCGAACGAGACGATGTCGCCGACGCTGAGCGCGGCGACGTCCACCGGCAGGTCGAGCACGAGGGTGCCGACCGGTGCGGCCTCTCCCATCGAGGGGGTCTCGACGACGAACCAGCGGCCGCCGGCGGAGAGGAACAGGATCGCGGCGCCGAGCAGGACGGCGGCGATCGCGGCGACGGACCAGGCGAGGAGCGTCTCGGAGCGGGTGACCTCGCGGCCGCGGAGGACCGGGCGGTCGAGCATGCCGCTGAGCGGGATCGCTGCGGTCTGGCTCATGGGCGCTGCTCCGGGAGGTCGAGGTGGTGCGGGGGTCTGGCTTGGTGCTGGTCGTGCGGGTCGTGCGGGGTGGCGACGCTCGGCCGGAGGGGGGTCGGCCGAGCGTCGCGGTCTGGGGGAGGGTGCTGGGGGGTCGTCTCAGGCGGGATCAGGCGGGATCAGGCGGGATCAGGCGGGATCAGGCGGGATCAGGCGGGATCAGGCGGGATCAGGCGGGATCAGGCCGTGAACGTCCACGTCATCGGGACCGAGGCGGCGAGGCCCTGGTAGGTGTTGCCCGCCGCGGAGTCGAGGGTCACCGCGAAGTTGAACGGGACGCTCGCGCCGGCGGCCGGGGCCTGCGGCATGGTGAAGGCCGACGCGGCCGCACCCTTGAAGCTGGCGAGCGTGCCGCTGAAGACGGTGGTCGAGCCGGAGGTGATGACGAGGTTCATCTTGGCGCAGAGGTCGGTCGCGGTGCCGTTGGCCGAACCGTTCGCCGACTGGGTGCAGGTGGCACCCGGGTTCAGCGTGAAGGTGCTGGCGTTCGCGGTGCCGGTGTTCTTGATCGAGATCGCCGTGTTGACCGTGTTGCCCGGGGTCATCGTCGTGCTGCCACCGAACTTGTTGATGGTCGAGCAGGTCGCCGAGTTGGTCGAGACCGAACCACCGTCGGTGCTGAGGCAGGTGACGTTCGCGCCGGCGTTCTGCTCCTGCATGATCAGCGTGCCGCTTCCGGCGGTGTTGCTGCTGTTGGTGATGCTCGCCGCGAACCCGGACAGGGTGCCGGTGAGCGACAGCGAGAGCAGGACGGCGGCGAAGATACCCGCGAGGAGTGCCACGGGGGCGAAGCGGATCCGCTTCAGGGCGGAGGTGCGGAGCTTGGTGGACACGGGGTACCTCTTCGTTCGGTGGTGTTCTGGAAGTCTGGGGAAGCAAGACCTTCGGGCCGTTTTGCTTCAACGGTTAAGATAGTCAGTCGTTGGCCAAGTTGGCCACTCGTATACTCACCCCAGTGCGGGGGACGGCTCCTGTCCCCCCATCACCCGACCGGAAGAAGACCCTCGTGGCAGCAGCACGAAGCGACGATGACGCAGCCGACCTCATGGCCGCCTTCACCGCTGTCGTGCGCGCGAACGCGAGCCTCGTGAGCCAGCTCAGCGCTCGTGCCGGCGTGCACGAGAACGCCCTGCGCGCACTCGTGCTCATCAGCGACACGGGCTACTCGACCCCGACGGAGGTCGCCGGCTACCTCGGGCTGACCTCGGGTGCGGTGACGAACATGATCGACCGGATGAGCACCGCCGGTCTGCTCGAGCGTGCGCCGAACCCGGCCGATCGCCGGGGCTCACTGCTGCGGTTGCTGCCCCCGGGCGACGACGTGGTGGCGGACTACCGGGAGCGGTACGCCGCGATGCTCCGGGCCGTCGACGGTGCCCACAGCGGGGAACTGCACGAGGTGCTCAACGACCTGGCGACGAGCCTGTACGAGCAGGCCGCTGCTGCGTCCTGATCTCGCTCGTACGGACCGCGCGACTACCTGGTGTGGATCGCCCGTTCCTCAGTCGAGGTGAGGCCGGCACGGCGTTCCCGATCCGTCCCGCGGGCACGCTCGTCCTCGAGCACCCGCACGACGGTGTCCCGGAGGGCTCGGGTCACTTCGCTGGTGTCGGCGAACGCCACCGCGGAGCGCTGCGCGAACCCGGCCTCCGACACCGGGATCCACAGGGGGAGTGATCGCGGTCCGGCCCAGTAGGCCACGTCGTGCGCAAGCAGGACGTCGTCGTCGACCGCGACCAGCTCGTCGTCGAAGCCGGTGACCTCGGCGACGCACCGGAAGAAGTCCTGCATCGGCGTCGGAGCGCCCACGGCGTTGACCGTACCGACGAACCCGTCGCGCCCGGCACGGACGAGCCAGGCGGCGAGGTCTGCGACGTCGATCACCTGGACGAACCGCTTCGCCGTCGTCGGCACCAGCACCGGCCCACCTCGGTCGAAGCGTGCCGGCCAGTACCCGAACCGGTCACTGGGGTCGCCGGGCCCGACGATCAACCCCGGTCGCGCGATGAGCAGCCGCGACCCGAGCCGGAGCCGGGTGGTGCGTTCGGCGAGGACCTTCGCGTCGGCGTAGGCGGACGGGTCCGTCGGCTCCACCAGCCGAGCGGACTCGTCGGCGCCCGGTTCGTCGTTGTCCGCGTACACCGAGACCGTCGACACCAGGGTCCAGTGCGCGGCCCGGTCGGCGAGGGCGTCGAGCGCCGGGGCGACGAGTTCGGGGGCGCTGGCGAGCTCGATGACCTCGTCCCAGTCGCCTGTGGCCGGTTCGTAGGCGCCGGCCAGGGCTCGATCCGCCTGGACGAAGCGCGCCCCATCGGGGACGCTGCCGGTGTCGCCCCTGGCCAGACAGGTGACGTCGGCACCCTCGGTCAGCAGCCCGTCGACGATCGCCCGCCCGAGCCAGCCGGTTCCGCCGAGCACCAGCACGCGTCGCATGGGTTCAGTCAACCGGGTCTGTGCCGGTCGTGCGCGGTCCGGGCATCGTTCACACGGGCTGGAGCGGTCGCTGTTCTCCGTCGGGGAGCTCGACGCGGATGCGATCGCCGGGCCGTACCGTGCCGCCGGTGAGCACGACGCTCATCACGCCCCCCTTGCGCTCGACCGTGCCGTCCTCGGCGCGACCGAGCACCGCGCGGAGCAGCCCCGGCTCGAAGCCGTTGATCTGCTGGCACGGGTTGCGCAGCCCGGTGACCCGGACCGAGGCGTCGTCACCGATGTGCAGGACCGCACCCTCGGGCAGCCCGAGCAGGTCGATCCCGCTCGTCGTGACGTTCTCGCCCATCTGGCCCGGCTCGACGCTGAACCCGGCCTCGGCGACCTCGGCGAAGAGCTCGGCGTGGAGCAGGTGGACCTGCCGCAGGTTCGGCTGCGACGGGTCACGGGCGACCCGGGAGCGGTGCTGCACCGTCGTGCCGGCGTGGGCATCGCCCTCGATGCCCCAGCCTGCGACCAGCGTCACCGCGTCGACCACCGGCTTGCTGAACCGGTGCTCACCGTCCCTGCTCACCGCGACCACGCGCGGCTGGTCGTCCTCGTCCCCGCTCATGGGGCGATTCTGCCCCATGCTCCGTTCAGTGGCTGTGACGCCGGGCTGTTCAGCGGCGCTTGCGCAGCGCGTTCGTCGCCCACAGCGAGACGGCGATGAGCACCGGCTGGAACAGGAGACGGACGAAGCGCTTGGTGTCGGTGTCCAGGCCGAACCCGTCGCGGTGGTGCATCCACTGCGCGATGTTGCCGGGGAACACCGCGAGGAAGAACACCGCGACGACCCACCCGACGGTCACCTGTCGCCGTGCCAGGAGCATCAGCGCAGCCCCGAGCGAGATCTCCACCACGCCGGACGCGATCACCGTGACGTCCGTCGGCAGGGGCACGAACTTCGGCACCTGGGCCTGGAACTCCTCGCGCGCCACGGTGAGGTGACTGATGCCGGCCCACGTGAGCATCGCGCCGAACAGGATGCGGACGATGGTCCGGGGGCGGGTGGAGCGGAGTGCGGGGGTGCGGGTTGTCATCGGGGTGGTGCCTTTCGTTCGGGTGGGGAGTGTTCCGTGTCAGCGACCACGGAGGATTTCGCGGCGTCGTGCGACCTCGAACACGACCGCTGTGACAGCAGCGCCGACGGTGAGCACCCGGACGACGGGACGACGGCGGGTCGACGTGAGCAGTCGCACCACGCCGATGACTGTCAACGCCGCGGCGGCACCCGTCGTCGCGGAAACCGATCGGTCTTGGAGGTCAACCGCGAACCGAGTCCCGCCCAGCGCAGTCGCCGCGATGGTGGAGCCGGTCCGGACCAGGTCACTTCCGGGAGCACGGTGAACTGCTGCAGCGGCGAGTCCGAGTCCGGAGACGACGGCGAGCAGGGCAGCGGCCACGACGGCGATCCAGACGGTCAGTTTCACGTTGGGCTCCATTAGGTTGTGCACAACCTAACACGACACCCTGCCCGCGCTGCCAAACTCCGCGCGCCGTACCAGCGCCGGATGGGCCGCCAGCACCTCACTGCGGAGGCCGATGAGAGTGTTCCGGTCCGCGGGCGACAGTGCTGCGAGGAGTTCGTCCTGCGCGGCGTCGGCTCATCGTGCTCTCCCAGGCCGCCGACCTTGCCAGCCGAGCTGTGCGCCTGGGCTCGAGCAGCGAGGCCCGCACACTCCTGACCGAAGTCACGCAGGCGACCTGACAGCGCCGCCACGTCCCCCTCCGGACCCCCCGGCCCGAGGAGGATGGCGATTTCAACGGGTCGTTGCAACGGGTGGTCGTGGACTTCGGGAAGTACTGCCGGACAGGCCGTGGATGACACCCTCCCCAGGGTGGGGATCGTCCGGTTCACACCCTGGGGCGGTGCCGAGCGGGCTTGCCCCTCAGCTCTCGACGGCGATGAACGCGCAGGTCGCGTTGAGCGCCGATGGGAAGTTCAGCATCGACACTGCCGCGGAGGGCGGGAAGATCGACCTCGTCGTCGACATTCAGGGCTACTTCCTCGAGTCGAACCCGGCCGGTGGGTTCACCCCGCTGAACGGCAGACTCATCGACACCCGGAACGGGTCGAGCATCGCCTCGGGTGCCTCGTTCACCGTGCAGGTCGGCGGTGTCCAGGGTGCTCCGAGGGTCGAGGGTGGCCTGTCCGCGGTCGCGGTGACGTTCACCGCGGTCAACGACAGCGGCGCGGACGTTGGGAGCGAACCGATCAATATGTACGACGCGACAGGACGCGCTGGAATACCCCTTTCCAACTGCCAAACACAAGCAATTAACGTGGGTGTCGGAGGGCTCGCCACTACGGTTGGAGCTCTTAGTACGGTTGCAGCAACCGCCAGCGGTGTCGGAGTCCCGGTGGGGGCGGTCGCTGCGACGGCAACTCTGGGAGCCGCAACCGCGACGTGGACCGGTTACAACACCTTCCTTAACGAATGCCTGGACTGATCAAGTGAATAAAGTCACCCTCAGTTTGATTTGGTTTGGGGTCGCGGTCTTTCTGGCCTGGGGCGTGTTCGGTGTCGTAGCGGCGATACCGCTATCCGCTGTGCTCGGGCTTGTTGGGGCGGCAGTGATGGTGGTTCTTGCCGTCGCTGCCACGCGAACACTAAGTCGAAGAAAGCGCTAAGCCAGCCGACGCCATCGCAGTGGCGATGTTCGGCAGAGGGTGTCCGGCTACCCGGCGGTGTGGGTGCAGGTCGATTTCACCCGGTCGGGCCTGCAGACGTGCCCCGGGTTCGTCGGGCAGGCCGACGGCGACGTCGTCTACGTGCAGTTCGTCCACATGGGCTGCGGTCGGTGAACCCGCTAACTGTGATGTGCAGTGAGGTTGTTGAGTCTGTTGATCGGCAGCGTCAAACGGGGGGACGCTGCGTTTCGGAACGAACGACGGCGGCTCGTGCCTGAGCTGCCAGCCATCAGACCCGCAGGAGCTCGAGGACGCCAAGTACGGCGAGAACGACGCCGGCGATGCACCCAACGAGCCCGACCAGCGTCACCGACTGCGCGTACACGCGAACGTTCCCCTCCGCGCCGAACCGCTCGATGGCTGATGCTGCCAGCAGTGTCGCTGCCAGCGCCATGGGGACCGTGGCGATCCACGTGAGGCCGAGACTCCATCCGGCTGCTGTGACGTCGGCGGGACGAGCGTGGAGGAGGCCCCGGCCACGCTCAGCGCTGACGTCGTACGCAGCATCAATCGGGGCGGTGTGGACGTAGGTAAGGACGCATGCGAGCACCTGTGCGGCCAGGAGGACAAGCGCGAGGGTCGGAAGGATCCATGCCAACGTCACGCGGTTGCGCAGGACCGGTGTCTCCGTTTGCTCCACGGGCAGAGCCTAGGCGCCGGGATGAGCGCAGTCGTCCGATCACCGATCGTCTACGGGACGCTGTCTCCGGCTTGACTCTGACGCCTTGACGGAAAAGTGAGTCTTAGGGGCCTCTATGGCGTGTAGCCGCCGTCATCGGGGGTGAGGAGGACCCCACCGGTGAACTGCAGCGCCACGGCAAGGCCGATACCAGACGTGACGAGAACCCAACGGCTGCAATTGCCCAGCTCGCGCCTCGCTCGTCTCGTTCGCGCGGCGCAATCGATCGCAGAATGACGAGTCCGAGCAGGTGTACGAGCACAAGCGGTACTACGCCGAACATCACGAAGAGACCGTCGGTCGAGGTGTCGCCCGGGGGTGCTTTGGCTGACTCCGTCACCTGCTCCGTGGAAGCCACAGTGAGCCAGATCCAGGCCCCGCACATGATCGGCGCACCCAGCAGAGTGAGCGACCAGAACGCGACCACTCTGGCCTTGCGTTGCCGGCCACTGAGCCGTGTCCCCACCGCGTCGTCCATCCCCTGATGCTAGGTCTCCGACCGGGTGCGGGTCTGGTCCTCGTGAGATCCGACGGGAGCGGTGTGCCGTAAGCCGATCGGCAAACGGACGCTCCTCGAGGCGTGTAGCCGCATAAGTTGACCGATGCTGTCGTGCCTGTCATCGTCGGAACTACGCTCGCGTCGTGAGCGAACTCGACGAGTCTGACAACTACACGTCAGAGACATGGACAACGAGATATCGGATCCCGATCGCAATCGGAACCGGCTTCTTGACCCTGCTGTGCTTCTGGCTGCTGTTTGTCAATGAGAATCCGGAGGGTTAGAAGTGAGACTCTTTGCCTACGCTTTAATGATCGTTATGATCATTTTTGCAAGCTTTGGTTTGATGGATTTGGGATTTAGTAAGGGGTGGTTCCTCGTCCCAGTATTGATTCTTGCCTTGGTTGCAATCCCTCTATATATGATTGGAGGAAGAAAAAAGCGGTAGTCGTAGAAGCGATTCGCGATAGCGCATTCTTAGTGTCAAGAGATTAAACTGTCCTAGTCGTTAACGTCAGGCGAAGTGCGAGCGCTGGCTCCGTTTACAAGCCGGCTGTTTGATCTGCGCACAAGTGGAATGACCAGCATGTTCACGCTTGAACGGCATCGGACATCGCCCGCGATCGGATCGTCCACTGGGACACCATCGACACGTAGCTGGGTCGCCTACTGGACTGCGTCCCACCCTGGAGGCATCTGCGGCGCGGACCAGTTCGGTTGCGGTGTCCACTGCGACCAATCGGCATCGAACGGGAACGAGCCAGCGTGCACGGCGGCGGCGGCATCCTCGCCGGTGCGTTCGATCGTCGCGCCGTCCGCGTCGGAGAGCAGGCCCTTGTCCGCGTAGAAGGCGAGTTCGTCTTCGTCCTTGTACCGAATCGACCAGCGACCCTCAGCGTCCCGACGAGCGATGACATCGAGCGTCCAGTCCTGACTGTCGAAACCCATTGAGGTTCGGACCCATGGCAGCTCGAGGTTGATGTACCAGTCCGGGAGCCACTGTGTCCCGTCGTGCCAGCGCCACACCGACCACGCTGCCCCCTTCGGGTGCACACGAACCACGGGCGCCCCGAACCAACTGTCTTCGATGTAGGAACCATCCCAGTCAGCGGGGAGGACAAGCCTCGCGTTCGGCCCGCTCCCGACACCCGCTCGGCGGCGGACCGCGGCGCCGAGCGGGCTTGCGACCACGGCGACGTCGCCGTCATCGACGAGCACTCGACCGGCGACTGCGAACGAAACGGCCCGGCCGCGGGACCCGAACGTGTGCAGACTGCGGAGGGCTACGGATTCACCAGCACAGAACGGTTCGCTCCGCACGTTTGTCGCAACATCGTCGTGCATCCGGTGATGCTCTCATGGAAGTTAGGCGCCTCGCCCGTTCCGGTAACCGATCCCTCCGCGGGACGCAGCCACGCCGTCCGCGCTCGGCGCGTTGACTGGCTCGCTGCTCAGAGGCTTGGGCGTTGCGTCGTCACTTGCTGGCTTCGTCGATCAGCGTCGTCAACACACTGCGATTGATCGGCCCAAGGATGCGGGCGCTCACTCGACCCTCCTTGTCGAGAACGATGGTTGCCGGCGTCGAGTTGGGTGCGTTCGTACCGGAGAACGCGAGCTGCACGGCCGCGTCCTCATCGACGGCGTTGCTGTACGAGACGTCGTGCTCCTTCACGAAGGCACGCGCGGTCGCTGCCGAGTCCCGGACATCGACGCCGAGGAACCACGCCTGCGCGTGCCGATCATCGCTGACGGCTTGGAGATCCTTCGCCTCGAGACGGCAGGGCGCGCACGACGCGTACCAAAAGTTGAGGACGAGCGCCTTGCCGCGGTACTCGTCGGCGCGGATGACGTTGCCGTCAAGGTCATGCGTTTCGAAAGCGACCGGTGCACCACGATCGTTTGCCGCGTACTCCGTGACAGCACCGTCTCCCGAGATGTAGTTCTTCGTGTCACCGTCCCGGTACTGCTTGGGGAGGCCGTCGTTGCCGGCCGTACAGCCGGTGAGCGTTACGGCGACGGCGACCAACAGTGCAATACCCCCGACTCGACGTCCCCTCATGGCGCCAGGGTACGCAACCTCGCGGGCAGAAGTGTGCTGCCCTTCCTCACCTCACAATGGGCCAAGGCCATCAAGCAGCGAGCAGACGGAGAGCCTGGCGGGCAGTAGGCACCCGGGGGATGGGCCGTTGTGCGGTCGGGCAGCGTCCTTCGTTATGACCGTGGTCTTCAATCTGACCGGAGTGTTGTGGCTCGGGCGTTCGGTAAACGATCCCTGATCGGGCGTTCTACGCTGCAATGAGCGGAGCAGCGGTTGCTAGCGTTCCAGGCATGGCAGACAGCCTTCCCGTGAGCCGTGAGAGAGCGGTCGTCTTCCTGCACGGGTCGAACCGGACGTTCGACCGCGCTTGGCCTGTTGCGGCTCACCTTGAGCAGGTCCGGTTTGCGGTGATGCCAGGTTACGGGGATGGCACAGCTGTCGCCTTCGACCAAGATGCCTGGGAGTCGGCACTCGTCAACATTTGCTCACCGGGCGATGTGGTCGTCGCACACTCGTACGGCGGGCCGATCGCAATGCGCGCAGCAGCTCGCCACCCTGACCTGATCGCGGGTCTGGTGCTTTTCGAGCCAGCTGCATACGGGCTGGCACGAGGCAACGCGGCAGTCGAGGCGCACATCGAGCGCGTCCAACCACTGCTCGAAGCCGCGGCCGAGATGGGCAGTGCGCAGTTCGCTGTCGCGTTTGCGGCAGCGATGACTGGCACTGCTGGGCCACCGCCGGTGAGCTCGGATGAACTCCTGGCTGCCGATCGGCAGCGCAGGCTCCCTGGGCCGTGGACCTTGGATACGCCGACGGGCGTCGATGTGCCGATGCTCGTGATCACCGGAGGATGGAACGAGGAGTACGAAGCAATTGCCTCGGAGCTGCATCGTGCCCGACGGATGACCCTCACTGGTCATGGACATCGACCGCAGGACCATCCGCGCGCTGCTGCCGCCGTATCGAAGTTCACCAGCCTGCTGCGTAAGTAGGCGCCGCACGGACGGCGGAAGCAAGCTCGTCGGCGGCGTCTCGGTCAAGGATCCTTGGGTTCTTGCGGTGGTTGCAACACCTGATGGATGGTGTGCTGTGGCGACGTACTCGATATTTCTCCGACC
>NZ_JADKRV010000025.1 GCF_015351025.1 Curtobacterium sp. VKM Ac-1376 | reverse complement strand
CCCGCCCCGCCCCGACCCGCCCCGACCGGACGGGAGGCGCGGTGCCAGCTGGCACGGCGCCTCCCGTCCGTTCCGGGGCTGGCCCTCAGACCAGGCCGAGCTTCTTCCGCAGGCTCGCCACGTGGCCGGTCGCCTTGACGTTGTAGAGCGGCAGCTGCACGGTGCCGTCCTCGTCGACCACGATCGTCGAGCGGATCGTCCCGGTCACGATCTTCCCGTAGTTGTTCTTCTCGCCCCACGCGGCGTAGGCCCTGTGCACGCTCAGGTCGGGATCGCTCAGCAGCGGGAAGGTGAGCGCCTGCTCGTGCTGGAACGTCTTGAGTTTCGACTGCTCGTCCTTGGAGACGCCGAGGACCTCGTAGCCGGCGGCCTGCAGCGAGGACATGTTGTCGCGGAAGTCGCAGGCCTCGGTGGTGCACCCGGGGGTCGAGGCCGCGGGGTAGAAGTACACGATGACCTTCTTGCCACGGAGGGCTGCGAGCGAGCGCTCGACGCCGTCCTGGTCGGGCAGCGTGAAGTCGGGTGCGGCGTCGCCGGCGGCGAGACGGTCGGTCATGGTGCTCCTGTTCGCGTCGTGTGCCACGAGTGGTCGTGGGCACGCTGAACCCATGCTATTGTTGATTCCCGTTGCGGCACGGAAGCCGGAACATGCACCTCTAGCTCAATTGGCAGAGCAACTGACTCTTAATCAGTGGGTTCTCGGTTCAAGTCCGAGGGGGTGCACCGAACGGCCCGGTGGTTGTGTCCCAAGATGCATCCCGCCGGGCCTTTTTCGTTCCGCGCGCAGGACACGCCCGGGGTGCACCGGGCGGCCGATTCAGCCGTCGACCACGTCGACGATGCGCTCCTCGCCGACGACGGGCTCCACCGCTCCGGCCGAGGCCGCCGCGAGGTCGGCGGTCAGCGCGTCGAGTGCGGTGCGTGGGACCCAGACCTCGAAGGTGGCGACCCGGCCGTACGCGGTCGGCCCGAGGGTCGCGTGGTGGTGCCGCACCCAGTCCCGCAGGACGTTGTCGAGCCGCCCGGCGTCAGCGTGGTCGACGTCGAACCGCACTCGGATCAGGGCCTCGCGACGGACGAGCGCGGCGGTGTCGAGGGCCTCGGAGACCGAGGTGGAGTAGGCGCGAACGAGTCCACCCGCGCCGAGCTTCACCCCGCCGAAGTACCGCGTGACGACCGCGACGACGTCGGTGAGCTCGCGGCGTCGCAGCACCTCGAGCATCGGGACGCCCGCGGTCCCGGACGGTTCGCCGTCGTCCGAGGAACGTGCCTGGTCGCCGAGTACGCCCGTGACCATGGCCGTGCAGTTGTGCCGGGCGTCCCAGTGGTGGCGGCGCACGTCGGCGATCACGCGGTCGGCGTCCTCGACCCCGGAGACGGGCGCCAGGGTCGTGATGAACCGCGACTTCGTGATGACGACCTCGTGCTCGACGGCCTCGGCGATCGTCGAGGGGAAGCTGCGGGGCATGCCCCGAGGGTAGCGGCCGAGGGTCGGGCTCCCGCGCTAGCATGTCGTCCACGCGCGCGGCCCCCAGGCCGGGCACGGACACGGCTGGGGAGGGGTCCGGGATGGACGCAGGCGATCAGAAGGGCGGGGCCCTCGACGCCGCGGAGCTCGCGCGCCGCCTGAACCTGCTGCTCGACTTCGAGGAGTCCCAGCGCGGGGCCCCGGTACCGTTCTCCGCGATCGAGGAGTACGTCGCCGGCCGCGGCGGGTCGCTCTCGCGGGCGAAGTGGACCTACATGCTCTCCGGCGACGGTCGCCGCAACCGCGACACCGGGCTCCTGCGCCTGCTCGCCGGGTTCTTCGCGGTCGACGAGCGCTTCCTGCTCGAGGACAGCGAGGTCCCCGCACGCATCGGTGCCCAGCTCGCCCTCGTCCGGTCCCTGCGCTCGGCCCGCGTCAGCGGGTTCGCCGCACGCACGTTCCCCGGCGAGCTGTCGCCCGAGGCGCTCCGGCGCATCGCCGAGGTGCTCGAGGAGGAATCGCAGCGGGGGAGCGTCCCGTCCGCCGTGGAGGAGTCCGTGTAAGGTCTGTAGCAAGTGCTACAGATCCTGTGGCCCGCCGAGTGGGTACTCGGCCGCGTTGGGGGCGGCCGAGCACCACCGACACTCGTCCTAGGATCGGACCGTGCTCGTCTTCGCCGCAGTCGTCCTGTTCATCGGTGCCGTCTTCAACGTCATCACCTGGCCGCGCTTCTTCCAGCGCGTCGCGAAGGACTCCCGTGCCCGCGACGCCGCCGGCAAGCCGACGACGTTCTACACGGTGCACCTCGTGCTCCTGCTCATCGCGATCGCGATCGCCGTCGCCTCGGTGGTCGCCGGGATCCTGCTGCTGGTCTGAGCCCGGCTGGGCGGCCCTGGCCCGGTCCGCCCGACGGACGGGAGGCCCGTGGCAGCGCTGTGCCGCGCCTCCCGTCCGCCCTCCGGTCCGGAGGTGTGCCGCCGGTCGGCGTTCGCGGCGCCGGTCGCCACGGCGCTGCAGCGCCGCTGCAGCGCCGGTTCAGCCCCGCTTCAGCGGCGCCCGCCAGGATCGACGCCATGCGTGTGCTGGTGGTCGACGACGAGGCCCGCCTCGCGGACGGTGTCCGCCGTGGTCTGGAGGCCGAGGGGTGGGCGGTGGACGTCGCCCACGACGGCGTGGACGGGCTCTGGCACGCTCGCGAGTTCCGCTACGACGCGATCGTGCTCGACCTCATGATGCCCGGTCTGAGCGGCTGGGCGGTCTGCGCGCAGCTCCGCGCAGACGGCGACTGGACCCCGGTCCTCATGCTGACGGCGAAGGACGGCGAATGGGACCAGGTCGAGGCGCTCGACGCCGGGGCCGACGACTACGTCACGAAGCCGTTCTCGCACCCGGTGCTGGTCGCGCGGCTGCGAGCCCTCGTCCGGCGGGGCGCGCGGGAGCGTCCGACCGTGCTGACCCTGGGCGACCTGGTCGTCGACCCCGCGGCACGGACCGTCGCCCGCGGTGACGTGTCGATCGACCTGACGAGTCGCGAGTTCGCCGTCCTCGAGTACCTCGCCCGTCACGCGGGCCAGGTGCGGTCGAAGCGGGACGTCATCGAGAACGTCTGGGACGTCGACTTCGACGGCGACCCGAACATCGTCGAGGTGTACGTCGGACACCTGCGCCGGAAGATCGACCGGCCGTTCGACCGCGCCGCGCTCGAGACGGTGCGTGGCGCCGGGTACCGACTGGCGGACGACGGTGGCTGACGGCGGCCCGAGGCAGCCGCGTCGACGGCGCTTGCGATCCGTCCGGGCGCGCACCACCCTCGGCGCCGGGGTCGTCGTGCTCGCCGCCCTGGTCGTCGGCGCCGTCGCGTTCGTCGTCGTGCTCCGGCTCGTGCTGCTCGACGGGGTGCGGACATCGGCCGAGGCGGGCCTCGAACAGGTGTCGTCGCGGGTCGACGTGGACGGGGCCGGAGCGGTGTCCGACTACGAGGACGTCCTGGTGCAGGTCGTCGGTGGCGGCGGCGCGGTCCTGGCGCACGGCGAGGACGCCGACGAAACCGCCCTGCCGACCGCCGATGAGACCCGTTGGTCGCACGACGGCGAACGGTGGCTGCTCGTCGCCGACGACGTCGACCTGCCCGGGGGTGGTGAGGCGACCCTGGTCTACGGCGTCACGCTCGCACAGGCCGACACCGCGGTCGGGACGGCCGTCGCGCTCCTCGCCGTCGGGGTGCCCGCCCTGGTCCTCCTCCTCGTGGCCGTCACCTGGACCGTGACGGGCCGTTCCCTGCGCCCGGTCGAGCGGATGCGCACCGAGGTCGAGACGATCCGCGTCGCCCGTCCGGAGGCGCGCGTGGAAGTGCCCGACACCGGCGACGAGGTCGCACGACTCGCGACGACGATGAACGCCATGCTCGATCGGCTGGACCGCTCCGCCGGGAGCCAGCGGCGGTTCGTGTCCGACGCCTCCCACGAGCTCCGGTCGCCGATCGCCTCGATCCGGCAGCACGCCGAGGTCGCCGTGGCACACCCCGGCCGCACGGAGGTCGCCCAGTTCGCCGACGTCGTCCGTTCCGAGGCGGTCCGCCTGCAGGACCTCGTCACGGGGCTGCTGGAGCTGTCCCGGCTCGACGAGGGGGGCATCCGGACGCTGCGGCCCGTGGACCTCGACGACCTCGCCCTCGACGCCGTCGCCCGCGCACGCGCACGCGAGGGCGTGCAGGACCCGCCCGACGGCGGAGCCCGGATCCGCGTCGACGGTTCGGCGATCGCGGCGGCCCGGGTGCTCGGCGACGAGCGTCTGCTGGCCGGCGTGGTCCGGAACCTCGTCGACAACGCCATCCGGCACGCCTCGTCCCGCGTCGCCGTCGCGCTGGCCGAACAGGACGGGTCCGCCGTGCTCACCGTGGACGACGACGGCTCCGGGGTCCCCGAGGCCCAGCGTGAACGGGTCTTCGAGCGCTTCGTCCGGCTCGACGAGGCCCGCAGCCGGGATGCCGGTGGGGCGGGGCTCGGGCTCGCCATCGCGCGCGATGCCGTGCGGGCCCACGGCGGGGACACGAGTGTGACCACGTCGCCCCTCGGCGGCGCCCGGTTCGTGGTGCGCATCGCACTCGGCGGCTGAACAGGCGGCTTCAGGGCTGCTTCAGCACCCCGGCGACATGCTCGTCCCCATGAACCTCCGAACCCAGTCCCAGAAGCCCTCCGCTCGCCGGATCGCCGCCCTCGCAGCCCTGCCGATCGCCGCGGCACTCGCCCTGACCGGCTGCGCCTCGGACGACGCCGACGACGCCACCGGCTCGGCCGGCACGTCGGTCGGTGGCTCGTCCGACAGCGGGGCAGCCACCGGCTCGGCCACCGCGGCGTCCGTGGCTTCGAACGGCGCCCTGCTCGCCGCCGTCGCGACCGCCCGCGGTGAGGTCGGGTCCGGCACGGTCATCTCGGTCGAGCAGGAGCAGGGCGCTTCCTCGTACGAGGTCCTCGTCGTGACGAAGGACGGCACCGAGCACGAGCTCCACACGACCGCCGACGGCACCGCGGTCGCGGGGACGCCGCAGACCGAGGCCGCCGACGCGGATGACCGGGCCGAACACCAGCGCTTGGTCGCCGCCGCCGACCTCAGCGCCGAGCAGGCCGTCAGCGCGTTCGAGGACCTGCACGCCGGGACGGTCACCGAGCTCGGACTCGACGACCACCTGGGCAAGGTCGTCTGGGAGGGCGACGTGCTCGATTCCTCGGGCACGAAGCACAGCGTGCGCATCGATGCCGGTTCCGGCGACGTCGTCACCGACCGCACCGACACCGACCGCACCGACACCGACCGCGCCGGCACCGACGACTGAGCCGGACGGCAGCGTGCGCGGTCAGGACTCCTGCAGCGGCGGGCCGAGCACCTTCCGGATCGCCAGCGCGGCGAGCTGCTCGTCGGGGGTGTCGAGCAGCAGGCGGTAGGTGTCCTGCTCCGTCACGAACTCGACGCACACCGCGTCCTCGTCGCACGGGCCGACCCGCCACCCCTGCACCCCGTCCATGGGGACGGCGGTGCGCGCCTCGCGCTGGTAGTCCGTCTCGGCCTCGAGTCGGTCCGAGAACACCCGGAGGCGTCCGTACGCACCTCGCCAGCTGAGCCGCAGGTCCAGGGCGGGGGAGACAGAGGGGTCCGGCACACGCCGATCGTAGCGACGGCTGCCGGACCCCTCTGCCGCTCGGAGTGCGAGCTCGCGCTCCGGGGACAGGCGCGGTGGCCTACGCGCCGTCGCCGTGGTCCCGGCGGCGCACCTGGGCTGCCGGGTCGCGGACGCCGATCGGGTACGGGCCGGTGACGCCCTCGCGCAGGGCGGCTATGCGCAGGATGCGGTCACGCTGCAGGAACCAGCCGACGACGAGCAGTGGGATCACGATCACGAGCGACGCGATGGTCCACGTGCCGACGGGGTAGTCGATCGCCATCAGGACGACGACCGAGGCGAGGAACGCCAGGGTGAGCCACGCGGTCACGGGAGCACCAGGCAGCTTGAACGACGGCTCCTTCGCCAGTCCCTGCTTCGCCCATGACCGGAGCCGCATCTGGCACAGGATGATCGTTCCCCACGCCGTGATGATGCCGAGGCTCGCGATGTTCAGGGCGATCTCGAACGCCTGGCTCGGGACGAAGTAGTTCAGGACGACACCGGCGACGGTGAAGCCCGCGGTGAGCAGGATGCCCGCGTACGGCACGCCGCCCTTCGACATCTTCGTGGTCCACTTCGGCGCCGAGCCGTTCATGCCCATCGAGTGCAGCGCGCGGCCGGTCGAGTAGAGCCCCGCGTTGAGCGACGACAGTGCCGCGGTGAGCACGACGAAGTTCATGATGCCGCCGACGATCGACCCCACCTGCGGGTTGCCGAGCGACGAGAAGAACGTCACGAACGGGCTCTCGCCCTCTTTGTACGCCGTGTACGGCAGCAGCAGGGAGAGCAGGACGATCGAGCCGACGTAGAACACGGCGATGCGGAAGACCACCGAGTTGATCGCGCGGGGGATCACCTTCTCGGTGTTCTGCGTCTCGCCGGATGCGGTGCCCACGAGCTCGATGGCGGCGTAGGCGAAGACGACACCCTGGATCACGATGACCGCGGGGAGCAGCCCGCTGGGGAAGAGTCCGCCGTTGTCACCCCAGATCGAGAAGCCGGTGCGGACGGTTTCGCCGCCGGCCTCGACCGGGAACGCGAAGACGAGCCAGATGATCGCGACGACCAGGAACGCGACGAGGGCCGCGACCTTGATGAGCGCGAACCAGAACTCGAGCTCGCCGAAGACCTTGACGGCCACCATGTTGGCGGCGAGCACGACGATCAGAGCGATCAACGCGAGGAGCCACTGCGGAGCGGCGGTGAAGGCAGACCAGTACTGCAGGTAGATGGCGACGGCGGTGGTGTCGACGATCGAGGTCATCGCCCAGTTCAGGAAGTACATCCAGCCCGCGGCGTAGGCGAACTTCTCACCGTAGAACTCGCGGGCGTACGAGATGAACGACCCGGACGAGGGGCGGTGGAGCACGAGCTCGCCGAGGGCGCGCAGGATGAAGAACGCGAAGACGCCGCAGACCAGGTACGTCACCGCGAGCGCGGGCCCCGCGGTGTGGAGTCGTCCACCCGCGCCGAGGAAGAGGCCGGTGCCGATGGCCCCACCGATCGCGATCATCTGCAGTTGCCGGGGCTTCAGACCGTGCTGGTAGCCCTCTTGCTCGTGCGAGAAGTCGTTCGCCGGGGCACCGTTCACGCCGGTGTCGTTCTGCGCTGTCATGCGCGACAACCTACATGCGCTCGGAATCGGGTCGGCACACAAACCTCCGAGGGAGCTGATCTGTAACGAGACGGTCACGATCGTGATCCCCATGTGCGCAGGCGACACGCCGAGGGTGGGGTACAGAGGTCGCCGGGATTCCGGAGGACGTCGATTCGCTCCGGGGGACAAGCGGCCGCTATGTTTGAGTGTCCCCACAGGCCCGACGGCCGGGGGGCACGACGACCAGAACGCGTCCGTGGCCAGCAGCGCCGCGATCGTACGGTCGGCCGGACCGGGACCGCCCCGAGCGTGGTCCCAGCGTGCGTGATCGCTCGCCCTGCGCAGTGGCGCCGGGCTCGACGTGGCCGTGCGCATCGTCCAGGGCGACCCGTTCGCAACCACACCGTTGCCGCACGTGCGCTCCGTTCGCCGTGGTGACGCGAGGAGCCCAGTTGTCCATCGCCCCATCTGAGAACCGGCACGGCACGTCGCCGAGTCCGACCGACGACGCCGCGGTCAGTGTCCGCGGCGTCTACAAGGTCTTCGGCCGCCGACCTGCGGAGGCCGTCCGTCGCCTCGCCGCCGGTGCTACCCGGGACGAGGTCCGCGAGCAGGGATCCGCCGCGGTCATCGATGCATCGTTCGACGTGCGTCCCGGTGAGATCTTCGTCGTCATGGGGCTGTCCGGCTCCGGCAAGTCCACACTCATCCGGATGCTCAACGGCCTGCTCGAACCCACCGCCGGCGGTGTCGAGATCGGCGGTCGCACGGTCACGAAGGCCACGCCGAAGGAGATCCGCGACATCCGACGGTCGAGCGTGTCGATGGTGTTCCAGCACTTCGCCCTGCTGCCGCACCGCACCGTCCTGGAGAACGTCGCGTTCGGCCTCGAGGTGAACGGCGTCGACAAGGCGACCCGGCTCGCGAAGGCCCGCGAGGTGATCGACCTGGTCGGCCTCGACGTGTGGGCGGACGCGAAGCCCGACGAGCTGTCCGGTGGCATGCAGCAGCGCGTCGGCATCGCCCGCGCCCTCGCGGCCGAGACGGACGTCCTGCTGATGGACGAGGCGTTCAGCGCGCTCGACCCGCTCATCCGCCGTGAGATGCAGGAGCAGCTCGTCGACCTGCAGCAGCGGCTCGGCAAGACCATCGTCTTCATCACCCACGACCTCAACGAAGCCATGTTCCTCGGTGACCGGATCGCCGTGATGCGCGACGGCCGGATCGTGCAGATCGGGTCCCCGGAGGACATCCTCACCGACCCGGCGAACGACTACGTCGCCCAGTTCGTGCAGGACGTCGACCGCGCGCGGGTCCTCACCGCCTCGAGCGTGATGGAGCCCGCCCGAGCCGTCGTGCCGCTGACGGTCGGCCCACGCGGCGCGCTCCGCGTGATGCGCGACCTGCAGACGGCCGCCGTCTTCGTCACGGGCCGCGGCCGGAAGCTCGAGGGCTGGGTCCGCGACAGTGACGTGATGCGGCAGGTGAAGGCCGGTGACACGAACCTCGACGCGATCGTGAACACCGCGTACGCGGTGGTGGCTCCGGACACCGCACTCACCGACCTGTTCGAGCTCGCCGTCGAGTCACCGCTGCCGATCGCCGTGGTCGACGACCAGGAGCGACTGCTCGGCGTCGTCCCGCGGGTGACGCTGTTGGCGGCGCTCGGCAACGTGCCGACTGCCACGATGCCGATCCCGGTGCTCGAACCCGTGACACGCATCAGCGACTCGGACATGGACTCGACGCTCGCGACCGGCGAGCAGCTGGTCCTCGACGCACCCAGGACTGCGGACGCAGTCTCCACGAACGGATCGACGGGAGTCGACGCATGACCAGTCTCTTCGGATTCCGACTCCGGCTCGGAGACGCGGTCGACGCGGTCGTCGAGTGGATCACCACGTACCTCGGCGGCTTCTTCGACGTCGTCGCGTCGATCTTCACCTTCTTCTACGACTGGATCGAGTACTTCCTGACGTCGCCGCCCTTCTGGGCCGTCATCGTCGTCCTCGGTGCGCTCGCGTTCTGGGCGAAGGGGTGGAAGCTCGCACTGGGCACCGTCCTCGGGCTCGCGCTCATCGCCAGCATCGGCGAGTGGAGCTACGCGATGGAATCCCTGACGCTCGTCGTCGTGGCGGCCGGCATCGCGATCGTGCTCAGCCTCCCGCTCGGCGTCTGGGCCGCTCGGTCGGACGGCGCGAGCCGGACGATCAAGCCGGTCCTCGACTTCATGCAGACCACACCGGCCTTCGTGTACCTGATCCCCGCGCTCATCCTGTTCGGCATCGGACCGGTGCCGGGCATCATCGCCACCATCGTGTTCGCGATGGCGCCCGGTGTCCGCCTCACCGAGCTCGGCATCCGCGGGGTCAGCGCCGAGGTCGTGGAAGCAGGGGCCGCCTTCGGTTCCAGCCCGTGGCGCATCCTCCGCCAGATCCAGCTGCCCCTGGCACGGCCGAGCATCATGGCCGGCGTGAACCAGGTGATCATGCTCTCGCTGTCGATGGTCGTCATCGCCGGCATGGTCGGCGCTGGAGGGCTGGGTGGGCAGATCGTCGCCGCCCTGAACCGCATCGACGTGGGCCTCGGCTCTGAGGCCGGCATCTCCGTCGTGGTGCTCGCGATCGTCCTCGACCGGCTGACGGCGGCGTTCGGTGGTGAGCGCACCGGTCGTCGTGTCCGGAAGCCCGCCGCCCCGAGCGGCGAGGCCCCGCGCGAGACGGCGCAGCAGCAGGCGGAGCAGCCCGTCCCGGCGAACGCGTGACGAGCGGTACCGCTCGCACAGCCCCCAAGACCGCACGGTGACAGCACGCCGTGATCACGACGCCCGCCACCGGATCTCCGGCACGTGGCGTCGAACCCGGAAGGAACCCATGAAGAACCGCACCAAGACCCTGTCCGCCCTCGGACTCGGCGCAGCAGCAGCGCTCGCACTGAGCGCCTGCTCGCCCCCCGGCTCGAGCAACTCGTCGGAGACCCTCGACAACGGCGACAAGCAGGCCATGAAGATGGTCGTCTTCAACGGCTGGGACGAGGACACCGCGGCGAGCGAGCTGTGGAAGTACGTCCTCGAGCAGAAGGGCTACGACGTCGAGCTCGACTACGCCGACCCCGCTCCGGCCTACCAGGGCCTCGCGCAGGGCGACTACGACGCCGTGCTCGACACGTGGCTGCCGAACACCCACAAGGCGTACATGGAGAAGTACGGCGACACGCTCGACGACCTGGGGTCGTGGAACGACCAGGCCTCGCTCGAGTTGACGGTGAACGCTGACGCACCCATCGACTCCCTCGCCGACCTGGCCGCCCACAAGGACGACTTCGGTGGTCGGATCGTGGGCATCGAGCCGGGTGCCGGTGAGACCGCGATCGTCAAGGACAAGGTCATGAAGGCCTACGGACTCGAGGACTGGGAGCTCGTCACGAGCTCGACGCCGGCGATGCTGTCCGAGCTGAAGAAGTCGGAGAAGGACGGCAGCGACATCGTCGTGACGCTCTGGCGTCCGCACTGGGCCTACAGCGCCTTCGACGTGAAGGACCTGGAGGACCCGAAGGGCGCCCTCGGCGACAACGAGAGCATCCACACCGTCGTGAACGAGGACTTCGGCGACGACTTCCCGCAGGCCGAGAAGTGGCTGAAGGAGTTCGAGATGGACTCGGACACCCTGTACTCGCTCGAGGACGTGCTCGTGAACAGCGGCGCGGACCAGTCCGAGTACCAGTCGATCGTCGAGAAGTGGGTCGGCGAGAACGAGGACTACGTGGACTCGCTCACGTCCGGCAAGTAGCGAGGTCGGTCCGACATCACGATCGGAGGCCCGGTGCGCGTCGAGCGCACCGGGCCTCGTCGCGTCCGTGGCCGGCTTCCTGGACGACGCTCGTCGTTCCTTGCTTGCATGGACGGATGGACATCCTCCTCCGACTCCTCGTCGCGATCGGGTTCGCCCTGCTCATCACCGCCGTCGCCGCCCTCGTCCTGCACCTGGTGCTCCGGACGATCGCACGCCGGGAACGATGGGCCGGCGTGCTGTCGCGGCGGATGAAGCACCCGTTCCGCAGCGTGCTCCTGGTGGTCCTGCTCTGGATCGCGTTCACGTCGAGCATCCCGCGGAACGCCGAGGTGTACCCCTGGCGGGACGGGGTCGTGCACGGGTTCCTCATCGTCACGATCGCGCTGGGCTGCTGGTTGGCGTGCCAGATCGCGATCTTCCTCGAGGACCTGGGCCTCCACCGGTTCCGCATCGACGTCCCCGACAACCGTCAGGCAAGGCGCATCCGCACGCAGGTGCTCATCATCCGGCGCCTCACCGTCGCCCTGCTCGTCATCATCGGGGTCGGCGCGATCCTGCTCACGTTCGACGGCGTCGAGGCTGCCGGAGCGAGCGTGCTGGCGAGTGCCGGTCTCATCTCGGTCGTTGCCGGCCTGGCGGCGCAGTCGACGCTCGGCAACGTCTTCGCGGGCATGCAGCTGGCGTTCTCCGGGTCGATCCGCGTGGACGACGTCGTCGTGGTCGAGCAACAGTGGGGCCGGATCGAGGAGATCACCCTGACCTACGTGGTCGTGCACCTGTGGGACGACCGGCGATTCGTGCTGCCGTCCACGTACTTCACCTCGACGCCCTTCGAGAACTGGACCCGCACCGGCAGCGAGCTGCTCGGCGCCGTCGAGTTCGACCTCGACTGGGGGGTGAGTCCGACGGACATGCGTGCCGAGCTCGACCGGATCCTCGAGACGTCGACGATCTGGGACCGGCGTGTCAAGGTGCTCCAGGTGACCGACGCGGTCGGCGGGCTCGTGCGGGTGCGCATCCTCGTCACGGCACCGGACGCCGGCGGGCTGTTCGACCTCCGCTGCTACGTGCGCGAGGAGATGGTCGAGTGGATCCAGCGCACGCACCCGGATGCCCTGCCGGTCCAGCGCGTGCAGCTCACCGAACCGACCGCCCCGGCACTCCGCCGACGCGGGCGCCCGGCGGAGGGGGACTCGCAGCTGTTCGGCGACGACGAGCGCGGCGCGCTCTTCACCGGACCGATCCAGACGTCCGGTATCCCGGAATCGGAGCGCTGACGGCTCCAGACCCGCATCACGACGGACGGGAGGCCCGTGGCGGATCCGCCACGGGCCTCCCGTCCGTCATGGGGTCGCTTCCACGCCCTACTGCCGTGCCTTGACCGCTCGGTCGTCCTCGACGACCGTGCCGATCGCCACGACCGTCGTCGCGAGCCACGCGACCCACGTCAGCGCGAGCCGCCAGTCGCGCGGTCCCCGCCGGGTGGTCTGCAGCACGCTGTAGCCGCTGATGAGCGAACTCCACACCGCACCGTTGAACATGAACTTGCGCACAGAGGCCTCCTGTCGTCGTACCGTCAACGCTACCGGCCCGTACATTGGAGCGCCGCCGGGCCCTGCCGTCGGCGTCGGGAAACGAGGAGCGTTCGTGCGACAGGCGGTCATCGGAGCGGCCTTGCTCGTGGTCGGCGCGGTGTGCGTCGTGTCCGGGCTGCTGCCGCTCGGCGACCTCGGGGTGCTGGCCGAGCGGGTCCTGCCCGTGCTCGGCTTCGTGCTCGGGCTGACCGTCGTCGCCGAGCTCGCGGCGGATGCCGGCGTGTTCGACCGGCTCGCCGACGTCGCCGCTCGGGCCGGCGGCGGACGGACGATCGGGCTCTGGGGTGCGGTGGTCGTGCTCGCCGTGCTCTGCACCGTCTTCCTGTCCATCGACACCACCGCCGTGCTCCTCACCCCGATCGTCATCTCGCTGGCACGCCGGGTGGGGCTGCCCCCGATGCCGTTCGCGCTCACCACCGTCTGGCTCGCGAACACCGCGTCGCTGCTGCTGCCGGTGTCGAACCTGACGAACCTGCTCGCCGTCGACCGGATGGGACTCGGCGGACCGCTGGCCTTCGCCGGACTGATGGCGTGGCCGGCCGTGGCGGGGGTCGTCGTCCCCTGCGTCGTCCTGCTCGTGGTGTTCCGCGGCCAGCTGTTCGGCCGGTACACCCCCGTGTCGGTGCGTCGTCCGCGCGACCCGGTGTCGTTCTGGGCCGCGTCCGCCGTGCTGGTGGCGCTCGTCGTGGCACTGACCGCCGGGGTGACGGTGTGGGTCGCGGCGACCGTGGCGGCCCTGGTGCTCGTCGTGGTCGCGGTGTTCCGGTCGCCGTCGGAACTCCGGCCGTCGCGGGTTCCGTGGTCGACGCTCCTGTTCGCCGCCGGGCTCTTCGTCGTGGTGGAGACACTGCACGGCACGGGTCTGACCGACCCGATCGTGCAGGCGCTCGGTGACGGCACGGGCACCGGGCCGCTCCTGCTGCTCGGGGGAGCGGGCGCGGTGGCGGCGAACGCGATCGACAACCTGCCCGCGTACCTGGTGCTCGAGCCGGCCGCCGGGCACGAAGCCCTGCGGTCCGCGGCCCTGCTCATCGGCGTGAACGCGGGGTGCCTGGTGACGCCGTGGGCATCGCTCGCGACGCTGCTCTGGCACGCGCGCCTCTCCGCTGAGGGCGTGCACCTGTCGTGGGGGCGGTACGTGGCGCTCGGCTGCCTCGTGGCACCGCTCACCGTGGTGGCGGGCGTCCTCGCGCTCGCACTCTGATGCGGTCAGCGGTCCGCCGCGGCTGCGCCTCGTCCGTGGTCGCTTCGTCCCATGGTCCTGGGCGCGCTCAGAGCCAGTCGCGGGTCTTGAACACGCGGTAGAGCACCAGTGACGACGCGACGATGATCGCGAGCGACGCCCAGAGGCCGCTCCAGGCGCCCTCGCCGGGGAACGCGACGTTCTGCCCGAAGAAGCTCGTGACCCCGGTGGGGATCGCGATGATCGCCGCCCAGCTCGTCACCTTCTTCATCACCGTGTTCTGCCGGTTCGACGCCAGGTTCAGCGTCGTGTCCAGGACGCTCGACACCGCGTCGCGGAGCTGTTCGACCGAGTCGGCGATCGAGACGAGGTGGTCCTCGACGTCGCGGAAGTACGGACGGATGCCGTTCGAGATCGTCTCCGCGTCACCGTGCAGCAGCGAGGCCACGCTGTCCCGTGTCGGGACGATCAGGCGCCGGAGCACCCCCAGGGTCTTGCGGAGTCGGAAAGACCGCCGCTGGATCTGCTGTTCGCGGGGGTCGCCGGGCTCGAACAGGTCGTCCTCGAGCGCGTCGATCTGCCGCTCCAGGTCCTCCACCGTGTCCGTGGCACGGTCGACGACGGAGTCGAGCAGGGCCCAGACCAGCCAGGACACCCCGTGATCCGCGATGTCGGCGTTCGCGGTGAGTCGGTGCTCCATCCGGGTGGTGTCGACGTCGGCCCCGTGGATCGTCACCAGGGCGCGCTCCGTGACGAAGGCCTTCACCTCGTGCAGGACGAGGTCACCGGCGTCGTCCGTGCCGCCCACGTCGTAGACCACGAGGAACAGGCTGTCGCGGTACCGGTCGAGCTTCGGACGTTGCCCCTGCTCGACGGCGTCCTCGACGGCGAGCGCGTGGATGCCGAGTTCCTCCTCGATCTGCTCGAGGTCGCTCGCCGCGGGGTCGGTGTAGTCGACCCACACGAAGGTGTCCGCGTCGGCGACGAGGTCGGAGATTCGGTCGACGGGGAAGTCCCGTTCCACCGCGTCGCCCTTGCACCACGCCCGTGTCCTGACCATGGCCGTCAGCCTAAGTGAGACGGCCGACCCGGAGTCCCGGGTCGGCCGTCGTGTGTTGCCGCACAGGCTGCGGCGGGTCGTTGCTCAGTACGCGGAGACGAGCGTTCCGTCCTCGACCTTCAGGTACTGGTACACGTCGAACGAGTCCGAACCGCGCTTCTTGTCGCCGAGGTACGAGGTGTAGTCGTACTCGACCGTGCCGTCCTGGCTGCTGGTCACCATGACGGTGCCGGAGCCGGAGGTCTCGACCTCGAGCTCGGGCATCGACGTGACGTCGTACCGCACCGCGCCGTCGGCGTCGTACGGCCCGTACCAGGGGCAACCGCTCAGCGCACTGAGGTCGGTCTTCTCCGCGCAGTCGTCGATGAGGTCCGTGACGTACTGCTCGGCGTCCTGTTGGAGGGCCTTGGTGGCCTTCGGCGCGAAGTCGACGTAGCCCGAGGAGGCCGCTCCGACGGCGACCTTCTCGGTGCCGCCGGTGAAGTACTTCGTCCCGCCCACCGTGACCTGGTAGGAACCCGGGTAGGCGAGGGACGTGAACTTGCCGTCGCTGATCTCCCCGACCTCCTTGCCGCCGATGGTCACCGGTGCGCCCTCGAGCACCTCTGATGCCGTCAGGGTCACCGTCTGCGCGAGCGGCTCCGTGACGCGCCACTCGTCCTTCACCAGGAACGAGGTGCCGGTGCGGCGGAGGGACACCTGGCCCGACCGGTTCTTGCCGTCCTGCGTGTAGCTCAGGGTGGCGATCGCAGTGTCACCGCTGCGGGCGACCCTGCCGACGCGGATGTCTGACGGGCGGTCCTTCGCGCTCTTCAGCACGGTCGAGTCGAGCATCGCGGAGTCGTCCGGAACCTCGCTCAGGTCCGCGGCGGTGTCCGCGTCCCCGCTGGCGATGGCCTGGACGTAGGACTTCACCGTCGGCGCCGGGCCCCACACGTTGGCGCGGAGAACGCTCGTCGTGACGGCACCGGCGATGACGACGACGACCACGGCGCCGCCGGCGATGAGCGAGCGGACCAGGATCTTCTTGGCGCGGGGCGACATCGGTGCGGGCGCGGGGGCACCTCCGCCGATGAAGGGCTGCCCGGGCTGAGCAGCGTAGCCGGGCTGAGCAGCGTAGCCGGGCTGAGCAGCGTAGCCGGGCTGAGCACCGTAGCCGGGCTCCGACCCGGATGTCCCGGACCCGGACTGCGGGTACGGCGCCTGCTGGTCCGCACCGGAGGGAGCAGACCAGGCCGCGGCGGCCGCGGCCGCGGGAGCGGCGGGGGCTGTCGAGTCGACCGGCGCCGCGGCCGGAGCCGCCCAAGCCTGGTCAGTGCCCGGGGCGCCGCCCGATGCCGGACCGGCCGGAGCACCCGGACCGTCGGGCGTCGCCCGATCGCCCGCTGCCGCCGGCACTCCTGCACCCGTGTCGGGCCCGACCGGGAACCCCGGTGCGGCGATCGGACGCGGGTCTGCGCCGACCACTCGTGACGTGCGCAGCACCACGCCGCCACCGAGGCGGGGGAGCAGCACCGGTGCGAGGTACCGAGCGACGACCTCGATCGCGCCACCCCACAGGGCGAACACGAGCGGGGTCCACGGGGTGATGCCGATGGAACCGGACCCGCTCACTGCGCTGGCGCCGCTCACCTGGTACGAGACGACCCCGGTGCCGAGGACGAAGAGCAGGAGCCCGAGTGCGAACCACACCAGCGGCGTGACGACCCAGTCGAGCGTGGTGCGGATGCGGTCGTTGCGCCGCACGGCGAGGGCGAGACCGGCCGCGACCGAGGTGACGAGCACGAACAGCACGACGAGCCAGGTCCAGCCGCCGGCACCACCGAACACCGACGCCGTGTCGCCGGCGCTGCCGAACCCGGAGGTCCCGACGCCGCCGAGGAACCCGAGCGCGGTGAGCCCGACCGCGACGTTGCCGAGCAGCAGGGGCAGCGCCGCGCCGTACGACGGCTGGGCGATCAGGGCGACGACGATGACGACGAGGGCGACCAGCACGACGATGACGGTCAGTTGTGATGCCGCGATGCGGAGTGTGCCGAGCAGGCGTGCCGCGAAGACGTTGCCGCCGGCGAGGACCGAGGGACGCGCCAGGAGTGCTGCCAGGGCGCCGATGACGAACGCCCCGAGCACGCTGCCGACGCCGACCGCGTGCACGGGGTCGATCGACGCGCCGGACACCGAGGGGAACCGGATCGCGAACAAGCCGGCCGCCGCGTTCGTCAGGACCGTGGTGACCAGGCCGGAGACGACGGCGGTGACGAGCACCTGGGTGCGGCCGAGGCCACGCGTGCGGATCCGCCGGGTGAGCACGACGGCGAGGACGACCTGTGCCGTCAGCACCAGGGCCGGGACGACCGCGAGGGCGCCCGATCCCGAGCCGAGGAACCCGATCGACCCTGCCAGGTGCAGGCGGCCGAGGTCGGCGAGGGCGACGAGCTGCGCCGGGGCACCGAGGAGCACGCTCACGCCGGAGAGCAGCGACTCCACGTCGGGCGCGGCGCCCGAGCCCAGGTCCGACCCGGTGCCGGTGCTCGAGCCCGTCGAACCGCTGCCGCCGGAGGCGAGCACCGCCACGGTGATGAGCAGCGAGAGTGCAGCGACGACGTAGGCCGCGACCCAGCCGCCGACGGCGGCGAGCACGGCCGCCAACCAGTCACGACCCGATACGGACCGCAGGAACCGACCGAAGGCGTCGGACGACTGCGCGGCGGGGGCGGGCTGTCCCGACCACTGGGACGCGCCTCCCGGCTGCTGCTGCCAGGCCTGCTGCGCGCCGCCCTGCTGCTGCCAGGCCTGCTGCGCGCCGCCCTGCTGCCATGTCGGCTGCCCCTGCGGGGTCTGCGGGCCGGACTGCTCCGGCTTCCCTGGCTGCCCCGGTGGGACGGGTGGGTTTGGCGGGTTCTCGCTCACGGCGGGGGTCCTCTCCGACCGGGAGGCCGGCGCCGTGGTCCAGCACCCGTGTCCCCCCGACACGTGCCTGCAGCGTACCGGAACCGCCGATCCGCCGTGAATGCCCTGTCCGGCCGCTGGTAACTTCGGCATCGCACCCCGGCGCACCAGGCCGGACCGATGCACCCGGCACCCGCCGGGCGGAACGGAGATCACACCAGCCCATGCCTGCAGACCGCACCGAACAGACCCGCTACTCGTTCGTCGTCGCCTCCAACCGTCTCCCGGTGGACCGTGTCGTCGACCAGGACGGCAACGAGGGCTGGCGGCACTCGCCGGGTGGCCTCGTCACCGCACTCGAACCCGTGATGCGCGCGAACGACGGGGCCTGGGTCGGGTGGGTGGGACAGCCCGAGGTCGAGGTCGCGCCGTTCGACAACGAGGGCATCCACATCGTGCCGGTGCCGCTCTCCGACGACGACGTCGCGGAGTACTACGAGGGCTTCAGCAACGACACCCTCTGGCCGCTCTACCACGACGTGATCGAGCACCCCAGCTACCACCGCGACTGGTGGAACGCGTACAAGCGGGTGAACCAGCGCTTCGCCGAGCAGATCGCGGAGATCGCCGAGCGGGACGGCATCGTCTGGGTGCAGGACTACCAGCTGCAGCTGGTGCCGGCGCTGCTCCGAGCCGAGCGTCCCGACCTGACCATCGGCTTCTTCAACCACATCCCGTTCCCGCCGGTCGGCATCTACGCCCAGTTGCCGTGGCGCGCGCAGATCCTGGACGGGCTGCTCGGTGCCGACGTCATCGGGTTCCAGCGCCACGACGACGCGAGCGACTTCCTCCGCGCGGTCCGGCACATCAAGGGCTACACGACCAAGGGCACGACCATCGACGTCCCGGTCGACGACCCGGCCGCTCCGCGCAGTCGCAAGGGCATCACGGTCCGGCACGTCGAGGCGCGGCACTTCCCGATCTCCATCGACGCCGAGAGCTTCGAGGCGATCGCCCACCGGCCCGAGGTGCAGGAGCGCGCACGGGAGATCCGCGCGAGCCTCGGCAACCCGAAGACCGTCCTGCTCGGAGTCGACCGGCTCGACTACACCAAGGGCATCCGGCACCGCATCAAGGCGTTCGGCGAGCTCATCGAGGACGGCCGCATCGCGGTGGAGGACGCCGCCCTCGTCCAGGTCGCGAGCCCGAGCCGCGAGCGCGTCGACTCCTACGCCACGCTCCGCGACGAGATCGAGCTGAGCGTCGGCCGCATCAACGGTGACCTCGGCGTCATCGGTCACCAGCCGATCTCGTACCTGCACCACGGTTACCCGCGCGAAGAGATGGTCGCGCTGTACCTGGCCGCCGACATCATGCTCGTGACCGCACTGCGCGACGGCATGAACCTCGTCGCGAAGGAGTACGTCGCCGCCCGCTTCGACAACGACGGCGTGCTCATCCTCTCCGAGTTCGCCGGCGCGGCCGACGAGCTCAAGCAGGCCGTGATCGTGAACCCACACGACATCGGCGCGCTGAAGGACAGCATCGAGCGCGCCATCGAGATGCCGCGTCGCGAGCGATCGACCCGTATGCGCGCGCTCCGCAAGCGCGTGCGCGACAACGACGTGGCGCGCTGGTCGCGTTCCTTCCTCGAGGCGCTCGACCGCCACGCCCCGCGCACCGCCCAGATCGACCCGTCGGTCGCGGACCCGCGTGGGACGCACCGCGAGGCGCAGACCGACAACACGTCGATCTTCGACCAGGACGCCCAGTCCGCCAGGGCCGCCGAGGACACCCGGGAGGACCGTGATGCGTGACGAGACGACGACCGGCGACCTCGACGCGGCCCTCGAGGCGCTCGCGGCTGCGCCGCGACTGATCGTCGCCCTCGACTTCGACGGCACGCTGGCCCCCTTCGCCGACGACCCGTCGCAGGTCGGAGCGCTGCCGGGTTCCTGGGCCGCCGTCCTGACCCTGAACCGTGCGAAGGACACCGAGGTGGTGCTCGTCTCCGGACGTCCCCTCGGCAGTCTCGCCGCTGTGACCCACGCGCCGGAGGACATGGCGCTGGTCGGTTCGCACGGGGTCGAGTGGCGCGTCGACGGCCACGCCGAGGCCGCGCTCACCGCCGACGAACTCGAGCGCGTCGCGCGCATCGGTGCTGCTCTCGACGAGGTCGGCGCGCGGTTCCCGGGCGTCGTCGTCGAGCACAAGCCGGCCGGTCACGGCGTGCACACCCGGCGGGTGTCCGCCGACGTGGCGAGCGAGGCGAACGCGGCGGCGAGCCGTGCGGCACACGACGCCGACCCCGAGGTGCTCGAGCGTGGCGGCAAGGACATCCTCGAGTTCGCGGTGCGACACGTCACGAAGGGTGACGCGATCGTCCGGCTGCGCGACCTGCACGGGGCGGATGCGGTCTTCTTCGCGGGTGACGACGTCACCGACGAGGACGGCTTCCGGGTGCTCGGCGAGGGGGACGTCGGTGTGAAGGTCGGCCCGGGGGAGACGCGAGCCGGCTTCCGGATCGACGACCCTGCGGCCCTGACCGGGGTCCTGAAGCAGCTGGCGAGGCTCCGCGCCACCCGGTGACGGGGGTGACGTGTGCCTCCCGACCGCCCTCGAACATGCGAACGCATGTTGTTGCGCGACTGGTATCCCAAAGCGTCCTAGACTCGCTCCATGCCTGATATCGACGTCAAGCCGCGCAGCCGGGTCGTCACCGACGGGATCGAAGCAACCACCTCGCGTGGCATGCTGCGGGCCGTCGGTATGGGAGACGAGGACTGGAGCAAGCCGCAGATCGGCATCGCGTCCTCGTGGAACGAGATCACGCCGTGCAACCTCTCGCTCGACCGCCTCGCGCAGGGCGCCAAGGAAGGCGTGCACTCCGGCGGCGGCTACCCGCTGCAGTTCGGCACCATCTCGGTCTCGGATGGCATCTCCATGGGCCACGAGGGCATGCACTTCTCGCTCGTCTCGCGCGAGGTCATCGCTGACAGCGTCGAGACCGTGGTCAATGCTGAGCGGCTCGACGGCACCGTGCTGCTCGCCGGTTGTGACAAGTCGCTGCCCGGCATGCTGATGGCCGCCGCGCGCCTCGACCTGGCGAGCGTCTTCCTCTACGCCGGGTCGGTCATGCCGGGCTACGTGAAGCAGGCCGACGGCACGATGAAGGAAGTCACGATCATCGACTCCTTCGAGGGCGTCGGTGCCTGCAAGGCCGGCACCATGTCCGAAGAAGAGCTGAAGAAGATCGAGTGCGCCATCGTCCCGGGCGAGGGCGCCTGCGGCGGCATGTACACGGCGAACACGATGGCTTCGGTCGCGGAAGCCCTCGGCATGTCGCTGCCGGGCTCCGCCGCCCCGCCGAGCGCCGACCGCCGACGTGACTACTACGCGCACCGCTCCGGCGAGGCCGTGGTGAACATGCTCGAGCACGGCATCACCGCTCGCCAGATCCTGACGAAGGAAGCCTTCGAGAACGCGATCGCGGTCGCGATGGCCCTCGGCGGCTCGACCAACGTCATCCTGCACCTGCTCGCGATCGCCTACGAGGCCGAGGTCGAGCTGTCGCTGGACGACTTCAACCGCATCGGCTCGAAGGTCCCGCACCTCGCCGACATGAAGCCCTTCGGCAAGTACGTCATGGTCGACGTCGACCGCAACGGCGGCATCCCCGTGATCATGAAGGCGCTGCTCGACGCGGGCCTGCTGCACGGCGACTGCATGACGGTGACGGGCAAGACCGTCGCCGAGAACCTCGCCGAGATCGACCCGCCGGCGCTCGACGGTGAGGTCTTCCGCACGCTCGACAACCCGATCCACGAAACCGGTGGCCTGACGGTCCTGCAGGGCTCGTTCGCGCCCGAGGGTGCCGTGGTGAAGACCGCCGGCTTCGACGCCTCCGTGTTCGAGGGCCCCGCCCGGGTGTTCGACCGCGAGCGCGCCGCGATGGACGCCCTGACCGAGGGGCGCATCCAGAAGGGCGACGTCGTCGTCATCCGGTACGAGGGCCCCAAGGGCGGTCCGGGCATGCGGGAGATGCTGGCGATCACCGCGGCCATCAAGGGCGCCGGGCTCGGCAAGGATGTACTACTCTTGACCGACGGTCGATTCTCAGGCGGCACAACCGGCCTCTGCATCGGCCACATCGCACCGGAAGCAGTGGACGCAGGTCCAGTCGCTTTCGTTCGTGATGGCGACCGCATCCGTGTCGACATCGCGGCTCGTTCGCTCGACCTACTGGTCGACCCGGCCGAGCTGGAGGCCCGCCGTGACGGCTGGGCCCCGCTGCCCCCGCGCTACACCCGCGGAGTCCTCGCGAAGTACGCCAAGCTCGTCAAGTCCGCCGCCCAGGGCGCGGTCACGGGCTAGCGTTCGACACCCGCACCATCGCCACCTCTCCAGGCAAGGACCACCTCATGCCCCCGGAAGCAACTCCGTTGTCCGCGGCCGCCGGTGCACGCCGGTCGCCGGAGATCCTGACCGGCTCGGGAGCCGTCCTCCGGACGCTCGAGCACCTCGGGATCACCGACGTCTTCGGCCTGCCCGGCGGCGCGATCATCCCGTTCTACGACGAGCTGATGGCGTCGACCACCATCCGCCACATCCTCGTCCGTCACGAGCAGGGCGCCGGGCACGCCGCCGAGGGCTACGCCTCGTCGTCGGGCAAGGTCGGCGTCGCCATTGCGACGTCCGGCCCGGGTGCGACGAACCTCGTCACGGCCATCGCCGACGCCTACATGGACTCGGTCCCCTTCATCGCGATCACCGGTCAGGTGTTCTCGACGCTGATGGGTACCGATGCGTTCCAGGAAGCCGACATCGTCGGCATCACCATGCCGATCACGAAGCACTCGTTCCTCGTCACCGACCCGGCGGACGTCCCGGCGACGCTCGCGGCCGCGCACCTCATCGCGACCACCGGTCGTCCCGGTCCCGTCCTGGTGGACATCACGAAGGACGCCCAGCAGAAGTCGGCGCCGTACGTGTGGCCGCCGAAGATCGACCTGCCCGGCTACCGCCCGGTGACGAAGGCGCACGGCAAGCAGATCACCGCGGCCGCGCAGCTGCTCTCCGAGTCGGAGCGTCCGGTGCTGTACGTCGGCGGCGGCGTCATCCGCTCCGGTGCGACCGCCGAGCTGCTCCGCTTCGCCGAGGCCACCGGCGCCCCGGTCGTCACGACCCTGATGGGCCGCGGCGCGTTCCCTGACTCACACCCGCAGCACCTCGGCATGCCCGGCATGCACGGCACGGTGCCGGCGGTGCTCGGGCTGCAGGACAGCGACCTGATCATCGCGCTGGGTGCCCGCTTCGACGATCGCGTCACGGGCAAGGCCGACGAGTTCGCGCCGGACGCCAAGGTCGTGCACGTCGACATCGACCCCGCCGAGATCTCCAAGATCCGCTACGCCGACGTCCCGATCGTGGGCGACGCGCGTGAGGTCCTGGCCGACCTGCTCGACGCCTGGGGTGGCATCGCACCCGAGACCCGCGCGTCGACCGCCGAGTGGTGGACGAAGCTCGAGCAGCTCAAGGTCGACTTCCCCCTGGGGTACGCCGAGCCGACCGACGGGCTCCTCGCCCCGCAGGCGATCATCAAGCGCATCGGTGAGCTCACCGGGCCCGAGGCCGTCTACGCCTCCGGGGTCGGGCAGCACCAGATGTGGTCCGCGCAGTTCATCAAGTACGAGCGGCCGAACGCCTGGCTGAACTCCGGCGGTGCCGGCACGATGGGCTACTCAGTCCCGGCGGCGATGGGTGCGAAGGTCGCCCAGCCGGACCGCGTGGTGTGGGCGATCGACGGTGACGGATGCTTCCAGATGACGAACCAGGAACTCGCGACCTGCGTCATCAACGACATCCCGATCAAGGTCGCGATCATCAACAACTCGTCGCTCGGCATGGTCCGGCAGTGGCAGACGCTGTTCTACGACGGCCGGCACTCCTTCACCGACCTCGAGACGGGGCACGCCTCGCGCCGTGTGCCGGACTTCGTGAAGCTGGCCGATGCGTACGGTGCCCTCGGCATCCGGGTCGAGAAGGCGGACGAGGTCGACGCCGCCATCGAGCTCGCCCTCGCGACGAACGACCGCCCCGTGGTGATCGACTTCGTCGTGAGCCGCGACTCGATGGTCTGGCCGATGGTCCCGCAGGGCGTCAGCAACTCGTCCATCGAGTACGCCCAGGCACTCGCGCCCACCTGGGACGACGAGGACGCCGACATGACGGGGGAAACCGCATGAGTCACGTCCTGTCCCTCCTGGTCGAGGACAAGCCCGGTCTGCTGACCCGTGTCGCCGGGCTGTTCGCCCGCCGCGGGTTCAACATCGAGTCGCTCGCCGTCGGCAACACCGAGGTGGACGGCCTCAGTCGCATCACGGTCGTCGTCGACGTCGAGGACCTCCCGTTGGAACAGGTGACGAAGCAGCTCAACAAGCTGGTCAACGTCATCAAGATCGTCGAACTGGACTTCTCGCAGTCGGTCCAGCGCGAGCACATGCTCGTGAAGGTGCGCGTCGACAACCAGACGCGTTCGGCGGTGCTCGAAGCAGTGAACCTGTTCCGTGCCCAGGTCGTCGACGTGGCGACCGACTCGCTGATCGTCGAGGTCACCGGTGATCCCGGCAAGATCCAGGCGATCCTCCGCGTGCTCGAGCCCTACGGCATCAAGGAGCTCGCGCGTGCGGGACTCCTCGGCATGGGTCGCGGACCGAAGAGCATCACCGACCGGGTGCGCTGAGCGCCCGTCACACCCGTCCGGGCGCCGGTGGCGCCCGTCACAGACCACAGAACCAAGGAGACACACCCTCGTGACTGACATCGTGTACGACGCCGACGCCGACCTGACGCTCATCCAGGCCAAGAAGGTCGCCGTCATCGGGTACGGCTCCCAGGGCCACGCCCACGCCCTCAACCTCCGTGACTCGGGTGTCGAGGTCAAGATCGGCCTCAAGGAGGGCTCGAAGAGCCGCCAGAAGGCCGAAGAGGCCGGTTTCGAGGTCCTCACCCCGGCCGACGTCACGGCCTGGGCGGACGTCGTCGTCATCCTCGCGCCGGACCAGGTGCAGCGCATCGTCTACGCCGACGACATCCGCCCGAACCTCAAGCCCGGTGCGACGCTCGTCTTCGGCCACGGCTTCAACATCCGCTTCGGCTACATCGAGGCGCCCGAGGGCGTCGACGTGTCGCTCGTCGCCCCGAAGGGCCCTGGGCACACCGTCCGTCGCGAGTACGAGGCCGGCCGTGGCGTGCCCGTGATCGTCGCGGTCGAGGTCGACGCCTCGGGCAGCGCGTGGGACCTCGCCTGGTCCTACTCGAAGGCCATCGGTGGCCTCCGCTCGGGCGGGATCAAGACGACCTTCACCGAGGAGACCGAGACCGACCTGTTCGGTGAGCAGGCCGTCCTCTGCGGTGGCACCTCGCAGCTCATCCAGTACGGCTTCGAGACCCTGGTCGAGGCGGGCTACCAGCCGCAGATCGCGTACTTCGAGGTCCTGCACGAGCTCAAGCTCATCGTCGACCTCATCTGGGAGGGCGGCCTCACCAAGCAGCGCTGGTCGATCTCCGACACCGCCGAGTTCGGTGACTACGTCTCCGGCCCGCGCGTGATCTCGCCGGATGTCAAGGAGAACATGAAGGCGGTGCTCGCGGACATCCAGAACGGTGCCTTCGCGAAGCGCTTCATCGACGACCAGGACGCCGGCGCACCCGAGTTCAAGGCGCTCCGTGCCAAGGGCGAGGGCCACCCGATCGAGGCCACCGGCCGTGAGCTCCGCGCGCTCTTCGCGTGGAAGCAGAACGACGGCGACTACGTGGACGGCTCCGCCGCGCGGTAGTCTTCCGAGAACCACTCGATGACGAGGCGGCGGTGCACTCTGCACCGCCGCCTCGCGATGTGACCCGAACGTTATGCAGCAACTCTTCTCAAGCCCCGACGCCGCGAACAGGCGTCCCTCCGCCGTGCGCCCGGACGATGCCCGACAGCCGTCGGCTGTGTGGCGCGCCCGCGGTCAGGACCGTACCGACCGGCATGGGATGATCGTTCGATGGCGGTGACGAAGCGAGCGGTCCACATCGGCGCCGGCAAGATCGGGCGCGGGTTCGTGGGCCAGTTCCTCGTGGCGAGCGGCTACGAGCTCACCTTCGTCGACGTCGACGAGCGCGTGGTCTCCGCCCTGAACGAAGCCGGGCGCTTCGTGGTGCACGAGGTCGGCGAGCTGCCGGTCGAGCACCTGGTCTACGGCTTCCGGGCGCTGAACAGCAAGACCGACCGCGACCGCGTGGTGCAGGCCATCGCCGAGGCCGACGTGGTGACCACCGCGGTCGGCGCCCGCACCCTCCCGCTCGTGGCGCCGCTCATCGCCGAGGGGCTCGCCGCGCGGCAGCTCGAGCGTGGTGACGTCACGATCGTCGCCTGCGAGAACGCGTTCAACGCGACGGACTCCCTGCACGCGAGCATCCGCCGCGCCCCCATCCTCGAGGACCGCGACATCGCCGCCGTCTTCGCGAACTGCGCGATCGACCGCATCGTCCCGGACCAGTCCGGTGTCCTCGGACAGTCCGGTGGCCTCGACGTCGTGCTCGAGCCGTTCTACGAGTGGGTCATCGAGCGCACGCCGTTCCTCGGCTCCGACGCCGAGCCGCCGACGATCGAGGGCGTGACGTGGGTCGACGACCTGCAGCCGTTCGTCGAGCGGAAGCTCTACACGGTGAACACCGCGCACGCGACCGCCGCCTACCACGGCTACGTCCGCGGGATCCGGCTCATCCGCGAGGCCCTCGAGGACGATGCCGTCCGCGCGGAGGTCGACGGCGTGCTCGCCGAGACCACCGCGCTGCTGGTGGCCAAGCACGGCTTCGACCCGGAGGACCACGCCCGCTACGTCGCGGCGAACCTCTCCCGCATCGCGAACCCGCACCTGCCCGACACCACGGCGCGCGTCGGACGGAACCCGCTCCGCAAGCTCGGCCGCCGCGAACGCTTCGTCGGTCCGGCCGCGCAGCTGGCCGAACGCGGGCTCCCGGTCGACCACCTGCTCGGTTCGGTGCGCGCGGCGCTCGCCTTCGACGACGAGAACGACCCGGAGTCGATCGAGCTGCACGCACTGCTGCGCTCCGGCGCCACGGCGCACGCGCTCACCGAGATCCTCACCGGCCTGATGGAGAGCCACCCGCTCTTCCCGGCCGTCCGCGACGTCGTCGCCGGGGTCCTCGAGACGCAGCCCGCGGACGCCTGACCGATCGGCCGTCCCGGTGGGCCCTGGTCTCGCCGGTGCCGGGTCCCTCGTAGAATCGGGGCATGACCACGGCTGCATCCCCACCCGACGGGTCGACCGACCCGGACGTGACGAACGCCGTCGACACCGACGACGCCGCGCTCAGCTGGGGGGACGCCCACGACGCCACGCACGTCGACGCGGCGCACAACCCCGTGGCCGTGCGCGACGGCGGAGCGCGCGATCCCGAGGCCCCCGAGACCTCCGGGGCGCTCGTCGGCTTCGGCGTCTTCGGCGGCCTCTACCTGCTCTACACGGTGGCATGGTTGCTCACCGCGTCGACCGCGTACGTCTCCGGCGTCGACGCGGTCCTCACCCTCTTCGTCGAGGTGCTCCGGTTCCTCGCGATCCTCGCACCGGCGCTCTGGTTCACGGTCGTCCTGTGGGCGGCTCGCAGCAGCCGGACCCGCACGAGACTCCTCTGGATGCTCCTCGGCGCCGTCGTCCTGTTCCCGTGGCCGTTCCTGCTGACCCGGAGCTTCGGGTGACCGGCGCCGTGCCGGCGACCACCCGCCGGCTGAACGCTTCCGTCCTCGCGCGTGTGGCCGTCTGGGTCGTCTTCGCGCTCCTCTTCGGTTACATGACGGTGCAGGCCGCGGGCAACCTGTCCCAGATCGCGCAGCGGGTCGAAGCGTTCAACGCCTTCCTCGCGACCACCTCCGGCGGCGACTCCCTGCAGACCAGCACCCCCTGGCTCTGGCTGGTCCTCGACATCGTGATCGCTCCGGTGGCCTTCGTCGCAGCGGTCGTGATCACCCGTCGGGCGAGCCTCCCGGTGACGCTCGCGGTGTTCGTGGTGGCCTTCGCGGGCGCCGGCGCCCTCTGGTTGGACCTCCAGCTGTTCGTCCCGACGCTGCTGGACTTCTGACGCGCGTGCGCGACGGCCTGGAGGCGCGGGGCGGCCCCGCCCCGCGCCTCCAGGCCGTCGCGTGGTTCTCCACCGGACCGCTGCTGCGGTCGTAACCAACGGCCCGCGTCGATAGCATGGTGGGATACCAACCGTCTCGTGTGAGGAAACAGCTGCTGTGTCGAAGCCGGTCGTCCTGATCGCCGAAGAACTCTCGCCCGCAACGGTCGATGCCCTCGGGCCCGACTTCGAGATCCGGAACGTGGACGGCACCGACCGTTCCGCGCTCCTGGCAGCGCTGTCCGACGCGCACGCCGTCCTCGTGCGGTCCGCCACCAAGGTCGATGCCGAGGCGATCGCCGCGGCCCCGAACCTCAGGGTCGTCGCCCGTGCCGGTGTCGGTCTCGACAACGTCGACATCAAGGCGGCGACGACCGCCGGCGTCATGGTGGTGAACGCGCCGACCTCGAACATCATCTCGGCGGCGGAACTCACGGTCGGCCACATCCTGTCGCTCGCGCGGCACATCCCGGCCGCGCACGCCTCGCTGGCCGCCGGCGCCTGGAAGCGCTCGTCCTACACCGGCATCGAGCTGTACGAGAAGACCGTCGGCATCATCGGCCTCGGCCGCATCGGTGCGCTCATCACGCAGCGCCTGCAGGCCTTCGGCGTCTCGGTCATCGCGTACGACCCCTACGTCACGACCGCTCGCGCGCAGCAGCTCGGGGTGGAGCTCGTCTCCCTCGACGACCTGCTGCGGCGCTCGGACTTCATCACGATCCACATGCCGAAGACGCCGGAGACCCTCGGCATGATCTCGGACGACCAGTTCGCGCTCATGAAACCGAGCGCCTTCGTCGTGAACGTCGCCCGCGGTGGCCTCATCGACGAGGATGCGCTGCACCGCGCGCTCACGTCGAACACGATCGCTGGTGCCGGCCTCGACGTCTTCGTGTCCGAGCCGCCGAAGGACTCCCCGCTTCTGGCGCTCCCGAACGTCGTCGTGACGCCGCACCTCGGCGCCTCCACAGACGAAGCGCAGGAGAAGGCCGGCGTCTCGGTCGCCAAGTCGGTCCGTCTCGCCCTCGGCGGCGAGCTCGTGCCCGACGCGGTGAACGTCGCCGGCGGGGTCATCGACCCGTACGTGCGTCCGGGCATCCCGCTCGTCGAGAAGCTCGGCCAGGTCTTCACCGCCCTCGCCACCTCGCCGGTGACGAGCATCGACGTCGAGGTCCACGGTGAACTCGCCGAGTACGACGTCAGCGTGCTGAAGCTCGCGGCTCTCAAGGGCGTCTTCACCGACGTCGTGAGCGACCAGGTGTCCTACGTCAACGCCCCGCTCATCGCGGAGCAGCGAGGGGTCACCGTGCGGCTCCTCACCGAGACCGACAGCCCGGAGTACCGGAACGTGCTCACGATCCGCGGTGCCCAGTCCGACGGCCCGGCGATCAGCGTGTCCGGCACGCTCACCGGCCCGAAGCAGGTCGAGAAGCTCGTGGAGATCAACGGCCACGACGTCGAGGTCCCGCTCGACAAGCACCACGTCGTGATGGAGTACACCGACCGACCCGGCATCGTCGCGGTCTACGGCAAGGAGTTCGGCGAGGCCGGCATCAACATCGCGGCGATGCAGATCTCGCGCGAGGCAGCCGGCGGTCAGGCGCTGAGCGTCCTGACGGTCGACTCGCCCGTCCCAGCCGAGATCCTCGAGCACGTCCGTTCGACGATCGACGCGTCCTCGCTCCGCGAGATCGACATCACGCTCTGATGGCCGCCCGGACGATCAAGCTCGCGGTCATCCGCGGCGACGGCATCGGCCCCGAGGTCATCGATGAAGCCCTGAAGGTCCTGCACGCCGTCCTGCCGGACGACCTCGTGGTCCAGGAGACCCCGTTCGCACTGGGTGCGGCTCGGTACTTGAAGACCGGCGACATCCTCACCGAGGACGACATGTCCGCCATCGCCGCGCACGACGCGATCCTGCTCGGCGCGGTCGGCGGCGATCCGCGCGACCCACGGCTCGCCGGCGGCATCATCGAGCGCGGGCTGCTCCTCAAGCTCCGCTTCGCATTCGACCACTACGTGAACCTCCGGCCGACGTCGGTGCACCCGGCCGTCCCGACCCCGCTCGCCGACCCCGGCGAGGTCGACTTCGTGGTCGTGCGCGAGGGCACCGAGGGGCCGTACGTCGGCAACGGCGGTGCCATCCGGACGGGCACCCAGCACGAGATCGCGACCGAGGTCTCGTTGAACACCGCTTTCGGTGTCGATCGGGTCGTGCGCTACGCCTTCGACCTGGCGGGCCGACGCCCGCGCCGGCACCTGACCCTGGTGCACAAGAGCAACGTCCTGGTGCACGCCGGAGCCCTCTGGCAGCGTACGGTCGCGGCCGTCGGTGTGGAGTACCCGGACGTCACGGTCGACTACCAGCACGTCGACGCGGTCACGATCCACATGGTCCGCGACCCCGCGCGGTTCGACGTCATCGTCACTGACAACCTGTTCGGCGACATCATCACCGACCTGGCCGGCGCGATCAGCGGCGGCATCGGTCTGGCGGCCTCGGGCAACATCAACCCGGACGGCACCTTCCCCAGCATGTTCGAGCCGGTCCACGGTTCCGCACCGGACATCGCAGGTCAGCAGGTGGCCGACCCCACCGCCGCGATCCGATCCGTCGCACTGTTGCTCGACCACCTCGGTCGCGGCGACCTGGCGGCGGCGGTGACGAGTGCGGTGGAGTCCGACCTCGCCGACCGGGGCACCACGCCGCGTCGCACGGCCGAGATCGGCGACGCGATCGCCGCCGCGGTCACGGCGCGCACCACCACCGCCTGAGAAGGAGTCCTCCCCATGAGCACCGACACCGCCTTCGGACTCGAGTTCGCCAGCACCCCGTCCGCCGACCGTCGCGCCGCCGCCGAACGCGAGCAGATCCTGGCGGACCCGGGCTTCGGCAAGCACTTCACCGACCACATGGCCACCGTCGAGTGGACGCTCGACGACGGCTGGCACAGTGCCTCGATCCACCCCTACGGTCCGCTCTCGCTCGACCCGAGCGCGAGCGTGCTGCACTACGCACAGGAGATCTTCGAGGGGCTCAAGGCCTACCGGCACGCGGACGGCTCGGTGTGGTCCTTCCGGCCCGACGCCAACGCACGACGCTTCCAGCGGTCGGCTCGGCGCCTGGCGCTGCCGGAGCTCCCGGTTGAGGCGTTCGTCGAGTCGATCCGCAGGCTCGTGCAGACCGACGTCGACTGGGTGCCGTCCGCGCCCGAGACGAGCCTGTACCTCCGGCCCTTCATGATCGCGACCGAGTCCTTCCTCGGCGTCCGCGCGGCCCAGGCCGTCGCGTACCACTGCATCGCGAGCCCGGCCGGGGCGTACTTCACCTCCGGGCCGAAACCGGTGTCGATCTGGCTGTCGACGGAGTACGCCCGCGCCGGCAAGGGCGGGACCGGTGCGGCGAAGACCGGCGGCAACTACGCGTCGTCGCTGCTGCCCCAGCAGGAAGCCTACGAGCACGGGTGCCAGCAGGTGATGTTCCTCGACTCGGTGGAGGGCAAGTACCTCGAAGAGCTCGGCGGCATGAACGTCGTGCTCGTGCGGTCCGACGGAACGCTCGTCACCCCCGACTCCGACTCGATCCTCGAGGGCATCACCCGCGACTCGATCCTGCAGCTGGCCGAGGACCGCGGATTGACGGTCGAGAAGCGGCGTGTGACCCTCGACGAGTGGCGCGACGGTGTCGCCGACGGCACCATCACCGAGGCCTTCGCGTGCGGGACCGCCGCCGTGGTGACCCCGATCGCCGAGCTCCGGGGCGAGGGCTTCACCATCGGCTCGCCCACCGTCGGCGCCGGGGAGCTCACCATGTCGCTGCGTGACGAACTCACCGACATCCAGTACGGCCGTCGTCCCGACCCGCACGGGTGGATGACGAAGCTGACCGACGCGTCCTGATCGACAGAAGGGCGTGGGTAGGGTCGAACAGTGAAGATCGCACGGTTCAGCAGCAAGGGTGAAGACCCCCGGTACGGCATCCTCGACGAGCGGCACCTGGTGGTGCTCGCGGGAGACCCGATGTACCAGGGCTTCGAGACGACGGGGGAGCGCGTCGCACTCGCCGATGCCAAGCTGCTCGCCCCCGTCATCCCGCGGTCGAAGGTCATCGGCGTCGGACTCAACTACTCGGAGCACGCCTCCGAGATGGACGAGCGCGCCGGGGATGACCCGGTGGTGTTCCTCAAGCCGAACACGTCGGTGATCGGGCCGGACGAGCCGATCCGTCTGCCGGCGGACATCGGCCGCGTCGACCACGAGGGCGAACTCGCCATCGTGATCGGCTCCCTCGCCAAGAACGTCCGTCGCGAGGACTTCGCGAGCGTGATCCTCGGCTACACGATCGCCAACGACGTGACGGCCCGCGACCTGCAGGCGCGCGACGGTCAGTGGACCCGGTCAAAGGGTTTCGACACCTTCTGCCCGCTCGGCCCGGTGATCGAGACCGAGATCGACCCATCGGACATCCGGCTCGAGACCCGCGTGGACGGGGACCTACGTCAGGCGGCGTCCACGAACGAGATGGTGCACGACATCCCGTCCCTCATCGAGTTCGTCTCATCGATCTGGACGCTACTGCCCGGCGACGTCATCCTCACCGGGACCCCGGCAGGCGTCGGCCAGATCCGTGACGGCGAGATCGTCGAGGTCACGATCTCCGGCATCGGAACGCTCAAGAACCCCGTCATCGCGCGCCACTGACCCGTCCGCGAACGGCCCGTTCCCCCTGGGGAGCGGGCCGTTCGTCGTCGGGCGGGAGCGTGCCCCGAACGGCGACACGCCCGGGATGTGAGCTGGCTTGGCGCTGCCGTTCACCTCTGCGTAAAGTAATCACTCGTTGCCACTGAGGCGGAGAACGGAACGGCCGAGACGGTCACGGGATGCGAGTCCCGGAGGCGCAGT
>NZ_JADKRV010000024.1 GCF_015351025.1 Curtobacterium sp. VKM Ac-1376 | reverse complement strand
CGCGCCCCTGCAACCTCACCCATCCGCGCAACCAACCGCGTCCGCTCCACCACTGCCTCATCCACCCTCCGATTCTCACGGATCCCAGGCAGTGTTTGTGCCGTAGCCGTAGCCGTAGCCGTCGGTGGCCGGGTGAGTTCTTTCCAGGGTCCGCTGATCAGCCACGGTCCACGGCTGATGAGCGTCCGACCCCCAGGGCTGTTCCGCCCCGGGTCTGATGGACACTCTCGCTCAACGGGATGATGAGAGTCATGGGAGCACGGAGGAAGTACCCGGAGGAGTTTCGGGAGCGTGCGGTTCGGCTCCCGGTGGAAGCGTGCCGTGACCCTGAGACCCGGCGGGGTGCGCTGGTTCGGATCAGCGGACAGTTGGGTATCGATCCTTCAGACGTTGCGGAGCTGGGTGAAGCAGGCCGACGAGGTGACCCTTCATCGGCGACGGCGGCCATGATCGGGCCGGGCTGGCGGTGGTGGATGCCGGGCATCGCGTGAAACGCGTGGGTGAGGATCGTCGCGCCCGCCTCGAATGCGGCGGCAGCGACGTCCGCAGTGGCGGCGGTGTGGCCGACGGCGGCGATGACGCCGTTCGCGGCGATGTGCCGGACCGCCTCGAGGGCGCCGTCGAGCTCGGGGGCGATGGTCACCTGCCGGAGCACGCCGGAGCCGGCAGCGAGGAGCGCATTGACGTGTTCTCGGGATGGGTCGAGGAGGAAGCCGGGTTCGTGTGCGCCGTGGTTATAGGCGGACAGGAACGGTCCCTCGAGGTGTGCACCGAGTACGAGGGGGTCCTCGGCCATGACGGCGCGGATCGTGTCCAGGGAGCGGGCGAGGGTGTCGATGGTGTTCGCGACGAGGCTGAGAACGGTGCGGGTTGTGCCGTGGCGGCGGTGCATCGCCAGCGCGGCGTGGATCTCGTCGGCGCTGTTGTCGTATGCGCCGTGCGCGCCCCCGTGCCCGTGGAGGTCGATGAAGCCGGGCACGAGGGTGGCGTCACCGAGATCGACGCTCCGGTCCGCGGCTGGCGCCTGCGGACCGGAGCCGACGGCGCGAATCGTGTCACCGTCGATGAGGATCCAGCCGTCATCGGTAACGGTGTCCGCGTCGACGGCGTGGGCTGCGTGGAGGAGCGTCGTCTCGGTGGCGGTCACAGGTCGCGCTGCCAGTCCGGTTTGTTGTCGTAGGTGTACCGGTAGTAGTCCCTGAGGGCCAGTTGGGATGCGGCGGCTTCGTCGATGACGACGGTTGCGTGCTGATGCAGCTGCAGCGCGCTGCCCGGCACGAACGAGGACAGCGGGCCCTCGACCGCGCCGGCAATCGCTGCGGCCTTGACCTCGCCCTGTGCGACGAGGACGAGGTTCCGTGCCTCGAGGATCGTGCCGAGACCTTGCGTCATGCAGTGCGTGGGCACCTGGTCGAGGTTGTCGAAGAACCGGGCGTTGGCTTTCCGTGTTGCGGGCGCAAGGGTCTTGATCCGGGTGCGGGATGCGAACGAGGAGGTGGGCTCGTTGAAGCCGATGTGTCCATTCGCGCCGATGCCGAGGATCTGCACGTCGATACCGCCGGCGGCGCGGATCGCTGCGTCGTACTCCTTCGCCGCGAACTCGAGGTCGTCAGCGCGGCCGTCCGGGACCCGGACCCGGGCAGAGTCGAACCCGAGTGGGGCGACGACGTCGCGGGCGATGACGGACCGTACGACTCGGGGTGCTCGAGGGGGATCCCGACGTACTCGTCGAGGGCGAAGCCGCGGGCGTCGGCGAAGCTGATCTCGCCGGCGTCGACACGGCGCTTGAGGTCGGTGTAGATGCCCTGCGGGCTGGATCCGGTGGCGAGCCCGATCGTCGCGGCGGGCTTGGTGGTGACGACGGCGGCGATCTTCGCCGCGGCGACGCGGCCGACGTCCTCCGGGGTGGGCAGGATGATGATTTCCACGTGGTGCTCCTGTGCTGTGGGTCGGTTAGGCGTTGGCGCGTGCGCGGAAGTCGCGTTCGAGCTGCTCGAGGGTTTTCCCCTTGGTTTCTGGGACGAGGAACACGGCGTAGAGGACACCGAGCACGCACACGGCGGCGTAGAGCCAGAACGTGATGCCGGAGCCAAGGGCCTGGAGCAGCGACAGGAACGTCAGCGACACGATGAAGTTCATGCCCCAGTTCGCGACGAGGGTGGTGCTCATCGCGGAACCGCGGATCGCCAGCGGGTACACCTCGGAGGGCAGCACGAACACGACGACGCCGACACTGACCGCGAACGCGGCGATGTACACGGCGAGGCAGATGATCGCGATGACGCCGGTGTTGCCGCCGCCGTAGCCGAGCGCGGCGCCGAGGACGATCAGGCACAGCGCCATGATGGCGAACCCGATGATGAGCAGTCGCTTCCGGCCAGTGCGTTCGATGAGCCACATGCCCACGATGGTCATCAGCACGTTCACCAGGCCGATGCCGGCGGTCGCGAGAATCGCGGAGGAACGGCCGAGGCCGGTGTCGTTGAAGATCGACGGGGCGTAGTAGATGACGGTGTTGACGCCGGAGGCCTGGCCGAGGACGGAGACACCGATACCGGCGATGAGGGCGGGGCGCACCCACCGCTGGGTGAGGTCGCGGAGGCTGGAGCGGCGGCGGACGGTCTTCTCGGTGTCGCGGATCGCGATGATGTCGTGCAGTTCGATTGAGGCGGTGTCGGCGTCCTCGCGGAGCTTGTTCAGCACGGCGAGGGCGTCGTCGTTGCGGCCCTTCTCGATCAGCCAGCGGGCGGTTTCGGGAAGGAAGAAGATTCCGATACCGAGTGCTGCGGCGGGGATGATGCCGATGGCGAACATCCAACGCCAGCCGCCGTCGTAGGCGAACAGGGCGTTGGTGAGGTACGCGCCGAGCACGCCGATGGTGATCAGCAGCTGGTTCGTGGCGACGAGGCGGCCGCGGATCTTCGGCGGCGCGGCTTCGGCGATGTAGAGCGGCACGATCACGGACGCCGCCCCCACGGCGATACCGAGCACGACACGGGCGGCGATGAGCTCCCCGGCGGAGTTCACCAGCGCCGCCCACAGCGAACCCAGCGCGAAGACCGTGGCGGTGCCGATGATGGTGTGGCGGCGGCCGAGCCGGTCGGAGACGGGGCCGGCGAGGAGGGCGCCGATGGTCGCACCGACGAGGATCGCGGAGACGACGACGCCTTCGGCGGCAGGGGTGAGGTTGAAGTCTCGCTCGATGAACAGCAGCGCGCCGGAGATGACGCCGGTGTCGTAGCCGAAGAGGAACCCGCCGATGGCGGTGATGATGGTGACGAGGTACACCAGGCGTGGGGTGCGCGTCGTCGTCGATGTCGTGGACATGGGTCTCAATCGTGTCGGGAGTGGGCCGGCCGGGTGGGGGTGCCGGGCTGGGGTGGAACGAGTGGTCGCAGGTCGACGGTGACGCGCGCTACAGGTGGGAAGGTGGCGGGAACGCCGCACGGGCGGGAGCGCACGATGTGCTCTCCCGCCCGGCGGTGATGCGCTCATGAGGCGTAGACGACCTCTTCGGTGTTGCCGGTGCTGATCGCCTTGTCGATCGTCACGGCGACGCGGACCGCGTCGGCGGCGTCACGCATCGACACGGGCACCTCGATCTCACCGCGGACGGCGCGGAGGAACGCGTTGAGCTCTTCGTAGAGCATCCCCTGCGGGCCGCCGTAGACGGGGCCGGCGAACGGGACCGGATACCGCAGCTGCTCGGTGAAGGCGCTCATCCCGAAGTCGTGGATGTCGATCTTGACCTCCCCGGCGTCGCCGACGAGACGGAGCCGCGCGTCGATGTCCGTCGGGTACGCATCCGGCAGCCCCCATGCCGCCTCGAGCGCGACGATGCCGCCGCCTTCGAGACGGAGGTTCGCGGTCACAGCGACGGCCTGGCCGCCATCGGGGGTGCGCTGGCTGGATTCGAACGCCTGCACGGCGACGACCTTCTCCCCCGCGATCCAGGTCAGGGCATCGATGTCGTGGATGCCGAGGAAGAACGTCACCGAGGTGCGGCCATTCACACGGCGGGCGACGCTGACCTTGTTGTTGCGGCGCACATTGCCGTGGATGATGTCGCCGACGGCGCCGGAGGCGACGAGGTTCTTCGCGGTGAGGTACTGGTTGGCGAAGCGGAGTGTGTGGCCGGGCATCGCGATGACGTTCGCGGCTTCGGCGACGCGGACGAGGTCGTCAGATTCCTCGACGGTCGTCGCGATCGGCTTCTCCAGCAGCAGGTGGACACCGGCGTTGAGGATCTTGACGGCGTCGTCGTGGTGCAGGTGGTCGGGGGTGGAGAGGGTGACGGCGTCGACGACGCCAGCGGCGAGAAGTTCCTCGGCGCTGCCGAACGCCTGCGCGCCGATCTCCTTCGCGACGTCGTCGGCGACGTTGCGCTGGAAGTCGGCGACGGCGGTGACCTCGACGCCGGGGATGCTGCGGTAAATGTCGAGGTGCTCGCGGCCGATGGCGCCGAGACCGATGACTCCTACACGAACCATGGTGGGGTGTTCTCCTTCCGGGAGAGATAGTTACTTGACGCCGCCGAACGAGAGCCCGCGGGCCATGTGCTTGCGGACGACGATGGCGAAGATGACGATCGGCAGCGCTCCGATGACACCGGCCGCGGTCAGGCGCGCCCAGTTGGTGCCGAAGAAGCTCAGGAAGCCGGAGATGGTGACGGGGACGGTGGAGCTGTCGCCGCTGGTGAGGACGAGGGCGTAGAGGAACTCGTTCCAGGACTGGATCAGCGCCAGCACGAACGTGGCGAACAGGGCGCCCCACACGTTCGGCAGGATCGTCTGGGCGAGGGTGCGCCACTCCCCGAGCCCGTCGATCAGGGCCGCTTCGCGGACCTCCCGGGGGAAGTTCACCAGGAACGACCGGAAGATCAGCACCGCGAGCAGGATCGCGTAGAAGGTGTGCACGATCGTCAGGCCGACCGCATTGCCGGTCAGGCCGATGCCGAACAGGGTGCGGTAGTACGGGGTGAGGCTGAGCACCGGCGGAACGATGGTCAGCAGCAGGATGCCGAGGGTCAGTCGGGCGGACTGGACGCTCTCGGACGGCCAGATCTGTGTCGACAGGTACGCCAGCGGCAGGCCTGCGACGATGCCGAGGACGGAGGAGACGATCGCGACGATGGCGCTGGTGATCATCGAGTGGCCGACGCCGCCGTTGACGAACGCGTCGACGTAGTTGTGGAACTGCGGGACGAAGAACCACACCGGGGTGGGGCTGAACGCCTGCACGTCGCTCTTCAGCGACGTCGACACGAGCCAGATCACCGGGGCGATGCACCACAGGACGAACAGGTACACCACCGCGGAGCTGAGGACGACGCGGGTGCGGGTTTCCTTCATCGGTTGCCCTTTCGGATGCGCAGGCCCATCAGGCGGCCCGCGGTCGGGAACAGCAGGATCAGCATCGCGACGGAGACGATGAGCCCGAGGGTGGTGGAGTAGCCGATGTCGAAGGTGGTGAATCCGGCCTGGTAGACGTAGTTCGAGATCGTCATCGTCGAGGTGCCGGGGCCGCCCTGAGTCATCGTGGACACCAGCGCGAAGGTCTTCACCGCGTCGATGATGCGCAGCAGCAGTACCACGGACAGCACCGGGGCGAGCATCGGGATGGTGATGTGGCGGAGCATCTGCCACCGGTTCGCGCCGTCGAGGGAGCCCGCTTCCCGTGGGGACGGGTCCAGTGATTCCAGTCCGGCGAGCACGATGATGATCACGAATGGGGTGTTCTGCCAGATCTCGACGAGGATCACCGCGGGCAGGGCGGTGGCGGTGTCGGCGAGGAAGGCGTGGTTACTGCCCAGGCCGACGATGCCGAGGAGGTAGTTGACGAACCCGGCGGTCGGATCGAGCAGGAGTCGCCACATGAGGCCTGCGACGACGGGGGTGAGGACCATCGGGATCAGGATCAGCGCCCGGATGACGCCCTTGCCGGGGATGCGGCCGTTCATCAGCAGCGCGATACCGACACCGATGACCATTTCCAGGCCGACGCCGACGATGACGTATTCGACGGTGACGCGGATCGAGCCGAGGAGGTCTGGGTCGGTGAATGCGCGGGTGAAGTTGCCGAAGCCGACCCAGATGTCACCGGAGCCGGGGCGGGTGAGGTTTTCGTTGTGGGTAACGAGTTGGAAGCCCTGCACGACGAGGATCACCAGCAGGGGAACGATCACGATCGCGGCGGGCAGCGCCAGCGACGCCTTCGCCAGCGTGTGTCGGAGGTTTCCGCGCTTGCGGCGGGTGGGTGCCGGCTTCGGGGCCGGCCGTGCGGGTTCCGCGGCGGCGCGGGGAGCTGTGGTTGTCATCGATGACTTCCTGGTCGAGGGGCAGGCCGGCTCGCGCTGACGCGGAGCCGGCCTGCCGGTGGTGCGTTACTTGCCCAGTTGCTGGTCGAGGGTCTGCTGCGCCTGCTGCAGCGCTGCCTTCGGCGACTTCTCGCCCGCCAGCGCCTGCGACAGGGCCTGCCCGACCGCGGTGATGATGGTGTTGGAGTCCTGACCACCCGGGAGGTAGTCGACGTTGCCGGTCTTCACCTGCGCGGCGACGGTGTCCTGGAATGCGCCGTACTTGTCGGCGTACTCCTTGCCCTCGAGGACGCTCGTTGCGGTGACACCGACGGCGTCACCGGTCTTCACGGCGTTGGCCTGCACGTCCGGGCTGGTGGCCCAGAGCATGAACTCGGCCGCAGCGTTCTTGTTCTTGCTGTTGGTGTTCAGGTAGAGCCCGTGCACGTTCAGCGAGTTGTTGGTGTTGCCGGAGGTGGGCGGGTTGGAGATGTCGTACGGGATGGCGGCATAGCCGACCTTCCCGGCGATCGTCGAGGCGGACGCGTCTTCGTTGTACGGGCCGTTCGCGGTGGCGTCGATGGTCATCGCCGCCTTGCCCTGGGTGAACGCGATGCGGTTCTGCTCCCAGTCGAAGTTCCCCACACCGGAGGGGCCGTAGTTCTTCAGCAGATCCGTCCAGAACGTGGTCGCCTTCACCGCGTCGGCGGAGTCCACGTCGAGCTTGCCGCCCTTGGTGTAGTACGACCCGCCGAACGCCCGGAGGAACCCGGACCACGGGTACACCGACTGGATGCCGGTGGCGCCGCGGAGCGTGATGCCCGCGACCTTGCCACCGGACTTCTCCTGGATGGTCTCCGCGGCGGCTTCGAGCTCGTCCATCGTCTTCGGCGGACCGTCGATGCCGTACTGCTCGAACAGGTCCTTGCGGTACATCAGCATCGTGCTCTCGCCATACACCGGCAGGCCGAACGTCGCGCCGCTCTTCTGCATCGGGGAGAGGTAGGGCTCGTAGTAATCGCTCGTGGTGGCGAACTGCTTGCCGTACTTCAGGTACGGGGTGAGGTCGTCGACGTACTTCGACTGGTGGTAGCCGGAGCCGAAGACGTTGTCGTTGAAGACGACGTCGTAGTCGCTGGACTTCTGGCTGAACCCCAGGAGCACCTTCGAGGAGAGGTTGCTGTAGGGGACGGTGTCGATCTTGACCGTGATACCGGTCTTCTTCTCGAACTCCGGCAGCAGGCTCTTCCAGTTGTCCGTGTAGTTGATGTCCTCAGCGAGGACATGCACGGTGCCGGAGGGCTTCCCACCATCGTCGGTGGAACCGGTCGATCCGCTGCTGCAGGCGGAGAGAAGAGTGGCGACGGTTGCGACGCCGAGAACGGCTAGGATCCGCCGTTTCGTGCGGGGTGGGACCATGGTGCGCTCCTTTGCGGTGACGGGCGTTAGCTGCCGCGTATGTTCAACCCTAGGGTTATTGAACGTCTCTAGGATTGGCGTTACGCTAACACCGCCGCTGGCCCCCTGCAAGCGTTGAAACCAGCCCGTAACACGAGGGAGATCGCCGATGATCGACATGCTTCTCGACGTCGGGCAGACCTCTGCCCGCGCACGACTCGTTCTCTCCGGCGAGGTCGTGGGTGAGGTGGATGACCTGCCCGGCTTTGTCTCCGGCAGCGATATCTGCCAGGCGATCGAGGCGTCGATCGCGACCGCAGCGGACGAGCTCGGCGCGCCGAAGATCGACCGGGTCGCTGCCGGCTGCTCGGGCTTGTTCGGCGCAGTCCCGGACATCACCCGGCTCGGCCAGGCGCTGAACGCAGGGCACGCGACACGCGTGCTGCGTCTCGCCGACGACGGGGTCAGCGCGTTCCTCGGCGCCCTGGACGGTGCGCCCGGGGCGATGGTCGCTGCCGGTACCGGGATCGTCGCGTTGGCATTCGGGCCGGCCGGCGCGACCCGCGCCGACGGGGTTGGCGCAATGCTTGGCGACAACGGTTCTGGCTGGTGGATCGGCCGCGCGGGTATCGTTGCTGCGCTCAGCGCCGCCGATGGCCGCGCCGGCGGATCCCCGCGACTGCTGGACGCAGCGGTACGCCGGTACGGCCCCGTTGAGGTGATGCCCACCGTGATCGCCAGCTCCGGTACCCCGATCGCCACGACCGCGGCCTTCGCGATCGATGTCGCCGACGCCGCCCGCACCGGTGATCCGGTGGCCCGGCAGATCTGGCACGACGCAGCCGGGTACATCGGCGACGCGATCGTCGCGGTCGCCTCCCGCGCCGAACTCGGCGATGACCTTCGCTGGTGCACCGCCGGTCGGGTGGCGCTCAGCCGCGACCTACTGGAACCGGTGCTGTCCGAACGGATCCTCGCGAAGTTCCCGAACGCACAGTGGACCGCTCCGGTCGCGACCCCGTTCGAAGGGTTGGCGCACCTGCTGCACCTGGACACCCTCACCGACTTCGGCCACATGGCCGCTGAATACCGTCACGAATGATTGGAACGACGATGACCAACGCCACCACCTGGCCAATCCCCGGGCTCGTGATCTCCTGCCAGGCCCCCGAGGGCAGCCCGCTGCGCGACCCGTACGTGATGGCCGCAATGGCGCGCGCCGCCGAAGTCGCCGGCGCGGTCGGCACCCGCGTGCAGGGCGTCGACGACATCAAGGCTGTGGCCGCCGCGACGTCGATCCCCATCATCGGTATCCTGAAGAAGCACTACGACGGCAGCGAGGTGTACATCACCGCCACCACCGACGACGTCGACGCCGTCGCGGACGCCGGCGCAACGATCATCGCCCTCGACGCCTCCCCCCGCCCCCGTCCGCACGACCAGACCCTCGAGGAGGTCGTGGCGCACGCGCACGCCCGTGGGCTGACCGTGATGGGCGACCTCGCCGCCGCCGACGAGGCCGCGAACGCCATCGCTGCTGGCGTCGACGTCATCGGCACTACCCTGATCCCCGCTTCCGACGAGGACGTACGCCCGGGGGGCCCGAACCTCACCGCGCTCGAGCAGCTGTGCCGGGAATACCCGAACGTGCCCGTCGTCGCCGAGGGCCGCTTCGCCACCCCGGATGATGTCCGCGCCGCGTTCTCCGCCGGTGCGACGACCGTGGTCATCGGGCGTGCGGTCACGGACACGTTCGCGCTCGCGAAGGACGTCGTCGAGGCGTCGAAGTCGCCTGTGGCGGCCGGGAACTAGCGTCGCTGGGCGCGGCGCATCAGATCTGCGAGAGTAAAGCCCATGCCACCGAAGTACGAGACCGTCCTCAAGGGCCTGTCCCAGACGATCTCGTCGATGCAGCCCGGGGACCGGCTGCCCAGTGAGCAGGAGCTCGCCGTCGAGTATGGCGTCTCGAACATGACCGTCCGCCGCGCCCTCGAGGTGCTCTCCACTGCCAAGCGCATCGTCGGGATCCGCGGCCGCGGCACCTTCGTCGCGCAACCCAGCTTGACGAAGCAGATGACGTTGGCGTCGTTCACCGAGTCGATGAGGGCAGCGGGGATGACCGCGCACGCGAAAGTGCTCGGGATGTCGCTCGAGGTCGCCTCCGACGTCGTCGCGGAACGGCTGAACCTCGATGCCGGCGCGCAGGTGTTTCTCATCGACCGGCTTCGTTTCGGCGACGACACCCCTCTGAGCATCGACCGGACGGCGCTACCCGCAGACCGGTTCCCTGGCCTGCTCGGACACGACCTCACCGGGTCGCTCTACGAACTCCTTGGCCGCAAGTACGGCGTCGAGCTCTCCCGCGCCGACTCCCGCATCGCCGCCGTAGCCCCCGCCCCCGCGGACGCGAAACTGCTCGACGTCCCCAAGCACACCCCGTGCCTTCGCGTCCGAGCGCGCGGCCTCGACGCGCAGGAGGGCATCATCGAGGCCACGGTGTCGCTCTACCGCGGTGACCTCTACGAGCTCAACGTCGGCTTCGTCTGACCCGGTCCGGTTTGGCATCGCTCAGGCGGTCGAGGCGAATTGCCACCCCTCCGCGCGGGCGAGCGCGAAGAACGTCATCGTGTCGACCTGGTGTTCGGTGGCGACGTTGGGGATCTTCTGATCGTGGTCCTGCACAGCGTCACCGGCGCGGCGCTCCTCGGTGACAATCGTGCGGCCGCCGACGGCGGCATGGGCGATCAGCCACGGGTCGGCAGCGTTGGCAGTGCCCTGCACTCAGCCAGGGTGCGCCGTGCTGATCGCGTCGACGATCGGGATCTCCTCGGCGGTGATCTCACAGACGAAGCCAGTCTCGTTCTTCGCCCAGCTGTGCAGCTGGTCGCCGCCGCGAGCGAGTTCGTCGAGGACCTCCCAGCAGATGCAGGCGTGCCGAGCGTCGATGAGCGCTTCGAGTTCCGTCCAGGGGCCGGGGAAGATGTCGCGCGGGTAGTGCCGGTTAAGCAGGATGAGGATGTTCGTGTCGAGGGTGTAGTCGGTCACTGGCTGCCTCGTCGCTGGTACTCCTGCTCGAGCTTCTCGACCGTGGGAATCTTCGCGCCGAGCATGTAACTGGCCTCGAGGTAGTCAATCCGGTTCTGGTGGAGGGCACGCATCACCCGGCCGACGTAGGTCAGGCCGAGGTCCCGGTACCGGTACCGGTACCGGTACCGGAATCGCGCACCCTCGGCCGGCTCGTAGTAGCTGACGCCGGGCTGTAGGTGAGCACGCTGAATGGCACGTTCTTGCGCACGTACTTTTGCCCACCGGAGACTGTTTAGCGGTCAGATGAGCAGCCCGATGGTGAGCGCGACGATCCCGCTTGCCGTGAGTAGTGCTGGTCCCGTGACCCGGCGGGGAGTAGTGCGATCCGTCGTACGTGCGACGAAGACGGCGACAAGCGTTGACGTTGCACCCGCGTAGATGAGCACGAAGGCTTCGGGGAAGAAGCCGATAATGTGGACCACGAGCCCGGCGAAGACCGTCAATGCCGACGTGAACAGGTGGGCTCTGGAAGCTGCTGGGAGCACAGGCTTTGCTCGTGTTTTGAGCAAAAGACCGATTAGACACCAGATCGAAGCGGTCGCGAAGAGGGCACCGCTGATCGAGACGATCGCGGCTCCGATCACGTCGAGGTTCACGCTTTACACCGTTCCGGTAGAGCCGTGTTCGGGTGTTCCGAACCAGGCGGAGAGCGCCTCTGTGAGGGAGGCGGGGTCGGTGTGGGACCACGCGATGAATCCATCGGGTCGGATCAGCATCGAACTCTGTTCGTGCGTTGCGGCCAGCGGCACGTAGTCGACGCGGTCGTTCCATGGGGTGATGGCGTCGCGGTGTGCGCCGGTCGCGTCGACCAGGATGGGGTGGGCGGTGCGGAGCAGTTCCGGGATTCTGCGGATGGTCCCGTCGGCGAGTTCGACCTGTGTTGACGGCGCAAACCATCCGGTGGGACCGTCGGGGTTCGCGGGGCCCATGTCGTAGCGGACGTCCGAGCCAGCGAGGAGATCTGCGACGCGCTGCACGGTGTTCGTGTCGGCGAGCATCTCGGCGAAGAGATCGCGGAGGGCGGTGACATCGGAACCGGGTGCCATGAGCGCGGTCTGCGCTTGGGTCTGCATGAACACGCGCTCCCCGAGCGGGCGGCGTTCGGCTTCGTAGGTGTCGAGGAGGCCTGCTGGCGCCCAGCCGTGAAGGCTGGCGGCAAGTTTCCAGGCGAGGTTCGCCGCGTCCTGCAGCGCAAGGTTCAGGCCGGGTCCGCCAGCGGCGGAGTGCACATGTGCGGCGTCGCCGAGAAGGAAAATACGCCGATCACGGTAGCGGTCCGCGACGCGGGTGTTCCGACCGCTCAGACGGCGCAGCAACGTCGGCTCACCGTCCGCCGGCGCGTGGAGGTCGAGGCGGACACCGAGGACACGCTCAAGGCTGTCCTCCATCTCGGTCAATGTCATGGCAGCGCCCTCGCCGGGGAAGCTGCGGTCAGGCTGGTCCTCCCATTCCGCGGTGTAGACCAGCGGGTGCTCCGGGTCACGGAGGGCGATGGTGACGACGCCGGTTTCAGTGCGGTGGAAGCTCTCCGCGATCTCCCCCAGACCCGCAACGTGCACTTTCCCGGGGCCAACGGGCGTCAGCTGCTTGGTCGGGGCGATCAGGGCTGTGCGGTCCACGATGTGGTGGTCGGTGTTGCCGGGGAAGCCGATACCGGAGAGCTTCCGCACAGTGCTCCGCGCCCCGTCACTCCCCACCAGGTACTGCGCCGACACGGTGCTCTTAGTCCCCGTCGCGACGTCGACAACGTCGACGGTGACGGAGTCGTCGTGTTGGGTGAAGGAGCGCATCTCGACGCCGCGACGGATCTCAACGCCGAGTTCTGCTGCGCGGTCGTTGAGTACGCGCTCGAGGTCGCGCTGGTTGATGTGGAGCAGGTACATCGGGTTGCGGTCGCCGAGCACATGCAGCGGCAACGGCAGCGCCCCGAAGAAGAATCCCGGAGCAGGCTCCGGGACGGCAGTTCCGGCGCATCGCTCGAAGAGGCCTCTCTGGTCCAGTAGCCGGACGACCTGCCCGGTCAGGCCGTGCGCCTTGTCCCACTGGTTGATCTCGGGGAGGCGTTCGAGAACGAGGGGGTTCACACCCGCGAGCTTCAGCTCGCAGGCGACGAAGACGCCAACGGGTCCTCCTCCGACGATAACGACGTCGTACATGATGATCTTCCTTCCAATAATTGTTTAGGGACAGCGGAGGCGGTCGAAACCGTCGCTGAGGAGTTGGAACGCAGCTCGGAGGAACGGCTGTAGGGGTTGCGGCTCCGCGCGCGCCGCCCAGGACTCCAGCGTCGTCAACAACGTTGACAGCGCAGCGGCGGACACCAGACCGGGCACGGGATCGTCCGGTGTTGCGTCACAGCGTGCTGCGATTGCAGCCGCGAACACGGCGTTCGCGGCGCGGGCGCCTCGGTCGACGGCGGACTGCATGCCAGGTGTTGACAGCACTGCAAGCAGCCCGCTTTGCTCCTCCCGTGAAGCGGCCGTCGTCTCTTCCGCCTCGTACGGCGCGAGCAGCGCCTCCGTGATGGCAGTCCACAACGGCTCCTCGCGTGGCCGCTGGAGCAGATCAACGGCCGCCGTGCGCACGCGTTGCACGTGGCGGTCTGCGATCGCGTCCTCCTTACTCGAGAAGTAGTTCCCGAACGTCCGCCTCGACACCCCGACCCGACCGACGATGTCCTCAACGCGGACGTTATCGAGCCCCCGCTCCCGGGCGAGCAGCACTGTCGTCACGCTCAACGCGTCACGGATCGCCGCCTTCTTCTGCTCACGGAACGAGACTTCGTCTGCCATGCGACCAAGCTAGAACACTTTTGCCCAATGGGCAAGTTTGCCCGATAGGCAACGTGCGCATGATCTTCCTGTTCACGAACGGTCGTTAACGAGACGTCCGAGAGCCGAACCTGCACCGGTGGACGACCGGCTACCGAGACGCCGTTTCAGTGTGCGTGCCGGTGGTGGGCGTCGGGGTAATGCTCGTGGGTGTGCGTCAGCAGCTCGTGGTGGTGCTCGTGCTTGTGCCAGGTGCCGGCGGGGACGGGTTCGTCGTGCTCGTGCTGGTGGTGCTCGTCGTGGGTGTGCCAGTGGTCGTGCGTCAGCGGCTGGTGCGTGTGGGTGTGCTCGTGCCGTTCGGTGAGGTGCAGCCACACTCCGATGGCCATCAGCACGCCGGCGATGATGAACGGCCAGGCGATTCGGTCCCCGAACGCGAACGCGAGGACGGCGCCGAAGAACGGCGCGATCGAGTAGTAGGCGCCGGCGCGGGCCGTGCCGACGTGGCGCATCCCGACTATGAACAGGGCCAGGCTCACGCCGTAGGCGAAGAACCCGACGACGAGCGCTCCGCTGATCGCCGGCCATGCAGGCAGGGTCGTGCGGAGCGTGAACGCGAGGATCAGGTTCACCGGCCCCGCAACGACGCCCTTGATCGCGGCAAGCCAGGTTGCGTCGGTGAAGAGACACCTTGCGGGTGAGGTTGTTGTCGAGGCCCCAGCACAGGCACGCGCCGAGGATCGCCAGCGACGGCAGTGGGATCCGAAGTTCGCCCCCGACGGGACGCTGAGGACCACAGCTCCGGCGACGATGGCGAGCGTGCCGAGGGCGATGCGGCGGTCGAAGTTCTCCCGGAACACGAACCACGCCAGCACGGCGGTGACCACTCCTTCCGCGTTCAGGAGCAGCGACGCTCCCGATGCAGGCATGTTCGCCAGTCCGAGCATCAACAGCACCGGACCCGCGACGCCAACAGCCGCGATCGCCCCTGCGAGGGGCAGGAGATCACCGGGGGCGAGGTGCACGCGGGGTGCACGGCGGATGAGCCGGATGAGGGTCAGCCCGAGGCCGGATCCGCAGTAGAGCAGTCCGGCGAGCATCCAGGGGCTGACGTTGCCGAGGAGGAGCTTTGCCAGCGGGGTACCGGCACCGAACAGGACCGCGGACAGCAGTGCCGCCTGCACGCCCCGGTTTGTCAGCGCGACCTTCATGACGCCACCTCTTCCTGTCGCCTGTGGTCGGCATGATGGTGACGAGGGGTGCCGTCGAGGATGTGCTCGGCTTGGAAGATCGCGTCCGCGACGACCAAGCAGCGTCGACAGTGCTCCTGACGTTCTCACACCAGATCGCCGACGGGAAGGGAGCACTCCGCGCACTGGAGGACCTCGTGTCGATCCTCAACGGCGCAACACCGATGGCGCACGACGTCCCTGCAGCACAAGAGACACTTCTGGCAGCTCTCCCCAATGTCGCCACGGCGGCCCCGCCGGAACCGGGGGAAGACTCCACAGGCGGAACGAATGGGACAGCGGCATATCTTCGCCCATTCGACGGGACACCGCCGCTGGTGGAATCCGGCGCCCTCAGTGTCGACGACACCTGTGCCCTCGTCGAGCGTGCCCGTGCAGAGGGCTGCACAGTGCAATCCGCACTGGGTGCCGCAGCCGCTCGCGCACTTTTCGAAGCCACCGGCCAGGACCAAGTACGCATCAACATCCCCATCGACCTCCGCCCGGTCGTCGGCGGCGACACCGACGTGGTGGTGCGTTTCACCGCAACGATGGTCACACTCCAGAACCAGACAACTGACTTCTGGAACCTCGCACGCACCACCACCGCGCAACTGCGAACAGCACGGCACGCCGCCGCTGCAGGGGCTGCCGCCCTCGCTGCAGCCGATGTGCCAACACCGGACGCCGCTGAAGACGCGATGCTCGCCGCGACCGCCGCCGACATCGAGATCACCAACCTCGGCACCACCGAGCAGGCCCCAAGCGCGAAGTCCGTCTGGGGACCCACGATGACGACCGGCGTCGCCGGTGAACAGATCCTCGGCGTCGTCACCCACGCCGGAGCACTCCGGATGGTCAGCACGACACGCACCCCGAGCAGCGGCCTCACGCACCAGATACAAGCCCAGCTGTCAACGGCGCTGCACTAAAGACAGAACACGGTGCGCCGCTGCACGCCACGGCAACCGCCCGGATGAGGTGACCTCGTGGCGAGGGCCCGACCGGTGTGACGGTGTCCTACCCTGCAAAGACACCGCCACACCGGCGCCAGGCCCAGGAGCTTGCTCAAACCGAACCCACCCGGAGGGTACAGCTACTGCATGCGATCCGTCCGATGTACGGCAGCAGATCGCGGCCCCTCCGCCCGCATCGACCGCGCTCATCCGAAAGGGCTCGCACCGGTCGTAAGTCACCGCTTCACGCTATCGACGCCCGCACCATGTGTCCCCGCGTCGGACGGTCGCTTACCGGACGCTCTGGTCAGCGCCTTGGTGTACCAGCGGTCGGAGTATGGCTCGTCATTGAAGACGACGACGGGCTCGAAGCCAGACCGCTCGTAGAGCGCGCACGCTTCCTTAAGCTTGCTCTCCGGCATCATCTACTGACCCGAGAGCCGAGCGAGCAACCGCGCTCATGTCGGTGAGTGTATGGCAAGCGCGCTGGTCACAGTGTCAAGTGCGGTGTACCTTCGTCGACATGACCAGGTTGAGTGGCCGGGAGCGGGGATCGATCACTGCGGGGACGGTGATGTTCTTCGTCGGTGCGGTACTGGCTGGCGCGCTGCACGCATCGGAAGCGCTCCCCCGCTGGGCGGGGTGGACATTGGCCGCCGTCGCGGTCGCGGGGCTGACACTGCTAGTGGGAACGACGGTTCGAGCGTTGCTGCGCGGGGACACCGAGGGAGTCGAGCATCACGACGCCGCGCGCGCGTCGCTGGCGGCTGTCCTGGTGGTGGTCGTCGCCGGGTTCGCATACTCACTCCTGGAAGCCTTCGCCGGGCTGCCACGGATGACCGCTGCTGTGCCTGCAGCGGTGGCCGCACTCGTGTGGGTGATCGCGTTCACATGGCGCCACTGGGCCGGCGAGGAACGGTGATCGCCAACCGGTTACCGGTCCTCCGTGCGGAACACCGGTGGAGCCAGGCCGAGCTCGCGGACCGCATCCACGTCTCCCGCCAGACGGTGGTGTCGCTGGAAGGCGGTCGGTACGAGCCGACACTAAAGATTGCGATGCGCTTGTCCGCCGTGTTCGGGCGGCCCATCGAGGACATCTTCACCCCCGACCCGGACGACATCGCCCTCGTTCGGACATGACTCGAGCACTGCCGCCGGCAGCGACGACGCCATTGGTTCACCGTGAGCGTGGAGAATGCGCGCATGGCAGCTGCACCGGATTACGACCAGATCATCCGCGAAGCAACCGAACGGCTTCGTGGCAAGTTCCCCGACCACTCCGAAGCGCAGGTACGGTCGGTCGTCGAGGAAGAGCTCACACGACTCCGCGCTGGCACCGTGCAGGATTACCTGTCGGTGCTGACGGTGCGTGCCGCGCAGAAGCGCATCAAAGCCGCAAAAGCGTCCGACTGAGACCCCCGGCTCGCCACTTCCCTGCCTGAGTCGTCGGCGGTCTCAACCGTGGCCGCGCACTTGTTGCTCGGGGCACAGGCGGGTGCTCGTCATCATCCGGCGCGTGCGCGGGGGTGCCGGTAGGTCTATAGACCGTGGCGGAGGGTTCCGTCTGCAATGAGGCCGCGGGTGCGGTGCGTGAGCTCGTCGACGAACTCGGGGTAGGACATGTCGAGCTCGTCATCGGCCGCGTTCTCGACGAGGATCGGGACGCCCGGGTCGAGCACGACGGACGTCACCGCGCCGACGCCGTGGAGGTCCACGGTCGGCACGTCGACGACGTCGCTCGCTCCTGCCTGGGCCAACACGGCTGCGTAGTAGATGAGCGCGTGTGGACATCGTGCGTGGCGATGACGGACGAGAACCCGTAGACGATGTGCTTCACAACATTCCTTGCCCTACTGCGGTACGGCGCGTCGGTGGCTGGCATCGCGACGGTACCGGTACCGGTACCGGTACCGGTACCGGTACCGGCAGCGGCAGGAAGGCACAGCCGGAGCCTCGGGGATCGGACAGGATGGTCACCTTTGGGCGACGAGAACCATTGCTAGAGAACTCGCTCAGAGCAATCTCACGAGCGTGATGGCCTTCCGGATGACGGTGTCGGTCCAGATGACGCGGTCACGGACCACCCCGCGATGAGTAGGACGTACCGTCGAAGTGGCACGGGTCTTGTTGATGACGTGCACCTTCTCATGCACACGGTCGCTTCCTTCTTGAGCGGGTCGCGGGTGCCCCACCCCGAATGACCAGCACCCCCTCACCAGGGGGTACCCCAGCCGACCGGCTACCGCCGGCGACGGGAAGCGGTCGGAACCGGACCACCCATGATGTACCTCGTCTACGAATTGTCTTCCATCCTCACCAGCAGCGCCGCCGCAACAGCCGTGCTGCAGTACACGGCCGCGCTCGGGCAGAGCGCTCTGACCGACGTCGTGACGATGCCCTCGGTGGATCTCACCGGCGCGCAGACGTCCGTGAGTCTCGTGCTCGGGCCCGGGATCCCGGTGCTCGCCGAGGAAGCCGCCGACGATGTGCTCGAGCCCGGAGATCTCGCCTTCGTGGACGACATCGCGGCGCGCACGCAGGCCGTCCTCGCCGGCATACACAACAACGCCTGACCACGCCTCCTCAGAGGCGGCGTTCACCAGCCGCGGGCGGCCTGCCGGGTCTGCCGCGGCAGCTCACCGAACTCGTCCCGGTAGGCGCCGGCGAAGCGTCCGAGGTGCACGAAGCCCGCCCACCGGGCGACCTCCGCGACGCTGACGTCCTGGTCAGACTCGAGCCGTTCGCGTGCCAGGAGCATTCGGATGTGCCGCAGGTAGGCCAGCGGTGTGATGCCGTGGTGCCGGTTGAAAGCAGCCTGCACCCCGCGGACACTCAACCCGGCAGCGTCAGCGATGTCCGCCACGGTGATCGGTTCACGAGCAGCTCGAGCAGGAACGCCTCCGCCCGAGCAAACCGCGTGCGTGCGACGGCCGGCACGTGCTGGTTGACGGGCCAGTGCGGGATCGCAGTGAGCAGGCCGCCGGCAGCGAACCGGGTCAACTGGCGTTCCCGCTCCTCCGACACCTCCTCCGGGCCGCCGAGCACCTCGGCGGCGACGGTGCGGACCATCAACCACCAGGCCGCCAACGTCGGCCCCTCGGGAACATGGTGCGGGTGGAACTCCAACGGTCCCGGCGCCCACTCACCCCGTTGCGCAGCAACCTGCTCCACCGTTGCCCGGTCAATGCGGATCACATCCTTTTGGAACGACTCGAACCGGACTTGCTGGGAATCATTCCGGTACAGCACGGGACGACCAACCGGAACGGGCTTCCCGTCGATCGTGCCGCGGCCGGACTTCAACCACACGAGCACCATCGCGCTGTCGGGCTCGATCGCGCCGCTGACGACCCCGGTGCACGACGTGGTCCCCAACGACAGCAGCCGCGTCCCACGGACCCGCTCCTCGAACACGAACGCTGCACCCTCCGAGTCCACATCGACACCATGCGTCACGTGCGTGCGCGCGATCGCCTCGGCCGCAACGGTCGGGTCGGTGGTCTGGACCACCCGTTGGGTGCGGCGCATCAGTTCGGGCACGAACTGATCATCCCCACATCTCGGCAGCCCTGCGCGGGAGTTCCGAATACGGATAGACGGTTCGGGTTATGGCTCACGCCGAGAATCGATCGGTGCATCAGCACCGTCGACGTCGGAACGTTGAGCTCGCCACGTCTTGGCGTCTGCCCGTCCGCACAGAGTCAGCGCCTACGCTGAAAGCCGTCGCCAGCTCGCGTCGCGGCGGCGCCTACCGGAAGCCGAAACTCATGGTCCGACCCCAACACATCGTGTGGCAGCACGACCCCCGGCAACGACTGGACCGCCCACGCCGACGGCGTCATTGTCGGCAGCATCGAGCACCACGACCAGTACGAGCTCCACACGAACGACAACCAGGTCCACGGCTCACACACCGCCCTCGGTAACGCCCAAGCACAGCTCGGCGCCTGGTACTCCTGGGTCGCCGCACACCAGGCCTAACCGCCCGACCGGCGCGGGTCGAATGTGAGGCGGCGTTGCCGATCGCATGACCCGATCAGGGACCGGCAGCGCCCGTCCCGTACCCTGATCCGCCGCGGGCGGCCGACCGTACCCGGAGGTACCCGCGACGAACCGCCAGCGATCCGAGGCCCTGCGCAGAGCGGATCCCGGCACACCTCGCGCGGTCACGCACGCAGGCCCGGTCGCCTCGAGAACACCGAAAGATCCGGCAACGGAATACGACACTTCTCAGTGATAGTTCACACTGAAGCCGGGCGGCTGGTTACCGTCCAAGCGAATGCGCCCTGAGTCCCTGATCCTCGGGCCTACGCGGCTGCCCGCTCTCACTCAACGGGAGCGGGCAGTTTCTCTCTGACGAAGGCTCATGCACACTCTGCTGGACCCGCCAACATGTCGCACAGGGAAGATCAACGTCCTGGTGCCGGACCGTTTGGGTCGGAACGGCACCTGGGCAGGGCCAGTGCACTTCTGGGTCCCTGGCGGGTCGGGATCGAGGGACGTTCTCTCCCGGCTCGTTCCTGGGCCCCGCCGTTGTCAGGTGGCGGCGTTCGGGTCCTGCAGGAACGCCTCATATGTCTCAGCGTCATCCTGTTCGGCGACGGGGTTCGGGACGACGTACAGGACATCGGTTTCGGTGCCCACGACCTCACGGAGCCTCGTCACGGCGTCTATCGCGGTAGCAGCCTCCACCCCGGCCACCTCGAGCTGCCCGTCATCTTCGGGGACGTAGCCCGCGTTCCACCGCGCCCCACGATTCTCCTGACGCCCGTGCTCCCAGGGCAAATCCGCTCCCCTCACCGCGGATATCCGGGCCACGCAGCTCGGCCACGCGCCTGCCTTCCGATGGCTACCGTCGGCGCGGGGCGAAGCGTGCAGAGGCATCAGGAGGCAAGCCGTCATGAGCAGCTACGAGAACGAGCAGGGCGTGGAACCAGCACGCATCCCGACGTTGGCGCGGGCGCGGAAGCAGTGGCGTCGTGAGGGCGTCGTCCTCGCCCAGTCCGATAGCGACTTCTTCCGCGACGACGCCCCAGAAGCCGTCCGCCGGTAGCACGCGAGCAATCGAGTCCCGGTCCGAGCGCTAGCTGTAGTTCCCGGTGAGGTTGTGGACGCGATCTGATGGGGTTTGCCCGCCGAGGCCGGTGTGTGGTCGGTGGTGATTGTAGTGATGCAGCCAGTTCGCGTAGGTCGCGGTCCTGGCTGCATCGCTGTCGTAGTGGCGGGCGTAGGCCCACTCCGCGGCGAGGGTCCGGTTGAACCGCTCGACCTTCCCGTTGGTCTGCGGCCGGTAGGGCCGGGTGAAGCGGTGCTTGACGTCGCCCAGCGCGGCCGCGAAGTCGCGGGAGCGGTAACACGCGCCGTTGTCGGTCATCACGGCCTCGACGTGGATCCCCGCGGCGGCGAAGAACGTGTTCGCGCGGGCCCAGAACCCGGCAGCGGTCGCGCCGAGCTCGTTGTCGTGGATCTCTGAATACGCCAGCCGGGAGTGATCATCGACCGCGTGGTGCAGGAACCGGTACCCGCGAGAACCGCGGGCGCCCCGTCGAGCAGCACGATCACGATTCATGCCGGCGGCGCGGTCTTGGACAGACCCGCGTCCGTGAGCGCGCCACCCGCCGCCGTCTGGGATACGGCCCTGCTTTTTGATGTCGACGTGGACGAGTTCACCCGGCCGGGACTTCTCGTATCGGACCGGCTTGGGTCGGCGCACCGGGAGTCCGGTGATTTGGTCGATGTTGCGCAGCAGCGGCATCCGGAACCGGGCCAGGACGCGTCCGACTGTCGAGCGGGCCAGATGCAGGTGGAACGCGATCCGGTGCGGCCCCCACCGCCGGGTGATGCGTAACGCGATGATGCGGCGTTCCAGCCGCGTTGGGAGCCGGTTCGGACTGCTCACCGGACGAGACGATCGATCTCGCATCGAGGCACCAGCACGGTATCGGGCGGCCCACTTCGCTGCCGTCGCGGGCGAGCATTGGAACCGTTCCGCGGCACGGCGAACGGGCCAACCATCGATGACGATCAGCCGAGCAAGACGTTCCCTGCCCATCGGAGTGAACGGGGCGTTAGCGTGAGTCACGAAGACCTCCGGTGACGACGTGGTGTGTGGTAACTCACATCGTCCCGGAGGTCTTCGCTCACGTCACCCGTTCACAACCTCCCGAGGAACTACACCTAGCCCGGGCACGAAGTAGACGAGGGTGTTGACGCCGAGGGAATCGGCGATCCCCACCGAGGTGATGGTCTTCCCGGTACCGCAAGTCGAGATGAGTTGGCACTCGGGAACCGAACGCAGCGAGCTCGTCACATCGTGGATGGCGTCGAGCTGATGCGGGCGGAGGCGGAACGGCTCGACTCCTTCCGGGTCGTTTCCCGACTCGGCGACGAAGGCGCCCCATGTCGTCGGGTAGGTCGTCGCGGTCCGCAGCCGTGCACGGTTGAGCACGGTGACGTTGACGGCGACGCCCTGATGCTTCGCAACCTCGGCGGCGTTCCGTCCGAGGCCGGGGCCGCTGGTGACGAGGAGACGGCGGGTGACGTTTGGCATCGTCGCCGACGCGATGATGAAGTTGTTGAAGTCGTTGAGATCGACGCGTCGGTCCGCGGAGTACCCCTTGTTCTGAACCGTCCACAGCTCACCGGTGATGGTGGTGATCACGCGGTCCACACTGAGGTCGGTCCTCGCCCGGCCGTTCCGGGCTGCCCAGTCACCGTACGGTTCGATGCGTGCGATGTGCGCGCCGTACTCAGGAGAGCGTGTCAGCGCGTAGTCACTGACGAGTTCGAAGTTCGCCCCGTAGCGAGCGTTGTCGCTCACGTCTCTCGGGATACTGCGTTCGAGCACGTCGAAGGTGTTGCCGGTCATACCCACTGCTATGCCAGGGACTGTGGCCCAGGTGGACTCAAGCACTCCCCCGCGAGACTGGCGCGTAGCTCCTCGAGAGTGTCGTCGGGGTCTCGGCCGCTGGTTGACGTCATGTGGGTGAACGTCAACGCCGCCATGTATCCGAGACCGAAGGCGACGTCCTGGCCGGCGCCGAGAAGCAGCGCATTGGGCCTGTACCTCGCGGGGGCTGCGTTGCTGGTTCCGGGGGATGCGAAACGCATCCAGTGTCCGAGGAGCCGGACCGCTTCTGCGCGTGCGGCGCGGATGGCGAAGGACGCGCGACCGAAGCGGTCTCGCTTCCTGATGATGAACTCGTCGTATGCGGACCAGGAAACGAGGTGCGCGTGATGCAGGTTCACGACCAGCTCCTCGTCGAAGCCGCCTCGGAGACTCAGCGCCTTGCGGGTGACTTCGCCCACGGAAGCAGCGAGGGTGTGGTTGCCGACGTATGTGTTCAGGAACCGCACGTTGTCCGGCTCCCCCTCGAGCGTCTCATCGAGCAGCGCGAGGCCCGGCCCCATGGTGTAGTGATCGTTCGTGGTGGTCCCCCAAGCTCTCCCCCACGTTCTGTTGTGTGGTGCTGCCGAAGGCGATGCGGCGAATTCACCCAAACTGGCAACGCTGGTGTGCCCAGCGATACTGGTCAGACTGGTAACGCTGGTGGACAGCGTCCCAGGATGCACACGCACGCGGGCTTCTCCACCTGCGACGGGGGAGTGGCCAGGAAGCCGCCAGGCGGCTCTCTGCGGCCCGATCCCCCCGTTTGCAGCCAATCACCCTCGCTCATGCGCGTTCGCCAGGCTCAGGCGATTCCTCGCTAACTGGGAACGCTGGTACTGCCAGTTCAGGCTAACCAGCGATGCTGGTGGGCCTGGCGAACCCTGCTGCGACTCCCGGCACGAAAGCAAGACCTCTGACGCAAACTGGTGAGGCTGGCAAGGCTGGCAATCGACGTCTGGCGACACTGGGATTGCCAGTTAGGGCAAACTGGCCTTACTGGCGTCGCCGGGGATGCCTTTTCTCTCAAACCAGTACCGCCGGTCTGCCCAGCTCTACCAGCCTCGCCGGTTAAGCGGCTAGTGTGGACACCGCAAGTGGCAAGCCCGTCGGCCAGCGTCACCAGTAACGCCAGCATCACCAGTTAGCGGGGGAGTCCCCGACGAAGGAGAACCAGCCTGATGGCTTTCATCATCGACCGGACCAACCTCCAACGAGTTGTTGCCGTCATCAACAACAAGGGTGGCGTGGGCAAGACGACCCTGTGCGCGAACATCGCCGGCATCATGGGGGAGGGGAACTGGCGCGTCCTCGTCGTCGACCTTGACCCTCAGGGGAACCTCGGGCTCGACTTCGGGTACCACGGCACAGACCGAGACGATGACGGTGCTGGTCTCTCGAAGGCCCTCCTGTACGGAGACCTTCTTCAGCCCATCGAGGTCCGGCCAAACGTCGACGTCGTCCCGGGCGGTCGCCTCGTGGAATACATCAACACCAGCCTCGCCCAGCAGTTCGGCCAGTCCGGCGAGGCAGCCACTCGCGCCCGACTCAGCCTCGCTTCGGCGTTAGCCAAGATCGGTGACCAGTACGACCTTGTACTTCTGGACTGCCCGCCGAACACCGACATCATCCAGTCGATTGCCGTGGCAGCCGCCCGGTACATTCTCATCCCGGCGAAGGCGGACGAGGCGAGCCTCCAGGGTCTGACGTTGACCGCCGAACGGCTCGACAAGGTCATCGACATCAATCCTGACGTGGATCTCCTGGGCGTGGTCAACTTTGCCTCAAGCGCGAGCGAGACAGTCGTCCGACGCGACTTTGCTGACGCCGTGGTTCGAGCACTCGGAGGAGAGGAGGCGCGCGCAAGTGTCTTCGAGACTTACGTCCGCCACTCAGGCTCTACGGCAAAGGCGACGCGCGAGAAGCGGCTGCTGGTCCACGAGCTCGACAAGAAGGTGAAGACGGGGGAGAAGTGGTACGAATCCATCAAGCGAGGCGTGAAGCATGTCGCCCCCGGTCCGCAGTCGGCGGGGAGTGTCGCTGACAGCCTCTACGCCGTGACGCAGGAGCTCATCGCTCGCCTCACAGACAAGGAAGAGGAGGCGGCTCAGACCGCGGAGGAGTCCGCGAATGTCTGACACCACCCGCCGTGAAATCCCGGCGCCGCCACGGCGTAACGCCGGCGCTTCATCGCTCCTGAAAGCGAACAGGAACCCCCGGGTTGAGCCGGCCCAGGATGAGAAGCCGGCGCCGGAGGAGCGAACTGTGGCCCCGCCGCCGCCGCTTCCAGCTCGTCAACAGCCGCAGCAGGTGGAGACGCCGGCCAACACGGGTGTCTCCATGACGGTCCCTGCGGCAGTGCAGGACAGCGCGGCGAACCCAGCGCCAGCGGTTTCACCGACAGAAAGTTTGCCCGCAGTTGAGCCCGCGATGCCGTCGCAAGCCGAAACCGAACAGCCCGCTGCTGAGGCTCGCGCGGTGGGGGAGTCGGCTGCCTCCAAGCCGTCGACTCCGTACGCGCGCCGTCGCGGTGAGGCTTCTGAGGACCTGACTGACGACGACATCGTCAAGGTGACGTTTGAAATCCGAAAAGGTGACCGTGAAGCGTTCAACGCCGCTCACGCGGCTGCGAAGCTCTTCGAGGGGTACCCGTTCCCGAAGGACCTCATCGTCGCGATCTACAACGCCGAGACGAAGCGTCTGCAGGACGAGTACAACAACGGTCAGCCGTTCCCACGGTCGGGGAAGAAGGCGCCCCGCGGGCGACCGATTCAGTCGAACCGGTAGGGCTGCCCTGCCGTCGCCCGCTCTGGTGTCGGCGGCACCCGCTATAGATCGTGGTGTGCGATGGCTGCCTGCGCGCAGCTGGGGTTGAGGAAAGATCCCGACACGCCGCGACCGCTACCGCGTGGGTAAGTAGTCCGCGAGCACTCTTGTCCGAGCACCAACTCGGATGGGGGAGCGCCAGGCACAGTGCGCTCTGCCGGGTGGGACGCAACGATAACCCGCGTTCGCGCGCGACGCCTGCATTCCAACCTGCCCCGGAGGCACCCATGGGTGACGAGCTCTTCAACGACACGGAAGCAACATCGAAGTCCACCGTTTCGGCACCGATCAGCATCGACGAGACCACGGCTCGACTGGTGAACTACGCTGCGAACCTCGAAGGCGCTGACGACGACGCTATGGACGTCGGTTACTCAGCTCGGCTTTGGGCCCAGGTCTCCCTGCCGTACCGCAACCCGGGCAACATCCCGTACTGGGAGCGACGCAACGGCAACGTGTCCCTGATGATGCAGCCGGCCCTCATCCTTGACCACGCGACGGGGGAGCGGCACGCCGCGTACCCGTACGGAGTTCTCCCTCGCCAGGCAATGAACTGGATGGCCACCGAGGCTGTCCTCACTCAGAGCAAGGAGCTCGAGCTCGGCCGGTCCATGAAGGCGTTCATGGCCAAGATCGGGCTCCACCACGGTGGTCGCGACCACAAGCGTGTTTCCGACGGCCTGAAGCGTCTCTTTGGCGCCAACCTCAGCGTCGAAGGCCTTGAAATCAAGGAAGACGGCCACGGCGAGGCGATTGAGTACTTCCGCATCGCAGACAGCGTTCGCCTCTGGTTCGGCAAGGACGACATGGAGGACAACGCGGGCCTCTGGCAGTCGAAGGTGACCCTCTCTGACCGGTTCTACGACTCCATCGTGAAGTCGCCGGTACCCATCGACCTGAACGCGATGAAGGCGCTCGGCAAGTCAGCGATGCGCATGGACATCTACCTCTGGCTCACGTACCGGATGTTCTACCTGCGGACACCGACGCGCATCAAGTGGGCGGACCTGAACCTGCAGTTCGGGGCCCAGTACACCCAGCCGCACAAGTTCAAGGCGGCGTTCGAGGGGCATCTGAAGGCCATCAAGATCATCTACCCGGAGGCTCGTGTGGAGCCGACTCAGGAGTACCTGATCCTGCGGCCCTCGAAGCCGCACGTGGAGCCCACGAAGCCGCGTAGGCAACTGGAACAGTAGCCGCGAGTCGAAAGGGGCGGAGCACCTGGTGAGGTGCTCCGCCCCTTTCTCTGCGCCAGTGAGGACCAGATACCCACGTTTGAGCGGGACGACCCGGAGTAGCCGCCGGACCGTATCCGCGTGGGCATCTGGTCCTCAGTCCCTGTCGCCTCGTTCACAAACCGCCGCCGGCGCCTGTTGCCTCACAGTCGGTGGGTATCTAGTCCGCTGGCGTGGGTATCCGATCCTCAGGCGTGGGTATCTGGTCCGAGCGACCGCGAACCAAGGAGGGCAGCTGGTGTGGGTATCCGATCCCAAAGTGTGGGTATCTGGTCCTCAGCTGAGCCGGGAGACTCAGCAGAATGGGCGTGGGTATCCGGTCCTCAGGCGTGGGCATCTGGTCCTCACCGTAACCTGGTCGGGGAGTGTCGCACCGCGCGACTGCCGAACACTGCGAGAACGTGGGTGTCGAGTCCTCGTCACGGCGCCAAGGTGCGGGGCTCGACCGGCGTGGGTATCTGGTCCCCGGTGCGTGTCGGCTAGCAACCTCAGGCCGTGGGTATCTAGTCCCCGATGACCGTGCGAGGCTCTACGCCGTGGGTATCTAGTCCTCACGTGGGTATCTGGTCCCTGAGGTGTTCAGTCGGTAGCGGCACGGGCCTGGCTGGGTGGGGCCCAATTCTGTGGGTATCTGGTCCTCACTGGATGCCATACTCCCGAGGACCGGTCCTGACTGGGTGTGGGTATCTGATCCGTAGCACCTGGCGGCAGTGAAGCTCTGCAGCGGCGTCCGGGGGAGTGGGTCCCTGAGATGAACAGAGCGGGCAGATCCCCAATGGAGGGCTCTGAAGACGGCCATCTGTGGATAACGCGGGTGCGCTCTGTACTTACGTTGGTACCAAGGGTTAATCAGCTACAGGAAGAGCTACAGGAAGAGCTACAGGGGGAGCGGTTGTCCGACGGTCAAATCGGCGCAGGTAAGCGGATCCGAGGGGGTCGGCCGCCGGTACGTCCGGACCAGATACCCACGCCAGGCGGACCAGATACCCATGGGCCGCGGACCTGATGCCCACGGAATCGGACCTGATGCCCACGCAAATGCCGTGGGCATCTGGTCCGAACACTGCTCATCCTGTGGAAAAGTCTGGGCACCAGTATGCGCCGGCCCGCTCCATGCCGAGCACGACTGAAGCCCGTTCCGCGGCGAGCGTGGGGGAGCCGCTGACGCTCAGGCCCCGCGTCGCTTGCGCTTAGTCTTCGCCTTCGGGGGTACCGTCTGCGTCTTCGATGGCCGCTGCGTCACCGAGGTCAGGGAGGGGACTCGTAGGCTGACAGCGAAGGTCTTGTCCGTGTTCCCGAAGCCGGTCTCGACGACGTCGACGTTCGAGTGCCTTCGGGCGTCGCGGAGGAAGTCTCGGTACCCACCACCGTCCGGGCCTCGCAGGTCCGCTTCCGTGAAGACGACGGGGTCCGCACCGACGACGCCGGCGAGACGCAGGTATGGTCGCGTGCCAGAGTCGATGAAGGCTCGCGGGGGAGTGGTTGACGTGCTCACGTCGCCCTTATGGGCGGGAAGGAGCTGCAGTGAGCCGACGGTCGAACTCCCACGCAGCTACGTCGTCCTGCCACTGCTCGAGCGCGTCGCGGTAGTCGGCGAGGTCGCGTAGCCAGTCGAAGGCGCCCCAGGCAATGAGGCCCAGCGGCCAGACGGACATCGCGAAGAAGCCGCCGATGCTGTCGGGGGAGGGCAGCGTCGGGTGGCTCAGCCAGGCGAAGAAGGACGGGACGGCGATGAGGGTGAGCCAGATAAGACCGGCCGTCGTCGTGTCCTCGAGCAGACGCGGACGAGTCGGACGCCGCGGACGGTTCCGTTGCTTCTTGTCGACCGGGGGAATGGTCGGTACACGCTGCGGTTTCGAGAGGTCAACAGGTGCTTCGGGGGTCGAATCGGTCACAATGGCCCCTATGCGGCTGGAACTGGGCCAGAGGGACGAGGGGCCTGCACAGGGCGTTTTGGGGGCGAGGGGTGGGTGAGGCTGAGGAACGTGGCTCCTACGCTCCTACCTCGAGGAGCAGCTTGGCCATCTCGGGCGACATCGAGTAGAGCCGTTTCTTGGGATCCCAGTCCCAGATGAAGTGCCACTGCTTGCCGGCGGCGTACGTGTAGGAGGGGAGTCCTTCGCTGGCGATGAGCTGCCCGACGCCGCCGAACGTGCCGGCCACGGACTGTGCACTCTTCGCGCTGGTCTTCGACACGAGCTCCGCGGGCGTGAACTGGTGCCCGTCGCCGGCCTCCGCCCCGGCAATGAGTACTCGGAGCAGGTCCCGACCCACGTCAGTGACCTGGTGCCAGAACCGCGCGGCACGTTCCTTCGCCCAAGGTTCGTGCACCCAGTCCGGCGCTGTTCCAACGGCGTGCATCGCGTCGACCGAGGGCGGAGCGGTTCGTCGCTCGATCATGAAGTCACCGAACCGGCTGTAGAACTCGGCGAGACGGTCTTCAGGGACATGGACTCTGACCTCCAGGGTAGGCATCTTGCTCTCTTCGTTAGCGGGCTTGAAGCCCGGTTGGCGGTGGAACGAGTGTGACCGTTTCCCGCCAAGCCGTCAAGCCCGGTTGAAGCGGGGTTGTCAGGCGAATCGATCGCCAGAGCCAAAGCCCGACCGGGATGTTGAGCGCTTGCCTGCAGCCGGGGGAGGACCAGGGGATTGACGCTTTTAATCCGTGGCTTGTTTTGGTCGACGTCGTGATTCGTTTTGGATGGAGAGCTGTCGGTTCCGGCGGGCAAAAACCTTCCAGCACAATGGACGTTTTCCTGAACGGTTCCCTGATCTGCGACTCTAAACTCCGGTCCGATCCGCAGCCCTAAGCGGATGCGGGTAGTTTGACGGCTTCGCGCCACACCGGCATTTCTACTCTCGACGTCCGCGCATCGTGCAACGATGCCTCCATGAGCAGCGACGTGGTGGCGTTCGAGCCGACCAACATGGCCGGCGGCGTCGTCGCAGCCGACGACGACGAAGACGAAGGCCATGGCGTCGGCGAGGACCTTCTGCCAGGGGCCGGTCTCCCAACGGGTCTCAGCCCTGAGCGTCTCGCCCGGGTCCGTCAGTTGCAGTCGCAGTCCATCTCCGACGGCACCCGCGTTATGTACAAGCGGGAGTGGGCCCGGTTCGTCAAGTTCTGCAAGCACGCCGGCACGGAGTACCTGCCCGCCCATGCGCTGACGGTCGCCTCGTACTTCGAAGCGTCCGCCGCAGACGGTAAGGACGACGAGGGGACGCCGTACGCGTCGAACACTTTCAACGGGTGGCTGGCAGCCATCGACAAGATGCACCAGCTCGCTGGCTTCCCGAAGCCGTCCGACAATGCCGAGGTCGAAGCGACGATGGCTGGCCTTCGCCGTACGAACGGCGGTGAGCTTCGCCGGATGCCGGCGCTGCTGCTCGAGGAGATGCGTCATCTCGTCGGCACCATCGACATCAACACCTTCCCCCGGGGCGTCCACGGGAACCGTGACTGCGCTATCATCGTGATGGGGTTCGCCGGCGCATTCCGTCGCAGCGAGATCGCCGCGCTTCGCATCGGGGACGTCACCCTGCACGAGACGGACGGGCTGCGCTTGCGGATCCGGCGGTCGAAGACGGACCAGGAGGCTCGAGGCCGTACGAAGGCGCTCCCCTATGGATCGACGCCAGCGACCTGCCCGGTCTGCGCATTCATTCGATGGGTCCTTGTCACCGACGCAATATCCTCGGCTCGGCCACGGATGTCGGCGATGAAGCTGATGGCCACGTTCGACGTCGGCGTTCACATCTGCGCTCGGGGACACAGCGAGGATGACCCGGTGGACTGGTCAGACCCGCTACCTGCGTGGCGACGGCTGCCGAAGAAGGCACCGCTGTTCCGGCCCATCTCCACCGGCGGCAAGTTCTTCCGAGACACCCCCATCAGCGGTCAGGTCGTTCAGGACGCCATCGTCCGGCACTCCATCGCGGCCGGGCTCGACGCGAAGCATTACGGCGGGCACTCCCTTCGAGCCGGGTTCGTCACCTCAGCGCTCAAGAAGGGGCTGAGCCCGCACCAGATCATGCGTCAGACGTGGCACGCCAGCGAACGCATGATTGAGGTGTACGGCCGCGAGGACACTCCGCTCGACAACAACGCCGTGACAGAGATCGGTCTCTGATGGTCGCGCCGACACTCCAGCGGTACTGGTCTCTCTTCGAGGACTGGTGCGACGCCCTCGACCAGCCAAAGGAACCGACCACGCCGGACACCCTCGTCCGGTTCCTCCGCGCATTCCCCGCCGGCGTCCCGACGAACACTCTCCGGGTCCGCGCTGTTCGGCTACACCACCAAGCGGTCGGGGCTCCGCTGGACATCGACGCGCTTCGAGAAGCGGTCGGCAACTTCGAGGTGGTGGTCCCGTCGACAACTACCCTCGTCCGGGACGGTGACGGCGTCGCCACCATCGACGAAGCCCTCGCTCAGCAACCGACCGTGCAGAAGGGCAAGAGCGTCACTTCGGCGCTCCGCGGCCGCCGCGACGCGTTCGTCATCGTCCTGTTCGCCCACCTCGGCCTCAACCGCCAGCAGATCGGCGAAGTGATCGCGGGCGACATTCGCGTGGACCCGCTCACCATCCGTAGCGCGCAGATTCCACGTGACGACCCGCCGGCGTCGTGCATGGCGTGCGCGGTGACCCGCTGGCTGCGAGTGGTCATGCCCGCCGAGCTCGGGTTCCGGAACGACGTCCGAGCCATCATCGACCCGCGTGCGTACGACCCGGACATCCACGACTGCGACGAAGGCCTTGAGCATGACTGGCGGCACGCGACGACCCTTGTGCCCGCCATCGACCAGCACGGCTGGGTGGACGCGCATCAGTCGGTGTCCGCCCGGACCCTCAGCGCCATCGCCGGGAGGGCGCAGCAGCCCACCGGTTACCGAGAGCAACGATGGGTACCCACCGAGCAGAAACCGACCAGGTTCGACGAGATAAGCCAGAACGACTTCGGCGACGAAATGGACGCCTTCGACCGCCGCGTCGCCGAAGCGCTGGCACGGTCCGCCGAAGTGCTCGCCGACGCCCACCAAACATCCAACGCCCTGTACGGGTTCGTCAAACCCGAGGGCGAGCTAGGGCGTGTCTGGTAAATGGCGTAGCCAGGCGATGACGGCGTTGAGGACGACCGCGGCGCGGTAGACGATCGCGAGTTTGTCGTACCTGGTCGCCAGGCCCCGCCACTGTTTCAGGCGGCAGAAGCCGCGCTCGATGACGTTGCGTTGCTTGTAGTCGACGGGGTCGTATGTCACAGGGCGGCCACCTCTGGATCCGCGTCGTTTCCGGTGGCCTTGCTGGTCGCGTGGTTCGGGGATGACCGATTCAATGCCACGGCTGCGCAGGTGCTGCCGGATCGCGCGGGACGAGTACGCCTTGTCCCCGCGGACCCGGTCCGGGCGGGTCCGAGGCCGGCCGATCGGGCGAGCGACGCGCAAGCATCCCAGCAGCGGTAGGAGCATCGGAGAGTCGCCAGCCTGACCGGGCGTGATCAGCGTCACGAGTGGCAGCCCGCGGCCGTCGACGAGCTGGTGAACCTTGGTGGACAGGCCGCCGCGGGAGCGGCCGAAGCCGTGATCAGGCGGCTCGGACCGGGGATCGGTGTAATTCGATCGTTCCCCCTGTGGTGCGGGAGATGTTCGTCGCGTGCTGATGCGCATGAGCGATCGTGGAGTCCACCGACACCACCAATCCACCGCGCCAGCCGCATCCGCAGCAGTGAGCAGCCGGTCAAGCACGACGTCCCATGTGCCATCACCAGCGAGGCGCCGATGCCAGGCCCACACCGTCTGCCACGGGCCGAATGCGTCCGGCAGGTCCCGCCACGCGATCCCGGTCCGATACCGGTACACGATGCCCTCGATCATGGTCCTCGCATCCGCGAACGGACGACCCTTCCGACCTGTCGGCCCCGGCAACAGATCAGCGATCAACGCGAACTGGGCATCCGAATCGCCCCGGGTCTGGTGGAGGGTCTGATTCCCCGAGAGGATCGGATCCTGCCAGCACCGAGGAAGTATCCGCAGGAACTGCGGGAGCGTGCGATGCGGCTCGTGCAGGAGGCGCAGAAGGAAGACTCGTCGTTGTCGTTGAACGCGGCCGTGATCCGGATCGGGACGCGCACCGGGGTGAACCCGGACACGTTGCGCGGCTGGTGCAAGCAGGCCTCGATCGACGCTGGTGAGCGGCCTGGGACCACGAGCGCGGACGCGGCGCGGATCAAAGCGCTCGAGGCTGAGAACCGAGAGCTGAAGCGTGCGAACGAGATTCTGTTGGCGGCGTCCTCGTTCTTCGCGCGGGAGCTCGACCCGCGACTGCCGTGGTGATCCAGTTCATCGACGATCACCGGAACCGGTTCGGGGTCGAGCCGATCTGTCGCGTGCTCTCCGAGCACGGCGTCACGATTGCCCCGTCCGGCTACTACGCGTTCAAGTCACGTCCCCGATCGGCGCGGTCGGTCGCGGACGAGGACCTGATCGTGCAGATCGAGCGGGTGTTCTGGGACCGAAAACTCGGCCGTGGCATCAGCGGCGCGCGGAAGATCTGGCGGCTGCTGCACAGGGAGGGCATCACCGTGGCTCGCTGCACCGTGGAGCGGTTGATGCGCAAACAGGGCCTGCGCGGTGTCCGGCGCGGCAAGCAGTTCATCACCACTCGGGCGGACGAGCGCGCGATCCGGCCGCCGGATCACGTGCAGCGCTGCTTCCGCGCGGACCGGCCGAACGAGCTCTGGGTCGTCGACTTCACCTACGTGCCGACCTGGTCGGGGATGGCGTTCACCGCGTTCGTCACGGATGTGTTCTCCCGCCGCATCGTGGGATGGCGGACGATGAACCAGATGCCGACCGATCTGCCGCTGGACGCGCTCGAGATGGCGCTGTGGGTCCGTGATCGCGCCGGCGAGGACGTCGCCGGAGTGGTGCAACACTCCGGTGCCGGATCGCAGTACACGGCGCTGCGCTACTCCGACCGTCTCGCCGAAGTAGGCGCGGTCGCGTCGATCGGAACCGTGGGGGATTCGTATGACAACGCCCTCGCGGAGACCGTTGTCGGGCTCTACAAGAACGAGTGCGTGAAGATCGACGGCCCGTTCCGCGGTGCCGACGACCTCGAGCTGGCGACGCTGTCGTGGGTGCACTGGTTCAACGAGAACCGACTGCACTCCTCGATCGGATACGTCACCCCTGTCGAGAAAGAGAACGAGTACTACCGTGAGATGACCACCCGACGACAGCCGTCGCCGGGACAACTCGCCCTCCACTAAACCCGGGGCGATTCAGACGACCCCGCAAAACGCTCGGCTACCGCACCCCAGCAGAAGCATTCGAACAGCTACTGTCAGACCCGAAACAACCACCCGTTGCAACGACCCCTTGAAACCGCCATCGGCTACCGGGACGGTGCACGCCTCCGGTTAGCTCCAGGCAGCTCCGAGAGCATCGGGTGGTTGCGGTCACGCTCTGAAAGCACCGCTTCGTTGAGCGGGATCGGCCAGTGAACGGCCGCCATCGGGTCAGCCAGGTTCACGAACGACGCGGATTCATACGCTTCGGATGACCAGTGCTGGTCGACGCTGTAGAGGTAGTGCAGGTCCGTAAGGCATTGGTAGGAGTTGGCGACGCCGGCCGGGACGAACACCGCGGTCTCGTCATCGAGCTCGACGATGACCGACGTACCGAAGGTCGGTCCCTCGCGCAGGTCGAGGTACGCAGCGAACGCGCGACCATCGACCAGAGACACGTACTTGTTCCAGGGCTCCGCGTGGAAGCCACGGGTGGATCGTTCCTTGTTGAAGGCGACGCTTGTCTGCACCACCGTGAAGTCCTGGGGTAAGCCGGCCTCGACCAGCTTCGCCCGGTGGAACTTCTCCTGTAACCAGCCCCGGTCGTCCTCGACCTTGCTGACGGTGAATACGAGAAGACCTGGGATCGTCGTCGTCTTACCGTGCACATGCGTCGTCGCAGTCATGCCGTCAGGCTAGCTCCCATCACCGAACCGCCCGGTAGAGGATCGGCGGTTTCAAGCGGTCATTGCAACAGGAGCTTCTCGATCGCTTCGATCGGTTTCTCGAAGGCTAACCGTTTGCGGGGCCGATCGTTGAGCTCAGCGGCGACCCAGTCGAGGTCTTCCGAGGAGTAAACCCCGAGGTCGGTGCCCTTCGGGAAATACTGGCGGAGGAGGCCGTTGGTGTTCTCGTTGATGCCCCGCTGCCAGGGTGAGTGCGGGTCACAGAAGAAGATCTCGATGTCCGCGTCAAACGCGACCTGTTTCCACTCTCGCATCTCCACGCCCTGGTCCCACGTCAGCGTTCGCCGAAGTGTCGCCGGAAGCGTTT
>NZ_JADKRV010000023.1 GCF_015351025.1 Curtobacterium sp. VKM Ac-1376 | reverse complement strand
CAGGAGGTCCTTCTCACATCCCAACGACTACAGCGAGTCGTCGCAGCTCAACCAACGTCCCTGGGCAGTACACCTAGACTGTCCCGGACATGACGATCGTGCTCGACCCCTTCGAATCGACGCCCGAGCCGGGCGCCGGTGCCCGCGCGTACGAAGACCCGTTCACCGCGGGTCTGAACCCCCAGCAGAAGGAAGCCGTCGAGTACCGCGGCGAGTCCCTGCTGATCGTGGCCGGCGCCGGTTCCGGCAAGACGAGCGTGCTCACCCGGCGCATCGCGCTGCTGCTCGCCAACCGCGAAGCCTGGCCGTCGCAGATCCTGGCGATCACGTTCACGAACAAGGCCGCCGCCGAGATGCGCGAGCGCGTCCGGGCCCTGGTCGGTGGCGAGGCCGAGGGGATGTGGATCTCCACGTTCCACTCGGCGTGCGTGCGGATCCTCCGTCGTGAAGCCGAGCGGTTCGGGTTCCCGCAGTCGTTCACGATCTACGACTCCGCCGACTCCAAGGCGCTGCTGAAGCGGATCATCAAGGAGCTCGAGGCCGACTCGCTCGGGCTGACCGTCGGTGCCGCGGCGTCGAAGATCTCGAAGCTCAAGAACGAGCTGCAGGACATCGACACCTACGCACGGAACATCAACGTGAACGACCCGCAGGAGGTCATGTTCACCGAGGTGTTCCGGCGCTACACGAACGAGCTCCGCCGGGCGAACGCCTTCGACTTCGACGACCTCATCGGCCAGACGGTGTTCCTGTTCCGGGCCTTCCCGGACGTCGCCGCCCTGTACCAGCGGCGCTTCCGGTACATCCTGGTCGACGAGTACCAGGACACGAACCACGCCCAGTACGCCCTGATCCGAGAGCTCACCCGCCCGGTGCCGGTCGAACAGGTCGACAAGCTCGAGGACTCCGGCCAGCACGTCGCCCGGATACGGGAGACCGACGGGTCGATCGCCCCCGCGTCCCTGACGGTGGTCGGCGACTCCGACCAGTCCATCTACGCGTTCCGCGGGGCGGACATCCGCAACATCGTCGAGTTCGAGCGGGACTTCCCGAACTCCAAGACGATCCTGCTCGAGCAGAACTACCGCTCGACGCAGAACATCCTCGACGCAGCGAACGCCGTCATCGCGAACAACTTCGACCGCCAGGCGAAGAGCCTGTTCACCGACGTCGGCGCCGGCGAGAAGATCGTCGGCTTCACCGGGTACACCGGCCACGACGAGGCCCAGTTCGTCGCCGACGAGATCCAGCGCCTGCGCGAAGACGGCATGGACTACCGCGACATGGCGGTGTTCTACCGGACGAACTCGCAGACCCGTGCGCTGGAGGAGATCTTCATCCGCGCGGCGATCCCGTACCGGGTGCTCGGCGGCACCAAGTTCTACGAGCGCGCCGAGATCAAGGACGCCATGGCGTACCTGATCACCGTCGCGAACCCGGCCGACCCGATGGCCCTGCGCCGCATCCTCAACGTGCCCAAGCGCGGCATCGGCTCGGTCACCGAGACCACGCTGCAGCGCTACGCCGACGAGCACGAGACCACGATGCGCGACGCCCTGCGGCACGCGGGCGAGCTCGGGTTCGGGCCGAAGGTGCGGAACGCCATCACGGAGTTCGCGGCGCTGCTCGACTCGGTGTCCGAGAAGGCCCCGACGCAGCCGGTGGTCGACACCCTGACGCAGCTGCTCGACGGCTCCGGCCTGCTCGACAACCTGCGGAAGTCCCCCGACGCGCAGGACGCCGCTCGCGCCGACAACATCGACGAGCTCGTGGCCGTCACGCGGGAGTTCCAGAAGAACAACCCCGAGGGCACCCTGTCGGACTTCCTGACCGAGGTCTCGCTGGTCGCCGCGGCGGACGAGCTCGACGACTCCTCGGGCACGGTCTCGCTGATGACCCTGCACACCGCGAAGGGCCTGGAGTACGACGCGGTGTTCCTGACCGGCGTCGAGGAAGACCTGCTCCCGCACCGGATGTCCGCCAACGAGCCCGGTGGTCCGTCCGAGGAGCGCCGGCTGTTCTACGTGGGCATCACCCGCGCCAAGAAGGTCCTGTTCCTGTCCCTCGCGATGACCCGTGCCCAGTTCGGCGACGTGAACGTGGCGATGCCCTCGCGCTTCCTGCAGGAGATCCCCGAGGGGCTCATCGAGTGGAAGCAGTCCCCGGGCATGGCGAACAGCCGCGGTGGCACGCAGCCCCGAGCCCTGAACGCCAAGCGCGACGGCGGCTTCGGTGGCGGTGGCGGGGGCGGTGGCTACCGCGGTGGTGGTGGCTGGGGCGGCGGCTCGTACGACCGTGCAGCCGCGGCCTCGAAGACCCGCCCGAAGACCGAGTGGGCGAACCGGGTGTCCGGGCAGGTGCGCGACAACGGCGACATGGAACTCGTCGCCGGCGACCGCATCAAGCACGTCGACTTCGGTGAGGGCACCGTGTCCGCGGTGACGGGCCAGGGAGCCAAGCGGATCGCCGAGATCGCGTTCGACTCCGCGGGCCGCAAGAAGCTCCTCATCAAGATCGCCCCGATCGAGAAGCTGTAGGAGCCTTCGCCGGTCCGCACCGAACCGGCAGCGCCCCGTCCACCCAGGACCGCGGCCTGACCGCGATCGGCACGCCGGGTCGAGCGGTGACGTCCGCATCGGCGGTCGCGCCCTGCAGCAGACTGCGTTCACGAGCGCCTGATCCGCCCGGTCGGCGAACGCTCGACGTACCTGTCGGGCGGGCGCTCGGCCTGCCTCCCGGGCGGGCGTCCGGCCTGCCCAGCAGACGAGCGTCTGACACGCCCGACCGGTCGAGGCGCCCCTCGTTCGGGTGGCACGATCAGGTCTTGTGAGGTCAGCCTTACCTAACATGACACCAGGCACGGGCGGCTCTGGCGAAGGCCTCGAAGCGCGCCGGACGGGTCATGGGCATCGGATGGGCGCTCGGTGTCCTGGAGTTCGTCGTCGGGGTCTCCGTCCTCGACCGAGCCAGCACCGTCGATCCGGCCGCTGCACTGACCATCGCGACCGCCGTGGCAATCGGGCTGGTGGTGGTCGGGCACCTCGTCGCGTACTTGATCACCCGAACTCCACGAGCGGATCTGTCCGCAGCCGTCGATGCCGGCGCAGAGCGCATGCTCGGGGCGGCGCGCGCGGAGGGGTTCCCGGAGCTCGATCCGAAGAGCGTCCGGCGAGCGTTGCGCGAGGACGACAACGGGCCCGCACCGTGGTTCGATCCCAAACTCGGGCCGCACTCGTGGCCGGTGTGGCGGATCGGTACCGTCGACCCAGCGGAGGGGCGCTTCGTCATCGCGGAACGATCGAACGATGCCCGATCGTTCACGGTGCGCGTCGAACCCGCTCAGCCGATGTGGTGGTCCAACGACTGAACGCGGACCGTCGGCCTCAGGGCTGGAGGCGGGTGGCCGTCCAGGTCCCCTCGGCGAGTGCGTACTGCAGCCGTCGGTGCATCCGGTCACGGCTGCCGTGCCAGAACTCCACGATGTCGGGCTCGAGACGCCAGGCAACCCACCGTGCAGGCCGGGGGACGTCGTCGCCGGAGTCGTCGAGCAGGTCGTTCGCGTCGTCGATCAGGTCCTGCAGCGTCCGCGGTTCGAGCACGGCCGACTGGTCCGCGATGGCCGTCGCCGCGCGTGACTTCGGGGAGCGGTCGGCGAACAGGGCATCGGACTCGGCGTCCGACAGCCGGACGACGTGCCCCTCGAACCGGAGCTGCTGCATCGTCTCGCGCCAGTACGCCTGCAGGGCCGCGTGCGGGTTCTCGGCGAGCTGCCGGCCCTTCGGACTGTCCTCCGACGTCCCGAAGACCAGTCCGTCCGCCTCGATGCGCTTCACGTCGACGGTGCGAGCGGAGACGCGGCCGTCAGCGCCGGCCGTTGCGAGGGTCATCGACAACGGCTCGGAGACCTGTCGGTCCTTCGCCGCGGACAGCCACTCGCGAGCGAGGTCGAGCGGAGACGCTGGCGGGTCGTCGAACTCGGGCAGGTGCAGGGAGTCGTCACCGGAGAGCGGGGCAGAGGACATGTACCCACCCAACCGCGCGTTGGGGCTCGGTGTTCGAAGGGGGCCGTCCGCTGGGGTCGACATCGGCTTCGTCAGGACGTCGCCGACGGCAGCGTCCGGGTGATGCGGAGATGTCCGACCGCACTGACGAGGACGGTCCAGACGGATCCGTCCGCCGGGCCCGAGAACGTGACGGTTCGGCCCTGGTCGTCGTCGCTCCCGGTCGGGACGCGTCCGTGATCCGGCCAGAACATGGTGGACATCGCCTCTTCCGGGATCAGCGCGAGCCGACGGAGGTGCTGCCAGAGTGCGGCCACCTGGCCTTGGCGCGTGGACGTCTCGAGTCCGCTCGGGCGGAACTCCGTCGGTGGCAGGTCGGCCACGCGGGTGTCGTGCACCACCTCGAACGGTGCACCGGGACGCTCGACGTACCGCCGACGGAACACCCGGATGCCGATCCTGCCGTTCGGTTCGACCGCGACGTCGATGAGGTCGGACCACCGGATGTCCTCGTCGTCCCACCCCACCGCTCGGGTGATCCGGTGCGTGCTCGGCTGGTACCTGCCGGTCAGTACCGTGCCGGCGAGCACTTCCGCTTCCGCCCACTCGGCCGGAGTCAGCGCGTCACCGAGCGTCGCCCGCACGGCGGTCCAGCGTTGTGGTGCCGACCACGAGGCGGGCTGCGCGCGACCGAGGAGGCGATCGATCAGGGAAGGCCGTCCGTCGATGGAGGGGCTCGGAGCAAGCGTGGTCGAGGTCGCGATCGTCTCGGTGTCGTCGACGGCCTCTGGTCGTGCGACCAGCGGCTTCGCGCCGACGAACGCCCGCTGTGCCTCCACCGTGCCGAGGCGTTCGTCGGCCGGGGCGAACACGTCGACCAGGTCGTGGGGGCGTCGACGACGACCGCGGCGGTGTCGGTACGCACGCAGGCCACCACCCTGCTGTCGGGCCATCCCGCTCGGCCACACGTCGACGCGAGCCCCCTGCACACCCAGGAGCCACCCGTCGCGGTCGAGTGCCGCGCGCACCAGGCTCAGCGCCTCGAAGGCGTCGTCGGCCGTGGCCGAGTGCTCGACGCCCAGCAGCACCACGGTCACGGTGGAGTGCGCCTGATGGTCCGGGTCCGTCAGGTCCATCGCCACCGTCACGCTCGCGGGGGCGCTGGTGCCGTTCCGGTACGCGATCCGGTCGTACGTCGTCATCGCCGCTCGCCGTGACCACGTGTCACGGCGTCGGGACCTGCACCGACACGAGCTCACCGTTGCCGAGGTGCACGATCGCGGAACCGACCTGGACGCGCTCGACGATGCTGCTCCGCGGCAGGCGCATGCCGAGCAGGTCGCCCTCGGTGATCGCCTGGGGGCTCAGCAGCGCTCCCGAGCGGTTGCGCTTCATGTCGACCTGCCAGCCGGTGAACCCGACACCGAACTCGGCGGTCAGCCCGGCTGCGACGATCGCCTGACCGTTGTCGGCCGCACGCTTGACGAACCCCTGCAGCCAGCTCTTCGCCGGGGCGTCCTTGACGAGCTCGGCGTCGTCGATCACCAGGACACGTCGACCAGGCTGCCCGTCGAACAGGGGTGCGAGGTCGTCCTCGGTCAGATCGGCACCCTCGTGCACCGCCAGCACACCCGGTTCCGCGGCCAGCCCGCGGAGCGGGGACTGCCGCGGGGTCACGAGCACGACCTCGCCACCCTCGCGCAGGACCGAACGGGTCATCGAGAGCAGGACGGCACTGCGTCCGGACTTCGCGGGGCCCCCGACGACGAACGAACCGGCCGTGGCCAGGTCAGGCCCGATCGCGGTGAGGTCGTCGCCGCCGATGCCGACCAGACCGAACAGGCCGGCGTCGTCGTCGCGCATCTCCCACGCGCGCTCGAACGGCACCGGGCCGGACAGCTGGTCGACGCGGAAGGGACGTCGGCTGCGTTCGACGGCCCGGTCGCGTTCCGTCGCGAAGGTGGCGAGAGCCGTGATGGCGGCTGCCTGCGACTGCCCGGTGCCGGCTGCGGCGAGCAGCGCGATCTGTGTCTCCGTCGCGGACTCGGAGGCGAACGCACGTCCGTCGGGCACCTGCTCCGGGAGCTTGCGCGGGTTGAGCGAGGCCAACCCGTAGTCGCCCCGGTCCGACAACCGGAGGACGAGCTTGTCCTCCACCAGGGTGGCCATCCGACTCGAGAGCAGCTGTCGGTCTCCGGTGACGACCAGGTGGATGCCGACGCTGGCGCCTTCGCGGAGCAACGTCATCACCTGGTCGGTCGGAGCGCCGTGGTCGAGCTCGCCGAGAGAGCCGACGAAGCCCTCCCAGCGGTCGAGCATGAAGACGATGTGCGGCAGGCGTTCCGCCGGCACGACGGCCGCGGCACGCTGCTCGACGATGCTGGCGAAACCGCCGTCAGCCAGCACCTGCTGGCGCCGGGCGAGCTCCTGGGTCAGCTTGGTCAGCAGCCGCTGGGCTCGTTCGGTCTGGACGCGCTGGACGACGGCACCGGCGTGCGGGAGTGCCTGGATCGGCAGCAGCGCGCCGTTGCCGCAGTCGAGCGCGTACACGTGGACGTCGGCCGCCGAGGTGTTCCGGGCGATGGCCGCCGCGAGGGTCCGGAGCACCTGCGACCGGCCGCTCCGCGGGGCACCGACGACGTAGAGGTGCCCGTCGGAGTCGAGGTCGAGGCTGCGCACCCGCTGCGCCTGCTCACCGGGGAAGTCCTGCAGCGCGAACGGCAACGGCCCGACCCGGGCATCCGTGGCGCTGCTGTCGTCGAGTTCCCACGCGCGGTCGTTGAGGTCGGTGAAGAGCAGCGTCTCCGGCAGGGCGTCGAGCCAGGGACGGTACGGAGCCGGACCGCCGAGCTCCGCCGCGGCCTCGGTCACGGCGCCGACGAGCTCCTGCAGGTCGGTTCGCTCGTCGGTGTGCTGCACCTCGGACTTCGGCGGCGTCGGCGGCGCGGTGCCGAGCGCCGACCACGAGACGGTACCGGCCCAGACCTGCTTGCGCTGGGTCGACTGCCCGGGGCGACGGCCACCGACGCGACCCGACTGGAACGGCAGCAGGGCCCCGGCGCCCAGACGGATGTACCCGCGGCCGGGGGTGCTCTTCTGGATCTGGGCCGCGTCGCCGGCGTCGATCACGTCGGTGCTCTCGCTCGAGTCGGTGACCCGCAGCGCGATCCGCAGGTTCGTGTTCGCGCGGATGTCGTTCGAGACGACACCGGTCGGACGCTGTGTGGCGAGGATCAGGTGGATGCCGAGGGACCGGCCGCGCTGGGCGATGTTCACCAGGCCGGTGACGAAGTCGGGCAGCTCCCGCACCAGGCTCGCGAACTCGTCGATGACGATGAGCAGCCGCGGCATCGGCGGCAGCGGTTCACCACGACCGAGGCGGTCGAGGTAGTCCTCGATGTCCTTCGCTGCCGCATCGGCCAGCAGGTGCTCGCGACGACGGAGTTCGGCGCCCAGGGACTCGAGCGCTCGCTCCACCAGGTGCGTGTCGAGGTCGGTCACCATGCCGACGGTGTGCGGCAGCGGCGCGAAGTCGCGGAAGGCAGCCCCGCCCTTGTAGTCGATGAGGACGAAGTTCATGCCCTCCGGGGTGTTCGTCGCCGCGAGCGACGCGACGATCGTCTGCAGGAGCTCGGACTTGCCCGAACCCGTCGTGCCGGCGACGAGGCCGTGGGGGCCGTCCTTCCGCAGGTCGAACGCGAACGGGCCGTCGAGGCTCTCGCCCACGACGACCTCGGTGGTGCGTGGGCGCACCGACCACTTCCCGGTGATCGCCCGGGCCGTCGGCGGTTCGAGCAGCATGACGTCGAGCAACCGCGACGACGTGGGCAGTCCGCCGGCGTCGCTCTCGTCATCGGCGTCGACCATCGGCGCGACCGCTCGGGCGACCGTCTCGAACCAGCCGTCCGGGATCCGGTCCGGCCGCACGTCGGCGACCGTCGCCTGGCGCTGCGCGGCAACCCGGATGCGTTCCGGACCGACGGTGACGACGACGGAGCACTCCTCGGGCAGCAGCCGTGCCTCTTGCTCAATGCAGATCGCCCGGACGCCGACCGCCGGCCCTTCCTTGAGGATGCGGATGAGGCCGGGCAGCGCTCGGAGCCGCCGGGCACCGTCGAGCACGACGACGATGTCCGGGCCCGCGATCCCGCGCATGTTGGACTCACGCATCGCCCGCTGGCGCGCGTCGATCAGCTGACCGACCTCGGCCACCCGGGCGCCGAGCGTCTCGGCGTCGTTGCCGATCGCGATCACGGCGTCCTGCCCGAAGCCCGGCCGGGCCTGCGGGATCCACCGCAACCACGCCCACTCATCGGCCGACCGGGCGTCCGTCAGCACGACGAACTGCGTGTCGCGCGGGCTCTGGAGGACCGCGAGCTGCGCCACGAACCACGACGTCAGGTGTCGCGTGTGCTCGTCTCGGCCCGCGACGCCGACGACGCCCTGCACCCCGAGGTCGACGATCACCGGCACGTCCTCGGCCAGCTTGTCGACCGCGCGACGGTGCTCGAGCGCCGACGGGTCCTCGAGCACGACACCGGACGGCACGTCAGCGGTCCCGACGCGGAGGGTCAGGTAGTCGGGATCGGTCCGGCGGCGCTCCCACAGACGAGCGCGACGCCGCAACGCGACGTCGAGCACGGTTGCGGGGTCCGGTGCGCTCGTCCGCAGCTCGCGCTGGTACCGGACCACTGCCTCCAGGGCGTCCGCCTCGACCGCCTTCTTGGTCTCTTCGTACTCGGCAACGCGCTGCTTGTGGGTCTTCTTGCCGTTCCGGCGGTCCCACCAGGCGTTGCCGAACATGATGATCGGCGACATCAGACCGAACGCGAGGTACGCGACGTTGTGGAAGATCGAGATCATCACGGCGGCCATGCCGAGCGGCGCGAGCGCCGCGATGATCGGGATGGACCGACGTGACTGCTGCGCCGGCACGGCCGGCAACTTGAACACGGACGGGTGGTCCTCGGGCAGGAGCCGCGGCGGCCGGGTGTAGTCGAGGGAGCCGCCGCCGGCGGTCAGGGTGATCGCCGCTCGGTCGGCGTCCGGCACCGCGACCGACAGCAGGGTGTCGCCGATCGTGACGATGCTGCCGGGCTCGACCGGGGTCTCGTCGTCGACCTCGGCGCGGTCCACCAGCACCGTGGAGCCTTCGGTCGGGGTGATCGTGAACCGACGGTTGAGGTCGAGCCGCAGGATCGCGGCGTACTCCGGTGCGCTCCGGTCCGGCAGGGACACCGTCGCGTCGGGCGCCGAACCGACGTGGGCGATGCCCGCATCGAGCACCACCACGGTGCCGGCACCCGGTCCGCCGACGATCCGGACGCTCGGCAGGTCCCCCGGCAGGGGCAGGACCGGAGCCGGGGCCCCGAACGTCAGCCGAGCGCCCTCGAGCAGCACACCGTCACCGATGCGTGCGTGCGGGGTGGTCGGGACGGAGTCGACCGCGACGTCGACGATCGACGTGGCCCCTTGCCCGAGCCGCTTGGCGACGACCTCGACGATCTCGCCGAGCAGGGTGTCCTCGTCGCACTCCACCACGAATTCGGCGGAGGCGCTCGACGGAAGGTGGCTCGCGGTGAACGTCAGGCGCACGTGTGGCGCCCCGCACCGGAGATCGTGGTCGTCGTGGTCGCAGCGCGGTGGTCGGACGAGGCCCCCCGCAGCGTCATGCTGCCGCTCATTCGTCGATTCTCGCAGGTTCCCCGGTCGGGCAGGTCGTGTTGCGTCCGGCTTGTGGATGGGCGCTCGGCCTGGAGGCGCGGTGTGGGGGAGCGGGTCGGTTCACCTCGACACGGGCTCAGTGCAGCCCCTATCGGTCACGTCGCGCCGTGGATGCGTCGGACACGAACGGCCAGGTCATGCGCTGCACGTGCGCGGGCGGTGCGCCGCCGCCAGCGGGCGTCGTCATCGTCCGCCCCTCGATGGACGGGATGCCTTCAGGTGACGACTTCCGATGACGACGCCGACGACCAACGCGAATGCCCACACGACGTACCGGATGAGCCACGCGGTCGGTCCGTCCCAGGGGCCCGTGTCGTACTTGCCACCTGGGAGGAGGGAGACGCCGACACCGATGGCCAGCACGATCACCGCGTCGCGGGCGAATGCGGCCCAGCGGCGTCCGGGTGTGCGGGGGAGCCGTCGTGTCATCGCTTCCTTCGCGGGTCGGTGGTCGTGGTCGTGGTAGTTGTCGTGGTCGTTCTCACTCGGCGTCTGGAGTGAGCACCAGCCCGAGGGCGAACTGGTCGGCCAAGGGCGCAGCGAACGACTCGTCAGCACGCTTCGGGATGAACGTGGTCAGGACGGCGGTCAGCGGATCGGGCAGCTGTCCGATGGGCTGCACCCATCGGATCGTCGTGGACGGAACCGCGCGGCGCAGGAGTGAGCGAGCCGGTGTCTCCGTCCGGTCGAGGATCCTCGTGGCGGGACCGAGTGCCGTCGTGACGGTGGACACATCGGCATCGGCTGTCCGTTCGGCGAGCGGGAGGAGTGCGTCGTCGACCGCCTGGGCTGCAGCATCGAGTCCTGGGAAGTACTGGATGACCGTGTAGGCGAGTATCTCGATGGTCGGGGCGTCGGTCGTCAGGACGAAGAAGTCGTGGGCATCGACGTCGTTCCGCAGTCGTGCCAGTTCAGTCATCGCCGACTCGAGCGATCCTGCGACACGCTTCGGAACAGGCCGGTGGATGTGGCTGATCACGTTCGCTGTTGCGGCGCGCCCGGCGGTGGCCGGGGCGCCCTCGATGAACCTCGTCCAGGCGTTGACGTAATCGAATTCGAGTCCCATCAGGAGTTCTCCCTTCTCGGCTGTCCGGTCAATTCCTGCATCCCGTTGCGAGCCAGCGCCCGATGCTCGTCACTCCACGACGAAACTGGATGGCACGGCGACGGTACAGCGACCAGTGCAACGCCACACTCGCGAAGGCGAGCGCTTCCGCGTAGCAGGCGGTCCCCGGGTCTCCGACCGCGAGAAGACCGACTGCCACGGCGGAGAGGAGGACGAACCAGCCGACAACAGACCCGAAGGTCCGAGAAGGCCGGAAACCTCGAGGTGGCGGTTCGACAGGGGGCAGTCGTCCGCCGAGCTCGGTGCCGATGACCGCGAGCAGGATCACGACGGACGCGGAACCGAACGAGAGGGCGATCCCCCATGTCAGCGGCCCTCCGATCTTCGCGAAGACCGAGACCATCAGTTGCAGGATCGTCGCACCGCCCACGGTGATGAGCGGGACGACCCCGAGCGAGGTCCACGCGATGAGTGACATGCCAGGAACGGCGGCACCGCGGTGCGGGTCGAAGCGCACGTCCGCAGACCTGCGTCGGTCGCTGCCTGCATCTCGGATCACCGAGAGCTCTCGGAGCAGTTCGTCGATGTCGGACTCGGGCCAGAACGCGAACGGCAGCTCGGCGCGGACGACGTCCGTCCCGTCGATCAGTACCGCGCGAGCCTGCTTCCCGCGGACCGTGCGCGCACGAACGACAGCCGACGCGGATGAGGTCGCTTGCGGTGTGGACAGCAGGACGGATCGGCCGCGTCCGTCGTCGATCACGACCATGCCGCTCGCGACTGAGATGGCGGCTCGCTCTCGGAACCACCCGGGCCCGGATCTCGGACGAACCACCGTGGTCCCGATCCGCAGTCGCGTTCGACGTCGTCCTCGGACACTGAGCACGACGTTCACCAGAGCGGCTGCTGAGACGGCCGCACTCAGCCAACCCAGCACCGCGACGCTGCCGCCCCACCCTCGGCCGAGCAGCGCGAACGCGATGGGGACGGGAACGAGCGCGATCGCCTGCAGGAGCGCGACCACGAAGGTGCGCCGTCGGGCGCGGCGTGCTGCGGTGTCCGGAAGCGGGACGTGGACGACGGCGCTCGCTGTCTGGAAGCCCGCCATCGCGTCCGGATCGAACGCGATCTCGAGACCGAGTCGGTCGGCGAGGTCGTCGAACCCGCTTGATGACACTGCTTGGCGAGGCGTCGCCGGAGCGGCAGGCTCGATCCACCACACGTCCAGTGGGAACACGTTGGTGCTGTCGTCGCTGATCAGGACAACCGCCCCGACGGAGGTGACGACGCCGATCTCCCGTGGCAGTGCCGTGGCGGGAGCCCATGCCGCTCGGCGGATGCCGGAGCAGAGCGTCTCGATGCGGCCGTCCGATCGGACCGAGAAGACCGTGCCATCGACGACGGTCAGACCGATGAACTGGTCACGCGCCGCTGCCCGATCACTGACGACCGCGCTGCGGACGACGAGTTCAGGGAGATCAGTGGACAACGTCGATGCCGTTCGCTACCAGATCGACGTGACGGGCGACCCAATCGGCATAGACCAGTTGTGTTGTGTTCGAGTGCACGCACAACATCATGTCCGCGGGGAGGACCCACGACCAATTGAGACTCTCGCTCACGATGGTGGCATTCGGTTCGTCGCGCCTCGGCGCTGTGATGGCGGCTCGTTGTCGAAGTCGAAGCGCTCGGCCGAGCGTCGTGTTGCGCATCGCCTCGTCGCTCTCGATCGGATCGTCGTAGCGCGCGGCTCGACGGACGACACCCGGCGCAGCACCTCCGAGGGGTCGGAGCGTGAGCGCGATCCAGGACGCGATCGAATCGTCGACTTCGTCGAGGAGGGCCCATGCGGCATCTGCTCCCCGCGCAGCCAGCAGCTGGCCGAGCTCGGAAAGGTCCTCGCGATCCGTCGCGGCGAGGTCCTCGCTGGTCTGGACGCGGTTCGACACGATCCCGAGCGGGGCCATCACGGTGGTGACAGGGACCTCCAGCCGCGTCGTCATCGTGTCCACCCGAACCCTGCCATGAGCACGTCGAAGTGCCCGACACGTGCTTCGACGTCCGTGGGGCCGGGAGCCGTCAGCGAAACGAGGACGAAGGTCCCCTGCTCACCCGGGATGGGAGCGAGGTAATCGACCGTTGTCGTTGACACCTCGACGTCGGCGTTGTCTGCGACGAATCGGTTCAACGCCTCCAGCGAGCGCTGGGACGACGCGGAGAGGAGACCGATCCCGGTAGCAGGGGGCCCTGCGGCGCGGAGTGCTGCTCCGGCAGTCTTGCTGACTTCCTTCCGAGCACGGATCATCTTGCCCGCGGGGAAGTCGACGACCCGCGCGTCACCCGAGTCGCTGAGCGCCTCTGCGAAGACCTCGAGCGGCAGGGCGCCGACGGTCGCGCCGAAGTGCGCCACGGAGACCGAGAAGCTCATCGGCAGCCGGACACCGCTGACCTCGCCCTCGAAGGAGTACATGTCGACCGCTCCTGCGTCGGCGGCGGCGCCGAAGGACTGGCGAAGGTCGTCTCTGAGCCGGCGTCTGGCGATGGCACCGTCCGAGTCTCCGAAGCGTCCGCGCGGGATCGTCCGCTCGACCATCTGGTCGACGACGTGGTCGAGGTCGCCGGAGAGACGGGTCCGGATCCACCCTTCCGGGAGTTGCAGGCGGTAGCCGGTCACAGAGAGCCGACCTGCACCGACGTCGCGTTCTTCCAGTAGTTGCCGGAGAAGAGGTCGCCGAGGTCGTCAGCAGCGTCGACGACGCCGTCGTAGATGCCCTTCGCCCCGAGTACCGAGGCGGTCACGGCTGGGAGCAGGATCTTCGGCAGCATCTCCTGAGCGATCGGCCCTCCGCTCGCAAGCCGGCTGATGAGCACCGGCGCGATCGCACCGTTGGTGAGCGTGTTGTCGAAGAACTTGACCCAGGCCTTGTCGCCGACCGCTGCCGCGCTCGCTCGCAGTTCGGCGTACTTGGCAGAGAAGACCGGTCCCTCCGGGATGCCGGCCGCTCGCGCGCTGTTCGCAGCTCCGCGTGCGCCGGACTGCAGGGTCGACCGTGTCAAGGCCGGTAGCGCGGACGCAGCAGTCTTCGCGGCTCCGAGGCCTACAGCGGACGCCGCGACGCCGACGGCCGCCCACGCCACATCCGATGCTGTGGCGTCTCCGGCGGCGGCCTGCGTTGCAGTGATACCGCACGTCAGACTCGCCACGACGAGACCAGCGACGGCGAACGCGATGAGGTTGACGCCCGGGATCGCGAAGGCGACGATGACCGCGGCCACCACGAGGACGAGGGCGACCACGTTCAGGATGCTCTTGATCGCCTCGAGCACCCCCTTGGCATCGTGGATCGCCTGCTTCACGTGGTCGAACCAGCCGTCCTTCATCCCGTCGTCCGCACCGTCCCGGATGCGGCTCGCGACACGGTCGGAGAGGTCCCCGTACTCGCCTGCCAGCCCGGACGGGCCAGCGATCCGGTGGATGATCGCCTTCGCCGCGTCGATGTCGCCCTGCGCCGCACTCAGCGCGCGGTCCTGCGCGTCGACCTGGTCCTGGTGGTCCGGGCTGTCGGCCTCGGCGGTGATCGTCTGGTTCGCCGCCGCGCGGTGCGCATCCCGCGCGTCCTGCGCCTGCACCAGGGCCGCGTCGGCCTCGCGCTGGAGCCCCTCGAGCCCGTTCGCCCAGTCGTCGAGCGCCGCGGCGAGTTGGGTGTAGCGACCCTTCGCCTTCTCGATGGCGCCAGCGAGGTCACCGGCCGAGTCGCGGAACTTGGTACCCGACTCGCTCTCCCAACCCTCGCCGTCCTTGAGGGAATTGAGGCGGTTGACCTGCTCGGTGATGGCCCGTTCGATCGAACGGGCGCCCGATGCGGACTGGCGGATCTCCGTGGGATCGCCGGGCACCGGGTCGATCGGCAGGTCGACGGCGCTCCAGTCGGTAGGACGCGCCATCAGCTGTCCTTCCCGAGGATCTTGTTGGCGAGTTCGACCTCGGTCTGCGTGAAACCGTCGTGTGCGCTCTCAGCCATCTCGGCGACCGCCTTGATCGACTCCTGGAGCCGCCCCCGGCGGATGTCCCAGTTGCTGGCGAACTCGTCGATCGCACTGACGATGGTCGACGAGCCGACCCCGGACTTGTAGTCAGCACCAGCCGAGGCGACGTGTTCGAAGTCGCCGTGCAGCCGCGAGAGATCAGCTGCCAGGCCGCCGATCATGTCGAGATCGAGTTTGAGTGTGCCGCCCACGGTCCCCCCGTTGGTCAAGTCGTCGTTCGAAGTGTGTGCTGCCGGAGCAGCGAGAGCGGTGGCCGGCATCCGAAGACGCCGGCCACCACCGTTCCGAGCCGGTCTCAGCCGATGCTGGACGCGAGCTGCTCGTCGGTCGACTCGAGGGTGTTCGCCGCGCTCTCGAGGAACCCGGCCATGCCGTCGATGGCCTGGATCGTCTGCGTCGCGCCGGAGTTGAACTCCGAGTACGTCGAGTCGAACGCCTTCGAGGACTTGTCGGTGACGTACCCCGACGAGACGAGGTTGTCGATCTGGCTCTTGAGCTGGCTCAACTGGTCTTCGATGGCCTTCTGGCCGTTGCGAAGCTGCGAAGCCTGGTTGCGAAGATCGTCGTAGGTGACGTTGACATTGGCCATGGCGCATGCCCTCCCGATGCGTATGTGAAGTACCGGGCGACCCCCGGCGCGGTTCGACCATACTTGATCGCGTTGCATCTCGCACCACTTCTGAACAATCACCAGAACGAGGGGTACACGGTGGCTCGACGCCGGAAGGACGACGACACTCCGAAGCGCCCGGTGGTCACGCGTGCCGACGTCGAGCGCGACCGGCAGGCCGGGTACCTGTCCCGCGCCTGGGTGCTGCCCGCGGCTCCGGTGTCGGACGACGAACCGGACGCCGTCGTCCGGACGGAGCAGCCGCTGCCGACGATCGGCGTCGTGCCGCGACTCGTGCTCGAGGTCGCGCCGGGCACCGTCGTGCCGCTCGACCAGCCGGTCGTCGTGGGGCGACGCGTCCCGACCGCGCCGGGGCGACGAGCCGTGCTGCTCGACGACCCGGGGAAGTCGGTGTCGCGCGAGCACGCCGCGATGCGGCCGACCGGGGACGGCGGCCTGGTGGTCGAGGACCTCGGATCGTCGAACGGCACGGTGGTCGTCCGCGCATCCGGTGCCCAGGAGCCCAGCGTGGGCGGTGCACAGGTCATCGCCCGGCCCGGTGACGTCGTGATGGTGGGGGACTACGCCGTGCGGGTACTCGCAGGCTGACCAGCACCAGCACCAGCACCAGCACCAGCACCAGCACCGGCACCGGCACCGGCCGTCGCGTACCGCCCCGCGGTCCGCCGCATCGCCCGCAGCAGCAACGGCCCCGGCAGTCGCAGCAGCACCCCCGGCACCAGCGCCCGCACCCCGGCCACCACCCGGACGGTGCGCCGGAAGCGCCGTTCCTCCCGCGGCCCCCAGGCGAAGCCGTACGCCGTGCGCACCCGTTCCGGCAGCATCCCCACGGTCACGATGCGGACGAGGGGCATCGCCGCCCGCACCCACAGCGGCGCGAACCGCGGGTGCAGCAGGTCGCGGACGACCCCGCGGGCGTCGTCGGTGACCTCGAGCCCCTCCAGCGTCCGCTGCCAGTACCGGTCGAAGGCCGCCACCGAGGTCGGCCAGCGGTCCGCCGGTACCCGCAGCGCGGTCGCGATCGGGGCGTAGGCGGCGAGGACCTGCTCGGCGCGGTCCGCGGAGACGCGCGCGCCGAACAGGTCGTGCGCCTGCCGGGCCGAGTCGAACAGGGTGGCGGCCACCCAGAGCTGCCGGTCGACGTCGTCGGCGCCGGCGACCGGCCGGTGCGCGCGGTTCACGAAGCCGGCTGCGGTCGCCGAGTCCGACTCCGTGCCGACGACGACGGCGTAGACGAACATCAGGGTGTGGGCGAGCCGCTGCTGGGGTCGCCGTGCGAAGTCCGAGTGCCGCCGGACACCGGCCGCGACGACCGGGTCGGCGATCTGCAGCAGGATGGCGCGGCCGCCCGCGGCCACGGGCGTGCTGTCGGCGAGGAACCGACGCAGGTGACGGTCGTGGACGTGCGCAGGAGACGGACGGGAGGCACGGTGCGGGTCGTGTGCCGGGCCTCCAGGCCGTGGGGTGGTCACGCCGCACCCCGTCGGCGTCGCGCCCGCAGGACGGGCCGCAGGTCCACGGCGATCGCCGCCAGGAGCGCGACCGCGCCGACCGCCAGTGCGACCATCGCGTACGCGGGGTCGACGGGGTCGACGGGGACGTCGCCGGTCAGGGCGAGGAGCGTCGCGACGAGCCAGATCGCGGGGAGCGGCCAGAGGCGGGTCGGCGATCCGGTGACGATCGCGCCGACGATGCCGACGACGAGGAGCGGGACCCAGCGGCCACCGGGCTCCGAGCGGGCCGCGAGGTGTGCCGAGGCGGCGACCAGGAGCATCGCGGCGACCGCCACCAGCCGCGCTGCCGAGGGCATGCTGCGGACACTGGCGCGGACTCGTCGGAACACGGCCCGATGCTACCGAGCCGTGTTCCGGATGAGCCTGGTGGGAAGGAGGGTCAGAGCGGCTTGGTGCCGAGGTCGTTGCCGAGGTCGGCGCGGTCCTCGTCCTGCTCGTTCTCGTGCTCCCACAGGTCGGGCGAACCCTCGCGCGGCGATCCGCCGGTCGGACCGTCGTCGGTGCCGTCACCGGGCTGCGGTTCCACGGTCTCGCCGGCGACCGCGTCGTTCGTCACGGTCTCCAGGGACTCCTCCGCCTCGTCCACCTCGTACGGGCCGACGTGCTCGCGGTCGATGTCGTCGTCACGGCGCTGCTGCGCGTCGAAACCGTCGACGGGGCTGATGCCGGGGTCGCTCATGGGTGGTTCCTTTCCGTTGCGGGCTTCCTGCCTACCCGCCACCGCTTGGCGGCCGTCCGGTTTCGTGTCGTGTTCACCCGGGCGTCACCTGCCGGTCACGCGGGCCCGGCAGCATCGCGGATGCTCGGGGGAGTGGAGCGCGGTCGCCGACGGGTGGTCGAGCGACCGCGCCTTCCCCCGCCCGGGCCTGCGTCCGTCAGACGCGTTCGAGCAGGTCGCGCTCCTCGACGTCGGCGAGCGCGAGCGTGCGGTACCCGGCGGACTCGAAGAACACGGTGATGCGGTCCTCCTCGGTGCTCATCACGACGCCGGTGCCCCACTCGGTGTGCTCGACGCGGGCATCCGGCGGCCAGGCGGTGTCGTTCGCACCGTCGGCCACGTGGGCAGCGGCCTCGTGGGCCGTGCCGGACGAACAGGTGTCGCAGTTGCCGCAGGGCTCCGGCAGCTCGTCGCCGAAGTAGCCGAGCAGGAACTGGCGGCGGCACCCGGTCGTCTCGGCGAGCTGGCGCATCATCGCGATGCGGGACTCCTCGACCCGTTCCCGTTCGGCGGCACGGTCGGCGGTGGCACGGGCCGCACGGTCGGCGTCCTGCGGGCCGTCCGGCACCCGGGAGACACCGTCGACGTCGTCGCGCAGGGCACCGGCGTCGAGCAGGGCGTTGAGTGCTCGACCGGCGGTGCGGGCCGACAGGCCAGAGGCCTCCACCAGTGCGGAGCGGGCGATCGAGCCGGTCGGCGGGACGGCGTCGAACACGGCCCGGACCGATGCGGGTCGCGGCGATCCTGACGCGAAGAACGTGCGCAGTCCGAAGTCCTCGGCGCGGTAGTGCAGGATGGCGCCGGCCGGCTCGGCGTCACGCCCGGCCCGCCCGATCTCCTGGTAGTAGGCGTCGATCGACTCCGGGACGTCGGCGTGCACGACGGAGCGGACGTCGGGCTTGTCGATGCCCATGCCGAACGCGCTCGTGGCGACCACCACGTCGACGTCGCCGTCGAGGAACCCGGTGTGCACGGCCTCGCGCTCCGCCACCCGCATGCCGGCGTGGTACGGCTGGGCGCGACGACCGCGGGCAGCGAGGGCGTCGGCGTACTCCGTGGTCGCCGCGCGGGTGGCGACGTAGACGACCGTGGGCCCGTCGAGCTCGGCGACCTGGTCGACCACGGCCGCGCGCTTCTCGGCGTCCTCGGCGTGCCGCACGACCTCGAGGCGGATGCCGGGGCGGTCGAACCCCGAGGCGAGCACGAACGGGTCGCGCATGCCGAGCCGCTCGACGATGTCGTCCCGCACCGGAGCCGAGCCGGTCGCGGTCAACGCGAGCACCGGCGGGCGGCCCAGGCGCTCCGCGACCTCGCCGAGCGCCAGGTAGTCCGGTCGGAAGTCGTGGCCCCAGGAGGAGATGCAGTGCGCCTCGTCGACGGCGACCAGCGCGACCCCGGCGTCGCGGAGCCGCTCGAGCACGTCGTCCTTCACGAGCTGTTCCGGTGCGAGGAACACGTAGCCGACCTCGCCCGCGGCGACGGCGTCCCACCCGTCGGCGACGTCACGCGCCTTCTTCGTGGCGTTCATCGCGACGGCGCGGGGTGCGTCCGGGTGGTGCTCGAGCCCGACGACCTGGTCCTCCTGCAGGGCGACGAGGGGGGAGACGACCACGACGATGCCGTCCAGCCCGAGACCGGCCACCTGGTAGATCGCGGACTTGCCGGAGCCCGTCGGCATCACGGCCAGGGCGTCGCGTCCGGCCAGGACGGCCTCGATCACCTGCTCCTGCTCGGGGCGGAGCTGCCACCCGAAGACGTCGGTGGCGCGGGTACGGAGTTCTGGCTGCACGGATCCACCGTGCCGGGCGGAAGCTGGAACCACTTCCGGCGATGCGCGCAGCGGCTGATGCGTGCCGGAGCCGACCCGGGCCTCCCGTCCGTGCACCGCCCGTCCACCGAGCAGCGCTAGGCTGCGTGGCGGCCGTTGTCTCGACATCGAGCGACCCTCGATGTGGAGTGCGCGACCGGGAAACCGATGCCGATCGCACGAACCGTGCGGGAAGAAGAACAGCGTGGATCTTTTCGAGTATCAGGCCAGGGACCTCTTCGAGTCCTACGGCGTCCCCGTGTTGCAGGGGATCATCGCCGACACCCCCGAGCAGGCGAAGGCGGCGGCCGAGAAGATCGGTGGCGTCGTGGTCGTCAAGGCGCAGGTGAAGGTCGGCGGTCGCGGCAAGGCCGGCGGCGTGAAGGTCGCGAAGACCCCGGACGAGGCGTTCGAGCACGCGCAGGCCATCCTCGGCCTCGACATCAAGGGCCACACGGTCCAGCGCGTCATGGTCGCCCAGGGTGCCGACATCGCCGAGGAGTTCTACTTCTCCGTGCTGCTCGACCGCGCGAACCGCTCCTACCTCTCGCTCACCAGCGTCGAGGGTGGCATGGAGATCGAGCAGCTCGCCGTCGAGAAGCCCGAGGCGCTCGCCCGCGTCGAGGTCGACCCGCTGACGGGCATCGACAAGGCAGCCGCGCTCGAGATCGCTCGCCTTGCGAACTTCCCATCGGAGCTGCAGGACGCCGTCGCCGAGGTCTTCGTGAAGCTCTACGACGTCTACAAGGGCGAGGACGCGACCCTCGTCGAGGTGAACCCGCTCGTCCGCACCGGCGACGGCCAGATCCTGGCGCTCGACGGCAAGGTCTCGCTCGACGAGAACGCCGACTTCCGGCACGAGGACCACAAGCAGCTCGAGGACACCGCGAGCGAGGACCCGCTCGAGGCCAAGGCGAAGGCCCACGGTCTGAACTACGTCAAGCTCGACGGCCAGGTCGGCGTCATCGGCAACGGCGCGGGGCTCGTCATGTCGACGCTCGACGTCGTCGCCTACGCCGGTGAGCGGCACGGCGGCGTGAAGCCCGCCAACTTCCTCGACATCGGTGGCGGCGCCTCGGCCGAGGTCATGGCCAACGGCCTCGACGTCATCCTCGGCGACCCGCAGGTGAAGAGCGTGTTCGTGAACGTCTTCGGCGGCATCACCGCCTGCGACGCCGTCGCGAACGGCATCGTCGCAGCGCTCGGCATCCTCGGCGACGCGGCCACCAAGCCGCTCGTCGTGCGCCTCGACGGCAACAACGTGGAAGAGGGTCGTCGGATCCTGGCGGAGGCAGCGCACCCGCTCGTCACCGTCGCCGCGACCATGGACGACGCGGCCGAGCAGGCCGCCGAACTCGCCGCCGCAGCGGCCTGAAGGGACTGACCATGTCGATCTTCCTCAACAAGGACTCCAAGGTCATCGTCCAGGGCATCACCGGCGGCGAGGGCACGAAGCACACCGCACTGATGCTCAAGGCCGGTACGACCGTCGTCGGCGGTGTCAACGCCCGCAAGGCCGGCACCACCGTCACCCACGGCGACGTCGAGCTGCCGGTGTTCGGGACGGTGCGCGAGGCCATCGACACCACCGGTGCCGACGTCTCGATCGTCTTCGTCCCGCCGGCCTTCGCGAAGGACGCCGTGCTCGAGGCCATCGACGCCGAGATCCCGCTCGTCGTCGTCATCACCGAGGGCATCCCGGTGCAGGACTCGGCCGAGTTCTGGGCGCACGCCAAGGCGAAGGGCGGCACGACCCGGATCATCGGTCCGAACTGCCCCGGCATCATCACCCCGGGGGAGTCGCTCGTCGGCATCACCCCGGCGACCATCACCGGCAAGGGCCCGATCGGGCTCGTCTCGAAGTCCGGCACCCTGACCTACCAGATGATGTACGAGCTCCGTGACCTGGGCTTCTCGACCGCCATCGGCATCGGCGGCGACCCGGTCATCGGCACGACGCACATCGATGCGCTCGCCGCGTTCGAGGCCGACCCCGAGACCGAGGCCATCGTGATGATCGGTGAGATCGGTGGTGACGCCGAAGAGCGCGCGGCCGAGTTCATCAAGGCGCACGTCACCAAGCCGGTCGTCGGTTACGTCGCGGGCTTCACCGCCCCCGAGGGCAAGACGATGGGCCACGCCGGAGCGATCGTTTCCGGTTCCGCCGGCACCGCCGAGGCGAAGAAGCAGGCGCTCGAGGCCGCGGGCGTCAAGGTCGGCAAGACCCCGTCCGAGACCGCCGCGCTGCTGCGCGAGGTCGTCGCCGCCCGCTAGCGACCAGCGCCCGGCAGATGGTCGGGACGAAGCCGGGAGGCTCGGTGCGGGTTCCGCGCCGAGCCTCCCGTCGTTCCGGCTGCGGCTCACGTATCCTCGCTGCGATGAACCGCCTGGGAACCGCTCTGCTCGCCGCGATCGAGGCGGTCGTGACGGTCGGCGTCGTCATCGGGGTCGCCCTGGTCCCGCTGACGCTGCTCTGGGGGTTCGAGTACGGCCTGCAGATCGACTGGGACGTCTTCTGGAAGGCCACCGGCAGCGTCTGGCTCGTCGGCCACGGTGTCGACGTCTCGTTCCTGCTCGGGTCCGCGGTGGCCAAGAGCTCCGGGGTCAGCGGCGCCGCCGACCCCATCCACGTGACCCTCGCCGCCCTCGGGTTCGCGGTCGTGACGGCCTGGCTCGGCGGCCGGGCCGGTCGTCGGTTCGCCGAGACCGAGCACCGGACCACGGGGCTGCTCGTCGGCACCGCCGTCGTCGCGGTCCTCGGGCTGGCCGTCGCGCTGTCGTCCACCTCCGCTGCGACGCACCCCACCGTCTGGCAGGCCGTGGTGCTGCCCGCGCTCTGGTTCGGGATCCCGGCGCTCGTGTCCTCGGAGGTCTGCCGCCGTCGCCGTGCCATGCCCGCGGACGCCGGTACCCAGCGGGTCATCGACCTGGTCGACCGCATCCCCTCGGTCTGGCGGGCCCTCGCCGCGTTCGGCCTGCGTGCCGGCACCGCCGCGACCGCCGTCGTCGTCGGGGTCGCCGCGGTGCTGGTCGCGCTGCTGCTCTTCACCTCGTTCGCCGAGGTCATCACCCTGTACGAGCAGTCGCACGCCGGCGTCATCGGCGGGATCGCGCTCACCGTCGGGCAGCTCGCGTTCCTGCCGGACTTCGTCGGGTGGGCGACCTCGTGGCTGATCGGTCCGGGCTTCGCGATCGGCTCCGGGTCGAGCGTGTCCCCGATCGCCACGACACTCGGTCCGATCCCGGGACTGCCGGTGTTCGGCGCGCTGCCGACCTCCGGCCACACCTTCGGGCTGGTCTGGATCCTCGTGCCGGTCATCGCCGGGTTCGCGATCGGCGGGTCGATGCGGCCCCGGCTGGTCCGTGCCCTGGGCGCCGCGGACTCCGCGCTGCACCGTGCCTTCGGCGGGGTCGCGGCCGGGTTGGTCGCCGGGGTGCTCACGGGCCTGATCGCCTGGTCGACGTCCGGCGCGTTCGGACCGGGGCGTCTGGCCGAGGTCGGCCCGCACGCGCTCGCGGTCGGCGGGTTCGCCGCACTCGAGGTCGGCCTGCCCGCGATCATCGCCCTCGCGGTCGGCAGCGACCTGGTGCGCCTGCCGGACCGCGGCTGGACGCGGGAGCGCTGGACCGAGGCCGACGACGACGACACCGCGGCGGTCGTCGGCGAGGGCTCGCTCCTGGCCGCGCTCGACCAGGCCGGGGCCGGGCGGACCACCGACGTGCACCGCTTCGTGGTCGAGGAGTCCCACGACGGGTCGACCGCTGCACGATCCCGCGCAGCGACCGAGCACGTGACCGAGCCGGTCAGCAGCGCGCCGACCGACAGCGAGCCCGCCGACGCGGCACCCGCACGACCCACACCCGCACCCGTCGCACCGCGCGCCGGCGACACCGACCACGACGTCGAACTCCCCGACTGGGCGAAGACCGACGCCGTGGCTTCCGAACGCCTGGCCGCCGAGCCGGAGCCGTCGCGCCGGAGTGCCGGGCGTGCGGCGCTCGGTGGTCTCCGCGACCGTCTCGCGGGCGCTGCCGACGGCATCCGCGGCCGGGCCGGCGAGCTCCGCGACCGCGTGACCGGGTCCGACGCCGAACCGCAGCAGCCCAGCCCCGAGCGACCCGCAGCGCCCGCCCCGGCAGCTGCACCCACCCCGGTGCCGACCGACGCCCAGCCCGCGTTCCCGTGGAGCACCGAGGAGTTCGTCGCCGGACGCGACGACGTGGACGAGACGGCCGACGCGGACCGCGTGGACGTCACGCCCGAGGCCCGAGCGTCCGCGCCGACGCCGACCCCCCAGGCCCGCGCGGCGAAGTGGGACGTCACCGACCAGATCCCCGAGGACGAACTGCCGTGGTGGCGGCAGCCGAAGGACGACCGGTAACAGCGCCGGCCGACCTCGCGGGTCCCGGTAGGGTTGGTGCCGTGCTCGAACTGGTCGTCCTGATCTCCGGTACCGGGTCGAACCTCCGAGCCCTGCTCGAAGCGACCTTCGACGCCGAGTACCCCGCCCGTGTCGTCGCCATCGGTGCCGACCGCGACGCCGAAGGCCTCGGCCTCGGCGAGGAGTTCTCGATCCCGACCTTCACGGTGCCGTTCACCCGCTACGGCTCGCGCGCCGAGTGGGGCCAGGGCCTCGCGGAGCAGATCCGCCCGTGGTCGCCCGACCTGCTCGTGCTCTCCGGCCTGATGCGCCTGCTGCCCCCGGCCGTGGTGTCCGAGTTCGCGCCGGGGATCATCAACACCCACCCGGCGTACCTGCCCGAGTTCCCCGGCGCCCACGGTGTGCGGGACGCCCTCGCCGCCGGCGTCACCGAGACCGGTGCGAGCGTCATCGCGGTCGACGACGGCGTCGACACGGGGCCGATCCTCGCCCAGGAGCGCATCCCCGTGCTGCCGGGTGACACCGAGTCGACGCTGCACGACCGCATCAAGCCGGTCGAGCGCCGCCTGCTCATCCAGACCATCCTCGACATCGCCAACGGCACCACCGACCTGAAGGGCACCCCGAGCGCATGAGCGTGCACGCAGCCGATCCCAGCCTCTACCGCGACCGCGACGTGGTCCCGGTCCGCCGTGCACTCATCTCGGTGAGTGACAAGTCCGGGCTGCTCGAGCTCGCCGGCGCCCTGGCCGACGCCGGGGTCGAGATCGTGTCGACCGGTTCCACGGCGCGGACGATCCGTGACGCCGGGTACGCGGTCACCGACGTCGCGAGCGTCACCGGGTTCCCGGAATCGCTCGACGGTCGTGTGAAGACCCTGCACCCGTCGGTGCACGCCGGCCTGCTCGCCGACCTGCGCCTCGAGTCACACGAGCAGCAGCTCGCCGACCTCGACATCGCGCCGTTCGAACTCGTCGTCGTGAACCTCTACCCGTTCGTCGAGACGGTGGCCTCGGGCGCCGACACCGCGACCGTGGTCGAGAACGTCGACATCGGCGGCCCGGCGATGGTCCGCGCGTCGGCGAAGAACCACCCGAACGTCGCGATCGTCGTGTCCCCGGCGTCCTACCCCGAGGTCGTCGAGGCGGTCCGTTCGGGCGGCACCACGCTCGAGCTCCGGAAGCGCCTCGCTGCCCAGGCCTTCGCGCACACCGCCGCCTACGACACCGCGGTGGCGTCCTACTTCGCGAGTGACGTCGTCACGGCCGCTGCGGCGCCGACGACCTCCGGTGACATCCGGACCCCGGGCGCATTCGACGAGCACCTGTCGTTCGAGGCCGACCTGTCCGCGACCCTGCGCTACGGCGAGAACGCGCACCAGGCCGCGGCGCTCTACACGACGTCGGACGGCACCGGCATCGCGCAGGCGACGCAGCTGCACGGCAAGGAGATGTCGTACAACAACTACGTCGACGCTGACGCGGCGGTCCGTGCGGCCTTCGACTTCGACGAGCCGGCCGTCGCGATCATCAAGCACGCGAACCCGTGCGGCATCGCGATCGCCCCGGCCGACGCCACCGACCCGATCGCCTCGGCCCACGCCGCCGCGCACGCCTGCGACCCGCTCTCGGCGTTCGGTGGGGTCATCGCGGCGAACCGCCCGGTCACCGTGGCGATGGCGGAGACGGTGAAGGACATCTTCACCGAGGTCGTCGTCGCCCCCGGCTTCGATCCCGAGGCGCTCGAGGTCCTGTCGCGCAAGAAGAACATCCGCCTGCTCACGCTGCCGGCGGACTTCGCGCTCGCCGACCGCGAGGTCAAGCAGATCTCCGGCGGGTTCCTCGTGCAGGACGCCGACCGGTTCACCGCCTTCGACCAGGCGACCTGGACCCTCGTCGCGGGTGCGCCCGCCGACGACCAGACCCTCGCCGACCTGGCCTTCGCGTGGAAGGCGAGCCGCTCGGTGAAGTCGAACGCCATCCTGCTGGCGAACCGGGGTGCGAGCGTCGGCGTGGGCATGGGTCAGGTCAACCGGGTCGACTCGTGCCACCTCGCGGTGAACCGTGCCGGGGACCGGGCGGCCGGCAGCGTCGCCGCGTCCGACGCGTTCTTCCCGTTCGCCGACGGCCTGCAGGTGCTGATCGACGCCGGCGTCCGCGCCGTCGCGCAGCCCGGCGGCAGCGTCCGCGACGACGAGGTCATCGCCGCAGCGACGGCCGCCGGCGTCACGATGTACTTCACGAGCGAGCGCCACTTCTTCCATTGATCTGAAGAAATGGTGGCGTCCCATTGCGCACCGGGTCGGCCTGTGAATAGTCTGTAAGGCTCCGCGGCAGGCAGCCGACGATCCCTCGGGACCGGCGGCACCGCGGACACAACGGTGACGAAGACGACGACTGGAGTGACGATGGACACCATGACCGGAACCGTGGCGACGGCCGCCCGTGCAGGTCTCGTGTCCATCGTGGGGACCGCTCCCGCACGGCGATCGACGATCGCACCGCGACCCCGCGTCGCGGACGCCGTCTAGTCGGGCCGTTCCCACGGCCCCGCGGCGCCGCACCACCAGCGTCCGCGAACCACCCGCCTGAACCCGGGGGACGCGTGTCTCCCGGTGCCCTCCGGCCCGTCCGACGTCACGCGAGTGACGGCGGAGGCGCGACCACGCGCTCGGCCGACGATCACCACGCAACGCCACACCGAGCCTCCAGGCCGACGCCACGCGACGCAAGCAAGCAAGCAAGCAAGCAAGCAAGCACCGCGCAGCGCGACCCGGGGACACGGCAGACGCATGAGGACGCAACGCATGTCCAAGTCGCCCACCACGGCGCGCCCGTCCACCTTCCGCGCGATCGCGCGGATCTACCCCTACGTGAAGCCCTACAAGGGCCGCCTCATCGCCGGCATGGCCGCGGCGTTGGGTGCCTCCCTGGTGGCGCTCGCCATCCCCTACGTGCTGCAGTGGCTCGTCGACGGTCCGCTGTCGTCGCGCGACTCCTCGCAGATCTGGCCCGCGGGTCTCGCGGTGCTCGCGCTCGGCGTGCTCGAGTCGGTGTTCATCGCCTCGCGTCGCCGGATGGTGATGCGCCCATCGACGCGCATCGAGACGAGCATGCGGAACGCCCTGTACGCGAAGCTGCAGGACCTGCCGGTCGCGTTCCACGACCGGTGGGAGTCCGGCCAGCTGCTGTCCCGGTCCGTGTCGGACCTGTCCCTGATCCGCCGTTGGCTGGCCTTCGGTGTGGTCCTGCTCGTCGTGAACATCGTGACGATCGTCGTCGGCTTCGTCGTGCTGTTCACCTTCGGGTGGATGCTCGGCCTGATCTTCCTGGTCGCGTCGATCCCGCTCTGGATCAACGGGCTGCTGTTCGAGCGCCGGTACTCCGCCGTCGCGCGCCGCAGCCAGGACCAGGTCGGCGACCTGGCGACGAGCGTCGAGCAGTCGGTGCACGGCATCCGCGTCCTCAAGGCGTTCGGTCGCGGCGGTGCGAAGCTCGAGGAGTTCAGCGAGCAGGCGGAGGCGCTGCGCGGCACCGAGATCAAGAAGGCGAAGGCCATCGCGAGCATCTGGTTGTGGCTGCTGCTCGTGCCGGACGTCGCGTTCGCGCTGTGCCTGCTCGCCGGCATCTGGCTGGCATCGCAGGGGGAACTCAGCGTCGGGCAGCTGTTCGCGTTCTTCGCGACGGCGACGGTGCTGCGGTTCCCGATCGAGTCGATCGGGTTCTTCCTCTCGATGACGTTCGACACCCGCACCGCGGTCGACCGTTTCTTCGAGGTGATGGACTCCGAGAACACGATCACCGACCCGGAACACCCGAAGACGATCGCGGAGCCGCACGGTGCGCTGTCGTTCAACGGCGTGCACTTCCGGTACCAGGACTCCGCACCGCAGTACCCGGACCTGATCAACGGCGTCGAGCTGCAGCTCGAGCCGGGCGAGACCATGGCGCTCGTCGGACTGACCGGCTCCGGCAAGACGACGCTGCTCTCGCTCGTGCCTCGCCTGTACGACGTGACCGGCGGCTCGGTGACGATCGACGGCGTCGACATCCGTGACCTCACGCGTGAGGAACTGCGGCGCCACGTCGGCGTCGCGTTCGAGGACGCCACCCTGTTCTCGTCGACGGTGCGCGAGAACGTGCTGCTCGGCCGTCCGGACGTGCAGGGCGAGGATGCCGAGGCGCTGATGCGCGAGGCGCTCGACATCGCGCAGGCGTCGTTCGTGGACGACCTGCCCGACGGGGTCGACACCCGCGTGGGTGAGGAGGGGCTGTCGCTGTCCGGTGGGCAGCGCCAGCGCCTGGCGCTCGCCCGTGCGATCGCCGCGCGGCCGTCGGTCCTCGTGCTCGACGACCCACTGTCGGCGCTCGACGTCGACACCGAGGCACGGGTCGAGGCGGGCCTGCGTCGCGTGCTCGCCGAGACCACGTCGCTCATCGTGGCGCACCGTCCGTCGACGGTGACGCTGGCCGACCGGGTCGCCCTGATGGAGAACGGTGTCATCACCGCCGTCGGGACCCACCACGAGCTGATGGCCACCAACGAGCACTACCGCTACGTCATCTCGTCGCTGGACGACGACGACCAGACCGCACGACAGGAGGCGATGGCATGAGCCAGCAGACCGACCAGAACCTGCCGGGAGGAACGGCGTCCGTCCCGCACGAGGCTCCGGACGAGCAGTCTGCCGCCCCCGTCACCGCCTCGATCACCACCATGGGCGTGCGCGGCGAGGAGCGTGAGGACTTCACCAAGGCGGAGAGCAAGCGCCTGCGGCGTCGCTCCCTCGCCCTGCTCGGGTCACTCGCGGCACCGCTGAAGCTCCGGCTCGTGCTGCTCGGGATCGTCGTGGTCGTCTCCACGGCCGGCACCGTCGCGGGTCCGGCGCTCATCGCGTGGGGCATCGACAACGCCCTGCCCGCGGTGCTGGACCAGAACGACTGGGTGCCGGCGTTCGGGGTCGTCGCGACGTACATCGTCGTGGCCGTCCTCGGGGCGGTCCTCACCGCTTGGTACACCGTGCTCGCCGCGCGGATCAGCCAGGCGATCCTGTTCGACCTGCGCAAGCGGGTGTTCCTGCACACGCAGCGGTTGTCGCTCGAGTTCCACGAGACCTACACGTCCGGCCGGATCATCTCGCGCCAGACGAGTGACCTCGACTCGATCCGCGAGCTGCTCGACTCCGGGCTGAACCAGCTCATCCAGGGCGTGCTGTACATGGTGTTCACCGCGGTGGCCCTGGTGCTGCTCGACCCGACGTCGGGGCTCGTGCTCGCGGTGTCGCTCGTGCCGCTCTGGTTCCTGATCCGCTGGTTCCAGACGAACTCGCAGACGCTGTTCCGGTCCACCCGCGTCACCTCGGCGCGTGTGATCGTGCACTTCGTCGAGACGATGACGGGCATCCGCGCGGTGCAGGCGTTCCGCAAGGAGTCCCGCAACCGTGACGAGTACGGCGGCTTCGTCGAGGACTACCGGGTGGCGAACACGAGGGTGTTCAACCTGTTCGGGACCTTCGACCCGGTGCTCGTGCTCATCGGCAACGCGACGCTCGCCGCGGTCGTCATCGTCGGCGGCTTCCGGATCGTCGGCGGGACGCTCGAGGTCGGTGCGCTGCTCGCGGTCGCGCTGTACGCCAAGCGCTTCTTCGACCCGGCGCAGGAGCTCGCGATGTTCTACAACGGGTACCAGTCGGCCTCGGCGGCGATGGAGAAGATCTCCGGCGTCCTCGAGGAACGGCCGAGCGTGCCGGACCCCGCGAAGCCGACGCGGCTGGCGGACGCCACCGGCAAGATGGACTTCGACGACGTCGTCTTCGCCTACAACAAGGGCAAGGTCGTGCTGCCGGAGTTCGACCTGCACATCCCGGCGGGCCAGACCATCGCGCTCGTCGGGTCCACCGGTGCCGGCAAGTCGACGCTCGCCAAGCTCATGGCGCGCTTCTACGACCCGACCCAGGGCTCGGTCAAGCTCGACGGCGTGGACCTGCGCGACCTCGACACGAAGGACATGCGCCGCGCGATCGTGATGGTCACGCAGGAGGCGTACCTGTTCTCCGGCACCGTCGCGGACAACATCGCGCTCGGCAAGCCCGGGGCGTCACGCGAGGAGATCGAGGCGTCGGCCAAGGCGGTCGGCGCACACGAGTTCATCATGGCGCTACCCGACGGGTACGACACCGACGTGAACAAGCGCGGTGGTCGTGTTTCGGCCGGGCAGCGGCAGTTGCTCTCGTTCGCGCGGGCGTTCATCGCGGACCCGAAGGTGCTCATCCTCGACGAGGCCACGGCATCGCTCGACATCCCCTCGGAGCGACTCGTGCAGGAGGGTCTGGAGACCCTGCTGGCCGACCGCACCGCGGTGATCATCGCGCACCGCCTGTCGACCGTCGCGATCGCCCACCGGGTGCTCGTCATGGAGCACGGCAAGATCGTCGAGGACGGCACGCCCGCCGACCTCATCGCCGGCACCGGACGGTTCGCCCAGCTGCACGCGGCCTGGCGCGACTCGCTCGTGTAGGCCCCGGTCGGGCTGCACCACGTGGTTGGCTTGCTCCATGAGCAACGACAGCGTGGTGCAGCCCGGCGGCGTCGCCCTGCACGACCCCTTCTACGGTGCCCCGTTCGCCGAGGCCGTCCGACGGTTCTGGCGGAAGTACACCGTGTTCACCGGGCGGGCGTCACGTGCCGAGTTCTGGTGGTGGTGGCTGACGTCGTTCGCGATCGGGCTCGTGCTGCAGCTCGTCCCGCAGGTGTTCACGCCGAACACCCCCGTGCTTGAGAACCCCGTCGGCTCGTACCTGTTCATGCTGTGGGTGCTCGCGACGCTCATCGGGTCGCTCGCGGTCGGTGCCCGACGACTGCACGACGCGAACCTGTCCGGCTTCTGGCAGTTCCTGCACGTTGCGCCGGGCATCGGCTCGCTCGTCGTGTACCTGCTGTGCCTGCTGCCCACGAACCCGAAGGGCGCGCGCTTCGACCGCTGACGGCCGGCGTGCGGGGCGGGCGTCAGAACGGGTCGTCGGCATCCGTGGACGGCGACCAGCGCGCGCGACGCATGTCGAGCCTCCAGGCGGCCGTTCCCTGCACGAGCGGCGTGCCCTCGGCGCGGTAGTGCTCGAGCGCCCGGGCCTCGTGGTGCAGCGGTGGGTGCCCGCCCGCGCGCACCACGCGCCACCACGGCAGGTCGGCACCCTCGTGGGCCATCACCTTGCCGACGGCACGGGACGCCCGCGAGCCGAGGGCTGCGGCGACGTCGCCGTAGGTCATGACGTGACCCGGCGGGATCATCCGCACGACCTCGGCGACGGCGGCGCCGAAGTCGGCGGCTGCGTCGTCGGACGGCACAGCGTCGGAGGGCACGTCGTCGGAGAGTACGTCGTTGGGAAGTACTAGAGCGTCAGGACCGCGAAGTCGTCGCCGTACTGGGTCTCGCGCACGACCTCGAACCCGACGGCGCGGAAGAACGCCTCGGGGCTGTCGTCGCCACCGGGCTCGTACACGACCGTCAGTCGCTCGAACCCGCGGCTGCGGGCTTCGTCCGCCAGGCCGTGCACGGCGAACCGGCCGACACCGCGACCCTGCGCGGACGCCGCGACGTTGACGCGCCAGATGCAGCTGCGCAGTTCCTCCTGCGCGTTCTCGGCGTCGAACGAGCCGATGATCAGGCCGAGCACCTCGTCGTCGTCGAGGACCACGCGGGTCCACGCCGAGCTCGGCTTGACGTCGGACTCGGCGACCCCGTAGGTCGTCGGCTGCACGAACTGTTCCTGCCCGGGCTTGAGCGTCAGGGAGTTGGCCGCGGCAGCGGTCTTCGCGGAGAGTTCTTCCAGGCGCAGGTCGGACATGCGGCCAGGCTAACGGTGCGACCCCTGTGGGGGCCAGTGACGACGGCAGACCGAGACCGCACCGTTGTCGCGGTATCGTCGCGGCATGGCAGAGCATCGACGGGGAGCGAACCTCCCGTCGATCGGCGGGTTCAACCGCACCGTGGTCCTCGACGCCGTCCGCCGCTCACCCGACGGCCTGAGCCGCGTCGAACTCGCAGCCCGCACGGGGCTCAGCGCGCAGACCGTGTCGAACGTCACCCGGTTCCTGATCGAGGCCGGCATGATCGCGGAGTCCGGCACCGTCGTCTCCGGCCGCGGCAAACCCCGGACCATCCTGCGGCTCGAGCCGAACAGCCGGTGCGCGGTCGGCGTGCACATCGACCCGGCCGTCGTCACCTCCGTGCTGCTCGACCTCGCCGGCACCGTCATCGCCTCGTCCACGACCTCGACTCCGACGGCCGACGACCCGTCCGAGGCGGTGCGGACGATCGCGTCCGCCGTCGACGGACTCGTCGCCGACGCCGGAGTGGACGTCGACACCGTGCTGGGTGTCGGCATCGCGAGCCCCGGCCCGATCGACGTCGAGGCCGGGATCGTGGTCGACCCACCCTTCCTGCCGCGGTGGCGGGACGTGCCCCTGCGGGACGCACTCGCCGAGGCCACCGGCTACCCGGTCCTGCTCGAGAAGGACGTCACGGCGGCCGCGGTCGGCGAGATGTTCCTGGCGGGGGAGTCCTCGGCCCGGAACTTCGCGTTCGTGTACTTCGGCACGGGGTTCGGCGTCGGGCTCGTCGTCGACCACGAACCGGTGCGGGGCGTGGGGTCGAACGCGGGCGACGCCGGGCACATCATGGTCGACCAGCGCTCGCTCGCCGGCACCCCGGACGGCTCGGAGACGCGGGGTGAGGTCGGCGCCGCGGTCGCGCCCGACCGGCTGGTCCGGATCGCGCGGTCACGGGGGCTGGCGCTGTCCGGCGGTGTCGGTTCCGATGCTGCCGCTCCCGTCGCTGCCGCTCCTGCCGACTCCGTCGATGCGGTGAACGCCGCGTGGGACGAACTCGCCGCGGCGATCGCGGCCGGGGACGACACCGCCGTCGCGCTCGCCGCCGAGGCCGGCACCGTGATGGGCAACGCGGTCGTGCTCATCGTGAACCTGCTCGACGTCGACCGCGTGGTGTTCGGCGGACCGTTCTGGTCCCGCATCGCGAGCGCCGCGCTGCCGGCAGCCCGGACGGCCATCACCGGGTCACCGCTGCTCGTGCCGAAGCACGAGGTGCAGGTGGTCGAGAGCGACCGCGGAGCCGACGTCGCCGCGGTCGGTGCCGCGTGCCTGGTGCTCGACGCGGCACTGTCGCCGCGGGCGAGCACGCTCCTCATCCGGCACTGACGACGTCTTCTGCTCACCAAGTGGGGCTGGCGCGACCCCAGGGCGGACGGGAGGCACGGTGCGCGGCCGCCACGGGCCTCCCGTCCGCCGTGTGGTGTGTGCACGGCGTCGGCCGGATCCCGGGACACCGAGCGTTCACCGCCCGGCCACCGGCCGGATGCCCTGGTGCTGAACAGTCGTGCAGGTCCCGCCCTCCTCTCCCCCGAACACCCGAGAAGGACTCTGCATGCGCACTCCTGCCCTCCGCCCACCCGCCGTCCGCATCGGCGCCGCGATCCTGACCGCGCTGGTCGTCGGTGCCGGTGTCGCCACGGCCAGCCCCGCCCTCGCCGCCGTCGGTGACGACGACCCGGCCGTCGGTGCCGCCGCCGCGAACGGTCTCGTCGTCAACGAGGTCGAGTCGAACGGCGACGACAGCGACTGGGTCGAGCTGAAGAACACCTCGAACGACGCCATCGACCTGACCGGGTACGCCTTCCTCGACGATGACAGCACCCACGACGCGTACGAGCTGCCCGCCGGGTCGACGATCGCCTCGGGCGGGTACTTCGTGATCGACCAGCTGTCGGCCACCGCGCCGGGCTTCGACTTCGGGCTCGGCGGCGCCGACACCGCGCGCATCTACGACCCCGCCGGCGACCCGGTGCTCCGGTACGCGTGGACGACCCACGCGGCGGTCACCTACGGTCGCTGCGCTGACGGGGTCGGGGAGCTCGTGGACACCACGGCCTCGACGAAGGGCGCCGCGAACGACTGCTCCTCGCCCGTCCGTGTCAACGAGGTCGAGTCGCAGGACGGCGCCCCGGGCGACTGGGTGGAGCTGACGAACACCGGCAGCACCACGGTCGACCTCGGCGGGTACGTGTTCAAGGACGCCGAGGACGACCACGAGTACACCGTCCCCGCGGGCACGACCCTGGCGGCCGGGGGGTTCACCGTCCTCGACGAGGCGGACTTCGGCTTCGGGCTCGGCAAGGCCGACTCCGCACGGATCTTCGGCCGGAGCGGCGCGCTGGTCGACTCGTACTCCTGGTCGGCGCACGCCGCGACGTCGTACGGTCGCAACCCCGACGGCACTGGCGACTTCGCCGAGACCTCGGCCCCGACGAAGGGCCTGACGAACACGTTCGCGGGCGTCGTCACCGCCGAGGCCTGGCCCGGCGGCCCGGACGAGACCGTGCTCGACGACGAGGACACGTTCTCCGGCGACCTGAGCGGCCTCGACTGGACGACCTCGGCGACGTCGGAGGACGGCCAGCTCTGGGCCGTGCAGAACGGCGACGGGCTGCTGTACCGCCTGACCTCCGATGACAGGGGTGGCTGGGCGCCGTCGAACACCGCCGGCACCGACCTGCGCTACGCCGACGGCACCGGCACCCCGGACGCCGAGGGCGTGACCGTCACGAGCGACGACCCGGGCGCGGTCTACGTGTCGACGGAGCGCAACAACGACGTGTCGAGCACGAGCCGCCCGTCGGTCCTGCGCTACGCCACGACCGACGGTTCCGAGTCCACGCTCCGCGCCACCGACGAGTGGAACCTCGCCGCGGACTTCCCCGGGCTCGGCGCGAACGCCGGCCTCGAGGGTGTCACCTGGATCCCGGACTCCTGGCTCACCGCGCACGGTTTCACGGACGAGCACACCGGTGCCGCGTACACGCCGTCGAGCTACGCCGGCCACGGCGATGGCCTGTTCTTCGTCGGGGTCGAGGGCACCGCGAGCGTCTACGCCTACGCGCTGATGGACGACGGCTCGTTCCAGCGGGTCGCCACGATCGCCACCTCGCTCGCCGTCGTCGCCGACGTGCAGTTCGACCCGACGCTCGACGCGCTCTGGGTGGTCTGCGACGAGGCGTGCTCCGGTCGGACCGCGCTGTACGGGGTGACGGACGGTGCCTTCACCGCCTCGACGCTGTACGAGGCGCCGTCGAACGCCGACCGGACGCTCGCCAACGAGGGCTTCGCGATCTCGGGCGCCTGCACCGACGGGGAGCGCGCGACGTTCTACGCGGACGACAACGACACCGACGGGTTCTCGCTGCGCACGGGGACGTACCCGTGCGAGGGCGGCGACACGGACCCGGGCACGGACCCGACGCCGACCCCGGGTGACGGTGGGACCACGCCGACCCCGACGCCGACCCCGATGCCCACCGGCGGTCCGACCGCGGGTCCGACGGCGACCCCCTCGGCTGTTCCGTCGGTGCCGGTGGC
>NZ_JADKRV010000022.1 GCF_015351025.1 Curtobacterium sp. VKM Ac-1376 | reverse complement strand
GTACCTCAACCGCGTCGGGCTCGCCGCCCGGGACCCGTTCGCGTGCCCCATGGTCACCGAGCTCCGCATCCACTGACGCCGTGCTGACGACCATGCCCACCGGCACCGTGAAGTGGTTCGACCACGACAAGGGGTACGGCTTCATCCACCCCGACGACGGGTCCGATGACCTGTTCGCGCACTTCTCCAGCATCGTCGCGACGACCGGCTACCGGGCGCTCGAGGAGAACGACCACGTGCAGTACGAGGTGGGTCCCGGCAAGAAGGGCCCGCAGGCGGACAACATCTCGATCATCCGCTGATCGCACCACGACGAACAACACCCCGACCGATCCGGTCGGGGTGTTGTTCGTTGCACGCGCGGGCGCCGTCCGGCGCGAACGGCTTCTCCTCCGGGGCGCCCCTAGGCTCGGGGCATGCGGGGAACGATGATCCGACCGACCACGGAGGACGACTGGGAGTCGGTCCGGGCACTGCGCCTTGAGATGATCCGGGACACCCCGAAGGCCTACGGGGAACGCCTCGACGACGCGGAGCGCCTGGTCGAGGCGGACTGGCGCCGCCGCGGTCGCCGTGAGGGTGACGTCGGTGGGACGACCCTGGTCGCGGTCGACGCCGACGGCAGCTGGCTGGGGACGATGGGGGTGTACGTCCCTGGGCCTCGTGTGGGCCCGCTCCTGGTCGGCGTCTACGTCACCCCGTCCCACCGCGGCCGCGGGGCCGGCGTCGCGGATGCCCTGCTCGACGAGATCGAGGTGTGGGCGGCGGCGCACGGGTCGGCCCTGCGGCTGCACGTCCACGAACGGAACCCGCGCGCGCGGGCCTTCTACGCCAGGCGCGGGTACGAGCCGACGGGTGCGACCGAGGCGTACGTGCTCGACCCGAGCGAACGGGAGATCGAGATGATCCGGCAGCTGCGGGGTTCGCTGTGACCGCCGGGATGCCTGTTCGGTGGGTGCTGCTCGACGTTGGCGGTGTCCTCGAGCTGGTTGACGACGCGGCGTGGCCGGGACGGTTCCGAGCGCGGTGGGCGGAGCGCCTCGGGATGACCGCGGACGACTTCTCCGCGCGGCTCGTCGCAGCCGACCTGCCGGACGCCGCCCGCGAGACCGGCGTCGTCGACCGGTACTGGGGTGGGATCGGGACCGCGCTCGAGCTCTCAGCCCTCCAGCTCGCCGACATGCGGGCCGACTTCTGGGATGCGTACTGCGGCACGCTGAACCAACCGCTGTTCGACTTCGTCGCCGGGCTCCGGGGGACGGTCGGCCTCGCGATCCTGTCGAACTCGGGCGACGGAGCGCGGGAGGAAGAGGAGCGACGCTTCGCGTTCTCGGCGGTGTTCGACCCGATCTGCTACTCCCACGAGATCGGCGTGACGAAGCCCGACCCGGAGGCCTGGCGCAGCGCCCTGCGGCAGATGCGGGCGAGTCCGGACGAGGTGTTCTTCGTCGACGACGTGGCGGAGAACATCGAGGCCGCCCGCGCCGTGGGGATCCGCGGGCACCTGCACGTGGCGACGGAGGAGACCATCCGCGTGATCGCTGCCGCGGTGCGGGGAAGCGGGCGACCGTGACCGCATCGGGTCCGTCCTCGTCGGGAGGGCGCTGAGGCGGATACGGCATGATCGGTCCGTGCCTTCTGCGAACCCGACCGCTGCCTACCGTGCTGCCCGCGACCAGCTCCTCGCCGCGGACTCTCCCGAAGCTGCTCGAACCGGCTTCCGCTGGCCGGACGTCGGCGAAACGTTCAACTGGGCCACCGACTGGTTCGACGTCATCGCGACGGACAACCCCCGCACCGCGCTCTGGATCGTCGAGGCGGACGGCCAGGAGCAGCGTCTGAGCTACGCGGAGATGGCTGCCCGGTCCGACCGACTGGCGACGCACCTGCACGGGTTCGGCGTGCAGCAGGGCGACCATGTCCTCGTCATGCTCGGCAACCAGCTCGAGCTGTGGGAGACCATGCTCGCCGTGATCAAGCTCGGTGCCGTCATCCTGCCGACCTCGACGATGCTGGACACCGCCGACCTGCAGGACCGCGTCGACCGGGGCTCGGTGGCGCACGTCGTCACGAACCGGAGCGAGACGCACAAGTACGACGACGTCCACGGTGCCTTCACGCGCATCGTCATCGGCGGTCCCGCTGACGGGTGGACCGAGTACCCGAGCGACCTGGGCGAGCCCGCTCCCGCCGACGAGGTCCGTCCCCACGTCGTCACCCGCACGACCGACCCGTGCCTGGTCTACTTCACGTCCGGCACGACGTCGAAGCCGAAGATGGTCGTGCACACCCAGACGTCGTACCCGGTCGGGCACCTCAGCACCATGTACTGGCTCGGGGTCCGGCCCGGTGACGTGCACCTGACGATCAGCTCGCCCGGATGGGGGAAGCACGCCTGGAGCTGCTTCTTCGCGCCGTGGATCGCCGAGGCCACGGTGTTCATCCACAACACCGCACGCTTCGACCCCGCTGCACTCCTCGCGCAGCTCGAGCGGGCCGAGGTCAACACCTTCTGTGCGCCGCCGACCGCGTGGCGGATGATGCTGCAGTCCGACCTCGGCGCGAGGCCGCGGGCGCTCCGCGAGGTCATCTCGGCCGGCGAGCCGCTCAACCCCGAGGTCATCGGCCGCGTCGAGGCGGCCTGGGGTCTCACCATCCGCGACGGCTACGGACAGACCGAGACCACCGCGATCATCGGCAACGCCCCGGGTGCCGCCGTGACACCGGGAGCGATGGGCAAGCCGCTCCCCGGCGTGACCGTCACCCTGCTCGACCCGGTCACGGGCGAACCGGGGGACGAGGGCGAGGTCTGCCTGGACCTCACCGAGCGGCCCGTCAACCTGATGGCCGAGTACCTGGGTGATCCCGACCGCACGGCGTCGTCGATGCGGGACGGCTTCTTCCACACCGGCGACATCGCGGTGCGGGACGCCGACGGTGAGCTGACGTTCATCGGTCGCACCGACGACGTGTTCAAGTCCTCCGACTACAAGGTCTCGCCGTTCGAGGTGGAGAGCGCCCTGCTCCAGCACCCAGCCGTGGCCGAGAGCGCGGTCGTCCCGGCACCCGATGACGCCCGCCTCAACGTCGTCAAGGCGTACGTCACCTTGGCCACCGGATGGGAGGCGTCGGCCGACACCGCCAGGCAGGTGCTGGAGTACGCGCGCACGGCCCTCCCCGCCTACGCGCGCGTCCGCCGCGTCGAGTTCGCGGAGCTCCCGAAGACCATCTCGGGCAAGATCCGCCGCGTGGAGCTGCGGGAGCGCGAGGAGCAGTCGGTGAGCAACGGCACGCGCGCCGAGGGGGAGTGGCGCGACGAGGAGTTCCCCGGACTCCGCGCGCCCCGACCGTCGGCCAGGTGACCGACGAGTGGAACTGATCAGGGACGTCTCCCGCGGCGACTGGCTGCTCGCTCGCGCTGGCGCGTTCGGCAGCATCGGCGGTGTCGCGGGCACCGGGTTCGAGTCGTACGCCCGGGTCCTGCACCCGCTGCCAGCGGAGCGCGAGGACCGCACGACCGTCGATGAGCACGGTGACCATCCGGTCGTCGGGTCTGCCGAATGGCGCTGGGCCGACGTCGCCGCGCGGACTGGCCAGGTCCTGCACCCGCTCGTGTCGTGGGGGACCGTCAGCGGTCGGAGCGACGAAGACGACGTGTCCTTCGCGGACGGCTGGGTCGTTCACCCGCCGGAAGAGGGCTGGTACGAGCCGACGCAGTTCGCCGCGCTCACCGGGCTCCTTGCCGACGCGACGTCGACGCCGGACGACCTGGTCGGGGCGATCTGGGACGGGTGGGGCGACCTGAACGGTGGCTCGACCATGGGCTTCGGGTGGCAGGGGAGCGGCGAGCCGACGGCGGCCGAGCGCACGGAGATGCAGGAGGAGATGGCCCGGATGCGGGCGCAGCACCGGCGGGAGCAGGCTGCGCTCCGGGAGTCGCTCGCGGGTCCGCGCTTCCTGTGGCCAGCCCGCGAGTTCTTCCTGCTCTCCATGTCCCTGCCGCAACTCGGCGACCCGTCCTGGATGGATGACGCCCGCGTGGGCACGTACATCGACGTCTGGCACACTCCGCAGATGCTCTGGCCGGACGGGCACGAATGGGTGCTCGCCACCGAGATCGACTGGGACTCGACCATCGTCGCCGGGTCCAGGTCGCTGGTCGACGCGATCCTCGGGGACGACCGGTTCGAGGCGTACGAGGTCGAGGCGGACGCCTCCCCGGGCTGATCAGACCGGCACGGGCGCCTCGTTCGTCACGCGCCGGACACTCCGAGTGGACGCGGCGACCACGGTGGCGACGACGATGACGACGGCGCAGCCGATCAGGGTCGTGGTCGTCCCGGCCGCGTGCGCCAGCGGTCCCACCAGGGCCTCGCCGAGCGGGACCGCGATGAACGATCCGACCATGTCGTAGGAGTAGACCCTCGACAGCACGGCCCTCGGCACGTTCGACTGCAGCGCGTGGTCCCAGGCGACCGCGAACAGCTCGATGGCGACCCCGCCCAGTGCGAACGCGACGAGCAGCGTCGGCAGGGCCGGTGCGATGCCGAGCACCAGCACGGGAAGCGCGGTCACCGCCATCAGGGCCACACCGATGCCGAGTGCTCGCCGTGGTCGCCACCGCAGCGCGATCAGCGCGCCGAGCGCCAGACCGACGGTCTGGGCGGCGACCACCAGCCCCCACGCCGCCCGGCCGAACGAGCCGTCCGCGACGACCGGACCCAGCACGGTCGTCGCACCGACGAAGGCGGCGTTGAGCACCGCGAACTGGGCGACCACCGTCCAGACCCAGCGTCTTCCCGAGAACTCGGCCCATCCCTCCCGGATGTCCGCGATCACCGACGGACGGTCAGCCGGTGCGACCGACGGGCGTCTTGGCAGTCGGATCCGCGCGTACAGGGCGGCTGCGACGGCGAAGCCGGCGGCGTCGACCGCCAGCCCCCACCCGGCGCCGACGAGCGCGACCATGCCAGCGCCGGCGGAGGCGCCGACGATGGTGCCGCCGTTGATGCTCAACCGGATCACGGCATTGGCAGGGCGGAGCAGCGCCTCGGGCACGGTCTCGGGGACCATGGCCGCGGTCGTCGGGAGGCTCACCGCGGCGACCGCGCCGTTCAGGACGCTCAGCACGACGAGGAGCGTCACGGTCGCGGTCCCGCTCAGGACCAGCGCGGCGACGGCGGCCTGCGTCAGTGCGGCGGCGAGCGACGTGACGACGAGCACCACGTCGCGGGGGAGCCGGTCCGCGACGACCCCGCCGAACAGCAGGACGGCGACGTTCGCGACCGATCGCGCGGCGACCACGAGCCCGAGGTCGACGGGTGATCCGGTGAGGTTGAGGACGGCGAACGCCAGGGCTATGGGCGCGACCGCGTTCCCGAGGATGCTCGCCGTGCGGGCCGCGAGGAGCCAGCGGAACGGCGCGTGAGCGAGGACGCCCGTGGTCGGCGCACTCACGGTCGCCGCATCGGGAACATCGCGACGGTCATCGACACCGGGACGGTTCCCGGAGTGCGTGGGCGCTGGGCAGCAGCGTGGAGCAGGGCGGAAGCCTGTCCGACGTGGTGCACCACACGGCGCCACGTCTCGGGGCCCACCCACAGTTCGGCATCGGTCGAGACGCCCGGCCCCGTGCTCCGGTGTCGTACCCGGCGCCGGAGCTCCTCGACCTGGGCCTCGACGTACACGAGCTGGTCCTCGACGGAGACGTCGGCGCCGCTGTCGGGGACGGCATCGAGGTCGAACGGTTCGGATGACGACTCGTGCCGGTACCGCTTCGCCTCGCCGCCACGGAGCCGGACGACCTCCACGACGGCGACCAGCCCCGCCCGCTCGAGGACGCGGAGGTGGTAGCTCGCGGTGGCCTGCGAGAGACCGAGCTCCCGGGCGGCCTCGGCTGCGCTCATCGCGGTGCTCGTCACGAGTGACAGCAGGCGGAGCCGGATCGGGTGCGCGGTCGCCCTGAGGGACTGGAGGCTGGACATGCGCCCATGCTCGCTCGCCCCGAGGACACCGTCAAATGCCCCTTTGGGGGTGACGGTGACCCACCCCTGCCCATCCTGACCGGACCCCCACGTCACCCTGCAGGCGCACACATCTCCCCCCAACGGCGGACGCGGCGCCGGATGCCCCTCCCGTAGCGTCGTGGCCGTGATCGAAGTCAGCCACCTCACCAAACAGTACGGTCCGAAGACCGCCGTGGACGACGTCTCCTTCGTCGTGCGCCCCGGCAGCGTGACCGGCTTCCTGGGGCCCAACGGCGCCGGGAAGTCCACCACGATGCGCATGATCATGGGGCTGGACCGGCCCACGTCCGGCACGGCCACCGTGAACGGCCAGCCCTACACGACCTTCCGCGACCCGCTCCGGCAGGTCGGCGCCCTGCTCGAGGCGAAGGCGGTGCACTCGGGCCGCAGCGCCTACAACCATCTGCTCTCCCTGGCGGCCACCCACGGGATCCCGAAGACCCGCGTGCACGAGGTCATCGACATGACCGGCCTCGACTCCGTCGCGAAGAAGCGCGTCGGCGGGTTCTCGCTGGGCATGGGGCAGCGCCTGGGAATCGCTGCCGCACTGCTCGGCGACCCGAAGACCCTGATCCTCGACGAGCCGGTCAACGGCCTCGACCCGGACGGCGTCGTGTGGGTCCGTCAGCTCGCCCGCCGCATGGCCGCCGACGGCCGCACGGTGTTCCTGTCGAGCCACCTCATGAGCGAGATGGCGCAGACCGCGGACCGCGTGGTCGTGCTCGGCCGGGGCAAGGTCCTCGCCGACGCCCCGATCGCCGAGTTCGTCGCGGGTGGTGGCGGAGGAGTCGACGCCGCCGTCAGCCGCGTCATCGTCCGTACCCCGGACCCGAACGGCCTGTTCCAGGCGATCGGCCCGAAGGCAGCGGTCACCCAGCGCGAGGACGGCTCGTTCCTCGTCGTCGGACCCGACGCCCCGACGGTCGGCAACATCGCCGCACAGGCCGGCGTCCCCCTGCACGAACTCACCCCGACCGGCGCGAGCCTGGAAGAGGCCTACATGGCCCTCACCCGCGACGACGTCGAGTACCGATCGGAGGGCACCCGATGAGCGCCACCACCTCGCCCACCACCCCGTCGACCCGCATGCCCAGCTCGGTCCGCCTGTCGTTCCCGCACCTGGTGCGGAGCGAGTGGATCAAGCTGCGAAGCATCCGGTCCACGTTCTGGTGCTACGCGATCCTGGTGGTCGTGACCATCGGCATGGCCGCGCTGGTCGGTGCGAACACGAACAGCGGTGGGCAGCAGATGCCGACGGACATCGCCAACGGCACGTTCGTGAACGCCAACACCGTGGGCGTCCTGCTCTCGTCGCTCGTCGTCGGCGTGCTCGGCGTGCTCATCATCACCGGTGAGTACGGCACCGGCCAGGTCCGCTCGACCTTCACCGCCGACCCCCGTCGCGCCGGCGTGATCCTGGCGAAGGCCACGGTCCTCGCCGTCACGACCTTCGTGGTCAGCGCCGTCGCCACCTGGATCGGCGTCCTCATCTCGCTCCCGCTGCTGGCCGGCAACGGTGTCGAGCCGGAGATCGGTGACCCGTCGGTGTTCCTGCCGATCCTCGGTTCGTCGGTGTTCCTGACCCTGCTGGCGCTCCTCGCCTACGGCATCGGTCTGCTCGTCCGATCGAGCGCCGGTGGCATCGCGATCACGCTCGGCCTCCTGCTGGTCGTGCCGACGGTGCTCGCGCTCATGAGCGGGCTGATGAAGGTCGACTGGCCGATGGACATCGCGTCGTTCCTGCCGGACTCGGCCGGGGCCCAGCTCTACGCGTACTCGTACGACGGCCAGAGCGCCGCCGACAACAGCGGCGTCGTGCTGAACGGCTGGGGCGGCTTCGGCGTCCTCGCGGCCGAGGTCGTCGCCGTGGGCGCGCTCGCCCTGACGCTCGCCCGCCGTCGCGACGTCTGACGCGACCATCCCACGGACGGGAGGCGCGGTGCCAGCCGGCGCCGCGCCTCCCGTCGTCCGCGGAGCGCGCCCAGGGCGTCGTCATGCAGTGACGGCGCGCAGCGGCTGGCCCTTCGGGTCATCGGCAGTGAGTGACGTCGAGATCGTTCAGGCCGCGCCGCCGCGCCGCCGGGCCGCCGCGCCGTTCGTCGTACCGGTGCAGCGTGACGCCGTTGTCGTAGCGCTGCTGCTCGATGAGGTCGAGGTGCACGAGTCGCCGCACGGGCGTTGAACTCGCGGTGCACGGCTCGTCGATCCGGACCGCACCGCACCGAGCGGACAGGGCGGCACCGGACCGTGGCGGTCCGGTGCCGCCGAGCGTACGCTCGCGCACGTCGCCAGTCGACACCGGCAGTTCCCCCAGCAGTACCTTCCTCAACGACGAGAGCAGGTCAGGCATGCGCCGATCGTCCACCGCACTCCTCGCCGTCGTGACGTTCCTCGGCGTCGTGACCACGGGCCTCCAGGCCGGTCCAGCGGATGCATCCGCGGTGCCGCCCGGACGGACCGAGGCGACCACCGCCACGAGCACGAGCACGACCTCGACGGCGGGCCGCGGCAACGGCCGCGCTGCGCCGAGCCACCGGAACCCGATGGCGCTCACCCTCCCTGACGGGCAGACGGCTGCGAGCTGCGCCGACCCGACCGTGATCCACGGAGCCGGACGCGACCGCAACTGGTACCTGTACTGCACGACCGACGCCCTGACGGCGACGGAGCAGAACCCGGACGGGTCCCTGGTGCAGCACGCTGTGCCGACGTACCGGTCGACGGACCTGACCGACTGGACCTACGTCAACGACGCGTTCCCGACGAAGCCCGCCTGGGTCGGCGACACCAACGGCGTCTGGGCGCCGGACATCGTGTACCGAGCGGGCGACCGCGGTCGGCCGGGCACCTGGTACCTCTACTACGCGGCATCGGACACACCGTCGGCAACGGGACCGACCGGCGGCGGATCCGCGGTGGGGGTGGCGACGAGCGCGAGCCCGACCGGCCCCTGGAAGGACTCCGGCGGGCCCGTCGTGGCCCCGCAGGCCGCGGCGAACGGCGACGGGCAGCGGTGGGCGTTCGATCCCGAGGTGGTCAGCGACAACGGGAAGACCTACCTGTACTTCGGCAGCTACTCCGGTGGGGTGAACGTCCGACTGCTCAGCGCGGACGGACTGCGCTCCGACCCGTCGTCCGAGCGCCAGATCGCGATCGACAACCGGTACGAGGGCGCGTACCTGATGCGCCACGACGGCTGGTGGTACTTCATGGGGTCCGCGACGAACTGCTGCAACGGTGCCCTCACCGGCTACGGCGTCTTCGTGGCCCGCTCCCGCAGCCCGCTCGGTCCGTTCACGGACCGCGACGGGGTCGCGATCACGAGCACCCGGGTCGGAGGCACGCCGCTGCTCGCGCAGAACGGCAACCGCTGGGTGGGTACCGGGCACAACACGGTGGTCACCGACTTCGCGGGCCAGGACTGGATCATCTACCACGCGGCCGACCGGAACGACCCGTACTACGCGGGGCAACCGACCTACACGAAACGGCCCGCACTGATCGACCCGCTCGACTGGAAGCGCGGGTGGCCGGTGGTCCGCGGAGGTGCAGGTCCCTCGGACTCGGTGCAGCCCGGACCCGTCGCACAGCCGGGGCAGCGGGCGACGTACCGGGCGACCTGGGCTGCGGTCGACGTGCCCGGTCGGTCCATCCGCGCGCTGTCCACCGACTTCGACGGGACGACCCTGCCCACTGCACTCACCTGGACGCGGGAGCCCGACGCCTCGACGTGGACCGTCGCGGACGGCACGTTCCGGTGGCAGACGCAGGACGCCGACATCCACCCGCCGGACACCCCGCTCGCCTCGGTGCTCTCCGGGCCCGCTCCGCGCGGCGACTACGTGGTCGAGACGACGGTCGGGGTCGACACTCCAGCGACGGGCGACGGCGTGAACTACGTGCAGGGCGGACTCATCGTGTACGGGGACGACGGCAACTCGGTGCGGCTCACGTCGAACTCGATCTTCAACACCCGGCAGACGGAGTTCGGCAAGCAGGTGTCCGGGCAGCCGGCCGGGGCGCCGAGCTACGGCAACATGGTCGTCGGGCCGGTGGGGGACACCACCACGTTGCGGATCGTGCACCGGGTGGTCAGCGGGGAGCACCGGTACACGGCCTACACGAGCCTCGACGGCCGCGACTTCGTCCGCGGCGGGACGTGGACGGCGGACCTCGGCACTGCGCCCCGCGTCGGGCTCATCTCGCTCGGCGGGGCCGGGTTCACGAGCACCTTCGAGGACCTGCGGGTGAGCACGGTGACGACGCTCCGCTGACGGCACGCGCAGGCCGTGGGACGAGGCGCCTGCGGCGACGCGAAGCACCGGTGTTCGCAGGCCGAACCGCTGTCTGCGCGTGTTCGATCAGCGAACACCGGTGTTGTGCACCTCTGCCTCGTCCGTGTACCCGTCCGCAGGCCGGCTAGGAGTCTTCGGAGATGACGCCGACGGTCTCGCCGGTCTCCGCCGGGTCGAGGCTGCGAGCCACGTCCGCCTGACTCAGCATGCCGACGAGCCGGTGTCCGTCGATCACGGGCAGGCGCCGGACCTGGTGCTGCTCCATGGTGGTGAGCGCGTCGCGGACGTCGTCGTCGGCGCCGATCGTGACGACCTCGCTGAGCCCCAGGTCCTTCACGGAGAAGTCACCCGGGTTCCCGCCCTTCGCGACGCACTTGACGACGATGTCGCGGTCCGTCACGACACCCTTGAGCTTGTCGTCCTCGCCGCAGATCGGCAGGGCACCCACGTCGAGGTCGGCCATCTTCTTCGCCGCGTCGACGAGCGTGTCGTTCTCGCCGACGCACTCGGCTCCCTCGGTCATGATCTCGCGTGCAGTGGTCATGGTGGGTCCTTCCATCGGTTCCGGAAGTCCCCGGTCTACGCGCGGCCGCATCGCGTCGGACGCAGATCGCCGTGCCGCCCGCGCCGACCGGACAGGCGACGGACCACTCGCGTTCAGCCGAAGAACGTCGCCGGCGAACGCGACACCCCTCGGGATGGGAAGATGCATCGTTGGTGCCGGATCCGAGAACGAGGGTTGGATGATTCCGACGGAGGAACACGACACGAGCGCGCCGCTGCTCGACGGGCGCTACCGCCTGGAACAGGCGATCGGGCAGGGCGGCATGTCCGTCGTGTACCGCGGCGTCGACGAGAGCCTGCACCGCCCGGTCGCGATCAAGGTGTTCCACGCGGGCATCGTCGACATCGCCCGGCAGGAGGCTGAGCTCGGCGTGCTGGCCGCGCTCGAACACCACAACCTCGTCAGCCTGCTCGATGCCGGTGTCCTCGTGGGCGCAGACGGTACCCAGCAGCGCTTCATCGTGATGTCGCTCGTCGTCGGACAAGACCTCGAAGAGCGGCTCGCCGTCGGCCCGCTGGCCTCGCGCCACATCGCCGAGATCGGCTACGACATGGCCGAGGCGCTCGACTACATCCACGCCCACGGCGTGGTGCACCGCGACATCAAGCCGTCGAACATCCTGCTCGTCGACTACGGCAACGACTCCGACCGGGCCCGAGCGCGCCTGACCGACTTCGGCATCGCGATCGCCGCCGGAGTCGAGCGCCTCACCGCCGACGGTGTGACGACGGGCACCGCGGCCTACCTCAGCCCGGAGCAGGCCCGCGGAGGCGAGGTGGGCCCGCCGAGCGACGTCTACTCCCTCGGCCTCGTGCTGCTGCAGTGCTTCACCCGCCGCCGCGAGTTCCCCGGTTCGCTCGTCGAGTCCGCCGTCGCACGGCTGTCCCGAGACCCGGTGGTGCCCGAACCCCTGTCCGAGCACTGGAAACACCTGCTCAGCGCGATGACCGCGCAGGACCCGGCGGCCCGTCCGCTCGGACCCGACCTCGTCGCGATGCTCCGGGACGTCGTCATGGCCGAGACCGCCACCCCGGACCACGTCGTCGAGCCCGCAGCCGAGTCGGTGCCCGCACGGGCCGATACCGACCGCCCGACCACGCTCGACTCCCTGCCGGACGAGTCGCTGCAGCGCACGACCGCCATGGCCGCCCGACTCTTCGACGCACCGATCGCGCTGGTCGAGGTGCTGGACGAGGACCGCGAGTGGTCACAGTCGTACATCGCCGAGGGCGTCGACGAAGCTGCTCGGAGCATCAGCTTCCGGAACGGCTTCGCACCCATCCCGGTCCCCGTGGTGATCCCGGACGGCTCCACCCACCCCGAGATGCGCAACAGCCCGCTGGTCACCGGGCCGCTCGGGATCCGCTTCTACGTGAGCGTCCCCCTCGTCAAGCACGACGGTGCGACCATCGGGACCCTCGCGGTGCTGGACACCCGCCCGCGCGAGGCGACCGAGGCCGACCTCGCGAACCTCCGCGACCTGGCGGCGCTCGCCGTCACGCAGCTCGAGATCCGCCAGGAGTCGCTCCGCACCACGAGCGACGCCCTGCCGGTCGCGCGGGTGGTGGGCGGCCAGACCGCCTGACGGGAGGCTCAGTGCCGGCCCGCACCGCGCCTCCCGTCCGCCCCGTCCTCACCGCCACCGCCCGCCCTGCCCCCGCACCGCCCCCGCGCATCCCCGCACCGCCCCCGCCGCTCAGCGTCAGCGAGCGGGCGAAACACCCGGGTGGGTCGTTGGAGCAACCCGGCATTCTGCCCGCTCGCGCCTTCATGCCCCGGCGTGCATGTCTCCGGTGGAATACGCGCATGCCTCCCGGCGAGGGGGCGAAACACCAGGGTGGGGGCATCCCCTGACGGCGGATTTTCGCCCGCTCGCGCGGGCCGTGACTCCTCGTTCGACGCGAGCGGGCGAAAGACCAGCGTGGAGCGGCGCAGGGACCCCGGTGTTCTGCCCGCTCGCGCTGCGCGGATGGACCGCCGGACGGGAGGCCCGGTGCCAGCTCGCACCGCGCCTCACGTCCGCGCCGGCGGCACCGCCACGGCCCCGCTCAGCCGCGCATGGCCGCCTCCGTGTCAGCCGGACGGATGACGCGGGAGGGGCCGGGCTTGTCCTACTGTCGCTCTCGGCGGGCGACGAACGTCGCCCAAGAGGGGAATCTCGTGTTGACGAACGTGTCCGGGCTCCATGCAGTGGTGATCCTCGTGCTGCTGGCGCTCGAGATCGTGGCGCTGGTCCAGGTCTGGCGCGACCCCCGTCGGACGCAGCTCGTCAAGGTGCTGTGGACGGCCGTCATCATCGCGCTGGCGGTGGTCGGCGTACTCGGATGGGTCGTGAACTGGGTGCTCGGCAAGGCCGCAGACGCCCTCCAGCGCCGGAACGCGTGACCGACCGGGCCGGCCACGAACCAGTGGTCGTCAGGACTCGGTGAGGGCGGCAGCGTAGGCGCGGACGGACCGGTGGTACCGGGGGAGTGTCGGCTCGACGGCCTCGATCGCGACGCGAAGCGCCTCGTCGTGGTGTCCAGCAGTGTGCAGGGCGAGCGCGAGGAACACCCGCGGGGCCGCGCCGGTGGCGGGGTGCTCCGGGGCGTCGCGGAGCATCGCGACGGCCTCGTCGATCCGACCGAGGTTCCGCAGGGTCGAGGCGTGCTGGACGACCATCCGCGCGGCCCGGTCGGCGTCCACGGCATCGAGTCCTGCGGCGGTGGCGGCGGCGTACTGCACATCTGCCTCGGCCTCGTGGCCGCCGGAGTCGAACGCGCCGCCGAGCTCGAACGCGCCGACAGCCGGGTGCGGGGCATCGGCCGCCAGTTCGCGCATGCGGTCGATGCGCTGCTGGTCGTCGATGGTCTCGTCGTCCCACAGGGCCGCCACGCGTGGTTCCCAGTCTCCGGTGCTCATCCGGCGAGCGTATCGCCGTCGGTGATCGTGGCGCGGAACGAGCGGACGAGCGGGGTGCCGGGGTGGACGACGGCCGGCGTGCTCCACGCGAGCGCCGAACCGATCGCGGGGTACTCGTCGGCGCGGACGAACCAGGGGTCGCGGTGGTCGACGGCCTCGAGTCGGATCGTCGCCGGCCCACCCTCGAACGTCGCGGCCCACTCGATCCACGGTGCGATCGACCCGTGCACGGCGGCCTCGCCCTCGGTGTCGGCGGTGCGGACGACGATGCCCGTGCAGTCGGGGACCCGCCAGAAGAACCCGCCGTAGCCCGCTCCGACCCGGCCGTTGCTCCCCGGACCGCCGAGGTGCACGGCGGTGTCGCCCGGGGCGCGGAACGACGACGACCAGGACAGCTCCCACCCGGCGTCGACCGCACGCCAGCGCAGGACCCGGTCCTCGCGCAGCACGACGGCGCGGTCCGGGCCCCGCCAGACGAGTTCCTGCGTCGACGTCGGGCCGTGCTGCTCGGCGCGGACGACCTCGACCGCGCCGTGGTCGTCCCGCCAGACGTACCCGGCACCGTGCACGTACGTCCGGCCGCCCCAGCAGTTCACGCCGTCGACGTCCGGGATCGCGAGGCCCACGCCGCAGTGCCAGTCGTGGTCGCCGGGGTGGTGCGCGCTGACCACGGTGCCGCCGAGGGTCCGCACCGGGTGCAGGTACGGTCGCGGGGAGGACGTCGCGATGGTGCCGGCGCCGTCGCGCTCGACCGCGACCTCAGTGCCGCTGACGCGCAGGACCTGCAGGACCTCGTCACGAGCGGTGTGTGCCCAGGGGGCGCCGACCTCGGAGAACAGGGCGCGCTCGTCGGCGGCGCGGTCGACGATGGTCTCGACGTCCGTCACCACGGGGCGGCGAGCGGCGCCCTCGCCCGTCCACGTCACCCACGGGTGGTCGAGCTGCACCGGTTCAGTCGCGCGGACCGCCTCGAGCACCTCGACGAACGCCCCCGTCGAGACGAGCGGCACGAGCAGCTCGTCACCGCGGGACCGGTGCGCCAGCAGGTTCTCGAGCAGGTCGGTGCGCTCCAGGTGCCTGGTCGTGCCGTCGATCGTTACCTCGTCGGTCGTGTACCGCAGGACCGCGTCGCCCGTGGTGCCGTGCACCCGGACGGTCGGCAGCACCTCGGTCGGAGCGCAGAGCGTGAGGGCCGCCGTGGCCTCGAGGCCCGAGGTCGTGGTCACCCGGACGGCCGAGGTGTCGTCGCCCTCGATCGGGTTCGCCCGGTACAGCTCGACCTCGACGCGTGCGACGTCGTCCGCCCGACGGCAGCCGACGAGGGCCAGGGCCGTCGCCACGGCGTGCGCGAGCGGGTTCGTCACGACGCCGTCGAGGACGTCGACCCCGCCGACCCGTCGCCGACCGGCCCAGGGGGAGCGGCCCCAGTACGCCTGGTCCCGCGTCCACGTGCCGACCGCGGCCGCCGACCGCACGGTGCCGACGAGCGACCCGCCGCGGAACGTCGGCAGGGCAGCGGAGCCGAGGCTCTGAAACCCCACCTGGACGACCCGGCCCGTGCGGCGCTCCGCGTCGAGCAGGGCGGCGAGGGCGTCGCGGGTGGTGACCGGGGGCTTCTCGAGCAGGACGTCCGCACCGGCGTCGAGCGCGTCGAGGGCGAGGGGCAGGTGCGCCGCGATCGGGGCCGCGACGACGACCACGTCGACCGGGCCGAGCTGCCGTGCTGAGCGCACGTCCGACACCACGGGCGCACCGTCGTCGACGGCCGTGTCGAGCGTCGGGTCCACGACAGCGGTCAGCGTGCAGACGCCCGCCGTGACCAGCCGGTCGATGTTCGCCCGGTGGTGCAGGCCGTAGCCGCGCGCGCCGACGAGCACCACACCCGGCAGGGTCATCGCACGGTGCCGATCACGACGCGCGTCGTACCCGGGGAACGTCCGGTGACGTGGACGTGCTCGCCCGCGGGACGATCTGTCCCGCCGAGGAACGCGTAGTCCTGCCCCGGCGCGTAGAACGCCGGCTGAGCCGGACCGGCTCCGTTGCCGGGGCCGAACGTCACGACGTCGTCGCCGACGCGGTAGCTGCCGGCCCCCTCGGCGAGGAGCCGCTCTCCCGTGACAGCGTCGGTCTGCACGCCCGAGACGGTACCCCCGGACCGGAACGTCAGCTGCAGTGACCACGGCACGTCGGCCCCCTCGGTCGTGACGTCGAGCACGACGGCGTCCGGGGTGACCGCCACGTCGACCGTCGTCGTCATGGTCACCGTGTCGACGGGGCGCTCGCCGAAGGCCATCGCCGCGGAGAACCGTCCCTCGTCGCCGAGAGGGTAGCGGCCGTCCGATCGACGGTGGCCGGCGGGCAGCGGCTGGTGGTAGCAGGCGGAGACGGTCTCGGTCAGCCGGAAGCGCCCGTCGCCGACCGACTCGAGCGAGGTCGGGCGGAAGGGGCCGAGGCCGAAGAACTCGCGGGAGAGCCGGACGTCCGACAGCACGACCGCCCCCGCGACGACGCGCAGGAACGTCGGGCTGTTCGCCAGACCCGAGCGGATGCGGCCTTCGGCGGGGACGTCCGAGCCGGCGAACAGGACGACGCTGCGGTCCGTTTCGCGGACGTGCACGAGTCGGGCATCGGCGAAGGTGTGCACGGCTGGCGCGAGGGGCAATGGCTCGGGCAGCGGACGGGCGAGCAGTGGATCCGTCATGGCCCGCGCGGCGACCGTCGCCGGTTGCCACGTGTCCGCGACGGCGGCCCGTGCGGCGACCGCCGCCAGGTCCCCTCGGTCGTCGAACACCGCGACGTGCCAGAGCAGCGGCGCGAAGGCCGCGATGCCGAACGGCAGGGACTGGTCCTGCCGGCGGGACTGCACCGTCTCGACGGTGTCGTCGGGGAGCAGGAGCGCGAGGGTCGCGTCGAGGGAGCGGCGGACCGGGGCGAGCAGGTCCGGGCGCTCGAGCACCGACGCGAGCACCAGGAACGACGGCACGGACACGGCGGACGCGTAGTTCGGGCTGCGCTCCGACCACAGGCCGTCGTCGTCGATGTCCGGGCCCTCGGCCAGCCACTCCTCGATGCGCTCGAGCAGCGCCGGCGAGGGGTGCAGACGCTGTACCCGGGCGAGGGCGGCCGCGATCTCCCACCGGTGGTTCGGGGTGTGCACGCCGCCGGTCAGCAGTGCCGGCGTCGCCCGGTGCACGATCGCGTCGAGGTCGTCGGCGAGCGCCGCGGCCGCCGGCACCGACGTCCGGAACGGCGCGAGCAGCTCGAGGGCGTCGCAGCCGTCGTTCACGGTGAACGCCGAGTCCGGCGGGGAGAGCACGTTGTCGCCGCCGACGAACGTGCCGCCGGCGGACTGCCGTGCCGCGAGGTGCCGGACCCAGCCGTGCGCGGTGGCGAGGTCGTCGTGCGGAAGGTGGTCCGGGCCTCCAGGCCGGAGGCGCACCCACGCCCCGACCAGGGCGAGCGCTCGTGCCATCAGTTCACGGTGCTGCAGCGCAGCCGGGTCGTCGTCCGCGACCCGCAGGCGCGCGACCTCGCCGTCGGCGGCCGGACCGGCCAGGTCGAGGAAGTTCATCAGTCCTTCAGACCGGCGTTGAGGTCCGCGCCGTTCACGTACTTCTGGAACACCAGGTACAGGAGCACGAGCGGGACGATCGAGATCACCGAGGCGCCGAGCAGGACCGTCCAGTTGACGTTCTCGGCACCGACGATGCTCTGCAGGGCGATCTGGATCGTGAACTGCTTCGGGTCGTTCAGCACGAGGAGCGGCCAGATGTAGTCGTTCCACCGCCACTGGAACGAGAAGATCGCGAGCGTCAGCATGATCGGGCGGGAGATCGGCAGCATGATCCGCCAGAAGATCCCGAACTCGCTCGCACCGTCGATGCGCGCGGCCTCGACCAGGTCGTCCGGCACCGTGATGAAGAACTGCCGGAACATGAAGATGCCGGTCGCGGTGATGACCGACGGCACGATGATGCCGGCCAGCGAGTCGTACATGCCGAGGTCGCGGATGACGATGAACGTCGGCGCGAGGATGACCTCGGTGGGGAGCATCGTCGTCGCGAGGATGCAGACGAAGAACACCTTGAGCCACCTGTTGTCGTACTTCGCCAGGGCGTAGCCCGTGGCCGCACTCGCCAGCACCGTCAGCACCGTGGTGACCAGGGCGACGATGACGGTGTTGCCGAAGTACCGCGCGAAGTCGTAGCTCGACCAGGCCTCGGCGAAGCCCTCGACCGACCAGTTCTCCGGCAGCAGGGTGAGCGGGTACGAGAACAGCTCGCCACCGGGCTTGAACGCGCTGAGCACGAACCAGAGCACCGGGAACCCGAAGGCGATGATGAACACCCAGAGCAGGGCTGTCGCGGCGATGGCCTTGGGACGGGGCGGGCCGGCGGTGCGGTTGCTCGTGGTCGTGCTGGTGGTGGGCGCCTTGGGCAGGGTGGCGGTCATCGACGGGTCTCCGTCCGACGGTTCACGGCCAGCTGGATCAACGCGATGGCCATGAGGATGAGCATGAGGACCATCGACGCCGCACTCGCGTAGCCGATGTGGGCGTTCTGGAACCCGTTCGTGTAGATGTACTGCACGAGCAGGTTGTTGTCGGTGCCGGGCCCACCGCCGTTGAGTGCCTGGATGGTGGCGAACTCCTTGAAGGCCCCGAGCGACGACAGCAGGACCACGATGAACGACGTCGGCGCGATGCTCGGCAGGGTGATGTACCGGAACTGGTGCCAGGCGCCGGCGCCGTCGAGCGACGCGGCCTCGTAGTACGACTGCGGCACGTTCCGGATCGCGGCGACGAACAGCAGCATGTTGAAGGCTGCTCCGGCCCACGCCGTGGCGAACACCACCACGAGCAGCGACAGGTCGGCGTTCGACTGCCACGGCACGGCCTTGCCACCGAGGGACTCGATGACGAAGTTCGCCAGGCCGAAGTTCTCGCCGAACATCCACCGCCAGATCACACCGGTGACGATGGGGGAGATGAGCCACGGCACGAAGAACACGATGCGTGCGACGCTCCGGCCCTTCGCCGCGGGACTCGTCAGCATCAGGGCCATCGACAGTGCGAGCACGAAGCCGAGCGGGACCGCGACGATCGCGTAGAGGAACGTGCGGCCGAGCGCTGCGTAGAAGGTGTCGTCGGCGAAGAGCTCGAAGTAGTTCTCGAGGCCGATGAACTCCGGGTCGACGACGCCGTTGTAGTCGGTGAACGAGTAGCCCAGCCCGATGACGGCGGGCCACACGAAGAACACGACGAACAGCACGGCGTTGACGCTGACGAACAGGATCGGGGCGAGGACGGGCTTGCTGACGCCGGAGCGTCGGCGCTTCGTCGCCCTCGGCGCTCCGGCCCGTCGGGGTGGCACCGGGGTGGGCACGGCGGTCTGCACGTCGCCGGCTGCGGTGGGGATGCTCACGATGATCCTCTTCGTTCGTCGCGCTTGCGGGAATCGGCCCGGGGCGGGGCGGCGCCGGGCGGCGCCGGGCTGGAGCCGTGCGGCGGGGCCGGGCTGGAGCCGTGCGGCGGGGCCGGGCGGGGCCGGGCGGCGGGGCCGGGCGCGTCACGCGCCCGGCCCGGACCGTCAACCGACGTGGTCCTCGTAGTACTTCGTGATCGTGTCGAGGGTCTCCTTGGCCGACTGCTGCCCGTTGATGAGCTTGCCGACCTCGGCTGTGGTCGGGTCGGTGCCGAGTTCCTTGCCCTCGACTGCCCACTCCGAGGCCGACTTGGCGTAGGAGCTCGAGATCGGATCGGCCGCGTCGATCTCCTTCTGGTACAGCGCGAAGGAGTCCTTGGCCGCCTGGGACTCGAACGGGTAGGAGATGTCCAGTCCGGACTCGACGGGCAGGAAGCCGTTGGTGGTCACGAGCTTCGCGTAGTTCGTCGGGTCGTACATGTAGTCGATGAACTTCTCGGCCGCGGCACCGCTGGCCTCGGAGTTCTCGAACCCGACGATGTTGCCGCCGTAGTTGATCTCGGTGGCGTGGGTCGGGTCGGCCGGGGTGGCGGCGCTGGCCCAGTCGAAGTCGGTGATGTTCGACGCGAAGTCCGAGGACTGCCAGACACCGGAGAAGTACGCCACGACCTGACCGCTCTTGAACAGTGCGTTCGGGTCCTGGCCGCTCGTCCAGACCGACTTCGGCATGACCGAGTCGTCGTTCATGTCGGCGAAGTCCTGCAGGGCGTCCACCGTCTTCGCGTCGGTCGGGAAGGACCCGTCCTGCTCCTGCTGCATGAATTCGGTGCCCTTGGTGAACATGTAGGCACGCAGCCGCGACGGCGACGAGTCGAAGACCAGGTCGTACTTCGCGCCGGTGTCGGCCTTCACCTTGTCGGCGGCGTCGAGGAACTCGTCCCACGTCCACGCCTTCGCGGGGTCGGTCGGGTAGTCGACGCCGGCCTCCTCGAACAGCGACCTGTTCACGAAGAGCCCGGCCGCGGTGACGTCGGACGGGATCGACGTGACCTTGCCGTCGTCGTCCTTCGCGATGAGGTCCTGGTCGATCTTGTTCGCGTCGTCGTCCACGATCGAGGCGAGGTCGACGGTCTTGCCCGTCCAGATCGGGTCGATGCCGGCGGCGCGCACGACGTCCGGCAGGGAGTTCGCCTGCGCCGACTCGCGCAGCTTCGTCTGCAGGCCGTCGTAGGGCAGGTTCACGATCTTGACCGCGACGCCGGTCTTCTTCTCGTACGCCGTCGCGAGGTCCTGGTAGCCCTTCTCCTGCGCGGTCGAGGTGGAGAGCCAGAAGGTCAGCTCGTCCACCTTGTCGCCGGAACCGGAGCCGCCGGACGCGCAGCCGCTCAGGAGCGCGAGCGCGGCGATGCCGCCGGCGAGTGCGAGCATTCTCTTGGATGACTTCATCGTCACTGCTTTCGTTCGGGACCACGTGCGTGTGCCGTGGGCGAGCGTTCGGGGTGTCTCGGCCGAGGACCCCAGGTCTACACGACTTGAGGCCGGTATGGCAAGCGCTTTCCCCGCAGATGTTCGGACAATGTGACCAGGCGTCCGACGAGCCGGACCGGCGGGGCGGAATCCCGCCGTGCCTCCCGGAAATCGCTATCCTCGCCACGGAACCGCGCAGTGCGCGGACCGGACTGGAGGCACGACATGCCCGAGCGCGGCACCGTCACCCTGGCCGACGTGGCCGAGCGGGCAGGGGTCTCGCTCGCGACCGCCTCGCGGGCGCTCAACGGCAGCACGCGGAAGGTCCGGCAGGAGTCGGTTGAGCGGGTGCACGCCGCCGCCCGGGAACTCCGGTACACCGCCAACGTGCAGGCGCAGGCCGTGGCCCGCGGGACCACCACCACCCTGGCCCTCGTCGTCGGTGACATCGCGGACCCGTACTTCGCCGCGATCGCCGCCGGAGCGATCCGGGCCGCCGACGACGCCGGGCTCGTCGTCACGATCACGTCCACCGGTGGGGATCCCTCGCGGGAGGTCGCCGTGCTCGGCGTCGTCGCCGGGCTCCGGCCGCGCGCCGTGGTCCTCGCCGTGAGTCGTCGGCTCGGGGTCGGGTCGAGTGCGGGTTCGGGCTCGGTTCCCGCGTCGGGGCCGGCCGAGGTCGCTGCTGCTGTCGCCGCCCTCGTCGCCGCGGGGGCCGGGGTCTCGGCGCTCGTGTCGGACCTCGACGGTGCGGCGACCGGCGTACCGGGGGTGCACGGTGTCGTGATCCGGAACCTCAGTGGGGCCGCCGCGCTCGCCGGTGCCCTCGTCGACCAGGGGCACGACTCGTTCGCCGTGCTCGCTGGTGACCCGGACCTCGCCACGGCACACGCCCGCGTCGAGGGCTTCGTCGCCGGTCTCGCCGCGCACGGGCTGCGGGTGCCGGACGACCACGTCGTGTCGTCGGAGTTCACGCGTGACGGCGGGTACCGGGCGATGGTGTCGCTGCTCGACCGTGCGGCCGCCGGTGGTCCGGCGCTGCCACGCTGCGTGTTCGCCGTCACGGACCTGATGGCCGTCGGGGCCGTCGCCGCGATCCGGGAGCGTGGGCTCGTGCCGGGGGTCGACGTCGGCGTCGCCGGGTTCGACGACGTTCGGATGCTCGCCGACGTCGTGCCGGCGCTCAGCACCGTGCGGTTGCCCCTGGAGGAGATCGGCGAGCGGGCGGTACGGCGGGCCCTCGGGCTCGAGGCCGACGGGGCCATCGACGGCGAGGTCGTCCTGCGCGCCAGTACCGCTCGGTAGCCGCGGCCCTCGGGTGCCCGCGGCGCTCGGGTGCCCGGGCGATCGGGCGCTCGGGCGATCGGGCGCTCGGTGTGCAGCGGACGTCGGGTCCGGCGGAGGCACCCGACGTCTTCTGCTCACCATGTGCTGCGCCGGCGGGCGGGGCGCGGATCGACGCGCGCGGGTGTGGTGCGTCGAGCGGTCCCGACGTGCCGCGGGTGGGGTGCCGAGGCGGCACGATCTGTCGCTCTCGGGCCGGCGCGGCGACGGTTCGTGCGGCCTCGGCGAACGCGAGCGGCGTGCGCTCCGGCGCTCGCCGGAGCGCGGCACCGGGCACGCGGGGGCTGCGGCACGAGCGCCCCGTGGTGTACGGTTCCGGCAAGCGCTTTCCAACTGGGCGGAGAGCAGGCCACAGCGAGCAAGGGAGCACGCGTTGACCACCACGCGCACCATCGGCATCATCATGAACGGCGTCACCGGGCGCATGGGCTACCGGCAGCACCTCGTCCGGTCGATCCTGGCGATCCGCGGCGACGGCGGCCTCCTGCTGCCCGACGGCACGCGCGTGCAGCTCGAACCGATCCTGGTCGGCCGGAACGCCGCCAAGCTCGAGGAGATCGCGACGCGCCACGGCCTGGAGCACTGGACCACCGACCTCGACGCCGCCCTCGTCGATCCCCGCTGGCAGGTCTTCGCGGACTTCGCCGTCACGAGCGCCCGCGCCGATGCCCTGCGCAGGGCCATCGCCGCCGGCAAGGCCGTGTACACGGAGAAACCGACGGCCGAGTCCTCCGCCGAGGCCCTCGAACTCGCCCAGCTCGCCGCCGAGGCCGGCGTCCCGAACGGCGTCGTGCACGACAAGCTCTACCTGCCCGGCCTCCGGAAGCTCCGCCGCCTGCTCGACTCCGGGTTCTTCGGCCGTGTCCTGTCCGTCCGCGGCGAGTTCGGCTACTGGGTGTTCGAGGGGGACTGGCAGAGCGCGCAGCGCCCGAGCTGGAACTACCGCCAGCAGGACGGCGGCGGCATCGTCGTCGACATGTTCCCGCACTGGAACTACGTGCTCGAGCAGCTCTTCGGCCGCGTTGAGTCCGTGTACGCCCGTGCCGTCACCCACGTCCAGGAGCGCACCGACGAACAGGGTGTGCCGTACGCGGCGACGGCCGACGACGCCGCCTACGGGGTCTTCGACCTGGCCGGCGGCATCACGGCGCAGATCAACTCGTCCTGGGCGGTCCGCGTCGACCGTGACGAGCTCGTCGAGTTCCAGGTCGACGGCACGGACGGCAGCGCGGTCGTGGGGTTGTTCGGGTGTCGGATCCAGCCGCGCACGGCGACCCCGAAGCCGGTGTGGAACCCGGACCTGAAGGACGACCGCGACTACCGCGGCCAGTGGCTCGAGGTCCCCGACAACGAGGAGTTCGACAACGGCTTCCGCGCCCAGTGGCAGGACTTCCTGCAGGACCTCGTCGCAGGCCGCCCGCACCCCTACGACCTGCTGTCCGGCGCGCGCGGCGTGGCGCTGGCGGAAGCCGGTCTGCGGTCCAGCGCCGAGGGGCGGCGCGTGGACCTGCCGGAGCTGGTGCTGCCCACCGGGGCGGAGCCGCGCCTCCCGGTCGAGACGCCGGAGGTCGCCCAGCGCACGGAGACCGTCGGGGCGACCGCATGACGGACCTGACCCTGCTGGCGGGCGACGGCACCACGAGCCGCACACCGCTGGGTGCCCCCGTGGTCGACGACGCGACCAAGCCCACCGCGCCCCTGACCCAGCGCATCGTCTACGCCGCCGCCCACGTCGTCCCGCGCACCGCCGCCGACAACACCCCCGGCGCCGCCGCCGACCTGGACTGGGACGCCACCCTCGCGTTCCGGCACCACCTGTGGTCGTGGGGTCTCGGCGTGGCCGACGCCATGGACACGGCGCAGCGGAACATGGGCCTCGACCCCACCGCCACCCGCGAACTCGTCACCCGCAGCGCCCGCGAGGCCCAGACGGTCGGCGGCCGCATCGTCGTCGGGGTGAACACCGACGACCTGCCCGACGAGCCCGTCACCGAGCAGCAGATCGTCGACGCCTACGTCCGGCAGCTGCACCACGCCGAGGACGCCGGCGCGGGCGTGGTGCTCATGGCGAGCCGACACCTGGCCCGCTTCGCAGAGACCCCGGACGACTACCGCCGCGTGTACGCCCGGGTCATCGAGCGGGCGAGTGCCCCCGTGGTGCTGCACTGGCTGGGGGAGGCGTTCGACCCCGCCCTCGCCGGGTACTTCGGGGACCGAGCGGGCAGCCGACAGGGGCCGGACACCGTCCTCGCGATCATGCGCGACGCGGGTGCGCGGGTCTCCGGGATCAAGATGAGCCTGCTCGACGCGCAGGCCGAGGTCGCCCTCCGTGGACGGTTGCCCGAGACGGCCCGCATGTTCACCGGCGACGACTTCCACTACGTCGACCTGATCGCCGGAGACCGGGCTGCCGACGGCACACTCCGGCACTCCGACGCCCTGCTCGGCGCGTTCGCCGCCGTCGCACCGCTCGCCTCGGCCGCCGTGCGGGCCCTGCCGGACGAGTCGGCCTACCGTGCCCTGCTCGGCCCGACCGAGGCGCTCTCCCGCCACCTCTTCAGCGCCCCCACCTGGCACTACAAGACGGGGATCGCGTTCCTCGCCTGGCTGAACGGCCACCAGCCCGCCTTCGCGATGGTCGGCGGCCAGCACGCCGGCCGCTCGCTCCCGCACCTGTCCGAGACGGTGCGGCTCGCGAACGCCTGCGGCGCCCTCGAGGACCCGGACCTCGCCGCCGCGCGCTGGCATGCCCTGCTCGCGCTCGCCGGGGTGGAGACGACCGCCGGGAGGCCCGACCCACCCGCCGCCGAGCGCACCGTCGCCGGGATGGTCGCATGAGTACGTCGGCCAGCACAGCCACGCCGACCAGCACGGCTGCGCCGGTCCGGTCAGGTGCGCCGGCGCCGCACCCGCGGTTGTCGGTCAACCAGGCGACCATCAAGTACGCGACCCTGCCCGAGGCGCTCGACACCGTCCGCCGAGCCGGGGTCGGGGCGATCGGCACCTGGCGCGAACCCGTCGCCGAGCTCGGGCTCGCCGAGGCCGTGCGACGGGTGGCGGACTCCGGGCTCCGGGTGTCGTCGCACTGCCGTGGCGGGTTCTTCACCCTGCCGGCCGGTGTCGCTCGGCAGCGAGCACTCGACGACAACCGTCGGGCGATCGACGAGACCGCCGCCCTGGCCGCCGCGGGTGCTCCGGGTTCGGCGTCCGTGCTCGTGCTCGTCGCCGGCGGCCTGCCCGAGGGCTCGCGCGACCTCGCCGGAGCCCGGTCGCGGGTGGTGGACGCCCTCGGTGACCTCGTGCCGCACGCACTCGACGCCGGCGTGCAGCTCGCCGTCGAACCGCTGCACCCGATGTACGCGGCCGACCGTGCGGTGGTGTCGACGCTCGCGCAGGCCCTCGACCTCGCGGCCCCGTTCCCGGCAGCAGCCGTCGGGGTCGTCGTCGACACGTTCCACGTGTGGTGGGACCCGGCGCTCGCGGCCTCGATCGCCCGTGCCGGTGCCGCCCGTCGGATCGCGTCGTACCAGGTGTGCGACTGGCTCACCCCGATCGCGGCCGACCCGCTGCTCTCACGGGGCTACCCGGGTGACGGGCACATCGATTTCGGTCCGGTGACCGACGCCGTGATCGCCGCCGGGTACACCGGCGACGTCGAGGTCGAACTCTTCAACCAGGCCATCTGGGACACTCCGCCCGCCCAGGTCATCGCCCGCGTGGTGGAGTCGTTCGCCGAGGCGGTCCCGCTCCCGCGCTGAGGTGGGCGCCGCCCTCGCACCGTGCGAGGTCGGGCACCAAACGGTGCGAGGTTCCGCCAGCGGTGCGAGGCCCGCGTGGGCGCACCATGGACGGAACCTCGCACTGTTCGATGGCCTCAGCGCAGCCGTCGGACGAGCACCACACTGTCGAGCACCTGGTGGGGGTCGCCGTCGGACGTCGACGCAGTGCGCGGTCGGACCTCGGCGACCGCGACGTCCCACGCGTCGTCGAGCTGCAGTGCCGCCAGGTCCTCCGACGGCGAGGGGAACCGGTACCCGTGCATCTCGGGCGGCAGGTCGTCGTGCGGAGGCGCAGCGTGGGCGGTCACGAGCAGGTGCCCGCCGACCCGCACGAATCCGGCGGCCCGGAGCAGGATGTCGGCACGGGGGATCTCGACCGGCCACGACTGCAGGAACGACGCCGTCACCAGGTCGAACCGGGCGGTGGTCTCCCACCGGGCGAGGTCCGCGGCGACGAACGCCGTGCGGTCCTCCACTCCGGCGGACACGGCGGCCCGCGAGCCGCGCTCGAGCGCCGTCACCGACAGGTCGATCCCGGTGACGTCCCAGCCCTGTTCCGCGAGCCAGACGACGTCGCCGCCCTCGCCGCACCCGAGGTCGAGCGCACGACCGACCGGCAGCCCCCACGTCACCGAGGCGAGCACCGCGTTCACCCGACCGGACCAGATCCCGTCACGCTCGGCGTAGCGGGCCTCCCACCACTCGCGGGCGGAAGGAGCGGCGGCGGCATCGGTGGCAGCTGCGGCGGCGCTGTCGTCATGGGTGTGCATGCGCTCACTCCAGCGCACGCGCCGGGCCCGACCCGAGCGGTGTTGCCGACCCGGCAACACCCCGCGGTGCGAAGCGGGCGTGCGCACGGGCCTCCCGGCCGTTCGATGGTGAGCGAGCGCGAGCGCGGGCGACCGCCTCCGCCTACTCGTCGGCGGGGATGGGCTCCGCGTTCTCGATCCGGGCGCTCGCGGTCGCCATGTGCTCGTCCATCGCGCGCTGCACGGCGAGGACGTCCCGCGCCCGCAGCGCCTGGTGGATGGCACGGTGCTCGTCGAAGGCGGCCTCGGTGGCCTGCCGGGTCTGCACTCGGCGGCCGACCCAGACGCTCAGCATCGAGCGCAGGCTCTGCAGCAGGTCGGCGAGGACGTCGTTGCCCGATGCCCGCGCGAGCAGCACGTGGAACCGGACGTCGGCGTCGATGAACGCCTGCGGGTCGTCGAGTGTCTCCTCTTGCCGGACCAGGTACTCGCCGAGCTCGGTGATCTGTTCGTCGGTGGCGCGCTGGGCGGCGAGGATCGCGGCGGTGCGCTCCAGCGAGGACCGGATCTCGAGCAGTTCGCGGGTGCGGTTCGACGCGAGCATGAGCCCCCACGACAGGGTCGTCGGGAGCAGGTCCGACGTGCCACCGCGCAGGTAGGTGCCGGAACCGGGGCGGATCTGCACGATGCCCAGGATCTCGAGTGCTGCGAGTGCTTCGCGCACGGCCGAGCGCCCGACGCCGAGGCGTTCGGACAGGATCCGCTCGGAGGGCAGCCGCGAGCCGGGGGCGAGCTCGCCCGCGGTGAGCAGGGAGACGAGCTGGCGGGCCACCACGGAAGCGGGCGACCCGGTGGGGACGGACTCGAGTTCGAGTCGGATGTTGAGTGGATCGTCCGGGCTGAACGCGGGCATGGAGTGAGCGTACCGTCCGGTCAACCGGTTCTGTTGGTCAACCGGTTGACAAGTCGGTTCGAGCGAAGCACACTGGATCAGGCGCACCGATGCGCCCGCTCCACGGCACGGCGCAGCCCGTCCGACCGGAGTCGTACCACCCCCACCGAGCAGGAGTCATCGTGGACATCCCCGCCACGCGAGGCATCCCCACCTCGGTCGTCGAGAAGACGGCCATCCGCAAGATCGCGACCCGCATCGTGCCGTTCGTGGCACTCATGTTCTTCATCAACTTCCTCGACCGCACCGCGATCTCCTTCGCGGCGCCGAACGGCATGGAGGCCGACCTCGGTCTGACCGCCGCCCAGTTCGGCTTCGCGTCCGGGGTGTTCTTCATCGGTTACCTCGTGCTCGAGGTGCCCTCCAACCTGGCACTGCACAGGTTCGGCGCGCGCATCTGGCTCGCCCGCATCATGATCACGTGGGGCATCGTGTCCCTGCTCTTCACGTGGGTGCAGAACTACCCGCAACTCGTCGGGCTGCGTTTCCTGCTCGGCATCGCCGAGGCCGGCTTCTTCCCCGGCGCGATCCTGTTCCTGTCGACGTGGGTGCCGGCGCGGCACCGCGGCAAGATGCTGGCGCTGTTCTACCTGGCCCAGCCGCTCACGAGCGTCATCGGATCGCCGCTCGCCGGCTGGCTGATGACCCACGAGGGACTGCTCGGCGGCCTGGCCGGGTGGCGCTTCATGTTCCTCTGCGTCTCGATCCCCGCGATCATCGTCGGCGTCCTGTGCCTGTTCGTGCTCAAGGACAAGCCGTCGCAGGCGAAGTGGCTCGACGAGGACGAGAAGCTGTGGCTCGAGGGTGCCCTGGCGAAGGAGAACAAGGAGAAGGGCGACGGCCACGGCAAGGGCGGTCTCCGTGCGGCCTTCGGCTCCGGCCGGGTCTGGATGCTCGCCGCGGTCTACTTCGGCTTCATCTACGGCCTGTACGCGCTCAGCTTCTTCCTGCCGACGATCATCGACGGTTTCCAGGAGCAGTTCGGCACGGAGTTCGACCTGTTCCAGAAGGGCCTGATCACGGCCATCCCCTACGTGCCGGCCGCGGTCGTCCTGTACTTCTGGTCGCGAGACGCCTTCCGTCGTGGCGTCCGGGTCTGGCACATCGCCGTCCCCGCGCTCGTCGGTGGTCTGAGCATCCCGGTCGCGCTGTACATGAACAGCCCGGCGGCCACGATCGCCGTCATCGCGGTCACCGCCTGCTCGATCTTCGCTGCACTGCCGAACTTCTGGACGGTGCCGACGCAGTTCCTGACCGGTGCCGCAGCAGCCGCGGGCGTTGCCCTCATCAACACGATCGGCAACCTCGGCGGGTTCGCCGCGCCGTACATTACGGGTGCCGTCAGCGAGTGGACCGGCGGGTACCAGGTGCCGATGTTCATCGTCGGGTTCTTCATGGTGCTGTCGAGCGTGCTGATGTTCGTGCTCGGCCGGAACACCAAGCGGAATGACCAGCGCCAGGCCGACACGGCGGCGCCTACCGCCGCCACGACCCAGGAGACCGCAGCATGACCCGCCTGTTCAACGATCCCGCGGACTTCGCAGACGAGATGGTCGACGGCTTCGTCGCGGCCAACCGCGCGCGGGTGCGGAAGGTCCACGGCGGCGTCGCCCGCTCCACCACCAGCCCCGACGGGACCGTCGCGCTCGTCGTCGGTGGCGGCTCCGGCCACTACCCGGCGTTCGGCGGGCTCGTCGGGCACGGTCTGGCCGCCGGTGCCGCGATGGGCAACCTGTTCGCCAGCCCCAGCGCGCAGCAGGTCACCGCGGTCGCCAAGGCCTCCGAACACGGTGGTGGCGTGCTGCTGTCCTACGGCAACTACGCCGGCGACGTGCTCAACTTCGACGCCGCCGCACGAGCGCTGAGCCAGAGCGGTGTCGACGTCCGGACCGTCCGCGTGACGGACGACGTCGCATCAGCCGACAGGACCGAAACCCACAAGCGCCGCGGCATCGCCGGTGACCTGTGCGTCTTCAAGGTCGCCGGAGCCGCCGCCGAGCAGGGCCGCACGCTCGACGAGGTCACCGCCGTCGCCGAACGCGCGAACGACCGCACCCGCAGCTTCGGCGTCGCGTTCTCCGGCTGCTCCCTGCCGGGAGCCGACGAACCCCTGTTCACCGTGCCCGAGGGTCGCATGGCCATCGGCATGGGCATCCACGGCGAACGCGGCATCGCCGAGGCCGACGTCCCCACCGCTGACGGACTGGCGGACCTGCTCGTGGACGCGCTGCTCGCCGAGCTGCCGTCCGATGTCGCAGCCGTCGGCGCAACGGGCCAGCGGGTCGTCCCGATCCTGAACGGCCTCGGCTCGGTCAAGTACGAGGAACTCTTCGTCGTCTTCAACGCCGTGCAGCGGAAGCTCGCGGCGGCCGGGGTCGTCATCGTCGAACCCGAGGTCGGTGAGCTCGTCACGAGCTTCGACATGGCCGGCGTCTCGCTCACCCTCTTCTGGCTCGACGACGAACTCGAGCAGCTCTGGGCAGCCCCCGCCGACGCCCCCGCGTACCGCAAGGGCGGTGCCGTCCCGCAGCAGCAGGTGCCGGTCGAGGTCCTCGAAGCCGGCGCGGTCGCCCCCGTGACGCCCGGCACCGAGGAGTCGCAGGCGTCCGCCATCCGTGTCGCGAGCGCGATCTCGGCGATCCGCGCGACGATCGACGACCACGCCGACGAGCTCGGCCGCATCGACGCCGTCGCCGGGGACGGCGACCACGGCATCGGCATGCAGCGCGGCTCGACCGCCGCCGACCGCGCCGCGCAGGACGCCGCCGCCCGCGGCGCCGGTGCAGGCGGCGTCCTGGCGATCGCCGGGGACGCCTGGTCCGACAAGGCCGGTGGGACGTCCGGTGCGATCTGGGGCGCCGCACTGGAGGCCCTGGGCCGCGTCCTCGGCGACACCGCGCGTCCGTCGACCACCACCGTCGCGCAGGCCGTGCACGCGGCCGCCGAGGCCGTCCTCGCGTTCGGTGCCGTGCCCGGTGACAAGACCATGGTCGATGCGCTCGTGCCGTTCGACGAGGTCTTCACCGCCCGGGTCGCCGCTGGCGACGAGCTCGTCGACGCCTGGTCCGCCGCATCCGTGGCCGCGCAGACCGCGGCGGATGCCACCGCTGACCTGTTGCCGAGGATGGGCCGTGCCCGCACCCACGGCGAGGACGCCGTCGGCACCCCGGACGCCGGCGCGGTCTCCTTCGCCCTGATCACGGCGGCCGTGCTGTCCCGCATCTCCGTCTCCGTCTGACCCACACCACGAAAGGCACACCCGCATGAGTGAGCAGCAGTTCCGCATCGTCGTCGGTTCGGACGACGCCGGTTTCGACTACAAGGAGGTCATCAAGGCCGACCTGGCGAAGGACCCCCGCGTGGCCTCCGTCGTCGACGTGGGCGTGGACGCCGACGGGCACACCGCCTACCCGCACGTCGCCGTCGACGCCGCCCGTCTGGTGGCGAACGGTGAGGCCGACCGCGCGATCCTGATCTGCGGCACCGGGCTCGGCGTCGCGATCGCGGCGAACAAGGTCCCCGGGATCCGCGCCGTCACCGCGCACGACTCGTTCTCGGTCGAGCGCTCGATCCTGTCGAACGACGCCCAGGTCCTCTGCATGGGCCAGCGCGTCGTCGGTGTCGAGGTCGCGCGCAGGATGGCGAAGGAGTGGCTCGGCTACACCTTCGACACCTCCAGCGCCAGCGCCGAGAAGGTCAACGCGATCTGCGCCTACGACGGTTCGGCGCCGGTCGGGACCGACGCCTGATGCCCGCGACCACGGCGACCGCCCCCGTGACGATCGGGGTGTCGCTCAAGATGTACTTCTCGCACGCCCGGACGCTCGCGTGGACGGCCGCCGTGGCCGACATCGCGAAGGAGCACCCGGCCGTGACCAGCGGGGCCGTCGACCTCTTCGTGATCCCGACGTTCCCCGCGCTGGTGCCCGTTCGCCGCGTCCTGAGCGAAGCGGCAGCCCCGGTGCTCCTCGGTGCGCAGGACCTGGCCTGGGCGGACGAGGGCGCCTTCACCGGTGAGGTCTCCGGCCGCGAACTCCGCGAGATCGGCGTCGACCTGGTGGAGATCGCCCACGCCGAGCGCCGCTCCCTGTTCCACGAGTCCGACCAGGACATCGCCGGCAAGGTGCACGCGGCCTTCCGCAACGGACTCCGTCCCCTCATCTGCATCGGCGAGACCGAACGCGCCGTCGACGGCGACCCCGCGGCCGCGATCGCCGAGGTCACCGCGCAGCTCGACCGCTTCACCGCCACGGCGACCGCCGACGGCCTCGCCGGCCCGCTCATCGCCGCGTACGAGCCGGTGTGGGCGATCGGTGCCCCGCAGCCCGCGCCCGACGAGCACATCGTCGCGGTGCTGGCCGGAATCGAGCAGCACCTGGCGACCCGGCCGGAGCTCGCCGGCTCCGTCGTGATCTACGGCGGCAGTGCCGGTCCGGGCCTGCTGACCCGCGGTGCCGGACGCATCGGCGGCCTGTTCCTCGGCCGCTTCGCCCACGACCCCGAGGCGATCCGCACGATCCTCGACGAAGCCGAGGCGCTGGCCGCGACGCAGGACGGAGCACCGGCGTGACCTCCCTGCTCGGCCTCTCCACCTACGCCTACTTCTGGCGCATGTCCGACCGCGTCCCGTCGCCGTTGTCCCTCGACGACGCCCTGCGCGACGCCGCGTCGCACGACGGCGTCGCCCTGTTCCAGATCTGCGACCACCTGCCGCTCGACACCGCGACCGACGAGCGCCTGGCCTCGATCCGGTCCCTGGCCGCCGACCTCGGTCTCACGCTCGAGGTCGGCACCCGCGGCACCCGGCCGGAGCACCTCGCCCGGTACCTGCACGTCGCGCAGCAGCTCGGCGCGACGCTCGTCCGGAGCATGTGGACGAGCGGCGACGACCAGCCCGACGCGGCCGAGACCGAACAACGTCTGCGGCAGGCGCTCCCCGCCTACGAGCGGGCGGGCGTGACCCTCGCGCTGGAGACCTACGAGGTCGTCGCCACCGCCGACCTCGTCGCCGTCGTCGAACGCGTCGACAGCGCAGCGCTGGGCATCTGCCTGGACCCGGCGAACACCGTCGCGCGGCTCGAACACCCCGCCGACGTCGTCGCGGCGACTGCCCCGCACGTCGTCAACTGGCACGTGAAGGACTCCGGGTTCACCCGGTCCCCGGGCTGGGTCGGCTTCCAGTACACCGGCGTCCCGATCGGCACCGGGGTCGTCGACCACGACGCCGTCCGCGCCGCGGTCGAGCCCGACACCAGGGGGATCAACCGCGTCATCGAGTTCTGGCTGCCGTGGCAGGACGAGCACGCCGGCGCCGAACCCCTGCCGGGAGAGACCCCCGCACAGACCACCACCCGCATCGAAGCGGCGTGGACCGAACACACCATCGAGTACATCAGGAGCAAGGAATCATGACCGACACCGCCACCACCACCCACACCGTCGCTGCCGGATCCGGCACGGCCGACGTCACCGTCGCCGTGATCGGTGCCGGCGGCAAGATGGGCACCCGCGTCTCGAACAACTTCGCGAAGAGCGAGTACACCACCCTCTACAGCGAGGCCTCGCCCGCCGGCCAGGAGCGCATCCAGGCCCTCGGCCGTGAGATCACCGACAGCCTCGACGCCGCGAAGGCCGCCGACGTCGTCATCTTCGCCGTCCCCGACGTCCTGCTCGGCACCGTCTCGGAGCAGCTCGTCCCCGTCATGAAGCCCGGCGCGTCGATCCTGACGCTCGACCCGGCCGCCGCGTACGCCGGTCTGCTGGCGAAGCGCGAGGACATCCACTACGCCGTGGCGCACCCGTGCCACCCGTCGGTGTTCCTCGAGCGCACCACCAAGGCCGAGTGGGACGACACCTTCGGTGGCATCGCCGCCCCGCAGGAGGTCATCGCCGCCTTCGACGCCTCCGAGTCCCTCGGGGACGAGGGCGACCGCGCCAAGGCCATCGCCGAGGCCGTCATCACCACCATGTACGCCCCCGTCATCCAGGTGCACTGGGTCACGGTGAAGCAGCTCGCCGTGCTCGAGCCGACCCTGGTCGAGACAATCGCCTGCATGATCGGCGACTTCCTCAACGACGCCCTCGAGGAGACCGTCACCGGTGTCGGTGTGCCCCGCGAGGCCGCCCGCGCGATGCTCTACGGCCACACCTGGATCGCGCTGACGAACGGCCTGCGGGGCTCGAACCCGTTCTCCGACGCCTGCCACATCGCGATGGGCTACGGCCGCGAGAAGCTCATCAAGGAGGACTGGAAGCAGGTCTTCGACGACAGCGAGCTCGACTCGGTCATCGCGAAGATGCTGAAGATCGACGCCGTCCGGCGCTGAGCCGCACTGCCACCGACCACCCCGCCGACCCGTCAGCGCGCCCGGACAGGAACGCCCCGCCGACCCCCTTCCGGCGGGGCGTTCCCCGTGCCGTCGGCGGCAACGAACCCGCGCGGCCCCCACGCCTCGGCCAGCGTGATCGAGGCCACGCCGGGCACCGTCAGCGCCCGCACCGCGTCGGCGAACCACCGCTCGGCGGCCGGCGTGTGCTGCGCCGGGTCGGTCGCGTCCGGCACGGTCTCCGGTCCGTACCCGCGCTCGACGGTCGCGTCCGTCACGGCCCGGGCCGGCGCCGTCGCCGTCGCCACCGCGTTCCACCGTGGCCGCAGCGTCACCGGTCCGACGTGCAGCGCCCTGCCGGCGGCCAGCCGGGAGGCGCTGCTCACCACCCAGCGCTGCATCCGGATCGACTCGGTCACCTGTTCGGGCGACCGGTCGTGCATCTGCGGCGTCACGCTGAAGGTCAGGGGGCCGTCCCACCTCGCGAACAGCGCGATCGAGCGGTTCAGCTCGGTGAAGTGGGCACGGGTACCGGCGACGACATCCAGCGCGCCGACCGCTGCCACCGCTTCGCGTAGTGCCCGCTGCAGCGCCGGCGTCGTCACGTGCGACACCGGGTCGAACGCCACGAAGCGGACCACCGGCCCGGCCTCGAGCACGACGTCGATCGCCGCGCGCAGCAGCACCGGGTCGTCGGTGACGAACCGGACGTCCAGGGGAGCGCCACCCGCGTCCCGTCGGGCCGAGGCGAGCACCGCGTCGAAGTCCGGGGCCCCGAGGGTCGGCTCGACCAGGATCGGGAACCCGCGGAGCAGGTCCGTGTCGTCCGGGCGCGCAGCGACCGGGGCCGAACCCGCGAGCAGCTGGAGCGTCGGCGGCGCCGTGACCACGGCACCGGGACCCGGCCCGTCGAGCGCTGCGAGGCCCGGGGCGGGGGAGGCCGCGCCTCCCGACCGGGTGCCCGGACCACCTGCTGGACCGACCGCCGTCGCACGCAGGGTGAGCCCCTGCCGGACCGTCGTCCCCGGCGAGAGGGCAACCGGGAACGGCTCGGCGAGCGGCGTCGAGTACGTCTTGAACGACGCATCGGTCCAGTTCCGCTGGTCCTCCATCTCGAACACGTCGCCCGTCAGGTCGAGCGACAGCGTGACCGGACCTGTCGCCCAGGCGAGTCCGGCGATGTCCGCGGCGGGCTGGTGCGGCGCGATCCAGAACGGGAACGCCGTCGCGGTGCTGCCACCGGACGGATGCCGCACCGTGAGCGGCTGCCCGGCCAGGGCCGGCGGGTGCAGGACGACGAGCCCGACGCGGTTGCGGCGGAAGGCCCGCGTGACCGTCCCGACCGCGGCGACCCGCAGGGTGTCGTCGTCGAGCGTGGCCTCGAGGACGGTGCGCACGACCTCGACGCCGTCGTACCGTGCGCTGGTCTCGATGCGGATGCACCTGTCGTCACCGGCCACCGTGCGTGTCAGCACGGTGTCGTCGGCGGTGCGCCAGTCGTGGTCGCGGACGACGAACCGGACGGCGCGCAGGACGAGCGTGCCCCGGAACGTGACGTCGGCGAGTTCGGCTCCGCGCAGGGCGAGACGCCAGGGCCCGACGGACACGATCTCGTCGGTCGACGTCGCAGTCATGGTGCATGCCTAGCACCGGTCAACCGGTTGGGCAATGATGGGTGTGACGGAGCAGCGCTGCTCCGAGGACGGAGTCCCACATGACCGCACGACTCGACGGCCGGACCGCACTCGTCACCGGGGCAGGGGCCGGCATCGGCCGGGCGATCGCCGACCGGTTCGTGGCCGAGGGCGCGACCGTCGTCTACGCGGACCGCGACGCCGCGGTCGCTGCCGACGCGGCGGCGGCTGCCGGACGGCGCGCGATCGGGCTGACGATGGACATCGCGGACGAGGCGAGCGTCGCCGCGGGCTTCGCCGCACTCGCCGACCGCGGCACCAGCCCGGACGTCGTCGTCGCGAACGCCGGCGTGCAGCTCTTCGGGCACGACGCGAAGGTCGCCGACGTCTCGCTCGACACCTGGAACCGGACGGTGGCGGTCAACCTGACCGGCACGTTCCTCACCCTGAAGCACGCGGTCCGGGCGATGCTCGCAGCCGGTGTCGGCGGATCGATCATCGCGACCGGGTCACCCACCGGCCTCAACGGTGAGGGTGCGGGCTTCGCCGCGTACTCGTCCACCAAGGGCGGCATCCACGCGCTCGTCCGAGCGACCGCGATGGCCTACGCGCGGGACGGCATCCGCGTGAACACCGTCGTGCCGGGCTACACCGAGACCGGCCTGGTGTCGGCGATCTCCGGTGACCCCGAGGCCCGCGCCGCCATCGTCGCCCGCACACCCCTCGGCCGGGCCGGTACCCCCGACGACGTCACCGGGATCATGGTCTACCTGGCCAGCGCGGAGTCGTCCTACGCCACCGGGGCGGAGTTCCGCGTCGACGGCGGCATGACGAGCCTCTGACCGCGCCGTTGCGCCGGGCGGAGTGCTGGCCGGTGCCACCCCGTACTCCTCGAGCGTCGACACGAGCACCCGGCGTCCGTCAGCCGGTCGGCGGTCTCGGCCCCCGGCGGTCGCACTCGACCATGTGACCACCGTGCGCAGCCCGCCGTTCAGCGCACGGGCCTCGGGGACGACGGCCCCGCGCGCGGCGCGCGCACACCCCGGGGTCGGCGAGGACCCGGCCGACGGCGAGGACCACACGGTCTGGGCGGGCGTCCTGCCGCTCGCGGTCCGCGCCGGCGTCCCGATCCCGGGGGACATCTCGGGGGACAACCCGGTGGACGCGTCCGTCGTCGCGCTGTCCGCCCGCCTCGACCGCCTGGCCGCCGACCGGGAGGCCCGGATCGCCACCGTCATGCGGGTCGCGCCGGTCTGAACCCGGCTCCACGCCGCGGGTCGGCTCCGGAACGCCCGTGCGCGCCGTCGGAGTGGCCTGCGAGCGGCGCTCGTTCCTGTGACCAGCCGCAGGAACACTCCGGCGCTGCCCAGCCGCGATCACGGTCGTGACCAATACGTTACTTTCCGGACCGCCGAGTGGTCCCGACCCGGAAGGACCCATGGGACGCCACACCCTGCCTGCAGCAGCCGACGACCGTCAGCCCGCGCGAACGCACACGCACGCCGCGGTCGATCCCGCGCCGCTGACGCGGGACACGCAGCAGCTCCGCCCCCGTGGTCGTCGTTCGGCCCTCGGCCCCGCGGCCGCCCGTTCCACCTTCGTCGAGCACCCGAAGCCCGCCCGAACCGTGCGGATGCAGCCGCGTCCCGCCCCCGTGGCGTCGTCGGCAGGCAGTGCGGTGCTGAGCCGTGCGGCCACCCTGCGTGCCGAGCGCGCCGTCGACCCCCGGCACATCCGCCGGTCGGCCAACGCGAAGCGCGCCGCCATCCTGCTCGCTCCCGCGATCGCGGTGACCTCGAGCCTGACGCTCGCCCTGCCCGCGAACGCCGACGCCCTGCCCACGGACACCCGCTCGGGCACGACCACGGCGCAGGACGCCCAGACCTTCACGGTGGCGCACGACGTCCAGGTCCCCGTCGTCTCGACCGACGGCATGACCACCACGACGACGATCGTGTCCTACCCGACGCTCGACCTCCGCTTCGGCGTGACCACCGCGCAGGCCCAGTCCGCCCTGTCCGCCGCACTGTCGGCCGGGGGAGACCGCGCCACGATCGTGCAGACCGCCCTGCAGTACATGGGGGACCCGTACGTCGAGGGCGGCGCCAGCCACGAGGGCATCGACTGCTCCGGACTGACGATGGTCGCCTACCAGGCGGTGGGGATCCAGCTCGTGCATTACGTGCCGACGCAGGACGCCGTCGCCACCACGATCCCGGAGTCCGAGGCGCTGCCCGGAGACCTCGTCGTGTACGACGACGAGGACCACGTCGGCCTGTACCTCGGCCAGGGACTCGTGCTGCAGGCACCGCACCCGGGCGAGGTCGTCGACATCGTCCCGATGTACTCGGCGGCGCACCACTTCGCCCGGGTCCTGCCCGCCGGCAGCTGACGCGACCGTCGGCCGACGCAGCGGCGGCCGGGCCCTGGTGGTGACCAGCGGGGCCACCCGAACGGGCCGTACCCGCGTGTCACGGGCCTCCCGTATCCTGGAGTGATGGCTTCCGACACCCGCACCCCGTTCGAACAGCAGCAGTCTGCTCGGCCGCAGGTGCGCCCGCGCACCGAGGGCTGGAAGCAGGCCACCGACACCGACGGCCGGCCGCTCCTGCAGTTCGCGTCCCCGAAGCGTGGCAAGCCGCCCGTGCACCTGGCGGACCTGACGGCCGAGGAGCGCGAGGCCCGCGTGAAGGAACTGGGCCTGCCGGGCTTCCGCGCCAAGCAGCTCGCGACCCACTACTTCCAGCACTACACGTCCGACCCGGCCAAGATGACCGACCTGCCGGCTGCCCAGCGTGAGCAGCTCGTCGCCGGGATGCTGCCGCCGCTGCTCACCGAGACACGACGGCTGGCGACGGACAACGGCGACACGATCAAGTTCCTCTGGAAGCTGCACGACGGCGCCCTGGTCGAGTCGGTGCTCATGCGGTACCCGGGGCGGATCACCCTCTGCGTCTCGTCGCAGGCCGGGTGCGGCATGAACTGCCCGTTCTGTGCGACCGGGCAGGCCGGACTGACCCGGAACATGTCGACCGCCGAGATCATCGAGCAGATCGTGCGCGCCAACGCCGCGATCGCCGCCGGGGAGCTCGGGGGCGATCCCCGCAAGGGCGGACAGGACCGCGTCGACGCCGAGCGCGTGACGAACATCGTGTTCATGGGCATGGGGGAGCCGCTCGCGAACTACAAGCGGGTGATGGACGCCGTGCGGCTCATGGTCGCGCCGCAGCCGAACGGCCTCGGCATGAGCGCGCGCGGCATCACGGTGTCGACCGTCGGCCTGGTGCCGGCGATGATCAAGCTCGCCGACGAGGGGATCCCGCTCACCTTCGCGCTGTCCCTGCACGCGCCGGACGACGAACTCCGTGACGAGCTCATCCCGGTGAACTCGCGCTGGAAGGCGGACGAGGCGATCGACGCCGCCCACAACTACTACGTCAAGACGGGTCGACGTGTCTCGATCGAGTACGCGCTCATCAAGGACATGAACGACCACGCCTGGCGAGCCGACCTGCTCGCCGAGAAGCTCAACAAGCGCGGCAAGGGCTGGGTGCACGTCAACCCGATCCCGCTGAACCCGACACCGGGCTCGGTGTGGACCTCGTCCGAGGTGCACGTGCAGGACGAGTTCGTCCGCCGCCTCAACGCCGCCGGCATCCCGACGACCCTCCGCGACACCCGCGGCAAGGAGATCGACGGGGCGTGCGGTCAGTTGGCCGCGGCCGAGTAGGTCGGTTCGTTCCGGTCGCCCCGTGTGTGGGTTCGGTTCGTTCGGGAGGCACGGTGCGGGTTCGCACCGTGCCTCCCGTCGTTCCGAGGGGTGCGCTCACGGCGTCGTTCCCCGGAAACCCGCGGGACACGTCGCGTTCACCTGGGTGCGACACGCCCGGGAGGGACCACGGTTGGCAGGGCCCCCAGGGCGTGTGTAGAGTAATCACTCGTTGCCACTGAGGCGGAGAACGGAACGGCCGAGACGGTCACGGGATGCGAGTCCCGGAGGCGCAGTCCGGACCGGGTCCCGCTCAGGTAACACTCCCCCGAAGAAGTCGAAGTGATTCGACGTTTCTGAGGGTGGAACAAGACGAATGCCTCTCTGGCGGAACCCTGGTTGGGTCGAGCGGGGGAGTGCGTCTGGTCCTTGAGAACTCAACAGCGTGCACATTGTCAATGCCAATTTATTGATTGACCTCGTGCCTGGTC
>NZ_JADKRV010000021.1 GCF_015351025.1 Curtobacterium sp. VKM Ac-1376 | reverse complement strand
ACCACCGGCCCCACACCGCCATCGGGAACCGGTCACCCATCACACGGTTGACCAACGTCCCTGGGCAGTACAGCTAGTTGACGACCTGTCAGCGATCGACCGATTGTCCCGCCCCCGTTCGTGGGGCTACCGTCTGGCTACTGGACTCGGCAGATCAGGAGCGATTGCGAGCGACGACGCAGCGAGCGCCGCCGGCTCACCCTCGTGCACGAGCTGGTGCACCCGCTGGTACGAGACCCCGAGGACGACCGCGATGTCCCGAAGGGTGAGGCCGTCGTCCTTCAATGAGACAGCGATCGCCCTGCGGAGCGAGAGCGCGCGGGCCTCCTTCACCTCGGCCTCGGCGCGCAGCGCGGTGGCCTCTTCGAGCGAGCGCGCCAGGGCTGGTTCGAGCTCGGTACGGATGACCACGGTGACGTCGTCCTGATCGACTTCGGCGACGAAGGCGATCGCTTCGCGCTGGGCGTCGGCAGCGAGGTCGAGCCGACGGACCTGCGAGATCGCGCCGGGGAACTGGTCGTTCTGCACGATCCACCAGTTGCCCTCGCGATGCGCACGTGACGTGTAGGTCATCGCCACCACCCCTTCCCGAGCTCCTGCTCGAACTGCTCGAAGAACGCCCGAGCGGTGCCGTCGGCGATCTCGGAGTGCCGTCCGACGGTACTCCGGGTCGACCCGACGACGATGCCGGTGTGGTTCGTGAGTTCCACTTCCCGGTACTCGAGGCCGGCCGCACGTGCCGCGATCTTGATGCGTTCGAGCACGGCTTGGCGTTTCACAGCGTATGTCTACCGCCCTTGATCCTTCAAGGCAAGCAACATAGACAAGCCGGGATGACCTTCGCGTGCACCGTGCGAGGCCGCCCGCGCTTGGAGTGCAGAAATGGTCGGGTACCCGAAGGCGACCCGACCATTTCTGCTCACGAAGCGAACCCCGGACGCACGCCGACGCCCGCGCCGCCCGCCCGCGCCGCGTGCCCCGCCTCAGCGGAAGTGCATGTTCTTCAGCGGATCGACGAGCGTGCCGTTCCGCCGCGTTTCGACGTGCACGTGCGGCCCCGTCGACTGCCCGGTGTTGCCGGACTTCGCGATCTCGGTGCCGAGCTTCACGATCTGCCCCTGCTTCACCTCGATCTTGCTGAGGTGTGCGGTCAGCACCGTCGTCATGCCGTACGTCACGACGACGTAGTTGCCGTACGCGGCGTCGTTCGCGATGGTCTTGGTGACCGTGCCGGTCCCGGAGCCGTACACGGGCGTGCCGACCGCGACCGGGGCGTCGGTCCCCTGGTGGTAACGCGGGACGTGCCCGGCACCGCGGTCGTCGCCGTACCGGCCGGAGATCTTCGTGCCGTTGACGGGCCAGGCCAGTCCCGTGACGGGGCGGCTCGACCACACGCGGGTGTCCTTCGCGCCGTAGAGCACGACGTTGCCGTCGACCTGCACGAGCAGGTTGCCCGACCCGGCGGTGCTGGTGCGGGAGCTCCAGAGCGCGACCTTCTTGCGCGTCGCGTCACGGGTCCAGATGACGAAGTTGCCCTTCGCCTGCAGCTCGGCCCAGGCGCCCGGGTGCCCGCCGGTCCGCGACTGCCAGACGACGCGACCGCTGACCTTCTGCACCAGGTTGCCGTCGGTGCGCATGTTGAGGATGCGCGTGCTCGAGGTGTCGGAACGCAGGACCGTCCCGCCCAGGATGGTGTTCCCCGAAGGGACGCGGTCCTGGTATCCGTTCCAGCTCACGACGACGGTCTTGCCGGCCAGGAGCGCCATGGTGCCGTCGGCACGGACCTTCAACGCAGTCGAGTTCACGGCCCCCGCGGACGCCCAGCGCGCCACGCGCTTCCCGTTGCGGGTGATGTCGAGGGCACGGTTCTTGCCGACCACGGCGATCGCACCGGAGTTGCCTGCGGTGTTCGACGCCCACAGCACGCGGTTGCCGATGCCGTACTCGACCAGGTTGCCGTCGCCCTGCATGATGAGCTTGAACTGGCCGTTCGGCGACGTCACCTGGTCGCCGGGGTTGAGCTTGGTCCCGGCGGGTGCCGAACCGACCCACACGGCCGAGGCCGCCGCCGGCTCGGCGGTCGCGACGAGCGCCCCTGCGGCGAGGGCCAGTGCCATGACGGCGCCGGCGATGCGTGGGAGTCGGCGCGTGCGTGCGACGGTCGACGGAGTGGTGGTCATGGATCCCCTGCCCTGGAACCGACCGCGCGAGCGCACGGTCGTTCGGCGCTCGCCCTGCACGAGTCGCCGACCGATGTTCGCTTTTCTGAGCGGGGCGCACAACCCCTTGGACTGGGGGTACACGGCGCGTGGTCCGCCGCCGCGGGACAGGATGGGTCCATGTCGACGCCGAACCCCGCCTTCGTCCCACCCACACCACAGACCACGCGCCCGGACCTGCAGGGCATGTTCGGCATGGCGGCTTCGACGCACTGGATCGCGACGGCGACGGCGCAGTCGGTGCTCGAGCGGGGCGGCAACGCCTTCGACGCCGCCGTGGCGGGCGCCTTCGTCCTGCACGTCGTCGAGCCGCACCTGAACGGCCCGGGCGGCGACTTGACGGCCGTCTTCGCGACGGCGGCGAACCCGACACCGATCGTGCTCGCCGGGCAGGGCCCGGCGCCGGCCGGCGCGACCCCGGAGCACTACCGCTCCGAGGGCCTCGACCTGGTGCCCGGGTCCGGCGCGCTGGCGGCAGCCGTCCCCGGCGCCGTCGACGCGTGGTTGCTCCTGCTCCGCGACCACGGAACGTGGGAACTCGCCGACGTGCTCGCGCCCGCCATCGGCTACGCCCGCGACGGCCACCCGGTCGCACCTGCGGTGGTCCGGACGATCACCGCCGTGCAGGACCTGTTCCAGCAGCACTGGCCCACGTCCGCAGCGCGGTGGCTGCCGGGAGGCACGGTGCCGGTTCCCGGGGACCTCGTGCGCAACGAGGCACTGGCCGCAGTGCTCGACGGGCTCGTCGACGCCGGTGACGGGGCCGGCAGCCGGACCGGCCGCATCGACGCCGCCCGGTCCGAGTGGGCCGAGGGTTTCGTGGCCGAGGCGATCGACCGCTTCGTCCGCGAACCGCACCGGCACGCGTCGGGCACCGACCACGCCGGCGTCATCCGGGCGTCGGACCTGTCGGCGTTCCGGGCGTCGTACGAACCCGCGACGACCGCGGAGTTCCGCGGCTGCACGATCGCGAAGACCGGACCGTGGGGGCAGGGGCCGGCGTTGCTCCAGACCCTCCGGCTGCTCGAACCGCTCGACGACGCCCTGCTCGACCCGTCGACCGAGCTCGGTGCGCACACGATCGTCGAGGCGCAGAAGCTCGCGCTCGCCGACCGCGAGGCCTTCTACGGCGACGGCGAGGTCCCGATCGGCGTGCTGCTGTCCGACGCCTACGCGGACGAGCGCCGCGCCCTGATCGGCGAGCGGGCGTCCGCCGAGCTCCGCCCCGGCACGATCGGCGGCGTCGAGCATGCGCTGCCGCCCATCCGCACCGCATCCGGCGACGGCGCACCGGCCGGGCTCGGTGAACCGACGGTGCAGGTGGCCCGCGACGCCCAGGTCCCGCCGGCCGCCCCGGTGGAGGACCGCGGCGAACCGTTCGTGGCCCCGGACGGCGAGACCCGCGGCGACACCTGCCACATCGACGTCGTGGACCGCTGGGGCAACATCGTCAGTGCGACCCCGTCCGGCGGGTGGCTGCAGTCGTCGCCGACGATCCCCGAGCTGGGGTTCTGCCTCGGTACCCGCCTGCAGATGACCTGGCTCGAACCGGACACGGCGTCCACGCTGCGCCCCGGTGAGCGCCCCCGCACCACCCTCACGCCGACCCTGGTGCTCCGTGATGGTGAACCGATCGCGGCCCTCGGGTCACCCGGCGGCGACCAGCAGGACCAGTGGCAGCTGCTGTTCCTGCTGCGCTGGATCGTCGGCGGCTACTCCCCGCAGCAGGCGATCGACGCCCCGGCGCTGCACACGACGTCGTTCCCGGGGTCGTTCTGGCCGCGCACCTGGGCCCCCGCGGGACTCGTGGTGGAGGACCGTCTCGGGGACGACGTCATCGCCGGGCTCGAGGCGCGCGGTCACGTCGTGACCCGCGGTGGCGACTGGAGCCTCGGGCGGCTGTCGTGCGTGACCCGCGACCCGGCGACCGGAGTCCTCGGTGCCGCCGCGAACCCCCGAGGGAACCAGGGCTACGCCGCGGGCCGCTGACCCCCCGCGCTCGTTCCTTCCCAGAACACCCGCGCCGGAAAGCGGAATCGGGCGTACCTGGTCGAAACGTCCGACCAGGTACGCCCGATTCGACCAGGGGTGCGAGCGCCCCGCGCTCAGAGCGTCGGGACGACCACCGCGCGGCCCGACAGCTCGCCGGCCTCGAGCTTCCGGTACGCCTCGAGTGCGTCGGACAACGCGTACCGCTCGACGTCGGGGACGATCTGGCCGGCGCGGTACATGGCGACGACCTCGTGCAGGTCCTCGATCGTGCCCCAGTAGGTGTTCGTGATCGTCGACTCGTACGGCGTCGCGAAGAAGTTCCACTCGGTGGTGCCGCCGGCGATCCCGACCACGGTGAACCGGCCGCCGATCGCCATCGACGCCTGGGCGACCTTGATGGTGGGGGTCGCACCGACGAAGTCGAACGCGGCATCGACACCGCGGCCGCCGGTGATCTCGCGGATCGCAGCGGCCTGGTCCGGCCCGCCGGGCACCGTGATCGCGCCGCGGGCAGCGGCGCGGTCCATGGCGTCCTGCTTCAGGTCGGTCGCGATGACGGTGGCGCCGGTGAGTGCGGTGAGGATCTGCACGGCGATCTGGCCGAGCCCACCCAGTCCGACGACGAGTGCGAAGCGACCGCCGCCCGCCAGGTTCGGCAGGGAGTTCTTGATCGCGTGGTACGGGGTGAGCGCGGCGTCGCTGAGCGGCGCTGCGGCCACGGGGTCGGCGTCACCGAGCGGCACGAGGTTCCGCGCGGGGACGGTCACGTACTCCGCCATGCCGCCGTCACGGCCGAGGCCGATGCCCATGTACGGGTTCGTCGCGGCGTTCTCGCAGTAGGTGTCCTGCCCCTTCGAGCAGTACGAGCAGTGCCCGCAGCCGACCGGCCCGTAGACCAGGTAGGCGTCACCCTCGGTGAACCCGGTGACACCGTCGCCGACGGCCTCGACCCAGCCGGAGTTCTCGTGACCGAGCACGAACGCGGGGGCCTGCGCTCCGGGCTGGCCCTCCTGGAACTCGCGGTACACGGCGACGTCCGAGTGGCAGGCGCCAGCTCCGGCGACCTTGAGCAGCACCTCCCCCGGCCCCGGCGTGGGCTTCGGAACGTCTGTGAGGGACGGGAAGGTCTGGTACTGCTCGAACACGACGGCGCGCATGGTGGGTCTCCTTTGGACCCCTTCAAGCTACACCTGTCGCTCAGGACGACATCTGTTGCCAGGAGCAGCAGACCTGCGTCTTCACCGTGAGCCGGTTGCGAGAACGCTCGTTCCCCGCTTGACTCGGTGGCAGCGGTCCCGTTCGGGGCCGCTCCCCCACACGAAAGGAGCGCCATGCCCACGCGCACCGCACGCACCGCCTGGAACGGCGGCCTCGAGGACGGTTCCGGCCAGGTCGAACTCTCGAGCTCGAAGGTCGGCACCTACGACGTCTCGTTCCCGAAGCGCGCTGCCGACGACGCCGGTGGCACCACGAGCCCCGAGGAGCTCATCGCCGCCGCCCACTCGGCCTGCTACGCCATGCAGTTCTCCGCCGTCCTCGGCGAGGCCGGCGGCACGGTCGAGGCGCTCGACGTCAAGGCCGACGTCTCGCTCGGCCCGGATCCGGCCGGCGGCTTCCAGCTCACCGGCATCGTCCTCACCGTCAGCGGCGAGGTGTCCGGCATCGACGAGGCAGCCTTCCTCAAGGCCGCCGAGGACGCCAAGGCGACCTGCCCCGTCAGCAAGGCCCTGACCGGCGTCGAGATCACGCTGCACGCGACCTTCGAGCAGTAACCGAGTCGCGTCCGAGACGCGACCGACTCACGGACGGGAGGCGCGGTGCCAGCTGGCATCCCGCCTCCCGTCCGCGTACTGGTCGCGTGCAGAGCACGACTGGCACCATGGCGGGATGGCCGAGCAGCATCCCCAGGGCCCGCACAAGCCGGGCCGCCCGCCCCGGCCGCGACGCCGCAGCCTGGCGCAGCACGACCTGCGCGACGCCCGAGCGCGCCTGCGCGGGACGATCTACGAGCACGTCGAACCCGACGCCAAGGGGCGTGACCAGTACACGGCCACGCAGATCGTCGACTTCTGTCTCGACCTGGCCGAGGTGATGCTGGCCTCCGGCGCGGACACCCGCAGCGTCGAGACGGCCGTCGTCGCGGTCTCGACGAAGTGGAACCTGGCACCCCTCGACCTCGACTTCTCCGGCAGCTCGGTGACGATCCAGTACGCACCGGCCGACATCCCGCCGCTCGTGAAGGTGCGGACGGTCCGCTCCGACGGCTCCGACCTCGACAAGCTGGCGCGCGCGAACCAGATCGTGGACGACCTGATCCACGACGACCGCGACATGACCTCGGCGGTGAACGCCCTGGTCGCCGTCGTGCGGATGCCGCCGCGCTGGCCGATGTGGCTCTCCGACATCGGGCTGTCCATCCTCGGCATCTCGATCGCGATGCAGGCCGGCGGTGGCTGGCGCGCCGGACTCGGTGCGTTCGTGCTGATGCTCGGGATCATCGTCTCCGGGCGGTGGCTGACCGGCCGCGGCTACCCGCAGTTCTTCGTGTCCGGGGCCCAGGGCGCGGTGGCGTCGGCCATCGGCACGCTCGCGATCTGGGCCGGCGTCCTGAACGCCGGTGGGGCGGCCACGATGGTCGCTGCGCTCGTCGTGCTCCTGCTGCCGCACCCGTCACTCGTGACGTGGGCGCAGGACGCCATCTCGGGGTTCCGGGCGATGGCCGTGGCCCGGGCGTTCTACATCGGGCTGGTCATCGCGGCGATCGTGGTCGGGGTGCCGGCCGGGATCGCGATGACGCACTGGCTGCAGATCGAGGTCGACCCGTCCGGCATCGTGACGCAGACCCTGCCGCTCTGGGCCTCGCTGGCACTCACCGTGGTGTCCGCCGGGGCGAACTGCTTCGTGCAGCAGGCGAGCGCACGGGTGATCCCGGTCGCGGTGGTCTTCTCCGTCGCCGCCGGAGCCGCGCTCTGGGCGCTGCGGCAGGCCGGGCTCCCGTTGCTCGGTGCGACGTTCCTGGCCGCGGTCCTGCTCGGCGTGCTGTCGACCTACGCGGCGGTGCGGATGCGGACGGCGGTGGCGGCGATCGCGGTGCCGGCGTTCTGCGGCGCGCTGCTGCCCGGTGTCGCCGTGTCGAACGCGCTGCTCAACTTCATGTCCGGGTCGTCGAGCGCGGCGCTCGACTTCGTGGCCGCGGTGTCGGTGGCCCTCGGGATCGGGGCGGGCCTGGTGCTCGGGGGGCTGTTCGCGACGCCGGGCGCCCGTCGAGCGCTCCGCCGCACCCGACGGGTCGTCGTGCACTCGGTCCACAACGACACCACGGCGCTCCGGGTCATCCGGGACACCGGGTACGACCCCGGCGACGGTTCGGTCCCGCGCGGCTCGCGGAGCAGCGGCGACGGCAGTTCGTGAGCAGAAGACGTCGGGTGCGGTCCTCGTACCCGACGTCTTCTGCGCACTGAACGGCCTCGGCGACCGTCAGCCGGCGTCGGAGACGGCGCTCGACACCGCGGTCGGGGCGTCGTACTGGCCGTCCGGGATCGCGCGGAGCGCCTCGAGGACGTCGTCCGGCGCACCCTCCTGCTCGGCGGTGGAGACGACGTCGTCCTTCGACGCCGGGTAGTCGATGCCGCTCAGGTACTTCTGGACCTGGATGGGGTTCGGTGCTGCCATGTCGGTTCCTTCCGTCGGATTGCGTCTCCACGGAGTACCCGGAAGCCCCTGCACGACGACGGAGGCACGCGCTCCGCGGACGATCGACGAGCCGGTCAGAGCTCCCAGCTGCCGTCGTCGCCGTCACTCCACGTCGCCAGACGGCGGGCCGCCTGCGGCTGGTACCGCTCCATCCAGCCGCGCTCGAGCCGGGCGACGGCGCGGTCGAACGCCGGCACGAGGTCGAGCTCGGACCGCAGCAGGGCCTGCAGCTGCAGTCCCTCGTACAGTGCGATGAGCTGCTCGGCACCCCGGCGGGGATCCATCGTGTGCGGGGCGCGTCCGACGGCGATGTCCCGCTCGAGGCCGCGCTTGACCTGCGCGAAGAACAGCTGGTACCGCGAGCGCAGGTAGGTCGACATCGGGTGCTGCGGGTTGCCCGCAACGGACAGCAGCGCGACGAGCAGTCGCATCAGGGCGGGGTCCTCGGCGTTCGAGGCCACGATCGCGCGCAGCAGGTCCACGGTGGACCCGTCGGCGACCTCGCGCGTCACCTCGTCCATGCGGGCGCCGTTCCAGCGGTCCAGCGCGGCGAGCACCAGGCCGTCCCACGACGGGAAGTGCTGCTCGAGCTCCGCGACCGAGATGCCCGTGCGCTCGGCGACCTGCACGGGCCGGGCCTCGTGGAACGGGACGTCGCGGAGCAGGTCGACGGTCGCGCCCACGATCATGATCCGGAGGTGCAGGGTCGCGGCCGCCGCTGCGGCCGCTCGCGTGTCGGCGCTGGTGTGTTCGAGCATCGTGCCCTCCGTCGTCCCGCGGACGTCCTGTCCGAGTCGCCCCGGCTCGGGGGCACACGTCCATCCAAACGCAGAACGGGGGACACCAGCATCCCCGGTCCGGGTGTCGGCACAAGGGGGGACAGACCGGGCAGCAGCGCACCATGCCCAGCGTGTTCGCGGTGATCCGTGTGACGATGCCGGACATGACCCCGAACGACCCCACCGCGCAGGGACTCGCCACCATGGCCTCGGCCGGCTTCGAGTTCGGTGGCGACCCCGACCAGGTCGCGCACGACGTCCGCACGATGTGGGAACAGCTCGGGCGCCCGTCGGGAGCGTTCGACGCGGCCGCGCGGGCCATCGCCGTGCTGCCCCAGCGCCCCGAGGTGCCGATCGTCGACCAGGTGAGGCGACGCGCGTTCGAGCACGCGATCGGCATCAACCCCGTCGAGGTCGAACTCGCCGCCGCGCTCTCCGCGCGCGAACTCCTCGAACGGATGGCACGGTCGGTCGCCTGCTGAGGCGGCGCCCGCACGAAGAGAACCAGGTTCCGGACACCGCACCGCGCCACTGCACGGTGCTGTGTCCGGAACCTGGTTCCGTCGGACTTCCGCTGGCCTACGGCGTGGGCATCCCGCCGTCGACGTGCAGCGTCTCGCCCACGACGTACGACGACTCACCGCTCGCCAGGAACACGTAGGCGGGTGCGAGCTCGGCCGGCTGCCCCCAGCGACCGAGGTAGGTCTGCTCACCGGCGCTCGGCAGCGCCTCCGGCGGCTGGCCACCGGCGGGCTGCAGCGGGGTCCAGATGGGGCCGGGAGCAACCGCGTTCACACGGATGCCCTTCGGTGCGAGCTGCGCCGCCAGACCCTTCGCCAGGTTGTTCACGGTCGCCTTCGTGGCGGCGTAGTGCACCAGGTGCGGCGACGGCGCGTACGCCTGGATCGACGTGGTGTTGATGATGGTCGACCCCGGCTGCAGGTGCGGGACCGCGGCCTTGGTGATGCGGAAGGTCGCGTAGGCGTTCGTCTTGAAGGTCTCGTCGAACTCCTCGTCCGAGATCTTCGTGATGTCGTCGATGTTCTGCTGCTTGCCGGCGTTGTTCACCAGGATGTCGAGGCCACCGAGCTGCTCGACGGCGTCGGCGACGATCTGCTCGCAGACCTCGAGCGAGGTGATGTCACCGGGCAGCGTCACGGCCTTGCGGCCGGCCGCCTCGATGAGGCCGACGATGCGGTCGGCGTCCTCCTGCTCCTCGGGCAGGTACGAGATCGCGACGTCGGCGCCCTCGCGCGCGTAGGCGATCGCCACGGCTGCGCCGATGCCGGAGTCGCCGCCGGTGATGAGGGCTCTGCGGCCGGCCAGCCGACCCGAGCCGCGGTAGGTGTCCTCGCCGTGGTCGGCGGGGACGTTCTGCGCCATCTCGGCGTCGGTACCGGCGCCCTCGAGGTACTGCTCGTCGGGCTTCTTGTCGGCGTACATCTTCGTGGGGTCCTGCATCACGTACTGGTCAGGCCCGGTCTGGTCGTTCTGCTGGTCCGTCATGTCGCCGACGGTACGCAGGGGGTCGCGCAGACCCGTCCAGGAGGCTGTCCCCCGGTGCGCAGAGCGGCCTGCGTCGGCCGTTCGGTCCCGTTCGCGAGCCGGTGCCGGCGGATCCTCGAAGGTCACGGTCCGGTGACGGGCAGGCTCCGATTCGGTAACACCTGTCGTTCTGTGTGGAGCGAGGTCGTACCGTCGAACGGTGACTCCTCGGACCCTGCTGGCGCTCGGCGCTGCCGTGCTGGCCTTCTCGGCCGGTGCGCTCGCGACCGACGGCGTCACCGGGCTCGGGGCGGACGCGGCCGTCGCGGCGGACACCTCGTACGACGCCGCACCCGTGCGCGTGTCGAACGCGAAGCTCCGCCGGGTGGACTCGATCGAGCTCGACGCCGAGGCCCTGGTGCTCCGCAACGGCGGCAAGACCGTCGTCGAGTCCTCGATGCGCGACTCCCACCTGACCGTCAGCCTGCTCGACCGACTGCTCGGCACGCCCTCGCGCACGCAGACCGCCGAGGGCGACGGTGGCGCGTGCTTCTCGGCCGGCACGACCTCCACGTGGGGCGGAGCTGTCCGGGTCGCGGCCCTGAAGACCGACGCGGCGGCGGGCAACGCCGTCGAGATCCGGATCCTGCGCGACTCCGTGCGCAGCAAGCTCGGCGCCGAGATCGACCTGAGCGGGCCGGACGGGATCCAGGTCGGCGACGACATCGCGAACGAGATCGCCGACGCACCGCACTCGGAACGGGTGTCCTACGGCTCCGACGACTCGCGTGCCTGGCAGCTGCTGCTGCGCGAGGGGTGGGGCGCCGAACACGCCGACGACGAGCCCCGTCTGTCGACGACCCCTGACGGCGCCGACTCCGGCACGAACGGGGTGTCGGCCTTGACGAACGAGACGACCGTCACGGTGCTCGGCTCCCCGATGCCGGTCCACGCGCAGCGGAGCTGCTGACCCCGCGAACCGTCGGGCTGCGGGCCGTCAGACGCGCAGCGTCGCGACCACCGGGAAGTGGTCGCTGGCGAACCACGTCTCCGGGCCGTCGTGGTCGATCATGACGCGGTCCACGCCACTGACGCCACGGGTCAGCACCCAGTCGATCCGTTCCCCGGAATCGACGGGCGGCTGCCAGTCGTTGAACGACGCGGTGCGGTCGGACGGGTCACCGGCGGCCAGCCAGGCGTCGTCGAACCCAGCCTCGGCGAACACGCGCGACGCCGCGCCGGTCCCCGCGGGTTCGTTGCAGTCCCCCGCGAACACCACGGGACCGGAGGTGCCGGCCAGTCGCTCGACGATGAGGGCGGCGCTCCGCCCCCGGACCTCGTCGCCGTGCGGCCCGGGCTCGTGGTCCAGGTGCGTGGTGAGCAGGGTGAACGCGGCCCCCTCGGCGTCGAGGAACCGGGCGTGGTTCGCGATCCGCGGGTACAGGCTGCCCCAGGTGTTCGAGACCGGCTCGTCCGGGGTGTCGGACAGCCAGAACGATCCCTCGTCGGCCGGGCGGAACCGATCACGGCGGTAGAACACGGCGGCGTGCTCCCCCGCGTCGCCGCCCTCGCGCCCCTGCCCGAGGTCCGCGTGGTCCGGCAGCCCGGCACGCAGGTCGTCCATCTGGTGCCCGAACGCCTCCTGCACGCACAGCAGGTCCGGATCGTGCCGGCGGATGACGTCGAGCACGACCGGTAGCCGGGCCGGCCAGTCGTGCGCGGGGTCCGGGTTCTTGATGTTGTAGGTCATCAGGACGATCGGGCGTGCGGCGCTGGTCACCCCACGAACCTACCGACGCGGTTCCTGAGCCGTTCCCATCAGTAGATGCAGGTGTCGTCCGTGCCGTAGTTGTGCACGTCGGTCGACTTCGGCGACGACTCCTTGGACGGCTCCTTCGTCGGCTTCGACTCCGTGTCGCCGGCAGCGGGTGTCGATGCCGCGGCGCTCGGCTCACTGACTGCCGTGACGGCCTTGCCGTCGGTGCCGAGGACGAGCGTGACCCCCGTCGCGCCACTGGTCCGGACCGCGACGGCGCCGGGCACGACGGCCGCGATCGCCTTCGCCTGCGACTCCTGGCCGGCCGGGTACTGGACCTGTGTGGCCTTCGTCGTCGCCGAAGTCCCGGCTGGGGCGACCTGGAAACCGCGCGCTGTCAGGACCTGACCCGCCGCCGTTGCTGCGCCCTCGACCCCGCTGCCGTTCAGCACGGTGACCGAGGTGTTCGCGGGCTGCGCACGCCCGGCCTTCGCGTACGCCTCGGGTTCGCCGACCAGCCCCTGCACGAAGGCGGGCAGCCCGACCGTGTCGACCTCGACGATGGACAGCGCCGAGCCGTTCACGTAGACGGTGGGCGTGCCGAGCGTCGGGATCGTGGCCGACTGGATGTTCGCCGGCCGCAGGTTCCGCATCTGGCTCGCGAGCGACAGCAGGTCGGTGTCGGTCTGGATCGAGTCCCCGACCGCCCCGAGGATGTTGCCCATCTTCACCGGGTTGAGGAGCGTGCCGGCCGACAGGACCTTCCGGGCCTCCTGCGACAGGAAGTACTGCTGGCGGACGTTGCGGTCGAGGTCGCCGTTCGGCAGACCGTGGCGCTGCCGCACGAAGGACAGCGCTTCCTTCGCGTTCAGCGACGACTTGCCCGCTGGCAGGTCCACGCCGGAGTAGGGGTCGTTCGTGGCCTGCTTCAGGCACACCTGGACGGGCCCGAGCTCCTTCACCACCTGGTAGAAGCCGAGCAGCGAGACCCGCACGTAGTGGTCGATGGACAGGCCGCTCAGGTTCTCGATGGTCTTGATGAGCAACTTCGCACCGCCGGTGTCGCCGCCGCCGTTGAGGGTGCCGTAGTAGAACGCGCTGTTGAGCTTGCCCTTGCCGACGTCCGGGATGTCGACGTACGAGTCGCGGGGGAACGAGATCATCGTCGCCTGGGTGCCGTCGGCGTTGATGTGCAAGACGATCATCGTGTCGGTGTTCGTCCCACCGCCGTCGTCCTGGGTGCTCAGCTCGGCCAGCTGCTCCGGCGTCGCGTTGTCCGGCCGGTGGTCGTCACCGACGAGCAGGATGTTCTGCGCCTTGCCGTCGACGTCGTCCTTCTCGCTCGTGGTCCCGGCGATCGCATCGATCCGGGTGACGCCGCCCTGCAGCCGGTTGTAGGCGTAGGCCGCGTACCCGCCGCTGAGCAGGAGCGCCATGGTGAGCACCCCCGCCACGGCCGGGAACACCACACCCGCCCGGCGCTTCTGGCGCCCGTGGCGCGGCGTCGCGGCGCCGCGGTGCGCGGGCTCGGTCGTCTGCTCGGGTTCGTTGCTCACCGGGAAACCATAACGGGAGCGCGCGCAGCGGACATGGGATGAGCCTGGAAGCTTGCCTCGTACTCACCGTCACGAACGGGACGGGAGGCCCGTGGCGGGGTCGCCACGGGCCTCCCGTCCTGCCTGCGGTCGCGCTAGTCGCGCGACGGGAGCAGGTGGAGCGCCTCCATCGCGAGCTCCGCCGCGATCGGGTCCTTCGCGACCACCGCGTCGCGGAGCTTCACGACCTCGGGCAGGATCACGTCCGCCGGCACCAGCTCGGCGAGCTCCGGCACGCGGAGCTTGAACGACAGGCCGTCCGTGGTCGAGTTGCAGAGCTGCACGAGCGAGGGGTTGCCGCAGGCGTCGGCCCACATCGAGTAGACGCTCGCGCCGTCCCTGGCGATCTGGTCCTGCTCGTCGGCACTGACGCGCGCATGCACGTCGTCGAGCATCTTCACGATCTTCTTGCGCTGGGCATCGGTGAACCGGGGCACCGCGAGCCGCACGACGCCGCCGTAGATCACGCCGAGCGTGCGGTACGCGTCCAAGAGCTCGTCCTTGGTCGGCGCCGCCACCCGGGTGTAGCGGTTGGGTGCCATCTCGATCAGGCCGGCTCGGGCGAGCTCGGCGAGTGCCTCGCGGATGGGGGTGCGGGAGACCCCGAGCCACGCGATGAGGTCGTCGTCGTTGAGCCGTTCTCCGGGCTCGAGCGTGCCGTCCATGATCGCGTCGCGGATCTTGTCCTGCACGGTGTCACGGAGGAGCTTGCGCTCGGCAGCGGGCTGCGTCGAGGGAACTGGCATGGACCGAGCGTGTCACATGTCAGGGCTCGTGCGCGAGAGGCGCGACGGCCACCACGCGTGACGCCCGAGGTCGTACGCCAGCGCCGGGACGAGCAGGGACCGGACCACGATGGTGTCGAGCAGGACGCCGAACGCCACGACGAAGGCGATCTGCACGAGGAACAGGATCGGGATGACCCCGAGGGCGGCGAAGGTGGCGGCGAGCACGATGCCGGCGGACGTGATCACGCCGCCCGTGACGCCGAGACCGCGGAGCACGCCCTCGCGCGGACCGTGCTGCAGCGCTTCCTCACGCACCCGGGTCATGAGGAAGATGTTGTAGTCCACGCCGAGCGCGACGAGGAACACGAACGAGTACAGCGGCACGCTCGGGTCGGCGCCCGGGAACTGGAACACGTGGTCGAAGACGAGCGCTCCGACGCCGAGGGCCGCCGCGAAGGACACGATCACGCTGCCGATCAGCACGAGCGGGGCGACGATGCTGCGGAGCAGGAGCATCAGGATCAGCAGGATCACGACGAGCACCACGGGGATGATCAGGGTGCGGTCGCGGATGCCGGTGTCGTTCGTGTCCACGGCGGTCGCGGTGACACCCCCGACGATCGCACCGTGGTCGACCCGTTCGACGGCGGTGCGGAGGTCGCGGACGGTCTGCTCCGCGGCGTCGGAGTCGGCCGGGTCGGACAGTGTGGCCTCGAGCAGGACGTCGCCGCGCGAGACGGTGGGCTCGGCGGAGGCGCCCGCCGCCCCGCGACCTGCCGTGGAACCGCCGTCGCCGTCGTCCGTCACCGGCACGGTGCCGGCCGGGGAGTCCTTCACCGCTGCGACCACCCCGTCGACGCCGCCGACCGCGGTGATCGCGGCGACGAGCTGGTCGAGGTCCCGCTCGGCGGCGATGACCTGCGCGGGGCTGCCGGAGCCGCCGGGGAAGTGGTCGGCCAGCACCTCCTGGCCGTCGCGGGCCTGCGACGAGCCGATGATCAGGTCGCTCTGCGGCACGCCGTCCGCCTCGAGCCCGAAGAGACCGGCCCCCATCGCCAGCAGCCCGACGGTGCAGACGACCCACACGACCCGGGAGCGACGGGCGACGAGCCGACCGACGCGCGCCCACACCCCCCGGGCGTCGGGTCCGGTGAGCACGGGGTGGGCGCTGCCGTGCGCGGGACGGAGCGGCCAGAACGCCGCGCGTCGGAAGGCGAGCAGCAGCGCCGGCAGGAGCGTCAGGGCGGCGAGCAGGCTGAAGGCGATGCCGATCGCGGCGACCGGCCCCAGGGCCTTGTTCGAGTTGAGGTCGGAGAGCAGCAGGCAGAGCACTCCCACGATGACGGTGCCACCCGAGGCCAGGATCGGCTCGAGGCTCCCCCGCAGGGCGGCCCTCGTCGCGTCCCAGCCGGTGCGGTGATCGCGCAGGGCCTCGCGGAACCGCGCGGTGTAGAGGAGCGCGTAGTCCGTCGCCGCTCCGATGACGAGGATCGACAGGATGCCCTGCACCTGGCCGTTCACGGTGACGATGTCCGCCTTCGCGAGCCACCACACCACGAGGATCGACGCACACAGTGCGAAGGTCGCGGTGCCGAGCACGAGGATCGGGAGCAGGGGTGAGCGGTACACGATGATGAGGATCACGAAGACCGCGGCGAGCGCCACCCCGAGCAGCAGCCCGTCGATCCCCGCGAACGCCTCGGTCAGGTCGGCCGTGAAGCCCGCCGGGCCGGTGACGTAGCCGTGCGCCCCGGACGGGATCGCGTCGTCGACGTCGGCCCGGATCGCCTCGACCGCGTCCCCGGTCTCGGCGCCCTGGGTGAGCGTCGCGACGATCTCGACCGCGTCGCCGTCCTCGCTCGGGATCACCGGGCTGACGGCCTCGACGTCCTGGCGGTCGGACAGCGTGGTGGCGAGGGACGTCGCGTCGGTCAGGTCGGACGACGACAGGCCGCCGTCGCGCTCGAGCACGACGATCGCGGGGGCGCCGGACTCCTCGCGGAACTCCGAGGACCGCTCCTGCACCTTCGTGGCGTCAGCCGAGGCCGGCAGGAACGAGGTCTGGTCGTTCGTGGAGACCTCGGAGACCTTGCCGAAGAAGGGACCGCCGACCGAGGCGATCCCGAGCCAGACCACGATGACGAGTGCGGGGACCACGATGCGCAGGAAGCGGGGCACGACGGTGAGCGTACACCGATCGTCAGCATGCTGATTACTAGACGGGCGGCGGCACGTGCCGACCGTAGAATCACGGGATGGAGGACACGACCGCGCAGTGGCCACTCGGGCGCCTGCTCTCCGCCGCGGCACGGTCGGTCGAGCGCGACTGGGACGAGCGGCTCCGCGCCGTCGGGCTCTCGCACGCTGCGGTGGTCGCGATGGACATCCTCATCCGCACCGGCCCCACCGGCGCGGACACCATCGCCCGCACCGCGCGGGTGCAGCCGCAGACGATGTCACGCACGCTGGAGCGGATGGAGCGCGACGGCCTGGTGCAGCGATCCCCGCACCCCGCCGACCGTCGACGCCGGGTCGTCGACGTGACACCGACCGGCCGCGCAGCGTGGGAGACCGCGCGTCACATCGAGCGCGAGGTCCTGCCGGACGACGCGGCGCTCCGGTCAGCGCTGGTCGAACTGCTGGCGCGACCGCCACGGATCTGACACCCTGTACTTGAAATACCACATGCGATAGGATGGTTCGGTCGGTCGCCCGCCGACTCGAACCCGCAGGAGTCCCGCATGTCCGAACGCCGAGCGGCCCGTCTGGCTGCCGAACTGGCAACCCGTCCCGACCGCCGACCGAAGCGTCGGCGCCCCTTCCTCGTCGCGCTGGTCGCGACGATCGGGTCCCTCGTCGGCATCGCCGCGGTCATCGCGGTGGTGGCCAGCGTCTTCGTCGGCGGCCTGGCACGGAGCTTCGACGCCGGCCGCGACACCATCGCCGCCCCGTTCCCGACGGGGGCACGGCCGACGGTCTCCGGTGGCGAGGACATCCTGCTCATCGGGTCGGACTCCCGGGCGCAGGGTGGGGCGGACGGCGGACCGGCAGAGCTCGGCGGCCGCTCCGACACCCTGATGCTCGCGCACGTCCCTGCCGACCGGAAGTCCGTGTACCTCATGTCGATCATGCGCGACTCGTGGGTGGAGATCCCCGGGCACGGCCGGGCCAAGATCAACGCCGCGTACGCGTGGGGCGGGGCCCCCCTCACCGTGCAGACCGTCGAACAGCTCCTCGACGTGCGCATCGACCACGTCGCCGAGATCGACTTCACCGGGTTCGAGGACATGACCGATGCCCTGGGGGGCGTGACGGTCTCGTCGAGCCAGGCGTTCTCCACGCCCCACCACGACTTCGTCACCGGAGCCAACCGTCTCGACGGCGCCGCGGCGCTCGCCTTCGTCCGGGAGCGCCACTCGTTCGCGGACGCCGACCACACTCGTGTCCGCAACCAGCAGGCCTTCATGCACGGGGTCCTCGACGGGCTGTTGTCCCGCGGGACCCTCACGAACCCCGGCCGCATCCAGGACTTCGTCACGGCGACGAGCGACCACCTGTCGACCGACGCCGGCCTGTCGTTCTCGCGACTGGTCGGACTCGGCTGGGCGCTCCGCGACGTCCGGACCGACGACCTGGTGACCTTCACCGTGCCGACGGCGGGCGCTGGCACCGCACCGGACGGCCAGTCGGTCGTCACGCTGAACGACCTGGCCGTCGGGTCGCTGTCCCAGGCGCTCCGCTCCGACGACCTCGCCGGCTGGCTCGCCGACAACCCGCAGTAGCGACGCCGTCACCGCAGCGCAGGCTCGCTCACGCACGACGACGCCCCACGACTCGAGGTCGTGGGGCGTCGTCGTGTTCGGTCTGCGGAGTGATCAGGCGGGGAGCAGGAGCTCCTGGCCGGCGTAGATCAGGTTCGCGTCGTCGATGGTCGACGTGTTCGCGGCCCAGAGCTTGTTCCAGCCGCCGTCGATCCCGAGCTTCGTCGCGATCGTGTCGAGCGTGTCACCCGAGGCGATCGTGTAGGTCTTACCGCTCGTCTTCACGGCGGCCGGCTTGCTGGGCGTCGTCACGGCCGGGGCCGGCGTCGACTCGGTCGTGCTCGGAGCAGCCGGCTGCGGGGCAGCCTGCTCGGCCGGAGCAGGCGCGGCGGTCTGCGGGGCAGCCTGCTCGGCAGGAGCAGGAGCCGGCGCGGGGGCCGGAGCAGCAGCGGCCGGGGCTGCACCGCTCGTGCCGCTGAGCCCCAGCTGGGCGGAGCAGGCAGGCCAGGCGCCCCAGCCCTGCGAAGCGAGGACGCGCTCGGCGACGGCGATCTGCGCCTCGCGGCTGGCGGCGGCCGGGTTGCCGGCACCGCCGTTCGCCTGCCAGGTGCCGAGGTTGAACTGCAGGCCGCCGTAGTAGCCGTTGCCGGTGTTGATCGCCCAGTTGCCACCGGACTCACACTGCGCGAGCTGGTCCCAGGTCGATCCGGACGCTGCGTTCGCGGGGGTGGCCGCCAGGCCGACACCGGTCGCGGCGATGCCGGCGAACGCGAGGCCGCCGACGATGGTGCGGGTACGGGAAAGCTTCTTCATGTGATTGCTCCACCGGGGTCACGAGCCGCACCGGATGCGGGTTCCACTGCCCACCCCGACCGATCGCGGTCAATTGTGGGTGCGCCACCGGGGGCAGTGGTCATCGGGCCGGCGGCACCTCGGTCGGCAACCATAGGAAACTCTTCACCGTTATCAAACCGAGACAAACGGTTCTACCCACCCATGCTATGTACCCCTCTGGCAAACCTGTACGCCCGGATGCCCATGGGCATGGCGATCCGTCCGTACCCGGGTACGTGACCTTGGCAGTTCCCTGGCAATGCCGATCGGGAGGCCCGGTCACGCCCGGGACAGCAGGGTCACCGCCTCGAGGTGGCCGGTCTGCGGGAACATGTCGAGCACCCGCGCGCGGCGCAGGCGGAAGGACGGCATCCGCGCCAGGTCTGCCGCGAGGGTGACCGGGTTGCAGCTCGAGTACACGACGTGCTGCACGTCGGACTCCTCGAGCCAGGTCGACAGCCGCTCACCGATCCCGCGCCGCGGTGGGTTCACGACGACGAGCTCTGGCACCGCGTCGGGTCGCGTCCGGAGCGCGTGCTCCGTCGCGTCGTCAGCGGCGAAGCGGAGTCCCTCGAGCCCGGACTCGCGGGCGGACTGCTTGGCGGACCGGATCGCCTCGACGCTCGTCTCGATGCCCGTCACCACGCGGCCCGGGCGGGCTGCGTGCAGGGCGAACCCTCCGACACCGCAGTACAGGTCCCACATCGACGCCGGGTCGAGCTCGTCGATCCACGCTGCGGCCTGCGCGTAGAGCTCGGTCGCGACACCCGTGTTCGTCTGGAAGAAGCTCTGCGGGCGCAGGTGCATCGTGACCCCGCCGAGGCGCATCGGCAGCGTCTCCTGCTCGGTCAGCACGATCTCGCGGTCGCCCTCGGTCACGGCCTTGTGCTCGGGGAGCAGGTTCGCCGTGACCACGACGGCGTTCGGCAGCGCGGCCCGCAGTGCGTCGAGGTGCTGCCGGAGCCGCGGCAGCTGCCCCTCGGAGCGCAGGACGAACCGGACCATCAGCTCGCCGTCCGGCGACTCGGTGACCAGGACGTACTTCAGCTCACCCCGGCGTGCGGCGACGTCGTAGGGGATCAGCCCCGCGCTCGACACGAAGTCGGCGAGGACGGGCAGCGCACGCCGGATGCCGGACGTGCAGATGCCGCAGTGCCGCAGGTCGACGCCCCGCTGCCGGTGGTCCAGGATGCCGACCGTCGGGTGCTGCACCGTCCCGCCCACGACCATCTTCGCCTTGTTCCGGTACCCGGACTCGGGGCTCGTGACCGCCGGCGACCACGCGACCGCTCCGGGACCACCAGCGGCCTCGACGGCGTCGTGCAGGAGCTCGCGCGTCCGGAGTTCCTTGTCGAGGACCTGGTCGGCGTAGGGCTGTCCCATGAGCGTGCACGACCGGCACACCCCGCGGTCGAAGTAGTCGCACTGCATGGCCGAGTCAGGATACGGCAGCGTCCCGCGTCGTCGTGGTGAGCCGGTACACCGAGGTCGTGGCCGTCAGGAACAGCGTGGTGCCGTCGTCGCCGCCGAAGCACAGGTTCGACGTGACCTCGGGCACGGGCACCTCGCCGATCCGCGCCCCGGACGGGTCGAACACGACCACGCCCCGGTGCGAGGACGACCAGACGTTGCCGTGCACGTCGACCCGGATGCCGTCCGGCACCCCCTCGCCCGGTGCCAGCCGCGCGAACACCCGACCGTTCTTCAGCAGGTCCCCGCGACGGTCGTACGCCCGGATGACCGGCTCGTCGCCCGACGAGCTCGCGATGTAGAGCACGCCCTCGGCCGGGTCGAACGCCAGACCGTTCGGCTCGTCGAGGTCGATCGCCACGGGGCGCAGGTCCTCGCCCGCCGGCCCGCAGCGGAACACCCAGTGGTCGCCGTACTCGCGGACTCCGGGGTGCCCCTCGCGCGGCTGGGTGATGCCGTACGCCGGGTCGGTGAACCAGACACTGCCGTCCCGCGCGACGACGACGTCGTTCGGCGAGTTGAACCGGACGCCGTTCAGCGTGTCGACGACCGGCGTGACGACACCGTCGCGGTCGCGCTCCACCCGTCGCAGCCCGTGCGAGCACTGCACGACACTGCCGTCCCGGTCGAGCGTCCGGCCGTTGGTGAACTCGACGTCCTGGGCGTACACGGTCGTCTCGCCGGAGTCCGCGTGCCACTGCAGGATCCGGTCGCCGGGGATGTCGGACCACCGCAGCGTCCGGCTGGCCGGGACCCAGCACGGCCCCTCCGCCCAGGTGTTGCCCGTCGCGATCCGCTCGACGGCGGTGGCGTCCGGGACGAGGTCGGTGAACTCCATGGGAACTCCTTCGTTCAGGTCCGGTCGATGATCTCGGTCATGGTCGCCTCGGCGGTCACCGCGTCGGCGTCGGCGATCGCCCGGGCCAGCCGTCCGTGCAGCGCGACGTCGTGGACGTCCGGTCGGATGTCCGCGCGCTCGTCGAGCGCGCGGGTGACCACACGCCCCAGCCGCACGAACACCGCGTTGCCGGACAGCGTCAGCACGCTCCGGTGCAGCGCACGGTCTGCCTGGAGGAACGCGGCGGGGCCGCCGGGACCGGCGGCGGCGGCGAGACGGTCGGCGGCGGCGAGCAGCGCCTCCAGACCCTCCCTGCTGGTCGCGTCCGGTGCGCGTGCCGCGGCGGCCGCGGCCGCCGCCGGCTCGACCGCGCGCCGCAGGGCCCGGAGTTCGGCGAGGACCTGCTCGCGGTGCGGGCCGGCGAGCTGCCAGCCGATCACGAGTGGATCGGTGACGTCCCACGCCGCGGACTGCTGGACGGTGAGCCCGGTACGGCGCTGCGCAGCGAGGAGCCCGCAGCCGACCAGGACCCGGACGGCTTCGCGCACGATGCTCCGACTGGCACCGGTCCGGCCGACGAACCCATCGATGCTCTCCCGGTGCCCGGGCGGCAGCACGCCGTGGACGACGGCGCTGCCGAGTTCGTCGCGCACGCGGTCGAAGGTGCTCGTCACCGCTGGGACACCGGGCTGACCACGAGCTCATCGACGCGCATGTACGGCGGCGAGCCGAGCACGAACGACACGGTGCGGGCGATGTCCTCCGGCTGCAGCATCGCCCGGCGCGCGGCGGCGTCCGGCACCGAGGGACGCTGGTCGAGGAAGTCCGTGGCGACGTCGCCTGGACAGAGGTGGGTGGCCCGGACGCCGTGCGGGGCCTCCTGCTGGTTGAGGCTGCGGACGACCGACCCGAGCGCGGTCTTGCTCGCCGAGTACGCGACCCCGGCCCCCGGCTGGAAGGACCAGCCGGCGTAGGAGGACACCACGACGACCACGCCGCCGGACTCCCGGAGCGCCGGCAGCGTGGCGTCGACGACCGTGACCACCGCGGTGAGGTTGGTGTCGAGGATCGCGCGGAAGTCGGGCAGCGACTGGTCGTCCCACCGGCGCCGCGGCGCGTTCAGGCCGGCGGCGAGGACGAGCCCGTCGAGTCGTCCGTGCCGCTCGAGGACGGTGTCCCGCGCGGTCGCGACGGCGTCGGGGTCGCTCGCGTCGAGGGGCAGGACGTCGGCGGTGCCGCCGGAGGCGCGGATCGACTGCGCCACCCGGTCGAGCCGGTCCACGCGGCGCCCGCTGAGCACCACCGTCCACCCGTCCCGCGCCGCTGCCTCGGCACTCGCGGCCCCCATGCCGCTGCCCCCACCCGTGACCCAGAGCACACGCTGATCTGTCATGTGCGAATAGTATGCCTATTCAAGACACCGACGACGGGAGCAACGATGCACCTCGACCTGACCGACCGCGTGGTGGTCGTGACCGGAGCAGCGCGCGGGATCGGCCGCACGCTCGCCGACCGCTTCGTCGCCGAGGGGTGCCGCGTCGTCGCGCTCGACCTGGCCTTCGACCCCGACTTCCCCCTGGACCACGTCGTCTGCAACGTGGCCGACCCGGAGTCCGTCCGCGCCGCAGTGGACGAGGTGGTCGCACGGCACGGCACCGTCGACGTGCTCGTGAACAACGCCGGCATCAACGTCGAGGGCACGGTCGCCGAGCTGCAGTGGGATGCCTGGCGCCGCTGCATGGACGTCAACCTCGGCGGCACCTTCCTGATGAGCCAGGCCGTCGCGCCGGTGATGCAGGCGGCGGGACGCGGGCGGATCATCAACGCTGCCTCGTTCGCCGCGATCGTCCCGAGCGTGGGGAGCGCGGCCTACGCGGCGTCGAAGGCCGCGGTCGTCTCGTTCACCCGGGTGCTCGCGTCCGAACTCGGACCGTGGGGCATCACCGTGAACGCGTACGCGCCCGGCATGGTGCCGACGGCGATGAACGGCTTCGCGACGATGCCGGCCGAGGCGCAGGACCGGCTGCTCGACACGCTCTCGCTGCGCCGGTGGGAGACCGCCGACGACGTCGCCGACCTGCTCGTCTTCGTGGCGAGCGACGCCTCCGGGTACATCACCGGCAGCCTGCTCGACGTGTCCGGCGGCAAGCTGGCGACCCAGATCCCGGCGCGGGCGCACGGCCGAACCTGAACGGGTGGCTGTCCGCCCGCACAGGTTCTCCACATGGCCTTCTTCGTAAGCTGTGAGGGCCCAGTGAGCCGGACAGCAGCCCGACCCCGAGGAGGTGCCCGATGGTCCTCGTCCTCGTCGCGTTCGCGATCGTCGCCCTGATCGTCCCCGCCCTGACCCCCGTCCTCGGCCGCCGTGTGTTCTTCGTCGCGGCCCTCGCGCCCGCCGCGGCAGCGGTGTTGACGATCGCGCAGACCGACGCCGCACTGCACGGCAGCGTCGTCGAACGGCACCGGTGGGTCCCCCAGCTCGACCTCGACATCACGCTCCGGATGGACGCCCTGTCGTGGGTGCTCGCCCTCGTCGTGTCGGCCGTCGGCGCCCTGGTGCTCGTGTACTGCGCGTCGTACTTCGGTCGGGACGAACCCGGACTCGGTCGGTTCGCCGGGGTCCTGACCGCGTTCGCCGGGTCGATGTACGGCCTCGTGATCGCCGACGACGTCATCGTGCTGTTCGTCCTGTGGGAGGCCACGACGGTCTTCTCCTACCTGCTCATCGGGCACGACGCCGCCAAGCGGGCGAGCCGGGCGGCCGCGATGCAGGCCCTCGTCGTCACCACCGCTGGCGGCCTGGCGATGCTGGCGGGCCTCGTGATGCTCTCCGTCGCGGCGGGCACGACCTCGCTGTCCGGCGTCGTCGCCGACCCGCCGAGCGGGACCGTCGTGTCGGTGTCGGTCGTGCTCGTGCTGCTCGGGGCGCTCACCAAGTCGGCGATCGTGCCGTTCCACTTCTGGCTCCCCGCCGCCATGGCCGCCCCGACCCCGGTCAGCGCGTACCTGCACGCCGCGGCCATGGTGAAGGCCGGCATCTACCTGGTGGCCCGGCTCGCCCCGGCGTTCGCGCTGCTCGACGGCTGGCGCGAGACCATCACGATCCTCGGTGTGCTCGGCATGCTCGTCGGCGGGTACCGGGCGCTGCGGCAGACCGACCTGAAGCTCCTGCTCGCCTACGGCACGGTCGCCCAGCTCGGGTTCCTCGTGCTCGCGGCGGGGTGGGGCGCCCCCGCCGTCGCCCTCGGTGGCATCGCGCTCCTCGTGGCACACGCCGCGTTCAAGTCGACGCTGTTCCTGGTCGTCGGCGCGATCGACCACGTCACCGGCACCCGCGACCTCGCCCGTCTCAGCGGACTCGGCCGGTCCCGCCCCTGGCTGATGGTCGTCGCGGCGCTCGCGGTCCTGTCGATGGCCGGCATCCCACCGACCGTCGGGTTCGTCGCGAAGGAAGCCGTGCTGACCGGCTTCGCCGAGTCGCTGCACGGACCGGACGCCCACTGGGCCTGGTTCGCACTGATCGGCGTGACGGTCGGCTCGGTGCTGACCGTGGCGTACTCGCTCCGCTTCCTCTGGGGCGCCTTCGCCCGGAAGCCCGGCGTCGCGACCACCGAGCCGCACGCCCTGCACGGTCTCGCGGTCGTGCCCTCGATCCTGGCCCTGACCGGTGTCGCGCTCGGGCTCCTGACGCCCGTGGTCGCGCACGGCCTCGAGCCCGCCGCCGCGACCGCCGCGCTCGCGGGGGAACCGGTGCCGCACCTCGCGCTCTGGCACGGCCTCGAGCCGGCGCTCGGCCTGTCCGCGATCACCCTGGTCGGCGGCGGCGCACTGTTCGCCGCACGCCGTCCGGTCGAGGCGCTGCAGCACCGCCTCGCCGGGTTCCCGAGCGCCGCCGGCACCTACCGGCACGGCATGCGGCTGCTCGACCGTGCCGCGACCGGGCTCACCGCGAGCCTGCAGCGCGGGTCGCTCCCCTACTACCTGACGGTGATCCTGTCGGTGTTCGTCGCCGGGGCGCTCGCCAACCTGGTCCTCGGCGGACCGTGGGAGATCCACGTCCGGTTCGCCGACTCGTGGGGCCAGGTCCCCGTGATGATCGTGATGTCGTCCGCCGGCATCGCGGTGCTCACGGCGAAGACCCGGTTCGCGGCCGCCGTCCTCGTCGGCGTGACCGGCTACGGCCTCTCGGTGCTGTTCGTCCTGCACGGCGCGGTCGACCTCGCCCTCACACAGCTCGTGGTCGAGACGGTCACCCTCATCGCCTTCGTCCTGGTCCTCCGCCGCCTGCCCCCGCGCATCGCGACCACGAACCCGTCGCGGTTCCGGGTCGTGCGCGCACTGTTCGCCGGGCTCGCCGGCCTCACGCTGGCGATCGTCGTGGTCGTGGCGGCGTCGGCCCGCACCGCGAAGCCGCTCTGGCCGGACCTGCCCGCGCTGACGAGCTCGTTCGGGCACGGCCTCAACGTCGTGAACGTCGCCCTCGTCGACCTGCGCGGCTGGGACACCCTCGGTGAGCTGACCGTGGTGGTCGCCGCGGCCACCGGCGTCGCGAGCCTGATCTTCGTGAACTCGCGCGAGGACACCCTGCCCCGGCTGCGCGACCTCCCCGAGACCCTGACCGCGAACGGCGAGCGCACCGACGGCGAGCCCCGGGCCTGGCTGCCGACGAGCGCCGCGATCCCGACCGGCCGCTCGGCGCTGCTCGACGTGGTCGTCCGCCTGCTCTTCCACGGCCTCATCGTGCTGTCGGTCTACCTGCTGTTCGCCGGCCACAACTCGGCCGGTGGCGGGTTCGCCGGTGGCCTGGTCGCCGGCATCGCCCTCGCGGCCCGCTACCTGGCCGGCGGCCCGGCCGAACTCGGTGCCGCGGCCCCGGTGCGCGCTGGTCGCCTGCTCGGCCTGGGGGTCGCGACGGCCGCCATCACCGCGATCGTGCCGCTGTTCTTCGGCCGCGAAGCCCTGTACTCCGAGTTCTTCGAGGCAACCGTCCCGGTCCTCGGGCACGTCGAGTTCGTCACCGCCACGTTCTTCGACATCGGCGTCTACCTCGTCGTCGTCGGCCTGGTGCTCGACGTCCTCCGCAGTCTCGGCGCCGAGGTCGACCGCCAGCGCCTCGAGGACGCCTCGGAGTCCTCGCGTGACACCAGCGAGGGTTCCGTCCGGGACGCCATCGATGCCCCCACCCCGGAAGGGAGCGCCACATGACCGTCACCCTCGTCCTCGTGATCGCGATGGCGGTGCTGTTCTCGTGCGGCGTCTACCTGCTGCTCGAACGCTCCCTGACCCGGATGCTGCTCGGCTTCCTGCTGCTCGGCAACTCGCTCAACCTGCTCCTGCTCGTGATGTCCGGCGCCGCTGGCGACCCACCGATCGGCACGAGCGCCGAGGGCATCACCGATCCGCTCCCCCAGGCGTTCGCCCTCACCGCGATCGTGATCACCTTCGCCGTGAGCGCGTTCCTGCTCGCCCTGATCCACCGCTCGTGGCAGCTGTCCCGTGCCGACGAGGTCGAGGTCGACGAGGCCGACGCCGCCATCGGCCGCGAGCGCGACGAGCCGGCGGACGAGGACCCCGAGACCACCACCGACGCAGAACAGGAGGCGACCCGATGACCTGGCTCGTCCCGCTCCTCGTCCTCGTCCCGCTGCTCGGTGCCGCGGTCGCACTCGGACTCCTCCGGCACCAGAAGCTGCAGCGGGCGATCACCGTCGTGGTGCTCGTCGTGGCCCTGGCCGTCGCCGCGACGCTCATGGTCCTGGTCGACCGGCACGGCACCGTCGTCGTGCAGGTCGGCGGTTGGGATGCGCCGTACGGCATCTCGCTCGTCGTCGACCGGCTCAGCGCGCTCCTGCTCACCGTCAGCGCGAGCGTCCTGCTGCTCGTCCTGCTGTTCTCGATCGGGCAGGGCCTGGCCGCCGACGACGAGGACGCCCCGGTCACGATCTTCTACCCGACCTACCTCGTGCTGGCCGCCGGCGTGCTCGACTCGTTCATCGCGGGTGACCTGTTCAACCTGTACGTCGCGTTCGAGATGCTGCTGGTGGCGAGCTACGTGCTCATCACCCTCGGCGGCAGCGAACAGCGTGTCCGGGCCGGCACGACGTACATCGTGACGAGCCTGATCGCGTCGGCGATCTTCCTGGCGGCGATCGGCCTGGTCTACGGCGCCACCGGCACGGTGAACATCGCCCAGATCAGCGAGCGCGTCGCCGACCTGCCCGAGCACGTCCAGCTGCTGCTGCACACGATGCTGCTGATCGGGTTCGGCATCAAGGCTGCCGTGTTCCCGCTGGCGTTCTGGCTGCCGGACTCGTACCCGACGGCCCCGGCGCCGGTCACCGCGGTCTTCGCGGGCCTGCTGACGAAGGTCGGCATCTACGCGATCATCCGGCTCGAGACGATCATCTTCCCCCGGCCGCAGCTCAACACGGTACTGCTCGTGGTGGCGGCGCTGACGATGATCGTCGGGGTGCTCGGCGCGGTGTCACAGACCGACGTGAAACGGCTGCTGTCCTTCACGCTCATCAGCCACATCGGCTTCATGGTGATGGGGATCGGCCTCGGCACCGTCGCGGGCACGGCGGCCGCGGTGTTCTACACCGTGCACCACATCGTCGTGCAGACCACGCTGTTCCTGGTGTCGGGGCTGATGGAACGCGTCGGTGGGACGACCTCGACGAGATCGCTCGGCGGCCTGCTGCAGGCCGCACCGCTGCTGGCGGCGCTCTACCTGATCCCGGCGTTCAACCTGGGCGGCATCCCGCCGTTCTCCGGCTTCATCGGCAAGCTCGGCCTGTTCCGAGCCGCTGCCGAGGACGGCTCCCCGATGGCGTACGTCACGATCGGGGCCGGCGTCGTCACCTCGTTGCTCACCCTGTACGCGCTGATGCGCGTGTGGGACGCCGCCTTCTGGCGGCCGAAGCCGGCTGCCGAAGCGGCCGCACCGCACGCGACGAGCGCCGAACCGCACGCCCACCTGCGGTCGCCGGAACCGGCGCCGCTCACCGTCTCCGAGGAGACGGGAGAGGCCTACCACCCGGGAGGCTCGGTGACGGTCACCGACGCACCGCACGCGAGCCGTTCCTCCCGTCCGACCACCGGCGCGACCGCGACGGCCGGCGAGGCACCCGAGAAGGTGCGCCTGCCGCGCATGCTCGTCGGCGTGACGACGATCGCGGTGCTCGGGTCCGTCGCCCTCACCGTCGTCGCCGGGCCCCTGTACGGTTACGCGACCCGCGCGGCGGAGTCCCTCGAATCGCCCGACCGTTACGTGCAGGCCGTGCTCGGAGGTGAACGATGACCGACGTCCGCCGCATCACGAACGCCCGACGGATCGCCGTGGCGTGGCGCTACGACGTCCCGCTCGTCGCCGGGCTCACCGTCCTGTGGGCCCTGCTCTGGGGATCGTGGACGCCGCTGACCCTGCTCTGCGGTCTCGTCGTGGCGCTCCTCGTCACCCAGGCGCTGCCGCTGCCCCCGGTCCCGCTGTCGGCACGGTTCTCGATCGTGCACGCCGTGCGGTTCCTGGCCGTGTGGTCCGGACTCGTGATCGTGGCGTCGTTCCGGGTCGCCTGGGTCGCGTTCCGACCGCGCGGTGTCCGGCGCAGCTCGATCACGCTCGTGCAGCTGCACTCCACGTCCGAGATGACCTTCACGCTGGCCACCCTCGCGATCTCGCTCGTGCCCGGGTCCTACGTCGCCGACGTCGACCTGCGACGCCGTCGGTTGCTGCTCCACGTGCTCGACACCGAGCGCCCGGAGCAGGTCGACGACGCGAAGCGCGAGGCGCTCGGCATCGAGGCCATGGTCATCCGGGCACTCGGCTCGAAGCAGGACGTCTCCGAGCTGTCCGGGCCGCTGCCGGAGGTACCCCGGTGAGCGCCGCCGTCGTCGTGATGGGGATCGCGATCGTCCTGGTGCTCGCGCTCCTCGGTGCGACCCTGGCGCTCGCGGTCTTCCGGATCGTGCGCGGCCCGACGATCCTCGACCGGATGATCGGGTCGGACATGGTCCTGACGACCGTGCTCGTGGTCATCGCCGCCGCCATGGTGATCCGGCAGGACCTGAGCGGCATCCCCGTCCTCGTGGTCATCGCCGCGACGAGCGTGTTCGCCACCATCGCCGTCGCCCGGGCCGTCACGCCCTCGGCGGACCCGTCCGACGAGGGGCTGACGGTCACCACCCCCGAGCGCGCCGCGGAAGAGGAGCTGTCGTGATCGAGATGATCGAGTCGTTCATCGACGACGCCGGGATCCGCGCGTGGATCGCCATCGGGCTGTTGCTCGTCGGGTCCCTGCTGTCGCTCGGTGCGGGACTCGGCATCGTCCGGTTCCCCGACCCGCTCGTCCGCCTGCACGCGATGGCGAAGCCGCAGGTGCTCGGGCTCGCCCTCGCCCTGGCCGCCATCGTCGTCGCGGTGGGGACGTGGACGGCGCTGTGGGTCGTGCTGCCGATCATGGTGTTCCAGCTGTTCCTGGTGCCCGTCTCGACGCACATGATCGCCCGTGCCGGGCTGCGCGCCGACGACTACCGGCACGAGGACCTGCTCGTCGACGACACCGAGTCCTGAGGACGCGTGTCCTGACGCACCGACCTGACGGACCGGAGGCCCGTGGCGGCGTCACCACGGGCCTCCCGTCCGTCAGGCGGTCACGTCCACGTTCGTGATCAGGCGGTGGCGACCCGACGCGGGAACAGCAGGTTGAGGACCGCAGCGACCACGACGATCGCAGCGGATGCCGCGGGCAGCAGCATCGCTGCGGCGGTGCCGTGGTGCTCGGCGACGTCACCGGTGATCGCGGAGGCGATCGACTGGCCGACGATGACGGCGGACCCGAGGATCGTCATGGTGGTCGCGGAGCGGCCGACCGGGGACCGGTCCGAACCGAGACTGTACTGGGCGACCAGGGTCGGGCCGATCCCGATGCCCATGATCGCGAGGACGATGCCCGCGGCGGCGACGGAGTCGGCGCCGGCGAACGCGACCGCACCGCCGAACAGCACGACGCCGAACACGAGCCAGCGCCATCCGAGGCCGAACGCTCGGGGGAACGCGGCGGACCCGAGGGCGAGCCCGGCGGAACCGATGCCCATCAGCCCGTAGAGCAGGCCGGCCTGGGACGCCTCGCCGTGGATCTCCATGAAGGCGGTGAGCGAGGTGAGGGTCGAGCCGAAGAACAGGCCGATGCCGAGGATGCCGACCACCACGACGACGAGTCGCGGGCGCAGCAGCTGGCGGGCGGGTGCCTGCGTCAGCTCCGCGTGCTGGCCGACCACGAGCTTGCCGGTCGGGTGCAGCGCGAACGCGGTGACGAACACGAAGGTCAGCACCGAGGCGCCGGCGACGGCCACCCACGGAGCGATCGCGCTGGCGAGGATGCCGACCAGGAACGGGCCGATGATGAAGACGGTCTCGTCGGCGGCCGACTCGTAGGCCATCGTGCCGCTGAGGGTCTTCTCGCGGCGGTCCGGGGCCATCCGCTGCCGGACGATCGCGACGAGCCGGGTGCGCGACATCGGGGCGACCTGCGGGGCCGAGGCGCCGATGCAGAACGCCATCGCGAGGACCGCGAGGTCGGGCGCCGTGCCGCTGACCACGAACGGGAACACCCCGAGCAGCGCCGCGTTCACCAGCCCGACGGGGACGAGTACGGCCCGCTGGCCGAAACGGTCCGCCGCCGCGCCGACCATCGGCCCGAAGATCGCCGAGCCGATGCCGACCGAGGCCGAGTTGATGCCGCCGAGGGCGACCGAGTCACGGGCGGCGACGACGAGCGTCAGGACGCCGACGACCATCATCGCGAACGGGAGCCGGGCGATGAACGCGACCGGGAAGTACCAGCGGCCCGCGAGGGAGACGAGCGAGGGGTCCGCGGTGGAACGCGTCTGGAGCATGGGGGTGTGCCTTCTCGGCCCGCCCGGTTCGGTGGAGGCGGACCCATCGGGTGCCGCCGCTGTCCGCCGGGATGCCGGCGGCCGGTAGATACACACTGCGTGTTGTCGAACGGTGTCGATCGTACCAACCGGCCGCAGCGCCCCAGCGGGCTGGGGTCAGGAGACCTCGCCGGCGCGCGCTCCCGCCCACAGGTCGACGTCGGTGATGCCGACCGAGTGCTCGTCGATGACGCGGAGTTCCTCGTCCGTGAACGAGGTGTTCGACAGCGCCGCCACGTTGTCCTCGAGCTGCGAGACCCGCGAGGCACCGATCACGAGCGAGGTCACCCGCTCGTCGCGGAGCGCCCACGCCAGTGCGAGCTGCGCGAGGGACTGGCCTCGAGCGGCGGCGACGTCGTTCAGGGCGCGGAGGTGGCTGACGACCTCGGGGGTGATGCTCGACGCGTCGAGGGACTTCCCCGCCGCGGCGCGGGAGCCCTCCGGCACACCGTCCAGGTACTTGCCCGTCAGCAGGCCCTGCGCGAGCGCGGTGAACCCGATGACACCGAAGCCGAGCTCGCCGGCCGCGTCGAGCAGCCCCTCGGTCTCGATCCAGCGGTTGAGCATGGAGTACGAGGGCTGGTGGATGAGCAGCGGGGTGCCGAGGTCGCGGAGGATCTCGGCCGCCTGCCGGCTGCGCTCGGCGTCGTACGACGAGATGCCGACGTACAGGGCCTTGCCCTGCTGGACGGCGGTGTGCAGCGCGCCCATCGTCTCCTCGAGCGGGGTCGAGGCGTCGAGGCGGTGCGAGTAGAAGACGTCGACGTAGTCGAGGCCCATCCGCTGCAGGGACTGGTCGAGCGAGGCGAGCACGTACTTCCGCGACCCGCCGCCCTGGCCGTACGGCCCCGGCCACATGTCCCAACCGGCCTTCGTCGAGATTACCATCTCGTCGCGGTAGGGGCGGAAGTCCTCACGCATGAGGCGGCCGAAGTTCACCTCGGCGGCGCCGTAGGGCGGGCCGTAGTTGTTGGCGAGGTCGTGGTGGGTGATCCCGAGGTCGAACGCCCGGCGGCTGATCGCGCGCTGGTTCTCGAAGGGCAGGTCGTCCCCGAAGTTGTGCCAGTAGCCCAGGGAGAGCAGCGGCAGGTCGAGGCCCGAGCGGCCGGTCCGGCGGTACGTCATCGAGTCGTAGCGGTCGTCACTGGCGATGTAGGTCATGGGTCGAGCCTGGCACTCGATCGGACCCGGGCCTCGCATGCTTCGCTTCGCGGACCCATGATGGGGGCACGAGACCAGGAGGAGACGACCATGGCACGGACGGCGAAGACCGAGACCACGTTCACCGACGAGGAGCGCGCCGCGATGCAGGAGCACGCCGCCGAGGTGAAGCGCGCTCGCGGCACGAAGGGCACCAGGGCCGAGAAGGCGGCGGCCGACGCCGCAGCGGTCGAGGCGAAGATCGCCGAGATGCCCCAGCCGGACCGCGGGCTGGCCGAGCGCATCCACCGCATCGCGCTCGAGGTCGCCCCCGAACTGGCCCCCAAGCTCTGGTACGGCATGCCCGCCTACGCCAGGGACGGCAAGGTGGTGTTCTTCTTCCAGGACGCCGCGAAGTTCAAGGCCCGGTACGCGACGCTGGGGTTCCAGGACTCCGCCGCGCTCGACGACGGCACGCTCTGGCCGACGTCGTGGGCGATCACCCCGGAGTTCTCGGAGGCCGACGAAGCGGTCGTGGCCGACCTGATCCGCCGCGCGGTCGGCTGACGGTGCTCGGGCTGGGTGCTGCACCCGTCTTCGCCCTGCTCTTCCTGGTGCTGTACGTCCTGGGCCGCCGACGGGACCCGCGGATGCTCCGGAACGGGGTGTTCCTGACCGCGGCCGTGCTGTTCGGGTTGGCGACCATCGTGTCCGTGCTGACCGCGGTGGTGCCGGGGTTCAGCCTGCTCGTCGCGGTCGTCCTGCTGCTCGTGCCGCTCGCGGTCGTCGTGCTCGGCGTCGCCCTCATCGCGAACGGTTTCCAGATGCTCCGGTCCGAGGGGCGCAGCCTCGGCAACCTGCTGTCCCTCGCCGCCGGGGTGGCCGTGTTCGTGCTGCCGGCACTGGCCATCGCCCTGTTCGTCTCCGGCAGCGGCGAGGGGTTCACGCTCTGGGACGGCACGAAGATCGCGCTGGCCGTCCTGATGGTGTTCGTCTGCGGGTACTTCGCCCTGTCGCTGGTCGCGTTCGCCGTCTCCTCCGTGGTCTACGGCCGGACGCGGCAGAGGATCGCGCCGGACACGATCGTGGTGCTCGGGTCCGGACTCGTGCACGGCGAGGTCCCGCCCCTGCTGCGCAGCCGGCTCGACCGCGCACTCACCGTGTACCGCGCCGAACGAGCCGCCGGACGCCGACCGCTGCTGATCCCCTCGGGTGGGCAGGGCGACGACGAGCCACGCCCCGAGGGCACCGCGATGGCCGAGTACCTGGTGGCGAACGGCGCCGACCCGGACGACGTCGCGCCGGAGACCGAGTCGCGGAACACCCGCGAGAACCTGCGCTTCTCGCGGGACGTGCAGACCGCTGCCGGGCGGCACGGGCCGATCGTCGTCGTGACGAACGACTACCACGTGCTCCGCGCCGCGACGCTGGCCCGACGGCTGGAGCTGCCGGCGCAGGTCGTCGGCGCGCGCACCGCCGCCTACTTCATCCCGAGCGCGTTCCTGCGCGAGTTCGCCGCGGTGATCGTCGAGCACCGCTGGCTGAACGCGCTGGCCTGCACGCCGTTCGTGCTGTTCACCGGGTTCCTGCTGTGGGAATCGTTCCAGCAATAGGATCTGCACCATGGTCGAGTTCCAGCCACCGCGGCCGACCGACCTGCTGCCCATCGGCGAGATCGTCCGCCGCACCGGCGTCCCGGCCTCGGCCCTGCACTTCTACGAGCGCAAGGGCCTGATCCGCCCCGAGCGCACCGACGGCGGGACCCGGGTGTACCCGCGGCACGTCGAGCGGCGGATCGCGATCATCCAGGTGGCCAAGCGGCTCGGCATCCCGCTCAGCGAGGTCGCCGAGCAGTTCGAGGCGCTGCCCGCGGACCGGATGCCCTCGCTGCGCGACTGGAACCGGTTGAACGAGCGGTGGCGAGCACGGTTGCGAGCACGCCAGCTCGAACTCGAGCGGCTGCAGCAGGAGATGACGCAGTGCATCGGCTGCGGGTGCGTCTCACTCGGGGCGTGCTCGGTCGTGAACCCCGGCGACGCCCTGGGTGACGAGGGGCACGGTGCCCGGCGGCTGCTGCCGATCGAGGACGACGCGCCGCTGCCCCGCCGAGTCTCGGACTGAGCGACAGTCCTCGCGCCGACGAGCCCGCGGACTGTCGCCCAGCCCGGGTCCCGGGTCCCGGTCAGCCCCGACGCGGCCGCAAGGGCAGGATCCGCGGCATCAGCCAGTCGACCCACACCACCCGTGCGCCCGGTGCGACCGCCAGCGCCCACAGGATCGACACCGCCGCATCGGTCGGGTAGTGCACGGCGTCGATCGACACCGCCAAGAACACCACGACGATCGCCACGATCCCGAGCCACAGTGCAAGTCGTCGCCAGCGTGTCTCGCGCAGCAACCAGACGAGGGCGATCACGAACACCGTGATGTAGACGGTGTGCCCGCTCGGGTAGCCGGCGTCCGGCTGCACGGGGAACGGGTGCGGCAGCACGGCGACGTCGGGACGCGCGCGGTGCACGATCTCCTTCACGATCGCGGACGGCACCCACGTGATCGCGATGGTGCCGCCGAAGGCCAGCGCCGGGCGGAGGTCCCGCGTCCGCCACCAGATCCCGGCCACCATGACGACCGTGATCCCGATCGCCGGCGCGGGGCTGATGACGTGGTAGACCGCCGTGCTGAACGCCCCGATCGCCCCGGTGTGCAGCGCGTTCACGGCGATCGAGAGCCCGAGGTCCACCGTGCCGAGCGTGAACCCGACGATCGTGATCACGACGACCGCGATGACGGCGATCGCGATCGAGACGAGCGGGTACGGCGAGCGCTCCAGGATCCCGTCCGCGTCTGGCTCCCGTGGGCGGGGGTGGAGCAGCGGCGGGTCGTCGGTCATCAGGCCATCGTGACAGGGCCACCCGCGTCGGGACGGCGCGCATCCCTCGAAAGCGTTCAGTCGGCCGCGGGTCATCGACCAGCGCGACGGAGACGAGTGGACGGAGACGAGTAGACAGGGGGCATGCCAACCGTTGCCGAGAACATCGTCGCCACCCTCCGTGCCAACGACATCCACCGCGTCTACGGCCTGCCCGGTGACTCCCTCAACGGGTTCACCGACGCCCTGCGCAAGGACGGGACGATGCGGTGGGAGCACGTCCGCCACGAAGAGGCCGCCGCGTTCGCCGCCTCCGCTGAAGCCGCCCTGACCGGTGACCTGACCGTCTGCGCCGGCAGCTGCGGGCCCGGCAACCTGCACCTGATCAACGGCCTGTACGACGCGAACCGGTCGCGCGTGCCGGTCCTCGCGATCGCCGCGCACATCCCCACCGCCGAGATCGGGACCGGCTACTTCCAGGAGACCCACCCGCAGGAGCTGTTCCGCGAGTGCTCGGTCTACGTCGAGTACGTCGCCGACCCGGTCCAGATGCCCCGACTGCTCGAGATCGCGATGCGTGAGGCCATCGAGAAGCGCGGCGTCGCCGTGCTCGTCATCCCCGGAGACGTCCTGCTCGCCGAGGCGAAGGACGACCGTGTCACCCGCATCGAGCGGACCACGCCGCGCGTCGTGCCGAGCGAAGCCGAGCTGCAGCGCACCGCCGACCTGCTCAACGGCGCCGACCGGATCACGATCCTGGCCGGCGCCGGGGTCGCCGATGCCCACGACGAGGTGGTCGCCCTGGCCGAGCGCCTGCAGGCCCCGATCGTGCACGCGCTCCGCGGCAAGGAGTACCTGGAGTACGACAACCCCTACGACGTCGGCATGACCGGGCTGCTCGGCTTCGCCTCCGGCTACCGGGCGATGGAGGACGCCGACGTCGTCCTCATGCTCGGCACGGACTTCCCGTACCAGCAGTTCTTCCCGGCGAAGGCGAAGCACGTGCAGGTCGACATCCGCGGCTCGCAGCTCGGCCGGCGGCACCCGGTGGACATCGGCCTGGTCGGCACCGTCAAGGACACCGCACTCGCGCTCATCCCCCTGCTGACCGGATCGCACCCGACGAAGCACCTCGAGGACTCCCTCAAGCACTACCGGAAGACCCGCGAGAAGCTCGACGACCTGGCCGTCCCCGCCGGTCGGCACAAGCCGCTGCACCCGCAGTACGTCGCACGCGTGCTGGACAGGCTCGCCGCCGAGGACGCGGTCTTCATCCCCGACGTCGGCTCCCCCGTCGTCTGGGCGTCGCGCTACCTGACGATGAACGGCAGGCGCCGACTGATCGGCTCGTTCGTGCACGGCACGATGGCGAACGCCGTGCCGCAGGCGATCGGTGCGCAGACCGCGTTCCCGGACCGCCAGGTGATCGCGCTCGCCGGTGACGGCGGTCTGACGATGCTGCTCGGCGAGCTCATCACCATCGTGCAGAACAAGCTGCCGGTGAAGATCGTCGTGTTCGACAACTCGTCGCTCAACTTCGTCGAACTCGAGATGAAGGCCGCCGGCTTCGTCAACTACGGCACCGAGCTGCAGAACCCGGACTTCGCCGCCGTCGCCGAGGCGATCGGCATCAAGGGCTTCAAGGTCGACGTGTCCGACGACTTCGAGGACGCGATGGCCGCCGCGCTCGCGCACGACGGCCCCGCGCTGGTGTCCGTCCGTGCGAACCGCCAGGAGCTCTCCATGCCCCCGGCGGTCACGCTCGAGCAGGCGAAGGGCTTCACGCTCTACGCCATCCGCACGGTGCTGTCCGGTCGCGGCGACGAGCTGCTGGACCTCGCGTCGACCAACGCACGGCAGCTGCTGTAGACGCGACCGGCTGACGGCCGGGAGGCACGGTGCCAGTCGGCGCCGCGCCTCCAGGCCGTCACTGCGTCAGCATCAGAGCGGGCGCTCGCTCCTGGCGCGTCACGGCCCGGCGCTGGGCCGCGGCGCTCCGTCGGTGACGGCGGCGACGGCTTCGATCTCGACGAGCTGGTCGTCGTAGCCGAGCACGGTGACCCCGAGCAGCGTGCTCGGCACGTCGTGGCTCCCGAAGGCGTCCCGCACGACCTCCCAAGCGGTGACCAGGTCGGCCTGCCGGGAGGACGCGACCAGCACACGGGTGCTCACGACGTCACCGATCGACGCCCCTGCTGCACGGAGCGCCTCCCGCATGGTCTCGATGCACTGCGCCGCCTGGCCGGCGTAGTCCCCCACCGCTGCCGTGGACCCATCCGCCATCAGGTCATCCTGCCAGCCGCCCCGCAGTCGTCGAGGACGAGAACCAGCACGATGTCCACAGGACAGTCGCGGCTCGGCTCGTCGACGTTCGGGCTACACCGCGTCCTCGACGTCGAACACGACCACCCGCGCACTCGCCCCGCCGATGAACTCCGCCACCGGCCGGTGCTCGGGGTGCGGTAGGTACCCGGCGAGCGCCGCACGGTCGCGGAACCGGACGACGAGCATCCAGTGGAACCCGCCCTCCAGCCCCTCGGCGCTCACGCTCCGCCCGCACTGCACGGACTCGACACCGTCGACCCGCGGCAGGTGTCGGCGCGACAGGGCGCCGGCCTCGGAGGACCGGTCATCCCCGTCCCACTCGACCAGCACGGTGTGCGTCACTCCGGACACGTGGTCCCCTCTTGCCGAGATCAGAACGCGGGCGTGCCGCCGGCGACCGTGATGGTCGACCCCGACTGGTAGCTCGACTCCGGGCTGACCAGGTGCACGTAGGCGGCACCGAGCTCGGCAGGCTGCCCGGGGCGGCCGAAGGGCGAGCTCTCCCCGAAGTGCGACACGGTCTCGGCGTCGTCGGATCCGGGCTGCAGCGGTGTCCACACCGGTCCCGGTGCGACGGAGTTCACGCGGATGCCCTTGGGCGCGAGCTGCTGCGCGACGGCCTCGGTGAAGAGCTTGATCGCACCCTTCGACACCGCGTAGTCGATCTTGTCCGGGGAGGGCGTCGACGCCTGGATCGAACCGGTCGTGACGATGGTCGACCCCGGCTCCAGGTGCGGCACCGCGGCCTTCGTCAGCCAGAACAGCGAGTAGATGTTGGTCTTGAACGTCGAGTCGAACATCGACGTGTCGAGCGTCAGGATGTCGCCGTTGCTGTCCATCCGGCCAGCGACCATGACCAGGGTGTCGAGGCCGCCGAACTCGTCGACGCCCTTCTGCACCAGGTCCGTGCAGTACTGCTCGTCGGAGATGTCCCCGGGGAACAGCACGGCACGACGACCCTCGGACTCGAGCAGGTCGCGGACCTCCTCGGCGTCCTCCTGCTCGTCCGGCAGGTAGGAGAGCACCAGGTCGGCGCCCTCGCGCGACAGGGCGATGGCGGCGGCGCGACCGATGCCGGAGTCCGCTCCGGTGACGATCCCGCGGTAGCCCGTCAGGCGCCCCTTGCCCACGTAGCTCTCTTCGCCGTGGTCGGGCTTCGGGTCCATCTTCCAGGCAGCGCCCGGCAGCGACTGCTCCTGCTTCGGGTACGGCGGGGCCGGGTAGAGGGTGTTCGGGTCGCGCTTCTCGTACTGGCTCATGCGCCCACTGTCGTCCACCCGCCCGCGCAGGCGCTCAGCTGAGGGCGACGGCCCGCGACAGCAGGACGGAGTACCGGTGGAGGACCTCACCGCCGGCTCACAATCGGCCGGGGTACGGTTCGTGGGCAACGACGTTGCTCGGTACCGTCTCCCACGCATCTTGCGGCGCCTCTTCCCCATGGTGCGCAGAGGCCAACGGCATCTCCCTTCTCTCCTCTTCTCCCGACGCCCGCGCTGCGCTCGTGCAGTACTGGGCGCACGTGTCGGCGCACGTCCAGTTCATCCTCACCCACCCGGTCGGCGGGACGGATGCCGCTCGCGGGGCCGCGTCCCGGTACCTCGAAGCGGCCGCGGCGGTCGTTCCGCAGGAGCTCCGCCCCGACCACGAGGGCTCCCAGCAGCCGCGGACCGTCCGTCGGGCCGTCGCGTTCATCCGAGCGAACCTGCGCCGCACCGTCACCGCCGCGGAGATCGCCGCCGCGTCCGGGGTCTCGCCCCGCGCGCTGCAGCTGGTCTTCCAGCGCTCGCTCGGGACGAGCCCGCTGCGGTACGTCCGCGACGCGCGGCTCGCGGGGGCGCACGCCGAACTGCTCGTCGACGAGGTGACGCCCATCGGGACGATCGCCGCGCGCTGGTGCTTCTCGAACCAGGGCCGGTTCGGTGCCGCGTACCGCGAGCGGTACGGCGAGACCCCGAACGACACCCGGCACCGCGTCGCCGGTGCGCACGATCCCGCAGCAACCGGAGCAGAGTCGCATCGCGGCTGAGAGTTGCGCCATTCGTCCCGTCGTAGGGTCGGCACATGACCACGAAAGAGGCACATCGAGGCGAGGACCGCTTCGAGCGCCTGTCCGCGGGCCTGAGCGGTGTCCTGGACCCGGACCTCGAGGCCCTCGACGCGATGGACCGCGTGATCGCGGCGTGTGTCGAGTTCACCTCGGCGACGGAGGCCGGGATCGTCCTGGGTGACCCGTCCGGCACCCTGCACGTCATCGCCTCGACGAGCGAACGCACCAGCGACGCCGAGGAGGCGCAGCTCGGGACGAACGAGGGATCGTGTCTGGACTGCTTCAGCACCGGGAAGACGATCGACGTTCCCGACGTCTCGACCCACGAGGCCGTGTGGCCGACGTTCGCCGAGACGATGCGCGAACGGGGCCTCCGCGGCACGTTCGCCGAACCGGTTCGGCTTCGGGACGGCGTGATCGGTTCGCTGTGCCTGTTCGCCGAGCACACCGACGGGCACGACGACAGCGACGTGGTCGTGATCCAGCTCCTCGCCGACGCAGCATCGGCCGCGCTCGTGCGGCAACGGGACGCCGGTCGGTTGCGCAGCTTCCAGGAACAGATCGACGACGCGATCCAGGCGCGGGTGCTCGTGGAGCAGGCGAAAGGGGCACTGGCCTACCGACGCGGCATCCGCATCGACGAGGCGTTCCAGGTCCTGCGCCGGGCGGCGCACACGGCCGGTGGCGGCATGCGTGCGATGGCTGAGGACGTCGTCCAGCGCGGTGCCGATCTGGGCACCTCCGTCTAGGAGCTGTTCACGGCCTGTCGGCCCCGACGACTGCGGCGCTCGCGCGCGTCGGACGGGATCCGCAGCACGAGGCCGTGACGGTGCGTGGTGAGGGTCACCGAAGTGACCTCGCCGAAGGCATCGCCGTCGAGTTGCACGCGTTCCGGGGTGTCGACGGTCAGGTGCAGGGTGCGCGCGCGGGTGTAGCGAAGCGCCCGCGAGGTCGGCAGCACCCGCGCCAGGAGCCGTCCGAACCCGGTGCGGGAGTAGAACCGGTTGAGGGTCAGGGCGTAGCCCACCTTCGTCCACCCGAACCAACCGGCGGGCCGGAACGCCACCGCGTCGAGGAAGCCGTCGTCCGGTTCCGCGGCGGGGAGCAGCAGGACGCCGGCGGTGAGGGTGCCGCAGTTCCCCACGATGATCGTGTGCGCGCTCATGTCGCGGAGCGGTCCCTGGTCGATGCGGTAGTGCACCGGGATCTGCCGGTTGCCGATGATCGAGCGCGCGATGGGGTCGGAGTAGGCCACCCAGCCGAACCGCTTCTTCACCCAGGCGTTGGTGTCGGCCGCCATGCTGGCGTCGAGCCCGATCCCCGTCATCACGAGGAACGCGTGGGACGTGGTGGTGCCCGACCCGTCCGTGAGCTCGGCCAACCCGACGTCGATCGGCCGGTCGGTCCCGGTGAAGGCGGCACGCACCGACCGCCCCGTGTCGCCCAGGGGCAGCCCGAGGTTGCGGGCGAACAGGTTACCGGTGCCGCTCGGGACGAGCGTGACCGGCGTCCCGGTCCCGCGCAGTTCCTCGGCGACGACCCGGAGCGTGCCGTCCCCGCCGGCGACGAGCACGACCACCGGGTGCGCGTCACGGGCCGCCCGCGCCGCGGCACGTCCGTCGTCGTCGGCGCTCGTCTCGAACCAGAGCGACTCGGCCCAGCCGTGCGCGCGCTCCTCGGCGAGGACCAGCGTTCGCAGGCGCGCGCCGTCGGCCTTCATCGGGTTCACGACGACGGCTGCGCGCTGCGGGGCGTGTGGGTCGGTCATGCGGCTCGCTTCCGGTGATGCGGTCAGTGGATGCGGAGCTCGGTGACCATGGGGCACGCGAACGGGTCCCGGGCGGCGAGCCCGACGCGGTTGAGGTAC
>NZ_JADKRV010000020.1 GCF_015351025.1 Curtobacterium sp. VKM Ac-1376 | reverse complement strand
CACCCCGGCAGAAGCATTCGAGCAGCTACTCTCGGACCCGAAACAACCACCCGTTGCAACGACCCCTTGAAACCGCCCTCCGTTATTGCGACGATGAGCGGACCACCTATCTGCGACACAAGTCTTCTCGCGGATCGTCCGGTTCGAATCCGAGTCCGAGTTGGACACCGTGGTCCGTGGGAGGACCGGCTACCGGACAAGGCGACCGTCGCGGGGTGATGAACGCTGATAATGCCATGCCGTGAAGTAACGGTCGCCCCCGGCGAGCCTTGAACCGACGACCCGACGGGATGCCGGTTGGAGTGGCAGTTCCACTCCTCCTGCACCGTCGAGATACTTGGGCCTTAGCTTTCGACGGGATGCTCCCAGTCCGCCTGCCCAGTGGGATTCAACGAGCTACACTCACTTCGTGTCGTCGACCCCGGACCGTGACACTGCTCAGCACGCCTTCGCGCACTACCACCATCATCAAGTCGAAAAGATCTGAGGACGCATGGACCCGGCCAAGGACATCTCGGCAGTCAAACTGCCATTCGAGACAGGCGAGTACCTCATCACTTGGGATGTGCCCGATCTTAAGGGTGGTCTCATTGCCATCCCGGGGCTCTTGACCGTCGACAAGGGGAAGTATCCAACCGGGGTTTTGTACGGCGACCTGCCCATCGAGTGGGTTTCCGAAAAGGCGACCGGAGTCGCGTCATTCCCGCAGCACCATGGTTTTGACGTCCTCACCGGCCGGCTCTCAAATGGGGGCTATGTGGCCCTGATGAACGGCGAACTCAGCTACACCTTCCCGGGACACGGCCGAGCGGTGGGGGCCTTCGCGGCCCTGTCACTTGACCCATTTGATAGCTCGGAGCACCGAAGGTATGCCGCGGTCGAGCTTCAGATCGAGGGACTGGAGTCGATCATGGGGCTTGCTCCCATACAGCATGTCAAGATGCCGATGAAAGCCGGTGATGAGCCTGTCTGGGAAGCCACCGTCAACAAGGATGCCAAGTTCACCTGGGTCGTGGGCGGGCAGTCGATGACTTTCAGCTACGACTACACAGTGCGTGCACTCGACGGCTACGAGTTCAAGATGGCCTTCGGCCCCGTCCTCCGCCTCAACTCAGACGAGCCACTAGCAGTGGCCGACTGGTGGCTTGAGTGGGTGCGACCTCTCCGCCAGCTCGTTTCGCTTCTCACAGGAGCTCCGCGTGAGATTCGGTACTTCCTTTCGGTGGTCGACGCCGCCGCCCCGCGCTCGCACCGCGATCAGGTATTCGGCTGGGACATCACTCATCTACCGGTCAACTCAACCCGCGCCGCTGTAGAGGAGATTCATTCGGCGGTCAACCTCTCGAGCGACAGCCTGAGTCTGCTCGACCTACTGCATGCCTGGCGGCGACAGGTCGCAGCAAGGCATCCTCTCTTTGAGACCTACGGGTCAATGGCAACTACTCCCGACCAGCACCCCCGCTCGAGGTTCCTCCTCCTGCTACAGGCGCTGGAGGGTTCTTACGGCTTCGAGAACCGGACCAAGCACGAGGCGGACAAAGCGAAGTATGGGGCTAAACGACGGGAAGTTCTTGCGCGTGCCATGCAGCTTCTCAAAAAGGCCGACTACGCCTTCATCAACAAGAACTTGCGCCGCGAGGCTCAGCAGGGTCTTGACTCTGCTCTTGCCGACCTGCTGAAGCGCCTGCCGAACGAAATCGCGCAGGAGCTCGCTGAGGCCAAATTGATCGAAGCCGTTCGCGCAGCAGACACCGGTAAGGGGGCAGTACCCCTGCAGACTGCGCTCACAAGAGTCCGGAATGCTCTGTCGCACGGCTCAAGCTCTTACGAGCCTCAAGACCTCGAGATTGCCGCCGATATCCTCGAACGGGCGGTGCGGTCCGAAGCTATCCGACTGCTCGGCGCCCCACTCGGAGCGCAGAACCGCGCGGCCAAGAAGACGCAGGGCTGAGGCAAGCCGCTGCCGACCCCTCACCAGCTGCTTGCCGAGCCCGCGGTTATCGCCGACGACCTCATCGAAGCCGCTCGCGGCACCGTCGCATCGGCACCACCTGACCGACACGAACCGCAGCGAAAGCAACGACACGGAACAGAACTGCTCGCAGAAGTCGCGGGTTCGCTCCGAAATCCAGCGCGTCCGCTAGGCGATCGGCCATCGAGGCATCTGCCGACAGTCGGCGTAGTGGGCCCGCTCGGCTCGTCGCTCAGTGGGGCGAACCTGGAGTGCCCTCAGTTCGCACGGCCCGCTCGAGACGGACGCCGAGCCTGCTCGCGATGGTTTCCAGGTGCTGTCGGCCTACTTGCTCGACGGTCGCTCGATCCCATACGAATAGCGCCTGCAAGAAGGCCGCGGCCCCGTATCCAACAATCGCATTGGTGTCCGTCGAGTCCAGATCGATGAGCGGTACTGAGGAACTGCGGATACCCCCGACGACGCTTTCGTCCTCGACGGTATAGAGGTCAACAATGGGCTTGCCGGCATGGGCCCACTGAGATAGGAGGCGATAGTCGGTATACATCGACTTTCCTGCACCTTGGAGCTCAACCATCTGCCGCTCGACAGTGAGCCGGCCGCGCTTCGCTTCGGCCAGCTGCTCCCGCGCGACGCCAGCCTGCGACCTGAGCGTTTCGTATCCCGGGGAGAGGGCGCCGTGCTCGGCGATCTCGTCGATGAGACGAACAAGGTCTGCTGATGCCTTATGAAGTAGCTCCTTCCAGGATCCTTTCTCCGACTCGAGCCACATCGCCAGAATCGAGTCCTCCAGCATCAGCCGGACCAGTGGGTACATCTGCAGAAACATCTTCGCGTCATACAGAACGAGTACGGCGCGTGCCAGGTCAGCGGCATGGGCCGTGAGCCCGTGGACGAGAGTGGCGTGGCGAATCGCGTCAACCTCGCGCGCAATCTGCACCTCGGCGGCGTTCTGCTGGTCCCAGATATCGAGCAACTCACGCAGGAGTTCACGGGCGTCCGGGGTGACAGCTGTATCCATGGGTCGAGCGTAGGGCCAGCTCGGTTTGGGGGGGCTATATGGGAAGTTCCGGGCTACTCGCACGACGCCGGCTGCGCCGTCCGGCGCCACTCCGGGCGCCGAAGCTATCGGTATCGAAGCCGCCCGCAGTGCCCTCGTCGTTGGAGCGCGCTGACACGCCAGCCAACGGTGCTAGAAGTGAGCCATTTAGCGGTACCGCTCACAGGTTCGATGCGCCACTGCAGGTGTCCGGCTGACGGACCGGCTGTTGAGGCGTTTCCGCTGAACTGCGCCGACCGACTGTACGACCCGGACCCAGGCGCAAAGGGAAGACCAAAAGACATTCGAGATCGACCCTTCATCCGCGACCGCGGCTAGAAACTGCGCGCGAACGCGCTCGCCAACAGAACCGGTACCGCTGTCGCCGTAAAGTTCGCGAGTTCGGCGGCAAGCCGATGTGCTCGACGGTCCCCTCGCAGCAGCCGGTGTAATACCGTGACGGTGTGGGATTCGACACCTCTGTGAACATTGGCGACCGCACGCTGGTCATGTGGCGTAAAGACACCGGGGACATCCCCCGGCTGCTGTTCGCCCCGGCCGAGCGGAGCGTCACCGTGGATGAGGAGGGCAACGTCGAGACGGTCACGCTGCGATCCACCGCCGCAGGTGTGCTCAGCACGCTCTCCGGGCACGGTCTCGGCTGGGACGCCAGCGTCGCCGCGTACTCGTCCGTCCGCGGCGGCGGTCACACCGGAGCGTTCCTCGCCGGCCAATACACCGCCACCGAATACACCGATCGCTATGGCGACGACGCCGATGACCGGTTTGATGACACCGATGATCCGCTCGAGGCCATCGACGTTCCGCCGACTCCGGAGCAGCTCGCGGAAGATCGCGCCATCGACGCAGCGGTCCGGTCCCGTATTGCGCGAGAGTCAGCCCCCGCGGCCGAGGAGGACCTGCAGCACCTCGGCGCACTCCTCGCAGCGATGTGGGCCGATCCCGACGGGAAGGTGCTCCTCCTCGACGATCTCGCTTGGGATGCCCCGGTCGAGCTGAACTTCGAACTCATCCAGCAAACGCTCGAGTCAGCCGAACAATACGGCCTGCCGGCCCTCCCCATAGCTCGGGCAGTGGAAACCCTCGTATTCCTGTTCCGCGACGCCCGTCTCATCGCCTGGCCACTCATCACCTGCGTTCTTCTCAAGCATCTGCCGACGGACACCGACGTCGTCTACGACCTGTCTGGAGGGATCTGGGAATTCGAAATGGAGACAGTGGAACACGCGACATCGTTCCTCGACAGGTGGTGGGCGAGTACCGGCGACAGCATCGCCACCTACGCGCAGTCGCTCGGGATGATGTTCGGGTCACTGTCAGCGTTCCGATCCAAGCTCGGCCCTCAGTTCTGGTTCGGTCAGGCCATCGCCGCGAACGCACATCTCAGGGAACTAAACAAGGACCGCGCAAACAGCACCAAGAAAGCGCGCGGGGACGCACTCGAGTCCCTCGCCGAGGCGCTGTTCAACGCGGAGGAGCAGGTTGTCGTCACGCGTAAGAACTTCGCGACCGAGGAGGAAGAAATTGATCTCGTCCTGAGGAACGAACTCGACCACGCCTTTTGGGCTGCGCACCACAGCCCGCTCATCATCGTCGAGTGCAAGAACTGGGCGAAACCCGTCGGTGTCGAACCGCTGCGGGTGCTGGAGTCGAAGCTGGAGGATCGTCGCGGGCTCGTTCGCATTGGAGTGTTTATCTCCGTCAGCGGGTTCACGAAGGAGTTCCTGACACGGTTGAAGGCCGTGCAGGGCCGTGATATCGGCGTCATTTACGCCCTCACCGGGGCGGACGTCGACGACCTCGTTGCACGACGCCAGCCGATCATGGAGTGGTTGCGCACCAGCGGCGCGATGCGCGCATTCGGCGCGTAATTGCGCCGCTGGTGCGGCTGATCACACGTCGCGGCCCCGCTTCGCCCCAGCATGCTTGTCCGTCATCATCGAGGCAGTCACCTGCATGTCGGCGCCCGGCTCGAAGCGCCCACTGAGTGGAGGCAACCACGCGGCGTCGCCGATGCGGGGCATGCTGTAAGCGGCGGCCGCCCGCGGGGACCGTGACCCCTCGGCCAGAGCTCCAGCGTCAAAGTGGCACCACCGATCGACCGCCACGCACTCTCCTGAGATGGCGGCAGCGGCGATCAAAGTGCCGTGAGGCGGTCGAATCGCTGCGACACTTCCGTTCCCTCACGCGCAATGACGTCGAATCCGAGCCGATCCAGTTCTGCGGCTGCGGTCATCGGGTCATCTGACACCGCTGCGGCGAGCTGCCTGACGCGCCACCGACGTCGTCCCTCGTGAAGCGCTGCGCCGGCACCGACGACGGTGTCGATGCCGAACTCGATGACCATCATCTCGAGTACGTCTTCAAGGCAGGGGCGAAACCGATGGCCGCCCGTAGGAAAATGCACATCGCCGAACCTCGGCACGTCCCCCTTCGCCACGCGCTTCTGGTAGATCTTGCCCCGACGTCGCCCACCCGTTGCAGCGAGCGCGTCCGTCATGTCTTGACGCTCGGCATGAACGTTGTAGTGCGCCGATGGAACGTCGCTGCCGCTGTCCCGAAGGTAATCGACGGTGAAGAGAGGTCGCGCTGAGCCGTGCACGTTCACTTTGAAGGTCGAGCGGTCCACTGACACCAGATGGCTGACCGGACTCAAGACGAGACGATACTGGATAACTAGCCGGAAGGTCTCGGCGCCGTCGATATCTAGGCGAAGGCCGAGCTCCTCGGTCGGCTCGACGGTCACCGCGACGCCGCCGCCGCGAGTCCGGACGACAGTGCTGTCCAGACCGACGAGCCCGTTAGGAATTACTGCGGCGAGCATTTCCATGATCTCCAACATGAAGTCGAAGACCTTTCCTTGGAGGTCCCCGTCGGCCTGGCTGCCGGAGTCAGCGCTCTGCATGCTCCTGCAAGTAGGTCAGGTCGTCGATCTTCCGCAAAATCGCTTGTCCCTCCTGGGAGAGCTCGTATCGGTCGGCCAATCGACGCAACTCATCGGCTGACGCACCTGCGCGTGCCACGAGCTCGGTAAGGCGGCTGCTGATTTCGGGGATCGTGAGCACCTCGACGGTGGGGACCATGCAGCCATGGTGACACGGACCCCCGTCATCCGTGCGCAACTTGCCACGACTGCTGGACACATGGCTTCCGAGGCTAGCGGAAACCGCCCGGTGGCCGATCGGCTGTCGAGACGGCGACGGTGGCATTCGAGCGCTGGTGATCGCCCGATGGGCTCAAGGGCCGGAGTCGGGCCTGGCGGATGCCGCCGTGACTAGACGCGATCCTTCCCAGCTGCAGGAGAAAGGCCGTCGATGAGCAGCTGCACCAGGCGGCTGGCCAAGGGGCGTTGACTCTCGTGGCCGGCGATGGCGGTAATCGGGACGAGTGGCCGGATGCCACGGTCCTGGTGCGCAGTGGAGGGAACGCTTACTACCGCCCGGCAGGGGGGGGCGGTGGGAAAGGGACCAATGTCACCTGTTGGGAGTGGGATGGAGAACCTCGGCTACGGGGCTGCAACGATCCTGGTCAGCGATGCAGCTGCATCGGCGGTTCTGCGCTACGCGGCGATCCTCGCGCACACCGGGGGAGGAGACGTCGTTGACGTCCCCAGCTCGGATGACGACTGCCTCGGCGCGCACGCCAGAAATGTCCTCGGCCCGGGCATCCCCGCGATCGCCACGAACGCCCCCGCCGACGGGGCTGTGTGAGCCTGCAGCCTCCAGACGCCGGCAGTTCACGTGTCGTACTTCGACGACTTCCCCTGCTCTCTTAAATTCGTGGAGTCGGCATGAGCCGTCACTCCGAGGGGGATGAACATGCGCTTGTACTCTAAACGGCGGGGAACCGCGGTCCTCGCGGTGTCCTGTGCCGCAGCACTCGGCCTGGTTTTCGGAAGCGCCGTGGCGGCGTCGGCCGACACGACACCGGGGAACGACGCCGCACCGTCATTCGTGCTGTCCCCGGACAGCCCGGACACGGTCGCGGCTGAGACGTGGAGCCTCACCATCCCCACTTAAAGCTCCACCGACCCCACGATCGGCCAGTCGAAAGCGGCCGTCGGAGGCTGCCAGGGCAGCTTTACGACCGTCACGGCAGTCCCTGTCGAGCACGAGTTCCAGTGGCGCTCGCAGCTCCGCTGCACGGAGAGCGTCGCGGCGCGCACTGGTATAGCGATCCAGTACTGCATACGCGACGGTGGACCTGACGACTTTGACTGCAACGACGTCGCCGCGAACGGCGGCGAATACACCGCCGGTGTTTACCACGTTGCGCACACATACGCGAAGTGCCGTGGCGCTGCGCACTTCCGTCCGATCGCTTTCAATATCAAGGTGAAGAACCGCACCTATCCGACGGTGACGGGCAACGTCAACACGATCACCTGCAAGTAGTCGTAAATCAGAAGGGGCATCATGCCGCTGGGACACAACCCGTCGCGAGTGGAACTGTCGTTCTGGCGTGACAAGGCGCTCAGCGACGCGGCGTTCTGGGATCGGATAGGTGGATCGAAGGGCATCACCTATCCAATCTCCGACGCGGACTCAAAGGGTCAACGAGTGCAACGGAGCGTGTGGACGGTCCTCATCGACGGCGGGCCAGACAAGGTCACTGCGACCAGCGTCGGCGACCGTGACGACTGGTCCACCGTCCGCTCTAACGGAGACGGATACGTCGCTGAGTACGAGGGTGAGATGCTCGAACTCGATGGGCATGAGATCAATGCCGTCTTCACCTATCTCGACATCCGACCACTCCTCGCGCGCGCTGGCGACGCGGCACGCCAACGCTTCTACGGGCCCGTAGCCGATGTCACCTACACCGACCCGGAGACGACGGCCACGCTGACTCGCGCTCTGGCGCTTGTCGAGGGCGGCGAGCAGCTAGATGTGTCTTACGATCCACAGACCGGGTTCGTGCGCTCCGTCCGCAGGTTCGCTGCGGAACAGATCTGCGAGAGCGTCGAAGTGTCCGTCGACTGAGATCCGTGTCAACTGCCCATCGCCACCGAGAGTGCTCAGTCCCCTCCGGTCCCTCCCCACAGTCCAGTGGGCTCGTGCGGACCGTGCGCTGAACGATCGTCTAACGGACGATTCGTAGACCTGCTTCAGCCATGCTGAGATGGTACCGGCGAAGGTGCATGCGTCGGCTGGTCCGCGGCCTCGAACGCCCCGGCTGACGCTGACAAGATGAGTTCGTGCAGATCGAAGAAGTGGACGAGCGGCACTACGGCGCCGAAGGCGAGCGTGACACATTCGTCGTGCACTTCTTCCATGCACCGAGTGGCGAGATGGTCGCGCCCGACTGGGACGCCATGAGTTGGGCGGTCAGTGTGATTCGCGTCACCGACGCGACGTACCGTGCGGCGTTTTCCGAGGCCCGGCGGATCGCTGCAGGAGAGAAGTTGCCGACACTGTTCTCGGTGTCCCTCGAGACCGCGGAGCCGAGTGGTCCTGGGATCCTGCGACTGTTCGGCACCGACCTCAACATGGAGGGACTCGAGCTCGAGCCCGATTCGCACGCGGCGAAACGGGAGATGTTCGCCGAGTTCTTCAGCCGCGACCGTACTTCGCACGCGTGATCGCGGATCTCGAGCGCAACCGCTGACGGACTGGAGGCACGGTGCCAGCTGGCACCGTGCCTCCAGTCCGTCAGTAGCCGCGCCCGATGAGCTGCTCGTGTTGTAGCTGCAGTCGACGTCCGCATCGCTGTGCAACGCGCTCACTGTGGGTGACGATCACGAACTTGGTTCCCGCTTGCTGCAGCCGATCGAAGAGGGCGAGCACGTCGTCTTCGGTCGTCTCGTCCAGTGCGCCGGTGGGCTCATCGGCGAGGACGACGGCAGGGCGCTTCGCGATGGCTCGAGCGATCGCGACGCGCTGGGCTTCTCCTCCTGACAGTCGTCGTGGGCGCTTGCCAGCGAGGTGACTGATGCCGACCGCCTCGAGAGCTTCATGTGCTCGGTCAATGGAGTCAGCGCGAGCAGGAACGCCGAGCCGGACGTTGTCGAGCACGCTGCGGTCGCCGAGGAGGCTGTGGTCCTGGGTGACGATGCCGATGTGTCGCAGTCGGTGCGCCGCCATCCTCCGTGCGGTGCGCTCGAGCACGTGCCCGTCGTGCTCGTAGGTCCCGCCGAAGTCGGTGTCGAGGCCGGCGAGGATCCGGAGCAGTGTGCTCTTGCCGGATCCGCTGCGCCCGGTGATCGAGACCGAGCGATCGTCTTCGCGAAGGTCGAAGTCGAGTCGGTCGAACAGCGTTCTGGTCGATCCGTCGGGCTCGGTGATCGTCTTCGAGACGTCGCGCAGCGTGATCATCGTGGGGTACCCCTTTGGCGTTGGGTGGTCAGTTCGATGCGGATGGCTCGCCGGCCGAGTGTGCCGTCCGCCACGCACCAGAGGAGCAGGGCGGTGCCGGCGCCGAGTCGAGCCATCTCGCTGTCGTTGGGGAGCAGCGCGCTGGTCGCGAGGAACAGCCCGAGCGCCACGGTGTACTCGGTGAGGCGGCTTCCGCGGAACAGCCGGTTCGTGGCATCCGGGCTCCTCCCGAGGAGATGGTGGACCCGCGCCACTGGCGCTCGACGGTGATGCAGGAGCCGGTGGAGGAACGCCGTGATGATGCCCACGCCCGCGGTGAGGACGACGAGCAGCGCGGTGACGAGCACCAGGTTGTCCTGGATGAGTTGGCGAACGAGGGAGAGCTGCACGAGGTAGGTCGGAACTCCGAGCAACGTGTACGACCGGAAGCCGGTGTCGTCTCCGATCGCGTCGAGACGCGCGACGACGTCTCCGAAATCGAGACTGTGATCGACGGCGAGGTCGGCGCTGAGTACCTGGAACACCAGGCGTCCGAACAGCTCGGGATCCACCCGGTCGAGCGCTGCTCGGTCGAGTCCGGCGAGTGTCGGCGGGTAGGGCACGATGACGGTGTCGTCGAGGTAGTGGTTGGGCTCACCGCGGAAGTACATGGCACTGTCCGGCTCGAGGAAACCGACGACCTCGAGCTCCTGCTCCCGCAGGATGACCGCTCCGGCGAATCGCGCTCCGACCTCGTACACGCCGCGGTAGTCGTTGCCGAGCAGCACCGGGATCCGGCCAGATCCCCAGTCGACAGCGTCCCAATCGATCGGTACGCCGTCCTGCACGGAGAGTCCCGCGAACTCGTAGGCGGTCTCGTTGAGCTGGATGGACTTGATGTCCTGAACGGTCCTGCCGGACTCGTCCTGGTACTTCCCCTTGAGCGTGTACTCGGTGCCGTAACCGATGTCGAAGCGGTCGTCGCCGCGGAAGTCCTGGACGGTCACGGGTTGGTCGTACGAGGAGATGAAGTCAAATCCGGGCTCATCGTCGATACGGTCGACGAACGAGGCGACTCCGTCGACCGCGTGCTGGTCTCGCCGGATCGCTTCGAAAGCCTCCGGGCCGAGATCGTCGATCACGGTGTAGAGGTCGACGTCGGCATCAGCGGACAGGCCCTGGGCCACTGCCTGCGAGGTGGACTGGGTGAACGACGCCACGTTGTACCAACAGAGTGCGAGCAGCACGAGCAGGACGATCTTGGCGACGATGATCGTCCAGTTGGATCGAAGATCGTTCAGCAGTTCCATCGTCGGGTTCCCTGCCAGAGCGAAGTGACGGACACGGCAAGCACGACGGTTCCGACCGCGACGACTGCGGTGGTGACGTCGAGGTCGAGGATGGTGGTCTGCCTCACGACTGCCGCGCCCGCGAGCGCTGTCGTACAGGCGGCGGTGCCGATCACAGCGACTCTGGCGGCCGCGCTGCGGAGGGTGGTCAACGGTCGGATCCCCGTGGTGAAGCGGACGGCGGCAGCGCGGAGTTCCCATCGTCCAGCTTGCAGCCCGGCGACCACGGCGATGAGCACGACGACGAGGGAACCGAGCGCGACCAGGATGGGCGACACGGCGTCGACGTTCGTCCTGCGGTTCGTGCCGTCGTCGATGATCTCGACGCTTCGGCCGGGTAACTGTGCGCTGTAGTGGTGGGCGCTGCTCGGGCCGTCGAGGAGCAGTCGTTGTGGTGACGCCGAGAACCGCGACGGATCGGCGATGATCACGTCATCGGACAGCAGACTGGCGGCCCTGACGCCGAGACGTCCAACCACGTTGTAGGTCTTGCCATCGACCGCGATGTCGTCGCCGCGGACGGCAACGTCAGCGCCGGCGAGGGCTTCGCCGGGGCGCCCGGTCAGTGCGTGCCCGTCGTGCAGTGGGACGTCTGTCCACTGTCCGGACAGGACCACGACGGCGCGGACGTCACCGTCCAGACCCACGAACACCTTCGTCCCCGGTTCGAACGCGCTCCGAGCACGCATGAGTTCGTCGATCGTCGCGATCACCCACGCGCTCTGGCCCGTGCGGAGGTCATTGCCTTCCGCGGCGATGACACGTCGGCGAGCGTCGAACACCCCGACCAGCACCGCCAGGAGCATGGCCAGCAGGAGCAGGCCCGCGGTGGCCGTGATCTGTTGCTTGGTCACGTCCACTCCTCACGCCGCAGCGGGTGCGAATCCTGACACCAGTCGTTAACATGTCAGACGCAGAACGTTTTGTCTAGCAGTTCCGTCTTTGGACGGGACCAGCCTGCGGACGCGTGATCGGGACCCGCAGCGCGACACGGACGGACGGGAGGCCCGGTGCCAGCTGGCACCGGGCCTCCAGTCCGTTATCCGCCCGTGACGGGTGACCGCTCAGGCGGGCTCAGGCACGCGCGCGGCGTCGCCGGCTCCGCAGTGTCCACACGAGCCCACCGGCGGCGAGCAGTGCCGCCGCAAACAGCCCGAGGGGAAGCAGGTTCGCGCCCGTCCACGCCAGCGCACCGCCCGGGTCGCTGCCCGCATCCGCGCCACCGTCGCCCGGCGCTGCCGCGCCCGGTGCACCGGATCCGCTGTCACCCGGCGTCGGAGCGCCGCTGCCCGGCGTGCCCGCACCCGGCGACGTGGTCGGCGACGGAGCAGCCGCAGCCACCACGGTGAAGGCGGCCCGCGCCAGGGCCACATCGTCGACCGACGCGGTGACGGTCACCCGACCGGACGCCGTGGCCGGCACCCGCAGGTCGGCCGAGAACGCACCACTCGCATCGGTGTGCGCGGTGGCACCACCGATGCGTGGTGCGGTCGCCAGAGCCACGTCGGTGTCCGCCGGGAACCCGGCGCCGGTCACGGTCTGCGTGTCGCCCGCGTCCACCCGAGGCGACTCGACCCGCAGGGCCGGGGTCGCCGCCGCCTTGCTGCTGAAGGCGACGACCGTGCGCTTCGTCACGGACCGTTCGGCGACCGGCACGCTGATCGTGCGTGTGACGGCGTCGTAGGTCCAGGCGGTGTCCGCGATCACCCTGCCGTCGATGGTGACGGTGCGGGGGCGGTCGGCGTTCGTGAACGTCGCCGTCCACGATCGGTCCTGCACCTGGCCGGCGAAGGAGCCGTCGGCGGGGGCGATGGCGAGCGAGCCGCCGCCGGCTTGCTGTGTGTAGCGGACGGCGGTGGAAGCGTTGCCTGCGGCCGCCGCCTTCGCGGAGACGGAAGCAGCCGTGTCCTCGCCGGCGTCCTCGTGCAGGTCGAACGAGCCGTTCGCTCCCGTCGCCACCGTCAGGGTGACGGCATCGAGCGGTGCGGCGTCGTTCCCGACCTGCTCCGAGCGGGTGGGGACGATGCCGCCGCTCTTCACGAACACCGGCATGCTGTTCAGGTCGGTCGTCACGTCGGCGGTGGTGCCTCCGGCGTACGTCTTACCGGTGAACCAGTCGGTCCACGAGCTGCCGGCCGGGAACCAGACCGAGCGGGTCGCCTTGCCGGAGTCGTCGTTCGCGGTGGTGACCGGGGCGACGAGGACGTCCGGGCCGTACAGGTACTCCGAGCCGGCCTGGGCGTAGGACTCCTGCGCCTCGGGGTACTGCAGGTAGAGCGGCTGCAGGATCGGGGTGCCCGTCTCGGTCGCCTGGGCGGCGAGCGTGTAGGTCAGGGGGACCAGGGCCTCGCGGAGGTTCAGGAACCGCTTCGCCGAGGCCTCGGCAGCGGCCGGGTACTGCCACGGCAGCCGGTCGCTGTGGTTGCTGTGCAGGCGGTCGATCGGCTGGAAGGTGCCGAGCTGCACCCAGCGGGCGTAGAGGTCCTCGGGCAGCTGGGTCGTGCCCTCCTCGGCGCCCTCGATGCCGTACTGCGCACCGTTGTGGCCACCGATGTCGTGGCTGACCGAGGCCAGGCCGGTCGCGGCGGACTCACCGGGGGTGTAGCCGACCTCGGCGAGCAGCATGTCCCACGACGACGTGGTGTCGCCGGTGAAGTGGACGGTCGTGCGCTTGTCCGCCCACGGGCCGGTCGGGACCGCCTGCGGGTTGCCGTAGCCGCCGGCCGTCAGCGAGCCGTACGCCCGCGAGAACGCGAGGCCGCGGCCGCCGAGCGCCTGGTCCGTGTACTTCGCGTACTGCTGGTTGATGAACGCGTCGGGGGTGACGCCGTTCGCGGAGTACTTCGAGTTCTCGCTGCAGCACCAGTCGAGCCACCACATGTCGACGCCCTTCGGCTGCAGCGAGGTGTGCAGGTCGAAGTAGGCCTTGAGCTGGTCGGGGTCGGACCAGTCGAACAGGTACCGGTCGCCGTCGCCCTTGGTGAGCTTGCCCTTCGCGGTGGCCTGGGCCTTCGCGAACTGCGGGTCCTGGCTCGAGATCGACGGGTGGATGTTGAGGGTGTTGTGGATGCCCTCGGCGTGCCAGTCGGCGAGCAGGCCGGTCATGTCCGGGATCCGGGACGGGTCGACCGACCAGCCGTTCCACTTGCTGTCGCCCTGGTCGGTGGGGCTGCCGATCTTGTAGTCGGTGTCGATCGCCATGACGTCGACGGGGACGTCCTCGTCGTCGAACTGCTTCGCGATCGCCATGTAGTCGGCCTGCGAGCGGTCGTAGTACTCGGAGTACCAGACGCCGTACGCCCAGCGGGGGAGCAGCTTCGTCGGACCGGTCAGGACGGCGAGCTCCTGCAGGGCGTGGCGGTAGTCCGATCCGTACCCGAAGACGTAGCCGTCCTGGTAGCGCTCGCCGCCGTGGCCGCCGGCGGGGGTGACGGTGTCGGTCGCCTGGTCGTACAGCGCCGAGGCACTGTCGTCGAGGAGTGACCAGCCGTCCTGGTAGAGCAGACCCGGGTTCGTCTTCACCGATCCGTTGGCGGTGTCGAGGTCGCGTCGGTACCCGCCGAGCGGTGCGTGTGCGGCGAGGACCGGCGACGCGGTGTCGACCACGGCGACGGTGTCGAAGTTCACGTTGCAGTTGTTCGCCACGGTCGGGCACCCGATCACGACGTCGTTCGTGCCGGCGGCCAGGTGCACCGGCACGGTGGCGGTGTTCCAGTAGTCCCAGCCGCTCGTCTTCGGGAGCGGTGCAGTGGTCGACTGCTGACCGGTCGGGGCCGCGGTGAGCGTCGGCGCCCCGGCGGAGCCGTTGGCGTAGCGGACCTGCAGGGCGTAGTCGCCCGCGGCCGGCACCCCGGTGACGTGGGTCGTCAGCTGCGCCCCGGCACGCTCGAACCCGGCGACGAAGCCGTCCCCGGCGAAGCCGTTGTGGTTCGTGGCGGTCGTCGCCGGAGCGGTGCGTGCCGAGTCCTCGGCCTGGCACACGGTGCCGAACGCGCAGTCCTCGCCGGTGACGGTGGTCGACGGCGCCGGGTAGGCGGCACCCGTGGTGACCAGGGCCAGGCTGTCGACGTTCACCCGGCCCGAGTCGTCCGCGGTGCGTTCGATGCGCACACGGTGCTCGCCCGCGGGCACGTCGAGCGTCGTGGCGGCGGTGGTCTTCCAGTCGTCCCAGTTCGCGCCCGGTGCCAGCCGGATCGTCTTCGCGGCACCACCGTCGACGGTCACGCTGAGGGTGCGGGTGGCGACCTGGTCGTCGCCGCCCTGCGAGTTCGCGTAGCGCAGGGCGAGGTCGTACGAGCCAGCACGTTCCGCCGTGGTCGTGAAGGTCATCGCGTTGCCGACGGACTCGAAGCCCGCGGCGAACCCGGCTCCGGTGAAGCCCGTGTGGTCGGTGGCGAGCGACAGGCCGGTGAGCCCGAGCGTCTCGGCTTCGCAGAGCGACCCGATCGTGCACGAGGGGGTGGGCGTCGACACCCACGGCGTGCCGGTGACCCGCTGGCCGGAGCCCGTGGTCAGGGTCGTCTGCAGGGTGTCCTGCGTGAAGGCCCCCGAGCCCTCCTTGTACCGGACGGTCATCGCGCCCGTGTCCAGGGTCAGCCAGCCGTTCCGCTCGGTCTTCGTGAACGTCGTCGGTGCGAAGTCGTCGCGGCCGATGACGTTGAAGGTGCTGCCGTCGGTGAACTGCGAGTCACCCGCGTACTCGGTGCGGATCAGGGTGGGGGAGAGCACTTCGAACCGGGCCTGGCCCGAGACGACGGTGCGGTCGGCTGCCGGGCCCGCGGCGGCCGGGATCGCGGCGATCCCGAGCGTGCCGAGGGCGGTCGCAGCGACGATGCCCGACGACAGCGCACGGCGCAGCCCTCGGGATCGGAAGGAGATGGGGCGCAAGTGGGTGCTCCTCGTGGACGTCTTCGTCCATCGGGCCGTGCGACGGCCGTGACCTGCGGGTCGTCCCTGCGGCGGCCCGTTTACAACGCTGTAAACCATACGACCCGGAGGGCTCCGGAGGAAGGGGGAGCCAGGCGGCGGCTCGTTTCGCGGCTCCCGCCGCGCCGGTGAGCGGCGTGGTCGCGTCGTGCGCGGCCGTGGACGTGCGGCGCTGACGGACTGGAAGCGCGGTGCCAGCTGGCCCCGTCCCTCCAGGATCGTCCGGCGCCCCGCTGGCGCGGTGCGCCGGTATGCGCCTCTATGCACGGCCGCCACGCCAGCGCCGCGCGCCGCTCGTGGAGAGTTGACTGCAAGAATGTTCTCCCGTGTTCCGCCTCGTGTACTCGGCCTTGCGTTCGGCCTCGGGGCGATGGCTGCGGGGCTCGTGATGGCGGTCCTCGGCGCCGGCGTCGAGTACGTCGGACTCGTGGCCGGAGGGCTGGTCGTCGCGGCGATGGGATTGCTGGCTGCGATCGTCGGCGCGATCGGCTTCGCACTCCACGGGTCCGCCCGACCCGAGCGTGACTGAATGAAGCGAACCTGCGCCGCTGACAGGCGTGTCCGGTGGCCGATCCGCTGTCGGGCGCAAGGGTCGCCATCGTCACCGATCTCAGGCGTCGCCGTCGAACTCCTGCCGGTTGCCGGCGATCACCTGCTGGTGTTCCCGTACCCAGTCGGCGAGGGCGAGGGCCACGTACTGCAGCGACCGCCCGAGGTCGGTGAGCTCGTACTCGACGCGGGGCGGCACCTCGGCGTGGACCGTCCGCGAGACGAGCCCGTCGCGCTCGAGTGCGCGCAGCGTCACGGTCAGCATCCGGCGTGAGATGCCGGGGATGACCTCGGAGAGCTCGGTGAACCGCCGCCGTTCGTCGCCGAGGACCCCGATCACCAACAGGGTCCACTTGTCGCCCATCCGGGACAGCAATGACCGGAAGAGTTCCGGGTCCTCGCTCGTGCACAGCTCGGCCATCGTGGGCATGGACTGGTGGAGCCTGGCCTGCAACAGGTCCAGTGCCGTCTGGTCCGTCATGTGGTCTCCCGTGGTTACTGCCGGGTAACAGGGGATCGTTTGCGGTAACGGGAACCCGGCGGGCAGGGTTACTCATCGTAACCGTAGCCCGGGTCGCCGACCCGGGAACGATCGAAGGAGTGTCATGACCCTGTTCCGCCTGGACGCCAGCATCCGCACCGATGGCTCCACCAGCCGAGCACTCGGCGACATCGTCGAAGCCGAGTGGAGCGCCGTGCACGCGGGCTCTGCGGTGGTCCGCCGTCACGTCGGCACCGCCCCCCTGCCTGCCGACACCTGGGCCAACGCCATCGCCGCGTCCGCGACGCCCGAGTCCGAGCGCACGCCCGCCCAGGTCGCCGCGGTCGCCCTGGCGAGTGAGCTGACCGACGAGCTCGCCGATGCCGACGCGCTGCTGTTCGCTGTGCCGCTCTACAACTTCGGCGTCTCGCAGCACTTCAAGTCGTACGTCGATCTCGTGCTGACCGATCCGCGCATGTCGCCCGGCGCCGTGCCTGCCACCGTGGGCAAGCCGGCGGTCCTGGTCACGGTGCAGGGTGGCAACTACTCCGCCGGGACGCCCAGGGAAGGCTGGGACCATGCCACGGCCTGGATGCGGCGCATCCTCGAGGACGTCTGGCAGCTCGACCTCGAGGTGGTGACGCGCGAGTTCACGCTCGTCGGGGTGAACCCCGCACTCGACCAGTTCACGGAGCTGGCCGACGAGTTGCGGGTTCGCGCCGAAGAGCAGGCGGCCCGGCACGGCCGCACGTTGGCGGCCATGCCGAAGGCTGCGTGAAGCCGGCTCCTACGACGCGAGCATCTGCGCCACCACCGCGTACAGCTCCCTGGGGTCGCCGGCGAGCATCTGCTTGATCGACGCAGCCTGCTCGTCCACCACGACCTCGTAGTCGTCGCGCTCGACCCCGTCCAGGGTCGCGCGCGCCACGTCCGCCGGGTCGGTCTTGGCCATCGAGATCCCCGCGGTCATGTCGGTGTCGGCCACTCCGAGGTGCACGGACATCACCGCGGTCCCTTGGCCGGTCAGCTCGTGACGCAACGCGTTGCCCATGTTCCACAGGGCGGCCTTCGACACCGCGTAGGCGGAGGCCCCCGGCATGGCGAGCCACGAGGCACCCGACGCGATGTTCACGATGCTCCCACCGCCGTTCGCGGACAGGACGGGGGCGAAGGCTCGGATCACGGACAGGGTGCCCCAGACGTTCGTGTCCATGTCGGCGTGCGCCGCGTCCAGATCGCCCAGCAGGGTCGCCGTGGTCGCGATCCCGGCGTTGTTGATCAAGAGATCGACGTCGGTCGCGACCGCGGCTGCCGCTGCGACGGACGCGGGGGAGGTGATGTCGAGGGCGAGACGGTCGACGCCCTCGAGGTCGATCAGTTCAGGGCGTCGGGCGGTCGCGTACACCTTCGCCCCGCGTGCGGTCAGCTGCGCGGCGAGATGGCGTCCGATGCCGCGGTTCGCGCCGGTGACGAGGGCAGTGGCTCCAGAGATGTCCATGCCGCTACGCTAGAACCTGACGTCGACGTGAGAATCAAGCCCGAGGGACAGAACGATGCGGATTGGTGCACTCGCGGAACGGGCCGGCGTCAGCGTGCGGTCGCTGCGGTACTACGAGGAACAAGGTCTCCTGGAGTCCGAGCGGACCACGGGCGGACACCGAGAGTACCGCGAGTCCGACGTGACGCGCGTGCGCTTCATGCAGATGCTGTACGCAGCGGGCATGCCCAGTCGACGGATCATCGAACTCCTGCCCTTCCTCGACACCGGGGTCGCGACACCGACGATGCTCGACCACTTCGACGAGGAGAGCGATCGCATCCAGAGCCAGCTCGACGCCCTCACCGCCACCCACGATCGCCTCGCGCGGCTCCGTGACATCGCAGCGGAGTCCGTCGCGGGACGGCCACCGGACGAGTGTCGCTCCTCAGCCAACGCAGCCGCCGCCTGATGCCAGGATCCTTCCCTTCCCCTTGACCGACACGCTGAGCAGGTTGACGATGCCCTGGACGAGCGCCACTGCCGGACGGGAGGCACGGTGCCAGCTGGTACCGCGCCTCCCGTCCGGTGGGCGCACGCCTGTCAGGGCGACGAGGGCGACGAGGGCGACGCGGGTGCCTGTCGCGCAGCACGGGAGCGGATCCGGGTGTCGAGGAAGGCGATCGCCGCGGCGGTGCTCGTGTTCGACGGGAACATCGGTGTGAAGGTGAGTCCGCGGCCGAACCGGGGAGCTCGAGCAGCTCCCAGTCGAACTGCAGCCGGCCGAACGGGCTGACGTCCTGGACGAAGTGTCCGTGTGTGGGCGTCGACACGTCGTAGCGGCTCCACACCTCCGCGAAGTCGGTGTACCGCGACGAGAGGCTGCCCAGGATCTCGTGCATGCGCCCGTCCGTGGGGTCCGCGCTCATCCGGAACACCCGGACGATGCGCAACGCTCGGATCTGCCCGGGCGCGCGACGGCGAGCTCGACGCCGCAGATCCGCGCTCGGAGCGGTGCCAGCTGTCGCCGCGCCTCCAGGCAGGTCGCCTTGTCGATTCCGCCGCGGTCCAGATGACGCAGTCACGCCGCGGAATGCCCGGATCACGACATACCGTGGTATTCGCACGGGTCTCGTTGACGACGTGCTCCTCTTCTCGCACACGGTCGCTTCCTTCTTGAGCTGGTCGCGGGTGCCTCACCCTGAATGACCAGGAGCGCCGTCACCAGGCGCTCCGACCGATCGGTTTCCTCGCCGCATCGGGAGCAGGTCGGAACCGGATCACTCATGAAGTACCTCGTCTACGGACTGTCCTCCATCCTCACCAGCAGCGCCGCCGCGACGGCCGTGCTGCAGTACACGGCCGCGCTGGGGCAGAGCGCGTTGACCGACGTCGTCACGATGCCGGCGGTCGACCTCACCGGCGCCGAAACGTTCGTGAGCCTCGTGCTCGGACCGGGGATCCCGGTGCTCGCCGAGGAAGCCGCGGACGACCTGCTCGAGCCAGCCGATCTGGACTTCGTCGACGAGATCGCCGCACGCACCCGTGCCGTGCTCGCCGGCACGCCGCACCACGCGTGATCCCTGCCGACCGGTCAGGTGGTTGCCCACACCAGCTCGGTGCGGCCTTCCGGATCTGCCGAGGAGCTCGCCGAACTCGTCCCGGTGGGCGCCGGCGAACCGACCGAGGTGCGCGGACCCCTGCCACCGACCGCTCCGAGGCCTGTCTCGCAAGGTGGACATCGTGCGTCGGGGGTCAGCACGATGGGCGTTCCCTGGCCGGATGAAGAACGTGGTCTACGGAAACTCCCGCGTCATGACCAGCGACGCGACCGCCGACGCGGTGCTCGCCTACTCCGTCGTCCTCGCGCAGAACAGCACCACTGACGTCGTCGAGGTCCCCACCGCCGATGCGCACGGCGTCGCCACCACGGTCGGGCTCCTCCTCGGCCCCGCGACGACCGTCATGACCGAGCCGGCACCGGACGACGAACTCGAGCCGGAGGACGATGCGTTCGTCGCCGAGCTCATCCGCCGCACCAACCGGTTCGACCGCCACGCGAACTCGACCCAGCACCCTGACCGCTTCGACGGACTCGCTGCCGCGCTCGAGGAGGTCCTCGACCCCGGGCTCGACGTCCTCGACGCGATGGACCGCGCGATCGAGATCTGCATCCGGTGCACCTCGGCCACCGAAGCCGGCATCGTCCTCGCCGACCGCGACGGCGTGCTGCACGTCATCGCGTCGACCAGTGAACGCAGCAGCGACGCGGAAGAGGCGCAACTCGGAACGAACGAGGGGTCGTGCCTGGACTGCTACCGGACCGGCGCGACCGTGGACGTCCCGGACATCGCCACCCACGAAGCCGGCTGGCCGGTCTTCACCGAGACGATGCGTTCCCGCGGTCTCGTCGGTACCTTCGCAGAGCCGATCCGGCTGCGCCGCGCGACGATCGGATCAGTGTGCGTGTTCGCCACACACGACCAGGGCCACGACGACACGGACGTCGTCCTCATCCAGATGCTCGCCGACGCCGCGTCCGCTGCCCTGGTCCGGCAGCGTGATCACGGACGGTTGCAGACGCTGGACGAGCAGGTGCGGGACGCGATCGACGCCCGCGCCACCGTGGAGCAGGCCAAAGGAGCGCTCGCGCACCGACAGAGCATCGCGGTCGACGAAGCATTCCAGCTGCTCCGCACGGGGGCACGCGGCACCGGTCGGGGACTCCGGGAACTCGCCGACGCCGTGATCCGCGGTGGGGAGCGCCTCGACGGGGTCCTCTGACGGGTGGTGCATGCGCGCCCGACTGAGCTGACGAACCCCTCGCGGCTGACGAAACTCTCGCGCGAGCAGGTCACGCCGGGAGTGCCGGCTTGCTGAACAGGTTCACGAGGTTCCCGTCGGGATCGTGGACGAGGGCCGACCTGTTCCCCCACGGCATCGTCGTCGGTGCGAGAACGACGTCCTCCGGATCGAGGCGCAACCGAGCGAACTCCGCGTCGACGTCCGTGACCTCGAACTCGACGATCACCGAGCGGTTGTTCCTCGGGGCGACAGCGTCACCGAGGGCCGCGACGGTGGCGGCGTGCGCGATCGCCAGGGTCGCACCCGGCCCGGTGAACTGCGCGAAGACGGGTGCTGGGCGTTCAGCCGGGTGCCCGGTGACGCGCTCGTAGAAGGCAGCGAGCTGGTCGACGTCGTCGGTGACGACGCGGATGGACGAGAACGACATGGTGTGTCTCCTTGGTGCGGGATGAACTGGTCGGCCCAGTCTGGTCGCCCTCCGCGACACCGTCCTGTCGGTGTTTGCCGCATCCGCTCCGCTCAGCCGTCAGTCAGTCCACGACCGACCGCAGTCGCCCGTACTCGATGGTGAGCGCTTCCGGGGGGAGGATGCGCCGCGGTGGTCGCTCGTCCGTCAGTTCGAGCGAGAGCATCCGATCCCCCCGGAACGCGCGGACACCGTCGCGGAGCCGACACCAGGCCACCAGGTACCACTGGCCGTCCTTGCCGATCGAGCCCAACGGTTCGACGTCGCGGACCGACTCCTCGCCGGTGCGATCCCGGTAGCGCAGCCGGACCACTCGGTCCGCGCGGAGCGCCGCGGCGAACTCCGCCGGAGCCGGGGCGTCGTCACCTTCCTCGAGCAGGTGGATCCGTGACGCGAGCGCGGTCGCCCGTGCCGCGTCGCGAGCCGGCATCACCGCGAGTGTCTTCCGTGCGGCCGTGCGGGCAGCGTGGCGGAACGGACTGCTGTCCAGCGTTCCGAGACCGATCAGCACGGCGAGTGCTTCGTCCAGGGTGAAGCCGGCGGGGCCGAGGGTGGCGGCGGCGTCGATGGCGTACCCGCCGGTACGGCCGGGTTCCGCCCAGATGGGCAGGCCCGACTGCTGCAACGCTGCGAGGTCGCGCTCGATCGTCCGCACGGACACCTCGAACCGCTGCGCGAGCCAGGTGCCGCTCCGCGGTCGCGGCGAAACCGCACGGAGTTCCTCGACGAGGGCGTACAGGCGATCGGTCCGGTTCACCCCTCCATCATCCTTCCCCGCCGGCCCGTCCGCTGGTCGCGTCGCGCGACCCGGGGCCGTGTTCACCCAACCGACGCACACGCGTGGCAGTGTGGTCGGGGGCATCGCCGCCCGCAGCCCAGCCAGCCGCCAGCGGAGCACGATGCCACCACTCGACCTGATGATCGTCACGGACCTCGACGGGACGTTCCTCGACCACCACGACTACTCGTTCGACGCGGCCCGGCCGATGCTGGACCGCCTGCGCGCGGACGGCGTCCCCGTGGTGTTCTGCAGCAGCAAGACGCGGGTCGAGATCACCGAGTTGCAGGCGCGCACCGGGCTCGACGGACACGCGTTCGTGGCCGAGAACGGCGCGGTGGTCGTGGCTCCCCATGGGTTCGCGCTCGCGGGAGCGTCCGACGGCGACCTCGAGCGTCTGCACGACGACCTCGACCACATCCGGACATCGCTCGACCTGGGCTTCTCGACCTTCTCGGCCGTGACGGACCAGGTCGTCGCCGACTGGACCGGACTCGACCTGGGAGCTGCGGGCGCGGCCCGCGCGCGCGAGGCATCCGAGGTGCTGCTCTGGCACGCCGAGGACGACGACCGGGCGCAGGAGTTCCGCGCGGCGCTCGCCGTCGCCGGCCTCGACCTGGTGCGCGGCGGCCGGTTCTGGCACGTGCTGCCCGCGGGGCGCGACAAGGGCGCCGCGATCCGGATGCTCGTCGCCGACCACGAGCGCCGGACGGGTACCGTTCCGCTCACGATCGGGCTCGGCGACGGCCCGAACGACACCGCGTTGCTCGACGCCGTCGACCTCGCCGTCGTGGTCCGCGGGCACGGCCCGGCGCCCGGACCGCTCGCCGACGACCGACCCGAACGCGTCCACCGCACGACCGACCCCGGCCCGCAGGGGTGGACCGAGGGCCTCACCCACCACCTCAGCCACTTCCGCACCCCGTCCGTCAGGAGCCACCGATGAGCGACTTCCACCAGAACGGCGTCATCACGACGTTCCACGACCTGGGCCGCCGCAGCACCGCGAGCATCGAGGAGGACCTGCGGGGCTTCGCCGAGAAGCGCCCGATGAGCCTGATCCTGCCGGCGCTGTACTCGGAACTCGAGCGTCCCGCGCTCTCGCGGATCGTCGACGAGCTGGCCGAGGCCGACTGGCTCAGCGAGATCGTGATCGGGCTCGACCGCGCCGACCGCTCCCAGTTCGAGCACGCCCGCGAGTTCTTCGACCGGCTGCCGCAGCGGCACCGGATCCTGTGGAACGACGGGCCGCGGCTGCGCGAGCTCGACGCCGAACTGGAGCGCGCGGGACTGGCACCGGGCGAACCGGGCAAGGGCCGGAACGTCTGGTACTGCACCGGCTACGCCCTGGCGTCGGAGCGGGCGGACTGCATCGCGCTGCACGACTGCGACATCACCACGTACGACCGTGGCATGCTCGCCCGGCTGTTCTACCCGGTCGCCAATCCGGCGTTCGACTACGAGTTCTCGAAGGGGTACTACGCCCGGGTCGCCGACGGCCGGATCAACGGTCGCGCGGCACGACTGCTCGTCGGACCGCTGCTCCGGTCGCTCCGACAGGTCTACGGGGAGTCGGAGTACCTCGAGTACCTCAGCAGCTTCCGGTACCCGCTGTCCGGCGAGTTCGCGATGCGCGCGCACGTGCTGAACGGCCTGAAGATCCCGGGGGACTGGGGGCTCGAGATCGGCATGCTGTCCGAGGTCTACCGGGACTACGCGACACGCCAGGTGTGCCAGGTGGAGATCGCCGACGCGTACGACCACAAGCACCAGCCCCTCGCCGAGGCCGACGGCACCGGCGGACTCGCACGCATGGGCAACGACATCGTGCAGTCACTGCTCCGGAAGCTCGCGACGATGGGCGTCCCGCTCACCTCGGACTCGTTCCGGGTGCTCAAGGCGACGTACTACCGGAACGCGCTCGACATCGTCGAGGTCTACCGGCACGAGGCCGAGATGAGCGGGCTCGCGTTCGACCAGCACGCCGAGGAGGCTGCGGTGGAACTCTTCACCAAGGCGATCCTCGACGCCGGCGGCGCCTTCACGGCGCGCCCGAACGACAAGCCGTTCATCCCGAGCTGGAGCCGGGTGCGCTCGGCGGTGCCGGACGTGCTCGACCGGTTGCGTGATGCTGTGGAGGCGGACCAGCGGGACTGATCGCGCGTCCTGGGCGCGCGTCGACGGCGGACGGGAGGCACGGTGCCAGCTGGCGCCGTCCCTCCCGGCACGGCCGTCACCCCGCTGGCGCGGTGCGCCGGTACCGGCTGGTGGGGCCCACCTCCCGGCACGGCCGTCACCCCGCTGGCGCGGTGCGCCGGTACCGGCTGGTGGGGCCCACCTCCGGTCAGTTGGTCTGGCGCGGTTCTCAGACCGCGCGCTTCGGCGCCCAGCCGAGTTCCGGGCCGAGCCGTTCGGCGATGTCCGTGACGATCTGCGCGTAGTCGTCGGGCTCGAACGAGAACGGGAGCGCGAAGGCGACCTCGGTGACGGCCTGGTACCCGGCGTCGGCGCGCAGCCGGTCCGCGATCTCGGCCGACGTGCCCACCAGGTCGGCGGCGAAGAGCATCCCCGCGGGTCCCATCGGCACGCCGACGCGACCCGAGCGGCTGTCGACGTAGGCGCGGTAGCGGGCCTCCTGCTCCCGCGTCGCGGTGTCGGTCGGAATGACCACCAGGCCCTGCGAGACCCGTGCGGTGCCGGGGTCGGGGTGGACGTCGAGGTAGGCGTCGATCTGCGCGCGCTGGTTGGTCGCGAAGTCCGTGCCGTCCTCACCGCGCGTCACGCTCGACGTGAGCAGGTGGAAGCCGTTCTCGCCCGCCCAGACGGCGGACTTCGTGCTGCCCGTGCCGTACCAGATCCGGTCAGCCAGGCCGGCGCTGTGCGGCTGGACGGTGCTCGCGAACTCCTCGATGCCACGACGTCCGACGGTGTCGGTTCCGGTCACGTGGTCGCCGCGGACGAGGTCGCGGAAGCGGAGGAGCCGGTCGTTGCCCAGGTCCTCGTGCTCGGCGGTGTCGGGGTAGATCGCGGCGCGGTACAGGTCGAAGTGCATCGGTGTGCCGACCGAGAACCCGGGGTTCAGGCGACCGCCGAGCAGCACGTCGACCGTGCCGAGGTCCTCCGCCAGACGGAACGGGTTCTCGGCGCCGATCGGCGTGACCGCGGTGCCGAGGTCGATGCGCGAGGTGCGCTGCGACGCGGCGGCCATGACCGCGACGGGCGACGAGATGCCGTGCTGCAGGTGTCGGTGACGCAACCACGCGCTGTCGAAGCCGAGGGCCTCGGCGCGCTCGATCACCCGCAGCGTGTCCTCGTGCCCGGCCGACGGTCGTGCGGGGTCGAACGACCCGATCGTCAGGAAGCCGAGACGCTGCAGGGGAGTTCCGTCGAGGGGCATGCGTTGATCGTGCCAGATGCGTCGTGCCGTTCGCCGGTCGGGAACCGCTGTCCAGCCGACGGCTCAGTCACCGGTCTCCTTGATCAGTGCCTCGACGTTGTTGCCGTCGGGGTCGGACACGAAGGCGGTGTACGCGCCGTACTCCGGCCAGTGCCGCGGCTCGTGTCGTGACACCCCTCCGGCGGCGACGGCCTCGCGGTGGAAAGCGTCGACCTCGCTCCGCGAGCCCGCGTCGAACGCCAGGTGGAGTCCACGGGTCGTCGCCTCGGGGGTTCGAGCGGTCTCGAGCGAAACGCTCGGGGTGTCGTCCCCGTGCTGCCAGAACTCGGCGACGGAGTCCGTGCGGTAGCCCGCCTCGATGCCGAGGGGCGCGAGCGCGGCGGTGTAGAAAGCGGCGCTCGCGGGGAAGTCGCTGGCGAAGACGCCCAGGTGGTGGATGAGTCGTTGGCCCGGCATGGGACGACCCTAGGCGACGTCACGGCATCCGTCCGGGCAGCGTCCCGGTCCCGCTGGCAGGGTGGATCCGTGCACATCACCCTCGACTCCGCGAACGACGTCATCACCTCCGGCATCCGGTTCCCCGAGGGCAACCGCTGGCACGACGGACGCCTCTGGTACTCGGACATGCACACGGGCGAGGTGTTCTCCGTCGACCCCGCCTCGACCGCCGGACCCCGGCTCGAGGCCACGGTCGCGGGGCAGTCGTCGGGGCTCGGGTGGCTCGCCGACGGGCGATTGATCATCAGCTCGATGGAGTCCCGCACGGTCGTCGGCGTCGAGCCGGACGGCAGCACCTCGGTGTTCGCCGACCTGTCGACCGTCGAGTCGTCGCTCGTGAACGACCTGGTCGTCGACGCCGAGACCAGCCGGACCTACATCGGCGCGTTCGGGTACGACCTCTACGCGGGCGAGGAACTGCGCCCGGGCCCGCTGTACGTCATCGACCCGGACGGCTCGGTCCGCCTCGCTGCCGAGGGTCTGGTGTTCCCCAACAGCGCGAACGTCCTGCCGGGCACCCGGACCCTGGTCGTCAGCGAGACGTGGGGTGGCCGGCTCACCGCGTTCGACATCGAGGACGACGGTTCGCTGACGGGACGGCGCGAGTGGGCAGCCCTGCCCGGGGGCGTGACGCCGGACGGCAGCACGGTCGACCGCGACGGCGCGATCTGGGTCTGCTCGGTCGACACGGGGGAGTTCCTCCGGGTTGTCGAGGGGGGCGATGTCACTGACCGCATCGATGCTCCCGGGCTGTGTGCGATCGACTGCGCGCTCGGTGGCGAGGACGGGCGCACCCTCTACCTGGCGACTGCGGACAGCTACGACCCCGACGTCACGGCGCGGACGCGGGCCGGGCGGATCAGTTCGGTGCGGGTCGCGGTACCGGGGTGGTGAACATCCCCTGATTCGCGGCCGGGCGAACGGCTCGGCGACGCGCGCGCTCGTTCGGTGCGAGGTCGTCCACATGGTGCGAGGCACCCAGGGCCGCACCATGTGTACAACCTCGCACCAGGCGGCACGGTCCCCGCGCACCGCTCGCGCCCCCGCGTCATGTTCGTCGCCGCCATTGTCTTCCTCGTCATCGCGCTCGTCGCGCTCTTCTTCCGGACACGGACGTACACCATCCCGGGGCGGCCAGCCACGCCGGGCCGAGAGGCACGCCCCGTCGTCCCCACCCGCCGCCCGAACCTGATCGCCGCTTGGACCGCTGCCACGGCGGGGGTCCTGTTCGTCGGGCTCACCCTCGGCAGCGCTCTGTACGCGCAGGACACCGGTGAGTCGAAGGTGCAGGTCGACATCTCCGGAAACATCGTCGGGCAGACCACGGACTCCGGGTTCCACTTCAAGGCGCCGTGGGCGACGCTGCACACGTTCAACATCCGCAACCAGACCGTCACCTACATCAACGCGGTGAACGGCTCGGACTCGGACAACAACGGCAACGTCCGCTCCAAGAGCGCCGGCGACAACGGCTCGCTGATCGTCGTGCCGCAGGGCACCGACAACGTCCTCAGCCTGCCCGGCACCTCGGGTTCGAAGAGCAAGTAGGACGCGGCCGACCGCGTGCGGGAGCGGCCCTGGCGGCCGCTCGTGACGGACGGGAGGCTCGGTGCCAGCTGGCACCGAGCCTCCCGTCCCTCATGGACGTGGTGCAGTGCCCGACTCCGTCGTGATTACAGATGATCTCTGCGCAAGACGATCTTGTTCCGGTACGATCTCCGCCATGGACAGTCCGACGCCGACCGAAGCGCTCCCCGAGATCGACTGGGGTGCCGAGGGGATCGAATCCGAACTCGGGTGGGCGCTGCCGCTGGCATTCCAGGGCTTCACGCGACTGGGCAGCGAGGCGGTCGCCGACGTGCCGGGTGGTCCTCGTGGCTACCAGGTGCTCGTCGCGACCACCACCGAGGAACCGTCGTCGCAACTCGGACTCGCGCAGCGCCTCGGGATCGACAAGACCCAGATGACCTACATCGTCGACGCGCTCGAGACGGGCGGGTTCGTCGAGCGCCGCCCCGCCCCGACGGACAGGCGGGTGCGGCAGATCCACCCCACCGATGCCGGGCGGGCACTGCTCGACCGGACACGATCGGCCCTGCGCGACGCCGAGGGCGTGCTCATGCGGCACCTCGACGACGACGAACAGACGACGCTGCGCCGGCTGCTGTCCCGCGTCGCGCTCACCGCCGGGCTCGGCCCCGCCGGACCGGACCAGGCGGACCCCACGTTCCAACACCCTCTCGCCGTCCCGGAGCGATCCCGACGGCGCACCTCGACGACCCCGTCGACCACCACTGCAGTGAGGCCCCGCCCATGACCACCACCATCCTCGTCGCCGGTGCCACGGGCGACCTCGGGCACCGGATCGTCCGCGAGCTCACCCAGCACGATGTCCGGGTCCGGGTGCTGACGCGCCCGGGCAGCGGGACAGCTGCTTCCCGCTTCGGCACCGAAGCCGGTGTCGACGTCGTCGCCGCACAGTACGGCGACCACGATGCTCTGACCCGGGCCGTCGCCGGTGCCGACGTCGTCGTGTCCGCCGTCAGCGGGACCCGTCCGGTCATCATCGACGCGCAACGTGCGCTGCTGGCGGCGACCGTCGCAGCGGGTGTCCGGCGGTTCATCCCCTCGGACTACTCCGCGGACTACCGCCGGATCGTGCCCGGCACCAACCGCAACTTCGAGCTGCGCCGCGAGTTCGCCGCGGACCTCGACGCCGCGCCGGTGCGGGCGACGTCGATCCTCACGGGCATGTTCACCGACCTGCTCACCGGTGAAGCGCCGATGATCCTGTTCGGCCGCCGGCTCGTGCTGTTCTGGTCCTCCGCCGACCAGGTGCTCGACTTCACCACGAAGGACGACGTCGCCCGCGTCACCGCGCTCGCCGCCCTCGACGACGACGCGCCGCGGGTGATCGAGATGGCGGGCGACCAGGTCTCCGCGCGTGACGTCGCGCGCACGATGAGCGAGCTGACAGGGGAGCGCTTCCGGCTGCAGTGGGCCGGCACGACCGGGACCCTCTCGGTCATGAGTGCAGTGGGCAAGCGCCTGTCGAAGGGCCAGGACGAGACGTTCCCGGCGTGGCAGGGGATGCAGTACTTCGTCAGCATGTTCAGCGGGCAGGCGCAGTTGCACCACGTCGACAACGACCGCTACGGCGTGCACACGTGGACGAGTGTCCGCGATGTGCTCCGCACGCACCTCGGCACAGAGGGCCGCCCGGCGCACCAGTAGCGCGACGCTCCATCGACGTCCCCGGCCCAGCCCGGGCTGGCGCCTGTCGAGAAGCCGACCTTGTGTTCGTACCGATCGTTTGTAAGATCACATCTTGCACTGATGTACCACACCGTCTGTCTTTCCTTCTCGTCAGGAGTCCCATGCGAACCCGCCCCCCGATCCTCGGAGCAGCTGCGACTGCAGTCACGCTCAGCGTTCTGCTCGCTGCGGTTGCCCCCGCGGCTGCGGTGACGACGCCGGCGTCACCCGACGAAGAGGCCCCGGCCCCGGCCTTGGCCCCGACGCCGGCACCGGAAGCACCGACGCCCACGGGGCGGCCCGCACCGGATGCCGAGGGCGCTGTCGGCGCCGCTCCTGCCGCGACGATCGGCCTGGCCGTCAAGGTCGCGAAGGACGGCAACGGCCCCTTCACGACGAAGGACCAGCCCGGCGGTGATGCGAGCGCCTCCAACGGGATCGTGCGCACCCTCGACGCGATCACCTACAGCGTCGAGATGAGTTCCAACGACGGCGGCAGCATCAATCAGCGCTTCAGCATCACCGCTCCCACCGGCACGAGCTGGGCAGGGCTTCCCGAGCCGTGCTCCGGCGGGAATTCCCGGATCGACGGTCAGACGCTCGACTGCGGCGTGGGGGACCGCCGCGAAGGCGAGCTGTTCACCGTCCCCGTCGTCCTCAACGTCTCCGGTGACATGAAGAACGGTGACACCATCGCCGTTCAGGCCGAGGGCACCGCAGACAACACCGACAACGGCGTGGTGACCGTCGACGCGCCCCCGCTCGAGGTGTCCGCCGCAGCCCGCTACAACCTGTCGAAGAACGTCGTCGGTCCCGCCGTGACGCCGGACTTCGTCGGCCCGAACGGCGACGAGGGCATCCGGCTCCGGTACCCGGTGATGGTCGATTGGGCCCCGATCATCGCGGGCCAGGGATTCCTCGGTTTCGAGAAGAGCACCGGCCCGATGACCTTCACGGACGACGTGTCGGAGATGCTCGGCGACCTGCCCTCGACCGCGCAGCTCTGGAACGGCTCCGACCCCGCGTGCGGCCCCAACGAGATCAACGAATGGCGAATCGGGAACCTCCCCGGCGGGTCCGGCGGGGGCACGCGCAACGTCGTCGACTCGGGGACGTTCACCTGCACGCAGGACGCGCCGGGCGCGGACACCGAGGTGACGATCAGCGGGACCGTCACGGACCCCGCTCGCGTGCCCTCGCAGAACATCGGCGGCGGCCCCATCGCCGGCGGGAACAAGGCCTACTTCGTCTCCGGTTACATCACCTTCTGGATGCCCTACCCGCCGACCGGTACCTCGGTGATCTCGAAGAACACCTACTCCGCCCTGCAGACCACCTCGACCAGCGGCGCCCCCAACTACCCCGGCGGCCAGGAACCCCTGACGGACAACACGGCCAGCCGGAACATCGTCGAGCTCGGACCGGGCACGGCCGACAAGCGCATCCACCGCCCGGCAGCGGACGGTGGCTCGGTCACCGACGGCTCGGCAAAGCGAGGTGACCCCTGGGCCACCCCGGGGACAGCGCTGCGGAGCGACGTCTCCTTGAACAACAACGGGATCAGCACCTACCGGGGCACGATCCTCTGCGACACGTTCGACCGGTCGACCCAGAAGCTGGCGAAGCTCGACGCGGCCTCCGCGTGGACGGGAGGACTCAGCGGCACCGACAAGGTGCAGTACGCCGCCTACGACATGGGCTCGCCGGCGTCGGGTCAGAAGCAGACCTGCGGCGACGATGACCTCGAGTGGTACGACGAACCCCGAGACGTGCCCGGCGGCACTGACTCGATCGGCGCCGTCCGCGCCGTCGGGGACCTCCTCGGCGGCCGGACCGCGACGCTGTTCACGAACATCACGGTCAAGGACGCCGAGAACGGCACCCGCGCCTACGACTTCGGACACGTCCGCACCGGTACGCACACGAGCAGCTGGCACCACAACGCCACGACACCTGAGAACGGCGCGGGCGGCCTCGCCGACAGCGTCCTGATCACCGAGAACCTCGCTCGCATCCAGAAGAAGATCGTCGACCCCGGTACCACTCCCGGCACGACCCCGGACAAGACGAGCTTCACCGTCTCCGGAAGCACTCTGGAGTACGCGGTCTACCCGACCCTCACCAACGGCCACACCACCGGCAAGGCGACCACCGTGACGGTGCGCGACGTCCTGCCGCTGCACACGACGTACGTGGCCGACAGCGCCTCCGTCAGCCCGATGGTCGACACCGTGACCGACAGTGCGGGGAAGGAGCGGCAGCGACTCACCTGGGTCCTCGAGGACGTCGAGCCGAACGAGGCGATCGCACCGATCAGCTACAGGGTCCAGGTGTCGAACCTCGCCCCGGCAGGTCCCGTGCAGAACCACGCCTCCATCGCCTCGCCCAGCGACCGATCCGAGACGTTCCGCCGTGAGGCAGACCGTGCCCTCCAGATCGTCACCACCGGAGGTGTCGGCATCGAGAAGGACGTCGCCGAGCCCGTCGTCGCCACCGGCGACGATCTCCAGTGGGACCTCGGCTACACGAACCGTGACGCCACGGACATCAGCGGCCTCGACGTCATCGATGTACTGCCCTACTCCGGTGACGCGCAGCGATCCGACTTCCACGGGAAGGCCTGGCTCGCCGCTGGCATCAAGGTCGACGCGGACGCTGGTGAGACGGTGCGCTACACCACCGCCGACCCGGCGACCGTCTCGCTCGACGGCAAGGACGCGTCCAACCTGCCCGGTGGCTCCACGGTCTGGAAGGCGGAGTCAGAGCTCGACTCCGAGGACTTCAAGGACGTCACCGCGGTCCGCATCGAGCGCACCAGCGCCGTCGAGTCCGGCGAGACCGTCCGCCACACCGTCACCATGACGACCGACGGACAGCGCGACGGAGACACCTACACGAACCGGTTCGGGCTCCGGGCGTCCAACCTCGAGCTCCCGGCGCAGTCGAACCGCGCCACCATCCGAATCGTCGCCGGCGCCATCGGCGACCACGTCTGGGCCGACAGCAACAGCGACGGTCTGCAGGACGACGGCGAGCAGGGCCTCGGAGGCATCCCGGTCCACCTCGCCGGCACCGATGACCGCGACGACGACGTCTCCCGCGACACCACGACCGACGCCCGCGGAACGTACCGCTTCGACGACCTGCGTCCCGGTGGCTACGTGGTGACCTTCACCGCCCCGGACGGCCGCCGGTTCACGACGGAGCAGGTCGACACGGATCCCGGAATCGACTCCGACGCCGACGAGGACGGCGAGACCGACACGGTGTCGATCGATTGGAAGGACACGGGCGAAGGGCTGAGGGACTCCATCAGCCGGGACCTGACCATCGACGCCGGTGTACTCACGTCCATCGACCCGGTGGACCCGGTGGACCCGGTGGACCCGACCGATCCGGTGGACCCGACCGACCCGGCCACGCCGATCGACACGGATCCCGAAACGCCGACCAGCCCGGCGGACCCGGATTCCCCGGCGTCGTCCGAGCAGCCGGACCCGCATCGCACGTCGGCGTCCGAGCTCGCCTTCACCGGCGCCGCCGGGCTGCCGTTGGCGCTCGGCAGTGCGGTCCTGCTGCTGATCGCCGGGATGGTGCTCTTCGGCACGAACCGCAACCAGCGGCGAGGACGCTGACCACCACTGCCGCTGACCGACAACACCCTCGACGAGATCGTCGAGGGTGTTGTCGGTCTGGTCGACGAAGACCGACCACGACCTGTGCGCTGGCGCCGCGACGGGCAGGGTCCTACCGTTGCACCCATGCCGACGATCGGACTCCGCCGGATGGCGCCGCGGGACCCGGACCAACGGCACCGGGCCGCGAGCCCCCTCGAGCTGCTGTTCGACCTGGTGTTCGTCGTCGCGGTGGGCTTCGCGGCGACGAACCTGCACGCGATCGAGGTCGAGGGGCACGTCACCTCGGCGGCCCTGTCCTACGGCCTGGTGTTCTTCTCGATCTGGTGGGCGTGGATGAACTTCACGTGGTTCGCCACGTCGTTCGACACCGACGACTGGCTGTACCGCGTGATGACGTTCGTGCAGATGGCGGGGGTGCTCGTCCTCGCCGCCGGGGTGCACTCGGCCATGGTCGACGACGACTTCACGATCGGGATCATCGGCTACGTCGTGATGCGACTGGCGCTCGTCGCCCAGTGGGTCCGCGCCGCGGCGTCGTCCAGCCGCTACCGGGGGACCGCGATGCGGCGCGCGATCGGGATCACCGTCGTCCAGGTGCTCTGGGTGGTCTCGCTCGCCCTGCCCGACGCCCTCTGGCCGTCCGCGGCGCCGTTCCTCGTGCTCGCCGAACTGCTCGTGCCGATCTGGGCGCAGACGTCGACCGGCACGGCCCCGTGGCACACGCGGCACCTCGCCGAGCGGTTCTCCCTGTTCACCCTGATCGTCCTGGGCGAGGGCCTGGTCGCCTCGGCCGGTGCCGTCATCGACGCCCTGGACCACACCGAGCACCTCGGGTCCCTGCTCGCACTCGCGGGCTGCGGCCTCGTGATCACCGTCGGCATGTGGTGGATCTACTTCTCGCGCGAGCAGCACGCGCACATCCGGTCGCTGCCGACGGCGCTCGTGTTCGGCTACGGCCACTACTTCGTCTTCGCCGCCGCCGGGGCGCTGCCGGCCGGCATCGAGGTCGCCGTCAGCGCCGATGCCGGCCGCGTCGACCTGTCGTCGGCGTCGGTCGCCGCGACGGTGGCCGTGCCGGTCGCGGTCTTCGTGCTGTCGATCTGGGCGCTCGCGATCCGCCCGTCGCTGTCGGTCCGCGCGAACCTGGTGGTCGTGGGGCTGACGCTCGTGGTCCTCGCGTCCATCGCGCTGCCGGCCGTGTCGCTGCCGGTGACGGCGCTCGCCGTCGCGGCGGTCGTCGTGACGCTCGAGGTCGCGTCCGCGCGGTCCGACACCTGACCGGGCGGCGGACGGGAGGCGCGGTGCGGGCCCGCACCGCGCCTCCCGTCCGCCGTCGGCCACGTCGACGGACCGCGGCCTGTTCCGGAGACGCCTGCGCCGCTGCTCCTCGCGATGCGCCGATCGGCGCTCGAGGTCACGGCACCTCGTCGAGGGCGGAGCCGTCACCGAACTGCTGCTCGGTGATCACGCTCAGGGTCCCGTTCGTCTCGAGGAGCACCGCGGCGACGTCCGTGACGTCTCCGATCCCGCTGCTCCGGATCGCCTGGAACACCTCGGACCGGGCGAGGCGGTTCTTCCGGAGCGCCTCGGTGTCGATCCGTCCGTGTGACAGGACCAGGGCTGGTCGGGCGGTGACGACGCTGCGGAAAGCCGGGACCCGCGAGGAGAGCAGCGCGAGGACGAGCTGGAGGCCGGCGAGGAGCGCGAGCGCCAGCGCGCCTTCCGCCCACGAGACGTCCTTGCTGAGCAGGATCGTCGCCAGCGTCGAACCGAGTGCCACCGTCACGATGAAGTCGAAGGCGTTCAACTGACTGAGTGTGCGCTTGCCGGAGATCCTGATCACACAGACCACCAGGGCGTACGCCGCGACCCCGATCAGGAGGATCCGCCCGAGGGCACTCCAGGTGTCGAACCACATGATCTGCTCTCCCTCGTCCGTGGGCCCGGTGCGGCGGCGTCCGGCGCGGGCCATGGTAGCGACGCGTCGGGATCACGGACTCAAGCGGTGTCGACAACCGCCCGCTGCTCGCGGTCCTCCCGGGCGCTGCGGCGACCGAAGGCATCGGCGATGGGGACGTCCGTGGAGGAGTGCGCCACGATCGACAGGACGACCGCGACCACGATGACGTGGAACAGCATGCCCGCTTCGGGTACCGCGCTGTCCAGGACCAGCAGGCCGTAGAGGACACTGGCGAATCCCTTCGGGCCGAACCATGCGACCGTCAGGCGTTCCCACCGGTCCAACCCACTCCGCAGGAGCGCCACCCCGACGGCGACGGGCCGCGCGAGGACGAGCAAGAGGATCGCGAACAGGTACCCGGGCAGCCCTACGTCGCCGAGGATCGCGGGGCTGATCAGGGCACCGAAGACGAGGATGGCGAGCAGCTTCACCAGCTCGCTGACAAGCTCGCCGAACTCGTGGAACGCGTCTCTCGTCTGCGGCGCGATGCTCGCGATCGTGATCCCCGACGCGAAGGCGGCGAGGTAGAGGTTGCCGTCGAGTTGGTGCGCCAGACCGAAGGTCAGCAGCCCCACGGCGACCGGTGTGAGCGTCGCGTACAGCGGCGTCGCGGTGATGAACGGCAACGCGAACAACAGCCGCACGAGCACCGGGATCCCCACTCCCAGGGCGATGCCGAGCAGGAGCTCACCGGCGAGCGCCCACGGGTCGGTCCGCTGCCCGGAAGCGACGGCGAGGAACACCAGGACGAGCGGGAGTGCCAGGCCGTCGTTCAGGCCGGATTCGACGTTGAGCAGGCTCCTGGTGCGGGCGGGGATCTCCTTGCGGCCGACGATCGCGGAGGCGAACACCGGATCCGTCGGCGCGAGCACCGCTGCGACCAGGAGCGCCTGCGGCCAGGACAGCCCGAGGAGCCACACACCGAGCACGGCACTGACCGCCAGGGTCAGCGGCAACCCGAACAGCAGCGCACGTCCGGGGGAGCCGCCATGCGCGCCGGAGGTCGCGGACCCCGATCTGCTGCCCGTCCGTGAAGAGCACCGTGAAGAGGGCGATCTCGGAGATCGTGTTCACGATCGGATCGTCCGGTGCCAACTCGATGACGTCCGTCACCCCGGAACCCAGCACGAACCCCGCCACCAGGAACAGGACGGTGGTCGAGACGATCGTTCGTCCGGCCACGGCGGAGATGGCGACGGCGACGACCAGCACGACGGCGAACGACACGAGCAGATCCACCCCTGCAACCCTGGTCCTGCTCCGAGTCGTTGTCCGCAGGACCGCGCCGAGTGGATCGCGCCTCGCGGCGTCAGGCGGGTCCGTCCTCCGTGCGGCGAGGGCCGCTCTCGTTCGCCGGGGTGGAGTCGAGGGTCGGGTCGACCGCGGGGTCCGGCGAGATCGTCTCCGTCCGGACGGCGGAGTCTTCGAGCGATCCGGGGTCGACCGGCGGCGCCCCCGCTGCCCGCCCTCCGCGCACGCGGTTCCGCACCGCGGCCCACGGACGGCCGAGACCGGACCGCGGCGTTCGCTCCGCCGGCGCTTCGACCTCGAGCCCGTAGTAGGCGCCGACGTGCTCGAGCAGGACCTCGCGCTCGGCCTTGTCGTAGGCCCGTCGTTCCCGGGTGAAGGCGATGATCGTCGACCAGCACGTCAGCAGCAGGACGACGCTGAAGGGCAGCGCGGTGGTGATCGCCGCCGTCTTGAGCGCGTTCAGTCCGCCGCTCAGGAGCAGCGCCACCGCGAGCAGGGCGGAGACGCCGGCGAAGAAGACCCGCAGCCAGTTCTTCGGCTCGATGTCCCCACCCGACGCGATCATGGCCATCACGAGGGAGCCGGAGTCCGAGGACGTCACGAAGAAGACACCGATGAGGAGGATGGCGCCGAAGGTGAGCACCATGCCGGCGGGCAGGCCACCGAGCAGCGTGAACAGGGAGCCCTCGAGGTCGACCGAACCGTCGGCACCGACCAGCCCGCCGGTGCCGTCGGTCTCGCGGTGGATGGCGGCACCGCCGAGGACGGCGAACCACAGGAACGTGAGCGCGGTCGGGACCAGGAGGACGCCGAACACGAACTGGCGGACCGTGCGCCCCTTCGAGATGCGGGCGATGAAGACGCCGACGAACGGCGCCCACGACATCCACCAACCCCAGTAGAAGGTGGTCCAGGCACCCTGCCAGGCCACGCCCTCTGCACCCTGCTGCGCGGTGACGTTGAACGACAGACCGACGAGGTTCTGCAGGTAGGAGCCGATCGACTGCACGAAGTCACGGAGCAGGAACTGCGTCGGACCGACGATGAGCACGAACAGCAGCAGTGCTGCGGCGAGCAGCAGGTTGAAGTTCGACAGGATCTTCATGCCCTTGGTGACGCCGGTGACGAGCGAGACGATCGTGACGGCGGTGATGACCGCGATGATCGCGATCTGGCTGACGATGCTGCTGTCGGCGATGCCGGCGCTCTCGAGCCCGGCGCCGATCTGGATGACGCCGAGGCCGAGCGAGGTCGCGACACCGAACAGCGTGCCGACGAGGGCGATCACGTCGATGAGGTTGCCCCAGCCGCCGCGCACGCGGTTGCCGAGCAGCGGTTCGAGGGCCCAGCGGATCGACACCGGGCGGCCCCGGCGGTGGATCGCGTAGGCCAGGGCGAGGCCGAGCACGACGTAGATCGCCCACGCGTGCAGGCCCCAGTGCAGGAACGTCTGGGTCAGGGCCTGCTGCGCGAGCTCGTTCTCGGTGCCGGTGACGCCGGGGCGGGGGGAGGCGAAGTGGCTGAGGGGCTCGGAGACGCCGTAGAACACGAGCCCGATGCCCATGCCGGCGGCGAAGAGCAGTGCGAACCACGACCCGGTCGAGAACTCGGGCTCGTCCTGGTCCTTGCCGAGCTTGATGTCACCGAAGCGGCTGAACCCGACGAACAGTGAGAAGCCGACGAAGAACGCGGCGATCAGCACGTAGTACCAGCTGAAGTTCCTGACGATGCCGTCCTGCAGACCGAGGAACATCGCCTCCGCCGTGGACGGGGAGATCAGGGTGAACGCCACGAACCCGAGCACGATCACGGCGGCGGGCCAGAACACCCACCGCCGCAACTGCGGAGTCGTGGTGACGGGGTCGGGCAGGGGTGGAGTGGTGCGTTCCATGCAGTCCATGGTGCCTGCTCGCGATCCTGTGTGTTCCACCAGACGCGCCTTGCGGTCAGAAGTCGCGGGCCGTCTCGTTCGGGCTGCCCCCACCGGCCCGGCCGAGGTGCACGCGACGGGACAGCCGGATGAGCGGGCGGACGAGGAGCTGGATGCTGCCGATCAGGAACAACCAGGTCCCGGTGGTGGTGGTGCTCTCCGAGAAGAAGAGGATGCTGCCGACGACGAACCAGAGTGCCACCATCACGTCGTTGATGATGCTGATGGTCTCGTACACCCCGCGGATGCGGAGTTCGTCGTGTCCGACGCGCAGCGCGACGTCCTGCTCGTCCTGTGCCATGCCCCGATCCTGTCAGGACCGGACCGTGTCCCGGTTGATGTGCCGCTGCTGTGCGTCCTGTCTGCTGCGTGCTGCGTGCTGCGTGCTGCGTGCTGTTCGTGCACGGTTGCCGGCCACACATCCGGCCCGCGACCGCGCACCGGGTGCGGGTCGGAGCACGGTGCGCGGACGGGAGGCGCGGTGCCGGCTGGCGACGCGCCTCCCGTCTGACGGGCCTGCGATCACCGCCACGCGCGATTACAACGTTGACGTACGCTTTACAGCGCTGTAAACAGGAGCCTGCGCGACGATGCGCGACGAGGGAGAGACCCGATGGTGGGAAGCAGGACCGCAACACTCCAGGCAGCGGTGAGTCGGCGGGGGTTCCTCGCCGGTGCGGCCGGTGGCATCGCACTCGGCACGATGGCGCTCGCCGGGTGTGCGACGCCCGGTGGTGCCGCGAGCGGTGCCACGACGCTCCGCTTCTACGAGCAGAAGCAGGAGGTCATCGCGTACTTCGACAAGCTGCTCCGGACGTTCGAGCAGGGACACCCGCGCCTGTCCGTCGTGCACGACACGACGGGCGCGATCGCGCCGCAGTTCGTGCGGGGGGAGCCGGCCGACGTCGGCTGCTTCAACGACAACCTCGAGCTGGCGCGCTACATCTCGCGTGGCGTCCTCAGTGACCTCAGCGACCTTCCGTCGGCAGCACGCGTCCGTCCCGACATCGACACCCTGACGAACCAGTACGCCAAGTTCGAGGACCGCACGAGCGTCCTGCCGTACTCGCTCGCGGCTGCCGGCGTCATCTACAACAAGCGGATCTTCGCCGATCACGACCTGCCCGTCCCGACGACCTGGGACGAGTTCGTCGAGGTCTGCCGGACCCTGCAGAAGGCCGGCATCACCCCGATCTACGCCACCGACCGCGACACGTGGACGCTCTGGCAGGGCCTGTTCGACTACTCGGTCGGCAGCCTCGTCGACACCGGCGCGTTCTTCCGGAAGATGAAGGCCCTCGGCACCGACGTCGGCCCCGACTCCGAGGTGTCCTTCGAGAAGGACTTCGCAGTGCCGATGGAGCGCGCGAAGACGATCTCGTCGTTCTTCAACCGCGACCACGCCACTCGCGCCTACGCCGACGGCAACCTCGCGTTCGGCAGGGGCCAGGCTGCGATGTACCTGCAGGGCCCGTGGGCGCTCGGGCAGATCGCCCTCATCGACGAGAAGCTGCCCGTCGGCACGTTCGCGCTGCCGGTGTCGAACGACCCGGCGGACCGGAAGGCGCGCGTCAACATCGACCTCGGTCTCTGGATCCCGACCGCATCGGAGCACCCGGACGAGGCGAAGGAGCTCGTCGAGTTCCTCATGCAGCCCGACGTCATCGACGCGTACAACCGCGACAACCTGGCGTACTCACCCACGAAGGACGCGCCGCCGCAGCAGGACGAGCGCCTCGCCGGGCTGCAGCAGTACGTCGACGACGCCGCGTTCTACCAGGGCGCCGGCACCTTCATCCCCACGTCGATCCCGCTCGGGAACTACCTGCAGTCGGCGATCCGGAGTGGAGACTTCACCTCGATGCTGCAGCGGCTCGACTCGGACTGGCGGCGTCTCGCCGGCCGTTCGGCGACGGTCTGAGCCGGACCAGGACACAGGAGCTCCCATGACCATGCAGACCCCGCTCTCCCGCGACACCGACCCGGCGACGTCCGGGCCCGTGACCGCGGCCTCCCGCACCCACCGCCGTCCGGGCTCTCGCGCTGTCGGCTCGCTCAGCCGCACCGAGGGCATGTACTACCTGTTCCTCGTGCCGGCCCTCGTGCTGTTCACGGCGTTCGTCGTCGCCCCGGCCTGCGTCGGTGTCTTCTACAGCTTCACCGACTACCTCGGCTTCGGGCAGTGGGACTTCCTGGGCCTCGAGAACTACCGGGCGCTCGTCTCCGACCCGGCGATCCTGGCCTCGTACGGGTTCACGCTCGGCTTCGCGGTGGTGACGGTGATCGTGACGCAGGTCATCGCCCTGACACTCGCGATCGCGCTGGCGAAGCGGATCCGGTTCGCCGCAGGTCTGCGCTCGATCTTCGTGATCCCGATGGTGATCTCGGGGATCGTCGTCGCCTACGTGTTCAACTTCCTGTTCGCGAACACGGTGCCGGCCATGGCCACGAGCATCGGGTTCGGGCCGCTCGAGCAGAGCATCCTCGGCGACCCGAACCTGGCGTGGCTCGCGATCGTCATCGTGTCCGCCTGGCAGACGGTGCCCGGCGCGCTGCTCATCTACACGGCCGGCCTCACCTCGATCCCCGAGGAGCTCTACGAAGCCAGCTCCCTCGACGGCGCGACCGGCTGGAAGCAGCTGCGAGCGATCACGCTCCCGCTGCTCGGAGGCTTCATCGTCATCAACACGGTGCTCGGCGTGAAGGGCTACCTCGGCGCGTACGACGTCATCGTCGGGCTGACCAACGGCGGCCCGGGGAGTGCGACGAGCAGCGTCGCGATGACCATCTTCGGCGGCTTCACCGGCGGCGACTACGCCTACCAGATGGCGAACGCGACCGTCTTCTTCATCATCACCGTCCTCATCTCCGTGCTGCAGCTCGCGGCGACCCGCGGAAGGAACCTGCGACTCGCATGACCGCCATCGACACACGACCCCCGACCGACACCCGCGCCCTGACCACCGGCGGCCCCGGCCGATCCGGACGCAGCCGCCGCCGTCGCCTCGGCGGCACGAACTGGCCCCTCACCGTCGTCCTCGGCCTCGCGTCGCTGACCGTGCTGATCCCGCTGTACGTGACCCTCTCGATGGCGTTCAAGACGACCGAGCAGTCCGTCGACGGCAACGCGCTCTCGCTGCCGTTCCCGCTCAACCCGGGTTCGTTCGCCGAGGCCTGGCAGCTCACCCGGTTCCCGGTCTCGTTCTCGGTGTCGCTCGGCGTCGCGGCGCTCACCGTCGTCGCGACGTTGCTGCTCAGCTCGTTCGCCTCGTACGCGATCGTCCGGAACTGGCACAAGCGGTTCTTCCGGTACTCGTTCGTGTACCTGCTCGCGGCGATGTTCCTGCCGTTCCCCGTGGTGGCGCTGCCGCAGATCAAACTGACCGCCGAGATGGGGCTCGACAACCCGATCGGCGTCGGGATCCTCCACGCCATGTTCCAACTGTCGTTCAGCGTGCTGCTGTACTCGGCGTACCTGCGGTCCATCCCGGTGGAGCTCGAGGAGAGCGCCCGCATCGACGGGGCGTCGACGTGGCAGATCTTCTGGCGGATCATCCTGCCCCTGCTCGGCCCGATGAACGCGACCGTCGGCATCTTCGCGTTCCTGGCGTCGTGGAACGACTTCATGATGCCCTCGCTCATCACTGCGGACCCGGGACTGCAGACCCTGCCCGTGGTGCAGAACATCTTCCAGAGTCAGTTCGGCACCAACTACAACGTCGCCTTCGCCTCGTACCTCATGGCGATGGCACCGACGATCATCGTCTACCTGTTCGCGCAGCGCTGGGTCATCAGCGGTGTGACGCAGGGCGCGGTCAAGAGCTGAGAGGCAACCACGTGAGCACGACCAGCACCACTGCCCTTCCCACCATCCGCCCGTTCCCGGGGGCGGACCCGGTCGCAGACCCCGCGGCCGTCGTCTCGGGCGACCACTGGCGCGTCACGGTCCTCGACGCGGGCGCGTTCCGCGTCGAGTGGAGCGACGACGGCGCGTTCGAGGACCGCGCCTCGACCTTCGCGATCCGTCGCCGGCTGCCCGTGCCGACGTTCACCGCAGAACGGACCGGCGGACCCACCGGCAGCGACGGTACCGGCACCGGCGTCGTCATCACCACCGAGCGTGCCCGCCTGCGCTACGACGGCCGCCCGTTCAGCCCGAGCGGCCTCGTCGTCGAGACCACCGGCCCGGACGCCAACCGGTGGCGCTGGGGCCAGGAACCGCGCGACCTCGGCGGGACCGGCCGGACACTCGACGACGTCGACGGCCGGATGCCGCTCGAACCGGGCATCCTGGCGCGGGACGGCATCACGGCGCTCGACGACAGCGAGTCGTTCCTGTTCGCGGACGACGGCTGGATCGGCACCAGGGCCCCCGGTCGGCGCGACGTCACGGTGTTCGCGTACGGCCGCGACTACGCCGCCGCACTCCGGACCTACCACGCCGTCGCCGGAGCCCCGTCGCGGATGCCGCGCTGGGCGCTCGGCAACTGGTGGAGCCGCTACCACCCGTACAGCGACACGTCGTACCTCGAGCTGCTGGACCGCTTCGCCGACGAACGGCTGCCGTTCTCGGTGGCGGTCATCGACATGGACTGGCACCGGGTGGACTCCGTGCCGCCGCGCTTCGGCAACGGCTGGACCGGCTACTCCTGGGAGCCGTCGCTGTTCCCGGACCCGTCGGCGTTCCTCGCCGAGCTGCACCGACGCGGGATGCGCACGACGCTGAACCTGCACCCTGCCGATGGTGTCCGTGCCTTCGAGGACGCCTACCCCGCCGTGGCGCGGGCGATGGGCATCGACCCGGAGAGCGAGCGGCCGATCCCGTTCGACCCCACGGACCGCCGGTTCCTGCAGGCGTACTTCGAGCAGCTGCACCGGCCGCTCGAGGAACAGGGCGTCGACTTCTGGTGGATCGACTGGCAGCAGGGCCGCGAGACCGGGCTGCCCGGCGTCGACCCGCTCTGGCTGCTCAACCACTTCCACCTGCTCGAGTCGGCGCGACACACATCATCGAAGGCCGCCGATGCGGACGTCGGCACTGGTACCGGTACCGCCGCCGACGGGCCCGTCGACGGCATGACGTTCTCGCGCTACGCCGGACCGGGCAGTCACCGGTACGCCGTCGGCTTCTCCGGCGACGCCGTCGTCTCGTGGGCGTCCCTGGCGTTCCAGCCCGAGTTCACCGCCACCGCCGCGAACATCGGCTACCCGTGGTGGAGCCACGACATCGGCGGGCACACGCGCGGCATCCGCGACGACGAGCTCGCCACCCGCTGGGTGCAGTTCGGGGTGTTCTCGCCGATCATGCGTCTGCACTCGGCGAACAACCCGTTCATCCGCAAGGAGCCGTGGGTGTTCCCGGCCGAGGCCCGCGCGGCGATGGGCGACGCCCTCCGCTTCCGGCACCGCCTGGTGCCGTACCTGCACACCATGAACCACCGCACCGCCGAGGGGACCGCGCTCGTCCGCCCGCTGTACCACCTCGAACCGCGCCGGGACGAGGCGTACCGGGTGCCGAACACCTACGCCTTCGGGTCGGAGCTGCTCGTCGCACCGATCGTCACACCGCGCGACCCGGTGAGCCTGCACGGGGTGGCAAGGGCGTGGCTGCCGCCGGGCACGTGGACCGACGTGTTCACCGGCACGGTCTACGCCGGTGACCGCTTCGTCGACCTGTACCGCACCCTCGACACCGTACCCGTCCTGCTCCGCGCGGGCGGACTGCTCCCGTTGGCTGCCGAGGACCAGCTCGACGCCACCGCGAACCCGACGGCCTTCGAGGTCCTGGTGGCACCCGGCGCAGCGGGGGAGTTCACCCTGGTCGAGGACCGCGAGGGCGAGGGCGGCCGGACCGCCGACACGCGGCTCACGTGGGACCCCGAGCGCGCCGAGTTCCGCGTGCACGCCACCACCGGCGCCACGGACGTCGTCCCCGCCCACCGGGACTGGCGGATCACGTTCCTCGCCGCCCCGGCCGACGGGCAGCCGACATCAGCCGGCACGGAGGACCGGTTCTCCGTCGACCTGTCGGTCGACACCGCGTCGGGCGGCGTGCTGACGCTGACGGGTCCACCGGTCGTCGGCATCGACGCGCGGGACGCCGTCCGGCGTGCCCTCGAGGGCGCCCAGGCCGGCAACCCGGAGAAGCTCGAGGCGTGGGAGGTCATCGCGAAGGACCTGCCCCGCGCGGACCGCATCGTCGAGCTCGGCACGGTCGGCCTGCCCGACGCCCTGCGGGACGTCGTCGTCGAACTGCTCGGCAGCGTGCACCCGGGGGAGCGCTGACCGGGCCGCACTGCTGGTGCCACCACGCGCCCTGCGGCTGACGACGGGGCGGACGGGAGGCCCGTGGCGGCGCCGCCACGGGCCTCCCGTCCGTCCCGTCCCCAGCCGTCAGGCGTCCTGGTGCGCCACCCGGTCGGCGCTGCCGTCCGCGAACGGCGCGCTCTCGCCGACCAGCAGGCGGTGCCCGACGGTGACCAGGCGGCCGGGCACGTCCGCTCCGTCCATGCGCTCCACGAGCAGGTCGAGTGCGGTGTCGGCGAGGGCGACGGTGTCGGGGGCGACCGACGTCAGGCTCGGCACCAGGCTCGAGCCGAGCCCGACGGCGTCCCAGCCGACGACCGCGACGTCGCGGGGTGCATCGAGGCCACGCAGCCGCATGGCACGGAGGACTCCGACAGCGGCGAGGTCGTCACGGCAGAGCAGGGCATCGAGCCGCAGCCCGGCGTCGAGCGCAGCACCGAAGGCGACCTCGGCTCCGGCGGCGTCCCCGACGGCGCGGGGGACGAGGAGCGTGTCGTCGACGGGCAGGCCGGCGGCGGCGAGCCCCGTGCGGTACCCCTCGATCCGCAGGTCCGACGTGCGCGACCACCGGCCGGTCTCGTGGCCGAAGAACCCGATCCGCCGGCGTCCGAGCGCGACGAGGTGGGCGACGGCCTCCGCCGCGGCGCCGGCGTTGTCGATGACCACCTGATCGGCGTGTGGCGGCCGGACGTCCTCGCCGAGGAACACCACGGCGGTGTCGCCGCGGATCCGGTCGATCGCCTCGGGCGTGAGCACCTGCGGGTGGATGACGACGCCGTCGACCACACCGGCTTCACGGCCCCGCACCGCCGAGCGCTCGCCGTCCGGATCGCCGCCGGTCTCCTCGAGCAGCAGCTGGTAGCCGCGGTCGGCGCAGACCCGTGAGAACACGTGCGCGAGCTCGGCGAAGTACGGCCGTCGCAGGTCCGGGAACGCGAACGCGAGCATGTTCGACCGGCCGGTGGCGAGCGACCGGCCCGAGACGTTCGGCCGGTAGCCGAGTTCGTCGATCGCGGCCTGCACCCGGATCCGCATCGGGGCACTGACGTGCCGGTACCCGCGGACGACGTTGGACACGGTCTTCATCGACACGCCGGCGTGCGCGGCGACGTCCTGCAGCGTGACCTTGGCCATCCGCTCACCGTAGTGGGCGGGATGGGCGCCCGGGCGACTCGTCGGGCCGCTCGTCAGGGGACGAGTCGGCGCTGCACGATCGCGCGGGCCACCTCGGAGAGCGGCTCGTGGTGCTCGAGCGCGTACCCGCGCATCACAGCGAAGGCGTCCTCGATGGAGACACCGCGGAGGTACGACACGACGCCCTTCGCCTGCTCGATGACCTCACGCGAGCCGATCGCGCGCTTGAGCTGGGCGCGGACCACGTCCTGCTCGCGCAGCGTGCGCTCGTGCAGGATGCCGATCGTCGCCACGTCGGCGAGGGCCCGGGCGATGCGGAGGTCGTCGTCGGCGAGGGCTCCCGCCGAGGCGCCGAACAGGTTGAGCGCCCCGATGACGTCCGACCGCAACCGCAGCGGCACGGCGTGCACGGCGCGGAATCCGAGGCCCAGCGCCCCGGCCCGGAACACCGCCCACTCGGTCGGCGCGTCGGTGATGTCCGGGCAGGAGACGGAACGTCCGGTGGAGAACGAGGTCATGCACGGCCCGGCGTCGGCGTCGAGCTGCAGGACCTCGACGAGCCGGCTGGCCTCGGAGGTCGAAGCCACGACCTCGAGCTCGCCGTCGTCGTTCGCGAGCAGGATGCCGGCGGCGTCGATGCCGAGCACGTCGGCGCACGTCTCGACGAGCGTCTGGAGGAGTTCGACGACGTCGTAGCCCTCGACCAGGGTGTCCGTGAGGGTCGTGAACGTCTCGACGATCCTCGTCTCCCTGCCTGCTCTGCTCACTGGACCTTCTCGATCAGGTCGCCCCGTTTCTCGAACCGGACCGTGCCGTCGAGGATCTCTTCGGCCACCTGCCGCATCGAGGACCTCCGCGCGAAGGCGTGGCCCTGCAGGATCAGGTAGGCGTCGTCCGGGCTGATGTCGAGCTGGGCGAGCACGACCCCGGTCGCCTGGTGCACCACCCGCCGCGACAGCGGGCTGCGGTCGAGGAGCGCGTCGTCGTCGTCCGCGATGGTGCGGATGACGCGGCGCAGGACGCGGCGACTCGCGGCGGACGCGAGCGTCATGGCCTGCTGCACCGACTCGTCGTCGAGGGCCGCCGGCTGCGGGACGTACAGATCGACGGCCCCGAGCGGAAAGGGGCCGAACGCCACGGGGAACGCGAACACCGCGCCGACGGGCTGGTCACGGACGGCGTCGTTGAACGCGGGCCAGGCAGCGTTGGGACGTCCGATGATGTCCGGCTCGAGGACGGGGGCGTCGGCGGACAGGGCCGCCCAGCACGGCCCCTCGGACAGGTCGAACTGGATCTCGTCCACGCGGTACGCGACGTCGTCCGTCGCGGAGACCGTCTCGCTGGGGCAGAGCGGGCCGAAGGTCGAGAGCGAGACACCGCCCAACGGGAGCGCGAGCGCGAAGGGGCGACTGAGCTCGTCATCGGCCATCTCGGCCGACCGGAGCGCGCGGAGTGCACGCTCGTATGCGTCATCCATGGGCGCCTTCCCTGCCGGTGTTCGATCCTACGCCGTCGGTCCCGCTCGAGCGTCCGGGAGGCCCGGCCCGCCAGGCCGGCAGCTCCGCCGCCGGGTACGACCCCTGGTGGTCCTGCACCCGGAGCAAGGTGTCCATCGCGACGAGGCTGACTCCCGTGGTCTCGCGGACGATGGTGCGCACGGCGTTGCCCAGGAGGAAGGCGATGAGGTCCTCGCTGCCGCCGTCCGGTCGGTAGTCGCGCCATGGGCCGGCACCAGCGCGCTGGAGTGCTCCCGCGAGCACCGACTTCGGGTCGTCGACGTCGACCTCGCAGTCCAGCACCAGGCGGAACCGCCGCTGGTCCGCGTCCGACAGGGTCGCCGCCCGGTCCTCGTCGTCCTCGGGGACGAAGGAGCGCAGGGCCGACGACGGTGCGATCCCGTAGGCCGCGCGGAACGCCGCTGCCATCCGGCCGGCATTGCTGAACTGCCAGCGCTCCGCGATCTCGGCCACGGTGCTGCGGTCCCGTCCGTCCGACGACGCCTGCAGGTCCCGGCGAACGCCCTCGAGCCGGACCGCACGCAGGTACATCCCGGGGGGCTGCCCGAGCTCGGACTGGAAACGCTTCTGCAGACTCCGCGGGGACAGGTGGACCGCAGCAGCCACATCCGCGACGGTGATGTGCGTCGCCGCACGCTCGTGCAGGAACCGGAGCGCATCACGGACCGAGCGTGAGAGCCGCTGTGGTCCGTGGTCGATCGCGGGGCTCTCGACGCTCATGCACCGACCGTACGACACCTGCGGCGCACACGCTCCCATCCACCGGGGATCGACCGGATCGGATGATCCACCCAGCGCATCCCGAAGTCAACCCCTGCCTCGACGCAAACTGTCCTGCGCATACTGAAAGTGTCTCGTGCACTGCTGGTTCAGGCAGTGCGCCACATCGGACCAACAGGGAGGCGCGATGGGACACGTACGGGGAACCGCGACCATGACGAACGACACGACCGCGTGGCGGCAGATCGTCCACAGCGACCGGATCCGGGCCCTCGGGGCGACGGACCCGACCGACGTCCGGGTCCAGCCCGTCGACGCAGGGTGCTGGCGCGTCGTCGACGCCGCTGCCGCGTGGGACGACCCGGACATGCTGCTCGGCTTCATCGAGCGCACGGCCGACGGCTTCGAGTGCACGCTCATGGCATCGCTCCACCAGCACGAGCGCACCGCGACGCTGCAGGACGCCCACGCCTACTTCGAGGACTGCTGCGGCCAGTACCCGGAGGAGGCGCCGTGCTGACCGCGGTCCACGGAACCGAGGACGCACGGACCGTCACCGCCCGGATCGACGGTCGGCGCCGTCGGACCGAGCGCTCCGGCACCGACCCGGTCTTCGCCGCAGGGGTCCTGGCGCGGGCCGGTCACGGCCGCGACGTGGTCTTCGACACCGAGGACGACCGCTTCCGGCTCCCGTTCCGGTTCCGCTACCGGACGCGGCGGGACGGGCACGTCAGCCTGGTCACGGTGGCCGTGACGTCAGGCTTCTCCGGCGTGTTCGAATCCGCCGACCGGGTCATCGTCGGCTGGTCGAGCACCGGTGGCGTGCGGATCGCGCTCGACGGCGCGGTCGTGCTCGAGAGCCGCCCCGCGGCACCGGTCCTCATGCCGACCGTGGGGACGTTCTCCGTGCACGCGCCGAAGGGCACCCTGCAGCTGGTCAGCATCGACCGCGTGCTCGTCGACCGGGTGTCCGAGCGACTGCGCGGCACCGCACCGGTGCTGCCGGTGCGCGGCGCCGAGCCCGACCGCGAAGCCCTCGAGGTCCTGCGCAGGAGCGTCGAGGCGGTCGCGGTGACGGTGACCCGGGACGGCGCGACCCGTGAGGCCAGGGCCGGTGCCCAGGTGGCGCTCGTGGAGGCCGTCCTCGGTGCCTTCGGTGCCAGGGACGCCGACGTCGCCCTGCGGTCCGTCGCACCGTCCACGGTCGAGCTCGCCGAGGCGTACCTCGACGGCCACTGCGGTCAGGTCCTGTGCCTCGCCGACATCTGCGACGCCGTCGGCGTGAGCCCGCGGACGCTGCAGACGTCGTTCATGCGCGAACACGGTGTCTCGCCGATGACGTTCCTGCAGCGGATGCGGCTGGACCGCGTGCACGCCGCGCTGCAGTCCGGAAACCGTCACGAGACGAGTGTCAGCGAGGTCGCGGTGGAGTGGGGGTTCCGTCACCTCGGCCGGTTCTCCGGCACGTACTTCCGGCGTTTCGGAGAGTACCCGGGGCAGACGTTGCGCGCCTCGTCCGGCCGGTGCGCAGACGGTCCCGAGCGTCGCGCGGTGTGACGCTGAGGGGCAGCTGTCGTGTTCCGGACACCTCGGTCAACACGCAACTTCGGCACTTAGGGTCGGTGCCAAGCGCACTCGCGTGAACTCCCTCGAACCGGTTGAAGGACCGATCCGTACCGGAAGGCGGTCTTCGTGACCACCACTCCGCTCGCAGCGGGATACACCCGCACTCGTCCCGGCACGGGGGCCCGCAAGGGCACCTCGACCTACTCCGCGCTCCTCGCGCAGGTGAAGGACAACGGCCTCCTGCGCCGTCGTACCGGTTTCTACTGGGCACTGTTCGGCAGCCTCGTCGGCACGCTCGCCCTCGCCTGGGTCGTGTTCGCGTTCCTCGGTGACTCGTGGTTCCAGCTCATCGTCGCCGGTGCGCTCGGGGTGCTGTTCACCCAGTTCGCGTTCCTGTCGCACGAGGCTGCGCACCGCCAGGTCTTCGCGTCGCAGAAGTGGAACGACCACGCCGGCCGCTGGCTCGGCACGTTCCTCGTCGGGCTCAGCTACTCGTGGTGGATGAACAAGCACACCCGGCACCACGGCAACCCGAACACCGTCGGTAAGGACCCGGACATCGCCCCCGACACCCTCCGATTCATCCCGGAGGACGCCGCCGCCGTGAAGAGCGGCGCGATGAAGACGTTCCTGCGGTTCCAGGGGTGGCTGTTCTT
>NZ_JADKRV010000002.1:367035-395404 GCF_015351025.1 Curtobacterium sp. VKM Ac-1376 | reverse complement strand
GCTACCGCACCCCGGCAGAAGCATTCGAGCAGCTACTCTCGGACCCGAAACAACCACCCGTTGCAACGACCCCTTGAAACCGCCACCGGCTATCGAGACGCTTCCTCTGAGTACTCGACCGGGTGCGGGTTGTCGGTTTCTTCAGGTGAGCAGCGTCAGTGCTGCTCGCCCGACGCCGAGGAGCGTCGACCGGTCGGCGCCGGCGGTCCCGAGGACTTCCATGCCGCGTGTGACCGCCACGAAGTACGTCGCCAGGGCCCGCGCGTGGAGGGCCGCATCCACTTCTCCGGCTGCTTGCGCTTGCTCGATGCATTCGGCGTACTCGTCCTCGAGGCGCCGATAGGCGCGACGAGCGGCCGCCGCGACGTCCGGATCACGGTCGGCCAGCTCCACCGTGGCCTTGGTGAACAACGAGTCCAGCGGCCCCTCTGATGTGAAGGTGATGGCGAGCGCATTCAGGTGCGCCCTGATCCGCTCGAGCGGAGAGGACGTCCCGGACGAAAGTTCGGCGGTCAGGCGATCAACGTGCGTGGAGGTGCTCCGCTCGAGCGCGCGCAGGAAGAGGTCCCGTTTGCCGCCGAAGGTGTTGTAGATGCTCTGCTTACCGAGCCCGGTGGCGCGGCTGAGCTCCTCCATCGTCGTTCCGCCGTAGCCGGCGGCGGCGAAGACGCCGGCAGCCGATTCGACGACGGCGTCCTCGTCGAATTTCCGAGGGCGGGACATGACGTGATCCTATGCGGGCCGATGTCCGCGATCGGGCGTCCGCTCGTCCTGCGTAGCGCGGGTCGCCTGGTGGTGGGTCAGCTCGCGTCGGGGAGGGCGCCGGCGGTTTGCGCGGCCACGTCGTAGTACTCGGCCTGGTAGTCGAGGATGCGGATGCCGCCGAGCACGGTCGTGACGGCCTTGAGGAAGTCTTCATCGGCCATGTGGGCGTCGATGGCGGCTTGGTCACGCCACCCCTCGGTGAGGTGGATTGTGTTCGGGTCCGTGAGGTCCTCGGCGAAGACGTAGTACGTGCATCCGTCTTGCTGCGCGGTGGTCATCAGATGGGGGATGACGGCGTCGCTGAACGCCTGTCGATCGTCAGGGTGAACTGTGTAGTACGCGCTGATGACCTTGCTCGTGGGGATGTGCTTGGTGTGCGGGATCATGGTGCTTTCTCCTCTGCGACCAGGGGTTGCCCGGGTCGGGGCCCACCTTACCCCCGTTGTTGTCCGATCAGTCAATAACGCCATCCTCGTGTCCTGCCTGCTCGCGCGGGCGGGTCACTGAGCCGACACGAGCGACGTCTCGGATCGGTGCCCGGAGAGGAATCGCTTGCCGGTCGCGGGTCACGCCTGGCGGGCTGTCGCCGTTGTGTCCCGCCAGGCGTCGCCTCGGGTCAGCCCGAGATGCGGTCGAGCTCGCGAAGATCCGTCTTGGAGAGGGTGAGTGCGGCGCCGGCGGTGTTTTCGCGCAGGTGGTCTGCCGAAGCGGTCCCGGGGATCAGGAGGATGTTCGGCGACCGGTGCAGCAGCCACGCCAGGGCGACCGACATGGGTGTCGAGTCGAGTCGGGCGGCGACGCCCGAGAGCGCGTCGGACTGCAGCGGGGTGAACCCGCCGAGGGGGGAAGAACGGGATGTAAGCGACGCCCTCGTCGGCGAGCCGGTCGATGAGGGCGTCGTCCCAGCGGTTTGCGAGGTTGTACATGTTCTGCACCGACACGATGGGCGCGATCGACTGCGCTTCCTCAACCTGTGCCGGGGTGGCGTTGCTGACGCCGAGGTGCCGGATCACGCCCTGCTGCTGCAGGTCGACGAGCGTCTCGAACGCCTCGGTGATGCGTTCCCGGACGGGCCCGTCGGCGTCGCCGAGGCGCAGGTGCACGAGGTCCAGGGAGTCGACTCCGAGGGTCTCGAGGTTGTCGTCGATCTGGGCGCGCAGCTCGTCGGGCTTCCGCGCTGACGGCCATCCGCCGTTCTCGTCGCGGCGTCCACCGGCCTTGGTCGCGATGACCAGGTCGTCGGCGTAAGGGTGGAGTGCCTCGCGGATGAGGTCGTTGACGACGCGGGGCCCGTAGGTCTCGGCGGTGTCGATGTGGGTGATGCCGCTGCCCACGGCGGCGCGCAGCACGGCGAGTGCGGCCTCGTGGTCCTTCGGAGGGCCGACGACCCAGGGGCCGGCGAGCTGCATGGCTCCGTACCCGAAGCGGGTCACGGTGCGGTCGCCCAGGGTCCAGGTTCCGCCGGGCAGGTCGGGGGTGGTGCTGGTGGCCATCAGGTGCCTCTCGTGCTTGTGGAACTGCGTGTCGTGTCTCACTCTGGAGGAAGCACTTTCTCGGAGGAAGTAGTTACCTGTAAGTGCGTTGATACCTGAGGAGGTTCCGTGGTGACCGCGACCGCTGCTGAGAAGAAGGCCGATGAGAAAGCGCGCTACAACGCGTTCCTGTCGGCGTGCCCGAGTCAGCGACTGTTGGCGCAAGTCTCCGGCAAGTGGGTGACCCTGGTGCTGTCTGCGCTGGGCAGTGGTCCCGAGTGCGACGGGGACCCACGGCCGATGCGGTACTCCGAACTGGGACGGGTCCTCGCGGGCGTGAGTCCGAAGATGTTGTCCCAGACGTTGCGGTCTCTCGAGCGGGATGGCTTGATCACCCGGACGGCGACTGCGACGGTCCCGGTCACCGTGACGTACGAGCTCACCGAGCTCGGCCTCTCGCTGCACACGACGGTCCGGCAGCTGAAGGCATGGTCCGAGGCCCACCGTGACGAGGTCACAACCCACCAAGATCAGTTCGACGCCGCCAGGTAGGGGACGGTGGGGGTTGACTTCGCCTGGATGGTGTCCCACGCGGTTCGCCGTTGGGTGGTCGCATGAAGTTCATCCACTACAACGGGCAAGCGACGATGGTCGCCGACGGGGTCGCGGGTGCGGTGATCGAGTACGCCGCGGTCCTTGGATCGAATGGCAGGACGGACACCATCGGTGTCCCCACCTTCGACGAGGACGGCTAACCGCAACGGAAACCCAGCGAGTCACCCGATTGGTCGTGACCAAGGCTCGCTGCGAGCGTCGACGCTCCGGCCCTGGAGAGTCGCCCTAGCGCCCGGGCCGGAGCGCGATTGCCTCCGGGCCGTCTCGGCTGTGCTGTCCCGCTGTGCGTCCAGACGTGCTCGCAGACGCACTCGAATTGCTGCCCGGCGACCACGCCTGGAGAATCATCGGGTGCAGTGGAACGCGGGCTACGTCCCCGACGATGACAGTGAGCCGGTCGTTGCAGGTGTCGAAGCCGACACCCCCATCGAGGCAGTCGCTCGGCTCCGCGAGGTCGTCGGCACCGAAACCGACGTGCTCTACGTCCTCCCCGATCCCGCCGCCCACCGTGACGACACCGAGACGTACGAGTCGTTTCTCGGAGGCCCGAACACGGGCGACTGAGATCGCCCGGTGGCCCAGGAACGAGCCGGGAGAGATCATTGCGTCTCGATCCCGACCCGCACGGACCCCTGTCGTTCGCCGGGCCCATCCGGGTGCCGTTCCGACCCGAACGGTCCAGCACCCACTTGAAGGATGCTCGCATCACCTGAGTGGATGCACACGGGCAGCGACTGCATCGATTGGGGAGTGACCGGGCTACCCGGGCAATATCCGATTCCGGAAGTTGGGTGCAGGCATTGCGGCTCGGCCGGGTTGCCGTGATGATCAGGCGGTGTCCGAATCCATGCGCCGCGCCCGGCAGGTCGTCGAGACCACAGATCCTTCTGTTGCTGCGGACGCGATCGCTCGCACCCACGTCGGCCACGGTGTCGATGTGGACCCGGATGGTGCTGGGTTCGTGTTCGAGGAGCGGGTGCGCGGAACACGTCTGCTGTCGCTGGAGTCCACTACTTGCACTGGGGCGGTCAGTGGCACGATCGAGCCGGGTAGCGCGATGACGTTGGTGTGGTTGAAGTCCGGCCGAGGACACGTCGATGGTCACCCTGTCGCGATCGGTGGGCCAGTGCTGTTCCGGAACGGGCCGCAGCCCGTCCGGTTCGAGGCGTTCCAGAAGGACGTCATCCGCATCGACCGCGTGACGGTTGAAGAAGTCGCTGCTGAGCGCGGTGGCTGGGCGCCGGGACCGCTGGAGTTCCGCCCCCGGCACGTCCCAGAAGGGCCAACGTTGGCGGCCTGGTGGCTGATGGTCCGTACCGTCGCAGCTGAAGTGCTCACCGGTCCGGATGAGGTGTCGATGGAGCGGGAGCAGGAACTCACCCGGTTCGCCGCGAACGGGCTGTTGACCGCGATTCCGCACTGGCCCGTCGAGCAGCCCGCCCAGCAGACCCCCGCGAGCTCTCGATTCGCCCGTGCCGAGGCATTCCTGCTCGAGCACGCGGCCGAGCAGATCACCGTCGCTGACGTTGCCGAAGCCGCCGGGCTGAGTGTCCGCGGCGTTCAGGCCGCGTTCAACCGTCACCACGGAACCACGCCGCTGGCGTACCTGCGCCGCATCCGACTCCTCCTCGCCCGCGAGCAGCTGCAGTCCGTGTCCGACCGGAGCATCGCCGAGATCGCACGCGGAGCCGGCTTCGCGCACCTCGGACGGTTCGCGGGCGCCTACCGCGACGAGTTCGGCGAACTCCCACGGCACACCCTCCGAGCAGCCCGCGGCTGATGACATGCAACGGTGCGGTTTCCGTTCGACACCGGCAACGACGTGAAGATCGCGAAGGGCCCACCCGAGTCTTCGCAACGACGTGATCGGATCTCCCGCGCGGATCGGCCGGAGGGGACCGGTGTCCGGCAGCCATCGACCGAGCAGTGGCGAAGCGGTTCGGCCGCGCGATGCGTCGCATCTGGCATGCTGAACCGCAGGGGGAAGGGGCACCATGTCGGACAACACCGTTGAGGGGCGCGCCGCACGTCGGCGACGGGACGTGAAGCGCCTCGCCCTCGGCACGGTGTTCGTGCTCGTGTTCGTCCTCATCGTCGGAGCCTGCCAAGGCCACCAGCCGTACATCGCGTCCGATGCCGTCGCCGCCCAGCAGGACCACCGCACCGTCGCTGCCTTGAACGCGTTCATGGAACCCAACGGCGGCTTGTCGCAGTGGAAGGACTACTACGACGAAGGGGAGTCCCGGCCCGAGCCGTTCCGTGAACTCACCGGCGACTCCGTCTGCTCGAACACCGACATCCTCGGCTTCACCACCGGCGACGCTGGCCGCCGACGGGAAGTGAACCTGTCGAGCACGTCCGAGGTCACCGCGCGGAAGGTGCTCGACAATGCTGAACGGGTCTGGGCGGAGTACGACATCACTCGCCGAGGCGACAACCGGGGTCGTAGCTCGTGGACACAGGTGCGCTACTCCGGAGGCAGGAGCTCGCCGACGTTCTACGTCAGCTACTCCGGCGCGAACCCCGACGCGAAGGTCAACATGCTCATCCTCGCCGCGTCCGTCTGCCGGGAGCTCTGATCGGCGCACGCCGGGGCGGTCCTGACGGAGTACTCCCCGGCGTCGTTCACAACGCCCCCACACGGTCTGTCCGTAGCCGATCGGTTCGCGAGACTGCTGAGGTCGGCTGTGCGGCGTGCCTCCTACCGCTTGCCGGTGTGGCGGGCCCGGAGCGCGACGAAGGTCACGACAACCGCACGTGAACCGACACGTCGGCCGCCGACCAGGCAGGCGACTCGAGACGACTCATAGCCGCAAGGTCCATGGGAACGGCCAGAAGCTCGACCCTGCCACCGTCTCAGTAGCCGATCGGCTTCCGGCACGCGACGACGACACGGACACGACACGGAGCGGTGCGAGAACGACGCCACCGATCGAAGCTGCACACACTCAGGAGGCGCTGCGGCGGGCGTCCCAGGCGCTCGAGACCATCTCGTCGAGGGTGTGGCGCATCGCCCACTCCAGGTCGCGGGCGGCGGCTTCGCCGGTCGCGACGATCCGCGCCGGGTCGCCGGGGCGACGCGGAGCGATCTCCGGCTCGAAGGCGATCCCGGTGCCCGTCGCCATGGCGTCCATGATCTGCCGGACGCTCACGCCGTCGCCGCTGCCGAGGTTGTAGGCGCGGTCGAGCGACTCCCCCGCCTCGAGCTTCCGTGCAGCCACGGCGTGCGAGTGCGCCAGGTCGGCGACGTGCACGTAGTCGCGCACGCAGGTGCCGTCCGGCGTGTCGTAGTCGTCGCCGTTGATCCGCGGGGTCCGGCCGGCGAGCAGCGCGTCGAACACCAGCGGGAACAGGTTGTGCGGGCTGGCGTCGTACAGGTCAGGCTCCCCCGAGCCGACGACGTTGAAGTAGCGCAGCGAGGTCGTGGTGAAACCCGCGGCGACCTCCATGTCGCGGAGCAGCCACTCGCCGATCAGCTTCGACTCGCCGTACGGGGACTCCGGGTTCTTCGGGGTGGACTCGACGACGGTCTCGACGTCCGGGGTGCCGTAGACGGCGGCGCTCGACGAGAAGACCGCCTTCGTCACGCCGGTGTCGGCCATCGCGCGGAGCAGCGTCGCCATCCCGGTGACGTTCTGCTCGTAGGTGTGCAGCGGCCGCTCGACCGAGACGCCGGCGTACTTGAAGCCGGCGACGTGGACGACACCCGCGACGTCGTGCTCGCGCAGGGTGCGTGCGACGAGCTCACCGTCGAGGATCGTGCCCTCGACGAACGGCACGTCGCCCGGCACGAACGCGCGGAAGCCGCTCGAGAGGTCGTCGAACGCGACCGTGTCGATGCCGGCCGAGCGCAGTGCCCGGACGACGTGGGATCCGATGTACCCGGCACCGCCGGTGACCAGCCAACTCATGCTCGCCACGCTAGCGGACGTTGGCTACGCGCCGGTGGCGATGAACACGGTTGAGGTGATGCCGTCAGGCGAGTCCGCCCCGACCGTCACGTCGCCCTCGTCCGGCGTGATGAAGCACGACTCGCCCTTCCGGAGCAACGTGGCGGACCGCGCGCCGACGAGCGTGACCACGCCCTCGGTGCAGACTGCGATCGACGGGCCGACGAGCGGGGCGACCCCGCCGGCGCTCAGCCCGACCGGGCGGCCGTCGCCGTCGACCCGCAGCAGCGCGAAGCCGACCCCCTGCGGTGCGAACCGGTCGACTCCGGGGGCGACGTGCTCGGGCTCGAGGACCGGCTCCGGGTACGCGGTGAAGTCGAGCACGTGCAGGAGCTCGGGGACGTCGACGTGCTTCGGCGTGAGGCCACCGCGGAGCACGTTGTCCGACGGGGCCATCAGCTCGATGCCGAGGCCGTCGAGGTACGCGTGGATGTTGCCGGCGGGCAGGTACATCGCCTGCCCCGCGGTGAGCGTCACCCGGTGCATGAGCAGGGACACCACGATGCCCGGATCCCCCGGCCAGCTCGTCGCGAGGTCACGGACGGTCGCGGTGTTCGGGGTGTGCAGGTCGTCGGCGAGCGCCTGGGCGAGGTCGCTCGTGGCCTGCACGACGGCGAGCGCGGACTCGTCGGCTGTCTCGAGCCAGCGGACCGTGTCCTCGAGCCCGTGCGCCAGGTGGACCTCGAGCGGTCCGAGGCGACCGGTGCCGGCATCGAGCAGGCGGACCTCTGCCAGGGTGTCCTCGACCGGGCGGAAGCCGCTCAGCGCTTCGAACCGCTCACTCAGCGCGACGACGAGTTCGGGCTTCGGGAACGGGTCCTTGTAGTTGCGAGCGGGGTCGTCGATGGCGATGCCTGCGCGCTCCTCGCGGGAGAACCCCTCCTCCGCCTGCTCCGGCGTCGGGTGTGCCTGCAGCGAGAGCGGTGCCGCGGCGGCGAGCACCTTCAGCAGGAAGGGCAGACCCGTGCGGTCCGGACCGAGTGCGGTCTCCGGCTCCTCCGCGATCCAGTCGCGGAGCGTGTCCGCTCCACCGACCATCGCGGGGTTGACGACGACGGAGGGGCTGCCGGCGTGCGCGCCGAGCCAGAGCTCCGCCTGCGGGGCGCCCGTGACGGTGCGTCCGAGGAGCTCCGGGATCGCGGTGACCGAGCCCCAGGCGTAGTCGCGGGGGGTGTTCGTGATGCCGAGGAACATGGGCCAGAGCCTACCGGCGCTCCCGACGTGACTCCTGCTGGCGGCGACCGGCCGGTAGCCTGGCCTCGTGACGAACACCTGGCCGATCGCGCGCGGAACCGTACCCGAGCGCGAGGCGTTCGCCCTCGGGGCGACGACCCTGTTCGTGCTGTTCGCGGGCGACGCCGTTCCGAACACCCTCACCTGGGTCGGTGCCGGCGTTCTCTGGGCACTCGTCGCAGCCTGGGGCATCACGGTCCTGGTCCGGGCCAGGCCGTCGATGGTGCGCACTCCGTGGGCGCTCTGGGTGTTCCTCGGTTGGTGCCTGGTGACGGTGCTCTGGTCGCACTGGCGGTTCGCCACGATCTCGAGCCTGGTCGCGCAGGTGATCTGCGTCGCGGTCGCGTTCACGATCGCGTCGACCCTGACCTGGCGTCGGATCGCCGACGCACTGAGCCTCGCGCTCCGCTGGGTCCTGATGCTCTCGCTCGTGTTCGAGGCCGTCGTCGCCGTGTTCGTGCGTCATCCGATCGCACCGATCTGGACCGACTACGGCGACGCCGACATCCCCGACGCCTTCTACTTCTCACGGGCCGAGCTCTTCACCGGCGGGCGCATCCAGGGGCTGCCCGGCAACGCCAACCTGCTCGCGATGGTGGCGCTCCTGGTGGCGATCGTCGTGGCCGTGCAGTTCGCCGAGGGCCGGATGCGGCGGAACCGGGCGCTCGGATGGCTCCTCGTCGCCGCCGTCGGCTTCGTCCTGACCCGCTCGTCCACCGTCATCGCCGCCGCCGTCGTCGTCGCCGTGGTCGCCCTGGTCGCGATCTGGATGCGCCGCGTGCCGACCGAGCGCCGGACGCCGCGGTACCTGCTGCTCGCGGTCGGCGCGGTCGTCGTCGCGGTCGCGGGCTTCCTGCTGCGCGGACCGGTGTCCGAGATGCTCGGCAAGGGCTCGGACGCGACCGGCCGCGGCGAGATCTGGGGCAAGGTCCTCGGACTGATCGAGCAGCACCCGGTCGGAGGCTGGGGGTGGATCGGGTACTGGTGGCCCGCGATCCCGACCCTGGCCGACCTCGCGCACCGCAAGGGTGTCACCTACCTGCAGGCGCACGACGCGTACCTGGACGTCTGGATGCAGACGGGGATCATCGGCCTCGTCCTGTTCGCGGTCTACGTCGTGACCACGCTGTCCCGCTCGTGGGCCTGCGCGACGCGCGTCGGGTACGACGCCTCGTTCCGTCCGCGCTCGTTCGACCCGGTGTCCCTCCTGCCGCTGCTGGTCGTCGTCGCGCTGCTGGTGCAGTCCGTCGCCGAGTCGCGGCTGCTCTACCAGGGCAACTGGGTGCTGTTCGCACTGATCGCGCTCAAGACGCGCATCGTGCTGACCGGCGAGGAACCCGTGTCGGCCGGGGACGGCCCCCGCACACCGCGCACCAAGCGCGAGTTCCGCTGGGCCGGAACGCGCTGACGCGCGCGGGTCAGCGGGACAGCCACGAGCACGCGACCGGCGACGACCAGGGGTTCGACCGCACCCGGGCGACCTCGAGTGACGGGTCCTCCCGACACGCCTCGGCAGCGCCCGGCAGCTGTCCGGCCCACACCGGACCGTCGCTCCGCCGTGTCTCCCCCGGCGCGACGTGCAGCACGGCGGCCGCGACGACCGCGGTGAGCACGCACCAGCCGGCCAGCGCCCCGAGGAGGCGACCGGCGCCTCCCGTCCGCACCGCGGCACGTGACCACCGTTCCGGGTCGACCAGCGCGGCGGCGGCGACCACGGCGGCGCTCACCAGCAGCAGGCCGGCCGCTGCGGCGTAGCGCTGCGGCGGCAGGGCGGTCATCGCGCTCTCCGGCACCGACCACCGGACGCCGACACCGCCGTTGGCCAGCAGAGCGGCCCACCAGACGGCGAGGGACGCAGCCGCGAGCGCTGTGACCATCCAGCGGACCCGGGCAGGGCCGACCACCACGGCCGCTGCCAGGACGAGCACGAGTGCAACGACGGGGACGAGGAGGACGGCCCAGCCGTGCCCGACGACGGCCGCCAGGACCGCTCCGAGGTGCGGGTCCCACGCACCGGCCACCGGTCGCAGCACCCAGCCCGCGAGGACGTCGCCCACCGCAGGGAATCCCGCGGGGACGTCCCGGGGGCTCGTGAGCGTCGTGACGCCCTGCACGGCCAGCCCGGCGAGCGCCACCGCGGTGACCGGCAGCGCACGCAGACGATCGATCGCGGCCGGCACCCGGCTGCTGGAACCGGTGCCGCGAGTGGACCAGGCCAGGAGCAGCAGGGGCGTGAACAGCGCCGTCAGCGGTTCCGTGAGCACGGCCGCACCCGCGACCACGGCGAGCGCCGCTGCGCCCCACCAGGAGCGGCTGCGGCGCGCGAACACCCAGGGCACCAGGATGAGCACGTACCAGTGCAGGTTGGCAGCGTTGCCGCTGATCTCGTACGGCGCGAGCGGCAGGACGACGGGCACGGCCGCGAGGACGAGCCGGAACGGCCACGGGCGGACGACGTCGCGGGACAGCACGAACACCAGGGCACAGACACCGCCGACGACCAGGCACGAGGCCAGGGCGACGGCCTGGGCGTACCGCGCGGGCGGCAGGGCGTACCCGAGGTCGACGACGAGCCGCGGCAGCAGGTGCACGTAGCCGGCGTACGGGTGCAGCAGGGTGTCGACGGGCCCCATCGCGATGCGCTCCCGCAGGAACACGCCGCCGTCCTCGGCCCACACGGTGTTCCGGGGCACGGGGCCGAGCCGGTACCAAGCCAGGGCGGTCGCGAGCAGGCCGAGGGCGACCGCGACGAGGGGGACGCCGGCGACCCTGCGCACGAGGTCCATGGGCTGAGGATAGTTCGGGCATCTCGCATCGTCGATACAGCCACACCGCGATGCGGGCGGCTCGTCACAAGGTCGTGCGCCAAGATGGACGCGTGACGGACGGCCGGGTGAGCAGGAACGTGCTCGGGCGCCGGTACCTGTCCGCCTGGATCGGCTTCTCGGCCGGTGGACGGTTCAGCCAGGCGCTCGCGACGGTCATCGTGCTGTTCGGGTTCGGGCAGCCCACCGTCGAGGCCCTGGTCGGCCAGGCGGGGACCTGGGCGGTGCTCGTGACGCTGTTCGTGCTCGCGGGGCTGAGCCTGCTCGGGCAGCGCTACCGGATCGAGTGGCACGGCGTCCTCCCCCTGTCCCTGCTGGCCTTCGTCGGCTACTGCGCGCTGAGCGTGCTCTGGAGCGAGTACTCCTGGCTGGCGCTCCGCGGCCTGGTGCAGACGGTGTGCTCCATCGGCCTCGGGCTGTACCTGGCGCTGGGTCGCGACCTCGTGCAGGTGATCCGGGCGTCCGGCGACGCCTTCCGCATCCTGCTCGTGACGGCCCTCGGGCTCGAGGTCCTGTCAGGCCTGATCCTCGACGTTCCGTTCCCCGCGTTCGGGATCCGCGGCGACATCGCGTACGGCGGCCCGATCCAGGGCATCGGCGGCACCCGCAACTTCATGGGGTTCATCGCCGCGATGGCCCTCGTCACCTTCGTCGTGGAGTTCCTCACCCGCTCGGTCACCGTCTGGCGGGCGATCGGCTCGACCACCCTCGCCGTCATCGCGCTGATGCTCGTGCAGTCCCCCATCACCGGGCTCGCGATGATCGCCCTCGCGGTGACCGCCCTGGCGCTCTGGTCCCTCCGGCACGCCAGACCGGCGACCAGACCGGTGGTCAACGGCGTGCTCGGCGCCGCGGTGCTGCTGACCTTCGTCGTCGGGGTGGTCGCCCGGCACCGACTGCTCGCCGAGATCGGGGCCGCCGGAGGGACGGCGACGCGCATCGACCTCTGGTCCCAGATCCGGGTGCTCGTCGAGCGCTACCCGATCCAGGGCTGGGGCTGGGTCGGCACCTGGCCCACGGAGCCCGTGGTGCCCTACGTGACGCTCATCGACCCGGCGGGCGTCCGGTTCACCTCGGGCCTGAACGCGTTCGTCGACGCCTGGCTGCAGATCGGGTTCGCGGGCACGATCCTCCTCGGCGTCACGGCGCTGCTCGCGTTCGCGCGGGCGTGGGTGACGGCGACGACGTTCCCGGGGGTGGCGTACGTGTGGCCGGCCTCGGTGCTCGTGCTGCTGGCCGTCACGAGTGCCGCGGAGAGCTACCTGCTGCACGGCGCCGGGCTGATGTTCTTCGTGACGGTGCTCGTGATCGCCGCACGGCGGCGCTCGTGGCGTCGGCACCTGCCGCGCGCGGTCCACTGACGGGCCGGGAGGCGCGGTGCGGGTCTCAGGGGCGCGTGCGGCGACCGAGACGGCGCTGCAGCCCCCACTGGGTGACGCGGAGCATCGCCTCGAGCACGATGGACCGGCTCATCTTCGAGACCCCGTGCACACGGTCCCGGAAGCGGATCGGCACCTCGACGATGCGCCCGCCGAGGGCGTCCACGCGCAGGGTCATGTCGACCTGGAAGCAGTACCCCTTCGAGTCGACGGACCCGAGGTCCATCCGCGCGATCGCCGAGGAACGGTAGACCCGGTACCCCGCCGTGATGTCCCGCACGTCCAGCCGGAGCATCCACCGCGCGTAGGTGTTCGCGCTGCGACTGAGCGCCTGGCGCCGGAGCGGCCAGTCCACGACCGCGCCGCCGGGCACCCAACGGGACCCGATGGCGAGCAGGACGTCGTCGGACGAGGTCACGGCGCCGACGAGGGCCGGCAGCCGGTCGGCCGGGTGTGACCCGTCGGCGTCCATCTCGACCAGCAGCGGGTAGCCGCGCTCGAGGCCCCAGCGGAACCCCGCCACGTACGCCGTGCCGAGCCCGAGCTTGCCCGAGCGCTGCAGCAGGTGCACCCGGTCGTCCTCGACGGCAATGGACCGCACGATGTCACCGGTACCGTCCGGGCTGCCGTCGTCGACGACGAGCACGTGGACATCCGGCGACGCCGTCAGGACCGCGGACACGATGGCGCGGACGTTCTCGGCCTCGTCGTACGTCGGGACGATGACCAGCGCCGTGGTCTCGACCGGGGTCACCGGTTGCCGAGGCGCCGCTTGACCTTGCCGGCGACGCTGCGCGGGCCCTCGGTGCGGAGGTAGTGCACCGCGCGGCCGACGTCGTAGCGGACACCGGAGAGCTTCTTGCGCTCCGGCACGCGCACGCGCATCCTGTGCGGTTCGATCGACGAGGTGGTGTCGCGCACCGACTTGTCAGCGGCGCGGATCGGGTTCCGGCAGAACTCGACGAGCGGGGCGAGGACGTTCTCCCACGTGAACTGCTCGCGCACCCGATCGACGTTGCCGATGAACTCGGTGCGGGCCTTCTTGTCGAACAGGGCGGTCTCGAGGGCGGCGGCCAGGCCGTCGATGTCCTGCTCGTGCACCGCGATGCCGAGCTTCTCCTCGGCGACGAGGTCACCGAAGGAGTCGCCGGCGGTCGTGACGATCGGCAGACGCGCCCACAGGTAGTCGAGGATGCGGGTGCGGAACGAGAAGGTGGTCTCGAGGTGTTCGTAGTGCGTCGAGACGCCGGCGTCGGCCTCGAGCAGGTAGGCGCCACGCTCCTCGTACGGGATCCACTGGTCGTTGAAGAACACGTGCTTGCCGGTGAGCCCGAGGGCGTCGGCCTCGGCACGGACCTTCGCCACGATGTCCATCTCGGGGACGTCGGGGTTGGGGTGCTGCACGCCCATGAAGAAGAGCTTGACCGACGGTCGACGCTCGGCGAGCCGTGCGATCGAGCGGACCAGGGTGATCGGGTCGAACCAGTCGTAGATCCCACCGCCCCAGACGACGAGCTTGTCGTTCTTGCCGATGCCCGGGACCACGCCCTTGACCCGCTGCTGGTCGTGCACCGGCGGGGTCGAGGACAGGCCGAACGGCACGACGCCGATGAGCGAGCGGAGGTCGGCGTCCCGCGAGTACGTGCGGGCGTTCACCCGGCCGGAGCCGGCGAGCTGCCCGAGCCAGAACATGCGCTGGCGCTCGGAGGCGCAGATGAAGTAGTCGCCGAGCTCGAGCTGGTGGTTCAGCGTGTCCGAGGCGTCGAGGATCTGGCGGTTCCACTTGTCGACGTCGTCGCTGCGGCCCTGCTCGAGCTGCTCGAGGTGCAGGGGGTCGTACACGTCGACGACCAGGATCTTGCTCGTCGACTCGAGCACCGGGAACAGGCGGAGCGCGTGGCCCTGCACGATGATGACGTCGGCCCAGCCCTCGTGCTCCACCATCTGACGCGGATGGCGGTGCGGCACGGTGACGACCTCGTACGACGGGTCGATCGGCGACGACCGGGTCAGGCTGACCACGCGGACGTCGTGCTCGGAGGCGAGCTGCTTCGCCATCTGGGTCGCACGGATGGCGGGACCGGCCATCTTCGCACCGATCGAGTCGCCCGTGACGATGAGGACGCGGCGGCGGGTGCCGACCTCGAGCACGCCGAGGGAGTGCACGATCTTGTCGTAGCCGGCCAGGTAGTTCTCGATCGGGTACGCGGGCTCGTCGCGGTTGCCGAACAGGCGGAGGAGCTCGCGGTCGCTGCGGACACGGGTCGCCTGGATCTGACGGCGGGACTCGGTCATCGACGGCAGCTGCTCGACGAACTGGTCGACGCCGTAGATGCCCGCCATGCTCGTCTTCGGCACCGGGATCGTGGGGACGCTGTCGTCGCCCGGGTTGCGCAGGTCGAGTTCGGTGGAGTCGAGTTCCCCGCGGCCCACGGCACGGCGGACGGCGAGCGCCAGCGACCCGGGCAGGGCGGCGGCGAGTTGCTCGTCACCGAGGTTCTTGTAGAGCGTGAACAGGGCGTTCCGCTCGAGCAGGTAGGTCTCGCGGAAGTCGCCGAACTTGTTCATCGACGCGTGGTGCTTGTGGAAGGCGACGGACTTCGGCTGGTAGCGGAACCGCCACCCGAGCAGGTTGAGCCGCCAGCCGAGGTCGACGTCCTCGTAGAACATGAAGTAGCGGTCGTCGAACCCGTCGAGCTGCTCGAAGAGCTCGGCGCGGACGAACATCGCGGCACCGGTGCCGAACAGGACGTCGGTCTCGCTCTCCCAGCGGCCGGTGTCCGGGGAGCCGGCGAAGGGCTTGTACCCCATGCCGTACCAGGTCATCGCGGCCTCGGTGAAGTCGACGTTGACGCCCTCCCAGTCGAGGACCTTCGAGGCGACGGCACCGATGTCGGCGCCGGAGGCGAACGTGGCCATCGCCTCGCGCACCCAGCCGGTGTCCGGACGGGCGTCGTTGTTGAGGAACGCGACGATCTCGCCGGAGGACTTCTCGACGCCGAGGTTGCAGCCACCGGTGAACCCGAGGTTGGCACCCGCGTCGATCAGGGTGAAGTCGAGGGCCGAGGCCTTCAGACGCCCGAGGTGCTCCGGGCCGGAACCGTTCTCGACGACGATCACCTCGAGCTTGTCCTGCGGCCAGTCCTGCTTGCGGAGCTCCGCGATGCTCGTCAGGGTGTCGTCCGTGCCCTTGTAGTTCACGAGGATGACGGACACGACTCCCGGCTTGCGCTCTGTCACGGGAATTCCTCCAGCAGCTGCCGCGCACGAGCGCGGGTCGATGGCTCGGCCCGCGGGGTACCGCGGGCCGATGACACCCTACAAGGCGCGCCCCGCGACTCCCTGCCGGCGCTGCCGATTCGTGCAGAATGGCGTGCGTGACCGCAGTGATCCCGAGCACCCCCATGTCCTCTCCCCTCCGTGCTGACTACGCGGCCATCGCGGCCGGTGCGCATGCCGAGGGCCCGCGGGGGACGATCCGCTTCGCGGTGTCGACCGCCGATCCGGCCGAGGGCAAGGGCGACCTGTTCGTCGCGCTCGGGCTGGCGCGGGCGCTCCGCGCCGAGGGCTGGGGTGTCGCGATGTGGCCGCTCACCCGCTGGGGCGAGGAACTGCCCGCCGACACCACCGTCGTCGTGAGCATGCTCGAGTCGTTCGTCCCCGGGTACGTCCCCGCCGGCACCGCCCTGGTGGCGTGGGTGCGGAACTGGACGGCGAAGTGGGCGGCGCTGCCCTACCTGGACGAGTTCGACGGCGTCTGGACCTCGTCCGGCATCGCCCGCGACGCGATCGCCGCGGCCTACAGCGGACCGGTCGAGGTCGTGCCGATCGGCGTCGACACGGAGCTGTTCACCTCCGACACGCCCGCCCCCCGCGAGCGCACCGACCGCGCCGTCACGACCGTCAACTTCTGGGGCGTCCGCCGCCGCGTGCAGGACGTCCTGGCCGAGGTCGCCCCAGCCGAGCCGATCGTCTGGTTCGCCGCGAACGTCGACCACGTCGAGGCCTCCGCCGGCGTCGAGCTGCGTCCCGCGGTGTCCTACTTCGCCCTGCCCGAGGTGTACCGCGCCGCCGGCTTCGTCGTCGACGACGTCATCGACCCGGCCGCCGAGTACGGCACCCTGAACTCCCGCCTGTTCGAGTCGCTCGCGTCCGGCGCGCTGCCCGTCACCGACTGCGCCCTCGGACTCGACGAGCTCGGGCTGTCCGACGTGCCGGTGTTCGACGATGCCGCCTCGCTCGACCGCGCGCTCGCGATGCCACGGGACGAGCGCACCGCACTGGTCGCGCGGCTCCGCGCCGTGGTCGTCGAGCGACACTCGTTCCGCTCCCGTGCCGAGCAGGTCGGCCCGTCGCTCGACGCAGCCGTCGCGGCCGCCTCGGGTCGGAGCGGCGAGCGCGGCGCGTTCCTGCGCTGGGCGACCGCCCAGCGCGAGACACTGCGGCAGGCCGAGCACGACCGCGACGTGCACCTGGCGGGCGTGCACGACATCAACGCGCGCCTGGTCGCGTCCGAGCAGCAGGTCGGCTCCTACGACACCGCCCGGCGGCTGGCCGAGGCGGAGCGCGACCAGATCGCCGCCCGGTTCGAGGGCCTCACCCGGTCGCCCGAGTACCGCCTGCTGCACGGTGTGGGCCTGATGGCCCGCCGCGTGCGCCGCTGACGTCCGCGCGCGACCACACGACGGACGGGAGGCCCGTGGCGACACCGCCACGGGCCTCCCGTCCGTCGTGGGTGACCGTCTACTGCACGGTCACCGTCTTCGTACCGAAGCTCTTGTACGTCCCGCTCGGCAGGTCCTGGTAGTAGATGCGCACGGTGTGCGTGCCGGCCTTCAGACCGGTCAGCTTCCGGTACAGCCCCACGTCCGATCCCCAGCCCGGGTACACCTTCTGCACGTCGGTCCGCGTCGAGCTCACGGTGCCGGGGGTGATCGCGACGCCGTCCAGGTGGATCTTGTACTCGACCGGGTCCCAGACGTCCGGGTCGACCGCCCAGCCGCGGACGACGATGGCTCCCTTCCCGCCGGTGACCGACTCGTACGAGCCCTTGACCGAGCCGGTGGTGCCGGTCGCGCCCGTGGTGCCGGAAGTGGGCACCGTGGCCGAGGTCACGGTCACCGACTTCGTGCCGAAGCTCTTGTACGTCCCGCTCGGCAGGTCCTGGTAGTAGACCCGCACCGTGTGTGTGCCGGGCTTCAGCCCGGTGAGCACCCGCGACAGACCGACGTCGGAACCCCAGCCCGGGTAGCTCTTCGCGACGTCCGCGCGGGTCGCGTTCACCGTGCCGGGCGTGATCGCGACGCCGTCCAGGTGCATCTTGTACTTGACCGGGTCCCACACGTCGGGGTCGACCGCCCAGCCCTTGACGGTGATGGTCCCGTTGCCGCCGGTGACCGATTCGTACGCACCCTTGACCGAGCCGGTCTTGCCGGTCTCGCCGGTCGTCCCGGAGGTGGGCGCCGTGTCCGAGGTCACGGTCACCGTCTTCGTACCGAAGCTCTTGTACGTCCCGCTCGGCAGTTCCTGGAAGTAGAGCCGCACGGTGTGCTCCCCGGCGCTCAGCCCGGTCAGACGCAGTGCCAGGCCGACGTCGGAGCCCCAGGTCGGGTGCTCCGCCTCGACATCGGTGCGGGTGGCGTTCGCGGTGCCGCTGTTCGTGCTGACGCCGTCGATGTGGATCTTGTACTTGACCGGGTCCCACACGTCCGGGTCGATCGCCCAACCGCGCACCGTGGCGGTTCCCACGCCGCCGGTCACCGAATCGTAGGAGCCACGGAGCGAACCGGTCTTGCCGGTCTTGCCCGTCGTGGGGGCGCTCACGGAAACGGTCTTCGTGGCGACCTTGACGTAGCCCGTGCCCGGCTTGTCCTGCGTGTACAGCGCCACGACGCGGTCACCCGGCGTGATGCCGCCCATCGTCGTCGAGAAGCCGAGGGTGCTGCCGACGCCCGGGTACACCTTCGCCACGTCGCTGCGTGTCTTGTCGGTGGTACCGGTCGCACGGCTCGTGCCGTCGACGAGGATCTTCCAGGGGGCGGGCTTCGACGAGTCCGGATCGAGGACCCAGCCGCTCGCGGAGATCGTGCCGGCGCCGCCCGTCACCGAGTCCAGGACGCCCTTCGGCGCGGCACTCGTGATCGTCCGTGTGTAGCAGCCGAGCAGGGTGTTGCCGCCCGCACCCTGGTTGATCGCGTAGGTGCAGACGGAGTGCGCGCCGACCGACAGCCCGGTCAGTTCGGTGGCGAATCCGTGCGCGGTGTTGCCTGCTCCCAGGTTGGTCGCCAGATCGCTCCTGGCCACGTTCGCGGTGACGGTCTTCGCGCCGTCGCCGTCCACGTAGAACGCGACACGGAGGGCGCTGGAGGTGTCGGGGTCGACCGCCCAGCCGGTGACCGTGATGGACGAGGTCGAGCTCGGGGTGACGGAGTCCACGTTGCCGTACGGGTTGCCACCGCCGGTCGGCGAGCCGAACCAGTCGGTGTACATGCGCCAGAAGTTGCGGTTGCCGTACGCGGAGCAGCTGTCGCCGGTGCCGTAGAGGTTCGACATCGCTGCTGCGTTCGGGGTGTACGGCGTGTAGATGTACAGCGCGGCCGTCGCCTGGTTCTGGATGTAGACGGACTTGCGGCCGCACGCCGCGTTCGGGTTGAGCAGGATCGAGTTGGTCCGGCCCGCCTGGTACGCCCACGAGGTCGGCGACGCCTGGTACCGCTTGAACTGCAGGGCAGCGGCGTAGACCTGCTGGCCGAAGCCGTAGTACGCCGGGTCGCACGGGGCGGTGTCCGGGCACGCGAAGCCCGTGGCGTGCAGGTACATGTAGGACGTCGGCGAGGACGTCGTGACGATGCCCTGTTCCTTCTGCAGGAGCACGAGGAGCACCTTCTGGCTGATGCCGCACGCGGCGCCGACCTGGGCGATCATCGTCGCAGCGGACTTCGTGCCGCCCGAGATCGCGGCGCAGCGTCCGGAGACAGCGCTGATCGCGCTCATGTTCTGCGAGAAGTCCTTCAGGCAAGCAGGGCCGCCGGAGGCCTTCTTGCAGTTCGGTGCGACGCTCGTCAGGAACGACTGCACGGCCGAGGCGCTCATCGCCGAGCCGTTGTAGAAGTTCGCGTCGCTGATGATGTTGCCCGGGTCGAAGTCACCGGCGACCGCGGCCGACGCCGACTCGGCAGTGGTCTGCTCGGACAGGATCGTGCCGAAGGTCAGCCCGCTGGCGGCGACGGCGAATGCCGCGACGAGAGCAAGGGAGCTCCGGAGAGAACGGCGGGGGGAACGGGTGGGACGCATCACGGCACCTCGGCTGGCATGGGCTCGGACGCCGTCGACGCGGAGCCGACGGCGTAGGTCAGGGTGACGGACCAGGTGCCGCTCGGCACCTGTGCCGCGGGGAACGACACCTGGGCACAGTTCACCGACGAGGCGCTCGCCTGTGCGGTGCCCGTCGCAGTGCGGGTCACGCCGCTCTTCTTCGCGGTGAAGGTGCACTTCCCGCTGGCGTCGGTGGTGCCGGAGACGAGACCACCGGCCTGCAGTGTCTTCGACCCGGTGTCCCAGCCGGCGTAGGTCACGACGGCCGTTGCCGGGAAGTCCGACGGGTCGGTGTCGGGCTCGTTCGTTGCGCCGCTGCCGGGGAACGCACCGGGGGTGTCGTCGTCGGGGTCCGCCGAGACGTCGTCGGCGGGCGAGGACGTGGTGCCGGTGGGCGAGGCCGAAGCGGAGTCATCGGTGGTGGGGGTCGCACTCGGGGTGCGTGATGCTGACGCGGACACGGACGGCGACGGGGTCGCGTCGTCGCCAACGCCGGAACAACCGGTCACGAGGAGACTGAGTGCACCGACCACCGCGAACGCAGCGATCGGCCTGGATGCGAGGAGCATGCTGACGGGCCGTCCTGAAGGTGTTGACAAGGGTCCGGGTTGCGTCAACGGTAACTCGAAAGTGAAGGTTGAGGGTTGGATCGGTCGGAATCACCCCCACTCGGGGTGCACGACGACCGTCGCCCAACGCTGTCCCGCGGGCCCGGTGAGTATGCTGTTCCGGTCCTGCCCCCACGAACGAAGAGACGTATGGTCGATCAAGCCCGCATGACGGCGCTCGCGAACGAACCCCTCGTCGTGATCGGCGCCCCGACGAGCGCCTTCCGCGGAACCGGGCGCGAGCTGCGCGATGTCTTCCGCCAGCGCGAGATGCTCGGGATGCTCGTCCGACGCGACCTGAAGGCCCGGTACAAGGACTCGGCACTCGGGTTCGTCTGGACGCTCGTGCGCCCGCTGACCCAGCTGATGATCTACTACTTCGTGATCGGCCAGGTCCTCGGCGCCGCCCACGGCATCGACAACTTCGCGATCTACGTCTTCACCGGACTGACCGCCTACACGCTCTTCAGCGAGATCGTCGCCGGGTCCACCGGATCGATCGTCGGCAACTCCGGGCTGATCAAGAAGGTCTACGTTCCCCGCGAGGTCTTCCCGCTCGCCAGCGTCGGCGCCGCGCTCGTGAACTTCACGATCCAGTTCGCGATCCTGCTGGCGGCCACGGTGGTCATCGGCGTCTTCCCGTGGCACGAGGGTCTGATCTACCTCATCCCCTCGCTCGCCGTGATCCTGGTCTACGGCGCGGCGATCGGCCTGGTGCTCTCGGCGCTCAACGTGTACCTGCGCGACGTGCAGTTCGTGATCGACGTCGGCCTCATGGTGCTGCTCTGGGCGTCACCGATCGTCTACTCGTACTCGATGGTCATCAAGGAGCTGCACGCCGGGTGGCTCCTGGCGATCTACACGAACAACCCGCTGACCCTGTCGGTGCTCGGCCTGCAGAACGCCATCTGGCTGCACCCGACCCCGGTCGAGTACCCGGACCACCTGATGCTCCGACTCGGCATCGCGTTCGTCATCGGGGTGCTCTGCCTGATCGGCGCGCAGCGGGTCTTCTCCCGCCTGCAGGGCAACTTCGCCCAGGAGCTGTAGACCATGGCCATCAGCACCCCCGTCTCGCCCACGACGACCGCCGAAACCGCCGAACGGCCGGACGTCATCGTCATCGACCACGTCCGCAAGCGCTTCACGGTCCGCAAGGACAACACACTCCGTGAGCGCATCGTCACGCTCGGCCGCGCCGGCCGCAAGCACCGCCAGGACTTCTGGGCCCTCGACGACGTCACCGTTTCTATCCAGGCCGGCTCGACCGTCGGGCTCATCGGCCAGAACGGCTCCGGCAAGTCGACCCTGCTCAAGGCGATCGGCGGCATCATCCAGCCGACGTCCGGCACGGTCGCGCGCCGTGGCCGCCTCGCCGCACTGCTCGAGCTCGGCGCCGGCTTCCACCCCGACCTGTCGGGCCGCGAGAACGTCTACCTCAACGCGGCGCTGCTCGGCCTGAGCCGCAAGCAGACCGACGAGAAGTTCGACGACATCCTGGCCTTCTCGGGGATCGGCGACTTCATCGACACCCAGGTCAAGTTCTACTCATCGGGCATGTACGTGCGACTCGCCTTCGCCGTCGCCGTGCACACCGACCCCGACGTCCTGCTCGTCGACGAGGTCCTGGCCGTCGGCGACGAGGCGTTCCAGCGCAAGTGCCTCGACCGCATCCGCACCTTCCAAGAGGCTGGCAAGACGATCATCATCGTCACGCACTCCCTCAGCCAGGTGCAGGAGATGTGCGACCGCGTGGTCCTGCTCAACAAGGGCAAGGTCCTGCACGACGGTGACCCGGTCGCCGCGGTCAGCATGTTCCGCGAGGTCCTCGAGGAACGTCGCCACGGCGAGCTCAGCACCGACGTGGCCGTCGGCCGCGGCAAGGTCCTCGGGGCGAGCGTCCACGTCGACGGCAAGGACCCCCGCGCCGAGGTCATGCCCGGCGACGACCTCGTCGTGGACATGGAGTTCGAGCACCTGGACGGCATCGCCGACTGGGAGGCCGCGGTGCAGATCAACAACGCCGGCGGCCAGGTCGTCTACGGCACCACAACCGGCATCATGGGCCTCGAACTGCAGCCGCTGCACGGTCGCCGGAAGCTCCGCCTGCGGATCGCCGACACCGCGTTCGGCACCGGCAAGTACTTCATCAACGTGTCGATGATGGACTCCGCCGGCCGCCACCTGCACGACATGCCCGAGTGCGATTCGTTCGAGGTGCCCGCCTTCGACAACGCCGTCGGCACGGTCTACGCCCAGCCATCGATCGAGGAGCTGGACTGAGCCCCACCGACAGCACGAGTCCGACCGACGGCACGCTCCGCACCGCGGTCATCGTCGTCAACTGGGAACGCGCCGACCTGACGACCGCGGCCGTCCGTGCCGTGCTCGCCGAGGGCGCGGCCGACCAGGTGGTCGTCGTCGACAACGGGTCGCCGGACGACTCCGTCGCCGTGCTCCGTCGCGATCTGCCGGACGCCACCGTGATCGCGCGCGACTCCAACGGCGGCTTCGCGGCGGGGGCGAACACCGGCATCCGGCACGCGGACGCCGACGTCGTCGTGCTCCTGAACAACGACGCCGTCCCCGCGCCCGGCTTCGTCGCGGCGCTCCGCGACCACCTGGCGCAGGCGGGGCCCGAGGTCGCCGCCGTGACGGGCCGCATCGTGCTCGCCGGACGTTGGACGCGCCTCCCGGTCGGTACCGCGCCAGCCCCCGACCAGCGCGTGCTGCGCGACCACGACGGCCGCCTGTGGACGCCGTCCGCGGACGGCGAGGTCCGGCTCAACTCGACCGGCGTGCGCGTCGACCACGACGGCAACGGCATGGACCGCGACTGGTTCGCGCCCGTCGACCGGGTCGCCGACGTCGACGTGTTCGGGTTCTCCGGCGGTGCCTCCGCACTCCGACGGAGCGCCCTCGACGACGTCGGCCTGCTCGACGAGTCGCTCTTCATGTACTACGAGGACACCGAACTCGCGTGGCGACTCCGCCGACGCGGCTGGCGTGTGGAACACGCGGCCGCCGCCGTCGTGGAGCACGACCACTCGGCGTCGTCCGGGGTGCAGAGCGACCTGTTCCTCTTCCGCAACGCGCGGAACCGGATCGTCGTCGCGCTCTGGCACGCACCGTGGGCCACCGTCCTGCGGGCGAGCGCCCGCACCCTCATCCGCGGCCTGCGCGGGCTGCTCGCCGCGTCCACCCGACGGGAGGCCCGGCTCGTCCTGGCAGCGTTCGCGGACGTCGTCGGGACGCTCCCGTCACACCTCGAGCGGCGGCTCCGCGAGTCGCGGCGCGCGTCCGTCCCGCGCCGGAGCGTGGACCCGGGCGCATGAGCGCGGAGGGCTATCCTGGTCACTCCCCCGCCGACGGACCCGACCGTGGCGCCCCCGTTCGGAAGGAACCACGCGTGCCGCAGCTCACCGTCCTCGTCGACGGGACCGCGGTACCGCAGAACCTCGGCGGCGTCGGGCGCTACGCCGAAGGGGTCGTGTCGCACCTGACGGACCCGACGCTCGACGTCCACCTGGTCGTCCGTCCCGTGCACGCCGCACACTTCCGCGCGATCGCGCCGCACGCCACCGTGCACACCGCACCGGCCTGGACCGACTCCGTACCACTGCGGTTCCTGTGGGAGCAGACCGGCCTGCCGGCGCTCGGCCGTCGCCTCGGCGCCCAGGTCCTGCACTCGCCGCACTACACGTTCGCGTTCGGTTGGCGGGGCGGTTCGGTCGTGACGCTGCACGACGCCACGTTCTTCTCCAACCCGGAGTGGCACTCGCGGCTGAAGCGCACGTTCTTCACCTGGTGGAGCCGTCGGTCGCTGCGCACCCGGCCGGTCGTGATCGTGCCGAGCGCAGCCACCGCGACCGAGGCCGCCCGCGTGGTCAGCGGCATCCGCGCCGACGTGCGCGTCGCGCCGCTCGGGGTCGACCGTGGCGTGTTCCACGAGCCGTCCACGGCCGAGGTCGAGGACGCCCGGATCGCCGCGACCCTGCCGGAGGGCGCGCCCTGGATGGCGTTCCTCGGCACCATCGAGCCGCGGAAGAACGTCACCGCGCTGCTCGACGCCTACGCCTCGGTGCGCGCCGCCCGCGCCGCCTCCGGCTCGGAGACGCCCTGGCTCGTGCTCTCCGGAGCACGGGGCTGGGACGCTGCCGCGATCGCACGGCTCGACGCCCTGCAGCCCACCGACCACGTGATCGAGGCCGGCTACCTGCCGCTCGAGGACCTCGCGGGGTTCCTCGGCGGTGCGGAGTTCGTCGTCTACCCGTCGCTCGGCGAGGGCTTCGGCCTGCCGGTCGTCGAGGCGATGGCGTCCGGCGCCTGCGTCCTGACCACCCGGCGACTGTCGCTGCCCGAGGTCGGTGGCGACGCCGCGGTGTACGCCGAGCCGTCGGCACCGTCGCTGGCGTCCGCGATGGCGGGGCTGCTCGACGACCCGCTGCTCGTGGCCTCCCACCGTGCGGCGGCGCTGGCGCGGGCGGACGAGTTCACGTGGGACGCGACCGCTGCCGTGCACCTTGCGGCCTACTCGGACGTCGCCCGGGCCGCCACCGGTGCTGGTGCTGGTTCTGCCGGGGGTGCACGGTGACCCGGGTCGCGGTGCTGACGGTCACCTACAACACCGGCGAGACCATCCGGCCGTTCCTGGCGAGCGTCGCCGGTGCGTCGAAGGACGAGGTCGCCGTCGTCATCGCGGACAACGGTTCGGCGGACATCGACGCGCTCCGGGCCATCGGTGAGTCCTACGGGGCGGTCGTGGTGTCCTCCGGTGGCAACCTCGGGTACGGCGGGGGCATCGACGCGGCCCTGAGCGCCCTGGACGACGTCCTGCCCGACGTGCGGCCGGAGTTCCTGCTCGTGACGAACCCCGACGTCGTGCTCGGCGAGGGATCGATCGACGAACTCGTCGCAGCGGCCGACCGGTTGCCGTCAGGCGGGTCGTTCGGGCCCCGGATCCTCGACGACCAGGGCGAGACCTACCCGTCCGCTCGGCAGCTCCCCTCGCTCCGCACCGGCCTCGGCCACGCGGCGTTCTCGCGGTTCTGGCCGGCGAACCCGTGGAGTCAGCGGTACTGGTCCACCACGAAGGTCGTCGAGCGCGAGGCGGGCTGGCTCTCCGGCGCGTGCTTCCTCATCCGCACGGACCTGTTCCGTCAGCTCGACGGGTTCGACGAGTCGTACTTCATGTACTTCGAGGACGTCGACCTGGGCCAGCGCGTCGGCCGCTCCGGTCGGGCCAACGTCTACGTGCCGTCGGCCGTGGTCACCCACACCGGCGCGCACTCGACGTCGTCGAACCGGCGCCGGATGGAGATCGAGCACCACCGCAGCGCCTACCGGTTCCTGTCGCGGAAGTACCGGGCATGGTGGCTGTGGCCACTGCGCGTCGTCCTGCACGCGGGCCTGTCCCTCCGAGCCCGCTGGGTCACGCGCAAGTAGCCCTGTGCCTCCGGAACCAGGTTCCGTGGCGACTCGCGGGTCGGGGACCCGACGGGTGTCAGGGGCGGGGGTGCAGGCGCGTGCGTTCGGCGCGGGGGTGCAGGCGCGTGCGCTCGGCGCGCGCGGCCCCGAGCAGGACGCGGGCCCGGGCGTCGAAGGAGTGCTCCGCTGCGATGCGCTCGGCCACGGCGGCACGTTCGGCACCGGACGGCCACGGTCGCGCCGGATCGAGCAGGGCCGCGAGCTCGTCGCGGGAACCCGCCACCGCCAGGGTCGGCACGTCGAGCACGCCGGACAGCCCGGCCACCGGGTCCGTCACGACGACTCCCCCGGACGCCAGTACGTCGAACACCCGGTTCGACACGAACCCCCCGGCGGCCATGTCCGGCCAGTGGTCGTTCAGCACCACGCGCGCGGATGCGTAGGCCCGCGCGACCCCGGCTCGCGACAACGACGTCGCACCGAGCATCGCGGCGGGCACGGTGCCGTCCCAGCCGGGCCCGTGCACGCGCAGGTCGGCGCCGAGCGAGACCGCGTCGGACACGACCGGTCGCGCGGTCCCGCGCGTCGACCCGACGAAGACCACGCGGTCGGCGTCTGCGTCGTCCGCTGACCGCGCGCCCGGGTGGAACACCGCGGGTTCGGTCGCCTGCAGCAGCGTCCGCACCGGCACACCCGAGCGCTCGGCAGCATTCGCAGCCCAGACCGGCCCGGCAGCGAACGCCGCATCGAACGACCGCAGCTCGGTGTCCCGGACGTCGTCGGGGTGGCTGATGACCCAGAGCAGGTTGACCGACGCCGGGTTCGGCGGCACCCGGTCGAGTCCGCGGATCACGAGCGTCACGTCGTCGGAGGCATCGTCGTCCCGCACGTGGGCGTCCCGCCGGTCGACCCGGACGTGCTGCCCGAGCCGCTCGAGTGCTCCCGCCAGCTCGGCCGCGAAGTGCACGTCGCCCCACCCGTCGCCCTCCGGTCCGGCGGGTGCGGCGATCTTCAGCGACCAGGTCAGGTGCTCGGCGTCGCCACCGGTCACGTGCGCACCCGGGGACACCGGCCGGGCACCCCACGGCGGCAACGGCGGGCCGGCGACGACCCGGTTCCCCTCGGGCGCACGGTCGCTCCAGGCGGAGAACGCGTCGACGGTCGCGGCGTCGACGGTGCGGCCGGCCTCGACCGAGCGGGTCGCCTCGCCGACGACGCGCACCGGTCCGCCGTCGCCATCGGCGACCGCGCGGGTCCAGGCCGTCAGAGTCATGCGTTCGTCCGGGAGGCCCGGTGCCGGCACCAGCGCCGCCCCCGGCACCGAGAGCACCGGCTGGTCCGCAGCGAACACGGTGTCGACGCCGGTCACGGTGTCGGCGCGGTTGTCCGACCACGGCAGGGCGCCGGGGCGCAGCAGCCGGGCACCGGAGCGGATCGTGCCGTCCGGCATCCGGACCCGGGCCTGGGCGACCGAGCCCGCCGCCGCGAGGGCGTGCAGCGCCGGCACCTCGACCGACACCGAGGTGTCGAGCAGGACGAGCGTCCGGCCCACGCCGGCTGCGACCCCGGCATTGATCGCCGAGCCGAGCCCGTCGACCGGTTCCGGTCGGGCCCAGGGCAGCCGACGGCCGAAGGGGTCGATCGGCGAGGCGTCCGCGACGTAGCTCACGGCCCGGACGTCGACCCCACGGCCGAAGGCATCACGGGCGACCGAAACGAGTCGCGGGACCTCGGCGTGCCGGTCGGACCGGGTCGTGACGAGGACCGTGACGTCGTGGTCCAGCTGCGGCAGCGGGTCCGGGAACCCGGCTACGGGAACGACGGACGCCGCCGTCGCGGACACTGGACGGGCCTCCAGGCCGGGGTGGCCGGAGGCCGTCGCGTCCGGACGGCGGCGTCGGCCGAACCAACCCGAACCGGCTGCCACGCGCGTGACTAGACGCCGAGGAGTCGCTGCAGGTACACGCCGTAGCCGCCCTTGACCAGCGGTGCGGCGAGTTCGGCGAGCTGGGTGTCGTCGATCCAGCCGTTGCGCCAGGCGATCTCCTCGATGCAGCCGATCTTGAAGCCCTGACGGTCCTCGATGACCTTGACGTACTCGGACGCCTGCATCATCGACTCGAACGTGCCGGTGTCGAGCCAGGCCGTGCCGCGGTCGAGGACCTGGACACCGAGCTCGCCGGCCTCGAGGTAGCGCTCGTTGACGGTCGAGATCTCGAGTTCCCCGCGGGCACTCGGCTCGATCGTCTTCGCGATCTCGATGACCTTGTTGTCGTAGAAGTACAGGCCGGGGACGGCGTAGTTCGACTTCGGCTCGGCCGGCTTCTCCTCGATGGAGACGGCGGTGAAGTCCTCGTCGAACTCGACGACGCCGTACGCCTTCGGGTCGGCGACGTGGTACGCGAAGATCGTCGCGCCCTGCACCTCGGTGTTCTTCCGCAGGTTCGTGCCGAGGCCCGTGCCGTGGAAGATGTTGTCGCCGAGGACGAGCGCGACGCTGTCGTCGCCGATGAAGTCCTCGCCGATGACGAAGGCCTGCGCGAGGCCGTCCGGGGACGGCTGCACGGCGTACTGGATCTCCATCCCGAGGGTCGACCCGTCGCCGAGCAGGGCCCGGAACTGGTCGTTGTACTCCGGCGTCGTGATGACGAGGACCTCGCGGACGCCGGCCATCATGAGCGTCGACAGCGGGTAGTAGACCATCGGCTTGTCGTAGATCGGCATGAGCTGCTTGCTGATGCCCTTGGTGATGGGCCAGAGGCGCGTGCCGGAACCGCCGGC
>NZ_JADKRV010000002.1:0-366935 GCF_015351025.1 Curtobacterium sp. VKM Ac-1376 | reverse complement strand
GAGGATGATGCCCTTCATGATCGGACTGCTCCCATGGGTCGCGGGTCGGCTACTTCGGCGAGGATGATGCCCTTCATGATCGGACTGCTCCCATGGGTCGCGGGTCGGCTACTTCGGCGAGGATGATGCCCTTCATCGTTCTCCCCTTACTTCTTCGTGCGGAGCGACTCGGTGTACGCGACGCACTCCTCGTACGTCGGCAGCAGACCGGCGGCCGCGGCCTCTTCCAGCGTCGGTGCGCTCGTGTCCTTCTCCGAGAGCACCGGCTCGCCGATGCCCTCGGGCAGTTCGAGGCCGACGGTGGGGTCGAGGATGGTGATCCCCTTCTCACGCTCCGGGTTGTAGTGGGCGCTGACCAGGTAGTTCACCGTCGACTGGTCCTCGAGCGCGACGATCGCGTGCCCGAGGCCCTCGGACAGGTAGACGGCCTTGCGGTCGACATCGTCGATGCGGACCGAGTCCCACTGCCCGAACGTCGGTGATCCAACGCGGATGTCGACGATGTAGTCAATGAAGGCTCCGCGCACCGCGGTGACGTACTTCGCCTGGCTCGGCGCGACGAGGGCGTAGTGGATGCCGCGGGCGACACCGGCCGCGGAGATCGACATGTTCACCTGACGGAGGTCGAGCGGGTGTCCGACGGTCTCCTCGAGCACGTCGGCACGGTACGCCTCGAGGAATGCTCCTCGTGCGTCGCCGTGCTGGACGGGCGTGAACTCCCACGCGCCAGGGATCTTCAGTTCGCGGATCTGCACCGGGGAAGCCTAGCAAGATGCGCATCACGTAGGCTGTCCTGGTTCTGTGCCCCGCGCCCCGCGCGCTGCGACTCCCGAAACGAGACCAAGCGAGCCCGTGAAGCTATTCGTCCAGATCCCCTGCCTCAACGAGGAGAACACCCTCGCCAGCGTCATCGACTCCATCCCGCGTGCGATCGACGGCATCGACGAGATCGAGATCCTGGTGATCAACGACGGCAGCACCGACCGCACCGTCGAGGTCGCGAAGGAGCACGGCGTCAAGCACTTCGTGCACCACACCACGAACATGGGCCTCGCCCGCTCGTTCCGCGACGGCGTCGACTACGCCCTGCTGCACGGTGCCGACATCGTCGTGAACACCGACGGTGACAACCAGTACCCGCAGGCCCAGATCGCCGAACTCGTGCAGCCGATCCTCCGCAAGGAGGCCGAGATCGTCATCGGCGACCGGCAGACCCGCACCATCGAGCACTTCTCCGGCTTCAAGAAGCTCATGCAGCGCTTCGGCTCCTGGGTCGCGAGCCGCGCGGCCGGCCTCGACCTGCCGGACGCCGCGAGCGGGTTCCGCGCGTACTCGAAGTACTCGCTCATCCGCCTGAACATCGTGACCCGATTCAGCTACTGCATGGAGACCATCGTGCAGGCCGGCTACAAGCGCCTGGCGATCGCGTCGGTGCCGATCACGACGAACCCGAAGACCCGCGAGTCCCGCCTGTTCAGCAACATCTTCCAGCACATGTTCGAGTCCGGTTCGGCGATCGCGCGCGTCTACCTGATGTACCGCCCGATGGCGCTGTTCGCCTGGGTGAGCGTGATCCTCGGGGCACTCGGACTCTGGCCGCTCGTCCGGTACCTCGTGCTGCTCGCGATGCACACCCCCGGCAACCACCTGCAGTCGATCATCCTCGGCGTGGTCCTGCTCATCACGGCGCTGCTCTCGATCGTCATCGGTGTCGTGGCCGACCTCACCCGCCTCAACCGCACGCTGGCCGAGGAGCAGCTCGACCTGCAGAAACTGCAGCGGTATGGCGACTGACACGGCTCCGGCCGTGTCGCGCTCCGTGGCTCGGCCCCGTGTCGGCCGCGCGGAGCGCCTCATCGTCATCGCGTTGACGGTGGCCTTCGCCGCCGTGCTGACGGTCTGGGCCGTCGTCACGACCACGTACAAGGCGCCCGACGAACCGACCCACGTCGACGCGGTCCTGCACCTGGCCATCGGCGACGGATGGCCCGCACCGGGTGCGATGCACTACCTGAACGCGGTGCACGACACCCAGATCAGCAACATGCGGCAGTCCACCGACGTCAACAAGACCTGGGGCGAGCTGCTGCAGGAGTTCCCCGGGGTGCACGCGACCAGCATCGACCAGATGTCGCAGCACCCCGCGACGTACTACGCGCTGGCCGCCGGCGTGCTGCAGCTGGTGCACTTCGAGGACCTCCGCTGGGACCTCGCGGTCATGGTGCTCCGGCTGTTCGACGCCCTGCTGGTCCTGCCGCTGCCGTTCCTGGCGTGGGCCACGGTGCGACGGCTGACCGGATCACCGCGGGCCGCCCTGGTCGGTGGCGCCGCCGTCTTCGCGCTCCCCGAGGTCGCTTCCATCGGTGCCTCGGTCACGAACGACGCGCTCATGCTGCCGTTGGCCGGGGCGCTCGTGTACGTCGTCGTCCGGATGCTGACGGGCGACCTGCGCGTGCGCACCACGATCTGGATCGGCCTGCTCCTCGGGGTGATGCTCCTCGTCAAGGGCACCGCCCTGCCCGCGGTCCCCTTCGTGGGCATCGCGGTGATGGCGGCGGGCTGGAGCCGGGCGACCGTCTGGCGCAACGCGGTCCGGACGCTGTGGACCCTCGGCATCGCCGCCGTCGTCGGCGGGTGGTGGTGGCTCCGCAACCTCCTCGTGTACCACGACATCCAGCCGGACGGCATGGCCGGAGCGCGGCCGCCGATGCCGTTCCCCGACGGCACCGCCGCCAGCGCCGAGGTGTTCCTCCGCGACTACTGGAACGGCGTCACCCGAACGTTCTGGGGCAGCGTCGGCGGGCTCACCCAGTTCCAGCTCGCCCAGGTCCTGATCGACGGCCTGACGATCGCCTCACTCGTGGGCATCGTGGTGTGGGGGTTCCGTCGGGGCCCGTCACTCCGCCCCGCGGTCGTACTCGCGTCGTTCCCCGTCATCCTCATCGCCCTGCACCTGCAGAGCGGGTGGGGCGGCTACGTGCGGAGCACCATCGTCGCCGGCACCCAGGGGCGCTACTACTACCCCACCCTCATCGCCCTCATTGCGCTGAGCGCCCTGGCCTGGCGCCGCGTCACGGTGACCGCGGCGGGCGCGACTCGGCTGGCGGTCGGCATGTCGATCGCGGCGATGGCCATCGGGCTCTACGGCGTCGTCTACGCACTGCGGGCCTTCGGCCGCGACGCCGCGTTCTGGATCGACGAGTTCTCGATCAGCCGGTTCGACCGGTACGGGATGGTGCCGGCCGGGCCGAACTTCACCCTCACCACGATCGCCGCCGTCGCGCTGGTCGGTACGGCGGTGCTGCTCGTCCGGTTCATGCGCCGCCCCGAGTCACTCGACGCGCGCGACCCGGGGGTCACCTCGTGACCCGGCCGCTGGTGCGCCGCCACGAGTGGGCCCTGCTCGGCTCGGTCTCCCTCGCCTGGCTCGCCTTCCTGCTCACGTTCGCCCTGGTCACCCCGGCCTTCGGCGCTCCGGACGAGCCGGCACACGTCGACGCCGCGTTCCGTCTGGCGCTCGGGCTCGGCTGGCCGCACGGAGGCGAGATGCACTACCTCGCCGCGATCCGACAGGTCGTCGAGCACCCCGTGCCGGCCGTCGACCGCCCCACGGTCGACGCGCTCGTCGCCGCCGTGCCGGGCGACTCCCCCGCGATCGACCCGATGTCACAGAACCCGCCGACCTACTGGCTCGTGGCGGCCGGCATCCTGCGCGTCATCCGCTTCGGCGCGCACGACTGGGCGACGTCGGTGCTGACGCTCCGCCTGTTCGACGTCCTGCTCGTCACCGCCCTGCCGGTGCTGGTCTGGGCGACCGTCCGCCGCGTGACCCGGTCCCCACGGACCGCGCTCGTCGCCCCGCTCCTGCTCTTCGCCGTGCCGCAGCTCGCCCAGGTCGCGTCGGGTGTCACGGTGTGGGCGCCGGTGATCCTGCTGGGCGCCGTCCTGGTCTGGCTGAGCGCGCGGGTGCTCACCGGGGACCGGTCGTGGTCGACCACCGCCGGGCTCGCCGTCGCCGTGACCGGCCTGGCCGCCCTGAACGCACTGGGGCTGCTGGCCGTGCCGTTCGCCGTCCTGGTGCTGCTCCTGGCCCGGGACCGGCCGTGGGGGCAGCGCGCCCTGCACGCCGGCGTGGTGGTCGTCGCAGCAGCCGCGGTGTCCGGGTGGTGGTGGGTCCGCACGCTCCTGCTCAGCGGGACCCTCGTGCCGGATGCCCTGCGTGGCGTCACCGCGGTGCAGCCGTACCCCTCCGGCGGGGCGAACCCGGGTGCCTTCGCGGGCCGCCAGTGGGACGGCATGACCGCCTCGTTCTTCGGCGCGCTCGGCGCGAACCAGTGGCCCCTCCCGCCGATGGTCGTCGACACCCTCGCGGTCGTCGGGCTCGCCGTCATCGGCTGGTCGTACGCCCGTCGCTCCCCGGGCCACCGTGTCGCGACGGTCGTGCTCGTCTGGCCGGCGGTCGTCCTCGTCGCCACGCTCGCCTACAACTGGCGCAACTACCTCGGCACCCACCAGGGCAACGGGCTGCAGGGACGGTTCCTGTTCGTGGCGGTCGTCGCGCTCGTGCTCGCGCAGGCCGTCGCCTGGCACGCGCTCGTCGTCCGTCCGGAGCTCCGCCGCCGGCTGGCCCGGTTCGCCGCCGTCAGCGCGCTCACGATCGGTGCGTACGGCATCGGCCTGACCTACCGCGGCGCGTGGGAGAACACCCAGTTCCGCGTCACGCCGGGCGGGCTCAGCGCGATGGCCGGTGGATCGCTCGCCGGTCCGTCCCCGATCGCGCTGGTGCTCGGCCTGTTCGCCGTCGCGGCCGTCACGGCCGTCGTGCAGCTGTGGCGCGGGACGGCCCTCGTGCACGACGACACCGCCGAGTCCGCCACCGGATCCCCCACCGAAGGCATCGTCCTCGACGCCACCGGGGGCACCACCACCGACCCCGTCGGCGGCCCGCTAGAATCGCCGCCGACCCACGAACCGACCGTCAGGAAAGAGACCTCGTGAAGATCCTCGTCACCGGAGGGGCCGGCTTCATCGGCTCGAACTTCGTCCGCCGCACGCTGGAGGACGCGTACCCCGGCCTCGAGGGCGCCGAGGTCGTCGTCTACGACGCACTGACCTACTCCGGCAACGAAGCGAACCTCGCACCGGTCGCCGACTCGCCCCGCTACACCTTCGTGCACGGCGACATCCGCGACGCCGCGAAGCTCGACGAGGTCGTCCCGACCGTCGACGCGATCGTGCACTTCGCCGCCGAGTCCCACGTCGACCGTTCGGTCCGCGACTCCGGCATCTTCGTCGAGACGAACGTCGTCGGCACCCAGCGTCTGCTCGACGCCGCGCTCCGTCACGGCACCGAACGCTTCGTCCACGTCTCCACCGACGAGGTCTACGGCTCCATCAGCGAGGGCTCGTGGGACGAGGAGCGCCCGCTCGAGCCGAACTCGCCGTACTCGGCGTCGAAGGCCGGCAGCGACCTGCTCGCGCGCAGCTACCACCGCACGCACGGACTGAACCTCTCGATCACGCGCTGCTCGAACAACTACGGGCCGTACCACTTCCCCGAGAAGGTCATCCCGCTGTTCGTCACCAACCTGATCGACGACCAGCACGTGCCGCTGTACGGCGAGGGCAACAACATCCGCGACTGGCTGCACGTCGACGACCACACCCGCGGCATCGCGATGGTGCTGACCCGCGGCCGCGCCGGCGAGATCTACAACATCGGCGGCGGCACCGAGTTGACCAACAAGGAGCTCACGCAGCTGCTCCTCGACGCCACGGGCAAGGACTGGTCGTACGTCGACCGCGTCGCCGACCGCCTCGGCCACGACCTCCGCTACTCGGTCGACATCTCGAAGATCCAGGCCGAGCTCGGGTACGAGCCGCTCGTGCCGTTCGAGCAGGGGCTGGCCGACGTCGTGCAGTGGTACCGCGACAACCGCGCCTGGTGGGAGCCGCTCAAGCAGCGTGCGGCCCTGAGCTGAGCCGGGCCACCGTGACCAGCTACCTCATCGCCGGCGCGGCCGGGATGCTCGGCCAGGACCTCCGGGCCGCCCTCGCCGGACGGGACGTCACCGCCATGTCGCGCGCTGCCCTCGACATCACCGACCCGGCAGCGGTCGACGCCGCGGTCGCCGGGCACGACGTCGTCATCAACTCGGCCGCCTACACGAGGGTCGACGACGCCGAAGACCACGAGGACGACGCGTACGCCGTGAACGCGACGGGGCCGAAGCTCCTGGCCGAGGCCGCAGTCCGCCACGGCGCGAGGCTCGTCACCGTCTCGACCGACTACGTCTTCGACGGCAACGGCACCGCGCCCTACGCCGAGGACGCCCCGACCGACCCGATCAACGCCTACGGTCGCACGAAGGCGGCCGGTGAGGCGTTCGTCCGCGCGATCGCGCCCGACACGTCGTACGTCGTCCGCACGGCCTGGATCTACGGCGCGCACGGCCCGAACTTCGCCGCGACGATGCTCCGCCTCGCCGGGTCCCACGACACCGTCAGCGTGGTCACCGACCAGGTGGGCCAGCCGACCTGGACCGGGGACCTCGCCGCCCGGATCGTCGAGCTCGTCGACGGGGAGGCCCCAGCCGGCGTCTACCACGGCACGAACGCCGGCCAGGGCTCCTGGTTCGACTTCACGCGGGCGATCTACCGGGAGCTCGGGCTCGACCCCGAGCGCGTTCTCCCGACGGACAGCGCCGCGTTCGTCCGCCCCGCGCCCCGTCCCGCGTACAGCGTGCTCGGCCACGAGGGCTGGTCGCGCGCCGGGCTCGCGCCCATGCGCGACTGGCGCGAGGCGCTGCACGCCGCCGTCGCCGCGGGTGCGCTGACCGCGTAGGCACGGTCGTCGGACCGGAGGCGCGGGTCGGTTCCCTGCGTCGGAGAACCCGATCCGCGCCTCCTGTCCGACCTCCGACCGCGCCCAGGGGGCGCCGGGATCACCCTGGTAGTGTCGGGCAGCCGAGCGCGGGGCCGGCTGTCGACCCCAGGACCACGTGCCGATGAGCCACGACGAGGAGCACAGCACCATGACCACCCTCCACGTCATCGTCGACCAGATCGTCGCCCCCGTGCCGGGCGGCATCGGGCGCTACGCCGAGGAACTGGCACGGCACCTGGTGGAGAACGCACCGAGCGGCTGCGACGTCGCCGGCGTCGTCTCGGCCGTGGGTGCCGACGAGATGGCGCACCTGCGCACGCTGCTGCCCGGTCTGGTCGACCTGCAGCGGCTCCCGCTCCCCCGCCGTGAGCTCTCGCTCGCGTGGCAGGGCGGTTTCGTCGGTGGCATCGCGAAGGGCATGGTGCACGCGCCGAGCGTGCTCGCGCCGCTGGTCAAGCACGACCGATTCCAGGACCCTGGCCGACAGACCGTGGTGACCGTCCACGACATCGTGCCGTGGACCAACCCGGAGACCCTGACGCCCCGCGGTGTCAACTTCCACAAGGCCATGGTGAAGCGTGCGTGGAAGCACGCCGACGCCGTCGTCGTGCCCACCCACGCGGTCGCGAGCGCGCTCAACGAGATCCACCGCTTCGACGATCGGCTCCGTGTGATCGGTGGAGCGCCGAGCGGTCGACTCCGCCTGCCGGTCGATGCCGACCTGCGCGCCGAGCGGCTCGGTCTGCCTGACCGCTACGTGCTCGCCGTCGGCACCCTCGAGCCCCGCAAGGCCCTGGCGTCGCTGATCCAGGCGATGGCACACCCCGACGCCCCGGCGGACATCCCGCTCGTCATCTCCGGGCCGGACGGCTGGGGCGACGTCGACGTGTACGACATCGCCGAGCGCGCCGGGCTGTCCCGCGACCGCGTGAAGGTGCTCGGTCGGATCGACGACGCCGACCTCGCGGTCGCCTACGACCGTGCGACGGTGTTCGTGTTCCCGAGCCTGGCCGAGGGGTTCGGTCTGCCCGTGATCGAAGCGATGAGCTTCGGCACCCCGGTCATCCACTCGGACGACCCGGCGGTGGCCGAGGTCGCCTCCGACGCCGGCGTCACCGTGGCCCGTGATCCACGGGAGTCGTACCCCGAGCGGATCGCGCAGGCTGTCTACCAGGTCGTGAACGACCCCCTGCTGGCGGCACAACTGGCCGTGGCGGGGCCGGACCGCGCACGCATGTACGACTGGTCCGACTCCGCCGCGGAGACCTGGCAACTGCACGCCGACCTCTGACGGTCGGACGGCCTCAGGGCTTGTACGTGTAGGTGCAGACCCAGTCGATGTACAGGTGGCCAGCGGCGCCCCAGTTCCCCACCTGGAACATGTAGCGATGCGGGGTCTTCGGCACGTTCGAGGTGATCTTCTTGATCACCTTGCCGTCGAGGCGGTAGCTGACGGACTTCCCCGGCACCCAGTCGATCGAGTAGGTGTGCCACGAGCGCCACGAGACGCCGGTGCTCATGCTCGTCGCTGTGGCTTCCTTGCCCGGCGTCATCGAGTGGTGGTGGAGCATCGGCTGCTGGTCGAAGTTCGCCTCGGGGTAGTCGATCTCCCCGTCGGACCACTTGTCCGACGACGGCCAGAGCATGACGGCCGCTCCGTTGCCGGCACCGCCCGTGGCCTTGGCCCGCATGATGAACTTCCCGCCCTTGTGCCCCCAGGCTCCGGTCGGCGTGCCGAAGGTGCCGGCAGCACCGTGCTTGCCGTCGAGCTTCACGTCCAGGTACCCGTTGTGCGAGCTGATCTGGGACCCCGAGTAGTACATGCCCCCGGTGCCGTCCGGGTACGGCTGCCACGATTTCGCGTAGGTCTTGGCGAAGGCACCGCCAGCGGCCGCTGGTGTGCTGAACTGTTCGCGGTACGTCATCTTGAAGGCGCCCGAGTCGGCAGTGGGGGCCGACGTGGCGGACGCTGCGGTCCCTGGACCGAGCGGTCCGGCGACGAGTGCCGCTCCGAGGAGCACGACGGCGAGTGCGGCCCTCCTGGTGGTGCGTTTCTGCATGAGGTGTCACTCCCTGACGTGACTGTTCGCGCCTGGTCCCCTGGGCGCCGGGCGACCGTATCTCGGCGACCCGGCGTTCACGGTAGTTGCTATCCAGAATCTGCGCTCGGGGGTTGACAGAAGCGGCGCACCCCCATTACACGGGGCTTGTGTGACCGCCTCGAACCCGGCAGGACGCCGTCGTGGCGCGGGGTCAGGCCCGGGTGCGACGACGGTGCGCGACCATCGCGACCACGACCGCGGCCAGCACGGCGACGATGACGACCACAGCCGCGGACCCGGCGACGTGTGCGGCCGTGAGCATGGACTCGTACTGCGACTTCGTCGCCACGAAGTCTCGGCCGGCGGGGCGGGCCCACGACGCGACCGGGTTCAGCGGACCGGCCGCCCGCGCAGCGACCCCGCAGACCACCGCTGCGACGACCGCGATCGCGGCGAGGACCAGGACGGGGGCGGAGCGGCGCAGACGATCGGGCATCCGGCCACCGTACCGCGGCCCGGAGCGCCCGGGGTGCCCGCTCGCTACAGGGAGTCGCGCAGTCGGGCCGCCTTCTCCTCGACCAGGCGCTCGAGGCCCTCGGCGTAGTCGGTCAGCCGAGCGGCGACGGCCGGCTCCGAGGAACCGATGATCCGGGCGGCGAGCAGTCCGGCGTTCGCCGCACCGTTGATCGCCATCGTCGCCACCGGGATGCCGGCGGGCATCTGCACGATCGACAGCAGCGAGTCGAGGCCGTCCAGGCGCGCGAGCTGCACGGGCACGCCGATCACGGGCAGCGTCGTCATCGAGGCCACCATGCCCGGCAGGTGCGCTGCGCCCCCGGCGCCGGCGATGACCACGCGGATGCCACGGTCGGCAGCGCCGCGGGCGAAGCGGGTCATCTTGTCCGGCGTGCGGTGCGCCGACACGACGTCCGCCTCGAACGGGATGCCGAGTTCGGCGAGGATGTCCGCCGCTGCCCGCATGGTCGGCCAGTCGGAGTCCGACCCCATGATGATCGAGACGAGCGGCTGTGCGGGTGCGGCGGTGTCGGTCACGCGACGAGCCTAGCCGAGCAGCACGCGGCGCCAGGTGTCGCCGTCGCGGCCGATCGTCCGTTCCTCCGCCACCCACCGGGCGGCCCGTGCGTCCGGCGCACCGCGCTCGACGGCGGCGCGGACGGCGTCGCGCCAGGCACCGACGTCGTCCGGGACCGCGACCGCTCCGTGCTCGCGAGCGACCGCGTACGAGGGGCGGTCCGAGACCACGGCCGGCAGCCCGAGCGCGGTGTACTCCAGGAACTTCAGGTCGCTCTTCGCGCGGTTGAACTCCTCGTCGCGCAGGGGGGCGACCCCGGCCCGCCAGCGCTCGCGATGTGCGACGAGCCAACGGGAGAACGCCGGGTAGTGCCCGTCGGGGACCTCGACACGGCGGAACCAGTCCGCCCCGCCCTCCTCGGTCACGCCGATGACCTCGAGCCGGATCGGCGTGCCGTCGACGGTGGCGAGGTCGTCGAAGACGTCGCGGAGCAGTTCGAGGTCGGCGGCGTGGGTGAGCGTGCCCATGTAGAGCACGCGGTGTTCGCCGTCGGGGCGGTCGTCGTCGTCCTCGGTCGCCGCGGTGGTCCAGAGCTCCGCGTCGAGGGCGTTCGGCACGATCGTCACGTGGCGGGCGACGGGCCGGACGACCTCGGCGAGTTCCGGCGTGCTCACCACCACGGTGTCGGCACCGCGAACCAGGGCGTCGATCGAGGCGAGTCGGTCCGGGTCGTACTCGGCACGGGCCAGGCGCGCCCGTCCGGACGCGGTGAAGAAGTCGTCGTCGACCTCGGCCACGATGCGGATGCCGCGGGCTGCCGCCGTGTCGAGGAAGCGCGGCACGGTGGCACGGGGAAGGATGTCGCGCTGCACCAGGACCGCGGCGTACGGGGTGGTGTCGGAGCCGTCGACGAACGCGGCCGGGTCGACCTGGCGCACCTCGGCCGTGCCGCTCGCCGCCAGGTGCTCGGTGCGCCGGACGACCCGCACGTGCGCCGAGGCCGGGTGCGCTCCCCCGGCACCGGCGACGACGTAGCCGAGGACCGGGAGCGGTGCCGGCTGCTGAGGAGCCCCGACGACGGCACGGCGCAGGCGGCGGGCGGCCCGGCGGACGAGATCACGCGGCATGCGCCCATCCTCTCGCACCTCGTGCCTCGCACCGTGCGAGGTCACTCACGAACGGTGCGGGGTTCCGTGCGTGGTGCGAGCAGAACGACCTCGCACCGAACACGGAACCTCGCACCGGACGACGAACTCCGGACCAAGGACGCCGCGCCTCAGCGCACCGTCACCGTGCGGCACGGCGACGACTTCCGGTCCGCTCCACTCCCGGCGTTGTGGGCGATCGCGCAGACGGTGTGCTTGCCGACTGCGACCCGGACGGTGCCCGCGAAGCCGTGTGCGGCGCCGGACCCCCAGGTCCGGTCCACGTCGGCGCGAGCGCGACCGGCGTCCAGCGACGTCACCCGCTTGCCGTCGACCGTGATCGCCACCCGGCTCGCCGACGACACCGCGTCGCCGTCGAACGCCCAGCCGCGCACGCTGACGCCGCGGGTCGTGGCCTTCGCCGAGTCGAGCCCGACGTAGGGATCGTGCCGGTAGGCGCGGACGGTCGCGCACCCGAGCGACGCGTCCGACCCCGCGCCGAGGTTCACCGCGGTGACGCACACCCGGCGAGCGCCGGCGGCCGCGGGCACCACGGCGTCGAACCCGTGGGTCGCGCCGACGCCCGAGCGGGCATCGACGTCGGGCCGGTCGAGTCCGGCCGTGGTGACCCCCGACGCGCGACCGTCGATGGTTGCGCGGACCCGGACGGGCTGCGTGGGGTCGTCCTCGTCGAACGCCCACCCGGTGACGCGGACGCCGCCACCGGTGCCGGCGACGACCTCGAGCGAACCGCGCGGGGCCAGGTCGGCGGCGGGCGCGCCGAGGCGGGCGTTCGCGACCAGGGCCTGGGCGTAGGCGGACCACCACTTGCCCGCGGCGGGGGCGCCGTCGCAGGTGCCGTCGCTCGCGCCGGGGGTCTTCACCCACAGCAGGGCGTCGAGCGCGGTGCCGTCGGACACGACCCGGGGCGAGGTGCCGAGTCCGGCGCCGGGTCCGTTGCACCAGGTGCCTCGCCAGCCCTGCCCGTTGCGCGAGGTGTCGATCACGTAGTGCGAGCCCCCGGTGGCCGCGGACACCTTCTGCGCGTAGGCCTGCTCCTGCGTGGTCGGGTAGTAGTTCGCGACGTTCGTGAAGAACCCGCGGGCCTGCTGCACGCCGGCCGCGTTCAGCCGCGAGGCCATCAGCGCGGGCTGCACCCAGTTCGAGTTGCCGGCGTCCAGGTACGCGGCGACCCCGGCGGCCGTGAGACCGGCGACGGTGCGGGAGAGGATCCGGTAGCGCTGCTCGTCGAGGGCCGTGCTGCACTTGGCGTTGCTGAGCATCGCGAGCGAGTCCGGCTCGACGATGACCGCGGCCCGGTGTCCGGCGAGTGCGGCGGTGACCTGGTCGACCCAGGCGTCGTAGGACCGCTCGTCGAACCCGCCGGCGGAGTACCCGCCGCAGTCACGGTCCGGGATCGCGTACAGCACGAACACCGGGGTGGTGCCGGACTGTTCGGCGCCGGTGACGGCGGTGCCGATGGTCTTGGTCAGCTGGGTGCCCTGCGTCCAGTCGCCGAGCCACGTCGCGACGGGGTACCCGGCGATGGTCTTCGCGGCCGCTGCGCCGGCGGGGTCGGTGGCGGCGAGGGCGGCCTGTGCCTTCGCGGCCTCGCTCGTGGGCGACCGGTACGGCCCGGCTCCGTACAGCGAGGCGGAGGTGACCGACCGGATGGTGGACGCCGAGGTCGCAGCCGAGGCACTCGCGGTCGGCAGCAGGCCGGCGACGGCTGCGACGAGGGCGACGGCGGCACCGCAGACGGCGGCACGGCGCGGACGGCGGCGCATGGAGACTCCCCTGGACGACGGGCACGGACCGTTCCAGGGGAACACGCGCTCGACGCCGCCACCAGCCTCCCGAGCGGGTGCCACCCGAGGGGGTGTCCGCAGAGCGACCGACAGGTGTGTCCCGCGCCGACGACGGACGGGAGGCCCGTGGCGGCATCGCCACGGGCCTCCCGTCCGTCATCGGGTCACGTCGAGGACGCGACCCGGCGTCACGGACACCGCCTCAGTCGTCGAAGTGCGCCGCGGCGGCGCGCGCCCGGTAGACGACGTCGTCGACGTCGTCGCCGAGCACGGTCACGTGCCCGATCTTCCGGCCCGGCCGCGGTGCCTTGCCGTAGAAGTGGTACTTCGCCTCGGGGAAGGCCTCGAGCGCTGCGGGGTAGCGCGCCGCGAGGTCGCCGTCCGCGGGGCCGCCGAGCACGTTGACCATCACGGCTGCCGGGGCGAACGACCCGGTCGCACCGAGCGGCAGGTCGAGCACGGCCCGCAGGTGCTGCTCGAACTGGCTCGTGGTCGCGCCGTCGATGGTCCAGTGCCCGGTGTTGTGCGGACGCATCGCGAGCTCGTTGATCAGGATGCGCTCGTCGTCGGTCTGGAACAGCTCGACCGCGAGCACCCCGGTGACCCCGAGCTCCTCGGCGATGCGGACCGCGATCGACTCGGTCAGGTCGGCGATGCGGCCAGCACTGTCCGGTGCCGGTGCGATCACCTCGGCGCAGACCCCGTCGCGCTGCACGGTCTCGACGAGCGGCCAGGCGACGACCTGCCCGGAGGGTCGGCGTGCCACGGACTGTGCGAGTTCCCGGGTGAACGGCACGAGCTCCTCGACGAGGAGGGCCTGGTCACCACCGGTCTCGGCGACGGCGATGAACCAGTCGTCGACGTCGGAAGCGTCCGAGACGACGCGAACGCCCTTGCCGTCGTACCCCCCGCGCGGGGTCTTCACGACGGCGCGTCCGCCGTGCTCGGCGAGGAACGCCCGGAGCTGGTCCGGGTCGTGCACCGCGGCCCAGTCCGGCACGGGCAGGCCGAGCTCGCTCAGCCGCGCACGCATCGTGATCTTGTCCTGCGCGACGGCGAGCGGCTCCGGCCCGGGGCGGACCGCCACGCCCGCGTCGACCAGGGTGCGTAGGACGTCCTGCGGCACGTGCTCGTGGTCGAAGGTCACGACATCGACCTGCCGGGCGAACTCGAGCACGGTGGCAGCGTCGTGGTAGTCGCCCTCGGCGGTGGCCGCGATCGCGGCGGACATGCCGGGCCCCTCGGCCAGCACCCGGATGTCGATCCCCAGTTCGACGGCGGCCGGCACCATCATCCGTGCCAGCTGTCCCCCACCGATGACCCCGACGCGCAACGCCATGCTGTGTGATCCTTCCGGTGTTCCCACCGAGCCGTGGGAACACGTTGTCTACAATCGCTGTTCGGGTCGCGCAGTGCACGACCGGTCTCAACTCTACGGATCCTGGAGGGCTCGTGCGGCGCCTCATCGCCCAGCTGGCACGCTTCGGCGTCGTCGGTGCCGTCGGCTTCGTCGTGGACACCACGGTGTTCAACGTGCTGCGCATCACCGTCCTGAACCCGGAGGACGTCCACTCCGGCCCGTTCTGGGCGAAGGTCATCTCGACGATGGTCGCGATCTTCGTGAACTGGATGGGCAACCGGTACTGGACGTTCCGAGAGCAGCGCCGGGCGGTGGCCACCCGCGAGGGCATCGAGTTCGTCATCGTGTCCCTCGGCGGCATGGTGATCTCGCTCGCGTGCCTCGGAGTCTCCCACTACGCGATGGGGCTCACCTCGGTCATCGCCGACAACGTGTCGAACATCATCGGCCTCGTGCTCGGAACGGCCTTCCGGTTCTGGCTCTACAAGGTGTGGGTGTACCACCCCGAGCGCACCGCCGCGCAGCTGCTCCCCGCGGACGCGCCAGCGGCCGGTGGTCCGCGGATCACCCACGACGCCTGACCTAGGATCAGTCGGGTGACGGCCCACGAGACCACCACCATCGTCCCCGCTCTGCGCCACACCGCGCGCTGGGAGCACGTGGCGATCGCGGTGGTCACGGCGACCTTCGGGCTCTGGCTGGTGGCGTGGGCGCTGATCGTGCCGGTGTTCGAGGCCCCCGACGAGACCGCACACATCGATGCCGCGGTCCACGTCGCGCTCGGAGACCCCTGGGCGGCCCCCGGGGAACTGCACGTGACGAACGCCGTGCAGGCCGCCAAGGTCGAGCAGGCGACGAAGCCGTCGGACGAGTGGTCGACCGTCGGCGAGCTGTTGCAGAACGCCCCTGGCCCTTCGTCGACCGTCAACCAGATGACCCAGCACCCGCCGACCGCGTACCTCGCCGGCGCCGTGGTGCTCCGGGCCGTCGACTTCGGCGAGCTGCGGTGGGACCACGCCTTCGTCGCCCTGCGCCTGGCCGACGTCCTGGCCGTCACCGCGCTGCCGCTGCTCGCCTGGGCGTCGGTCCGCCGGGTCACCCGGTCGCCGCGTGCCGCCCTCGTCGGTGCCCTGGCCGTCTTCGCGACGCCGGAACTCGCGTCGATCGGGTCCTCGTTCTCGAACGACGCCCCGGTGCTGCTCGTCGCCGGCATCGTCGTGTGGCTCGCCACCCGCCTGCTCACCGGCGACACCCGATGGCGCACCACGATCGCACTGGCGGTGGTCCTCGGAGCCCTGGTGTGGATCAAGGGCACCGGGTTACCGGCCGTGCCGTTCGTGGCCGTCGTCGTACTGTTCGCCGGCTCGGGCGTGCTGTCCCTGCGGCACCGGATCGTCCGCACCGTGGTGGTGATGGCCGTGTCCGGGGGCATCGGCGCGTGGTGGTGGCTGCACAACGTGGTCGCGTACGGCCGCATCCAGCCGAACGGGTACACGGCGATGCGCCCGCCGAAGGACTTCCCGCCGGGCGAGAGCCCGACCCTCGCGCACTTCCTCGACGTCAGCTGGGGCACCTTGTCGCGCACGTTCTGGGGCAGCTTCGGGGGTCGGGCCCAGGTCAGCATCGGCGACCTGCTCACCGCCGTCCTGACCCTCGTCGCCCTCGTGGTGCTCGTCGGCTGGGCATTCCGCCGCGGCCCGGACCTGCGCGTCGCCCTGTGCCTCGCGGTGTTCCCAGCGCTCCTGATCGGCATCCAGAACCGCACCAGCGCGCACTCGTACCTCACCACCACCGAGGTCGCCGCCACCCAGGGCCGCTACTACTTCCCCGCCATCGTCTGCCTCATCGTGCTGAGCGCGCTGGCCTGGCGACGACTGGTGCCGGCCGGCCGTGCGCGCTCGTGGGCCGTGGTCGCCCTGGCCGTCGTGCTGCCCGCCGTCGGCGTGTACGGCTTCGCGGTGGCCTCGGCCTGGTTCTGGAACGCGGCGGTCTTCCCGGTCACGGGACGCGGGCTGCTCCGGTACTCGGAGATCGGTCCGGTGCCGCCGGCGGTGCTGGTGGTCGTGGTCGTGCTGGTGGCCGCAGGCCTGGTGGCCTCGGTGGTGCAGGTCGCCCGCGCCGACCGACGGGCGCTCCCGGCGACGGCTCCCCTCCCCTGACACGCGCGGGCGATCGCCGCCGAGGGTGCAGGACATGCCGTCAACGTCTCGCGGAGCGGGCACGAACTGTCGGTCCGTGTGCTCGCCAGCGACAGTTCGTGACCCCTCGGCGAGGAGCGCGCCGCATGTCGTGACCACGCGTCGGGCGTGCGGCTGACGCGATGGGCGCCCCACCAGACGGACGGGAGGTGGTACCCCAGCCGGTACCGGCGCACCGCGCCAGCGGGGTGACGGCCGAGCCTGGAGGGGCCGCGCCAGCTGGCACGGGGCCTCCCGTCCGTCGTCACGCGCGTCGCGTGCGCCCGTCGAGTGAGCAGAAGACGTCGGGTCCCGGCACTCGACGTCTTCTGCTCACTCGACGGCGGGTACCGCGGCGGGGTCGTCAGTGGGACGCTTGCGGCGGAACCACGTCGGGGCCGCGGCGCAGAGCAGGAACAGACCGTCGACGGCCAGGCTCCAGACGCGGGTGACGACGACCACGACCAGGGCGATCCCCGGGGGCATGACAAGGGCGAGCAGGAGGGCCTGGACGCCCTCGCGGACGCCGAGCCCGCCGGGGGCGAAGACGGCCAGCATGCTGATCGCCGAGGCCATGCTCGCGGCACCGATGACGAACGCCGCGTCGCTGAGCTCGAGCGACGGGTACACCGCCAGGGTGATGAAGTAGTAGGCCGTGCCGGACAGCATCGCACCGGCGACGTACAGGCCCGCACCGCCGAGCACCGTACCGAGGTTCGGACGGACGTCCGCCTCGAGTGGCTTGCGGCGCAGGATCTTCAGCGCGATGCCGATGAGGAACACGAACACGCGCGGGATCAGGCAGATGACGCACCCGACGAAGGCCGCGATCATCAGAGCGATGAGCCACGGGTCGAGGCTGTGCGTGCGGGGGTCGATGAGCAGCAGCACGAGGGCCAGGGCCAGGGTCGCTGCGATCTGCAGGGCGCCCTCGAGCAGCCCGCTCACGCCGAGTCGGGCCTTCGAGACGCCGTGCTTCGAGGCGAAGTAGACCTTGCCGATGATCCAGGTGGCAGCCCCCGGGATGTAGCGGCCCATCCAGGACTTCGCGTACACGTAGGTCAGGGTGACGCCGCTGCCCTTCAGCCCGGTCGCCCCGAGCCGGCGGAGCAGGTAGAACCAGATGCCGACGCCCCAGTAGCGGAAGCCGAGGCTGATGACGGTCGCCACGACCACCCACGACCACTGCCAGTCGAGCCCGGCGAGCTGCCCCCAGTCGACGCTCCGCACGTACAGCACCAAGAAGACCGCGAGCAGGACGTAGAAGACGACGGGGATCGCCTTGACCAGGAACCGCCGCCAGGCGAACGGGCGCTTCCCCTCGGGCACGGGGGTGTCGCTGGTGCTTGCGGGCAAACGGGTCTCCTGCTCAGGTCACGGGCTCAGGTCATGGTAGACGGTGCTGCGGACCGCTCCCTGGGGTGCTGCTACCGAGCGAGCTTGACGATCTGGATGCGGCAGGGGATCTCGGGATCGGTGGACTGGTCGGTACTGCAGGCGATCGTCGCGTTGTACGTCCCGACGAGCTCACCGGCGACCGAGTAGTCGCGGGCAGGGGCGGTCGCGGGGTCGAACTGCACGAAGTACTGCACACCCTCGTCGATGAACAGGTTCCGCATCGCGTCGGAGTGGTAGGTGTACCCCTGACCTGAGCGACCGTACACACGCGTGTCGGTCAGGAACGCCAGGGACGACAGCGAGCGGTAGTTCGAGCCGATGACGGTGGCGTCCTCGGGCAGGGCGCCGCTCGCCCGGATCTGATCCGCGAGCCGGACGATCTCGGGCACATCCGTCGGCCCGGTGACGCGCAGTGCCTCGGTGCGGTTCACCGACGGGTAGAACGGCGCCGGCGAACCCAGCCAGTTCTGCGTGTACGACGCGATGGGCACGACGGCGATCGCGATACACGCGACGATCGTCCGGACCACCCCGCGACGGCGGACCAACCGCCAGACGGCCGGCAGCATGAGCGCACCGATCATCGCGGTCAGGTAGAACAGCGGCCAGTAGTAGCGGGCGTTCCCCCCACCGCTCGACGACGACGTGATCATGCCGTAGCCGACGAAGTACACCAGCGTCGTCGCGGCCACGATGCAGGTGAAGGCGTAGCGGCGGAAGCGCACGACGCCGATGACGAGCGCGGCGGCGAAGAGCAGTGCGATCGGTGCGGCGAAGGGCGCGAAGGTGCTGATCTTCTGCAGGTAGTACGGCAGCGCGAGCATGCGCTCGTGCAGGTAGTAGCCGGCGCGGGCGGCGATGCCGGAGTCCTTCGTGACCGTCGGCGCGGTTCCCTCGGTGGTCGCGGCGTCGTCGGTCGGCGGCACGATGGCGGGGTCCGGGTTGTCCATCGGGCCCTGCTTGTAGACCGACGGGGTGAAGTCCTCGTTCGGCGAGAACGCGTGGTCGTTCGGCGGGACCGGCAGGAACGGCCAGTCGGTGGCGCGGCCGCCGTCGTCGAACTTCGAGCCGATGTTGACGGACAGGGACGAGCCGAGGGTCAGCGACCCGTACTTCGCGGTCAGGGCGCCCACCCACGGCGCGATGACGACGGCGAACACCACGATCGTGGCGACGGGGACGGTCCACCAGTGCACCACCGGCTCGCGACGGCGGCGGGCAGACCAGACGCGGAGGAGCAGCCACAGGATCACGGCACCCACCGCGACGGGCAGCAGGAACAGCTTCGTGAAGTAGCCGAGGGCTGCGACGGCGCCGAGCACGCCGCCGGAGACGAGACGGGCGCGCGTCGAACCGTGCAGCGCCTGGTCAGCCCACCTGAGTGCCCAGAGGAAGCCGACGACCCACGCGACGACGAGCAGGTCGGGCGTCTGGATCGACACGGCGCTCATCAGCGCGGGGATCGCGGTGACCATGAAGAGCACGGCGGGGACGATCCGGTGGTTCTGGGACCAGACGAGCCAGCCGCCGATCCCGAGCACGACGGCCACGGCGAAACAGTTCACGATCGCGAAGGCCGTCTGCAGGCCGAGGCCTGCCGCGATGAACGGTGCCATCATCCAGGACACCATCGGCGACCAGTACGCGTTGATCGCATCGGGAAGCCACCCGTTCGCGTACTCCCGCGCGATGCCCATGTAGGAGATGCCGTCGACGTTCGTCACACCGAGGCGGTTGTGGTACGCCACGGCGGCGCTCAGGGCGACTCCGATCACCACCAGGACGGCCAGGATCAGGGGCGCGACGATGTGCCGGTACCGCCGCGAACCCGCCCCCGAAGGCCGTCGAACGGGCTCGTGGGTGCTCTGCGGTGCGTCGGGCGTCGTCAGGGTCACGTGCTTCATCATGACATCCGATCCGTCGTGCGGCCGCACCGAGGCCGATCACCTGGCCGGCTCGGCGTGTGGGAGACTGCCGGGGACCCCGCTCCGACCACCACGAGGACGATCGTTGGCCACCGAACCCCGCGCAGCCGAATCCGCAGCCGATCCCGCGGCGACCGCTCCCCGCGCCGGGGGCCGGCTCGAGTTCCCGTACCTCGACGGGCTCCGCGGTCTGGCTGCCCTGGCGGTCGTGTTCTACCACGCGTACCTCTTCACCGGGACGACCGGCACCGGGCCGACGGAGCTGCCGTGGCTCCGCCCGTTCATCGGGTGGGGGTACCTCGGCGTCCCGCTGTTCATCGTGCTGTCGGGCTACGTGCTGATGCTGCCCGTACTGACGCGGTTCGACCGCTACCGCCTGCCCGGCGGCTTCTGGAAGTTCATCTGGCGGCGCGCTCGACGGATCATCCCGCCGTACTGGGCGTCGCTCGTCGTGTTCGCGCTCATCATCCTGTTCGTGCCGGTGATGGGGCAGCCCGGCGGCACCCAGTGGGACACCAAGCTCCCGATGGGCTGGGGCACGTTCCTCACGCACTTCTTCCTGGTGCACGACTTCTTCCCGCAGTACATCGGCAAGATCAACGGCCCGATGTGGACCGTCGCCGTCGAGTGGCAGATCTACTTCCTCATGCCGCTGCTGATCCTGCCGCTCTGGAAGGTCTTCGGCGGATGGGCCACCGCGTCCTCGCTCGTCCTGATCGGCATGTGGATGGGCTCGGAGAGCCGGTACTCGTGGATGCACCCGTGGTTCGTCGGGCTCTTCGCGGTCGGCATGCTCGCCGCCGAGCTGACGGTCAAGGCACGTGACGAGCACCTGACCGGCAAGCTGAACAGCTCGAAGCTGGGCGGTCCGCGCTGGCAGGGCGGGGTGTTCGTCGCCGCGATGTTCGTCGGCATGCTCCTCGTCTTCTTCCGCAACCGCGACTACTGGCAGCACCAGACCTGGCCGTCCGAGGTCGTCCTCGGCATCTTCGCCGGCATCCTGCTGACCTGGATGGGGCGCCGTGCCGTCACCGGGCAGCACACCTGGCTGGCACGCTTCTTCGCCTGGAAGCCGCTCGTGCTCCTCGGGCTCGTGTCGTACTCCGTGTACCTGTTCCACAGCCCGCTGCTCGGTCTCGGCAACCTGTTGCTCCTGCCCATGGGGCTGTACCCGAAGTGGCAGTTCCTGCTGATGGTCTTCGTCGTCATCCCGGTGGCGCTCGCGATCTGCGTCGGCTTCTGGTGGCTCGTGGAGCGCAACTTCCTCAACCGCCGGCAGAAGCACGCCACCCGCGAGGTCTCGTCCCGCGGCCGCCTGCCCGAGGTCGAGACCGACGACGCCGACAACCCCGCGGACACGCGCCCGGCGCCGTAGGGGACACGCTCCGCCCGCAAGCGTCGTGCGTCGGACGGACATGTGTCGTCGAGGCAGGTAGCATCGCTCGGAACGCGGCGTGGGAGATCAGGCCCACGGCATCTCGACAGGGAAGACGAGACCACATGCCCGCACCGATCAGCAGAATCCTCGGACTCGGCACCGCCGCCGCCGTCGCCGCGGCCATCACCTTCGGCAGCGGCCCGGCGGTCGGCGTGACCGCAACCGACCCGGCCACCGCGACGGCGACGCCGGCTCCGGTCGCGAGCACGGCGAGCCCCGCACCGGCGCCCGCCGCCGCTCCCCCTCAGGAGCTCTCCATCGCCGAGATGGACCGCACCGGCAACCACACCATGGGCGCCGGCATCGCCGCCCACGCCGGCGAGTCCCACGTCACCACCGTCTCCCCCGGCACGTCGACGGGTGGTGTGAGCGCGCAGTCGCTCAGCTCCTCCGCTGCCGCCGCCACGGCTGGCGGGCCGCCCCCCGGGCGGGTGCAGGGCTTCGACATCAGCGCCTGGCAGCCGAGCGTCAACTTCCTGCAGGCGTACCGCAACGGTGCCCGCTTCGTGTACGTCAAGGCGACCGAGGGCACGTCCTACGTCAGCTCGACGTACAAGCAGCAGTACGCCACCGCGAAGCAGCGCAACCTGTACCGCGGGGGCTACGTCTACGCGCAGCCGAGCCAGGCGAGCGGTGCCGCGACCGCGAACTACTTCTTCGCGCACGGCGGCCAGTGGACCAACGACGGCAAGACGCTGCCGCCGCTGCTCGACATCGAGTACGGCAGCGCCGCCCAGGGCACCTGCTACGGCAAGTCGTGGGGTGCGATGCGCAGTTGGATCAAGGACTTCTCGACCACGGTCTACAAGAAGACCCACCGCTACCCGGCGATCTACACAACGACCGACTGGTGGAAGCGCTGCACGAACAACAGCAACCAGTTCTCGAAGAACCCGCTGTTCGTCGCGATCTACCCGGTGAAGGACTTCACCACGCCCGGCACTCTCGGCCGCAGCTGGTCGAAGTGGACCTTCTGGCAGTGGGCGGCCAGCGGCACGCTCCCCGGCGATCAGGACGTCTACCGCAACAACGTGACGTACCTGAAGCGCTTCGCGTCCAAGACCGAGTGACGTCGGTCGCCACCACCTGACGGACGGGAGGCCCGCGGCGGTGTCGCCACGGGCCTCCCGTCCGTCAGGTGCGGGGTCGCGACCACCACGTCAGCGGACGTCGCGGGTCGCCTCCGCGAAGTCCGCGTCGAGCGCGGTCGCCATGCGGGCGACGCCCGCGGCGAGCTGCGCGCGGACCGCGTCGCGGTCGGCGTCGAGCGCCTCGAGCTGCGCGGTGACGTCGTCGACGAACGACGGCTCGAGGGCGGCCTCGATGGGCTTCGAGAACTCCTGCTGGCCCATCTGCTCGAAGAACAGCCGGCCCTTGTCGACGTAGTAGAGCACCGCGGCCGGGACACCCGCGATGGTCGCGACGATCGCGGAGTGCAGGCGACTCGCCAGGAACAGTCGGCTGCGGGACATCAGCCCGGCGTACTCGGAGGGCGAGAACTCGTCGGCCTCGATGACGTGGGTGCGGTCAGCGTGACGCATCAGGGCGATGACCTCGCGCGCGAACGCGGCGTCGCCCTCGGATGCCTCCATGTGCATCGGGTAGAACACCACGTCGGCGTCCCACCGGTCGATGACACGGTCGGCGAGGTCGGCGACGGCCTGGCGGTAGGTGACGAGCTTGTCGCTGTCCACCCCGGTCTGGCGGAACCGCTTCGGCAGGAACCGGAACGGGATCCAGCCGCTGCGCTTGTAGTGGAACCAGCGACGGACACCGAAGCCGATCGAGCCATCGAGCCGATCGGCGGTCAGGCCGGTGGTGCGCTCGAGCCGCTCCAGGACGGCGGCGTCGGGAGCGGTGACGGTGCCGACCACTGCGGGGTCGAACGACGACACGATCGGTGTCGTCACACCCCAGGACAGGAGCTTCTCGCGGGACTCGTCGTCACGGACGGCGAAGGAGCGGCACAGGTCGACGGTCGCGCGGATGAGGCGCTTGCTGACCCCGGCGCTGGTCGGGCCGATGCCCTGGAACGCCCCGATCAGGTTCTTGTTGACCGCGCGGACGAGCAGCATCTTGCCGAACCAGTACACCAGGCCGAGCTTGTTCGTGTAGTCCTTGAGGATCTCGCCACCGCCCCAGAGGACGACATCGGCACCGCGAGCAGCACGGAGCAGCGCGAACAGGTCGCCGATGCCGGTGCTGTACGGGGACACCGGCAGGAACCGGATCCCGAACCACGCAGCGTCCCGCTGGGGGTACTGCGACAGGGACATGATGTCGGCATCGGGCCACCGCCGGCGCACCAGCTCGACGTTGCCGGCGAGGATCGCCCGGTCCCCGCGGTTGTGGGGGGAATCGCTATTGTGGATCAGAACGCGCACGGGTGGAGAGCCTACCGGTACCGTCCTCCCGCCACCCCGGAAAGGCACGATGTCCCGCACCACCCGCTCCACCCGCTCCCACCAGGACCGCCCCCGCTTGCTCGTCCTGGGCTCGACGTTCCCGGCCCGGCCGGACGACGGCGTCCCCGCGTTCGTGCTCGACCTCGCGCACCAGGAGGCGACCGAGTTCGACACGCTCGTGCTCACCCCGCGCGTGCCCGGTGGTGCCGCGAAGGAACGCCTCGGCGACGTGGCCGTCCGGCGGTACCCGTACTTCCCTCGCCGCTTCGAGGACCTGGCCGACGGTGCGATCCTCGACAACCTCAAGGAGCGCCGCTCGCGCATCGTGCAGGTGCCGGCGCTCGTGCTCGCGCAGTACCTGGCGGTGCGCCGCGTGGTGCGCTCCGCGAAGCCCGACGTCATCCACGCGCACTGGGCCATCCCGCAGGCACTCGTCGCGACGCTCGCGGCCCCCGGCGTCCCCGTCGTGGTCACGACCCACGGCGGTGACGTCTACGCGCTCCGTGCGGCGCCCCTGGTCCGCCTGAAGCGGTGGATCTTCGCACGTTCGGCGCACGTCACGACGGTGAACTCCGAGATGCGTGAGCGGCTGACCGAGTGGGGCGTTCCGGAGTCTCGGTCGACGGTGATCCCGATGGGGGTCGACCTCGGTCCCGCCCGCGACACCCGCGCCCGTGTGCCCGCGCAGGAGCACCACGTGGTGGCCGTCGGCCGGCTCGTCGAGAAGAAGGGCTTCGGCAACCTCATCGACGCACTGCGCGGGCTCGGCGCCGAGGTCCCGTGGCGGCTCACGGTCGTCGGGGACGGCCCCTACCGCGCGCAGCTCGAGCAGCAGGCCGCCGGGCTACCGGTGACCTTCCTCGGTCAGCGCGGGCGCAGCGAGGTGCTCGAGACCCTCGCGGCGGCCACGGTCGTCGCCGTGCCGTCGATCCCGGCCGCGAACGGCGACCAGGAGGGGCTTCCGGTCACCCTGCTCGAGGCCGCTGCCGTCGGTGCCGCCATCGTGGCGAGCGACCTGCCCGGCATCCGCGACGTCGTGCAGGACGACCACAGCGGCGTCCTGGTGCCCCCCGGTGACGTCCCGGCGCTGCGGGCCGCCCTGCAGCGTGTGCTCGCCGACGACGGCGCCCGCACGCGCTACCAGGAGCAGGCCGTGGTGTCGGCGGCGGAGTTCTCCACCGAGCGGATCGGCGAGCGCTACCGCGCCGTGCTCCGCGCGGCGATCCGCTGACGGAGCGGCCCGGTACGACGCACAGGCGGCCCGGTGCCGGGCCCTCGGACCGGCACCGGGCCTCCTGTCGTGTCGGGTGGGCGCGGGGCGCCCGGTGGCGTCCGGTCTAGCGGCCCATGCCGCGGTACGTGAAGCCCGCGGCGGTCCATGCGTCGCGGTCGAGGCAGTTGCGGCCGTCGATGACGATCGGCGTCGCGACGAGCGCTGCCGCAGCGGTGGCGTCGAGTTCGCGGAACTCGGTCCACTCGGTGAGCACGAGCACCAGGTCGGCACCGCCGAGGGCCTCGGCGGAGCTCTCGACGTAGTCGAGCTCCGGGTGCACGCGGCGGGCGGTGACGACGGCCTCCGGGTCGTACGCCGAGACGACGGCGCCGAGCTCCTGCAGGCGGGCAGCGATGTCGAGGGCCGGCGAGTCGCGGACGTCGTCCGAGTTCGGCTTGAACGCCAGGCCGAGCACCGCGACGCGCTTGCCGGTGACGACGCCGCCGAGCAGCTCCTGTGCGAGCTCGACCACGTGCGCACGACGACGGAGGTTGGTGGCGTCGACGTCGGCCAGGAACGCGAGGGACTCCCCGACGCCGAGCTCGTTCGCCCGCGCCTGGAAGGCCCGGATGTCCTTGGGCAGGCAGCCGCCACCGAAGCCGAGACCGGCGTTCAGGAACTTGCGGCCGATGCGGGCGTCGTGGCCGATGGCGTCGGCGAGCGCGGTGACGTCGGCGCCGGCGACCTCGGCGATCTCGGCCATCGAGTTGATGAACGAGATCTTCGTCGCGAGGAACGCGTTCGCGCTGATCTTCACGAGTTCGGCGGTGGGCAGGTTGACGACGAGCCTGGGTGTGCCGGTGGACAGCGCCTCGGCGTAGACCTCGTCGAGCGCGGCGACGGCCTGCTGGCCGGCCGCACCCTCGGGCACGCCGTAGACGAAGCGGTCGGGGGCGATGGTGTCCTGCACGGCGAAGCCCTCGCGCAGGAACTCAGGGTTCCAGACGAGCGTCGCACCGGGGACGACCTCGGACACCTCGGCGGCGAGCCGCGCGGCGGTGCCGACCGGCACCGTCGACTTGCCGACGACGAACTCGCCCGCGGACAGGTGCGGGGTGAGCGCGGCGACCGCGGCGTTGACGTATGTCAGGTCCGCGGCACCGGTCGGGCCCTGTGGCGTGCCGACGGCCAGGAAGTGGACGCGGGCGCCGGCCACCTCGGCCATGTCCGTCGTGAAGCGGATCCGACCGGACTCGAGGGCCTCGGTCAGGATCTCGGGGAGCCCGGGTTCGAAGAAGGGGGCCTCGCCCGCGGCGAGCCGCTCGATCTTGACCGGGTCGACGTCCACAGCGACGACCTCGTGTCCGAGCTTGGCCATTGAGGCGGCATGGACGGCACCGAGGTAGCCGCAGCCGATGACAGAGATACGCACGTCGAAGACGGTACCGGTTTCTGGCCGAAGTCTCACGGCGGCACCCGCAGCAGGGTGTCGCGGAACTCGGGTCTCAGGCCCGGACGTCCCCCCAGGGCGGCCGGTCCGGACCGCCCACGATCTCGTCCCAGTCGGGCTCGCGGTGCCGGCGACGGGCCTCGTACGCCTCGACCAGGTCGTGCAGGACGGCGACCACCAGATCGGCGTGCGGCACGTCCGCGAGCACCACGGCCGGGTCGTCGCCCGGGAACACGAGCACGTCGCCGGAGCGGAACAGTCCCTGCAGCCCGCGCCGCCGCACGGTGACGTCGTAGCCGCGGGAGTGCAGGAGCTCGCGTCGGGTCCGGGTGCCGAGACCGTTCACCACGACCAGTCTGCGGGTGGTGACGACGTACCGCTCGGACATCCACCGGAACAGCGGGACCGCACCGCCGAACACCACGAGCACCACGACGACCACGGCGACGACGGCGTTCAACCAGGCCAGCTGCGCCTGGAACACGCCGAAGCCGAAGCCGCCCGCCGCGGTGACGAGCACGACGAACACCGCCGGGCGCACGAGCCGACGCGCGTGCGGTCGCAGGCGTGCGACGACGCGTTCGGGCGGGGGCTCGGCGGTCATGCCGTCATGCATACCGCAGGTGGGTGACGTCCCCCACCGCGACGCCCCTGGAGGCCCCCGCTCGGTCCCGGATCGTGATCCGGCCGCCGTCGTCGATGCCGGTGGCCTCGGCTTCCTCCACCGTGCCGTCCGGAAGCTCGAGGCGGATGCGGCGACCGATCGTGCTGCACGCGGCGCGGACGCGGGACCGGACCGACTCGGCGGCGGGACCACCCGTGACCAGGCCGGCCACCGCCTCCAGGACGGACCGCAGGAAAGCGGACAGGACCGCGTCGGCCAGGGCGGGTGCGTCATCGGCGGCGCCCGCGACGAGGAGCGACGTGGACGTCGGGGTCGGCAGCCGGTCGGCGGGGATCGTCAGGTTCACGCCGGCGCCGACCACGACGCTGCCGTCGACGCCGACCTGGCAGAGGATGCCGCACACCTTCTCGCCGGCGATCTGGACGTCGTTCGGCCACTTCACGAGCACTTCGGCTCCGACGGGCAGCACCGCCACGATCGCGTCGCGCATGGCCGTACCCGCGACGAGGGGCAACCAGCCGCGGTCGTGGTCGTCGAGGTCGGCGCGGACGAGCAGGCTCGCGGCCAGCGTCTCGCCGGCCGGTGCGGTCCAGGTCCGGTTCAGCCGTCCGCGCCCCGCGGTCTGGTGCAGGGTCGCGACGACGCTGCCGTGCTGCTGCTCGGTGGCAACCGCGAGCAGGTCGGCGTTCGTGGAACCGGTCTCGGCCGGGGTGGTGATCGTCGCGCCCGCCGACCGGACCGCCTCGCTGGTGGCGGAGAACGACGGCGACGGGGATGTGGACATGCACGCAAATGTACGGGCAGGAACCGTGGGGGTCCTCCAACCGGTGCCGTCCCGGCCGCCGGTAGGGTGAGCGGGTGACTTCTGGAGACACCCCCGATCTGTCGACGACGGCCGGCCGACTCGCCGACCTCCGCGACCGGTACCACGAGGCCGTGACCGCCGCGGGCGAATCCGCCATCGCCAAGCAGCACGCGAAGGGCAAGGGCACCGCGCGCGAACGCATCGAGCAGCTGCTCGACGACAACTCCTTCGTGGAGTTCGACGAGTTCGTCCGCCACCGCACCACGTCGTTCGGCATGGACGCCAAGCGCCCCTACGGTGACGCGGTCGTCACCGGTGTCGGCACGATCCACGGTCGGAACGTCGCCGTGTACGCGCAGGACTTCACCGTCTTCGGCGGGTCGCTCGGCGAGGTCGCCGGCGAGAAGATCATCAAGGTGATGCAGCACGCGCTGAAGACGGGCGTGCCGATCATCGGCATCCTCGACTCCGGCGGCGCCCGGATCCAGGAAGGGGTGGTCGCGCTCGGCAAGTACGGCGAGATCTTCCGCCTGAACACCCAGGCGTCCGGCGTCATCCCGCAGCTCTCCATCGTCATGGGTCCGGCTGCCGGCGGTGCGGTGTACTCCCCCGCCCTGACCGACTTCGTGATCATGGTCGACAAGACCAGCCACATGTTCGTCACCGGCCCCGACGTCATCAAGACCGTCACCGGCGAGGACGTCGGCTTCGAGGAGCTCGGCGGCGCCCAGACCCACAACGCGGTGTCCGGCGTCGCCCACTACCTGGCCGAGGACGAGACCGACGCGCTCGACTACGCGCGCTCGCTCATCGGGTTCCTGCCGGACAACAACCTGTCCGACCCCCCGGCCTACGACGTCCTGCCCGAGCTCGAGACCACCGACGCCGACCACGAGCTCGACGTCGTGATCCCGGACTCGACGAACCAGCCGTACGACGTCACGACGATCATCGAGCACATCGTCGACGACGGGGAGTTCCTCGAGGTCCAGCCGCTCTTCGCGCCGAACATCCTCATCGGCTTCGGCCGGGTCGAGGGCCGTACCGTCGGCATCATCGCGAACCAGCCGCAGGCGATGGCCGGCACACTGAACATCGACGCCGGCGAGAAGGCCGCACGCTTCGTGCGGTTCTGCGACGCGTTCGGGGTCCCGATCCTGACCCTCGTCGACGTGCCCGGCTACCTGCCCGGCACCGACCAGGAGTGGACCGGGGTCATCCGCCGCGGCGCGAAGCTGCTGTACGCCTACGCCGAGGCCACCGTCCCGCTCGTCACCGTCATCACACGCAAGGCCTACGGCGGCGCGTACATCGTGATGGGCTCGAAGCAGCTCGGCGCCGACATCAACCTGGCCTGGCCGACCGCCGAGATCGCCGTCATGGGCGGCCAGGGCGCCGTCAACATCCTGTACCGCGCCGAGATCAAGCGCGCCGAGGAGTCCGGCGAGGACGTCGCCGCCGTGCGCACCAAGCTCGCGAACGAGTACACGTACAACGTCGCGTCGCCGTACCTGGCGGCCGAGCGCGGCGAGCTCGACGGCATCATCCAGCCGCACGCCACGCGTGTCTCGGTCATCAAGGCCCTCCGGTCCCTGCGCGGCAAGCGCGCGACCCTGCCGCCGAAGAAGCACGGGAACATCCCCCTCTGATGGGCCGCCACGCAGCAGCCGTGCCCTCGGACGAGCCGACCTCGGTGGCGGACGTCCGGGTGGTCGCCGGCGAGCCGACCCCCGAGGAACTCGCCGCCGTCGTCGCCGTCCTCCAGCGCCAGACCGACGAGGCCGCGGTCGCCGGTCGCGCCGCCGTGGTCGACCGGCCCCGCACGGGCTGGGACGTCTCGGCGCGCGGGTTGCGTCGCCCGCTCCAGCACGGACCGGGTTCCTGGGGACGATCGCTCCGCTGATGTACCCCTCGCTGCTGCCCGGTCCGCGTGGTTGCAGGGAGCACTTTCCGGTCGGTCTCCCCTCGATCGGGGGGCATGATTCGTCGATGTGGACCGAAGATGCCGGAATTGTCCCCCATAATGACGACTGACACGCGGCTCGGGGGTGGGCATAGTAGGTGGTGTTCGGTGTCCTTCAGCGAAAGACATCGCAGGTCGGTGGCCGACTAGGGTACGAAGCCACCGTCCGCTGCGAGGCAGGGCGACATTCGGGTTGTCGCTCAGCCTCGGGTCGTGAACGGGCCGGTCGGATTCCGACCGGCCCGTTCCCCGTTCCGGCGCCGTGCTGGCGTGTGCCTGCCGCTGCCGGTACCGCCGCGGATCGACACGTCGGAGTCGTACGACACCGACATGGTCGCTTCCGCGCGCCCACAGCCCTCGACACACGACCACGGGACGGCCGGGAGGCCCGTGCCGGCCCCGCCACGGGCCTCCCGGCTGTCCCCCATCACGTCGGGACCCGCCCCGGACAGCACCACGCGCGCGGCCCCGCCGAGCCCGGCGCGCTACGTGCGTTCGTGCCGCGGGATCTCGAGCCAGAGCGCGACCGAGTCGTCGTCGTCACCGTCGTCGTCGTCCGGGCCGGCCCCGAGCGCCGCGGACTCACTCGCCGCCCCGTCGAGCCGCAGCCCGACGACGGTGACCGCGGAGTCGGACCCCTCGCTGACGGTGCGGACGATGACGTTGTCGGCGTCGCGAGCCTGTCGGAGCGCCTCGGCGACGCGGGCGTGGATGCGACGGATGTCCGGTGCGTCGAGGTCGTCGAGTCCCCCGTCGTCGTGCAGCTGCACGGTCGCTCCGCGGCGACGGAGGCGCATCACCTCGTCGCGAACGTCGTCCGACAGGAGCGAACGCCCGCGGATCTCGTCACGGATGGCCTGTTCGAGGTGCAGGCACTCGGCACGGTCCACCTCGTCGAGGTCGCCGCAGGAGTCGATGATCCGCTGCAGCATCGGCAGTGCCATGCGGGTGGTCTGGCTCAGCCGGAACTGCCGCTCGTACACGTGGGCGTCCTGGGCGGCCTGCCAGTCGGCGGTCTCCTGCTCGGCGCGGACGAAGTCGCGGGTGACGCGCGTCGCACGGTTCATCGCCGAGGCGAAGGCAGTCCCGACCGCCACCCAGACGACGCTGCCCAGCACGCCGAGGGACCCGAGGGCGTCGAGGCCGGCCCAGCCGACGGTGTGGACTGCGAGGAACAGCACGCCGACCCAGGCGAACGGCATCCGCTGCCGGACGACGAGGATCACCATGAGCGTGCCCACGGCGGCAACCCACCACGTCGCGTAGCCCGGAGCGTCGCCGAGCTCGACGACGGGTGCCGCGACGATGGGCATCACCACGGCGGTGGCCAGGCAGAAGCACGTCAGCCACACCGGCAGCACCGCTCCCCTGACCAGGAGGGCCATGGCGGTCGCCGCCGCGTACAGGACCATGCACGCCACGACCGGACCGACGTCGGTGACCCTCGGCAGCGTCGTGAACGCGAGCACCAGGTGGTAGACGGAGAAGAGCGCGGCGAGTCCCCTCGCCATGCTCGCGGGGGCGGAGACCCTCATGCGATGCCTCCCTGGGCCGCGGGCGCAGATCGGGGTTCCGGTGCTGGTGCCGGCGCCGGCCAGGTGAGCGCGATGGTCGTCCCCGCACCGGGGGCGGTCCGGATCTCCGCTGCCCCGCCGACCGCGGACATCCGTTCGATGATCGACCGCCGCACGCCGAGGCGCTCCGGGGGGATCGTCCGCACGTCGAAACCGGCACCGTCGTCGCCGACCTCGACCCGCACGGCACCGTCGGCGTCGTGCTCGATCGTGACCCAGCGTCCGACGTCCGCTCCGGCGTGCTGGACGCTGTTCACCGCGGCCTGCACCGCGGCGGAGGCCAGCGCGTCGGCCGCGGCCGCGGGCAGCGACACCGCGTCCGATCCGGGCGCAGCCCTGGCGACCGTCAGCGGGGCGCCGAGCCCCGACACGGACGCGGCGATCCGACGGCGGAGGTCGACCACCCGCACGGGCGCGACCTCCTCGGGAGCATCGGCGGCGGCGGCCAGGTGGTCGATCGCATTCCGGGCCATCCGAGCGGAGAGCGTCCTGGCCTCGAGCGTGTCGGCTCGCGCGGCGGACAGGAGCGTCGTCAGGACGCTGTCGTGCACGATGGCGTCGACCTGCACCCGCTCGACCTCGGTGGCGTGCTCACGGATGGCCGCCGAGTACCGTCGCACGGCCGTGGCCTGCGCGTTGTCGACCGCGGCGGCCGCACGTCGCAGCGTCACGATGAGCACCAGCGCGGCGCCACCGAGGATGGCCGTGTACACGCCGTCGAGGAGCGCCCGGGTGACGCCGGCCTCGCCACCGGCCGGACTCAGGCGGATCAGGATGAATACCGTCGGCACCACCGCGTTGTAGAGGGTGGCGCGCCAGGTCGCGAGCCCGAGCGCCGCGGCGATGGTCCCGACGTTGCACAGCCACCACGGCCACGGCACCTGATCGTCGGGCAACGCGCCCTGGACCGTGAACGGCCAGGTCACGAGCGCGACGAGGAAGACCAGCGCGCACAGGATCTGCGCCGGCTGGGCCAGGCGCGGCACGATCGCCGACGCACTGACGAACAGGAACGACGCGGCGACCGTGATCGCCGACACCGGCCCCCAGACCGGATGCAGGTACGGCAGCTGCGCGAGCACCGCGGGCGCGTCGGCCACGCCGAACCCGATCACCGCGACGGCGAGCAGGATCGAGAACACCCGCTCCATCGAGGCCTGGGTGATCGTCGCCCGCACGGCTCGCGACGGATCCGCCCCGAACGGCGCGAGCCCGTCCCCCGCCAGCGTCTCCGTCACCGTCTCCCGTGGCGTCCGTTCCTCGTTGCGCACGTGTCAGTCGCTCGTCACCGGCGCGCGGGCCGGGTCAACGGCCGTCCTGGTCCGGGTCGATGCCGGAGTCGAGCCCGGGGAGGATCCCGTCCTCGACCGCACGACGCAGCAGGTCCACCTTCGTCGGGGCTGGACGGCCGACCTCGACGTACTTCACGCGGATGCGGTCGAGGTACTCACGGGCAGTCGAGTACCCGATGCCGAGCTGCTGCGCGGCGAGCTTGAGCGGGAGACCCGATGCGTAGAGGTGCAGGATCTCGCGCTCGCGACGGCCGAGCTGCGCCTTCGCGAAGTCGCGGTCGGCGTCGATGGCGCTCGCCCACTCGAGGTTGTTGAGCACGTCACCGCGGGCGACCGTCGCGACCGCGGCCATCACGGTCTTGGTGGCCGAGGACTTCGGGATGACGCCGGCAGCCCCTGCTGCGAGCGCCTCACGGACGTTGGCGACCCGGTCCGCGATCGAGTGCACGAGCACCGCCGAACCGGTTCCCTGCACGCCCTTGACGTTCTCGGTGACGGTCGAGCCGTCGCCGAGGGACAGGTCGAGGACGACGACGTCGACCTCTCGCCCGTCGAGGTCCTGGACGTACTCGGGGACGCTCGCGGCAGTGAGCACCACCTCGAACCCCTCGTTCTGGCACGCCGCCTGGATCCCGAGTCGGACGGACTCGTGGTCGTCGACGATCGCGACCCGGACCGGCCTGGTGGCCGCCCCCGACGTCTCGCTGCTGGTGGGTGTCGTTCCTGCTGCCACAGTGGCCTCTCGTTCCGATGCGCGACGCCAGCCCCTGAAACCGACGTGCCATCAACGACTCAGGATACCCAGGCCGGACTCAGGCGCGGGGCATGTCCGGTCCGCCACGCGGGCCGGTCGCCGATCGGTGGGGACCAGGCCAGGCAACAGCTGTCGTGCAGCAGGCCGTGCAGATCGGAGTCAGCGCGTCGGCGTGAGGCGCGCGACGGCCTCCAGGTGGTGCGTGTGCGGGAACAGGTCGAACCCCCGCAGCGCCTCCAGCCGGTACCCCAGGTCCGCGAAGGTCGCCACGTCGCGGGCCAGCGCCACCGGGTCGCACGCCACGTAGACGACCTGCTCCGGCTGCAGCGCCGCGATCTGCACGACGACGTCCCGCCCCGCACCGGCGCGCGGCGGGTCGAGCACGATCGTGCCGGCGCGGAGACGGTCCTTCTCGGCGCGGGAGGCGTTCGCCACGGTCGTGGACAACCAGCGGTCGACACGGCCGGTCTCGGCGCGGGCGCCGAGCCACTCGGACAGGTTCTCCTGCGCGTGCTCGGTGGCACGTCCGGCACTCTCGACGCTCGTGATGCGCGCCTTCGGGCCGACGAGGTCGCCGAGTGCGGCGGCGAGCAGCCCCACACCGCCGTACAGGTCGAGGTGGGTGCCCTCGGGGTCGAGGCGGTCACGATCGACGAGGTCCTGCACAGCCTCGGTCAGCACGGCGGCCGCGGCCCGGTGCACCTGCCAGAAACCGTTGTCGTCGACCTGGAACGTGCGCTCCCCGACAACCTCGGTCACCACGGTGGGCTTCTGCTCGTCGATGACGAGTCGCGCCCCCTCGGAACCGCTCGGGGCGAGGACGTCGATCACCGACGAGCCGGGCATGACGCCGCGACCGAGCGGGGCGCTCTGCTGCACGACCGCGGTCGCGAGCGGCAGGCTCGTCACGGGGATCACCGAGTGCGAGCGCGCGGCGAACGGGCCCGCGGTGCCCTGCTCGTCCACGTGCAGGCGGACGCGGGTGCGCCAGCCCAGGCCGTTCGCCGCGTCGTCGCCGGGGGCGGACTCGACGACGACGTCGTGGCCGAGCACCTCCGCCAGGTCCAGGTGGGCGAACCGCGCGAACGAGTCGACGAGCACGTCGTGCTTCAGCGTGCGCTGGTGGGGCAGGGCGATGTGTCCGAACTCGGCACCGCCCGGGCGCGTCTCCGGGTCACGGTCGAGCGCGGCCTCGGCCCAGACATGGTCGACGCGGTGCTCGCTCGGCGTCACGACGCTGACCGTGTCGGCGCGCCAGAACGACTTCTTGCGGTCCTCGGTCACCCGGGCGACGACGCGCTCCCCGGGGATCGCGTCCGAGACGAAGACCACCCGGCCTTCGTGCCGCGCCACCGAGATACCGCCGTGGGCGATCCCGGTGACGTCGAGTTCGAGCAGCGTGCCGACGGATTCACCCATGGTGAGATGGTCCCATGCGTCTGTACCTCGCGAGTACATCCCCCGCCCGCCGAGCACTCCTCGCCCAGTCGGGGATCGAACCGGTGCTCGTCTCGCCCGGGGTCGACGAGGACGCCGTCGGGGCTGCAGCGGCAGCCGTGCTCGGCCGCGACCTGACCGGTCCGGAACTCGTCTCGCTCCTCGCCGTCGCCAAGGCGTCCGCCGTCGCCGACTCCGCCGTCGCCGGGTCACCCGTCGACGGCGTGGTGTTCGGCGGCGACTCCGCCTTCGAGGTCGACGGGCGGCTGTACGGCAAGCCGCACGACCCCGACGTCGCTCGGGAGCGCTGGCGGCAGATGCTCGCCGCCGGTGGCGGCACGCTGTGGAGCGGCCACTGCGTCATCGACCGTCGCCGCGGTCTGGACCCGGCAACGGGACGGACGGGAGGGACGGCACCGGCCGGCACCGTGCCTCCCGTCCGCCCCCTGGTCACGTCACCAGCCGACGTTCCGTCGCTGGGGGACGTCGCGCCCGGCGGGTCGGCCCTGGCTGCCGACGGCGACCGCGTGGTCGCGGTCGACAGCGCGGTGCTCACCTTCGCCGAGGACGTGTCCGCCGACGAGATCGACGCGTACGTCGCGACCGGCGAACCGCTCGAGGTCGCCGGCGCGTTCACCATCGACGGACGGGCCGCCGCGTACATCACGCGCATCGACGGCGCTCCGTCCGCGGTGATCGGGATGTCCCTGCCGATGCTGCGCTCGATGCTGCTCCGGGGCTTCGGCATCGCCTGGCAGGATCTGTGGTCGCTGTAGACATCCGCACCTCTTTGCGGTGGTTCTTTGTGGGCGCCGGTCAAAACGCACTCCCGCCGCACGAATACGCTGATGTGTCATGCCCCGCATCAGCAAGGTCCTCATCGCGAACCGCGGCGAGATCGCCGTCCGCATCATCCGCGCGGCCCGCGACGCGGGCAAGGCCTCGGTCGCGGTCTACGCCGACCAGGACCGTGACGCCCTGCACGCGCGCCTCGCCGACGAGGCCTACGCGCTGAACGGCACCACGAGCGCCGACACGTACCTCGTGATCGACAAGATCATCTCGGTCGCCCGCCGCTCCGGCGCGGACGCCGTGCACCCCGGCTACGGGTTCCTCGCCGAGAACGCCGACTTCGCCCGTGCCGTCATCGACGCCGGGCTGATCTGGATCGGCCCCTCGCCGGAGTCGATCGAGCGGCTCGGTGACAAGGTCTCCGCGCGTCACGTCGCCGAGAAGGTGGGCGCGCCGCTCGCCCCCGGCACCATCGAACCCGTGCAGGACGTGTCCGAGGTCGTCGCGTTCGCCGATGCGGTCGGTCTGCCCGTCGCCATCAAGGCGGCCTTCGGTGGTGGCGGTCGCGGCCTGAAGGTCGCCCGCACCCGCGACGAGATCGAGTCGCAGTTCGAATCGGCAACGCGTGAGGCCATCGCCGCGTTCGGTCGGGGCGAGTGCTTCGTCGAGAAGTACCTCGACAAGCCGCGCCACGTCGAGACCCAGTGCCTCGCCGACGCCCACGGCAACGTCGTCGTGGTGTCCACCCGCGACTGCTCGCTGCAGCGTCGGCACCAGAAGCTCGTCGAAGAGGCACCGGCGCCGTACTTGACCGAGGCGCAGCAGACCGCGCTGTACGAGTCATCGAAGGCGATCCTGCGCGAGGTCGGCTACCTCGGCGCCGGTACCTGCGAGTTCCTCATCGGCGCCGACGGCACCGTGTCCTTCCTCGAGGTGAACACCCGCCTGCAGGTCGAGCACTGCGTCTCCGAGGAGATCACCGGCATCGACCTGGTGCGCGAGCAGTTCCGCATCGCCGAGGGCGGCGTGCTCGACTACGACGACCCGACGCCGCGCGGCCACTCCTTCGAGTTCCGCATCAACGGCGAGGACCCGGGTCGCAACTTCTTCCCAGCGCCGGGCCCTGTCCACGCCTTCAACGCACCGTCGGGCCCGGGCGTCCGCGTCGACTCCGGCGTCGTGTCCGGCGACGTCGTGTCCGGGTCCTTCGACTCGATGCTCGCGAAGCTGATCGTCACCGGTGCCACGCGTGCCGAGGCGCTCGAGCGTTCCCGTCGTGCGCTGGCCGAGTTCGAGGTCACCGGCCTGCCGACCGTGCTGCCCTTCCACCGCGCGGTGGTCTCGGACCCGGCGTTCGCGACACCGGACGACGTCCCGTTCAGCATCTACACGCAGTGGATCGAGACCGAGTTCGACAACGACATCCCGGCGTGGAGCGGCTCACCCGAGTCGCTTCCGGAGCCGACGCCGCGCGACTCCGTCGTCGTCGAGGTGCAGGGCAAGCGCATCGAGGTCACCATGCCGTCGATCGTCGGTGGTGGTGCTGGTTCCGGTGCTGCCGGCCGTCGCCCCGCCGGTCCGACCGCTCCCCCCAAGCGCCGCTCGTCGGCTGTCCGCGGGAGCATCGCGAAGACCGGGTCGTCCGTCGCGTCGCCGATGCAGGCCACCGTGGTCAAGCTCGCGGTCGCCGAGGGTGACACCGTGGTGAAGGGCGACCTGCTCGTCGTGCTCGAGGCGATGAAGATGGAGCAGCCCGTGCAGGCCCACAAGGACGGCGTCGTGACCGGCTTGAACGCCCCCGTCGGCCAGACGGTCTCGTCCGGGCACGTGCTGCTCGAGATCGCGTAGCCCGGGCCTTCTTTCCGCGGAACCAGGTTCCGGACACAGCACCGTGCATCTGCGCGGTGCTGTGTCCGTTCCACGGTGCGTCACCACGTCGGCGTTGTGCGGCTCGCCATTGGGACCGGGAGTCCGGACCTCCGGAGCGTGGACGGAGCATCTCCTCCCGGAAGGACTTCCCGCCAGATCAGCCTCGCGACATTCCGGACCGACGGCACCGAACGCACCGCGTCTTCTCGTCGCTTCTCCGCGATCACCACCGCCTCTGCCGTCCGCGCGCCCCGGACATCGCCGGCCCGGTACTTGACGAGTCCGTCGAACTCCACGACCACCCCGTGCTCGGGAAACCAGAAGTCGACCCGCGCAACGCATCGGCCGTCAACGGAGAACTCGTGTTGCAGCTCCGGCCGCGGCAACCCGAGATCGTGCATCACCAACAGCGCGAGGCTCTCACCGACGGACTCGATCCGACCATCCGCGAGTTCGAGGAGCGCTCGGACCCGCTGGACGCCGCGGCGTGTCGGTCGCGATTCGAGTTCGGCCAGCAGGTCGCGACGATCGACCCCTCGTCGGAGCACCGCGTCGAGGACGACCAGGGCATGGCCCCGGTCAGATCGGAGCGAAACGTCGATGGCCGTCGTCACCAGGTCCGTCGTCTCGACCCCGTCGATCAGCACGGTCGCCACGTCTCGACCACGCGCCGGCACCTTGTCGCTGAACCGCAGCCGCTGCGCGCGGTCGCGCGTGAGATCGCTGAGGACCACACGATCCGGGAGTGGCCCGAACCAGGGCAGCCCGTGCATGACGACGGCCGACGCGTGCGACACGATCAGACCCGGACGGGAGGCTGCGAGGACGGCGTCGATCCGGGCACGGTGACGAGCCGGCTCCGACGCATCGCGGAACGCCTGGGCGGGCGTCGACACGCCGTGGCCGATGCGGAGGAACTCGCCCCGCTCCGTTCTGCGCCGCATGCTCCGAGCCGTTGCGCTGTCCACCGGTGTCGTCATGAGCGTGAGGCGTTCCATCGGGACAGCGTGTCGTCCCGGCGGCCGCTTGCGGCACGATCACCCGGGCGCTGTGGAGAACCAGCCGACCTGTTGCCGTTGTGGAGCGGTACCGGCCCGACGCGAAACTGCGGAACGGACACAGCACCGCGAAGATGCGCGGTGCTGTGTCCGGAACCTGGTTGCGGGCGGGCCGGCCGCCGCGCTACGAGACCAGGGGGCGCACCGACGCGGCGAGGGCGTCGACGAGACGCTGGGCCTCGGCCGGGGCGTCCGCGACGGTGTCGATGTAGACCTTGACCTTGGGCTCGGTGCCGCTCGGGCGGACGATGACCCGGGCGTCGCCGGACAGGTCGTAGCGCAGGATGTCCGACGGCGGGAAGCCCTCGACACCCTCCGAGTAGTCCGTCACCGCGAGCACGTCCAGCCCGCCGAGCGACGCCGGCGGCGCGGACCGCAGGGAGGCCATGATCTCCCCGATGCGCGACAGTTCGTCCACGCGGGTCGCGACCTGGCCGGACGCGAACGCTCCGAACTCAGCGGCGAACGCGTCGAGCTGGTCGGCGACCGACGACCCCGCGGCGGTGAGGTCCGTCGCCAGCGACAGCAGCGCGAGTGCCGCCGAGATGCCGTCCTTGTCACGGACGACCGACGGGTCGACGAGGTACCCGAGTGCTTCCTCGTACCCGAACAGCAGCTCGGGCACCCGTGAGACCCACTTGAAGCCGGTGAGGGTGTCTCGGTACTCCAGCCCGTGTCGGGCGGCGACACGAGCCAGTGCCGGCGACGAGACGATCGACGCTGCGAGGGTACCCGTCGCGCCCGCCTCGGACGCGCGGACGGCAGCCCGCCACCCCAGGAGCCAGCCCACCTCGTTGCCGGACAGCCGGCGGTACGTCGGAGCACCTGTGTCCGAGACGCTCGGGATCGCCAGCGCGAGCCGGTCGGCATCGGGGTCGTTCGCGATCACCAGGTCCGCACCGACGGCAACACCGCGGGCGATGGACAGGTCCATCGCCCCGGGCTCCTCCGGGTTCGGGAACGAGACGGTCGGGAACGCACCGTCCGGGTGGATCTGTTCCGGCACGACGGCGGGTTCGGCGAACCCGGCGGCGACGAACACCGCCCGTGCGGTCTCCCACCCGACGCCGTGCATGGCCGTGTAGACGACCTTCGGCTGCGCATCGACCCCGAGGGCAGGGGTCGGGACGGTCGCGGCTGTCGCGGCCACGTAGGCGTCCAACAGCGCCGACGAGGCGACGGTGTAGTCCGTGCCGCGTGGCAGGTCCGCGATCGAACCGGCGGCGACGGCGGCGATGGCGTCCGCGATGAGGCCGTCGACGGGCGGCACGATCTGCGACCCCTCGTCGCCCTGCCCGAGGTAGACCTTGTACCCGTTGTCGCGCGGCGGGTTGTGGCTGGCGGTGACCATGACGCCCGCGCCGACGTCGAGGTGCCGCACGGCGAACGCGAGCACCGGGGTCGGCAGGGCCGAGGGCAGCAGCGTGACCTCGAGCCCGAGGCCGCGCATGACCTCGCCAGTGTCACGGGCGAAGACGTCGGAGTTCACCCGGCCGTCGTAGCCGATGACGACGCTGCGGGACCGGCCGGTGTCGGTGAGGAACCGGGCGAGTCCGGCCGCAGCCTGGGTCACGACGACGCGGTTCATCCGCAGCGGACCCCAGCCGAGTTCGGCGCGGAGTCCGGCGGTCCCGAACTGCAGCCGGCCGTCGAACCGCTCGGCGAGGGCCCGGACAGCAGGACCGTCTCCGTCGACGGCCGCGTCGATCGCCTCGGCGAGCTCGTCGCGCGTCTCCGGGTCCGGGTCCTGGGCGAGCCACGCCCGCGCCGTGCCGAGCACCTGATCGAGGTCGAGCTTCACGATGCCGCCCGCCCGAGTGCCGTCACCACGCGCGCGAGGAGGTCGGCGATCACCGGCTCGGCCTGCTTGCCGGCCTCGAGCACCTCGGTGTGCGACAGCGGCGTCTTCTGGATGCCCGCGGCGAGGTTCGTGATGAGCGAGAACCCGATGACCTCCATGCCGGCCTGGCGCGCGGCGATGGCCTCGAGCGCCGTGGACATGCCGACGATGTGGCCACCGATGGTCTTCGCCATCTGGACCTCGGCCGGGGTCTCGTAGTGCGGGCCGCGGAACTGCGTGTAGACGCCCTCGTCCAGCGAGGGTTCGACGGACCGGGCCACGTCGCGCAGTCGGGTCGAGTAGAGGTCCGTCAGGTCGATGAACGTCGCGCCCTCGAGCGGGCTGTCCGCGGTCAGGTTGATGTGGTCGCTGATGAGCACCGGCGTACCGGGGGTCCAGTGCTCCTTGATGCCACCCGCACCGTTCGTCAGCACCATGATCGAGGCACCCGTCGCCGCGGCGGTGCGGACGCTGTGCACGACCCGGCGGACGCCGTGGCCCTCGTAGTAGTGCGTGCGCGCGCCGATGACGAGCGCGTGCCGACCGTCGGCCAAGCGGATCGAGCGGATGGTGCCGGAGTGTCCGGGCACCGCCGACGCGCTGAACCCGGGCACCTGGTCCGCCGGGATCTCGGACACGGTCTCGCCGATGATGTCGGCGGCCTTGCCCCAGCCCGAACCGAGTGTCAGGGCGATGTCGTGCTGCTCGATTCCGGACTGTTCGGCGATGACGGCGGCGGCGGCCCGCGCGACCTCGAACGGGTCGGCAGCGGGGTCGTTCAGCGGGTTCTCGGTGCTCATGCCCCAACTCTAAAGGGCAGACGAAGCCCTCAGTGCTCCCCGAGCGCCCGGTCCACCGCCGCCGTGATCTCGCCCTGGTCGAAGTGGTTCCGGATGACGATGACCTCGGCGTAGGTGTCCCCGATCGCCTCGACGAACTCCTGGCTCGTGAGGATCACGTTGGCGTCGTCGGAGACGTCCCGCACCGAGGCGACGTCCGCCGCCACGACCGATGCCGACAGCCCGAGGGTGTCGAGCGCCTTCTCCGCGTTCACCTTGAGGATGCCGCTCGAGCCGATGCCGGCACCGCAGATCGTCACGATCTTCACGACGAGACCCCCATGATCGAGCGGACCTCGTCCGCCGTGGCCGCGGCCGCGATCCGCCCCGTGACGGTCGGGTCGTTGAACAGGTTCGCGATCTCGCCGATCGACTCGAGGTGCGTGCCGACCTCGGCCACGGCGAGCCCCAGCACGACCCGCACGGGGTCGTTGTGCGGGTGCCCGAAGGCCACCGGCGATGCGAGCGTCACGACCGCCAGACCGTCGCGCACGACCGAACCGCCCGGGCGGGCGTGCGCGAACGCGAGTCCGGGTGAGATCACGATGTACGGACCGTGCTCCTCGACCATGCCGATCATGGCGTCGGTGTACTCGTCGCTCGTCGCGCCCGAGGCGACGAGCGCACCGCCGACCAGGCGCATCGCGTCACGCCACGCGGGCGCGTCCGCACCGAGGACGACGGCGGTGTCCGGCAGCGGCGGCAGTCCCATGCGTCAGGCCTCCTGGTACCCGGCCGTGATGGTGGCGATGATCTCCTCGCGGTCCTCGAGCGGCAGGAACGACCCGAGGGCGGCGTTGATCTGGAACGCGGCGAGGTCGTCGAGGTCGTAGCCGAACGTCCCCGCGAGCAGCGCGAGTTCCTTCGACAGCGAGGTCCGGCTCATCAGGCGGTTGTCCGTGTTCACCGTGACCCGGAACCCGAGCTGGTAGAGCACGTCGAACGGGTGGTCGGCCAGGTCGTCGCCCCACGCGGCGATCGCGCCGGTCTGCAGGTTGGACGAGGGCGAGACCTCGAGCGGGATCTCGCGGTCGCGGACCCACGAGGCGACCTCGCCCAGGGAGGCCAGGGTCGAGCCGTCACCGGCGTCGGAGAGCGCGACGTCCTCGAAGATCCGGACGCCGTGCCCGAGGCGGAGCGCCCGGCCGTCGACGAGCGCGGACCGGATGGAGGCGAGCCCGTCGGCTTCGCCCGCGTGCACGGTGACGGGGAACAGCTCCGAAGCCAGGTGGTCGAAGGCGGCGCGGTGCTTCGAGGCGGGGAACCCGGCCTCAGCACCGGCGATGTCGAAGCCGACGACTCCGGCGTCACGGTGCCGGACGGCGAGTTCGGCGATCTCGAGCGAGCGGTCGGCGTGTCGCATCGCGGTGACGAGTTGGCCGACGCGGATGCGCCCGCCGGCGGCGTCGACGGCTTCCTCGATGCCGGCCTGCACCGCCTCGACCGTCTGGTCGAGGGTGAGCCCGCCCTGCAGGTGCTGCTCCGGCGCCCAGCGGACCTCGCCGTAGACGACGCCGTCGGCGACCAGGTCCTCGACGAACTCACGCGCGACGCGGGTGAGCTGCGGGGCCGTCTGCATGACCGACGTGGTGACGTCGAACGTCTTCAGGTACTCGACGAGCGAACCGGAGTTCGACTGGTCGGCGAACCACTGCCCGAGCTCGGCCGGGTCGGTGGTGGGGAGCGACACACCCGCCGAGGCCGCGAGCTCGATGATGGTCGCGGGACGCAGACCGCCGTCGAGGTGGTCGTGCAGCGAGACCTTCGGCAGGTCGTTGATGACCGCCCCGGCGTCGGGCAGGCGGTAGGTCGGGGCGTCGGCGCTCATGCCCCCAGGCTATCGGTGGTCACCGCCGCCGCGCAGGCACCTGTGCACAACCCACAACGGAAGACACTGGAGGCTTCCCACAGGTGTGCAGGGAGCCTCCGGTTCGTCGGGTGGCCGGGTTCAGGACCCGATGCGCTCGCGCACGATCGGCCCACGTACCGCGGCAGCGGAGCCCTCCGGGCCGATGGTCCACGCGCCCTCGAGCGACTCCAGCGCGCGCGGGATCCGCGACGCGTCGTCGGAGTGCAGCGTCCAGAGCGGCTCGCCCTCGGTCACGGTGTCCCCCGGCTTGACGTGGAGCTCGATGCCCGCACCGGCCTGCACCGGGTCCTGCGCACGGGCACGACCGGCCCCGAGCCGCCAGGCCGAGACGCCGAACGGCAGCGCGTCCTGCTGTGTGAGCACCCCGGACGTCGGCGCGATGACGACGTGCTGTTCGCGGGCGACGGGCAGCGCGGCGGACGGGTCCCCGCCCTGCGCCTCGATCATCCGACGCCAGGTGTCCATCGCGCGACCGTCCGCGAGCGCCGCGGCCGGGTCGGCGTCGGGCAGTCCGGCGAGCGTGAGCATCTCGGTCGCGAGCGCCACGGTCAGCTCGACGACGTCGGCCGGTCCGCCGCCCGCGAGCACCTCGACGGACTCCCGCACCTCGAGCGCGTTGCCGATCGTCAGCCCGAGCGGGACCTCCATGTCGGTCAGCAGCGCCGAGGTCGCGACGCCGGCGTCGTTGCCGAGGTCGACCATCGTCTGCGCGAGTTCCCGCGATGCCTCGTACGTCGGCATGAACGCGCCGGACCCGAACTTGACGTCGAGCACGAGCGCCCCGGTGCCCTCGGCGATCTTCTTCGACATGATGCTCGACGCGATGAGCGGGATGCACTCGACGGTGCCGGTGATGTCGCGGAGCGCGTAGAGCTTCTTGTCCGCCGGTGCCAGGCCCGAGCCGGCCGCACAGATGACCGCGCCGACGTCCTGCAGCACCTGCATCATGCGGTCGTTCGAGATCGATGCCTGCCACCCGGGGATCGACTCGAGCTTGTCGAGCGTGCCGCCGGTGTGGCCGAGGCCGCGACCGGACAGCTGCGGCACCGCGACGCCGAACGACGCCACCAGGGGCGCGAGCGGCAGCGTGATCTTGTCGCCGACACCGCCGGTGGAGTGCTTGTCGACCGTCGTCTTGCCGAGCGACGAGAACGACATCCGCTCCCCCGACGCGATCATCGCGAGCGTGAGGTCCTTGATCTCACGCCGCTCCATCCCGTTCAGGAAGATCGCCATCGCCATCGCGGCCATCTGCGGGTCCTCGACGTAGCCGCGCGTGTACGCGTCGACGAGCCAGTCCACCTCGGCGGTGCTCAGGGCGCCGCCGGAGCGCTTCGTGCGGATGAGGTCGACGGTGTCGAACGGCTCGACGGCCATGTCAGTGCTCCTGCTGGTAGGTGGCGAGGGTGCGCGGTCCGAACGCGTCGGGCAGCACCTCGTCGATGGTGCGGATGCCGGATACGGTCTCGAGGAGCATGCCCTCGGTCGAGTGCTCGAACAGCAGCTGTCGGCAGCGCCCGCACGGCATCAGGGTCGCCCCGTCGCCGTCGACGCACGTGAACGCGACGAGCTTGCCGCCGCCGGTCATGTGCAGCTGCGACACGAGCGAGCACTCGGCACAGAGCGTCACCCCGTAGCTCGCGTTCTCGATGTTGCAGCCGGAGACGATCCGGCCGTCGTCGGTGAGCGCCGCAGCACCCACCGGGAACGACGAGTACGGCGCGTAGGCGCGCCGCATCGCGGCCGTGGCGGCGTCCCGCAGGGCGCCCCAGTCCACGTCGTCGACCGGGAGGCCCGTGGCGGCGTCCGCCGGGTCGGTGGCGGTGACCCCCTGGTCACCCTGGGCGTTCGTGTGGGTCATGTGCCGCGCCTCCAGGCCGGTGTGATCGGGACTAGCTCTTGATGTAGGGCTTGCCGGACGCGGCGGGACCACGCGACTGCCCGACCAGGCCGGCCACGGCGAAGATCGTCACCACGTACGGCAGCATCAGCAGGAACTCGCTCGGCACGGGCGATTGCGTCGCGCTGAGCGTGTTCTGCAGGTTCGACGCGAAGCCGAACAGCAGCGCCGCGAGGGTCGCCTTGATCGGGTCCCAGCGTCCGAAGATCACCGCGGCCAGGGCGATGTAGCCCGCTCCGGCGGTCATGTCCTTCGTGAAGCCACCGGTCGCGTCGAGCGTGAAGTACGCACCACCGAGGCCGGCGATCGCACCGGCGAGGGAGACGTTCCAGAACCGGGTGCTCGTGACGTTGATGCCGACCGTGTCCGCTGCCTGCGGGTGCTCGCCGACCGCGCGGAGGCGCAGGCCCCAGCGCGTCTTGAACAGCCCGAAGGTGACCACCGCGACCGCGATGTAGGCCAGGTAGACGACGACGGTCTGCTCGAAGAACACCGGGCCGATGACCGGGATCTGGTGGAGCAGCGGGATCTCGATCCGCGGGAAGCGGATGCCTATGTTGAGCGTCTCTTCGTTCGGCGACAGGACCTGCGAGTACAGGAAGCCGGTCAGGCCGGAGATGAACGCGTTGATGACGACACCGACGATGACCTGGTCGACCAGGTACTTGATGCTGAACGCCGCGAGGATGAACGACACGAGCACACCCGCGATGAGCGCGCCGACGAGGCCGACCCACGCGGAACCGGTGATGGACGCGATGAGTGCCGAGGTGAACGCGCCGGCGAGGAACTGGCCCTCGATGGCGATGTTGACGACGCCGACGCGCTCGGAGATCACGCCGCCGAGGGCACCGAACACGAGCGGGACACTCAGGCCGAGTGCACCGACGAGCAGGCCGGGCAGCGGGACCGTGGCGCCGGCCGCGGCCCAGGTGAGGAACCCGACGACGAACACGATCGCGAACACCGACGTCACCCAGAGCGGGACGTGCCGCGAGGCCCGGACCTCGACGAAGGCGTAGACGGTCGCGATCGCCAGCAGGAGCACGACGACGTAGCCGGTCGGGGCCGCGGGCAGCGGGACGTCCGGCAGCGCGACGAAGTCACCCGCGTTCGCCAACCGGAACGTCGTGGTGCCGGCCCGGCTGAGCAGGACGAAGAAGACGACCGCGAGCACCGTGAACACGGCGTACCCGATCGGGAGCTTCCAGCTCCGGGTGGTCTCGACGGGGCGACCGGCGAGCGGCGACGCGGGGGCCGCGGTGGGGCTGAGGGTGCTCATGCGGCGACCGCCTTCCTGCTGTTCTTGCTCGTCTTCGTGCGCTTGCGTGCCCCCGGCTGCGGGATCCGGAAGATCGCGCGGACGAGCGGCGGCGCCGCGATGAAGAGGACGATGAGGGCCTGGATGACGCCGACGATGTCGATCGGGATGCCGTTGGCCGCCTGCATGGCGTACCCACCGTTCTTCAGGACGCCGAACAGGATCGCCGCCCAGAACACACCCCACGGCTTCGAGCGGCCGAGCAGCGCGACGGTGATCGCGTCGAAGCCGATGCCGGCGTCGATGCCCGAGGTGAAGCCGGTCGTGACCGCGCCCTGCACCTGGTACGCACCGGCGATGCCGACGAGGGCACCGGAGATGAGCATCACCCAGATGGTCAGCGACGGGACGCTCATGCCGGCGACGCGGGCCGCACGGGGGTTCTCGCCGATGGTGCGGAAGCGGAAGCCGAGGGACGACTTGTTGACGAGCCACCAGACGACCACGACCGCGAGGATCGCGACGACGAAGCCGAGGTCGACGCCGTACCGCACACCGAAGAGCTGCGGCAGGAGCGCGCTGTCCTTCGTGGCGGGCGAGATCGGGTTGCTGCTGCCCGGTGCCTGCAGCAGACCGGGGGTGCGGAGCAGGTAGCTGACCAGGTAGAGCGCGACGTAGTTGAGCATGATCGTGACGATCACCTCGTGCGCCCCGGTGCGGGCCTTGAGCACCCCGACGATGCCGCCCCAGACCGCACCGCCGACGATGCCGGCGACGATCGTCAGGGGGATGTGGATCGCTGCGGGCAGGTCGAACGAGAACCCGACCCAGCCGGCGGCGGCGGCCCCCATCAGGATCTGGCCCTGCCCGCCGATGTTGAACAGGCCGGCGCGGAACGCGAGCGCGACGCCGAGGCCGGCCACGACGAGCGGGACGGCGTAGTCGACGGAGCGGGTGAGCGGCCCGATCGCCTGCTGGAACGAGTCGGCACCGAAGTTGAACACCGAGCCCTGGAACAGTGAGGCGTAGGCGCCGCCGACCGCGGTGCCGATCGCCTGGAGCATGTCGGTCGGACGAGCGAAGAAGTAGCCGGCCGTGGCACGGACGTTCTCGTCGGTCAGGGCGATGAGGACCCCGCATGCGACCAGCGCCAGGACGACGGCGAGCACCGTGACGAGCACGGACCCGTTCAGGATCCCCTGCAGGGCGGCCTGCCAGCGGTCACCACCGGCTCCGTTGCGGCGCTCGGTGTCCTCCGCTGAGTCCGTCATCAGGTGCGGGGTCGACTCGACCTCCTGCAGACGGTCGTCGGTGAGCGGGGCGTCCGCAGCGTTGCCGACCGTGGGCTGCGTGTTGTCTGGTTCCTGCGCGGTCACGCGGCCAGCTCCGTTCCTTCAGGGATCTCCCCGGCCATCATGAGGCCGAGGACGTCACGGGGGGTGGTCGCGGGGACGATGCCGACGATGCCGCCGCGGTACATCACGGCGATGCGGTCGGCCAGGGCCACGACCTCGTCGAGCTCGGTGGAGACGACGATGACCGGCACACCGGTGTCGCGGGTGGCAACGATGCGCTTGTGGACGAACTCGATCGATCCGACGTCGATTCCGCGGGTGGGCTGCGCGGCGACGAACAGACGGAGTTCACGGCTCAGCTCGCGGGCGAGGACGATCTTCTGCTGGTTGCCGCCGGACAGCCGGCCGGCCGCGGTGGTGCGACCGGGCGTGCGGATGTCGAACTCGGCGATCTTGGCGTCGGCGAAGGCGTCGCGCTCGGCCGACCGGATGGTGCCGGCGCGGACGAACTCGGCGTGGTCCGCCCGGTCGAGCATGAGGTTCTCGGCGATGGTGAACTCGCCGACCAGGCCGTCCTCCTTGCGGTCCTCGGGCACGAAGCCGACGCCCGCGTCGAGCACCTGCTTGACGCTGCGGCCGGTGAGTTCCTTGCCGTCCAGGGTGACGCGGCCGGCGTGCGCGGGCTCGAGGCCGATGATCGCCTCGGTGAGCTCGGTCTGCCCGTTCCCCTGCACCCCGGCGATCGCCAGGACCTCGCCGCGGCGCACCGTGAAGGAGACGTCGTCGACGAGCACGATGCCGGACGGGTCGGTCACGGTCAGGTTCTCGACGACCAGGGCGTCCGCGCCGCCGGTCGACGGTGCCTTGTCGACGACGAGCGAGACGGCGCGGCCGACCATGAGCGCGGCGAGTTCGTTGTTCGTCGCGGTGGGCGAGGCCTCGCCCACGACCTTGCCGAGCCGGATGACGGTGATGCGGTCGGCGACCTCGCGGACCTCGCGGAGCTTGTGGGTGATGAAGACGATCGCGGTGCCGGCTTCGCGGAGCTGGCGCATGATGCCCATCAGCTCGTCGGTCTCCTGCGGGGTGAGGACGGCCGTCGGCTCGTCGAACACCAGCACGGAGGCGTCGCGGGAGAGCGCCTTGATGATCTCGACGCGCTGCTGCACGCCGACGGGCAGGTCCTCGACCTTGGCGTCGGGGTCGACGTCGAACCCGAAGCGGTCGGAGATCTCCTGCACGCGCTTGCGGGCACCGGCCAGGTCGAGCCGCCCGCCGAAGGTGGTCTGTTCCTGCCCCAGCATGACGTTCTCGGCGACCGTGAACACGGGCACGAGCATGAAGTGCTGGTGCACCATGCCGATGCCCGCACGCATGGCGTCGCCGGGGCCGTCGAAGTCCTGGACGACGTCGTCGAGGAGGATCTCGCCCTCGTCCGCGTCGTACAGACCGTAGAGCACGTTCATCAGGGTGGACTTGCCGGCGCCGTTCTCACCGAGGAGGCAGTGGACCTCACCTGGCTCGACGGTGAGCGAGATGTGGTCGTTGGCGACCAGGGCGCCGAACCGCTTGGTGATGCCGCGGAGTTCGAGCTTCATGTTCGGGAGTCTATTTCTGTCTCGCGCGCGCCACGCGGGCGCACGAGAACGCGGGCGAGGGAGGAACCCCCGCCCGCGTTCATCGGGTTAGGACTGCGTCTTGACCTTGATCGAGCCGTCGATGATGCCGGCCTTGATGTCGTCGAGCTCGCCCTGCAGGCCCTTGTCGACCTTCGACTCGTAGTCGTGGAACGGCGCGATGCCGACACCGTCGTTCTCGAGCGTGCCCACGTACGGGGTCTTCGAGAACTTGTCGTCGGCAGCCTGCTCGACGACGTCCTTCACGGCCGGGCGCATGCCCTTCTCGACCGAGGTGAAGGCGATGTCCTTGTAGCGGGGGTCGGCCTCGTAGAGGTCGCTGTCCGCACCGATCAGGACGGAGCCGTTGTCGGCGTCCTTGATCGCTTCAGCAGCCGACTGGTAGATCGGGCCACCGACGGGCAGGATCACGTCGGCGTCCTGATCGAGCAGCGTCTGCGCGACCGACTTCGCCTGCGTGCCGGCCTCGAAGCCACCGGTGAAGGAGCCCTTGCCGGTGTCGACGTTCCAGCCGACGACCTTGACGCTCTTGTCCTTCTGCTCGTTGTAGTACTTCACGCCGTCCGCGAAGCCGTCCATGAAGATGGTGACGGTCGGGATCTGCATGCCACCGAAGGTGCCGACGACGCCGGTCTTCGAGTACGACGCGGCCGCGTAGCCGGCGAGGAACGCCGCCTGCGAGGTGTCGAACGTGATCGGCTTGACGTTCTTGGCGTCGATCGAGTTGTCGTCGATGATCGCGAAGTCGGTGTCGGGGTTCGCCGCGGCCTGCTTCTTCGTGGCGTCGGCGAGGTTGAAGCCGACGGTCACGATGAGGTTGCAGTTCTGGCCGACGAGCTGCTCGATGTTCGAGTCGTAGACGGTGGCGTCCTTCGACTCGGCCTCCTTGTAGGTGGCGCCGAGGTCCTTGGCGGCGTCCTTCATGCCCTCGTAGCCGAGCTGGTTGAACGACTTGTCGTCGAAGCCACCGGCGTCGGAGACCATGCAGGGGCGGAAGTCGGTCTTCTTGGCGGTCTCCGTGTCGGACGGAGCTGCGGAGCAGCCAGCGAGGACGGCGGCGGTGCCGAGGAGCGCGAGGCCGCTGAGGACGACCTGTCGGGTGCGAGATGTCACGGGTTGGTTCCTCCGGGGAGCGTGCCCGGACCACGTGCGTTCCGGGCGATCGTGGCGACAGTACACGACCGTCGGGTCGGTACAGGACCGGTTGCGGGGGTCCTGCGGATCGGTTACGGGATCGCGACCCCGCCGAAACGCGCCCGTAACGCAGGGTCGCACACAGACCCCCAGTTCGAGGGGTTTGTCGGTGGAGCGCTACAGGACGTCGTCGGAGCGGCGGATCTCTGGAGGTCAGAGTTCGTCGGCGTCACCCGGGAAACACAGCGAGATGGCTTCGACGGTGTAGTTGCCCGGGAACGCGTAGAGGTTGATGGAGTCGATCGAACCACCACCGCTGCCGACGATCGCAGGCCCATCGGGGTCAGCCCAGCGCTCGACCTTCATGCCCTGGGACTTCCAGCGGGCGAGCGTCGCCTTCGCGTCAGATTCCGGGTCCTCCGAGTCGCCGCTTGAAGTCCGGCCGGTGAGGTACACCCAGTGCGCACCTTTCTCCCCTCCGGACAAGCCGCAACTCTCGGAGTAATCGGGCCCAGTTCGCGGCTTCCACTCGCCGCCCAGACGCCCAGTGACGTCGTCGATGGCGTCGATCATCTGCTGTTTCGCGGTGTCAGGGTCCACGGATGCCTTCCTCTCCTCGTGGTGCCGGGCGTAGCGGTCGAAGCCGGCCGGCATGCTGCCGCGGTCGACCTGGACCCATGCGCACGAGGAGCGGAACGTCGACCGCCGCACCGGAGAACGGTCCGGCGAGCGCGTCCGCGGTTGACCGCTGACGCTCGGATTCTCGGACCTTCCAGGCGGCGTGCTCGCGGGCGTGCTCGCGCTCCTGCTCGACGCGCTGAACGGCTCGGTCGATCCCGGAGGCGAGGTCGGTCAGGACCCCGACGAGCTTGCCGCGGTCCTCGGCCTCGATGACGACGGCGTCACGGAACCGGTCGGCGTACGAGCCTGCGAAGTCCGCCAGTGCCGACTCCGCCGCACCCGACCGGCTCCCGCCCTGTCCGCGCAGGGTCGCTGCCGCTGCCCGTACCGCCTTCGCCAGCGCTGACGCGTCCCCCGCGTCGAACTCGAGGTCCACCATCGCCCCCGTGTCCTCCCCATGTCGCTCCCCAGCGACCCTACACCTGGAACATCACCGGACGGCAGCCCGGCACGACGGCGTCAGAGGACGTCCCCGCGGCCGCTGATCTTGAGAGCATCCACCACGCTCTTGACCCGCTGCGCGTTGGCGCTGGTGGTCACGAGCAGCGCGTCGGGGGTGTCCACGACGACGATGTCCTCCACCCCGATCAGCGAGATGAGCCGCTGGCTGTGCGAGATCACGATGCCGCTCGACGAGTCCGCCAGGATGCGGGCGCCGTCCCCGAGCACGGCGAGGTTGTTCGGCCGACCGCCGGACTGCAGCTTGGCGAGCGAGGCGAAGTCGCCCACGTCGTCCCAGTCGAAGTCACCGGGGACGACCGCCATGCGTCCGGCCGCCGCGGCGGGTTCGGCGACCGTGTAGTCGATCGCGATCTTCTCGAGCAGGGGCCAGACGGCGTCCACGACGGCACCGCGCGCCGAGGTGTCCCATGCGTCGGCGAGCTCGTTGATGCCCGCGAGCAGCTCCGGCTTCGTCCGGCCGATCTCGGCCAGCAGCACGTCGGCGCGGGCGATGAACATGCCGGCGTTCCAGAGGTAGTTGCCCTGCTCGACGTACGAGCGGGCGGTGTCGAGGTCCGGCTTCTCGACGAACGACTTCACCGCGTGCGCGGTCGGGGCGCCCTCGATGTCGAGCGCGACGGTGTCGGCGTTGATGTAGCCGAAGCCGATCGCGGGCTCCGTCGGGGTGATGCCGATCGTGGTCACGTAGCCGGCGCGGGCGACGGCGACGGCCTCGCGCACCGAGCGTCGGAAGCCACGGGCGTCCCCGATCACGTGGTCGGCTGCGAACGAACCGATGACGACGTCGGGCTCGCGACGGACGAGGATCGCGGCGGCGAGCCCGATGGCCGCCGTGGAGTCCTTCGGCTCGCTCTCGAGCACCACGTTGTGGTCCTCGACGCCGGGCAGCTGCGACTCCACCGCGACCCGGTGCGCACGGCCGGTGACGACCATGATCCGCTGGTCGCCGGCGAGCGGCGCCAGGCGGTCCCAGGTCTGCCGCAGCAGCGAGGTGCCGGAGCCCGTCAGGTCGTGCAGGAACTTGGGTGCGTCCGCACGCGACAACGGCCACAGGCGCGATCCGATGCCCCCTGCGGGGATGATCGCGTAGAAGTCTTCGAGAGCGTCAGCCACGCGCTCACCGTACCGGTCCCACCGGGCGGATCCTGGGTGGTCTCCGCACGATTCCCGCATGCGGGCTCCCGCAGCGTCGCCCGTCGCGTTGTTCACCCGGCGCGCGCGTCCCGTTCACGTCGTCGGCCCCGCCGGGTCACGTCACGCGCGGAGCATGGGAAACACCATGAGCGCACGCAGCGTGGAGCGCGGCACGTCCCCCCGGACCGTCGCCGTCGTGACCGAGAGCTTCCTGCCCACCCTCAACGGCGTGACCACCAGTGTCCTGGCGGTCCTCGACCACCTGGAACGGCGTGGTCACCGCGCGGTCGTGATCGCTCCGGACACCCCGGGGCTCGCGCAGTTCCGGTCCCGCAGCACCCTCGAGCGCTACCGCTCCTTCGACGTCCACCGCGTCCCCGCCGTCGCGTACCGGCAGTTCCCGGTCGCGCTCCCCCACCCCGTCCTCGACACGATCCTCGCCGCCTCCGGCGCCGACGTGCTCCACGCCGCCAGTCCGTTCCTGCTGGGTGGGCGCGCCATCACGGCGGCCGGGAGGCTCGGCATCCCCTCCGTCGCCGTCTTCCAGACCGACGTGGCCGGGTTCGCCCGCCGCAACGGCCTGACCGCGACCGTCCCGCTGGTGCGCAAGATCCTCGGTCGCATCCACGCCGGCGCCTCGCTGACGCTCGCGCCGTCGAGCGCGACCGCCGCGATGCTCGCCGAGGACGGCGTGCCCCGCGTCGCACGCTGGGGCCGTGGGGTCGACACCGAGCTGTTCCACCCGTCGCGTCGCACGTCCGGACACGTCCGCGCCCTCCGCCGTCGTCTCGCCCCGAACGGCGAGACGATCGTCGGGTACGTCGGACGTCTGGCCCCGGAGAAGGAGGTCGAGCGGCTCGCCGAACTCGGCGGCGTCCCCGGCATCCGCGTCGTCGTCGCCGGCGGCGGCCCCTCGCGGGCGATGCTCGAACGGCGGCTCCGGCACCTCGACGTCACCTTCACCGGCCCCCTGCGCGGCGACGCCCTCGCCGACACGTACGCGGCGCTCGACCTGTTCGTGCACACCGGGCCGGCGGAGACCTTCGGGCAGACCCTGCAGGAGGCCCACGCCTCCGGGTTGCCCGTGATCGCCCCGGCGTCCGGCGGCCCGCTGGACCTCGTCGCGCCGGGGCTCGACGGCGAGCTCTACGACGCCGATGCCCCGCAGGCCCTGCGGCACGCCGTCCTGCGGCTGCACCACGACCGTGCCCTGGCCGAGCGGATGGGTTCGGCCGGTCGGCTCCGCGTCGAGGGGACCACGTGGGAGGCCGTCGGCGACCAGCTCCTCGACCACCACGACACGGCCCGCACCATCGGCGCGCCGCCCGTCGGACGGGGCCTGCGGGCCGGTCGGGACGAGAAGGTCAGCGCTCGCGCATAGGATGGGTCGTGTTCCACACGAACACGAACGGCAAGGGCTCGCCGATCGGGCGAGCCCGTCCTATGGAAGGACGAGCTCATGGCTGAGCACACCGGCGGGGGTACGGCGACCGTGGTCCCCGACGTCTCGATAGAAGCTCCTCGAGCCTCCCGGACGCCACAGGGCACGCTCTACCGCGGTTCGATCGGGATGTGGTCGTGGGTCCTCCACCGCATCACCGGCGTCGCCATCTACTTCTTCCTGCTCGTGCACATCCTCGACACGGCGCTCGTTCGGCTCTCTCCAGAGGCGTACAACGCGGTGATCGGCACGTACAAGAGCCCGCTCATGAACATCGGCGAGATCGCGCTGGTCATGGCCATCGTCTTCCACGCGTTCAACGGGCTGCGGATCATCCTGATCGACTTCTGGTCGAAGGGCCCGAAGTACCAGCGGGCCATGTTCTGGATCGTCATGGTCCTGTGGGCGGTGGCGATCGCGGGCTTCCTGCCCCGCCAGCTCATGAACCTCGTCGCGGACTTCAACTGAGGGGCACGGAGATGACCACACAGATCGTCGAACCTCCCCGCTCGGCCGCAGCGGCCCGCAGCACCACCAACTGGGAGAAGTGGGGCTGGATCTACATGCGCGCTTCGGGCGTGCTGCTCGTCGTGCTGATCTTCGGCCACCTCTTCGTCAACATGGTGGCGGGCGAAGGTGTCAAGCAGATCGACTTCGCCTTCGTCGCCGGCAAGTGGGCCAACCCCTTCTGGCAGGTCTGGGACTCGCTCATGCTGGTCCTCGCGCTCATCCACGGCTCGAACGGCATGCGCACGATCGTCAACGACTACGTGGCGAAGCCGGGCATCCGGAAGACGCTCCTGGCCGCGATCCTCGTCGCGTGCACCGTGCTGATCGTCCTCGGGCTGCTCGTCTGCTGGACCTTCGACCCGTGCCCCGCCGGTGCCGCCGCCGCGGACCTGCCCTCCTTCTGCCCAGCGCAGTAGCACCACCAGCGCTGCTGCCCTTCCCACCGTCGACGGAAAGACCCCTGTGACCGAGACCACCGTCCACCACCACCAGTTCGACATCGTCATCATCGGCGCCGGAGGCGCGGGCATGCGCGCCGCGATCGAGGCCGGCCCGAAGGCGAAGACGGCCGTCATCTCGAAGCTGTACCCGACCCGCTCCCACACCGGTGCGGCACAGGGCGGCATGGCCGCGGCCCTGGCGAACGTCGAAGAGGACTCGTGGGAGTGGCACACCTTCGACACGATCAAGGGCGGTGACTACCTGGTCGACCAGGACGCCGCCGAGATCCTGGCGAAGGAGGCGATCGACGCCGTCATCGACCTCGAGAACATGGGCCTGCCGTTCAACCGCACCCCCGAGGGCAAGATCGACCAGCGGCGCTTCGGTGGCCACACCCGCGACCACGGCAAGGCCCCGGTGCGCCGGGCCTGCTACGCCGCGGACCGCACGGGCCACATGATCCTGCAGACGCTGTTCCAGAACTGCGTGAAGCTCGGCGTCGAGTTCTACAACGAGTTCTACGCGCTCGACCTCATCATGGTCGACGTGGTGGGCGAGGACGGGGTCACCCGTCAGCAGCCGGCCGGCGTCGTCGCGTTCGAGCTCGCGACCGGTGAGCTGCACGTCTTCCACGCCAAGGCGATGATCTTCGCGACCGGCGGCTTCGGCAAGATGTACAAGACCACGTCGAACGCGCACACCCTCACCGGCGACGGCGTCGGCATCATCTGGCGCAAGGGCCTGCCGCTCGAGGACATGGAGTTCTTCCAGTTCCACCCGACCGGGCTCGCCGGTCTCGGCATCCTGCTGACCGAGGGCGCCCGCGGCGAGGGCGCGATCCTCCGCAACGCCTCGGGTGAGCGCTTCATGGAGCGGTACGCCCCCACCATCAAGGACCTCGCACCACGCGACATCGTCGCGCGCTGCATGGTGCAGGAGGTGGCCGAGGGTCGCGGCGCCGGTCCGAACAAGGACTACGTGCTGCTCGACTGCACACACCTCGGTGCCGAGGTCCTCGAGACGAAGCTCCCCGACATCACCGAGTTCGCCCGTACCTACCTCGGCGTCGACCCCGTCGTCGAGCCGGTGCCCGTCATGCCGACGGCGCACTACGCGATGGGCGGCATCCCGACCAACACCGACGCCGAGGTGCTGTACGACAACACCACCGTCGTCCCCGGCCTCTACGCCGCCGGCGAGTGCGCCTGCGTCTCGGTGCACGGGTCGAACCGACTCGGCACCAACTCGCTCCTCGACATCAACGTCTTCGGCAAGCGTTCGGGCAACAACGCCGCCGAGTGGGTCAAGACGGCCGAGTTCCTCCCCCTGCCCGAGGACCCCGCTGCCGCTGTGCGCGGGATGCTCGACCAGCTCCGTGCCTCCACCGGCACCGAGCGCGTCGCCGCCCTGCGCAAGGAGCTGCAGGAGGAGATGGACAAGAACGCCCAGGTGTTCCGCACCGACGAGTCCCTCGCCCGCGTCACCGAGACCCTGCACACGCTCCGCAACCGCTTCATGCAGGTCTCCGTGCAGGACAAGGGCAAGCGCTTCAACACCGACCTGCTCGAGGCCGTCGAGCTCGGGTTCCTGCTCGACCTCGCCGAGGTCGTGGTCTACTCGGCACGGAACCGCAAGGAGAGCCGCGGGGGCCACATGCGCGACGACTACCCGAAGCGCGACGACGAGAACTACATGCAGCACACCATGGCGTACCTGACGGGCGATCCGCACTCGTCACTCGCCGACGACCACATCACGCTCGACTGGAAGCCCGTCGTCGTGACGCGCTACGAGCCGATGGAGAGGAAGTACTGAGATGACCGACACCCTGGTCTCCGACGCACCCCGCACCGACACCGTGCAGGACGCCCCTCCCGGATCGTTCTCCGTCACGGTCATCGTCCGCCGTTTCGACCCCGACGTCGACGACGAGCCGCGCTGGCAGGACTTCGACGTCATGATGCTGCCGACCGATCGCATCCTCGACGCCCTGCACAAGATCAAGTGGGAGCAGGACGGCTCACTGACCTTCCGCCGCTCCTGCGCACACGGTGTCTGCGGCTCGGACGCCATGCGCATCAACGGGCGGAACCGGCTGGCGTGCAAGACCCTGATCAAGGACCTCGACGTCTCGAAGCCGATCTACGTCGAGGCGATCAAGGGCCTGCCGCTCGAGAAGGACCTCGTCGTCGACATGGAACCCTTCTTCCAGTCCTACCGTGAGGTCCAGCCGTTCCTGCAATCCTCGGTCGCCCCGACGCCGGGCAAGGAGCGCGTGCAGTCCGTCGCCGACCGTGCCCGCTTCGACGACACCACGAAGTGCATCCTCTGCGCCGCGTGCACCTCGTCCTGCCCGGTCTTCTGGACCGACGGGCAGTACTTCGGGCCCGCCGCGATCGTGAACGCGCACCGCTTCATCTTCGACTCGCGCGACGACGCGGCGAACGTGCGTCTCGACATCCTCAACGACAAGGAAGGTGTCTGGCGCTGCCGAACGACCTTCAACTGCACCGACGCCTGCCCCCGTGGCATCCAGGTGACGAAGGCGATCTCCGAGGTCAAGCAGGCGATCATGCGCGGCCGGGCGTAGTCCCGGCTCCGTCCAAGGCTCCGCATCACGCCGACCGATAGGCTCCCGATCATGACGTTCGCGGACACCCGCCCCATCCTCGACCAACTCGGCTACACGACCCGGTACGTGCAGCTCCCCGGTGAGACCCTGCACGAGCCGCCGGTCGAGGGGGCGCTCCGCATCGTCCAGACCGACGCCTCCGGCTACGCGCTCGAGGTCGTCGACTACGGCACGGCTCGACGGCTGGCGCAGGCCACGGGCGAGGACGACGCGGTGGAGATGCTCCGTCGCTTCCTGAACCGTCCGTTCCCCGCCCCGCGCGACATCCCGCGCCACGAGCTCGACGGGCTTCGTGACCGTGCCGCGACGACCTACCCGCAGCTGGCGCAGCAGGTCGCGCAGGCCGGCGAACAGGGCCTGACGATCCAGATCCCGGCCGGTGTCCCCGTCGACCGCATCGGTGGACCGGACGGGTACCTGCTGCACCCGCTCGACACTCCGCTGCCGAGCCGGTCACTGCCGCCGCACGTCTCCTCGTCGCCGGAGACCCACCGCTACGTCGTCGATCGCCCGTTCCTGGTGAACGTCCGTTTCGTGCAGCCGTGGTTCGAGCAGCCCGGTGGCGCGCTGCGCTTCCAGATCGCCGACCCGGCCGCCACCGTGCGTGATCTGGTCGTCGACGGCGCGCTCGTCCGCCTCCGGGTGGTCTGACCCCTCCGACTCACGGGTCACGAGAACAGCCCGCCGCACGCTCGACGCGTGGGGCGGGCTGTTCTCGTTGCCGGTGCTACTGCTGGTCGGGGCGGTCGTACTGCGCGCCGCCCGGGTTCGGGGGCAGGCACCCGAAGACGATGCCCGCGGCTCCTGTGGCCAGCGTGATGAGCCAGAACGGTCCGGCCAGGTTGGCGTCGTGCACGCGACGCCACCCGAGGGCGAACGTCGGCACGATCGTGGCGAGCCACCACAGGAAGTACAGCCCGAGCAGGACGAAGGCGAACGGCGACGGTGCGCTGCTCCCCGTTGTGGTGCCGTACTCGTCGACCGTGGAGCTCGACACGATCGACGCGATGAGGATCGCGTAGAACCCGCCGAACAGCACGATCGTCACGATGGCGTTGGCGAGCACCCAGAACCAGAACTCGCTCCGGCTGGCACGCCCGTCGAAGCGTGCGTACTTCTTGAAGAACCGGAGGAACGCGTCGAGGAACCCGATGCCGTACCACGGTGCCCAGAGCGGCGGGACGCCGTCGGGGCCGACCGGGATCGGCTGCGCGAACTGTGGGTACGGGTCAGCGTAGGGCTGGGCGAACGGCTGCTGGCCGTACCCCGGCTGCTGGCCGTACGCCGGCTGCTGGCCGTACCCCGGCTGCTGGCCGTACCCGGGCTGCTGCCCGTACCCCGGCTGCTGGCCCTGGTCCGGCTGCCCCCACTGCGGGGTCCCGTCGTTGGTCATCGGCTGCCGTCGGGCCGGTCGAAGCGCGCACCCTCCGGGTTCGAGGGCAGCAGGCCGAAGACCAGACCGACGATGTTCACGAAGATCGCGATGATCCACAGCGCACCCGACAGGTTGGCGTCGTGCAGGCGGCGCCACCCGAGGGCGAGCGACGGCACGATGATCGCCAGGAACCAGAGCAGCGACAGGATGCCGGCGATGATGAACAGCGCCGACGGCTCGGTGACGGTCGACTGGACACTGGCCGACGTCGCGGACGACATCGACACGGTCGAGCGCTCCGAGGTGGCGAAGCCGATCGTGTACAGGATGCCGAGGACGATGCCGACGATGACGTTCGCCAGGTACCACCACCAGAACTCACTGCGGCTCGCGCGCCCGCTGAACGTGGCGTACTTCTTGAAGAACCGGCTCACGGCCTTGCCGAACGAGATCCCGTACCACGGCGCCCAGAGCGGCGGTTCGCCGTTCGGTCCGGTCGGCGGCTGCTGGCCGTACTGCGGGGCGCCGCCGAACTGCGCGTTCGGCTGGCCGGTCGGATTCTGCGGGTACTGGTCGCTCACGTGGTCCCCCTCGAGTGTTGGCTGATGTTCGTGTTCGAGTCAACCAGAACTCCTGAGGCTCCGTCGGGACCGTGACGGCGCGCTACCCCTGCTGCGGGCGGTCGTACTGCCGCCCCTGCGGGTTCGCCGAGACCAGGCCGATGATCAACGAGAACAGGATGCCGATCGGCGGGATGATGAACAGCAGTGCGAGCAGACCGCTGAGGTTCACGTCGTGCAGCCGTCGCACCGTCAGCGCGATGAAGCCGAGCGCGCAGGCCAGGCTCCAGAGGCTGCCCAGCCCGTCCGAACCGTCGTCGACGAACGGCAGCACGTCGAAGCCGCTGCCGATGATGCCTGCCGCCGCGGAACCGATCAGGTACCAGAGCGCCCAGAACCAGTACTCCGACTGGCTGGCCCGGCCGTCGAACCGCACGTACTTCTTCCAGAACCGCAGGAACGCCTGGGGGAACGGGATGCCGTGCCAGGGTGCCCAGAGCGGCGGCGCGGACTTCCCCGGACCCGGCTGGCCCTGACCGGGCTGGCCGTACTGCCCAGGCTGCCCGTACGGACCGGGCCGCTGGCCGTACGGCCCCGGCTGGTGACCGTACGGCCCCGGCTGCTGCCCGTACGGGTCCCGAGGTGGGTACTGGTCGCTCATGTTCGTGGTTCCTTCCGGCGCGGGGCTGTCGGTCCACAGTGTGGCACTCCCCCGCACCGATGCGGGTCATCCGAGCGGACGACACCGGTTCCCCCTCAGGGCAGCAGCGCGAGCTTGCCCCCGGGGTGCCCGGACTCCAGCAGCTCCGCCGCGGCCTTCGCCTCGGACAGCGGGAACGTCCGTGCCACCGGCACCTCGAGGTGCCCGGCACCGGCGAGGTCGATGAGCCGCTGCCGCACCGAGTCGCGGAAGGCCTTGCTCGCCGGTCGGGCCCACCCACCGCGGCGATCCCGTCCGACGCGGCCCGGGCCGGCGCGGCGATCGTCACGATCCGCGATCGGTCCGCGACCAACGCGAGCGAGACGTCGACGGCCTCGTCGGTGCCGACGCAGTCCAGTGCCACGTCGATGCCGGAGGGTGCGAGATCACGGACACGCGCCTCCAGGCCGTCGCCGTACGCGACCCCCTCGCCACCGAAGCGTCGCACGACGTCCGCACCATGCTCCGACGCGGTGCCGATGACGCGGGTGCCGAGCAGCCGCAGCTGCTGGAGCAGGCTGACACCGACCGCGCCCGAGGCGCCGTGCACCAGGACGGTGTCGCGCCCCTCGGCGCGGCTGACGCGGAGCATGTCGGCGGCGGTCGAGCCGGCGAGGAGCAGGTTCGCGGCCTCCGGGAACCCGAGCGAGGCGGGCTTGGCGAACACGTCGGCCGCGGGCACCGTGACCGACTCGGCCCAGCCGCCGCTGATGCGGAAGGCGAGGACCTCGTCGCCGACCGCTCCCCCGCCGGACGCGATCCGGGTGTCGGGACCGACGGCGGACAGGACCCCGGCGACCTCGTACCCGATGGCGATGGGCAGGTCCGCGGGGTCGCCCTGGCGGGTGTGCTTCGTGTCCGCCGGGTTCATGCCGGCGGCGCGGACGGCGATCGTGACCTCGCCGGGGCCGGGCGCCGGCACCTCGGTGTCGACGGACTCCAGGACTTCGCTGCCGCCGAACCGCGGGGCCACCCAGTGCTTCGCCATGGGGGCGACGGTACGCGTCGCGGCCCACGGTGGTCGAGGCAACCGGTGGACGGACGGGAGGCCCGTCACCAGCTGGTGACGGGCCTCCCGTTCGTCGGTGCTGACGTCGTCAGGCGCGTGCGGACCGGATCCGGTCCGTGAAGGCGGCGTGCAGCGGGTGCTCCGCAGCGAGACCGGTGATCTGCGTGGCGACGTCCGCGTCGGATGCATCCGACGCCAGCAGGGCCTGCAGTTCGACGCTCTGCTCGTCGTCCACGACGTCGAAGCGCAGGGCCGCACCCATCGCGTCCAGCAGCGCCGTCGGCTCCGTGCCGTCCTCGGCCAGCGCGGCGGCGGGCGAGACGAACCGCTCGTCGCGCGACAGCTTCCGGAGCGGCTGGCGGCCGACACGGGTCACGGTGTCGGGCAGGTGCGGGTTCTCGAACCGGCCGATGATGGCCTGCACGTAGGCCCGGTGTACCTCGGGGTCGAGTTCGTGCCGTCGGATGAGCAGGTCGCTCGTCTCGGCGAGCACGGACTCGAGTGCGGAGCGCACGGCGGGGATCGCGATGGCGTCGGAGATCTTGTCGGCCCCGGCGACGAAGCCGTGGTACGCGACGGTGGCGTGACCGGTGTTCACCGTGAACAGCTTGCGCTCGATGGACGCGGCGAGGCCGTCGACGTAGTGCACCCCGGGGATCTCCGGCTCGTTCCCGCCGAACGGCGTGCGGTCGATCGCCCACTCGTAGTAGGTCTCGACGGTCACGTCGAGTCCGCCGCCCTCGGGCTGCGCGGGCACGATGCGGTCGACCGCGGTGTTCGCGAAGACTGCCTTCGCCAGCGCCTCGTCGCGGCCGTCCTCCGGCAGGGCGGCGACGATGAACTCGCGCAGTCGGTCGGTGGCGTTGAGGGCGTTCTCGCACGCCATCACGGCGATCGGCGCGGCGGCGGCGGCGCGGGCGACGAGCGCGCGGGCGATGACCGGGGCGATGAACCGCAGGACGTTCGGGCCCACGGCGCAGGTGACGATCGCGGCGGCGGCGATCTCGGCGACCACCCCGTCCTCGTCCTGCGCGCTGTTCAGCGCACGGAAGTTCGTGACCTCGTGGTCCTGGGCGCCCGCCCCGACCTCGTGCACCGTGTACGAGTCGGCGGCAGCCAGGGCGTCGATGAGCGGGGCAGCGACGTCGGCGAAGACGACCTCGTACCCGGCCTCGTGGAGCAGCAGCCCGACGAACCCCCGGCCGATGTTGCCGGCGCCGAAGTGGACGGCGGTGCTGGTGCTCACTCGTTCACCTCGCCGAGGATCGACAGGATCGCGGCGGTGTCCGCGGCGTCGGTGAGCTTCTGGACCTCGTCCTCATCGGAGAACACGATCGCGATCTTCGACAGGATGTCGAGGTGCTCGTTGTTCACGCCGGCGATGCCGACGACGAAGCGCACGGGGTTGCCGTCCCAGTCGATCGGGCTGGCGTAGCGGATGAACGACAGGGCGGAGGACTTGATGGCGTCCTTGGCGTCGTTGGTGCCGTGCGGGATGGCGAGGAAGTTGCCCATGTACGTGGACACGCTCTTCTCGCGCTCGAGCATCGCCGGGTAGTAGTCGGCCGTGACCGAGCCCGCAGCTTCGAGGATCTCGGCCGCCTCCTTCATCGCTTCCGACTTGGTCGGCGCGGTGTCCTCGGTGTGGATGCGGATCTGGCTCTCCTGCAGGACGGGCATCGGGGGTTCTCCTTGTGTTGAGGACGTGATGGAGGGGACGGGTCAGACCCGTCCCCTCCGATACTGCACTTCGTTACTGGTTGTGGCGTTACTGGTTCTTCAGCTGCTCGACGACCTGGTCGTACTGCGGCGCGTTCATGAAGTTGCCGACCGACACGTGCTGCGCGTTCGGGTTCTTCTGCTTGGCGCGGTCCGTCAGTTCTTCCTGCGTGATGATCAGGTCCTCGTCACCGGACAGGTTCGCGATCGCCTTGTTGGAGACCGTGACCCCTTCGATGCCCGCCTTCTTGATCTTGTTGCGCAGGACGCTGGCGCCCATCGCGCTCGAGCCCATGCCGGCGTCGCAGGCGAAGACCAGGTTCTGGACCTTCGTCGCCGTCGCCGTGCTCGCCGAGCCGACGCCGCCGAGGGAGGCCTCGGCCTCTTCCTCGTTGGCCGGGGAGTTGTTGCCGAGCAGGCCGGAGGTCGCCGCGTTGACGTCACGGCCCTTGTTGGCCTGGAGCTTCGCCATCGCGGCGCTCATGTCGCCGCCGCCGTTCGCCAGGTCGCGCTTGCGGCTGGCGAGGAGGAAGAAGGACGAGACCGCGAACGAGACCGCCGCGGACAGGATGACCGACAGGATGACGCCGAGGAAGCTGTTGCGCTCCGTCGCTCCGAGCACCGCGAAGATCGAACCCGGCGACGCGGGGGCGACGAGCCCGGACTGGAACGCGACGTTCGTCGCGACGCCCGTGGCACCACCGAGGATGACGGCGATGAACAGGATCGGCTTCTGCAGCACGTACGGGAAGTAGATCTCGTGGATGCCACCGAAGAACTGGATGATGATCGCGCCGGGAGCGGTCGAGCGGGCGATGCCGACACCGAAGAAGGTGAAGGCGAGCAGCAGACCGAGGCCGGGGCCGGGGTTCGCCTCGAGCAGGAACAGGATGCTCTTGCCCGACTCCTTCACCTGGTCAGCCCCGAGCTGGTCGAGCACACCGTGGTTGATGGCGTTGTTCAGGAAGAACACCTTGGCCGGCTCGATGATGACACTGGCGATCGGCAGGAGCGAGTGCTGCACGAGGAAGTCCACCATGTCGCCGAGGCCTTCGGCGATGAGCTTGAACAGCGGCGCGAGCCAGAAGAAGCCGACCATCGCGAGGCCGAAGCCCAGGATCCCGGCCGCGTAGTTGTTGACGAGCATCTCGAAGCCGGGCTTGATCTTGCCGTCCCAGATCTTGTCGATCTGCTTGATCAGGTAGGCACCGAGCGGCCCGCAGATCATCGCGCCGAGGATCATCGTCGTGCCGTTGGCGCCGATGATGACGCCCATGGTCATGATCGAACCGACGACTGCACCGCGGGTGTCGTAGACCATCCGGCCGCCCTGGATGGCGATCGCGAGCGGGATCAGGTAGGTCAGGATCGGGCCGACGAGGCCGGGGTTGGCGACGCCGGCCGTCTCACCGAACCCGCCGAGGACGCCGACGGGCGTCCAGCCGGTCTCGATGAAGAAGGCGGTGATGATGCCCCACGCGATGAAGATCGCGATGTTGGGCATGACCATGCCGGAGAGGAACGTGCCGAACTTCTGAACGGCGACGCGTCCGCCGCCCCGCGACTTCGCGGGTGCGTCGGGCGCTGCAACGGACGACGTTGTCATGTGCGGTGACTTTCTGTGTGGTGGAGCTGCTGCGGTGTGATGGGGATGGTGGTGCTGGGGTCGGGTGTGCTGGGATCGGGTGGTGCTGGGGGGTGGTGGGTCAGGCGGGGTGCACCGCGGACGCGGCAGCGGACTTCGCGGCCGCCGCCGTGCTCGCGGCGAGTGCCGCCGTCGCCATCTCGCGGGCCTGTTCGAGCGTGTAGCGACCGAGTTCGGCGCGCACGTCGGCCAGGGCCGCGGGGGTCATGGAGAGGGTGGTGGCCCCGAGACCGACCAGGACGACGGCGAGCAGCGGGTCGGCTGCTGCCTCGCCGCAGATCCCGACGGCCTTGCCGGCGGTGGCGCCCGCGGTGCCGAGCTGCGCGACGAGGCGCAGGACGGCGGGGTGCCACGGGTCCTGGTAGGACGCGACGGTGCCGAGCATGCGGTCGGCGGCCATCGTGTACTGGGTCAGGTCGTTCGTGCCGATCGACACGAAGTCGGCGTTCTGGAACACCTGCTCGGCCATCAGCGCGAGCGACGGCACCTCGGCCATGACGCCCGCGGTACGGATGCCGAGCTCGCGGGCCAGGGTGACGAAGTACTCGGTCTCCTCGGCGTCGGCGACCATCGGGGCCATGACCCACAGGTCGGCCTCGGTCGCGGCGTCGGCCTGGGCGAGCGCGGTGAGCTGGTCGCGCAGGACCTCGGGGTGGTTCCGCAGGGCACGCAGGCCGCGGCGCCCGAGGGCCGGGTTCTCCTCGTCCTTGTCGGTGAGGAACGGCAGGGGCTTGTCGGCGCCGGCGTCGAGCGCGCGCACGACGACCTTCTTGCCGGGGAACGCCGCGAGGAGCTGGCGGTACGACTCGGTCTGCTCGTCGACCGTGGGGGCCTTCGGCGAGTCGAGGAAGAGGAACTCGGTGCGGAAGAGCCCCACGCCCTCCGCACCGAGAGCAACGGCGCCGGCGGCGTCGGCGGGGCTGCCGAGGTTCGCGAGCAGGGGCACGACGTGACCGTCGGCGAGCGCACCGGCGGTGAGCGGCGCAGCGGCAGCGGCGAGGCGGTCGGCGATGCGGCGCTCGACGTCCGCGACCAGCGCGGCGTCGGGGTCCGTCACGACCGTGCCGGCGATCGCGTCGACGACGACGTGCTGCCCGTCCACCAGGTCGTCGGCGCCGGTGACGCCGACGATCGCGGTGATGCCCTTGGCGCGAGCGAGGATCGCGGTGTGCGAGGTCGGGCCGCCGTCGCGGGTGACGAGTGCGAGCACCTTGTCGAGGTCGAGCAGGGCGGTGTCGGCCGGAGCGAGGTCACGGGCGACGAGCACGAAGGGGGCGTCCGACTCGGGGACACCGGGGGCGTGCACGCCGCGGAGCTTCGCGACGATGCGCTGGGCGACGTCGTCGAGGTCGGCTGCGCGCTCGCCCATGTAGCCGCCCATGCCGACGAGCAGGTCGCGGAACTGGGCGAACGCCTCGTGGACAGCACGCTCGGCGTTGGTGCCGCCGTCGATGCGGGTGTGCACGTCGTCGAGGAGCGTGGGGTCCTGCGCCATGAGCGCCTGGGCCTCGAGCACTGCCTGGGCGTCACCACCGGCGAGCTGCCCGCGCCTGTTGAGGTCGTCCGCCACGGCGGCCAGTGCGTCGTGCACGGCCTGCTTCGCGTCGTCCGCCGAACCCACCAGGGCGTCCTTCGACGGTTCGCCGAGCGGGTCAGCCATCCGGAGCACGGGGCCGTGGGCCACGCCACGGCCGACGCCGGTGCCGAGCAGTTCGGACATTCGAGACTCCTTCATCTCACACGCGCTTGCGGTGGGGTGTTCATGCCGGGTGGTTCGTTCGGTGTACGCGACACGGAGACGGACCACATCCGTGCGGCTGAGCAGCACACTACCCCGATCCGCGTTGACAAACAAACACATCCGGGGATAAAAATACAGAAACAGATGCCCGTTTGCGTCTGGCGGATCGACCGCGGCCGGCGACGGCGCCGATACCGTGCCCGAGCATGTCCGTTCCGTTCCGACCGAGACGACGAGGTCCGATGTACGCACCAGAACGCCACCAGCGCATCGTCGAGCAGGCGCGCGCTCAGGGCCGGGTGGACGTCAAGGAACTGGCCGAGCTGCTCGCGGTCACGCCGGAGACCATCCGTCGCGACCTGACGAGTCTCGAGCGCCGCGGCCTCGTCCGACGCGCTCACGGCGGTGCCATCCCCGTCGAGCGGATCACCCTGCACCCGGGCGTCGGCGACCGCGGCGGCATCAACCAGACCGAGAAGATGGTCATCGCCGAGGCCGCCCTGGCGGAACTGCCCGAGAACGGCTCGGTCATGATCGACGCCGGCACCTCGACCATCTGCCTGGCCGAGATGCTGCCGACCGACCGCGGGCTCACGGTCGTCACGCACTCGCTCCCCGTCGCCACCGCCGTCGCGAACCGCCCGGGCATCGACCTGCACCTGCTCGGCGGGAACATCCGCAGCGACTCCCTGGCCGGCGTCGGGACCTGGACGCACCAGCTGATCGGCATGGTGAGCGTCGACGTCGCGTTCATCAGCATCAACGGGATCACCCCGGAGCGCGGCCTGACGACCCACAACATGGCCGAGGCCGCCGTGAAGAGCGCGATGATCAAGTCCGCCCGCCGGAGCATCCTGCTCGCCGACCACACCAAGTTCGGCCGTGAGGAGTTCGGTCGCGTCGCCCCGCTCGCCGCGATCGACACGATCATCACCGACCCCGCCGTCAACCTCGACCTGGTCCGCGAGGTCGAGGCCGCCGGCACCGAGGTCTTCTGGCCCGGCCGACCCTGACCGTGCCCCGTTCCCGCCCACCCAGCGCTCGCTAGCATGAGCCAACCACCCATCGACAGGAGTACATCGATGTCCGAAGCCACCCGCACCGTGACCGTCGCCAGCGCATCCGGCCTGCACGCTCGCCCCGCATCCCTCTTCGTCCAGACCGTGACGGCGTCGGGGCACCAGGTCACGATCGCCAAGGGCGACAAGTCCGGGAACGCCGGCAGCATCCTCGCCCTGCTCGGGCTCGGCATCGAGAACGGCGACGAGGTCACCCTCACCGTGTCGGGCGACGACGCCGAGACCACCGCGGACAGCCTGGTCGAGTTCCTGAAGACGGACCACGACGCGGCCTGATCGCGCAGGTCGCGTCCTGCACGCGACCACAGAGCGGACGGGAGGCAACGGTGCCGGCTGGCACCGTGCCTCCCGTGCGTCCGTGGAGGCGTCCAGGGCTGTCGGCACCCGCCGATAAGGTGTTCTGCATGACACGCCTGCGCCTCGCATCCGTCAACGTGAACGGCGTCCGCGCCGCCTTCCGCAAGGGCATGGGCGACTGGCTCGCCACCCGCGACGTCGACGTGCTGGCCCTGCAGGAAGTGCGCGCGTCGAGCGACGACCTGGCGGCGCTGCTCGGTGACGAGTGGGACATCGTGCACGACCCAGCCACCGCGAAGGGCCGGGCCGGTGTCGCGATCGCGTCCCGACACGGTGCTGGACACAGGCGTGCCCAGCTCCACCGCGTGGCGCTCGGCCCGGACGACTTCGACTCGGCCGGCCGCTGGCTCGAGGCCGACTACGAGATCGGTGGCACGACGGTCACGGTGGTCTCCACCTACGTGCACTCGGGCGAGGTCGACACCCCGAAGCAGGACGAGAAGTGGAAGTTCCTCGACGCGATGACCGAGCGGCTGCCGGCGCTCCGCGAGCACAACCCGCTCGCGGTCGTCGTCGGTGACCTGAACGTCGGGCACGACGAACGCGACATCAAGAACTGGAAGGGCAACGTCAAGCGAGCCGGCTTCCTGCCGCGCGAGCGCGCCTACTTCTCGCGGTTCTTCGGCGCCGACGGCGAACCGGTCGAGGGTGCCGACGGCTCCACGGGCCCCGGGCTCGGTTGGGTCGACGTGGGTCGCGCCCAGGCCGGCGACGTCGACGGCCCGTTCACATGGTGGTCGTGGCGCGGTCAGGCGTTCGACAACGACACCGGTTGGCGCATCGACTACCAGATGGCGACGCCCGACCTGGCTGCCAAGGTCACGGAGTACACGGTCGACCGCGCCGCGGCGTACGACCAGCGATGGTCCGACCACGCCCCCGTGGTCGTCGACTACGAACTCTGACCCCTCTTCTCTCGCTTCACCTGACGCACCGGAGCACCACCATGACCAAGACCCGCATCTTCTCGGGCATCCAGCCGTCCGCCGGATCGCTGCACCTCGGCAACTACGTCGGGGCGCTCATGCAGTGGAGGACCCTGCTCGACGACCACGACGCGATCTACTGCGTCGTCGACATGCACGCGATCACCTCGCCCCAGGACCCGGCCGAGCTCCGCGCGAACACCCGGGCCACCGCTGCGCAGTACATCGCCTCGGGCATCGACCCGTCCAAGGCGACGCTGTTCGTGCAGTCCCACGTGCCCGCGCACGCCGAACTGGCATGGGTGCTCAACACCCTGACGGGCTTCGGCGAGGCGAGCCGGATGACCCAGTTCAAGGACAAGTCGGCGCGCCAGGGTGCCGAGGCCGCATCGGTCGGACTCTTCACCTACCCGATCCTGATGGCCGCGGACATCCTGCTCTACGACACCAGGGTCGTGCCGGTGGGCGACGACCAGCGACAGCACGTCGAGCTCACGCGCGACCTGGCCGGGCGCTTCAACTCGCGGTTCGGTGACACCTTCGTCACGCCCGAGGCACGGATCCTGACCGAGACCGCGCGCATCTACGACCTGCAGGACCCGACCAGCAAGATGAGCAAGTCCGCAGCGTCGGACAACGGCCTCATCCGCCTGCTCGACGACCCGAAGCGCACCGCGAAGAAGATCAAGTCGGCCGTCACCGACGCCGAGCGCGAGATCCGGGCCGACCGCCAGGCCAAGCCCGGTGTGACGAACCTGCTGTCGATCCTGTCGGCATTCACCGGCACCTCGATCGCCGCGCTCGAGGAATCGTTCGCCGGCAAGGGCTACGGCGACCTGAAGGGCGAGGTCGCCGACGCCGTCGTGGCCGAGCTCGAACCGGTCCGCGCCCGCACGCTCGAGCTGCTCGACGACCCGGCCGAGCTCGACCGCCTGCTTGCGGTCGGTGCCGACCGCGCCGAGTCGATCGCCCAGGGCACCCTGGCACGGGTCTACGACCGTATCGGTTTCGTGCCCAGGTCGCGCGGCTGACGATGCGACCCGTCACGCTGGAGTCCGCCCGGGTCCGTCTCGACGTGCCCACTCGGGCCGATGCCGCAGCCATCACGGACGCCTGTCAGGACCCGGAGATCGTCCGCTGGACCACCGTCCCGACGCCCTACCGTGAGCAGGACGCCCGGACGTTCGTCGACGCACTCGTCGGACCCGGATGGGCATCGGACCGCGAGTACACCTGGGCGATCCGACGTTCCGGGTCGAACTGGCTCGAGGGCGTCATCAGCTACCGCACTGCGGGCCGCGACCTCGGGTTCTGGCTCGCGCCGTCGGCACGCGGTACCGGGCTCATGCGCGACGCCGTCGACCTCGTCGTCGGCTGGGCCTTCGAGGCCGGTGCCCCGGACGTCTACTGGGAGTGCTACGAGGGCAACACGGCCTCGGCGCGCGTCGCTCGCGCCACCGGGTTCTCGTACACCGGCCTCGGCGAAGCACGCATCCCCGCGCGCGACGGCGCTCCGACCACCGCCTGGACGGCGCTGCGGCGCGCCGACGGCAGCCCCGCCTCCGCCATCCCCTGGCCCATCGCCTGAGCACCCGCACAATACGTGGTGACGCGTCACCCAACCCCGCCGGTAAGCTCGGCTCGTGAGCGACACGGCACGACCCTCCGAGGTCCGGGCGATGCGCCGCGGTCTCGAACTCGCGGCTCTCGGGCCCGCCGTCGGCGACCACGCCCGCGTCGGAGCCGTCATCCTCTCCCCGGAAGGGGACGTGCTGGCCGAGGGCTGGCACAAGGGCGCCGGCACCCCGCACGCCGAGGTCGACGCGATGGCGAAGGTCGATCCGGAGCACCTGCGTGGCGCGACGGCCGTCGTCACCCTCGAACCGTGCAACCACACCGGCCGCACCGGCCCCTGCGCGGTCGCACTCCTCGAGGCCGGCGTCGCCCGGGTCGTGTACGCGATCGACGACCCGGGCGCGGACGTGCACGGGGGCGCAGACCGCCTCCGCGCCGCGGGCCTCGAGGTCGTCTCGGGTGTGCTCGCCTCCGAGGCCGAAGCGTTCCTCGAGCGCTGGCTGCTCTCGGTCCGGCTCGGTCGCCCGTGGGTGACGGTGAAGTGGGCGTCGAGCCTCGACGGTCGCGCCGCCGCGGCCGACGGTACGAGCAAGTGGATCACCGGCGCCGCCGCGCGGCAGCACGTCCACGAACAGCGCGCCGCCCACGACGCGATCCTCGTCGGCACCGGTACGGTCCTGGCCGACGACCCGAGCCTGACCGCGCGCGGGGACGCCGGCGAACTGCTCGCCGACCAGCCGCTCGCCGTGGTGCTCGGTGACCGCGCGGTTCCGGCCGACGCCGCGGTCCGTCGGCACCCGCGCGGGCTCGTCACCCTGCCCGGACACGACCTGGCCACCTCGCTCGGTGCCCTGCGCGGGCACGGCGTGCACTCGGTCTTCGTCGAGGGCGGACCGACCGTCGCCTCGGCACTCATCGCCGCAGGGCTCGCCGACGAGTACCTCGTCTACGTCGCGCCGGTGCTCCTCGGCGGGCCCCGTGTCGCACTGGGCGACCTCGGCGTGGGAAGCATGCCGGCGCGTCGGCGGTTGGACGTACTGTCGACCACCGCTCTCGGGCCCGACCTGCTGGTCCGAGCCCGACCGCAGCACCCCGGCCCCCCGGAGCATCCGCAGCATCTGGACGACGGTGCGACACTCGACCACCACGACGACGGGTCCACGAACGACCGGAGCACCACATGAGCGACGCGCTGACCTCCTCCACGCCGGGGAGCCCGGTCCACTTCGAGGTGTCGACGAACGTGCCGACCACGCACGGCACCTTCCAGATGCGCGCCTACCGAGACCTCGTCACGAGCGCCGAGCACGTCGCCATCATCGGCACCCTGCCCGACGGGTCGTTGCCCTCGGACGGCGCGCTGGTCCGCGTGCACTCGGAATGCCTGACGGGCGAGGCCTTCGGGTCGCTGAAGTGCGAGTGCGGCCCCCAGCTCGACGCGGCGCTCGACACCATCGCTGCCGAGGGCGGCGTCGTCGTCTACCTGCGAGGGCAGGAGGGGCGCGGCATCGGCCTCATCAACAAGCTGAAGGCCTACCGCCTGCAGGAGGACGGCCTCGACACCCTCGACGCCAACCTCGCCCTCGGCCTGCCCGCCGACTCCCGGGCCTACGGCGGAGCCGCGGGCATCCTCGCCGACCTCGGCATCACCCGGGTCCGTCTGCTGTCGAACAACCCGGAGAAGCGACGGCAGCTCGAGGAGCACGGCATCACGGTCGAGTCCCTCGTCCCGCTCGTCGTCGGCGTCTCGCCGCAGAACGCCGGCTACCTCGACACCAAGCGTGATCGGATGGGCCACGAGCTGCCCGCCCACCTCGAGGCCGGAGCCGGAGCCGCGGGCTGACTCTGGGCTGATTCGCAGGCAGGCGACATCTGTCGTATGATCAGGTCTTCCGTCACAAGCGGTCCCCCCTCAACCGAACGCACCCGACCAGTGCCCGCGCCACCCCGCGCGAACCGATCGGTGTCCGCCGTTCCGGCCCCCTGCGCTCCCCGACGGGAGCGCGCACCACGGAGACCTCCGCATCCATGACCGCCGTACCGGCACCCGCACCCCCGACCTCCGACTCCCCGGCCCCCGCCGGCAACCCCCGCTCGCGCGTCGTCATCGCCAGCCTCGTCGGCACGTCGATCGAGTTCTACGACTTCTACGTCTACGCCACGGCCGCGGTCCTCGTCTTCCCGACGCTGTTCTTCCCGAACGAGGACCCGACGGCCTCGCAGCTGTCGTCGTTCGTCACCTTCGCGCTGGCGTTCTTCGCCCGCCCGATCGGCTCGGTCATCTTCGGTCACTTCGGTGACCGCATCGGCCGGAAGACCACCCTCGTCGCGTCGCTGCTCGTGATGGGCACCGCCACGTTCCTGATCGGCTGCCTGCCGACGTTCGGCTCGATCGGCATCTGGGCGCCCGTGCTGCTCGCCGTGATGCGCTTCGCACAGGGTGTCGGCCTCGGCGGCGAGTGGTCCGGTGCCGCCCTGCTCGCGACCGAGAACGCCCCGAAGGGCAAGCGCGGAGTGTTCGGCTCGATGCCGCAGCTCGGTGCCCCGATCGGCTTCCTGCTCGCCAACGGCCTGTTCATAGCGATCAACGCCGCGATGCCCGCCGGCGCCGACGGCGCCCCGAACGCCGACTTCCAGGCCTGGGGCTGGCGCATCCCGTTCCTGCTCTCCGCCGTGCTGGTCATCGTCGGTCTCTACGTGCGCTTCAAGCTCGTCGAGTCGCCGGTGTTCCGCGGGGTCCAGGAGTCCGGCACCGTCGTGAAGGTCCCGCTCGGCCGGGTGTTCCGCACGTCGTGGAGGGCGCTCATCGTCGGCACCTTCGGCATGGTCGCCACCTACGTGCTCTTCTACTTCATGACGACGTTCACACTCTCCTACGGCACCACCGGCGCCGAGGCGGGGCCCCTCGTCCCGAAGATCGGCCTGGGTTACAGCCGCGGCGAGTTCCTGACACTCCTCATGATCGGCGTCGTGTTCTTCGGCATCTTCACCCCGATCGCCGGCATGCTCGCCGACAGGTTCGGCCGGCGGAAGACCCTCATCCCGACCACCGTCGGCATCGCCCTGTTCGGTCTCACGTTCCAGATCTGGTTCGCCGCGTCGACCGGGCCGATCACGGTCGTGACGTTCCTCATCGTGGGGCTGTCGCTGATGGGGCTGACGTTCGGGCCGATGGGTGCCCTGCTGCCCGAGTTGTTCCCCACGAACGTCCGGTACACCGGCTCGGCGATCGCGTACAACGTCGCTTCGATCCTCGGCGCCTCGCTCGCCCCCACCATCGCCCTGGCGTTGTGGAAGGCCGACGGGAACATCTTCCTGGTCGGGCTGTACCTGACGATCGCCGCGGTCGTGACCCTGGTCGCGCTGCTGTTCGTGCGTGAGACGAAGTCGAAGGACTTCACCGACGCCTGAGACGCGCACGACGCCGTCGTGTCAGCAAGACGCCGCCTGCCCGTCGAGACGCCGCCGACTTCGGCGGCGTCTCGCGATCTCGGCGGCGTCGCGCGATCTCGGCGGCGTCCAACGAAGACGCCGGCGTCTGCCGCCCCTACGCACCTCGTCAACGCAGGTTGACAAGGTCGGCACGTCAATGTAGGTTGACGCGCATGGACCGACCGACCATCACGAGCCTCGCGGCCGGAGCCTCGGGGGACGACCCGTTCTCCGCCCTCGCCAGCGTGCGGGAGCTGCGCCGTGAGCTCGACCGGACCGAAGAGCTCGCCGCCCGCGCCGCCCGCAACGCCGGAGCGTCGTGGCAGGAGATCGCGACCCTGCTCGGTGTCAGTCGACAGGCAGTGCACAAGAAGTACGGCAGAAACTAGGACCACGATGAGCTTCCCCTTCGCACGCCCGAAGACCTCCGACGGCCCCCGCGCGACGTTCGGCCGCCTGCTGTCCTACCTGTTCGAGAACAAGCCGGCGATGGTCGTCATCATCGTGCTCAGCATCCTCGGTGCCGGGGCCGCCCTGGCCCAGCCACTCCTGGTCAATCAGGTCGTCACCGCCGTGCAGCAGGGCACCACCCTCAGCACGCTGGTGTGGCTGCTGGTCGGGCTCGTGCTCGTCGCCGGCGTGCTGAACGGCGTGCAGCACTTCCTGCTCCAGCGCGCGGGCGAGGGTGTCGTGCTCTCGACCCGGCGCAAGCTCATCGCGCGCATCCTCAACCTGCCGATCTCGGAGTTCGATGCGCGCCGGACCGGGGACCTGGTGTCCCGCGTCGGCAGCGACACCACGCTCCTGCGCGCCGTGCTCACCCAGGGCCTGATCGAGTCCATCGGCGGTGCACTCACCTTCATCGGTGCCATCGTCGCGATGGCGATCATCGACCCGCTGTTGCTCGGCATCGTCATCGTGATCGTGATCATCGCGATCGTCGTCGTCGGCGGGCTCAGCCGTCGGATCCGGGTCGCGTCGAAGCGCGCGCAGGAGAAGGTCGGGGACCTCACCGCCGCCGTCGAGCGCGGCATCGGTGCCGTCCGCACCATCCGTGCCGCCGGGGCCACCGAGCGCGAGGTGCGCGAGGTCGACGGTCACGCGACCGAGGCCTACCAGCGCGGCCTCGACATCGCGAAGATGTCCGCCTTCGTCGTCCCCGTCGCGAGCATCGTGATGCAGGTGGCGTTCATCGCCGTCCTCGGTGTCGGCGGCGCGCAGGTCGCAGCCGGCACCATCACCATCGCGACGCTGATCACGTTCATCCTGCTGCTCTTCATGATGATCATGCCGCTCGGTCAGGCGATGGGCGCGGTCGTCGCCGTCGCGCAGGCGCTCGGTGCCCTCGGCCGCATCGAGGAGATCCTGCACCTGCCGACCGAGTCCCAGGACGACGCTGCGGTGCACCCCGCCCCGGCCGTCGCGACCGACGACGCGATCACCTTCGAGCACGTCTCGTTCCGGTACGCGGCTCCGGCGGACGCCTCCGGTCCGGACGGTGCGTCGGAACGGCCGGGAGGCCCGGATCGCCCCGCCGACGAGCAGCCGGCCGGCGACGTGGTGCTCCACGACGTGTCCTTCCGTGTGCCGCGCGGGGCACGCGTCGCACTCGTCGGTCCCTCGGGTGCCGGCAAGTCGACGACCCTGTCGCTGATCGAACGGTTCTACGACCCCACCGACGGCGTGATCCGCCTCGGCGGCATCGACGTGCGCGGCCTGGACCGCGACGAGCTCCGTGCCCAGATCGGTTACGTCGAGCAGGACGCGCCGGTGCTCGCCGGCACGCTCCGCGCCAACCTGCTGCTCGGATCGCCGAACGCGACCGAGGACGACTGCGTCCGCGTTCTCGAGGCGGTGAACCTCGGCGAGGTCCTGCACCGCGACCCCCGCGGTCTCGACGCCCAGGTGGGTGAGGACGGCGTGATGCTCTCCGGTGGTGAACGCCAGCGTCTGGCGATCGCCCGGGCCCTGCTCGCCGCTCCCCCGATCCTGCTGCTCGACGAGTCGACGTCTTCGCTCGATGGCGTGAACGAGCAGAAGATGCGGCTCGCGATTGACGCCGTCGCCGAGGACCGCACGCTGCTCGTCATCGCGCACCGGCTGTCCACCGTCGTCGACTCCGACGTGATCGTCGTGCTCGAGCACGGCCGGGTCGTCGGGACCGGCACGCACTCCGAGTTGGTCGAGTCGACGCCGCTCTACCGTGAGCTGGCGAAACACCAGCTGCTGGTCTGAGCCGGACCGCCGATCAGGCGGCGAACGGGTCCGGGGTGAGCACGTAGACGGTCTCGAGGTACTCCTCGATGCCCTCGTGCGAGCCCTCTCGGCCGAGGCCGGACGACTTCACCCCGCCGAACGGGAACGCGGCGTTCGAGACGACGCCGGTGTTGAGGCCGAGCATCCCCGTCTCGAGCCGCTCCGCGAGTCGCTGGCCGCGCCGGAAGTCCGTCGTGAACGCGTACGCGATGAGCCCGTACTCGGTGTCGTTCGCGAGCCGGATTCCCTCGTCCTCCGTGCTGAACCGGGTGATCGAGGCGACCGGGCCGAAGATCTCAGTCGTCAGGATCTCCGATCCAGGCTGCACGTCATCGATGACCGTCGGCTCGTAGAAGGTGCCAGGGCGGTCGACCCGGTGTCCGCCGGTGACGAGCCGTGCGCCGCGGGACAGGGCGTCGTCGACGAGCCCCGCGGCCTTGTCCACCGCGCGGTCGTCGATGACGGGGCCCAGTGTCGTACCGTCCTCGGTCCCCCGGCCCACCCGGAGCGCCTCGACCCTGGCGGTGAGGGCCGCGACGAACGCGTCAGCGATCCCGTCCTGCACGAAGAACCGGTTTGCGGCGGTGCAGGCCTCGCCCGTGTTCCGGAACTTGGCGAGCATCGCGGCGTCGACCGCGGTGTCGAGGTCGGCGTCGTCGAAGACGAGCAGTGGGGCGTTTCCGCCGAGCTCCATGCTCGTCTTGAGCACGTTGTCCGCGGCCTGCTTGAGCAGCGCGGACCCGACCGGGGTCGAGCCGGTGAAGGTCAACTTGCGCAGCCGGGGGTCGGCGATGATCGGCGCCGACAGACCCTTCGCATCGAGGGACGGCACGACGTTCAGCACGCCGTCCGGCAGCCCGGCACGGCGGAACAGCTCGACCAGGAACAGGGTCGTCAGCGGCGTGAGCTCGGCCGGCTTCGCCACGACCGTGCAGCCGGCCGCGAGGGCTGGGCCGATCTTCCGGGTTGCCATCGCGAGCGGGAAGTTCCACGGCGTGATGGCGTACACGGGGCCCACGGGGCGCTTCAGCACGATCGCACGGCCGGTGCCCTCGGGGTTGGTGCGGTAGTCGCCGGTGATCCGGACGGCTTCCTCGGAGAACCAGCGGAGGAACTCGCCGCCGTACACGACCTCGCCGCGGGCCTCGGCCAGGGGCTTGCCCATCTCCAGCGACATCAGCGCCGCGAGGTCCTCCGCGTGCTCGTGGACCAGGTCGAACGCCCGTCGCAGGACGTCGGAGCGCTCGCGCGGCGCGGTGGCGGCCCACGACTCCTGCGCGGCGACCGCGGCGTCGAGTGCCGCCATGCCGTCCTCGGGGGTGGCGTCGGCGACCTCGGCCAGGACGTCACCGGTCGAGGGGTCCCGGACCGCGAAGGTCGAACCGCTCGACGACGCACGCCAGGCGCCGCCGATGAAGAGTCCGGTGGGCACACCCTCGACGCGGACGTGGTCGTCCCCGACGTCGGTGACGAGGTCGGCTTCCGTCGCCGCGTCAGTGGTCGTCGTGGTGCTGGTGGCGGTGCTGGTGGTGGTGCTGGTCACAGTCGTGCTCCTCCTGGGTTCGCGAGGCCCTCGTCCATGTCGCTGTGGTCGACGTGTCCGCCGGCCACCCGGATCTCGTCGAGCGCCGCGGTGCTGCGGTCGTCGTCGACGCCGGCCACCAGGTCCTCGTACACGGCGACGTCGAGGCCCGCTGCACGGGCGTCGAGCGCCGAGGCGCGCACGCAGTGGTCGGTCGCGATGCCGACGATGTCGATCGTGTGCACGCGGTGCTCGGCGAGGACCTCGGGCAGCGGGACACCCGCCTCGGTGCGGCCCTGGAACGCCGAGTAGTCCGGCGTGCCCTGGCCCTTGAAGACGTCGATGTCGATCAGGGCGGTGTCGAGCTCCGGGTGGTAGTCGGCGCCCGGGGTGCCGGCCACGCAGTGCACCGGCCAGGTGTCGATGAAGTCGGGACCCTCGGCGCCGGCGAAGTGCCCGCCGTTGTCGTCGTCACCGTGGTGCCAGTCGCGGGACGCCACGATCAGGTCGTACTCGTCGCCGTGCCGGCCGAGGAATGCGGTGATGCGCTCCGCGAGCGCCGCACCCCCGGTGACCGCGAGCGCACCGCCCTCGGTGAAGTCGTTCTGGACGTCCACGACGAGCAGTGCTCTTGCCATGACTCCATCCAACACCCGGCGGCTCAGGACCCGGTGAGCTTGCTCCCGCACGAGTAGGTCGCGGCGGTGACCGCGTCGAGTGCGGGGAGGGCCGCCGCGCGCGGGGAGCCGATGGCGTAGAACGCGAAGGTCAACCGCGAGCCATCGGCTGCATCGATGTAGCCGCCGAGGGTGTTCGCGCTGTCGATCCAGCCGGTCTTCGCGTGCACCTTGCCGCGCGCGACCGCGTTGGCGCCCGTGAACCGGCTGGCGAGGGTGCCGGACTGCCCCGACACCGGCAGGGCGTTGGCGAGCGTGCCGAGGCCCTTCGCCCCTGCGGCGACCTGGACCATGAGGTGGGCGACGAAGTTCGGCGACACCGCGTTCGACGCGCTCTCCCCCGAACCGTCCTTGATGACGATGCCGGTCGGGTCGACACCGTAGGACCGCATGGCGGACTGGTAGACCGAGGTCAGCGACGCCGCGGAACCGTTCGAGCCGGACTCCTTCGACGAGACCCGCGCGAGCATCTCGGCCAGGGTGTTGTCGGAGTTCGGGATCATCTGCCCGATGAGGGTCGACACCGGCTGTGACGAGACCGTGGCGATCGTCTCGGTCCCGGTCGTCGCACGCTTGACGATCTGGGCCGAGCCGGCGCCCGCGACCCCGGCGTTCGCCAGTGCCGTGCGGAAGGCGGTGCCGGCGCGTCCGACCGGGTCCTCGGACCGGGGTGACGTCGCCGCCGCCGGGTTCGCCCGGTCGCCGTCGACCATCAGCGCGGTCACCTTCGGCTGGTACCCGATCGTGCGCTCGGACACCGGCCAGGTCGGGTCCCAGGCGTCGGTGTCGCTCCAGTAGGTGTCATCCGTGACGATCGTCGTGACCGGGGTGTTCCCGACCTTCGCCTTCACCTGCTGCGCGAGCTGCGCCAGGGTCGGGGCGCCCGGGTACACGGTGCCGCCCCCGGCCGACAGGGTGGCGTCGCCGTGCCCGACGAGCGCGACGGTGTTCGCGGACTCGCGGGCGACGGTTGTCGGGATGCGGTGGTCTCCGCCGAGGACCGAGAGCGCGGTCGCCGAGGTCAGGGTCTTCATCACGCTGCCGGTCTGGGCTGCCCGGTCACCGTTCTTCGAGAACAGGACCTTGCCGCTCTTCGCGTCCATCACGTACCCCTCGAAGTCGCCGAGACCACTCGCCGACGCCGCCGTCGCGATCGAGCAGGTGCGCAGGGCGGAGGGACCAGCGGGGTCTGCCGGCACGGCGCGCGCATCGGCGGTCGGCGTCGGGCTCGGGGTCCGCGGACGTTCCGTGCTGGTCGGCCGGTCCGGGTTAGACGACGCGCTCCCGGTCACGCTCGGTGCGGCCGCGGTGCGGGTGTCCGGTGTCGTCACGGCGGCCACGGCGACCGCGCCACCCGAGCCGAGCACGAGGAGCGCCGCGAGCCCGCCGGCTATCCACGGCAGGGGGCGCCGCGCAGCGGACGCGCGCGCCGCGAGGACGGCGGCACGGAGCCGCTCCGGGACGGAACGCGGGGTGGGCTGCTGCGAGGACATCGCGACCGATCCTACGGAACTGCGGCACGAGCCTCCAGGCCGGGTCTGCACTCCGTCGTGATCGTGGGCCCGATCAGGGAGTCGGCGCGAGACCGTCGGCCGGGTACCGGACGCCGACCTGGCGACGTGCCTCGTCCATCACGCCCATGATCGCGACGGTCTCCTCCGGGTCCATCGGCCCGCCCTCGTGCACACCGGACGCGATCATCGCCTCGACGGCGCGGGCCTCGTGTCCGTAGCCCGTGAGCTCCTCGCGGCTGTCGAACTCCTCGAGCACCGCACCGTCACGGTCGCGGATCCGCCAGGTCGTCGGCGTGTACCAGGTGGAGTCGAGGTCGATGCGACCGGTCTCGCCGATGATCGACGCCGTGTTCGGGCTGCGCAGGTCCATCCCGAAGTGGATCATCGACTGGGCACCGCCCTCGTGCGTCAGGACCAGGCCCATCTGCTCGTCGACCCCCTGCTCGCTCAGCGTGCCGGCGGCCACGAGCGAGGTCGGCACCCCGAGCACGTCCACCGCGAACGACACCGGGTAGACCCCGAGGTCGAGCATCGCACCGCCGCCGAGTGCCGGGTCGCGCAACCGGTGGCCGGGGTCGGAGGGCAGCGCCTGGTGGTGGGTGGCCTCGACGACCATCGGGCGGCCGATCCGCCCCTCGGCGAGGACCTCGCGGATCATCGCCATCTGCGGCAGGAACCGCGTCCACATCGCTTCCGTCACCACGACGCCGGCCTGTCGGGCCGCGTCGACGACCGTGCGTGCCTCTCGGCGGTCATGGTGAAGGCCTTCTCGACCAGGACGTGCTTGCCGGCGCGGATCGCGAGCAGGGCGTCTGCGGCGTGCCGGACGTGCGGGGTCGCGACGTAGACGGCGTCGACCTGGTCGTCCATGACGAGGTCCGCGTAGGAACCATGCGCCCGCTCGATGCCGAACTCGGCGGCGAACTTCTCGGCGTGCTCGCGCGTGCGGCTGCCCACCGCGGTGAACACGATCCCCGCCGCGACGCAGTCGCCGACGAAGGACCGTGCGATGCCGCCCGTACCGATGACTCCCCAGCGAACCGTCATGGGTCCTGTCTACCAGTGCCGGGTCGGGTGCCGCCCGCGGTCAGCGCCGGTGCTTGCCGAGGGCTGCGTCCGGAGCCGCCATCGGGTGGTTCCGGAACCACCGCAGCAACTCGCGAGCACGGCTGGTGTCCGCGCTCCGGTCACCCTCGGCGAGGAACGCGTCGAAGCCGTCTGGCAGGTCCGCGTCGGGCTCACGGTCGAACGCCATGGTCCACTCGCCGAAACGCGGCGTGTGGATGCGTTCCTCCACCAGCAGCCCGACGCCGGTGTGGCGCGGGTCGTCGATGATCCGCTGGTAGGTCTCGAGCACCGCTGCCTCGGGGCCCTCGAGCAGCTGCATGAACCGGCCGTCCTTGTAGACGAGCAACCCGGAGAGTCCGACGGCGCCGTTCCGGTCGCGGGCGTGCTCGAGCAGTGCGTCGAGTCGCTCCTGGTCGAACACCTCGGCCGCAGAGCTCATGTAGACCAGGGACAGCAGCATGAGGACCTCTCGGGACAAGGAACGGGATCGCGTTCCATCGTGGCCCGAGCAGCTGCGCTCCGGCATCCCCAGAACGGGGAACCGCGCTGCGCGCAGGAGTGCCGCGCGGGCGCCGCCCTCACTCCGCGTCGTAGGTGCGGACCCAGTCGATCTGCAGGTGCCCCGGGTCACCCCAGTTGCCGATCTGGAACATGTACCGGTGCGGGGTCGTGGGGACGTTCCGCGGCACCGTGAAGACGAGCTTGCCGTCCAGGTAGTAACGGATGATCTTCCCGGGGATCCACTCGGTCGTGTAGGTGTGCCAGTCCCGCCAGGACACCCGGGTGTTGTAGGTCTCGGTGTCGCGCTCGAGTCCCTGCAGCATCGAGTGGTGGAACACCCGCGGCGATCCGTCGAACTGCCCCTCCGGGTAGTTGAGCTCCCCGTCCGTCCAGGCGTCGGACGTCGGCCAGAGCATCACCGCAGCACCGTTGCCGTCACCGCCGGTCGCCCTGGCCCGGATGCTGAACGTGCCACCGACGTGCGACCAGGCGTCGGTCGGGGTGCCGAAGGTGCCAGCCGCGCCGTGCTCGCCGTCCATGGCGACGTCCATGTACCCGTCATGCGCGCTGATGAGCTTGTCGGAGTAGTACTTGCCGCCGGTGCCGTCCGGGTACGGCTGCCACGACTCACGGTAGGTCGCCGCGAACTGCCCACCCGCGGCCGCGGGTGTGTCGAAGTCCTCGGAGTAGGTGGGCTCGCGGTTCGCCAGGTAGGACGGCATCGTCGGGGACGGCGTGGGGCTGGTCGCAGCCGTCGGATCGGCCGATGCGTTCGACCCCGAGGGCGCGCTCCCCTCGGGCACGGCGGCCGCGGTCACCGCGAGTGCACCGGCCGCAGCGGCCACGACCACGACCACCAGGACACGCCTCAGCACGAGCGCACCGCCGGTGTCCTGCCGACGTCGGCTGCTTCGGGCTGGTACTCGGTCACGTTGTCCCCCGTATCGCGGACAAGGTTAGCTCCCGTGCGACACGATGTCTGCCCCTCGACCGAGTGACAGCCGCTCCATCCGGAATACGAAAACCCCGGTCAGCGCCCTGTTGCGAGGGGCTGACCGGGGTTCTGGTGGAGCCGCCTGTCGGAATCGAACCGACGACCTATTCATTACGAGTGAATAGGAGCGGTAGACTGGGGGCACTCGACGAGCGCCGAAGTTGGCGGGCGGATCCCCGTACCTATGCGGATCGGGCTACCATCGAGAAGTGCAACTGCAAACACATGGTTGCGGTTATGTGTGTGTACTGATGTGTGTACCTGGAGGAACAGTGCCGAGGAAGCGAGATTCCGGCGATGGAGGGCTCTACGCCATCCGCGGCGGCAAGCTCTACCGGGGCGTCATTGACGACGGTTTCCACCCCGACGGCCGCCGTCGCCAACGCGTGGTGACGTCGAAGACCAAGGAGGGTGCGCGCCGCAAGCTCGATACGATCAAGAAGCAGATCCAGCAGCACGGCACCGCACTCGACACGAAGACCACTGTCGACAAATGGGCGACCCACTGGCTTGAGACAGTCGGGAAGCCGAACCTCAAGCCGAACACGCTGCTCTCCTACGAGTCCGTCACGCGCAACTGGATCGTCCCAACGATCGGCGCGAAGAAGGTGGCCTTCCTCAAGCCGTCTGACGTGCGCATCATGACCAAAGCCGTTGCTGACGCCGGCCGCTCGTCGTCGACGTCGCGGAAGGCGTACCAGGTGCTGTCGCTCATGCTCGAGTCCGCGCGAGTCGAGGGGATCGCCGCGCGGAACGTCTGCGAGGACGTCAACGCACCCGTGCAGGGCGAGTCGAACCGCGGAGCGCTCAGTACCGAAGCAGCCCTCGCGGTCCTCAAGATCGCCGCCGAGCACGACGACGGAACCCGTTGGTGGGTCGCCCTCCTAAGTGGGCTGCGTCAAGGTGAGCGGATCGGCGCGCGGCTCGAATCCCTCGACCTCGACTCCGAACAGCCGACGATCGATGTCGAGTGGGCGCTGTCCGAGGTGCCCTTCGAGCACGGATGCGGCCACCTCGACGACGGCACGTGGCGCTGCGCGAAGAAGCGCGCCGGCTCCTGCTCGAACCGACGGCTCCGCATCCCGGACGGTTTCGAGTACCAGCAGCTGAACGGACGCCTCTGCCTCATCCGACCGAAGTCCGGCAAACCGCGATACGTGCCGCTGATGCCGGCGCTCGCCGAAGCGCTCCGCCGCTACCTCATCAAGACCGCCGACCGGCCGAACCCCTACGGACTGATCTGGCGGAAGCCGAACGGCGAACCGTACCTGTGGGGCGAGGATGAGCAGACTTGGCGCGACATCCTCTTTGAGGCGGGCATCATCGCTGACGAGGACCGCAAGCCCGGCTCCCCCGTCCCGACGACGCACTGGGCGCGCCACACGACGGCGACTGTCCTGATGGAGCTCGGCGTCGACGCGAAGATCATCGGTGAGATCGTCGGCCACCAGTCCGAGGCTGTGACACGTCGGTACCAGCACGTGTCGTCCGCCGCGGCTCGCGAGGCGATGGACAAGCTCGGGGAACACTTCGCTCTCGCACACTGAGGCCCCCTGCTTGAGGGGTAGGCACTAGACCTCGGCGCTGGGTAGGTTGACAGGGTTTGTGCGACGGTCGCACCAGGAGGGGTGGAAATGGTTGACGACAGCGCGACTCACGCGGAGAAGTACGGCGAGATCCGGGACGGCGTGTTGCAGCTTCGCTTCGCTGACGAGACGAACTCCGTGCACGCCATCAACGCCGCGGAAGTCGCCGACGTCTTGCAGGGGCTCGTCGAGTTCACTAGCGACATGGCGAAGCAGGGGCTCTTCGGCGATGGCATGCCACCCGAGGTCCGTGTGCGCCCGGTCAAGGAGGGGTCCTTTGTCGTGGAAGCTCTTATCCAGTGGGCTGCGGAGAACCCGGACGCCGCCGCCGCCATCTCGGGCACTGTGGGCGGCGTCGTTACGAAGGCGTTCGACATCGGGCTCAAGAAACTGCGTGGGGACGAGCCGACCGACATCGAGTATCTCGACAACGGCAACGTCAAGCTGCAGTGGCCCGGCTCCGGAGTCAACGAAGTCCCCCGGTCCGTGTGGCAGCGACTGAACACGATGAAACGCCCAACCCGTACCGCCCTGCGCAAGATGATGGCTCCTCTCAGCGACGAAGCCGACCGGATGGAGTTGCGCGACGGGGAGGTCGATCAGCCGACGGCCGAGCTGATGGCTGCGGCTCCTGATGCTGTCGCCACCCGATCCGAGTACCGCGAAGCTGCTGCCGAAGTTGATGAGGTCTCCGAAGAGGTCGAGACCTTCACCGCTGAAGCTAAGCTGCAGAGCATTGACTTCCGACCTGGACAGAAGTGGCGCGTGCAGACCGCGTCCGCAACGCGGCTTGCTACCATCGAAGACGAGGATTTTCTCCGCGGGCTCGACGAAGGCACCTCTCTCCACAAGAACGACATCTTCCAGGTGACGATCCGCGAAGTGCGTACCATCACGAACGGGCGCACCACCACAGACTGGTCCCTGGTCAACGCAGAGCGAACGAGGCGAGGAACAGATGACGGAGATGCACTCGCACCACGCGCGTCGTAGCCGCAACTGGCTTGATCACATCGACCTGATGAGCGTCGCGCTGCTCCTTGTTGCTCTCGTGGCGATTGTTCTGGTTCTGATAGGGGTGGCGCAGGACGGTACCTCGCCGCTGTGGGCCTTCGTCCCAACCGCCTTCGCGGTGTGGAACATCCTGACGCTTCGGCGACACTGACTACACGAAGGCCCCCTCGGTCAGAGGGGGCCTTCGTGCTTGCAGCATTCCAAGGAGAGCGATGGACAGCTACAGGGCCAAGGCCGAGCACCTTGCGAAGGCTGCCGAAGAAACGGGCCCTGGTCTCGCGGCAATCGCGTACGCGATCCTGGCACTTGGCGAAGAACGAAGCGGCCAGGCCGACACCTGGCACCAGCTCGACGACTACGACGGCCTGCCGTTCCAGCTCGAACAGGACTACATCTTCGAGTACGAGGACGGCGAGCAGGTCAAGTGGCGGCTGAGCGCAGACAACCCGAGCAGCGTCCATACGTTCTATGCACCGGCGGACCCGTCGCGCTGGATCGATCCGAACGATCTCGTCGATCAGTGCACCCGCTGGCGATGGGCATGAGCGATCCTTGATCCTGTGGCAGAGGCATCAGAGCTCGCAGTCGGAGACCGATGGGCGTATCGCACCAGTCCATCGTCAGCACGATTCCACGAAGCCAAAGTCCTGGCGGTCGGCGACAAGAAACCGATGAAGGTCCGGGTGGAGCTCGTTGCGGACGAATGGCAGGGCGAGCGGCGGTGGGTTCCGACGTCCCGACTCGAAGTGCGCTGGGACGAGCGTGACGAGTACGTCGCCGCCGACATGGCGCGTCGCGCCGTCCGGTCCGCGAGACCTGACCGCGACGATCTTCGCTGCGTCGAGATCATTCTCTGGAAGACCGTGCCGATGGATCTGGTCGAGTTCAACATGGACGTCTCGGGGTCCAGCAAGCTACTCGACGTCGCTGCTGCGGCCCGCTTTCTTGGCATCGAGGAGGAGACGCTTCTCATGGAGCCGAACTTCCAGGCCCCGGACGGACTCGTCGTGCCATGGAGCACAACGACGACCATCGCGCGTGCCGCTGCGAACCGGTACCCACATCCGGTCACTCGGTACATCGAGGAGATCGAGTCAAGGAACGCCGAAGAGATGAAGGAGGGACGTTGGACCGCGGCCTGGGTCACCGGGGAGTCCCACTGGCAGCCTCCCGAGGAGGTGCAGGCGATCTTCGAGACTCGCGTCCTACCCGAGCTCAACCGCCTTCGCGATTGGATTGGAACAGCCCGATCTGCCGATGTTGAGGATCGACGAGTGCTGCTCCGCCGCCTGGGACGCGTTTCAGCCGTGGCCTATGAGGCGCTTGACGTTCTTGAGCCGTCCAAGAAGCGAATCGTTGAGCGTCTACGAGGCGAGCTGAACGACGCGATGGCGGGCTTCCGACTACTTCCGGGGGAAGCGGGCGCGGAGGGCAGTCATCACGGTTCAGGCGCTTAGTTCGCCACGATGCAGGTTCCAGTAGACCCGGATCAGCCGACGAAGTCGTGCAAGTCTGCTCGCCAGAACGTGATCGGGATGGTTCCCTCGGCCACATAGACTCGATCTCGAGGGTCGTTGAATCGGTACTCAAGGCCGAATCGCTCAGCGAACTCCGCAGCCAGGGGCCGGAGGTCGTCCTCGTCGAAGGCGTAGGGAGACGAGATCGCGAGCACTGGCTTCTTCGCGCCTGAGCCCCGTGGCTTGAAGCGCTTGGTGTGATCGAAGAGCGCGCCAAAGTGACCACGGTCGCTGCTCAGCCTGTCGTCGCGCAGCTCTTTCGGGATCAATTCGTTGACGTCGTAGGGGCTTCCGTAGTGACCGTCCCAGATCAGGCCCTCCCGGTCTGCGATCTCGTTCACGTTCTCGTACAAGTCATCTTTTGGGAAAGCGGGCAAGGCTGCCTCCAATGTTTTGGCACGGCCCCTCGCCGTGATGGTGCCCTCAACTTACCGGGTAGACACGAACGACTCGTCAAAGGCCACCAGCTGTGAGGTCATCCCTTCAGAACCTCGAGCACCCTCGGCCGAAAGGATCGGGCGACTCCCTCGACGCCCGCGTCGACGATCGGCCACAATGCATCGCATGGGCCGGGCAGCAGACCATCTGAACGACAAGCAGATCAGCGTGCTTCGCTGGGTGGCGAACGGGGCTCCTCGCGACGCGTACCCCGAGGGTTGACTACGCACACCGCATCACAGCGAAGGCGCTTGCGAGTCGCGGCCCCTCGAGGTGCGAGCCGCTCGGCCTGGATTCAGCTTCGATGGCCGCAAGTGGTCAGACACTAAGTCGCTGAGCATCGAAGACCGTTTAGGCGAGGTCTTCCGCTTCGTCGAGGTATCGCGACTCGAGGCTCGGGCCGTTCGGCAGCGCGCCGACGCGATCGCTGAGCGAAAAGAGCGAGATCGGGAGGCAGCGATGGCTCAGGCTCGCGTGCTCTTCCGCGCGGCGCAGGAGGAGGCGCTGCTACTGGAACAGGCATCGGCGCGGCGTCGGCATCAGGAGGTGCGCGCGTTCGTCGATGAGCTCCAGCGACGCGACGACGGATCTGACGAAGCCCTGCAGGTGTGGATCGCAACGGGCGAGCGAGTGGCAAACCGGCTTGACTCCTTCCGGGCACTCGCTAACCCCACATTCCCTGCGCCGTCCGCGCAAGATCTACAGCCGTATCTGGGGGCCTGGAGCCCGTGGGGTCCGACGCGGCGATAGCGAGCTATTGCAGACTCTTTCTCGCTAACCTTCAATGCTTACTTGAACCTCAGTTCTCCACACAATCTGTGGAAGAAGGAAAAGGCTGATCAGAGCAGCGTACGGGCGCATTCTTTCCACATGTCTCCACAGCCCCGTCCACAGTTGTCCACACACCCTCCCGGCGCGCCACGCTGCCGATCCACAGAGTTATCCACAGAGCCGCTTGTCGCTCTCTCCACAAGGGTCCACACTCGCCTCATCCACTCGACAACAGACTGAACGAGCGAAGCGGCCCGGTGCGCTAACGCCGGACCGCTTCTTGGCTCGTCCCACTCGACAGATAAGGAGAACCTGACGTGAACCCTACAAGGGGAACAGCGGCCCTCGACTACATCCAGCGAGCCACCGCCGACCTGGCTAACGACAAGCGAGTCTTGAGTCACTACATCGAGCTGGCACGACAGTACGGATGCAGCGACGCCGACATCGCGCAAGCCGCGCTGGTTGCGCAGATGGATCCGACTAGCCGTCCGTCCGACGCGAGCGATCACTCATCTGATCCCGAGCCTCAGCCTGCAGACGCCTGACGCGGCGCTCGACCTCTTTCAAGAGAGTCACGGTGTCGAACTGAGCAAGAGTGTCCTGCAGCGCAACCCGAGCGTCGTACGCGGCCTGCTGTTCCTCGAGCTGCAGGGCTTCGAAGTTGGCGGTCTCCTGGGTGCTCCACGCAGCATCCTCACCATCCCGATCGGCAGCGTCACGAGTCTCCTCGCGCTCCTCGTCTTGTGATCGAATCTGCTCCTTGATATCCCGGTACTCGTCGAGCGTAAGCGTGCTCTGGCCGCTACCGACATGCTCGACGTACTCGAGCTCATCGCCCAGCACTCGCTGCACCTTGTAAGCAGCCTTCGGTGGCACCCCTTTCGACTCCCAGTTCACGATCGTCTTCTGGTGAACCCCGACCGCATCGGCCAGCTGCTGCTGGGTCCAGCCCTTCAGCGCTCGAGCGTCCTTGAGTTCCGTCCACGTGATGATCACCCCCCGAGGCTAGGCAACGATGGACAACTGTTGCAAGGCCAGAACCGCGCCAGTTCGGGGACTTGCCAAACTTATCCTTGCCATGCTTGCGCTTTCTATCCCTCTTGCCTAGATTGGACACATGCAGACACGACGACTCAACGGGACGGCCCTCCGGACGATCCGCGAGCTGTCCGGCCTCCGCCACGGGCAGTTCGCCAAACGGGCAGAGCTCGACCCGGGTTACCTCACCAAGCTAGAGAACGGCTCGAGACAACCGTCGCCGGCAGTGCTACGACGCCTCGCGGATGCCCTTGGTGTCTCCTTCGAAGCCATCTCGTTCCCAGTCCTCGTTGAGAACGCCGGAGGGGCTGCCGCATGACGGTCGGAGCCAACTTCCGAATCGAGTTCGCCCCGGCCCTCTTCACACGCGAGCTAGCCGCGTACTACCTCAGCTGCTCACTTCGGGACATCGACGACCTCCGAGCAAAGGGCGAACTGATCCCCGTCGGTGACACGAAGCGGATCAAGTTCCGCAAGGAGGATCTCGACCGCCACGCGGCCAGCCTCTCCGAGCGCTCCTAGCCGCTCCCCCGCATCTTCCGATTGAACGCGCCGCACGGACGGCGCTGGTCGGTGCGCCTGGAAGCAGCCCCCACAGGGGCACGCCCTCGCCGCACTCGCACCTTCAGAACTCAACAGCGTGGCAACACAGCAAGACACACACTTCCGTCGCAGCGACGGGGCACCACCACGAGCGCACCACGCCGGGTGTCGAACTGCTGCGACAGCCCGTCCCCAGGAGTCGACGCACAAGCGGCGGCGGGGGCACATCGGGATCGGCACCCGATGGCAAGCACCAGGACGCCGGCGTTCCCCTACGCCGGCGTCCGTCCCCTCTCCCCCGAACCGACGGCGCTCGCCGTGGAAGGAGCACCCATGCACGCACTTAAGGAATGGCTGAGCGCAACCGCGTTCTTCGCCGCAGTCCTCGCCGCCATGTTCCTGCCGTCCGCCCTCTGACCCTCACAGACCAAAAGTTAAGGCCCCGTCAGCGCTGGAACGCCCGGGGCCAAATCGTTCTAGGAGAACAACCAATGACCATGCTCGCACAGCCCACCACTGACAGCAACACCATCGTCACGCAGTACGGCACCGGCACGATCGAACTTCCGATGATGTGGGTCGACGCCCGCCGCGGACGCACCCCCGCAATCGGGGAGCGGTACAGCGTCATCCTCGAGCAGCGCCTGAACAACCCGCATATGGCGGACCAGCTGCGCGCCGAACGGATCGACTCGAACGCACCCGGGCACCTGGGGCTCAACCCGCAGGTCGGCTACCAGTGGGGATGGGACGAAGGCGAGCCCGTCGAACTGGTCTTCACCGTCATCGGCACGTACGTCCTCGGAGGCATCGTCCCGAACTACGCGGACCTGTCGTTCGATTTCGTGTTCCGTCTCGAGACTCAGGCGGTCAGCGCATGACTATCGGTACTGCGGGACTCCGGAGCGCCACCAGCTTCCCGATCACCGTTCGGCGCGCCACTGTCACGAAGGTCACACCAACGGTCCACGGCGGCGAAGTCATCCGCTGGGTCGGAGAAATCCAGATCTACCCCGACTCACGACGTATCGAAATCATCGTCGGGCTTGGCGCAACCGATGGCGAGTGGGTCGCATGCGATGCCTGGCGCGTCCTGCTCCCCCGAACGCTCCCATACGACCTCCCTTCCGAGGGGCGCGAGTCACAGCACTCCCGAACGGGTGAGCGCATGTGGCGCACCGCTCTGTACGTCGACGCACCTGACCCGCTCATTGAGCTCGAGCTGCAGATGCTGCTCGACAACCCTTCCGAGGTGAACGCATGACCGTCAACAAGAACCGCGCTGGCGCTTCCCTCAAGCACCTGCGCACCAGTCACAACGTCTCCCAGCCGCTCGTCGCCGCAATGGCTGGCACGTCGACCGCATACCTCGCGAAGGTCGAGGACGGCCTGTTCAACCCGGCTCGGAGCTACGTCGGGAAGGTCACCGAGGCCATCTGCCGCCTGATGAAGGACCCGCCTCGCCCGTGCCCGACACTCGGCTGCGACGGGACGAAGCACATCGACACCATGACCGGCACCACCGCGATGCCGGGGTACCACCACGCCGACCACGCTGAGGGCGACGGGTGGACCATCGACGTCGCCTGGTTCGACGAGCAGGACAGCGAGTGGTCCGTCTACACCGAGGTCTCCGACGACTTCGCGCTCACCCCCGACTCCTTCCTCGCTCTCACGGACGCGTACAAGAAGGCGTCGGCCTACGCGGCCGTCCTGAACGGCAAGGGCGCGAAGGTGACTCGCTGATGCCGAAGAGTGAGACGTTCAAGACCAACGGCCCCGGCAACCACCTCGTGCGCTGCGATCGATGCCGTCGACGGAACCGGAACCCGAACGCCGACAACGGTTGGAACGCCACCGTCAAGCGGGGCGTGGTGGTCGGGTACCTCTGCCCCTCCTGCCAGACGCCCGAGGAGAACGCCGAGGCGGAGATCAACAAGGCCACTACCGAGTACGGCGTGAACGCGTTCGGTCTGCTCGTCGGCACCGTGAAGGCAGACACCCGATGACCCTGCCTGTCACGTCCGAGCAGTTCGAGGATGACCCGCCCGTCGTCGTCATCGATCTCACCCCTCTCCGCGGCTCATTCCGCGGTAACGGCTTCGACTGCGACGGCCACACCCTCACCCTCAGCCCGGACACCGCTGATGCGCTCGCCGCATCCCTCACCACGAAGGCAGCCGCGATCCGGCAGGGCCTCCCCCTCGGCATCACCTACACGGACGGAGACACCCCGTGAGCATCAACACCAACCCCATCGACACCACCCCGAACACCCCGCTCGACGCGATCAAGGGCGCGTACCTCCGGGCGCACGACCGCATCGGCGACTCCCTGGACGGCCTGATCGGCATGCGAAACATGCCCGAGGACGCCGTCGAAATCGCGCTCCTCGACTCCGCTGACCGCGCACTCGCGTTGCTCGTCTGCGAAGCGCTCGGGTACGACAAGCCGGACCGCAACTGGGTACCCACTCGCGAGACGGCACCCGAGCTCTACCGCTACGACGACGACACCCCGGTCTTCTACGGGATCGCGATCGGTCCGCACGTGCAGATGGACATTTGGCCGCGCTTCGACACGAAGGAGTCCGTACAGGCGGTACTCGGGTACTCGATCGACCTGGCCTTCTCGAACGCCGAAGGGCGTGCAGCGAAGGCGGCCGCTGAATCCGCAGCCGACGCACTTCGGGCGAAGGGCGAGGGTGATGCCGCGTGACCCATCACCTCGCAGTCTCCTCGACCCTCGACCACGTCGTCGAGCGCACAGACCGGCAGCGCTCGCCGGCGCACCCGAACCCGGACAACGTCCTGGGGGTGTCGTTTGGCATCCTCCTGCAGCTGCAGAACGTCCTCCGGCTGGCCGTGTACGGGCAGCAGGGGCGGCTACAGCACGCCGACGTGAACCGGCAGCTGCCCGCCGTCGCGACGATGCTCGCACGGGCCATCCGGGCGGAGGCGGCGGTGTGACGGGGGTGCCGCAGGAGGAAGTCACCGCGTCCGACTTCATCATCGTCCGGGCGGCCTTGGTGAAGCGGTTGGGCGGCGCGAATCAGGCGCTCGTCTGGGCGCGGATCCATTTCCGCTGCAACGACGGCGGTCAGCGCCACATCGACGAGAACGAAGTGGCCTGGTGGCCGGCGTCCAGCGCACAGATCGGCGAGGAAGTCGGACTGTCCGAGAAGCAGGTCGACCGAGCCACGAAGGACCTCCGGGACGGCGGATTCGTCGAGAGTGTCGAGCACCGCATCGGCGGGAACTGGGATCACACGAAGTCCTGGCGACCGCTCGTTCGTGCCGGCTCCCCCGATTCCCCGAATTCGGGGAATCGATCCCCCGAATTCGGGGACAGGAAGCCCCGGAATCGGGGACAGGAAGCCCCGAATTCGGGGAATCCTTCCTCTATCAAGAAACTACAAGAAGAAGTACAAGAAGGTTCTCCGTCGGACGCTGCCGCGACCGACCAGGGAGCGTTCTCCGACGACGTGATCTACCTCTGCGATCTGCTCGCAGAGCTCATCCGTGCGAACGGGAACAAGGTCGGCACCGTGGGCGTCACCTGGTGGTCCGCTGGCGACCGACTCATGCGGCTCGACGGGTACACCCGCGAGCAAGTCGAGTGGGTCATGCGCTGGTCACAGACCGACGAGTTCTGGCAGGGGAACATCCTGTCGATGCCGAAGCTCCGCGAGAAGTTCGACACCCTCAAGACCCGCGCCCTCGCCGAACGCAGACAGCGGATGGAACAGCAGCCGCGCTCACTCACCAACGCGGAACAGGCCGCACTCGACTACCAGCGGAAGTACGGAGGCAACGATGGATCAGCAGGAAGCATTCAAACTGTTGGCGCGGGCGTCAGCAGTCGATAACCGGAAGGTCACCGACCTCGCCGCGTCCGTCTGGGCGGAGACGCTGCCGGACATGTCGTACGACGAGGCCGCGGACCTGATGAACGAGTTCCGCCGCGACAACCCCGGCGTCTACCTCGAGCCGGGCCACCTGCAGCGGCAGAAGCGGATCCGCCTCGCTCGGACCAGGGAAGCCCGTGGACCGCACCCGCTGCCGCCGGCAGGGCAACGGTGGGCGGTCGACGCGATCGAGAACGACTCCGAGTACTCCGCACCGGGCGGGGTGCTTGAGGCGAGCCATGACGACGCGGGCTGAGCTCCGCCGGCAGCGGGACGAAGCCCTTGCCCGCGCCGCCGAGCACCGCCAGGAAGCCAACCAGCTGCGCGAGCGGCTGATGTACGTGACCGGCTCGTTCACCGCGGACGAGTACGGCGAGGTCGGGAAGGAGACCGATGGGTAGGGCATCATTCGACCGAGTCGTCGGCGCGTTCCACGACCGGGGCCTCATCGTGCAGATGCGCGGCAACGAGGCGGCCGAGGCGCAAGCCCCCGGGCACTCGGCGAAGGACCGGTCGGTGTCGATCCGTTCGGTCGAGGGGCAGACCCTCATCCACTCGCACTCAGACCCCACCCCGGACGTCCTCGCCGAGCTCAACCTGTCCATGCAGGACCTGTTCGACGAGCAGAAGGGCGTCGAGTACAAGTACCACGACGGCCGGGTCGTACACCGGTCCCCCGACAAGCGGTTCCGGCAGTCCGGCAACACGAAGGGCCGGGACCTGTACCGCGTCGAGCGGGTTGGTCAGACAGACCCGGTGTGGATGGCCGAGGGCGAGAAGGACGTCCACGCACTCGAATCGCTGGGCCTCGTCGCTGTCTGCACGGCGATGGGCGCTGGCAAGGCGGCGATGTTCGACCTCGCGCCGCTGCACGGCAAGAAGGTGCTCCTGGTCCGCGACATGGACGAGCCCGGCATGAAGCACGCGCTGCAGGTCCGGGAACTCCTCGACGGGAAGTCGGAAGTCGTCGTCCTCGAACCGATCGTCGGGAAGGACGCAGCGGACCACATCGCTGCCGGCCACACCTGGCAGGAGTTCCGCCTGGCCCGCCTGCCGGAGCCCGAGGTCGAGCCGGAGCCGGTGAACGAGGACTTCGAGCGCCAGGTCGCGTACGAGATGGAACGCCTCGAGGTGAAGGACGAGGTGCGCCGGCGCAGGTCCGCAGTCGGCGCGGCCGTCCTGCAGCCGCTGTACCTCGACGAAGTCCTCGCCGTGCCCGACTCCCAGAACTGGCTCATCCCCGGCCTGCTCGAGCGTCGCGACCGGCTCGTCCTCACCGGCTCCGAGGGGTCCGGGAAGAGCTACTTCACCCGCCAGGTCGCGATCGCCGCGGCGTCCGGACTGCACCCGTTCGACGGCCGCCAGATCGAACCGGTCCGCGTCCTCGCGATCGACGCCGAGAACACCGTCCTGCAGTGGTCCCGGAACACCCGCTACGTCGCGAACATGGCCCGCACGTACGGCCGCGTCGACCCCGGCCGACAGGTGCTCATCTCGGCGGGCATCCGGCTCGACCTCACCCGGCAGGCCGACGTCGACCAGGTCCACCGGCTCATCGACCGTCACCAGCCCGACATGCTCCTCATCGGCCCGCTGTACAAGCTCGTCCCCCAGGCCATCAACAACGACGACGACGCAGCCCCGCTCATCGTCGCGCTCGACGGATTCCGAGAACGCGGCGTCGCGATGCTCATGGAAGCGCACGCCGGACACGGCAAGTCCCTCGGCGGCGAACGCGACCTACGCCCCCGCGGCTCCGCCGCGCTCCTCGGCTGGCCCGAGTTCGGCCTGGGGCTCCGCACCCTCGAAGACGACGACTCGATGGTCACCGTCGTCCGCTGGCGAGGCGACCGCGACCCCCGCGACTGGCCCCACCGCCTCCGCCGCGGCATTGCCGGCGAGATGCCGTGGATGCCCGCCTGACCCCCACCTCCCCCACGGCGAGCGCTTCAACACCGAAGCGCTCGTCGTAGCACCCTTAAGGAGCTCCCTTGAACACCGATGTCTCCCTCGACACCGCTACCGCAACTGATGACGACTCAATCGACGTCGCCGTCACCGCTTCCTACGTCCGGGCGAAGCTCACCAACGCCGCGGACCACGTTGCCCACATCCGCGGGCTCGTCGTCCCCGGCGGGGCACAGCCGTCGGACGGGCAGCCTCGCGCGTCGAGCAGCGAGGCTCCCTTCCCCATCCGGGTCGACCCCCTCGAGGCGTCTGACCGGGTCTACGCGCACCTACTCAACTGGGTGCGCTACTGGTCCGACGCTCTGCACATCCAGCCACCCGTCACTGCGACGTACGCCTGGACGACTGACGGTGGCCCCCAGGGGTTCCGGTCGACGGTCACGCCACTGGGTGCGTGGGGCCTCACGCGCACGCTGACGACGTGGCTGCTGCTGCACCACGACTCGATCCGTCGGCAGCCCGACGCCGGCGACTACCTCATTGCGGTCGAAGACATGCTGGGGCAGCTGCAGGCGCGGTTCCCGATGCGTGGACCGCGAGCCAGGCCGACCCTCCCTCGCGAGTGCCCGGTGTGCAGCGAACCGAAGATGGTGATCGAGCGTCGCGGCGAGGTGCATGGTGGTGAAGCCGCCGACATCGTGCTCGTTTGCGGCTACTGCGCCTTCGAGAGCAACGCCAAAGCACTCACGAAGGACCATGACATGCGGTCGCTGGTCTTCGGCGACATCCGCGTTGAGGAAGCTCCGGAGCCCGCTGAGTGGTGGACCAAGAAGCAGGCCATCGCCGAGATGCGCCTGACGTCGCAGACGCTGAACCGTTACATCCGGGAGGACGGTCTGGGCACGCACACGAAGGGTGGCACCGTGTTCGTACGTGCGAGCGAGGTCCGGGACATCTGGCGGGGCAAGCAGGTGCAGCGCCTCACCACGAATATGCGACGGCCCGTGGGAGCGGAACCGGCTCCCCTGGCAGACACCGAGGTCTAGAAGCGGAACGAGGAGGCTGCGGTTGCCCCACAGTCTCCTCGTTCCGACTTCATGTGATTCGCGTACTTGCGCGCCTGTTCATCCGTCGGTTAAGATGTCCGTGACATCGCATGCCCGCCCGGGGAACCGGCGGGCATTACTTGTACCAGCCCGGCCCCGACTGGTACTCCGCGCCCCTAGCTCAGCGGAAGAGCAACGAGCTTCTACCTCGAGGGTCGGCAGTTCGAATCTGCCGGGGCGCTCAATGCGAGACGGCAAAGCGCCTATGCGAGGCAGCTCCGCTAGTAGTTCCCCTATAAGACGCTGATGAGCACGAGCGCGGCACCGACCAAGCCAGCGCCGAAAGCGATCATGTTCATCCAGCTTTCGAAGCCAGCGTCTCGCGGTCGCTCCCACTCGTTGAGCAAGGCCGTGACATTCGAAGCGACCACTGAGACGCCAACACCGAACGCACCGCCCAAAGCGACCGCTTCCTTTGGATTGTCTTTACCAGGACCCAAAACGATGCTGACGTACATGATGAAGCCGAAGACCACCGCGAAGACGACGACCGTGCCCAGTGCGCCCCACCGAGTCTTCGTGGTTACGGGCTTGGTCCCGACCAAGCCCGCATGCGTCGGCGGCTCAATTTTCTTCTGGAGGTCGGCGATCGCGGCTTCAAGGTCGTCGATGCGCTTTGAGTTTGTCCACCACATGACTTCCGCTATCGGCTGAACAGAAGCATCCCTTAGCGAAGTTGCCAGATTTCAGAACTGCCGTCGGACATCAGGTCAAGCGCCAGCCCCGCGAGGACGGTGACCTAGCACCCGCAGCACACCGCGCCTGCGACAACAACCGCGGTACTGGGCTCAGTCGCTTGAGGCAATGAGCGCTCCCACATAACGGAGACGTCGTCGGTTCGAATCCGGCCTGAGCCCACCCCAACAACTTCCCTGACCCGTCGGTCAAAACAACACCGCACCGCCGCCACCAACGCACACGCTGCGAAGTCTGGCCGCACGCAACACACAACTGCGACGTTGAGTCAGGGATCCTCTTCTCGTTGAGACGTATTCGGGTTACGGCTCAACGAGGACCACGCCACGCGATCAGATGGGAGGGTGGCATGTACATCTACATGATGCCCAGCGTCCCGCGTGTCACCGAAGACTGGTGCGACGAGCACGGCTGCTCCAAAACCGCCATCAACGTAACCGCCATCAGCGACGATGGCGTGAACGGTGACGCCGGCCAGCTTTCGTTTTGCCTCCAATGCGCCGAGAGCAACGGCGACTGACACTTGGCTGCCGAGCCCGAGGTAACCCGCTGGTGACACGCGGAACCCGGAGACCCGGCAGCTGCCAACATAAGTCCGGACAGGCTTCACCCTCAACCCCTAAGCGAGAACGTCATGGACGACGAGCTCAGTGCACACCGCACACGCACCAACCGCAGACCAGAGATTCACCTGCACCCACCCGCCGCGTTGATCGCAGCCATCGACGCCGTGTTCGAGCAACCGATCGAGGACAGGGACTAAATGCTGAGACGCATCCTCTGCTGGACCGGGTGGCATCAATGGCGATACAGGCACGAGATGAGCGGCATACGAGTCGGGTCACGTGTCGAAGCTCAGCATCTAGAGAACCTGAACTACATCATTAGATGTGCGCGATGCGGGGAGCGACCATGACCAAGCGTGAACTCGCATGGCAGACACTCGGCATCGTGCTCGCCATCATCCTCGTCGGTGTCATCGCATACGGGGCCATCAACATGATCGCGACCGCAGCATGGTGAACGAAGATCGGAGCTGACCACATGGCCGACCCAATCATCGAAACCGTCTACACCGTCGCACGCGACGGCAAAGCAATCAGCTCCTACGTCGTCGAACAAGACGAAGCCATCAACGAACTCCACCGCATCGAGAGCAACATGAGGGCCGCCATGCTCGAGCCCGACGTCGTACTCGCCACCGTGCAGAAGACCACCACGTACGGGGACCCCGAGCCGGTGGAAGCATGACCGCACCGATCTACGACCGCCTCTGCAAGGAACGCGGGTTCGACCCGATCAGGCAGCGTAATGCCCGCATCGCCAGCAAACGAATCGTCGACGGCGTCACCGGATTCTTCCGGGACCTCTTCGGATGGTCCGCCCCGGCGAAGCGCTCTGACGTTGCGTTGGCTCGCTGATGGCTGCCAGCTACGCAACGGTCCGCGTCACCCCCGAGATGATCGCCGCTGCCCGATGGGACCGCGACCACCTCATCCGCCGCGGCACCGAAGACTATGACCGAGTGCTTGACATCGTCCGGCACAAGACCTACGTCCTCGACGAACATGCCCGCCGCATCAACGGCCGGTACATCAAGGTCGCCTATGTCCAGAACGATGAACAGGGCCGCCCCATCGTCACGAGCGATGAGGTCAAGGTGAAGTGGAAGCGCGTCCGCATCCCGAAGACCCACCCCTGGCGAGGACACCGCAGCTAACCCAGGGGCATCAACATGGCCCACCCGGCATGCCTCGACGCAGCCACCCCGGGAGCGCTGACATTACACAACGGAGTGCAGTGAAATGCCCGCACCCTCGCAGAACGCCAACGGCCACCGACGCCGCGAACTAGTCAAGCGAGTCAAAGCCGAGGAACGCAACTGCGCGCTGTGTGACCAACCTGTCGACCCGTCACTCACCATGACGTCAGACGCGCACGGGCCGCGCTGCGTAAGCACGGCCTGCACTGGATGTATACCTCATCCAATGCGTGGCGAGGTGGACGAAGACGTGCCTCGCGCTCGAGGCGGGTCACCTTATCTTCGCAGCAACACTCACCTAATGCACAGGGTCCACAATCAGTGGAAGTCAACAATGACGCTTGCCGAAGCGCGAACCAAATGGCATGCATTGCAAGCGGGCAAGGAAGACGAAGCACCTAAGGTTCAAGCCTCGCCCATATGGTGACCAACCGCCGAGTCCAATAGCACCCATTCTGCAGGTCTCACGCGGACGTGTGGCAGCACCACCTCGTGCAGCCGACTAAACACGCCGGCCACCCCGGGCCTACGCCCCTCCCCTGCCCCCTGAAGGCACCCCCACAGCTATAGGCCAACATTCACACAGAGATTGTCAGATCGGTTCGGGAGGCGCGCAGATGGCTCGTCTTGATGATTTGAAGGCGGCTCGAAGCGTGATGTGGGACTCGGTTATGGAGTCGGATCCGGACAAACGTGCGCCGCTGATGAACCAGTGGCGGGCCTTGGATGTGACGATTGCGGAGTTGGAGTCGAAGTCCGAGAAGGTTGGTGATCCGGTTGACGAGATCGCTCGCCGTAGGTCTGCTCGGGGAGGCTCCACCGCGCGTCCTGGTAAAGCCGTCGGGGGCGCGGGCTAACTCCTGGGAAGACGTTGCTGACCTATCTGCTCGCGCTGGTATCGAGTTGGATGGCTGGCAGGAACTCATCCTCGAGGCGTCGATGGGCGAACGTTCTGACGCGACTTGGGCCGCTAAGCGTGTGGGCGTCTCTGTCCCCCGGCAGAACGGGAAGTCGCAACTGCTGGTTGCTCGAGCGTTGGCCGGCGTGCTGTTGTTCGGTGAGCAGAAGATTGTCATTTCGGCTCACCAGCAGGACACGGCGCGTGAAGCGTTCGGGAAGCTGATCGAGATCCTTGAGGCTGACGGCAACGGCTGGCTAATGGATCGGGTGAAGCCCAACGGGATTATGAATGCGCTGAACCGCGAAGCGGTCAAGTTCCGCAACGGGGCGTCGGTGCAGTTCAAGGCGCGCACCAACGCTGGCGGTCGTGGTTTCTCGTCCGATTGCCTGTTGCTCGATGAGGCGCAGCGTCTAAAGCGGTCCGCATGGGTGTCTATCAACTCCACGATGTCGGCAATGCCCAACCCGCAGGTGTGGCTGTTGGGTACGCCGCCTACGCGCGAAGACGACGGAGAGGTTTTCGAGTCGATCCGTACCGCAGCGATTGACGGTGTTTCGACGGCGGCTGCTTGGGCCGAGTGGGGCGCGGATCCGTCCGCTGACGACTTCAACCCGGCCTCGACGCTGACCCGTTGGCAAGCTAACCCGGCCTGGAACACTCGCATCAATCACGAGATTGTTCAGGGCGAGTTCGAGTCGTACACGAAGGAAGAGTTTGCGCAGGACCGCCTAGGCATCTGGCTCTCAGATTTGGGCCAGGGTCGACGGGCGTTCTCCGAGCTGGTGTGGGCCGAGCGGGGCGTGAAGGCTGCTCCTGTGGGTGTTCCGTCGTTCGGTGTCGCGTTCTCCATGGACGGCCTTCGGGTGTCCGTGGCGGGCGGTCAGGCGCACGGTGACGACGAGGTGCACGTTGAGCTGATCGACAAGACCGGTCTTGGCGTGGACGAGCGTGGGGGTCTTGCTCCTCTTGCGGATTGGTTCTGCGAGAAGGACAGCAGCGGGGTGGCGCGGTGGCGTCGCTGTGGCGGCATCGTCATCGGTGGTGCGGCTGGTGCTGGCGTTCTCAAGCAGTTGTTGCTCGAGCGCAAGGTGAACGAGAAGCGCATCCGGGTTGTTTCGACCCCCCAGTATTTGCAGGCGTGCGCGATGCTCGCTGATTCGGTTGAGGCGAAAACGATGACGCACCTGTTGTCCGATGGGCAGCAGGTGCTTGATGAGTCGGTTGCCGTTGTCGACCGGGATAAGCGGGGCGGGTGGATGGCCACGACTGTTGATGGCGACGAGACACCCGTGGAGGCCATTTCGTTGGCCTTGTGGGGCGCACGAACCAGCAAACGCAAACCGCGTGACGTAAACGAGAAGAGGGGAGTGATTTTGTGATCGATTCCGGCGCACAGATGGCTCTGAACGCTTCCGACGCGAGCTTGCTTGCTGAATTGATCCACGTCTGGGATCAGAAACGCCCCACGAACCTTACGCGGTCGGTGTACTACGACGGCGAAGCTGCCCTCAAGGACTTCGGCATTTCTTTGCCGCCTCAGATGCGCGGCGTGAACGCTTCTCTGGGGTGGATCGCTAAGGGCGTCCACGCTGTCACTGATCGGTCAAAGTTTCAGGGTTTCGTTCTCCCTGGTGCAGACGAAAACCCGTTTGGTGTCGAGGAGATCGCGTATGACAACCGCTTCCTGATGGAGTTCCCGCAGGCAAAGGTGTCTTCGGCTGTCCACGGGTGCTCCTTCCTGACTGTGACGAGCGGTGATGTGCAGTCGGGTGAACCCGAGGTGCTGCTACTTCCCCGTGCCGCTGATGATTCTGCCGCGGTGTGGGATCTCCGTCGCCGGCGCATCCGTGGCTTCTTGTCCATCGTGAGTGTGGACGACACGAACCGCCCCGCGGTTTTGATCATGCACACCCCCGAGAAGGTCGTCACTCTGTCGCGCAACTCGCGCGGGTGGTCTGCCGACATCCGCCGTAACCCGCTCGGCGTCGTTTCGGTGTCGCCGCTGGTGTTCTCGCCTGAGCTGAAGCGGCCTTTCGGGCACTCGCGTATCACCCGATCGGCGATGTACTACGCCGATGCTGCGTTGCGAACCATTGTCCGCGCTGAGGTGTCGGCTGAGTTCTATTCCGCGCCGGAGTACTACCTGTTCGGCGCGGATGTTCAGAAGTTCGTTGGTGACGACAAGTGGTCGGCGGTCATGGGCCGCATGAAGGCTCTCGACTTTGAGGATGGCGAGGATAAGCCGGACCTGCACAGGTTCACTGGCGCGTCTCCGCAACCGCACACTGACCAGCTGCGTATGTGGCAGGCGCAGTTTGCGGATGACCAAGACCTCGAGGTGAAGTTCGCTGACGCGTCAAACCCCTCGTCTGCCGATGCCATTTTTGCGGCCAAGGAATCGCTGATCACGAAAACGCGTGATGCGAACACGGTCTGGGCGCAGGGTGCGGTTGATGCCATGAATCTTGCGGTGATGTTGCGCGATGGGCTCACGTCCGTCCCTGCCGAACTGCGTCGCCTGTCGGCTCAGTTCACGGATCCTGCTGTTGTTTCGCCTTCTGCTCAGGCGGATGCGTTCGTGAAGCGGGCGGCGGTCATTGATGGTCTCGGCACGTCTGAGGTTGGCCTTGAGATGGCTGGGTTTACGCGCGAGCAGATCACGCGCTTCCAAGCTGATCAGCGTCGACAGCAGGCAGGTAGCCGCCTAACGGGCCTTGTCGCCGCCGCGCAGCAGATAAGGAATGGGGCGGCAAGTGGCGACAGCGCAGCAGGTGGCCTCGTTCCGGTCGAACAACCTGGACCTAGTGGAGTTGGCGCGTAACGACCTCAGCTCGTTTTGGGGGGCATTGAATCTAGCGGGCAACCCGGCGTTGGTCCGGGACGCTCTGCTGGAATTCTTCCCTGAACTGATCGCCGCTTACGGGGATGCTGCGGCGCTGTTGGCTGCTGATTTCTACGACGAGCTGCGGGATGTGCCCCCGTCGTCGGCTCGGTACCGCGCTGTTCTTGCTGCACCCCCGGCGGCGGAGCAGGCAGAGGGCGCGGCGCGGTGGGCGGTTGGTCCGTTGTTCGCTGACGAGCCGAAGCCTGCCCAGGCTCTTGCCGCTCTGGCTGGGGCTACGCAGCGTCTGGTGTTGCAGTCAGGTCGGGAAACGGTGTTCCGGTCCGCCTCAACCGATCCGGTGCCGACAGGATTTGCGCGGGTTCCCGCCGGGGCGACCTGTGCGTTTTGCACGATGTTGGCCTCGCGCGGTTTTGTGTATGCGACGGCTGCCGCTGCTGGTGAATCGAACTCGTGGCACGACGACTGTAACTGCACGATTCTCCCGGGCCGGTCGATAGATGACCTCCCGGAAGGTTACGACTTGTCCCGCTATGAGCGCGCTTATGCCGCCGGCGTGGGCATCGACTAACGCAAACTTCCCGCCGTCTTGGTGGGATCATCGCCCGCATGGGCATTCCGATAGATCCACCGACGCCGCACGGCCGAGGGAAACCCGCATGGGAGAACAGCAATGAGTGAAGCACCCGCAGAGACCACCAATGACGTTGAAGCCGATTCCGCAAAGGAAACGGACTGGAAAGCCGAAGCCCGTAAGTGGGAAACGCGAGCCAAGGAGAACCTTGGACGCGCTACCGAAAACGAGGAGGCGGCGAAGCGTCTGGCGGCGCTTGAGGAAGCGAACAAGACCGAAGCGGAGCGCACAGCGGAACGGCTGGCGGCTCTTGAGCGCGAGAACGCGGATCTGAAGTCCGGGAAGACGCGCGCCGAGGTTGCAGCGGCGAAGGGTGTTCCTGCCGGCTTGCTTTCGGGCAGTACGCAGGAGGAGCTCGAGGCTGCTGCGGACGCACTCATTGCTTTTAGGGGCGCACAGACCTCCGAGGATAAGGCCACTCTGGTCATCCCCGATGAGGGCGGTCACCCAAACCTTGCACTGAACGGCGACGGGCTCGAATCCGCGCTGCGTAAAGCTCTCGGCATCAGTTGATGCCCCCAACCACAGTTAGGAGTTGGTGATGGCTCAGACTGCCCCCACCACTACCAGCGAGTTCGCTGGATTCATCAAGCCCACCGAGGCTGGCGACATTTTCGCTGAGGCACGCCGCGCGTCGGTGTTCCAGCAGCTCGCCCGCAAGATCCCCGTTGGGGCGAACGGTGTGGAGATCGCTTACACGACCTCCAAGCCCACCGCCGCATGGGTTGCTGAGGGTGGCCAGAAGCCGACCACCTCGGGCGGCAAGGCGCTGCGTAAGATCAGCCCCAAGAAGCTCGCTGCGATCTCGGTCGTGTCGGCTGAGACGGTTCGAGCGAACCCGGGCGGCTACATCGACGACCTGCGCCTCGACCTTGCGGAAGCGTTCGCGCTGGCGTTCGACAGCGCAGCCGCTTACGGCACCAACAGCCCGTTCGGTGCAGGCAACTTCCTGAACGCCACCACCAAGGCTGTCACCCTCGGTTCTGCGGCTCAGACTGATGGCGGAATCTTCGCGGACATCAACGCCGGCCTGTCGCTGCTCGTCAACGACAGCAAGCGCCTCACCGGTTTCGGGTTCGACAGCATGGCTGAGCCGATCTTCAACGGTGCGGTCGACACGAACGGGCGTCCCCTGTTCATCGACAGCCCCACCGTCGAGACCGCCGAGGTTGTGCGTGCCGGTCGCGTGCTCGGTCGCCCGTCGTACATCGGCGATGGTGTCGGCAACGGCACCGTCCTCGGTTTCGGTGGAAACTGGTCCAAGGCAGTCTGGGGCGTTGTTGGTGGCATCAGCTACGACATCTCCACGCAGGCATCCGTGACCATCAATGGCGAACTGGTGTCGCTGTTCGAGAACAACCTGGTCGCCATTCGCGCGGAGGCCGAGTACGCATGGGACGTCGCCGACGTGGCTTCGTTCGTGAAGTACAACGAGCCTGCGGCGGTCTGATGGTGGGGTTGAAGTCGCCTGCCGGCTCCCTCGTTGAGGTGGAGCCGGCGTTGGCGGTGAAGCTCATCCGTCAAGGGTGGGTTTCAACGGACAAGCCGGTTGATCCGAAGCGTCCCGTGGGGCGTCCAAAGAAGTCCGAGTAAGCAGAGGGAGGGGCGTCATGGCCTGGACGAGCGCTGATGATGTGTTGGACGCGTGGATAGGTTCTGACGCCCCTACCGATGTTGATAGGGTAACGAATTGGGTTGCGCGGGCCGAGCGGGAGATTCGCTTTCGTGTCCCCCACCTGCAGGCCCGTATTGATGCTGAGGCAGAGCTTGGGGCCTCCACTGACCTGCTAGACACGGCCCGTGATGTGGTTGTGGCTATGGTCACTCGTGTTTTCCGCAACCCGGAGGGCGTTCGGCAGCGGAACACGACGACGGGCCCTTTCACGGAGTCCGCTACTTACGGGGGCGACGTGCCAGGAGGTCTTGGACTCACCGACGATGAGCTTGCAAAGTTGCAGGGCACACGCTCTCGAGGCGCGTTCACGATCGACATGATCCCGTCAACCTCGCCGTTCTCGGCCCCGTACGTGCCGCTTGGTTCTCAGCTGTGAAAATCGCCCGGATCCGCCTTACCGAGTCAGGCAAAGACCGGTACGGAAAGCCCACGTTCACTGAGGCGACCACGGAACTTGACATTGTTGGGTTCGCGCCCGCGGTCAAGGGCGAATCAGAAGGCGTTGAGCAAGTTCTGCTGGAGTACGGCGGCACGCTCTACCTGCATCCTGGCACTGACGTGACCGAGTCGGATGCGTTCACCATCTACGGGGAACGGTACGAGGCGGATGGCCCCAAGGCGCGATGGGTGCACCCGCGCGGCCGCTATCCCGGCGACGTCCTCATCGTGCGACGTTCGGACTACGTCAGTGCCTAAGTCACGCGTCGTCCTGAACCGTCGCGGCTTCGGTGCCGTCCTCGCGTCGAAGGGCATCGAGGATCAGTTGCGTCCGTACGCGGATCGCATCGCCACGCAGATCCCCGGTGGCGCGACCGTCACCGCGATCCGTACTGGTGTCGGCACTTCGAACTCTCGTGTCCGTCTCCGTGTTGAGGCTGAGATGTGGGAGAGGGCGCGGCTTGTGGCTGCGATCCGTTCTGTCCTCAGCAATGCGACGCCTCGTTAGGAGGTCACGTGTACGGCATCGTGTATGACGACTTCCTGGCGCATCTGATCGTCCGCATGGGCGTGCTGTTGTCGGCTCGCAGTGAACCGTTTACGGCTGGTGTGGATGTGTCGAACCGGATGGGTGCGAACAGCCGCCGTGCGGTGGTGCTGACGACGGGTCCTGGTGGCGGTACGGGTGACACGGTTCGCACCTCGTATGTGACGGTTGATGTGATCGCCGACGATGAGGGCGTTTCCGTTGACCTGATGAATCTTGTTCTCGGGTTGGCTACGTCGCGCGGTCTGGGCGGGATGGTTGATGGTCGGCCGATTCTCCACGCTGACGTAAATGGCGGACCGAACTCGGATCCCGCTGCGGACGGTTTCTTCAAGCAGACCGCGCAACTCGAGGTCCGGCATCGCGGCCGGAACCTCTGACCCACTTTCTTGAAGGCCCTGCCAATCGGCGGGGCCTTTTGCATGTCCGGACTACCGGACCACTTCCCCTCCGAGCCGGGGATATCAGGGGCCGTCGCGCCCACAATCACCGACGAAAGGCGAGCACATGCTCGACAGTTCAAACGTCAGGGTGGCCGTGACCGGGGCAGTTTACGCCGCCCCGACCACCGCGACCCGCCCCACCGATGCCACCATCGCCCTCTCCGCAGAACACACCGACCTTGGCTATGTCGGTGACGGCGGGGTCACTGAAAGCCGCGAGCGGTCGAGCAACCAGATTCGTGGGTGGCAGAACGGTGCCCTCCTGCGAGAGGTTGTCACTGAGTCGTCCATCACGTACGCCTTCATCCTTCTTGAGACCAAGAAGGAGAACATCGAGCTCTACTACGGCTCAAAGGTCGCCACGAACGGTTCGGTGAAGGTCAACCCGTCGAAGACCGGTGGCCGCAAGTCGTTCGTCATCGACGTCATTGACGACGACGACATCATTCGCATTGATGTCCCGAACGGTGAAGTGACCGAGGTCGGTGAGCAGGTCTACGCCAGTGGCGAGCCCATCGGCTACGAGGTCACCGTTACGGGCTACGAGATCACAGACGGTGACGAGACCTACTCGGCCGTCAAGTGGTACTCGAGCCTCGACACCACGACGGGGGCGTGAGCATGACTGCGAAGACCCTGTTTGTCCGGCACGTCCAGTCCGGCGAGATCAAGAAGGTCACCGTCGAGCAGCGCGCTTCTCAGGACAAGAACTACTGGGTGCGTGTCACGGGCGATGTCAAGGAGACGAAGCCCGCCGATGTTCCGACCGGTGTTGACGCCGAGCCGGACTCCAAGACCACTTCCAAGGCGACTACGCCCACGAAGTGACTGACCGGTGTGCCGGAGCGCTCGGGCTCCGGCACACCGCCCCACATCACCCGAGCACTCTCAACCGAGCCAGGAGATACGCATGACCGAGACCACCGCCGTGAAGGCACTGCAGATCAAGGCGAAGAGCCGCCCCGCACTCGTCGTCGAGTACGACGGCACCGAGTACACGCTCCCCGGACGCATCCCCGCGGAGATCCTGACCGCACAGGCGCAGAACAAGAAGCCGAAGAACCCTGCGAAGGACGTGCAGGAGCAGTGGCAGCGCGAGGTCGGTGTTGCCCTCGTGGACACGTTCTACGCGCTCGTCGTCCCGGAGAACTTCAAGTCGGCTCTCGACATGGAAGACCTCGGCGCAGTGTTCGAGGCGTGGTCGGAGCACGTGGGCCTGGGGGAATCCAAGGACTCCGGGAACTAGCGGAGTCCTACCCTGACGAGTTTGTTTGGGAGCTGCATCAGCTCGGGCTTGACCTGCGCGATGACGGCTCCATTCGTGACGCGTGGGGAAAGGCGGTCGACCACGTAAAGGTCGACCGCCTCCTGCGTGTCGCGACACGGGAGCCGTCTTCGGTGCTATTCGCCGCGACGCATGGGTGGGATTTCCCCGTGTCTCGCGAGTGGATCCAGCAGGCCGACTTCATCGACGCCTTCTACGCGGCAAACAGCAACGGTCGCCGGCCGAAGCCGTACCCGCGGCCGTGGAAAGACAGCAACACCAGCCGACTTGGCAAGACCACTCTCTCCCCTGCGGAAGCGCGGGAGGTGCTTAAAAAGAACAGGGGCTGAGCGATGCCGAAAACCGACCCTTGTTCCGTTGCCGAGTGCGAGTCCATTGTGGGCACGAGAGGCGCACGCGGACTTTGCCCTCGGCATTATCAGCGGTTTTTGCGATCGGGCACAACTGCGGATCCAGCACCGCGCGTGCCTGCTCAATGCTCGGTTGAGGGTTGCGAAAACGCCGTGCGAAATCGCACTTGGTGCGCTGCGCACTACTCGCAGTGGCGGCGCAAGGGTGAAGTGAAGCCGTTCTCCTACAAGTGGGCAGCGGTCGGCGCGAACTGCGTCATTTGTGGCAGCCCAGTCGCCCCGGGAAGCCGCCGCCGAAAGCATTGCTCAGGCCGCTGTCAAGTGATGGACAGCAGGCACAAAGGGGGGCGCCCGACCGTGAAAACGTGCGCCGCCTGTGGCGACTCGATCGACCTGCTCGAGCTGACTCGCCGCGGGCAATTCCGACGCGCTGACTCGCAGCTTTGCTCCTCATGCAAGAAACAGACGCGCTGGGCAATGACTGCTGATGAGATCGCGCAGCGCGACGGGACAGTCTGTGGCATCTGCGCGACCCAAGTCGACATGGCACTCGCATTCCCGGACGTCATGCGCAAATCAGTTGACCACGTCATTCCACGCGCAAACGGCGGTCTCGACGTGCCATCGAATCTGCAGCTCGCGCACCTGCGCTGCAACGCATCGAAGAGCAACCGGACCCACATGAGCGTCTGACGAACGACCAGAAAGCAGGCTGTTGTGGCTACTGAATCAGCGATCGCCTACGTCACGGTGGCCCCTAGTGCCCGTGGGTTCAGCAAGAAGCTACAGAACGAGATCAACCCGTCTGCTCTGGGTGCGTCTGTTGGTAGCAAAATGTCGGGTTCGTTCCTGGCGTCGGCCGGGAAGATGGCCGCGAAGACCACCGCAATCGTTGGTGGGTCTGTCGCGGCCATCGGGGCGGCGATCGCTGGTGTCGCCGCGAAGAAGGGCCTTGATCGGCTCCTGAACATCGACGACGCGCAGGGGAAGCTTAAGGGCCTCGGCAATTCGACGAAGCAGATCGCCACGATCATGGATTCCGCTCTGGCGTCCGTGAAGGGCACCGCGTTTGGTCTCGGCGACGCTGCGGTTGTCGCGTCGAATGCTGTCGCCGCCGGTATCAAGCCCGGCCAGGATCTCACGAAGTACCTCACTCTCACAGCGGATGCTGCGTCCATCGCGGGCGTCTCGCTGGATGAGATGGGGTCGATCATCAACAAGACGACGACCACCGGCAAGGTCTACACGGACAACCTGAATCAGCTCGCCGACCGGGGTATCCCGATCTTCCAGTGGCTGCAGAAGGAGTACGGCGTCTCCGCCGACGACCTGTCCGACATGGTCCGCAAGGGCGAGGTCGACGCGGCCACGTTCCGCAAGGTCATTGAGGAGAACATCGGTGGCGCGGCGCTCGCGTCAGGTGAGACTGTGCGCGGCGCGTGGGCGAACGTTGGTGCCGCTCTCGGACGTATCGGTGCGATGTTCCTCTCCGGTGGGGTAGCTGCTGCGCCTGCACTGTTCACGTCCGTCATGAACGCCGTGGACCGTGCCGGCGTCGCGTTGCAGCCGTTCGCTGACACCCTCAACGAGAAGGTCACAGTGGGGATGGCCGCCCTCGCTGGGTGGATCGACCGTGTCGACTTCAGCAAGGTCGTTGCCGGTGCGTCTGCTTTCGCGGGCAAGGTGCGCGGCATCTTCACGTCGCTGAGCAGTGGTGACACTGACACGGCTCTGGGCAGTGTCGGTGAGTCCCTGTCGAAGCTGACCCCGGCTTTCGCTGCGTTCCGTGATCAGCTTCCGGAGCTCGGTGACTCTGTCGGCAAGCTTGCGGCGGCTGGCATCACGGTCCTCGCTGGGGTCCTCGGTTTCCTCGCTGACCACGTCGACACTCTCATCAAGTACATGCCGCTGATCGTTGCTGGTTTCATCGCCTGGCAGCTCGCCACTCGCGCCACTGCGGCCGCGTCGGTCGTGCTGCGTACCGCGGAGCTCCTGGCTTTGCCGGTGCAGATTCGCCGGAACGCGTTGCGTCTCGACGCGGCGCGCCTCGAGTATCAGACCGCGTTGGCGACTCGCGCGAACACTGCCGCGACCGCGTCGAACACGGCGGCAACGAACGTCGGCGCTGTGGCGTCGTTGCGGAGCCGCGCAGCTTTGGTCGCGCAGCGGGTGGCGACTGTTGCGTCGGCTGTTGCAGCTCGGGCGGCTGCGGCTGGTCAGTGGCTGTTGAACGCGGCCCTGGCGGCGAACCCGATCGGTATCGTCGTCGCTGCTCTCGCGGCGCTGGTGGCAGGCATCGTGTGGGCGTACAACAACATCGGCTGGTTCCGCGACCTCGTCAACGGCGCTTTCTCGCTGATCTCCGTCGCGGCGCAGGCTGTGGGTGGCTGGTTTGTGTGGCTTTGGAAGACCGCTGTGCAGCCAGCTCTTACTGCCATCGGAAGCGCTGTGAGCTACCTGTGGTCGACGTGGATCTCGCCGATCTTCCAGCTCGTCGGCGCGATCTTCCGGTGGCTCTGGACTAGCGTCATCGCCCCGACTGCTGCGTTGATCCGCGGCGCGGTCGTGAACACTCTCGGTGCGGCTTTCACTTGGCTGTGGACGGGTGTGATCCAGCCGGTGTTCGGGTTCATCGGCGCGATGTTCTCCACGTGGTGGAACGGTGTCGTGTTGCCGATCTTCTCGGCCGTGGTCGGTTTCCTCCGCAACACTCTCGGCCCCGTGTTCACGTGGCTGCGCGACTCGATCATCAAGCCCGTCTTCGATGGAATCGGGACCGTCGTCCGCGGAGTTTGGAACTCCTGGATCAAGCCCGTCTTCGACAAGATCGTGGACATCGCAAAGAACACCGTCCCGAAGGCGTTCACCGCCATGAAGGATGGCATCGGGAAAGCCTGGGGCCTGGTGAAGTCCGTCGTCAAGGCTCCGATCAAGTTCATTGTCGAGACCGTCATCCAAGGCGGGATCATCGACAACTTCAACAAGCTGGCGAAGGTCTTCCACACCGACCCCCTGCCGAAGGTGGAACTCCCGAAGGGGTTCGCGACGGGTGGCTACACGGGTCCAGGCGGGAAGTACGAACCGGCTGGCATCGTGCACCGCGGCGAGTACGTGTTCACGAAGGAGCAGACCGAGCGTCTTGGCGTTGGTCGGCTGCAAGCGATCGCGAACAACGGGTACGCGAATGGCGGGCTCGTTGGTGCTGCGTCGTCAAGTTGGGATTGGCTTAAGGGCAAGGCTGGCAAGGCGTGGGACTGGACGAAGAACGCCGCAGAGACCGCCAAGTCCATCGTCTCCGACCCGACGGGCACCCTCGGCAAGCTCGTCAAGGGCATGATCGGGAAGGTACCCGGTGCCGGCGCGATGCTCGACATGGCGAAGGGCGTCGGCAGCAAGGTCCTCTCCGGCGTCATCGACAAGATCAAGGGCATCGGTGACACGGGTGATGCTGGCACGTTCGGCGGCAACGGGGCGAACGGCAACCTTCCTTCGACGTCGTTGGCTCAGGCGCTCGGGTTCGCTCCGGGTTCCGGTGTTGGTGCGACTGGCGGGCTGCTGAAGAAGGCTGCTGCGTCTGCGTGGAACACCGCGTATCGGGCGTCTGGTGGCGCTCTCCGGCTGACGGAGGGTTACCGCGACTTGAAGGCGCAGCAGTACCGGTGGTCGCTGTTCAAGAGCGGCGGCAACCTCGCTGCGTCGCCTGGGACGTCTGTGCACGGTCTCGGGCTCGCGGCGGATGTTGCGGGCGGTCAGGACTGGCTCCGTTCGAACGGTGCGAAGTACGGCTGGGCGAACACTGGCCTCGGGTTCTCGCAGCGGGAGCCGTGGCACTTCGAGTTCAAGGGCATGTCGGGGCAGGTTCCGCAGCTCGCTGCCGGCGCGCTTGTGGGTCGGCGTCCTGGCGGCACGCTCGTCAACGTCGGTGAAGGCCGGTACGACGAAGCGGTGGTGCCGTTGACGCCGCGCATCTCCGACGCGCTCGAGGGTGGTTCATCGTCCCCGGCGAAGACGTACGCACCCACGTTCGAATACCACGGCGAGCCGTTCACTGAGCAGAAGTTCTTGAACGCGATGCATCAGATCGAAGTGCTCACCGGCTGATCAGGAAGGTGCTCGCATGGCGCAGAACACGATCGACGGGAACGGTGATGGCACTTTCATCATCGACGGTAATGGTGATGGTTCGTTCATCATCGACGGGAACGGGTTGCAGGGTGCGGATGCGTTCCCGGAGCCGCCTGCACCGCCACGTGAGTTGCGGTCGTTCTGGTTGGAGTCGTTGGACGGTTCGGTGATCGTGCCGCTGTCTGGAACGAACGGTCGGGCGTTGATGCCGGGTGCTACGGGTCTCGGGTTGCCGCCGGTTGATGTGGTGACGGGGACGACGCCGGGGATGCCTGGGTCGTGGCTGCAGGAAGTCAACGTGCTCGAGCGGCCGATTTTCCTACCGTTGACGTTTTTCTCGTGGGAGTCGCAGGCGGAGTTCTTCGAGATGCTTGCGGAGCTGCGGTCTGTGGCGACTGATTGGGATGCGGACCTGCTTGGCTTGAATGGCACGTTCCGTCTTGGGGTTGCGTCGGCTGATGGTGACCGGCTTCTCGATGTGACGTACCGCTCCGGTTGGGAGGGCGTGCTTGGTGGTGGTGATGGCGGCTCCGATTGGGAGAAGTTCGCACTGAACCTGGTTGCGGTGGCACCGTTCTGGCGGGCACGTGATGCGACAACTCAGTCGTATTCGGCGGCTCCTGGCACGGTGTTCCTCGGTGACGGGAATGATACGCATCCGTGGCCTCGGCAGATCAGCGCGTCGGTGACGGTCGGTTCGAACATGCCGATCCTCGTTGATGGTGATGTGCCGGTGTGGCCGGAGTTCACGTTCACCGGTCCGATCCCGTCGGTGACGATCAGCTACCAGGGGACCCTGATTTCGGTTCCTGCTGGTGTGCCGACGGGTCAGACGTTGCGGTTGGTCACGGATCCGCGTGCACGGTCTGCTCGCCTCGATGGTGTGATCGCGTGGGATCGAATCAGCATGGGTGCAACGTTCTCCCCGCTGCGTCCTGGCGTCAACTTGGTGAGCATTCAGCTTGCTACTGCTGGTGAGGATGCCGCGGTCGACATGTCGTGGTTCACGCAGTGGAAGGCGGCATGGTGAGTGGTCAGTGGATGATCGTGCCTCGCGCGAAGGATTTGCGGCGACGGTTCAACCCGGTCCGGTTCTGGTCGAAGCTGACTGTCATTGAACGGCACAACGTGACGGGTGTGAAGGCTGGCGCGTGGTCGGTGACGGGTCTGAATGAAGGGCTGACCGGTCTGCTGTCGGCGGGGAACGGGGTGATCCTGTTCCGTGATGGCGTGAAGATCATGTCGGGTGACATCGTGTCGATCGCACGCGGCTCGAAGCAATCGACGGTGTCTGGATGGTCGGATACGACGCTCCCCGATGACCGTCTGGTGGCACCGAACCCGGCGCAGTCGTGGGCGGCGCAGTCAACGGATTACGACAACCGCACCGGCCCCGCTGAAACGGTGCTCCTCAACTACATCAACGCGAACGTCGGCCCGGGCGCACTCGCGTCTCGCCGTATCGCGGGCCTTCGGGTGCCTGCATCGGCTGGCCGGGGGAAGACGACGACGGTGAAGGGGCGTTTCGACAAGGTCGGGACGGTTCTCGCCGATGTCGCCGAGTCGGGTGGCCTCCACTACGACATCGCGCAGGACGAAGACACGCTCGGCCCGTTCCTGCAGACCACGGTCCGCCCGGTCGCTGACCTGTCGGCGAACGTCCGATTCGGCACCGCCGGCTCATTCACGGGCGCTGTCATCGGGTCGGATTGGTCGTACACGCTCGAGCGCCCCACGGTCACTGACGCGGTTGTTGCTGGTGGCGGTGAGGGCGCTGACCGGATCCTTGTCGAGAAAGTCGACACCACCGCTGAGGCGACGTGGGGTCGGAAAATTGAACAGCTCATCGACCAACGGCAAACCACCGACACGACTGAGCTCGCCGACGCGGGAACAGATGCACTGTCTGACGGCGCGAACCCGGTGTCAGTGTCGTTCACCGTCACCGATCAGCCTGACGTGCGTTACCGGCGGGACTGGCAGGTCGGCGACAAGGTCGGGGTCAGTGTCGACGGAATCGACCTCACTGACGTTGTCAGGGAAGTGACGACGACGGTGACCGCGCAGCAGGGCGCAGCGAACGAAGTGATCTCGGCTGTTGTCGGGTCGCGGGATTCGTCGAAGTGGACCACGAAGACGAACACGAAGGTCGCGAAGGCGCTGCGCGCTATCGACCGCCTACAAGCGATCTAGGAGATAAGCATGGCTGAAACTTCAGGCCCGATCGTCGGTGCTGACCTCACCGATGGCGTGTGGGCGCAGACGGTGGGGGCGGTCGGTAACGGCATCCTCGATGACTGGGGGAACCCGTACGCGATCACGGTGAACACGAATGACACGGTGACGGTGCGGAAGTCGACAGTGTCGGGGTATGCGCGTGCGGTGGTGAACGGGTTCGGGCATCAGATCGATGCGGACGTGACCCTGCCGGTGCCTGCTGTGACGTCGTCAACGAAGTACTACGTGGGGTTGCTGTACTCCCCGTCGAACCCTGCCCAGCCGGTGAAGCTGGTGGTGTTGAAGGGCGCGACTGTGCCGCTTGATGCGGGGCAGGAGTTCCTGACGTTGCACCAGTTCACTCGGAGTGCTGGGCAGACGTTGGCTGCGGCGACCCTGTATTCACCGTTGCCGAAGATACGACCGTCGGTGCAGGTGGAGACGCGTGAGGCGTTGCTGCAGATGAGTCCTCTGCTGTTCCTTCGGGGGACGGAGGCGTACTGCATCGATGTGGATTTCGCGTACCGGTCGACGGGTACTGCTGCGTCACCGTTGTGGCGGCGTGCTCAGGCGATCAGTGCGATGCCGTCTGCGGATGACAACGTGGACACGGATGTGACTCCGGCTGCGGGTCGTGTGCGTATCGCTGGTGAGCAGTTCTACACCGACGGTGACCGGTTGGTGTTCATCACTGTGACGGGTACTGCGGTGGGTTCGCATCAGGAGGACGCGTCGGGGCTGCTGTCAGTGGTCCTGAACGACGAGAACGTGCTGCACCCGTCGTCGTGCCGCCTGTCCCGTATTCAGGGCGGTGCGGGGATTTTCTTCTCCGTGTCGGGTATTGCTCGCACGGTTGGCGGGTCGAACGTGATCCGTGCGTTCCTCGACGCTGATGCAGGGTCGGACACGATCCGCACGAAGGGTGTGCAGATCGGCGTCGTGTCGTTCTGACCCCCAACCACTCAATCCTCTAGGCCATCCCATTCGGGGTGGCCTTTCGTCATGGAAGGGGCCGTCATGGTCGCCAAGTTCAGCGTCGGCAGGTCCTCATACGGGGACCTCCGCGGCGTGGAGCAGTACGTGTCGTCGGAACGCATTGCCCTGCAAGTGCTGTCGACGATCATCGACTTCAACGCGTACCTGCGATCCAAGGGCCGCTCGGGCACGCTGTCCGTCAACGAGGCCATGCGGTCCCGTGATCGGCAGACGAGCCTGTGGAACAACCGGTTCGTCCTCGGTGTCGTCGTCGCAGCCCCGTTCACGTCACGGCATGACGAGGTGCTGCACGGCAACGCGATCGACTTCGGCGTCACGATGCCGGACGGGTCGAACCGTGCCCTCTACGACGACGAGTTCAACCGTCTGCACCAGATCGTCGAGGGCCGTGGTGGCACGTGGACGGGCGTGAACTTCGGTGAGCAGTGGCATCACGAGATGGCTACCCGCGCCGAAGCTGCCGCCCCGTACCCGGACGCACGTACGCGCATCACCGCCACCCCGTCCGCGTCGACCAGTTCCGCGGCACCCGCCGCACCCGTCAAGCCCCCCACTCCGAAAGTTGAGGCAGACATGCTGTACGTCACGTCCGAGAAGACGAAGAAGCAGTACGCGATCGGTGAGCTGTCGTTCACCCCCGTGTCGAGCTCCCGCGCCATCACCTACTCCCACGCTGTTGCCGGTGAGACGAGCCTGTTCCAGGAACTCTCGTCGGCGCAGGTGTCCGGTCTGATCCAGGACTGCCGTGACCGCCGTGACTCCCTCGGCGTCGCAGTGTCCGCGAAGTTCCAGTCGGCCGTGAAGGCTGCTCTCGCAGAGGAGGACGCAGCGTGACCGACAACGGTAAGCACGAAGCAACCACCCCGTCGTGGCTGACCACGTTCCTCACGAACCTGGGCGCTCGAGCGAAGAAGGCATGGTCGGCGGGTGTCGCTGGTGCGGCCCTCGCGATCGGCGGCATCTCGGTGACCGGGTTCTGGGCTGACGGGAAGATCGACACGGCGAAGGTTGGTGCGGCGGCTGGCGCTGTCGTCGTCGGCTTCGTCGCAGGGTTCCTCGCAGCGTTCCTCCCGAAGAACGCCATCAACCCGGCCACCCCGGAACTGCAGCCGGCGCAGTACGAACCGTCGACCGCGGACCTGCGCACTGAGCAGGGTGAGCCGTGACGGAACGACCGCGCAGGATGCGGACCGCCATCGGACGGGCGTGGGGTGATGACGTGCAGTACGAACCACACCCGTCGCTGTACGTCACCCTCACCGTCAAGTACGCATTCCTTGCCCTTTACGGCGTCCTGACCGCCATCTTCGGCATCGCGACTGTTGAGGTGACGTTGGGGCGTGCGTGGTCGGTGGGTATCCCCGCGGTCATCATCCTCGCGTCGGTGACGTCAATGATCGGCGTGCAGGTGTCCCGACGGTACCGGGAACGGTTGCCGTCGAAGCATCCCCTGCCCGAGCGTGTGCTGCTGGTGGAGATCATCGCCGAGTACGTGCTGATCCTGTCCCTATTCGCGTACGCGGTGTCGATCATCGTGCGCACCCACACTGACGGGGACTGGGAACGGCTTGCGTACGCGGTCCTCCCGATGGCTGTCTCCGTCGTCCCGTTCTACCGAGCGCTGCACTTGTCGGAGCGCGAGGAGGTACCGAAGCCGGAGGACCGACGTGAGTGATTCTGTACTCATCGCACTCATCACCGCTGGTGGCGGTTCTGTCGGAGCGGTCCTGCTGTTCGTGCAGCGACGCCTCCCACCCCGTCCCGCGTCTGCTCGAGACGTAGCGATCACTGAGGTGTGGGATGAACTCCGCGCGGTCCGTTCGGACCTCGACAAGGTCATCAGCGAACGTGACGCGGAACACCTGATGGTGACGATCCTCACCGACTCCAACGACGCACTCACCGCGGCTGTTGAGCGGACGAAGCCGCCGATCGTTTTCACGAAGACGGAGCAGCAGAAAATCGACCGGGCCAGTGCGGCACGTCAGGCCCGCGACGACAGCAAGTGGCCGACGCTCGGGTCCCGTCCGGCGTAACCCCCTGGAACGTGAACTAGGCCGCATGGCCGTGACATTGGAAGAAGGCCAGCATGGCAACGACGCAGGACGCAGCACTGCAGATGCGCCGCAAGAGTGCGGAGTTCTGGGAGGCGAGCAGCACGGCGCTGCTGTCGGGTGAGTGGGGGTACGACGAAACGAACCGGGTGGTGAAGATCGGCGACGGGTACAGCCTGTGGTCGGACCTGCCCGTGTTCATGACTGCGACGGCGACCGGTGACCTGCCCGCGCAGATCCGGGAACAGTTGGCCGCGAACCTCGGAGACCCGTCCACCCCGGAAGGTGCGGCTGTTGCGGACTCCGCTGCAGGTATCCCCTTCAACGCCGCGACCGGACTGTATACGCCCGCGAGCGGACGTCCGATCCCGTCTTTGGACGAGGGCTCAAACCAGCTGCCAGACGCCGTCCGGACTACCCTCGCCGCGAACCTCGCGAACCCGGCGGCACCGGAAGGCGCTGCCGTGGCCGGGGCTGCATCGGCACTGCCGACGGTGCCGGTCAGCGCCGGCAGTAGGGCGAAGCTCATCACATACGGACACTCGTTCCTCGCAGAACAGGGCCTGACTGACGCATCGCACTACTGGGCGCGACGGCTCGCCACAGCGCTCGGCCTCACGTACCCCACGAGTGACGGGGGCGCAGCGAACGACCTAAAGCGAGCAGTCGGCGGCACGACAATCGACAACGCGCTCGGACGGGTCGCAGGAGGTGCCTTGCCATGGGTGCCAGGCACAAAAGCCCTCGTCGTCCTCGAAACGCTGATCAACTCCGCCCGTCTGAACGGCGCGACCGCAATTGACATCACGAGCGCGACGAACAACGCTCGAAGCATGATGGCGATCCTCGGTGCGTCCGAGATCATCGAAGACACCGACCCCCGGATCGTGAAGTCGGCAACTACCTGGCAGCGAGGCACCGGTGCGTTCCTCGGCGGATCCGCGGTATTCAGTTCCGCTGCCGGATCTTACTTCGAGTACACGGTCCCAGCCGATCGCGACGTCTTCATCGCAACCATCGGGAGAGGCGCGGGCACTGCTGGCGCAATCGTTGACATCACCGACCAGACCTCCGGGGCCGCCCTGGCGACCGGCCTTGACCTGTCCAACACCAGCATCACGAGTGCCGTGGTCTACGTGTACCGCACCCCGGCGTCTACCCGGGGGCACACAGTCCGGTTCACCAAGACGGGCGGGACATCGTTGTACATTGACGCCGTACTGCCTGTAAGTCCGACGCCCCCACCTGTGCTATGGATGAAGGAGCCGCACCTCCTCAACTACGCCGCATCGACCTCATTCCCGAACGGATCGGACGCGGTACTCGATGCGTTCAACGCGATCGTCGATCAGATGGCAGCGGAGTTTCCTAACCTGATCGTCGCTGACCCGAACCAGCTCGGCTACTGGGACAAGAACACCGACATCCTCACCAGCGACCAGGTACACCCCAACGACAAGGGGCACCTCGACCTCGCACGCGCCGGCCACGACGCCGTGAGGGCCTGGCAAGCACGCAAGGCGCTCTCGCTCATCTGACGAACGACAAGCCCCCTCGGGTTCCTTCGGGAGCTCGAGGGGGGCTTTCGTTGTTGCGGATGCGTCAGGAAGCGGACGCCTCAACCTGATCCATCCCACCCGCGGGCATGACTCTCAGTAGACGTTGAACTCGGTCACCTGGGGGGTGTCGTTCGACCCACCCACGGTGCATTCGACCGTGGCGGCGGCCTCAGCGTTGTACGCGTTCGTGACGTCTGCCTCGAACTTCCAGAAGTAGTGGTCACCCTGGTTCTCAGCGGCGATCACGCCGAGAATCGTGTGCCCCTTCCAGCCGTACGGGTACTGCTGTTCGCCGTACTGGTCGCACGCAGTGCCCGCATGAGCGCGATCGAGGCCTGCGCTGGTCACCTCGGGATCGGCGGTCGGCGTCGCGGACGCTTCTTTGGAGCTCCCCGGTGCGTACTTCTTCTTGAGCTTGACCGTCAGCTTGATCTTGTCGCCGGGCTCGATCTGCTCGCCGGCCTTCACGCTCTGGCCAGTGACCTTCCAATGCGAAGGCATGACGACTGGTCCGTGCGCTTTGGGCTTCAGCTTCACGATGAAGCCCTCTTCCGTCAGCAGATTGCGAATTGTCTTCGCTGACAGCCCGACGACGTTCGGCATCTTCACGCCGTCGGCAGCCTGCGCAGTGGTCGCGGTGCCGAGAACGAGACCGCACCCGACGAGGAGTGCGAGCAGGGTTCGCATCAGGATCCGCGCGCGGCTCGACTGCTGTGTGTACGTCAATGTCCCCATGCGGACATCATGCCCGACGCCTGATGCTTCCGCGCTCCCCTGTTTGGTAGGGGACCAATCGGTGCGGGAGCACCGCGAGGCGGAGGACGGGTACGCAGGCGACCTCGACGACTGACTCCGGTACACGAACCCCCTCGAGCTACTTGGGGCGCTCAAGGGGGTGTTTCGTCGTTCAGCGGTCGTTCTCGGCCGCGTCTTCGATGGCGGCGATACCGTCGCCGTCGTCTTCGAAGACGCCGAGGTACTCACGCTCACCGGCTGCGTTCTCGCGCCACGCGTGCCAACGGCTGAAGTCGTCAAGGGTCATCCGACCCAGAACCGCTTCGTCCGCGATGCGGGTGATGGTGAAGGTGCCGTCTGCCTCGCTCGTCATCATGAGCTTGCCCTCGGTCGTCATGCGTCGACGGTATCGGGGTGGGCGGCGTCCCGCCACACCCACGCGCGCTCCGGGCCCGCTCTCACGCAACCGATCTCCCCGTGCCCGAGCGAGCCGCTTGAGCTTCTCCGGCGTTAGCTTCAGGTACTCCGCGGCCTGGTCAGCAGTGTTCACGTCTTCCAGTTCCATACCCGCATCGAACGCTGCGCATCGGAGAGAAGCCGACAGCAGGGTCAAGAAACGACCGCCTCGGCCGTACGGTGACCGTATGGGCGAAGCATTAGTTGACGCACACGAGATGGCGCGGATCCTTGGGGTGTCCTACGAAACCGTGATCAGGTACGCGCGGGCCGGTGACATCCCATCGCTGAGGATGGGAAGGCTGTGGCGATTTCAGCCGGCGCTGGTCCTCGAGAAGCTCGCGACGCCATCGGTCGACCTCTGGGCGAGCCCGAGTCGCAAAAAGCTGCGGTCCTAAGTGTTGTGCCGTCGCATCTTGGACGCGTCCACCCTGCTTGCCTCGATGAACGCGTCGATCCCGGAGCGCTTGTAGAGCACCTTGCGCTCGGTGGGCTTGTAGTACGGGAAGCCCTTCTTTTCGTACCGGAGCTTCTTCAGGTGCTCGAGGCCGTAGCCGTACTCGTCGTGCACCTGGGCAGGAGTGAGTCAGTCAGACGTCGTGTCGAGATCGTAGGGGTCACTCCGCCTCGAAGACCCATGGTCACCCAAGGCCGCTGGCGAAAAACCCCGCAGACCCGCGAAGGTCTGCGGGGTTTTTCGCCGTTCGGTGTGTCAGTCGTTCAGGTGCGCGACGGCGTAGTCGGCTTCGGCCTGGGTGAACTTGTCGGCGACGTCGCTGGTGAGCTGGTCGCGGATCGCCTCGGGCGACATGCTCATGGTGTCCTGGTAGTTCTTCGCGGTAGCGAGCGCGTTGGCGTTCCAGTCGGCGTCGACGTTCTCGACGGCGTAGTCGGCGGCCTCGTCGGAGAACTGGTCGGCGACGTCGGAGGTCAGCTGAGTGCGGAGTCCTTCCTTCGACATGTGCATCATGTCCGAGTAGTTCTGCGCGGACGTGAGCGCGGACGTGTACTCGGCAGGGACGTCTGACTCGGACGTGTCCTCCGACGCTTCCTCGGACGGCTCCTTCGAGGGGGTGGATGATGCGGCATCCTCTGTCGCGGCCGGCGCGGACGACTCGAGGGCGTCGGAGACGCTGCTGACCGCCGCCGAGTAGATCGATGCCGTCGTAATGCCGACGATCAGTGCGATGGCACCGAGGATGGTGCCGGCAATCGCGAGACCGCGGGCACGGTTCTTCTGCAGAAGCCCGACGATGCCGAGTACGACGGCGACGAAGCCGAGGAAGATAGACACGAAGTTCACGATCGGGATCGCGCAGCCGATGATGGCGACGATGCCGACGATCAGGGCCGTCAGCCCGAGCGGGTTGGAGCGCTTCTGCGGTGCGGGCGGTGCGGTGGGTGCGGACTGGTACTCGGTCATCGGGTTCCCCTTGTTCTTGCTGTGGACCGGCTGAGCATACGGCGAGGATCCGGTGAACCGCGACCCTCGTCCGGGGGCAACCACGTCGAGATCCTGCGACTATCCGCCGATCGAAAGTGCGATCTCACCCGCTTCGAGCTGAGCCTGCGTGTAGTTCCGTTCCCCGCGGTTCGTATTGCCGATGTGGACGGCGTAGAACTTCTCGCCCTGCGGAATCCGGGACACGATGAAGGGATATTCGCAGACAGACTGGAAGAACGCGCTGCCCCCGGGGCCGTCCTGCAGGTACCCGTCTCGAAGCTCACCGACTGCAAGCGTTTCCCCGTCTGTGTCCGAGATCACAACTTGCGCGCCTGCGGCGATGTCGTCGTAGCCTGCTTGCGGGACGCAAGGGTTGCCGACCGCCGGGCTACCGTTTTGCAGCGGCAATGACTCGCTGATGTCCATCGGGACCGTGATCGTCCCGGTCGTTCGAAACGGCTTCGGCGTCGGGGTTGGCTCGGCGGAAGGGAAGCCGGCGCATGAAGTGAGGACAAGCAGCGCAGGAGCGACGACGACTGCAAACCCGACGCGCGTGAAAGGAATCCTCATACTGGCATCCTGCCCGAGGCCCTGTGTCGGTACAACTGAATCGCCGGAGCCTCCGCCAGTCCCCCCTACGACAAGGCTCGCGCGGCGAGCTAATGTGTGCACTGCTGTGTGCACTGCCCCCACGAGGAAGCCCCGTTCGCTTTGGTCCAACGACCGGTGCGAACGGGGATTTTCTTCGGAGCCGCCTGTCGGAATCGAACCGACGACCTATTCATTACGAGTGAATCGCTCTACCGACTGAGCTAAGGCGGCGCACACTCCATGTCCGGAGCGGCACGAGCAATGACTATACAGGTTCAGACGAGTGAACGCGAAACCAGCACACCGAGCTCGGCAAAGGACCGTTCGAGCTCGTCGGCGAGGTGCGAGCCGGCTCCGGAACCGGACCACTCCCACCAGGCGTGCCGCAGGGCGGCAAGGGCCACGATGGCCGCCAGGCCAGCTCGCCGGCGGAGCACATCGGGGTCCGCCGCGACTTCCGGTTCCGCCCGCTCGAGCCGGCGCTGGACGGCCGCCTGCAGCTCTGCCTGGAACTCCTTCATCGACGCCATGCGCCGGCCGAACAGTTCCGGGTTGGCCCGCAGGACCTGCTGCCGCTCCTCGATCAGCCCGCGCTCCTCGATGAGTTCGCGGGTGGAGTGCACCAGGAGCGTGCCGATGTCCGCCAGCAGGTCCCCCGTCGGTCCGCTGTCGACGAACTGCTGCAGCGCGCCGTCGTCGGGCAGCCGTGGGTCGTCGCCGAGGATCGCCTGTTCCTTGCTCGGGAAGTAGTTGAAGAACGTCCGGGGCGAGACGTCGGCGCGACGGGAGATCTCGTCGACCGTGACGGCGCTGAGCCCGTGCTCGATGGCGATCCGGAGCGCGGCCTGCTGGATGGCGCGGCGGGTGGCGCGGCGTTTCCGTTCGCGCAGTCCGGGTTCAGCGTCGGGCATGTCGTGATTGTCGCACGCTGAGCCGCAAGCGGCGCGGGGGCTCGCACGTCCGGCCCTCGGCCGCGGGCGCGGTCGTCAGCGGCGAGCGCGCGCGATCGTGACCAGCAGCGCCTCGAGTGCCAGGAGCGCGGCCACGTTCGCGGCGATCCGCTGCCGAGCGAGCGCGACGGCGTCCAGCACCTCGAGCGCGGCGGCGGGCGGAACCGTCGGCAGCGCGTGCTCGAGCTGCTCCCGCATGGCGAGGTTGACCGGTTCGGCCGGCGCACCGAGTCCGCGCAGCAGCAGGTCTCGGTAGAGCGAGGAGACGTCGACCAGGATGCGGTCGAGACCGTCGCGCAGGCTCCGGGTCGCACGACGCTTCTGGTCGTCCTCGAGCGCGCGGAGCTGCGACCGGAGTGCCGGCGGGATCGTGCCGCCCGGCTCGACCCCGAGCGAACGCAGAGCTGCGTCGCGCTCCTCGGAGTCGCGCTGCTCGGTGATGGACTTGGCGTCCTCGTCGGCGACGGCGAGCAGGTCGGCCGCGGCCATGACGGCATCACCGACGCTCCGCACGCCGAGCACGGTCATCAGGGTGCGACGACGGCGGTCACGGGCCGCTTCGCTGGTGGCGAGGCGCTGGGCCATGCCGATGTGGCTCTGTGCCTGGCGCGCGGCGTCCATCGCGAGCCCGCGGTCGACACCGGTGCGGGTGACGAGCAGATCGGCGACGGACTCGATGCCGGGCACACGGAGGCGCACCGAGCGGACCCGCGAGCGGATCGTCGGCAACAGGTCGGCCTCGCTCGGGGCGCAGAGGATCCACACGGTGCGCTCCGGGGGCTCCTCGAGCGCCTTGAGCAGCAGGTTGGAGGTGCGCTCGGTCATGCGGTCGGCGTCCTCGATGATGACGACACGGTACTGCCCGACCGAGGGCGAGTAGTGCGACGACGTGACGAGCTGCCGGATCTCGTCGATCGTGATGATGACCCGCTGGGTGGTGAGCACCGCGACGTCGGGGTGGGTCTTCGCGGTGATCTGCCGCAGGGTGTGGTCGTCGTCCGGCCCGTTGCCGACGAGCGCCGCGGCGAACGCCGTCGCGACGTTCGAGCGCCCGGAACCGGGCGGCCCGGTGATGAGCCACGAGTGGGTCATGCCCCCGGTGCCGTCCGTCGACTCGGCGGCGTTCCGGAGCGACGCGACAGCTTCTTCCTGCCCGGTCAGGCCGTCCCACACGCTCACGGGAACATCCTGTCAGTGACCACTGTCATACCGCGTCGATCGCGACGAGCCGTGCGACCGCAGCACGGATGGCGCGCTGGACGTCCTCGGTGGACGCTGCAGCGTCGATGACCAGGAAGCGCTCGGGCTCGGCATCCGCCATGGCGAGGAACGCGCTGCGGACCGACTCGTGGAACGCCTGGGCTTCGGACTCCAGCCGGTCGAAGGTGTCACCGCGGGCGGCGGCTACGCGCGCACGGCCGACCGACACGTCGAGGTCGAGCAGGATCGTCAGGTCCGGCGCCAGGCCGTCGGCCGCCCACTCGGAGACCGAGCGGACCTGGTCCCCGCCGAGCCCGCGCGCCACGCCCTGGTACGCGACGGAGGAGTCGATGTAGCGGTCCTGCAGGACGATCTCGTCGCGGGCGATCGCCGGGCGGACGACCGTCTCGACGTGCTGCGCCCGGTCAGCCGCGTAGAGGAGGGCCTCAGCGCGCGGCGCAACGTGGCCTCGCTCGTGCAGCACCATCTCGCGGATCCGGACACCGAGGTCGGTTCCGCCCGGCTCGCGGGTACGCAAGACCGTCCGGCCGTGGTCGGCGAGCCACGCCGAGAGCAGCTCCGCTTGGGTCGTCTTGCCCACGCCGTCGCCGCCCTCGAGCGTGATGAACCGACCGGTCACTTCTTCTTCGCCGGAGCCCGGCGAGCCGGCGTCTTCTTCTTCACCGGGCCCTTGGCGCGCTTGTCGGCGATGAGCTGGACGGCGCGGGCGTGGTCGACCGCTTCGACGTCCTCGCCCTTCGGGATCGTCGCGTTCGTCTCACCGTCGGTGACGTACGGACCGAACCGGCCGTCCTTCATCTTGATCGGCTTGCCGGACACCGGGTCGGCGTCGAACTCCTTGAGCGCAGCACTTGCGGTCCGGTTGCCGCCGTACTTCGGCTGGGCGAAGATCTCGAGCGCCCCGGGCAGGTCGATGTCGAAGATCGCGTCCTCGCTCGGGAGGGTCCGGGTGTCCGTGCCCTTCTTGAGGTACGGCCCGTAGCGCCCGTTCTGCGCGGTGATGTCGTTGCCGGTCTCCGGGTCCTGGCCGACGACGCGGGGCAGGTCGAGGAGCTTCAGCGCGGTCTCGAGATCGACCGTCTGCGGGTCCATCGACTTGAAGAGCGAGGCGGTCCGTTCCTTCGGCGCCGCAGCCTTCTTCGTCGTCTTCTTCGCGGGGGCCTTCTTCGCCGGGGCCTTCGTGGCGGTCGTCGTCGTGTCAGCGGCGTTCTCGGCGGTCACCTCGGCCGCTGACGGTCCGGCAGCGGTGGTCGCCGCGACGACCTCACCGGTCTTCGGGTCGACGGTGGGCTCCGGTTCCGGGGTGCGCTCCGTGACGTAGGGACCGAAGCGGCCGTCCTTCGCCAGGACCTCTTTCCCGGTCTCCGGGTTGATGCCGACGACGCGGTCGCCGATGACGGGGGCGTCCACGAGCTCCTTCGCCTTCTCGACCGTCAGCTCGTCAGGAGCGAGGTCCTCGGGCACGTTGACGCGACGGGGCTTCTCCGGGTCGTCGCTCGGCACCTCGATGTAGGGACCGTAGCGACCGATCCGGAGGGTGAGGCCCGGCGCGAGTTCGACGGAGTTGATCTCGCGCGCGTCGATCTCACCGAGGTTGTCGATGACGGTCCGCAGTCCGCGCTGTTCGCCGTCGCCGCCACCGAAGTAGAAGCCCTTGAGCCAGTCGACGCGGTCCGCGTCCCCGCGCGCGATGCGGTCGAGGTCCTCTTCCATCTCCGCGGTGAAGTCGTACTCGACCAGCTCGCCGAAGTACTGCTCGAGCAGGCGCACCACGCTGAACGCGATCCAGTTCGGCACGAGTTGTGTGCCGCGGAGCGAGACGTAGCCGCGGTCGATGATCGTCGGGCTGATCGTGGGGTAGGTCGACGGGCGCCCGATCCCCAGCTCTTCCAGCGTCTTGATGAGGCTCGCCTCGGTGAAGCGCGGCGGCGGCGTGGTGTCGTGCCCCTTCGCCTCGACGTCGGTGACCGCGAGGTGTTCCCCCTCGGTCACGTTCGGCAGGGCGACGTCCTGCCCGGCACGCTCGCTGGCCTCGTGGCGGTCCTCGTCGCGGCCCTCTTCGTAGGCGCTGAGGAACCCGCGGAAGGTGATGACGGTGCCGGACGCCGTGAACTCGGCGTCCGTGCCGTTCGCGGTCGAGGCGATGCCCTCGACGGACTCGGACGACGCGATGCCGAGCACGATCGACGCGGTCGAACCCTTGGCGTCCGCCATCTGCGACGCGATCGTGCGCTTCCAGATGAGGTCGTAGAGGCGCCACTCCACACCGGTCAGCGTGCCCTGGAGCTGCTGCGGCGTGCGGAAGGAGTCGCCGGCGGGACGGATGGCCTCGTGCGCCTCCTGGGCGTTCTTGCTCTTGCTCGCGTACAGGCGCGGCTTGTCCGGCACGGTGGCCGCACCGTAGAGGTCGGCCGCCTGCTTGCGAGCCGCATCGATCGCCTGCTGCGAGAGCGAGACGGAGTCGGTACGGATGTAGGTGATGTAGCCGTTCTCGTACAGCGTCTGCGCGGCACGGGCGGTCTGACGCGGCGACAGGCGGAGCTTGCGCGCGGCCTCCTGCTGCAGCGTCGAGGTGGTGAACGGCGCGGCGGGGCGACGAGTGTAGGGCTTCGAGTCGACGCTGCGGACGGTGGCGTCACCGGCCCGCTCGAGCACCGTGGTGAGTGACGCGGCAGCGGCCTCGTCGAGGCGGACCACCTCACCGCTCATGGTGCCGCGGTCGTCGAAGTCACGACCCGATGCGACGCGGGTGCCGTGGATCCGGGCGAGTCGAGCGGAGAAGGTGGACTCACCGGCCTTCTCGAACCGGGCGGAGAGGTCCCAGTAGTTCGCGGAGACGAAGGCCAGGCGCTCACGCTCGCGGTCGACGACCAGGCGGGTCGCGGCGGATTGCACACGACCGGCGGACAGGCCGGGAGCAACCTTGCGCCAGAGGACCGGCGAGACCTCGTACCCGTACAGCCGGTCGAGGATGCGGCGGGTCTCCTGCGCGTCGACGAGGGCGGTGTCGAGCTCGCGGGTGGCCTCCTGTGCGCGCTGGATCGCCTCCTTCGTGATCTCGTGGAAGACCATCCGCTTGACGGGGACCTTCGGCTTGAGGACCTGGAGCAGGTGCCACGCGATCGCTTCACCCTCGCGGTCTTCATCTGTTGCGAGGTAGAGCTCGTCGGCGTCCTTGAGCGCACGCTTGAGCTCGGAGACCGTCTTCTTCTTGGCGTCGGACACGACGTAGTACGGCTCGAAGCCGTTGTCCACGTCCACCGAGAACTTGCCGAGAGAGCCCTTCTTGAGCTCGGGCGGCAGGTTCTTGGGCTCGACGAGGTCGCGGATGTGTCCGACCGAGGCCTGGACTTCGTATCCGTCACCGAGGTATTGCGCGATCGTCTTCGCCTTCGCAGGGCTCTCGACGATCACGAGCTTCTTCGTGCCTGGCACGTGTCTCCTTGATCGATGGTGCTGATCGGCCCTGGTCACGAGCGTGTCCGGGTCGACCGGGACATCGGTGACCACGGGCCGACAGGCACACCATACACATAGTGTTCGGGCGGGCCGTCCGCCGGACCGGCCACCGCGACCGCGCCGACGGCGAACGGTCCGGTGCCCACGCGGACGCGAACGCGTGCCGTCGTGGCGGTGAGTTCGCAGGCGGTGAGCGTCGCACCGTTCGCGGTGGTGACCCTGGCCGCGACGACGCACGGCTCCCCCAAAACGAGACCGGTGGCGGCCGCGGCGCTGGCGGTGGCAGCCGCGTCGGCAGCACCGTCAGCCCGGATGGCCTGGGTGCGGTGACCGGCCGCGGCGAGCGCCGCCGAGGCGATCAGGACGCCCACGCCGAGGACCGCCGCGAGCAGCACGGTCGCCGAGCCGTCCTGCGCGCCGCGCCGCACCCTGTCACCGTCCCCGTGTCGCGGCGCAACCGGTCGCGCTGAGCGGCAGTGCCGCGAAGGGTCCGGTCCCGCCGCGCGTGGCGTCGACGCAGACCAACCCGTCGTCGGACCGGACGGCGATCGAGACCCCCGGCGCGATCCGGGCGGCGGCGGCGCGGCCGTCGGCGTCGTCCCCACGGCCGATGGCGCGGGCTGCGGTGGCCGCGGCCAGCTGGAGCCGGCCCTGCCCGTCGACGACGAGCACCGCCGCGACGAGCGTGGTCAGGACGAGCGCCACCACGGGGAGCGCCACAGCGAACTCGACGGTCACCGAACCGCGCTCACAGTGAGAGGGCACCGCGGACGAGGTCGGTCAGGATGGTCTGGACCTCGCCCGAGCGCATGACGGCGACGAGCACACCGGCGAAGGCCACGGCGGCGAGGATGACGACGGCGTACTCGGCCGTGGCCGACCCACGGTCGTCCTGCAAGCGGGAACGCCACCGGCCGACGGTGCGGCGGGTACGGCGGGTGGGAGATGGGGTGGTGCTCATGGGGTCCGTCCTCTCTGTTGCGGTGGGACCAGCCTGTCGGGACGGCCGCGTCGACCGAGCGTTCCGCTGGGATCTGTGGAGAGCTCACCCGACCCCGGCCACGGTGGAGGAGAGGACTCCGACCACGACGGGCACCACCCCCACGAGCACGAACGCCGGCAGCACGCACACCCCGAGGGGCAGGACGAGCCGGACCGCCAGTCGCTCCGCCGCTGCGAGCCCGTCGGCCGCTGCCTCGTCGCGGACGTCCTCGGCGGCGCGGCGCAGCAGCCCCGCTGCGGGCACACCGGCGCGACGGGCCAGGTCGAGGACCTCCCGGAGCCGGGCCAGGTCTCCCGTCGGCGGGACCGCACCTGCCGACGCCTCGGCGACCGCGTCGGCCGCCGTGGTCCAGGACCCTCCCCCGGAGACTGCCACCGCCCAGGCGTCGAGGAGCACACCCGGCACGCGCCCGTCGGGGGTTGCGGACCGGACGAGCCTGGCGCTCCAGTGCCGCCCGACGAGCACGAGCACGGCGGCGAGCGCCGAGCACACCCAGCCCGCGGGTGACCCGACGAGGACCTCGACCGCGCCGGCACCCCACGCGGCACCGAGCCCGAGGCCGAACAGCGGCAGTGCGAGCACGACCCGTGCGCTCGTGCGCGGTCCGGCGAGCGCGACCCGGATCGCCCGGTCCGACGCGGCGGTGCGTCGCAGCGCACCGGCGAGCCCCCGGAGGGTGTCCGCGACCGGCGATCCGGTGCGGTCGGCAACCCGGAGGACGACGGCGATGTCACGCTGCGCCGGTCCCCCGACCCCGGGCAGGCCGCCGACGAGTTGCCACGCCCGCGGGGGCGGGACGCCCGCCGCGACCAGCGTCGCCACGCGGTCGAGCGCGCCCGCGACGCGCGCCGGGTCGGCAGGGGCGCGTCGGCTCACCGCAGCCCGTCCTCCGGCCGCACCTCGAGCCTCCCGTCCGTTCCGACGCGCAGCGAACCGACCCCGCCGAGCCGTCGCTGCCCGGCGCGGCGCTCGACGTGCAGGACCAGGTCGAAGGCGCTGACGGCTTGGCGGGCGAGCGCTTCGACGCCGAGTCCCGCGAGCGCACCCAGTGCCTCGAGCCGGGCCGCGACGTCCGCCAGACCGTTGGCGTGCACGGTCCCCGCTCCGCCGTCGTGGCCGGTGTTCAGCGCGGACATGAGTTCACGCACCTCGGCACCCCGGCACTCCCCCACGACGATCCGGTCGGGGCGCATCCGGAGTGCCTCGCGCACGAGCCGGTCGAGACCGAGCGCGCCCGTCCCCTCGGCGTTCGCCTGACGAGCCTCGAGGGCGACGACGTGCGGGTGCGCGATGCGGAGTTCGGCGACGTCCTCGACCGTCACGATCCGTTCGTCCACGGGAACACCGCCGAGCATCGCCGCGAGCAGGGTCGTCTTGCCGCTGCCGGTCGCTCCGGTGACGAGGACGTTGCGGCGGGCGGCGACGGCGTCCTCGACGACGGCTCGCGGGACGAACTCGAAGGTCCCGGCGCGCTCGAGGCCGGCGAGTGTCGGACGCTGCACCTGGGGCAACCGGATGGAGACGGCCGTCCCGACGAGGGACACCGGGGCGAGCACGACGTGCACGCGGACGCCGTCACCGTGGCGGACGTCCGCGCACGGCGTGGTCTCGTCGACGTGCCGGCCACCGAGCGCGACGAGCCGGGTCGCGAGCTCGCGGGCGCGCCCCTCCGTCAGCCGGGGTGGCACCGCCTCGAGCCCGGCACCACGGTCGACCCAGGTGCCCACGCCCCCGAGCACGAGGACGTCCGTCACCGTGGCGTCGGCGACCAGCGTGGCGAGCTCCTCGAACTCGAGCACGCCGTCGGCACGGCGTCGCGCGGGTGGTGCAGCTCCGGGCAGGAACGGCAGCGCCGGCGGAGCGGCGATCGACGAACGCGACGGCGACGAGGGCGGAGCACGGTGCAACGGCATGCCGCCGACAGTAGGGAGAACGGACGTGCACCCATCAAACAGGGTGCGCATCGGTGGACAATCGCTCTTCCCCCCACCAACGGACCGGTTTGTCCCCCGAAAAGGAAAGGCGTACCCCGGTGGATGATGCGACACCGACCCCGCCCGCCTCGACGATCCCCCTTGCCCCCGGCGGCGGAAAGGGGCGTAGCACGTGCTACGCCCACGAGGAAGAGTCGATGCGCAAGCATGGACCGGTCTGTCCACACGACCGGCGTACCCGCGCGGATCGGAGCCCCACGACGCGGTCCGGCGAGCCGCGAAGGCTCGAGCCCGAGCCCGGAGAACAGAAGAGGCGGCACCGGTTGGGGGGAACAGGTGCCGCCTTGACACCGAGGGATTGGGGGGAATCCGATTCGATGCCGCCGGAAACGAGTCCAGCAGGAACCACTGTACCCCACGATCGGCCCTCCGGGGCAACCCCGGACACGACCACCCGGCGTGCCGTGCGAGAACTCGGCCGAGGGGTAGTCTCCGGATGCGCCAAGAGGACGCAACGATGGATGTGCTCGGAGGACGCAACCACCAATGCGGTCAGCGGACGCAACGATGGATGCACCCTGAGGACGCAACGACGCGAAAGGACACCGATGTCCACTCCGACCCAGACCGATCCCCGAAACGACGACGGAGCGACCTTCCCCCCGCCGCCCGAGTTCGTGGCCGACGCGGTCGCGGGCGAGGACCTCCACCACGCGGCGGCAGCGGACCGCGAGGCGTTCTGGGCCGAGCAGTCCCGCTCGCTCATCGACTGGCGCACGCCGTTCACGCAGACCCTGGACTGGTCCGGCGCCCCGTTCGCGAAGTGGTTCGCGGACGGCGAGCTCAACGTCGCCGAGAACTGCCTCGACCGGCACGTCCGCGCGGGGAACGGTGACCGGGTCGCGATCCACTTCGAGGGCGCGCCTGGCGACACCCGCCGGATCACCTACGCCGAGCTGACCGCCGAGGTGCAGCGCGCCGCGAACATGCTCACCGACCTCGGAGTGGGCCAGGGCGACCGCGTGGTCGTCTACCTGCCACTCATCCCCGAGGCCGTCGTCACGATGCTGGCCGTCGCCCGCATCGGTGCCGTGCACTCCGTCGTCTTCGGCGGCTTCAGCGCCGAGAGCCTCCGCGCCCGCATCGAGGACGCCGGCGCGAAGCTCGTCGTCACCGCCGACGGCGGCTGGCGCCGCGGGGCGGTCTCCGCCCTCAAGCCCGCCGTCGACGAGGCACTCACCGGCGAGGGCACCGACACCGTCGAGCACGTCCTGGTCGTCAAGCGTGGCGGCAACGAGATCGCCTGGAACGACCGTGACCTGTGGTGGCACGACGAGCTGGCCAAGGCCGAACCGGAGCACACGCCCGAGGCCTTCCCCGCCGAGACGCCGCTGTTCATCCTGTACACCTCTGGCACGACCGGGAAGCCGAAGGGCATCGTGCACACCTCGGGCGGCTACCTGACCCAGGCGGCGTACACGCACAAGAACGTGTTCGACATGCACCCGGAGAAGGACGTCTACTGGTGCACCGCCGACATCGGCTGGATCACCGGGCACTCGTACGTCGTCTACGGCCCCCTGGCGAACGGCGTCACCCAGGTGCTCTACGAGGGCACGCCCGACGAGCCGAAGCCCGGCCGCTGGTGGGACCTCGTCGACTCCTACGGCGTCACCGTCCTGTACACGGCACCGACCGCCGTGCGTGCGGCGATGAAGGCCGGCCGCGAGATCCCCGAGGCCCGCAGCCTCGAGACCCTCCGGCTGCTCGGCAGCGTCGGCGAACCCATCAACCCCGAGGCGTGGAACTGGTACCGCCAGGTCATCGGCCACGACCGCACGCCCATCGTCGACACGTGGTGGCAGACCGAGACCGGCGCGATCATGATCTCCGCGCTGCCCGGCGTCACGAAGCTCAAGCCCGGCGCCGCGCAGACGCCGCTGCCCGGCATCGTCGCCGAGATCGTCGACGACGACGGCAACCGCGCCGACCCGGGCGAGAGCGGCTACCTCACCATCACCGAGCCGTGGCCCTCGATGGCGCGCGGCATCTGGGGCGACCCGGACCGCTTCGTCGAGACCTACTGGTCGCGGTTCCCCGGCCGCTACTTCGCCGGCGACGGAGCGCGGCTCGACGGGCAGGGCGACATCTGGGTGCAGGGGCGCGTCGACGACGTCATGAACGTCTCCGGGCACCGCCTGTCGACGGCCGAGATCGAGTCCGCCCTGGTCGGCCACGAGGGCGTCGCCGAGGCCGCCGTGGTCGGCGCCGCCGACGAGACCACCGGGCAGGCCGTCGTCGCCTTCGTCATCCTGACCAGCGAGGCCGCCGCCGACGTCGACCGCGAGACCGCCTCCGCGGAGCTCCGCAACTGGGTCGGCAAGCGCATCGGTGCGATCGCGAAGCCGCGCCAGGTCGTCATCGTGCCGGAGCTGCCGAAGACGCGCTCCGGCAAGATCATGCGGCGGCTGCTCCGCGACGCGGCCGAGGGCCGCCGCATCGGCGACACGACGACGCTCGCCGATCCGACGATCATGGCGACCATCGCCGAACTCATGTAGTCCCGGGAACGGAAGCAGGGCCTCCCGTCCGTCTCGGACTGGAGGCCCTGCTCACGTTCGTGCCGTCGGTCGCTGCCGTCAGGCGGTGAGCTCCACCACCAGCTCGACCTCGACCGGCGCGTCCAGCGGGAGCACGGCGACGCCCACCGCGCTCCGCGCGTGGACGCCGGCGTCGCCGAAGACCTCGCCGACGAGGGTCGACGCGCCGTTCGCGACCCCGGGCTGACCGGTGAAGGACGGGTCCGAGGCGACGAACACGGTGACCTTGACGACACGGGCAACGCGGTCGAGCGATCCGGCGACCGACTGCACGGCGGCCAGGGCGTTCAGCGCGGCCACGCGTGCCTGGCCAGCGGCGGTCTCGGCGTCGACACCGTTGCCGACCTTGCCGGTCACGGGCAGGGCACCGTCGACGAACGGCAGCTGACCCGCCGTGTAGACGTACTGGCCCGTCAGGACGGCGGGCACGTACGCGGCGACGGGTGCGGCCACCGCGGGGATCGTCAGGCCGAGTTCCGCGAGCCGGTCGGAGACGCTCACGCGTCGGCCTTGGGGCGCTTCAGGTAGGCGACGAGACCGCCCTCGGGACCGGTGACGATCTGGACCAGCTCCCAGCCCTCGTCCCCGTAGTTGTTGAGGATCGCGGTGGTGTTGTGGATCATCAGCGGCGTGGTGAAGTACTCCCAGCGAGTCATGCGGTTCCTTGCCAGCCTTTCAGTCGGGGGTGTCGTTTAGGCTGCATCCTATGTCTGCCCAGAAGACGTCTGCATCGCGGACCAAGCCCGTCTCAGCAGTCGGCGCCTTCATCGGATTCGTCGGGTTCAGTGCCCTCGCCGGCCTGCTCGTCACGATCGGCGTCACGCCGGCCATCGCCGTCGCCGGAGTCACGACGACGTCCACGATCGGTGTGTTCGAGTCCCTGCCGGAGTACATCGAGATCGGTGACCTGCCGCAGCGCAACGAGCTGTACGCGTACTCGGGTGGCGAGTCGGTGCACTTCGCGACGGTCTACGACCAGAACCGCGAAGAGCTGGAGTTCGACCAGATCAGCGACCAGCTGAAGAACGCGGCCATCGACGGCGAGGACAAGCGCTTCTACGACCACGGTGGCGTCGACATGACCTCCCTGATCCGCGCCGGCGTGGGCAGCATCGCGGGTGGGCTCGGCGAGTCCGGCGGTGGTTCGACGCTGACGATGCAGCTCGTCCGCAACATCAAGATGCAGCAGGCGCTCGAACTCCCCACGAAGGAGGAGCAGCAGAAGGCCTACAACGAGGCCGTCGAGCAGACCATCCCCCGCAAGCTGGAAGAGATGAAGCTCGCGATCGGGCTGGCGAAGAAGTACTCCAAGAAGGAGATCCTCACCGCCTACCTGAACATCGCCTACTTCGGCGACCAGACCTACGGCGTGCAGGCCGCGGCGCAGCACTACTACAACAAGAGCGCGACCGACCTGACCCCGGCCGAGGCCGCATCGCTCATCGCCATCGTGCAGTACCCCGAGGCACGCAACCTGTCGAGCTCGAAGAAGTACGACGCCAACGTCGCCCGGCGCAACGTCATCCTGCGCTCGATGTACGACCAGAAGAACCTCACCGAGGACGAGTACCGCGCGGCTCGACTGTCGAATCCGGCCGACTACGTGCACCTGACCGAGCCGTCGCAGGGCTGCCGAGCCTCGGTCGGCGACGGATCCCAGTTCTTCTGCGACTACGCGGTCAAGGTCGTGCAGGAGATGTCGCAGCTCGGCTCGTCGCAGAAGGCACGCGACACCGCCTGGCGAAACGGCGGGTACAAGATCCAGACGACGCTGAACATCGACCTCAACGCCCAGCAGAAGCAGATCCTCAACACGTACGACAACAAGGCCGAGACGAACCTGGCCCTCGGCGCGACACTGAACTCGATCGAGGCCGGATCCGGCCGGATCGTGACCATGGCGCAGAACAAGGACTTCGACGAGTCCCTGGAATCCGCGCCGTCGTCGACGAGCATCAACTACAGCGTCGATTACGAGTACGGCAACTCCGGCGGGTTCCAGACGGGTTCGACGTACAAGCTCTTCACGTTGCTGGCCTGGTTGCAGGCCGGACACGGACTGAACGAAGTCGTCAGCGGCACCCCGCGCAACATGTCGACCGGATGGACCGCGTGTGGCGAGCCGATCACGGCAGGGGACTACAACCCGAAGAACGACACCGCGGGTGAAAGCGGCAACTACACCGTCGCGGCCGCCACCGCGGCGTCGATCAACCTCGCGTTCCTCAACATGGCCCAGAAGCTCGACCTGTGTGACATCCGGAACACGGCGGAGTCCCTCGGAGTCCATCGTGCGGATGGTGGCGAACTGCAGTACACCCCCTCCTCGGTGCTCGGCGTCAACGAGATCGCGCCGATGACGATGGCTGCCGCCTACGCGGCCGTCGCCAACAACGGCATCTACTGCAAGCCGATCGCGATCGACCAGATCACTTCCCCGTCGGGCAAGCAGCTCGGTGGCCAGACGAAGGACTGCAAGCAGGCCATCGACCCCGAGGTGGCACGTGCAGCGATCTACGCGATGAAGGGGACGATCTCGGGTGGTACCGCGCGCGGTGCCCAGACAGCGGACGGCACGCAGCTCTTCGGCAAGACGGGTACCACCGACGACGGCAACCAGATCTGGTTGGTCGGTTCGAGTTCGCGTGTCGCCACGGCCTACTGGCAGGGCAACACCGACGGCAAGCTCACCAACCTCCGGAACTTCAGCAACGGCGTCAACGGCACGTACGCCGGTGTCCGAGCCGATGTCTGGCGACAGGCGCAGACCCCGGTGAACGCCGTCTACCCGGCCGGGCCGTTCACCGACCCGCAGCAGTCGGCACTGCGCGGCAATGCGAAGGCCTTGACCAATTTGCAGGGCAAGACGGTCGACGAGGCCCGCGCTGCCATCTCCGGCGCCGGGTTCACCTACGTCGACGGCGGCGCGCGCCCCGGCACGGGGAGTCCTGGTTCGGTCTTGTCGACTTCTCCGGCGGCGGGTGCGCTCCTGTCGTCGGGTTCGAGCGTCACCGTCTACACCTCGGACGGCACGCAGGCGACCGTGCCGGAGATCGGCGGCGACTCCCTCGGCGACGCCCGATCGGCCCTGAACGACGCCGGCTTCACGAGCGTGAACCTGTCGGACGACTACGCCAAGGGCGGCGGCAGCAAGACCTGCAAGGTCGCGGCCGTCGACCCTGCGATCAGTGCGGCGGCGGACAAGAACGCCGACGTGACGATCCAGCTGTACGGCGACAAGAACGGCAAGGCCCCCAAGGACTGCAAGTGACCCGCGGGCGCGCCGCGCTCGGTGTCCTCGCAGCGGGTGCGGCCGTCGGTGCCGCTTCGGCAGCGTGGGGTTCGTTGGTCGAGCGTCGTCGCTTCGGGATCCGGTGGGAGACCGTCCCGGTCCTCCCGCCGGGCTCGCGGGACGTCACCGTCCTGCACCTGTCCGACATCCACATGGCCCCGTGGCAGGCCGACAAGCAGCAGTGGCTGCGCGACCTGAGCCTGGTCGAGCCGGACTTCATCGTGAACACCGGCGACAACCTCGGCCATGCGACCGCCAACGCTGCCGTGGAGTACGCGCTCGAGCCGTTCCGCGGGGTGCCCGGTGTCTTCGCCTACGGGTCGAACGACTTCTTCGGGCCCTCCCCGCGCAACCCGCTCAAGTACTTCTCCGGGCCGAGTCGGATGCACAGAGCGGCAGAGCCCGTCAGTCTCGACATCGATCGGCAAACGGCGTTCTTCGAGTCGCTCGGCTGGCTCGACCTGAACGACCAGGCACACGCGATCGAACTCCGCGGCTCACGGTTCGAGCTGTTCGGCACCTCGGACGCGCACCGCGACTGGGACCGCCTCGACCTGCTCCCCACCAACGTCGACGAGATGCGCAGCGACGTGCCGTGGTCCGAGGACGAGGACGGCCCCGCACCGGTCGCGATCGGTGTCACGCACGCCCCCTACCGTCGCGTGCTCGATGCCTTCGTGACCCAGGGCGCCGACGTCATCTTCGCCGGGCACACCCACGGCGGTCAGGTGGCGGTCCCCGGAGTCGGCGCGCTCGTCACGAACTCCGACCTCCCCCGCCGGTACGCCAGCGGGCTGCACAAGTGGCAGCACCGGAACCACTGGTCCTGGCTCGAGGTCTCGGCCGGTCTCGGAACATCGATCTACGCGCCGGTTCGGTTCGCCTGCCGACCCGAGGCCGTCGTCGTCACCCTGACCGCTCGGGCCTCCTGATCCGACGCGCCCGGGAGTTCACCCGGTGGTCGTGAGCATCACCGATCATCGGGTAGACTTCTGGGGTTGCTCCGGTAGGGAGTGACCACACCGCGGGGTGTGGCGCAGCTTGGTAGCGCGCCTCGTTCGGGACGAGGAGGTCGCAGGTTCAAATCCTGTCACCCCGACACTGTGTTGAGACAGTACGAAGAAGGCCCTGGTTCTCCGGAACCGGGGCCTTCTGCTTTCCCCCGCACGACCATCGGATGGATGTGTCGGAGGACCCACGCGGACCCCGCTCCCCCGTCAGGTGTGCCCCCTGCAGCTACGCTCGCAAGCGTCATGCACAACGCCCACCCCCTCGCCGCCGTGCTCGCCACGATCGCCGCGGAGTTCCCCGATCTCGCGGACGACCCTGTGCTGGCCGCGAACCTGGCGGAGAACGTCAGGTCGATGATCACCGAGGCCCACGAGCGATACGCCGCCGGTGCCGAGGGCAGCGTCGTGAGCCACGCCTTCCTCGACCCGGAGCACCTGGCGACCGGCGCTCTGCACGCCGAGCACGCCCGACACCCGGCCGGCGCCATGCTCGCCGCCGAGATGCTGTTCGACGCCTACCTTCCTGTCTTCATCGACGAGGTCGGCGCGACGTCGACCGCAGAGGTCCTGCGGGCCACCAGGGCGCTGCACGCGGGCATCTGGAGCCGGTTCCCGGCCGGCGCGGTCGCCTACACGGAGGCACTGCGCCAACGCGTCACGACGGCGCACCTGGACTCCCGGACGCAGATCGCCCGCGACCTGCACGACCGGGTCGCCCACGGGATCCTCGCCGGACTGCAGCGACTCGACCTGGTGCTGCTCACGGACCCTCCGGCGGGCGAACGCGCCAGGCAGCTCGACGACGCGGCACGGCTGCTCCGTGGTGCCCTCGGGGACGTGCAGGACCTCGCAGTGAGCTTGCACGCCCGCGTCGGGGACGCCTTGCTCGACGAGGCCCTCGCCCGGCACGCGAAGGACCTGTTCCCCGACGACGACCGCCTGGCCATCGTGTCGACCGGCACGGCGACCACGCTGCCGAACTGGCAGGCCGAGGAAGCCCTGACGATCCTGCTCGAAGCGCTCACGAACCGGAGCAAGCACGCCCCCGGATCGACGACGTCGGTGCGCTTCTCGTGGTCACCCACCGCGTTGGTCGCGACGGTCGCCGACGACGGCCCGGGCTTCGACCCGCACGACGGGACGGACGGTCGCCTCGGACAGCAGACCATGCGCGAACGTGCCGCGGTGATCGGCGCACAACTCGACGTCGAGAGCGTGCGCGGGAGCCGAGGACACGGCACCACCGTCCGCCTGACGATCCCGAGGGGGACGCTGTGACCGTCACCCACGTCGCCATCGTCGACGACCACCGGCTGTTCCGCGAGGGACTCGCCACCCTCCTGGCCGCGGTCCCCACGATCCGCGTGGTCGCACACGGCGAGCGGCCGGCCGAGGTGCTCGACTCCCCCGAGGCCGCCGCTATCGACGTGCTGCTGCTCGACGTCGAGCTGGACGGCCCTCCGGCACGGACGACGATCGCCACGATCCGCCGCACCCGTCCGGACATCCGCGTGGTGGTGCTCACGATGCACCGGGACGCCGTGCTGCGTCGGACGCTGCTCGAGGCCGGCGCCGTCGACTTCGTCACGAAGGACACCCCGAGCCGCGAACTCGTCGACCGGATCGCACGGGCAGCCGACGCCGATGCCGCACCGGTCACGTTCCCCGTCGACCTCGTGACGGAAGCCCGCGCCGGGTCACCGCTCAGCGACCGCGAGCTCGAGGTGCTGCGACTCCTCGCCGCCGCGCGCAGCAACGCCGAGATCGCCGCCGACCTGCAGCTCGCGATCGGCACGGTCAAACGGCACGTTTACAACGTGTTCCGCAAACTCGACGTCGGTTCCCGCGTCGGAGCGGTCGCCGCAGCCACGCGTCTGGGCCTGCTCACCTGAGGCACCGCGCGACTTGGTGAGCAGCAATGGTCGGGTGCCCACCGGACACCCGACCATTCCCGCGCACGATGCGAACGAACTAGCCGACGGACGACGCCCCGGCACCAGCGCCCGCCCCCGCGGGCACGAGCGTGCCGGCGGCGTGCAGCCCGGCCACGACGTCGAGCGCCTGGTGCCGGTACCGCGCCTGCGCAGCCCCGGGCGACACGATCACGCCGTTCGCCCCCGTCGACGCCACGAGCGCGTTGATCTTCGCCGCCACCTGCTCCGCGTTGCCGTAGGCCTGACGCTCCGTGCGGGCCGCGATGAACCGGCGCTCGAGGTCGTTGAACTCGTACGCCCGCGCCTCGTCCATCGAGACCGGCTCGGGCTTGGCCCCCTGACGCATCCGGATGAAGGAGATCATGCCCGGGGCGCTTTGCTCGTCGATGACGGCGGGGTCCTCGTCGGTGACGACCTGCACGCCGATCAGGGCGTTCGGCGTCTGGCGGAACCGCGACGGACGGAACGAGTCGCGGTACAGCGCGAGCGCGGCCTCGGTGTTGTCCGACGCGAAGTGGTGGGCGAAGGCGAACGAGACGCCGAGCGCACCCGCGACCTGGGCACTGTAGCCGGAGGACCCGAGCAGCCAGAACTCCGGCACGTCGCCGTAGCCCGGCACCGCGCGGATGCCCGCCAGCGGGTTGTCGGCGGCCATCCCGGTGAAGAAGCCGATCAGGTCGGCCAGGCGGTCCGGGAAGTCGTCCACGTCGAGCCGGTCCGTGCGGCGGAGCGCCATCGCCGTAGCACCGTCGGTGCCGGGTGCACGCCCGAGCCCGAGGTCGACGCGGTCGCCGTACAGGGCACGGAGGGTGCCGAACTGCTCCGCGACCACGAGCGGTGCGTGGTTCGGCAGCATCACACCACCGGAGCCGATGCGGATGGTCGAGGTGGCGGCACCCACGGCGCTCAGCAGCACCGCCGGGGCCGAGGACGTGATGCCCGGCATCCCGTGGTGCTCGGCGACCCAGAACCGCTCGTACCCGAGCTGCTCGGCGTGCACGGCCATGTCGATGGACCCCTGCAGGGCCTCGGTGTTGGACTGGCCGTACTCGCGGGTGGCCAGGTCGAGGACGGACAGGTGCAGGGTGTCGTCGGTCATGTGGTCACCAACGCGCGCGGACGAGCCCGCATTCCGCCCGAGACCGGGATCCTCACCGGTCCGGACGTGCCGCCGTCCGGCCGCCGACCCGTCACCAGGCGTCGCCTGGGCATCGCGCCAGCGCAGGTTCGCGACCACTCGGCGGACGCATGCGGCGGGCCCTGGACGGCCTGAGAGGCGGCCGGGAGGCGCGTGGCGGGGCCGCACCGCGCCTCCCGGCCGCCGTTCGGTGCCGTCTCGTGCACCGAGCGGTCACGACGTGCCGCGCGCACCTCGCGGACTGGTCACGTCCCGTCGCCCAGCGGGCGAACCGACGACGCGACGTGACCGCTCGCCGAACCCGTACGGGGTGTCATGACCGCCCGCAGGACCGGTCAGGCGCCGTCGAGGCGGCCGCCGGACTCCGTCAGGTAGCAGTTGGCGCAGAGTGACTCGTAGGCGACGTCGACACCGTCGATCGCGACCTGCGAGCCGTCGAACACGAAGCGGCCGTCCACGGTGCGGGCGTTGAAGACCGCCTTGCGGCCGCAGCGGCAGATGGTCTTCAGTTCCTCCAACGAGTGCGCGACCTCGAGCAGGCGGGCGCTGCCCGGGAACGCCTCGGTGCGGAAGTCGGTGCGGATGCCGTAGGTGATGACGGGGACCTCGTCCAGGACCGCGATGCGCAGCAGGTCGTCGACCTGGCGCGGGGTGAGGAACTGGGCCTCGTCGACGAGGACGCAGCTGACGGGGCGGACCATGCCGTCCAGGCGGTCCGACTGCGGGTCGAGCGCACCCGCGGCGGTGACGGCGTCGCGCACGTCGGCGTCGGGCGCGAACACGATGTCGACGGTCCGGCTGACGCCGAGGCGAGACACGATCTCACGGTCGCCCTTCGTGTCCACCGCCGGCTTCGCGAGCAGGACCCGGTGCCCGCGCTCCTCGTAGTTGTACGCAGCCTGCAGGAGCCCCGTGCTCTTGCCGCTGTTCATCGCGCCGTAGCGGAAGTAGAGCTTCGCCACTACGCGAGGAACCCGTCCTCGGCGGCCCGCCGGATGAGGTCGGACTTCTTCGAGGCGGGGCGACCGACCTTGCTGTACTTCTCGCGCACGCGGCGCAGGTAGGTCTTGGCGGTCTCGTACTGCACGTTCATCTGCGCGGCGACCTCGTTCGTCGAGTAGCCCGACACGTAGAGGCGCAGCGCTTCTTCCTCACCCGCGCTGAGCTTCGGCCGCTGGTGCGCGGCCGCTCCGGTGGGCAGCGGACGCCACTCGCGCGGCTGCGGGGTCTCCCGCGCGACGCCCATGATGTCGCGGGCAACGTCCATGACCTCGCGCATCGGGAGCGACTTGGAGAGGAACGCGGCGGCACCCGCCGCGAGAGCACGGTCGCGGGATTCGCGGCTGTCCACACTGGAGAGCACGATGACCTTCGCGCCCGCCGCGCGGCAGGTGCGGACACGGGCCTCGATGGAGACCGGCTCCTTCAGCTGGAAGTCGAGGAACACCAGGTCGGTCGGGAAACTGTCGCTGTGGACCATCTCGAGCCAGGTGTGCGCGGTCAGGGCCAGGTCGAAGTCGAACGCGTTCACCGCGATCCAGCTCGACAGGCTGTCCAGCAGCACCTCGTGGTCGTCGAGGATGGCCAGCCGCACACGTCGTGCTCCCGGGTTCGGGCGGGCCGGGAGACCCTCCGAGAGCCTGTTCGGGTCAGTGCTGGTCATAGGAGAACCTTAGTGTGAGGGCGGAAGGACGGACCGCGACGTCGAGGTCGGGGAACGTCACGCGGAGGACTGCGAAGTACGGGTCGAACGTGCGGTGGACACCGATGTCGGAGTCCGCCACGGCGAGGTCGATCTCGACGAGCACACGGCCGGTTGCGGGCGCCTGTGCCGACGGTGCGGTGGCCGCGTCGGCTCGTCGCACCACCGCACGGAACCCGGCCGGGTCGACGGTGGAGGCACGGAGCGCGGCACGCAGGAACGTCCGGACGACGGCGCGCTGGTCGGTGTCGAGGGTCGCGATGAGGCCGTCGGGATCGTCGACCACCGGTGCCGCTCCCCCCTCGATCCGCACGGCGTACTCGAACCAGGTGCGGTCGGCCTCGGCGACCATCGACCGGCGGATGCCGTCGGCGATCTCGCGGGCCCGGGCCCGGTCGGCGTCGGTGATGACCTCGCGGGTGCGGAGCTCGGCGAAGAACGGGGCGACGTCGCTGGCCAGGATCGTCGAGCGGTCCTGCTGCACGCTCGCCGCGATGCCGTCACGCTCCGCGCGTTCGACGGAGTAGGACCCGGCGCGGATCTGCACGCGTTCCGCGAGACCGGCGAAGGTCCAGGCGAAGACGGCCGACGCCGCCGTCAGCACCAGCGTCGGCGCCGCGGCGAGGAACGCCGCCACCGCCACCGGGACCTCGTGCGGGAACGTCGCCGCACCGAGGCCCCACACAGCGGCGTTCACCGCGGCGAGCACGATCCCGCCGATCGTCAGGTCGGTCCAGGGGCGGTACGGCGCGACCATGACGATCCCGGTCGCCGTGATGAGCGACATGAAGTCGTTCAGAGCGCTGCGGTCCGGCCCCCACTGCGCGGCCACGCTCGCGACGGATGCCAGGCCGAGCAGTCCCACGTGGGCGACGTAGGCCGAGCGTGGGAACGGTGCACGGAACGGGCTCGACGCGGTGACGACCACGGCTCCGGACGCCGCGATGAGCAGCACGGTGAGCGCGCTGAGGGTGGGGCTGCCCGCGACGTCACGGTCGAAGATCGACACGAGGAGCGCCCACACGACACTCGCGGCGCCGAGCACGACGGCGAGGGGACGTGACCCCATGGCGCCGAGCGGGTCGTACTGCTGCGCGGTGCGTCGGGCCTCGGTCGCGGTCATCGGGTGCTGCCCTGCCCGTCGGCCGTGGTCGTCGGCACGGTGATCGCCCCGGTGACCGGGCCGTACGGCACCGTCATCATCACGCTCGTGCCGGAACCCGGCGAAGACCAGATCTGCACCTCGCCGCCGACGCGACCGATGCGGTCACGGACCGAACCACGAAGCCCCATCCGATCGGCACCCGTGGCCTCTTCGTCGAAGCCGCGCCCGTCGTCGACCACCATCACCGTGCACGACGCGCTGTCGTCGAAGACGCTCACCTCGGCCGCGTCGGTGCCGGCGTGCTTCCGGACGTTGGCCAGGCACTGTCCGACGGCCCGGATCAACGCCGTCACGGCACGCTGGTCGAGCCGCTCGAGTGCAGAGGGGTCACCGGAGACCGTGACGTCCAGCCCGAGGGCGCGGTGTTCGTCGACCATGGCGACGAACGCGCCTGCTGCTGCTCCCGGCCGCGGTCGGGACACGGGCGCGAGCCACCCCTTGCCGGTGAGCACGGCGACGTCGGCTTCCACCGTCTCGGCCAGGTGCGGGTCCATCGGACCGTCCGGGGCCAGGGTGATCGCGCCGAGGTGGTTCAGCACGGTGTCGTGCAGGATCGCGGACGCCTCGGCCTCGACACCGGCGCGGTACGCGGAGACGTGCTCCTCGCGCGCCGACCGCAGGAGCTCCGGCTGCACGCGCTCGGACCGCGCCGTGCTGCGTGTCGTGAAGAGCACGAGGGCGACGACGAACCCGAGGGTGATCCACGCCAGAACCAGCGGACGGGGCGGTGCGTCGGACTGCACGATCGCGATCAACGTCGCCAGTCTCCCGGTCAGGAACCCGAGGAACGACCAGAGCACCACCCTGCTCGGGACCGCACCGGCGCCACCGACCAGGATGAGCGGGATGACGACGAGGGACAGCAGGTACGAGGTGACCCAGCCGGTCGGCACCTGCTGCTGCACCCCGAGTGCGAACCACCAGGCGCACACCGCGCCGACGACCAGGAAGGCCACCGCGGAGCGCCATGTCCCGAACTGCACGTGCACGCCGATCATGCCGAGCATCGGGACCAGCGCCAGCACCGGGCCGACGACGACCACGTCGGGTTCGGACAGCCGGTACAGCAGCAGGGCGATCGCCGCGGCGATGAGGGACCCGACGGCTGCGGCGTGGAAGGCTCGCACGGTCGACCACGCGTTCACTCGCGGAGCGAGGTGCGTGGGGATGCCGAGCACGAGGTGGATCCTTCCGGGTGGCGAGGGCGCCGCCCACGATCCAACCACCTGAGCAGCGACCGTGTACCCCGAAAGCAGGGCCGTCCGGCGACTCGCACGATGATAGCCGCCCACCCCGGGGGCTTGCTGTCCCCCGAACGTGGACCCACGGAAGGGGTGGGCCAGCTGGTACTCAGAACAGCGTCTGCGCCGCGACCGGACGGAGGAGCCGGCGGTCGAAGCCCGGATCGGCGCGCTTGAGCGGCGACACCATCGGCACCGACTGCTCCTGGGGCACCGGCGCGGGGTCCGAGAACCCCATCGACCCGGTCGCCGGGTCCACCCGCCCGAGGCCGATCCCGTGCGCGGCCAGGATCGGGCGGATCCGCTCGGACAACCACCGACGGTAGTCCTTCGGAGCGAAGGTGTTGTCGAGGTACATCGACCGGTAGCGCTGGACCAGGTCCGGTCGCTCACGGTCGAGCCACTCGAACCACCAGGGCTTCACGCCCGGCCGGAGGTGCAGCGCCGAGTACATGATGCTCGTCGCCCCGGCAGCCGTGGCGCGCCCGATCGCGTCGTCGAGGTGCGCCCGAGTGTCGGTGATGTACGGCAGCACGGGCATCAGGAACACCGCGCAGTCGAGCCCGGCGTCACGGATCGCCCGCACCGTCGCGAGCCGCGCGGCCGTCGTCGGCGTGCCGGACTCGACCGACTGCTGCAGGGTGTCGTCGTACACCGCGATCGACATCGCGAGGTCGACCGGGACGACCTTCGCCGCCTCGACCAGGCGGGGCAGGTCGCGACGCAGGAGCGTGCCCTTCGTCAGGATGCTGAACGGAGTGCGTGACTCCGCCAGCGCCTCGATCACGCCGGGCATGAGCCGGTAGCGCCCCTCGGCCCGCTGGTACGGATCGGTGTTCGTGCCGAGCGCGACCGGGTGGCGGTCCCACGTGGGCTTGCCCAGCTCGCGCCGCAACACGTCCGCAACGTTCGTCTTCACCACGATCTGCTGGTCGAAGTCGGCGCCGCCGTCGAACTCCAGGTACGTGTGCGTCGGACGGGCGAAGCAGTACACGCACGCATGGCTGCAGCCGCGGTACGGGTTGATCGTCCAGCCGTAGGTGCCGGAGCCGTCCGCACTCGGCACCCGGTTGAGGGCGCTCTTCGCCAGGACCTCGTGGAAGGTCACGCCCGCGAACTCCGGTGTCGTCACACTCCGGACGAAGCCGCTGTTCGACTCCATCCCGGGCAGTGCGTCGCTCTGCTCGGCATCGATAGCCTGTCCACTCCACCGCATGCAGTCATTCGAACACATGTTCGAATCCACCGCAAGCGGGAGGGATCAGTGGTGCAGGCCGAGCACCTTCGCCGTGCGCTCGAGCGTCGCGTCGGCCAGCGCAGCGTCGCCGCCGAGCTCCTGCCCGTACGTCGGGACCATCGCACGGACGTCGTCCTGCCAGCCGTCCCAGCGATCCGGGAAGCACTTCCGCAGCAGGCTGAGCATGATCGGCACTGCGGTCGACGCCCCCGGGGACGCCCCGAGCAGCCCGGCGATGGAGCCGTCGGCTGCCGTGATGACCTCGGTGCCGAACTGCAGCACGCCGCCCTTGTCCTTGTCGGGCTTGATCACCTGGACCCGCTGACCGGCGGTGATGCGGTGCCAGTTCTCGGGCTGGGCGCTCGGCATGAAGTCACGGAGCGCCTCGAACTTGGTGCGCTTCGATGCGAGGAGCTGCCCGACCAGGTACCGGACGAGATCGAAGTTCGAGAACGCGACGCTCAGCATCGGGCGGAGGTTGTGCGGCCGGATCGAGCGGAAGAGGTCGAGGACCGAGCCCTGCTTCAGGAACTTCGGGCTGAAGCCGGCGTAGGGGCCGAACATCAGCGAGGCGCCACCGTCGACGATGCGGGTGTCCAGGTGCGGCACCGACATCGGCGGGGCACCGACGCTCGCCTTGCCGTAGACCTTGGCGGAGTGCTTCTGGACCACCTCGGGGTCGTCGGTGCGCAGGAACTCGCCCGACACCGGGAAGCCGCCGTAGCCGCGGATCTCAGGGATGCCGGACTTCTGCAGCAGGTGCAGCGCCCCACCGCCGGCACCGACGAAGACGAACTTCGCAGCGATCCGCTGCGTGGACCGGCCGATCTCGTTGCGGACGTTGAGGACCCAGCCCTCGGACACGTTCGACCGCGTCAGGTTGGTGACCTGGTGCGAGGGCTCGAACTCGACGCCGTCGATCTCGAGCTGGTCGAAGAGCTGCCGGGTCAGCGAGCCGAAGTCGACGTCCGAGCCGGCGGCCGAGTAGGTCGCAGCGATCGGCTGGTCCTTCTTGCGGCCGGGGATGAGCGCGGGTGCCCACTGGCGGATCTGGGCCGGGTCGTCGGAGAACTCGATGCCGGCGAAGAGCGGGTGGTCGCGCATCGCCTCGTACCGGGCGCGCATGTAGGCGACGTTCGCCTCGCCCCAGACGAAGGAGATGTGCGGCGTCGGGTTGATGAAGTTCGACGGCTCCGGCAGCACGCCGATCTCGACGAGGTGTGCCCAGAACTGCCGGGAGACCTGGAACTGCTCGTTCACCGTCACGGCCTTGGCGATGTCGACGCGGCCGTCCGGGAGCTCGGGCGTGTAGTTCAGCTCGCAGAGCGCAGAGTGCCCCGTGCCCGCGTTGTTCCACGGGTTCGACGATTCCTGCGCGACGGTGCCCAGGCGCTCGTACACGCGGATCTTCCAGGTGGGTTCGAGCCGGTGGATGATCGCGCCGAGGGTGGCACTCATGATGCCTCCGCCGATGAGGACGACGTCGATGGGGTCCACCTGCTTCTCTGCCACCCTGCGATCCTACCGGCGTCCGCCGACAGCCCGGTCGGGGCGGGCGGTGGCGAGCACGCGGCGGGCGCTCGTGCTGTGGACGAGCGCAACCGGACGGGAGGCCCGTCACGGTCCCGCCACGGGCCTCCCGTCCGTCTGCTGCTCGCGCTGGTGCCGCTACGCGGCCACGGTGCGGCGCGCGATGATCGCCTCGGCGATCTGCACCGCGTTGAGTGCGGCGCCCTTGCGGAGGTTGTCGTTGCTCACGAACAGCACGACACCGCGGCCCTCGGGCGCGGACTGGTCAGCACGGATGCGACCGACGAACGCCGGGTCCTGCCCTGCGGCCTGCAGCGGCGTCGGGACGTCGGAGAGCTCCACACCGGGAGCGGTCGACAGGATCTCGGTCGCGCGCTCGGGCGACAGCGGCCGCTCGAACTCGGCGTGCACCGAGATCGAGTGTCCGGTGAAGACGGGAACACGCACGCAGGTCCCGGCGACGAGCAGGTCGGGCAGCTCGAGGATCTTCCGGCTCTCGTTGCGGAGCTTCTTCTCCTCGTCGGTCTCGCCCAGGCCGTCCTCCACGATGCTGCCGGCGAGCGGCACGACGTCGAAGGCGATCGGGCGGACGTACTTGACCGGCTCCGGGAACGTCACGGCGGAACCGTCGTGCGTGAGCGCGGCGGTGTCCTGCTCGAGCGCTGCCTTGGCCTGGCCCAGCAGTTCCTCGACCCCGGCGAGGCCGGAGCCCGACACTGCCTGGTAGGTGGTCGCGACGAGGCGACGGAGCCCGGCCTCGGCGTCGAGCACCTTGAGCACCGGCATGATCGCCATCGTGGTGCAGTTCGGGTTCGCGATGATCCCCTTCGGCGCCTGGTCGATGGCGTGCGGGTTCACCTCGCTCACGACGAGCGGCACCTCGGGGTCCATGCGCCAGGCGCTGGAGTTGTCGACGACGAGCGCACCGGCTGCGGCGAACTTCGGCGCGAGTGCGCGTGACGCGGTGGCACCGGCGGAGAACAGCGCGATGTCGATGCCGGACGGGTCGGCGAGCTCGCTGTCCTCGACCACGATCTGCTCGCCGCGGAACGGCAACGTCGTGCCCGCGGACCGGGCGCTCGCGAAGAAGCGGACGCGGTCGGCCGGGAACGCGCGCTCCTCGAGCAGGCGGCGCATCACGGCGCCGACCTGGCCGGTGGCGCCGACGACTGCGACGGTGAGGGTGCTCATGCGGTGCTCCTGATCGGTCGGCGGGTCAGCGTGGTTCGGCAGGTCAACGGCCGGTGCCGGCGTAGACGACGGCCTCGGCATCGGTGTCGAGGTCGAACGCGCTGTGCACGACCCGCATCGCCTCGTTGAGGGTGTCGGCGCGGGTGACGACCGAGATGCGGATCTCCGAGGTGGAGATCATCTCGATGTTGATCGACGCGTCGTGCAGAGCGCGGAAGAGCCGCGCCGAGACGCCGGCGTTCGTGCGCATGCCGGCGCCGACCAGGGCGAGCTTGCCGATCTGGTCGTCGTACTGGATGCTCTCGTAGCCGATGTCGGCCTTCGCGACCTCGAGCGCCGTCAGCACGGTCTGCCCCTGGTCCTTCGGCAGCGTGAACGAGATGTCCGTCCGACCGGTCGACGCCGCCGACACGTTCTGGACGATCATGTCGATGTTCGCTCCGGCGCGGGCGACGTTGGTGAAGATCTCGGCAGCCTTGCCCGGCTGGTCCGGGACACCCACGACGGTGATCTTGCCCTCGGAGAGGTCTCCGGCGATGCCGGTGATGATCGGTTCTTCCACGGTTTCCCCCTCTGCAGGGTTGTAGACGATGGTGCCCTCGTTGTTGTTGAACGAGGACCGGACGTGCAGGGTGACGCCGTGCCGACGGGCGTACTCGACGGCACGGATGTACAGGACCTTGGCACCGGATGCCGCGAGCTCGAGCATCTCCTCGCTCGTGATGCGGTCGACCTTGCGAGCCTTCGGCACGACACGGGGGTCGGCGGTGAAGATGCCGTCGACGTCGGTGTAGATCTCGCAGATGTCGGCGTCGAGCGCCGCCGCCAGCGCGACCGCGGTGGTGTCCGAACCGCCGCGGCCGAGCGTGGTGATCTCACCAGTCGTGCGGTTGAAGCCCTGGAACCCGGCGACGATGGCGACGTGACCGGAGTCGAGCGCCTCGCGCACACGCTTCGGGGTGACGTCGACGATGCGGGCCTTGCCGTGCTGGGCGTCGGTGAGCATGCCGGCCTGGCTGCCGGTGTACGACGAGGCTTCGACCCCGAGGCTCTTGATCGCCATCGCGAGCAGGGCCATCGAGATGCGCTCCCCCGCTGTGAGGAGCATGTCGAGCTCGCGACCGGCGGGGATGGGGGTGACCGAGTGCGCCAGGTCGACCAGTTCGTCGGTCGTGTCACCCATCGCCGAGACCGCCACGACGACGTCGTTGCCGGCCTTCTTCGTCTCGACGATCCGCTTCGCCACGCGCTTGATGCTCTCGGCGTCCGCGACGGATGAACCACCGAACTTCTGCACGATCAAGGCCACTGGCTGGTACTCCCGGGGACGGCGACACCGCGAGGTCACGCGGTCTCACAATGGTAGTCGGTGTTTCGGGGATGTTGCGTGCGGGCTGCCCGGACGCAAGGATCCTGCGCGGTGCTCAGCCGCCGACCACACGCCGTCCCTCGAAGGCACGGCCGAGCGTGACCTCGTCGGCGTACTCCAGGTCGCCGCCGACGGGCAGGCCCGAGGCGAGTCGCGTCGTCCGGATGCCCATCGGGACGAGCAGACGGCTGAGGTAGGTCGCCGTCGCCTCGCCCTCGAGGTTCGGGTCGGTCGCGATGATGATCTCGTCCACCGTGCCGTCGGCCAGGCGGGTCATGAGCTGCTGGATCCGCAGGTCGTCAGGGCCGATACCGTCGATCGGGCTGATCGCGCCGCCGAGCACGTGGTACAGCCCGCGGAACTCCCGGGTGCGCTCGATCGCCGCGACGTCCTTCGCCTCTTCCACCACGCAGATCGTGGCCGGCGAGCGGCGCGGGTCGCGGCAGATGCTGCACTGGACGTTCTCGGTGACGTTGCCACACACCTCGCAGAAGCGCACGCGCTCCTTGACGTCGGCGAGCAGTTCGGACAGCCGCGTCGGGTCGAAGGACTCGGTCTGCAGGATGTGGAACGCGATGCGCTGCGCCGACTTCGGTCCGATGCCGGGCAGGCGGCCGAACTCGTCGATGAGGTCCTGGACGATGCCGTCGTACATCAGGCGCCTTCCTGGTGGAGAGCGGTCTCCTCGATGAACTGGGCGTTGAGGATCTCACGCACGACGGCCTCGCCGTAGCGACCAGCCACCGGGGCACGACGGGCGGGCGGAGCCGTCCGCGGAGGAGCGGCGGCTGGCTGGGCCGCGCGCTGCGGTGCGGCCTGCTGCGCCGGGCCTCCCGACGCCGCGGCTGCGGGCGCGCCGGCTGCGAGCGCCGAGCCACGACCGATCCCCGGGTCGGGGAACGGGGCGCCGTCGTCGTACGGTTCGTCGTCGAGTGGGTAGTCGTCGACCGGCATGCCCGGCACGACGGGACCGCCGGGAGGCACGTCTGCCGCTTCGGGCGCCGCCTGCGAACCAGGGGTGGTCGGCTGGTCGGGCTGCCCAGCCGTGACACCGGTCGGTCGTGTCGGTGCGGCGGACGGTGTCGGCTCCGGCTGCGCCGTGGTGGTCTCGGCAGGGGCGACCGGCGCGGACGCCGGCACGGTGCCGAACGGCGCTGCCCAGCTGGGCTCGACGGACTCCGGGAGGGCGTCGGCGGTGGGGTCGCTGGCGGGGATGGTCGCGACGGCCCAGTCCGTCACCGGCACACCCGAGGGGGCGGGGGTCGAATCGGCCGGTGCCCGGTCGCGCTGCGGCGCGGACGCAGCCGGCGCTGCCTTCGGCTCCGGCGCTGCCTTCGGCTCCGGCGCTGCCTTCGGCTCCGGCGCTGCCTTCGACTCCGGCGCTGCGGAGGACGCAGCCTTCGGCTCCGTGCCAGGAGCAGCCGCCGGCGTGGGGGCCGCAGCGGACTCCGGTGCCGGGGACTCTGCCACGGCGGCAGCGGGGGCCTGCGGAGCGGGCGCCTGGGCAGCCGGGGTCGGACGCTGGGTCGGTGCGGTCTGCTGTGTCGGAGCAGACTGCTGCTGCCGCTGCTGCCCCGGCCCGCGCGCGACGAACTTCACGCGGAGGCCCAGCACGTCCACGATCGCCGCGCGCAGCAGTTCGCTGACGCTGGCCGACGGATCGGACATCTCCTTGAACGAGGCGACGTCCTGCTGGCTCGGGAACGTCAGCGTCAGCACGTCGTCACGGAGCGCGGTGACCTGCGCGGTGACGACGACCGACCATGCCGAGCGCTTCGCGTGCTGCACGTGCTCGACGACCTGCGGCCAGGAGTCGCGCATCTGCTGGAAGCCGACGGCACCGACGGTCCGGACGGCGGGCTCGTCACCGATCGTCGTGCCCTGACCGGTGGACGACGGACTGACCGGCTCGGCCGCGGGTTTCGAGGCCTCGGGATTCGAGGACTCGGGCTTCGAGGCCTCGGCCGAGGTCGGCGCGGGAGCACTCGGAGCGACCGCTGCCCACGACGCTGCGGCATCGCGAGCCACGGCTCCGGAGTCGGCCTGCGGCGCGGCGGGCTGCTCGACGGGACGCTCGGGCGTCGTCGTGCGAGCCGCTGCCGGAGTGGGCGTCGGGGCGAGGGACGGAGCAGGAGCTGCGGGAGCTGCGGGAGCCGCGGCAGCCGCGGCAGCCGGCTGCTCACGACGGGGTGCAGCAGCGGCGGGAGCGGACTGCTCCCCGGCACCGGCTTGGTGCCCGCCGGCGTCGCCGACACCGACGCGCCGTTCGAGCCGTTCGACCCGGGCGAGCGCACCGCGCTGGGTGTCGTCGGCCTCGGGCACGAGCATGCGGGCGGTCATGAGTTCGAGGTGCAACCGGGGCGAGGTCGCACCGGTCATCTCGGTGAGGGCACGGTTCGCGATGTCCGCCGAACGGGAGAGCCCGGTCGCACCGAAGACCCCGGCCTGGCGGCTCATCGTGTCGAGCTCGTCCGGCGAGACCCCGCGCAGGACGGCGGCGGCGCTCTCGTTCGTCGCCGCGACGACGATCAGGTCGCGCAGGCGCTCGAGCAGGTCCTCGACGAACCGGCGGGGGTCCTGCCCGGTCTGCACGACGCGGTCGATCGCGGCGAACGCGGATGCCGGGTCGGCGACGGCCAGGGCGTCGACGACGTCGTCGAGCAGGGCTGCATCGGTGTAGCCGAGCAGGGCGACGGCTCGCTCGTAGGCGATGGCGCCGTCCTCGCTGCCGGCCATCAGCTGGTCGAGCAGGGACAGGGTGTCTCGGACGGATCCGCCTCCGGCACGCACGACCAGGGGCAGCACACCGGGCGCGACGGACACGGACTCCTGCGTGCACAGCTGCTCGACGTACTCGAGCATCACCGCGGGCGGGACGAGCCGGAACGGGTAGTGGTGGGTGCGCGACCGGATGGTGCCGATGACCTTCTCGGGCTCGGTCGTCGCGAAGATGAACTTGACGTGCTCCGGCGGTTCCTCCACCAGCTTGAGCAGCGCGTTGAACCCCTGCGGCGTCACCATGTGCGCCTCGTCCAGGATGAAGATCTTGTAGCGGTCGCGCGCCGGGGCGAACACCGCACGATCGCGGAGGTCACGGGCGTCGTCGACGCCGTTGTGGCTGGCGGCATCGATCTCGATGACGTCGAGCGATCCGCTGCCGTCGCGGGCGAGTTCGACGCAGCTCGGGCAGACGCCACACGGGGTGTCGGTCGGGCCTTCGGCACAGTTCAGGCAGCGCGCGAGGATGCGGGCCGACGTCGTCTTGCCGCAGCCGCGCGGGCCGCTGAAGAGGTAGGCGTGGTTGACGCGGTTGGTGCGGAGCGCCGTGCGGAGCGGGTCGGTGACCTGCGACTGCCCGATCAGCTCGGCGAAGTTCTCGGGCCGGTAACGGCGATACAGGGCGGTGACCACGCGACAAGGGTAGCCGTCACGGCCGACAACCCGCGTGGCCGTCCACAGGTCCTCCTGCCGGGCCGGACCACCTGGCGGGGCGGGCCGAGTGCGCACACGACACCGCGCCTCCCGTCCGTGCTGACGACGGACGAGAGACGCGGTGTGTGACGCGGTGCTGACTCAGCCGCGGGTGCGGCGACGGAGCCCGCCTGCGAGGCGGGAGAGCCCCAGCAGCAGGAATCCGAGGAGCACGATCCCGGCGGCCGTGCCGGCGAGCGGTGCGACCTCCGCGCCGGTGTAGGCGAGGCCACCTGCACCGATGCGGGAGCCGGAGCCCGTGCCGGTGCCCGTGCCCGTGCCCGTGCCGCCACCGTTGCCGGTGCCCGTCCCGGTGCCGTTGCCGGTCCCCGGCGTGCCTGGCGTTCCGGGCGTGCCCGGCAGACCGGGGGTACCGGGCGTACCGGGCGTACCGGGCGTACCGGGCGTACCGGGCGTACCGGGCGACCCCGGGGTACCGGGGGTGCCCGGGGTGCCGGGCTCCTCCGGGTCCTCCGGGTCGACCGCTGGGTCCTCGACCATGACGCGGACCATCTGCGCCTGCGAGGTTGCTCCGCCGATCGTCTGGGTCACGCGCAGCATGTGCACGCCGACCGGCAGCTCGGCCATGGCCCACCACTCGCCCGATTCCGCCACCGTCGTCGTGACCGCGTCGCGGCCCATCGGCTGCACGGTGACCGTCGCTCCCGGCTCGGCGGTGCCCGTCACCATCAGGTCGTGGTCACCGTCCTCGTCCGCGGCGTGCCGCTCGCCCGGGGTGGGCGAGGTGACGGCGAGCGGCTCGACCGCGTCGACCACGATCGACACCTCGGGGGCCGCCGCCGTCGTGCCGTCCACGGACTGGGTGGCACGGATCGTCCACTCCCCCTCGGGCACCTGCGCGAAGCTGACGTTCCAGGCACCCTCGGCGTCGGCCGTGGTGGTGCGGACCTGTCCGGTGGACAGGGTCACCGTCACCGCCGCGCCCGGGGCGGCCTGACCCGTCACCGCGAACGAACCAGTGTCGCTGAAGCCGTCCGCGGGGATGAGCTGACCGGGTTCGGGGCTCGTGATCACGATGTCCGTCGCCTGCACGGCGATGACCGTCACGTCGGTGGTCACCGGGTCGGAGGTCCGACCGCCGACCGTCTGCGTCACCGACACCGTGTGGTCGCCGACCGGGACTCCGCTCACCGTGACCGTCCACGAACCGTCGTCGCCGGCGGTCGTGCTGGCGGTGCGGCCGTCGATGGCGACCGCGATCGTGGCACCGGGCTCGGCCGTGCCGCTCACCGGGATCGACGTCGTCGAACCGGTGGTCGGGAACGCCTGACCGTCGGTCGGGCTGGTCACCGTGACCGGCGCCGCCGCCGTCACCGTGAAACCGACCTCGGGTGCATCCGTGGTGGCGCCGTCGACCGTCTGGCTGGCGGTGACCGTGTGGGATCCCTCGGCGACGTCCGGCACCGTCACGGACCACGCACCGTCGTCGTCCGCGGTCGTGGTGACCGCGGTGCCGTCGTCGATGCGGACCGAGACGGCGGCGTTCGGTGCCGAGGTACCGGTCACGCGGACGTCGGTCGAACCGCCGAGCACCCGGACGTCGGCGCCGTCAGCCGGGGCGGTCACGACGATCGCGTCCGCAGCGCCGACCACGACGGTCACGTCGCGCTCGATCGCATCGGACGTCGTGCCGTTCACGACCTGGGTGACGACGAGCGTGTGCTCACCCGCCGGCACGTCGACGAGGGCGCTCTCCCACCGTCCGTCGGTGCCGACACGGACCACGACCGGGTCGGCGTCGTCGAGGACGACGCGGACCGTCGCGCCGGGCTGGCCCTCGCCGCCGACCGGGACCGTCGCGGTGGGGTCGGTGCTCGGAACGGTGAACGTGGTGTCGTCCGCCGGGGCGGTGACCGTCAGCGCGGCACCGGGTGCCACGGTGAAGGTGCTGCGCACCGCTGGGGACGTCGAGCCGTCGACCGTCTGGGTCGCCCGGATCGTGTGGTCACCGACGATGACGTCCGGCAGGTCCACGCTCCAGGTCCCCGCGTCGGTCGCGGTCACCGTCCGGGGGTCTCCCCCGTCGATCGTGACACGGACCTCGGCACCGGCCTCGGCGGCTCCCGCGGCGGTGAGGGTCGCGACCGAGTCGCGCTGGGCGACACGGATCGTGGTCCCGTCCGCCGGGGTGGCGATCGTGATCGGGTCGCCGACGAGGACGCGGACGTCCACCGTCACCGGCGCCGACTCGGTGTCGTCGATGCGCTGCGTGACGCTGACGGTCGTGGTGCCGGCCGGCACACCGGGGACCGAGACGCTCCACGCGCCGTCGTCGTCCGCGGTGGTCGACTCGGTGCTTCCGTCGCCCAGGTCGACCACGATGGTCGCGCCCGGCTCGGCGGTCCCGGCGACGTCGACCGTCGTCGTGCCGTCCCCGTCGGCGACCGTGTACTCCTGGTCGGCCGTCGGCTCGGTGATGACGACGGGCGCGCCCGCCTCGATCTCGAACGCCGTCTCGACCGGGGTCGTCGAGGTCGAGCCGTCCACGGTCTGCGTCACCTCGACGGTGTGCTCGCCGACGCCGAGGTCCGGCACGCCGACGCTCCACGAGCCGTCGTCACCGGCAGTGACCTCGACGGGGTCGCGGTCGTCCACGGTGACCGTCACCGTGGCGCCGGGCTGGGCGTCACCGGCGACCGTCACGGTCGTCGTCGCGTCACCGTCGGCCACCGTGATCGGGTCGTCGCCGGGCTCACGGATGGTGAGGTCGGCAGCGGCGACCACGGACACCGGTCGTTCGACCGCTGCACTGGTGGTGCCGTTGATCGCCTGTGTCACCGAGGCCGTGAACGAGCCGGTCGGCACGTCCTCGACCGTCGTCTCCCAGTCGCCGTCCTCGTCCACGGTGGCCGTGGCGGTCCCGCCGTCGCCGAGGTCGACCGTGACGGTCGCGCCGGGCTCACCGGTGCCGGCGAAGTCGAGCCCGGTGGTGGCGTCGTCGTCCGCCACCGTGACGGTGGTGGCACCCCGCGGGGTGGTCACGACGAGCGGGGCTCCGGCACGGACCGACACGGCGGCCGTCACCGGCGTCGACGTCTGCCCGCCGACGACCTGCGTCGCGGTGACGCGGTGGTCACCGACCGGGACGTCCTGGAAGGTGGTCTCCCACCGGCCGTCCTCGTCCGCGGTCACCGTGTCGGTCTCGCCGGTCGAGAGCCGGACCGTCACCTGGGCGTCGGGCTGCGCCCGACCGGTCACCTCGACGTCGGCGGTGCCGGACGTGTCGGCGACCGTCAGGACGTCGCCGTCCTCCGGGGTCACGATGGCGAGCGCGGTTCCGGCCCGCACCGTGACGGTCTGGTCCGGACTGGAGGCGGTGGTCCCGCCGACCGTCTGGCTGGCGGTGAGCGTCGGGGTGCCGACACCGACCCCACCGAACGTGACCGTCCAGTCGCCGTCCGCGTCCACGGTGGTGGTCGCCTCGTCGTCGCCGAGTCGCACCGTCACCGGTGCGCCCGGCTCGGCCGAGCCCGTGACGACGACGTCGCGCGTGGCGTCGGCGTCCGGCACGAGGAGGACCACGTCGGTCCCCGGTGCGGTGATCGTGACCGCCTCGGCGGCCTCGATCGTGACCGTGCGCTCGACCGGGTCGGAGGTGCGCGGGTCGGAGACGGTGCCGGGCAGGGTCTGGGTGACCGCGACCTGGTGCTCGTCAACCCCGAGGTCGGGGAACGTGACCGACCACGTGCCGCCGGCGCCGACCGTCGTCTCCTGGTCGTCGGACCCGGCGAGGGTCGCTGTGACCGTTGCACCGGGCTGGCCGGTGCCGGTGACCGTGACGTCGCGGACGACGTCCGGGCCGGCGACGGTGATCGAGTCCGTGTCGGGGCCCGTGATCGTCAGCGCGTTCGCGGTGACGACCTCGAAGGTGATCGGGACGGCGCTCGTGACGACGTCCTCGACCTCCTGGCTCGCGGTCACGGTGTACAGGCCGGCCGGGGCGAGTCCGGTCGCGTCGACCGCCCACTCCCCGTCGGCGTCGGCCGTGGTGGTGAACCGGGTGCCGGGACCGACAGAGACGGTCACGTCGGCACCGGGCTCGGCCGAGCCGGTGATGCGGACGGTCGCGGTGGCGTCACCGTCGACCACGACGAAGCGTGCGCCGCTCGCCGGGGTGTCGATGACGATGGCGTTGCCGGGGACCACGGTGAAGTCCCGGGTGACGACCGGGCCGTCGGTGCCGTTCACGGTCTGCACGGCCTCGACGCTGTGGTCGCCGATGCCGAGCTGCGTGGCCGGCAGCGCCCAGTCGCCCGCCGTGTCGGCGAGGACCTCGACGGGGTCGCCGTCGTCGATCGTCACGGCGACGGTCGCGCCCGGTTCGGCGGTGCCGCGGACGACGACGTTCGCCTGTCCGCCGGTGCCGGCCGGGACCTCCTGCGCGTCGGTCGGGGCCTCGATGACGAGCTCGTCGCCGGCCTCGACCGAGAAGTCGCGTTCGACCGGTGCCGAGGTCGCGCCGTCGACGGTCTGGGTGACCGTCGCGGTGTGGTCACCGGTGCCGATGCCCTCGAGGACCACCGACCAGGTGCCCTGCGGGTTCACCGTGGTGGACACCGCGTCACCGTCGTCCAGGACGACCTCGATGCGGGCACCGGGCTGGGCGGTACCCCGCACGGTGACGTCGGCCTCGGAGTCGTCGGTCGCGACCGTGACGGTGGCGTCCTGCGCCGGAGCGGTGACCGCGAGCGGAGCGCCGGCCTGCACCGTGACGACCTGACGGACGGCCGGCGAGGTGGTCCCGCCGACGGTCTGCGTCGCCGTGATGGTGTGACGGCCGACCGGGACGTCGGTGACGGTGACCGTCCAGATGCCGTCGTCGTCCGCCGTGGTGGTGGCGCTCAGGCCCTCGCCGAGCGAGACGCGCACCCCGGCACCGGGCTCGGCACTGCCGGCGACGTCGAGGTCGGTGGTGGTGTCCGCGTCGAGGACCGTGACCACGTCGCCGTCCTCGGGCGAGGTGATCACGAGCGCGTCACCCGCGGCCACCGTGAACGCGGAGGACACCGGCCCCGAGGTGGTGCCGTCGACCGTCTGCCGCGCCGTGACGGTGCGCGCACCGACCGGGACGTCGGCGAAGGTGGTCGTCCAGGCGCCGTCCTCGTCCGCGGTGACCACGGCCGTGAAAGACCCGCCGATGCCGACCGCGACCCGGGCGTCCGGGGCTGCCGTGCCGGACACCGTCACGGGCGTCGTCGAGGTCTCGTCCGCGACCGTGATGGTGCTGCCGTCGGCGGGCTCGTCGATCATGAGGGCGGGTGCCGCCGTCACGGTGAAGTCACGGGTGACCGGGGTGCTCGTCGTGCCACCGGCGGTCTGGGTCACCTGCGCCGAGTACTCGCCGACGGGGACGTCGGTGACGCTGGTCGACCAGGTGCCGTCGGCGTTCGCGCCGGTGGTCGCGGTGAGACCGCCACCCAGGTCGACGTCGACACGGGAGCCGGGCTGTGCGCTGCCCGAGAAGGGAACGGAGCGCGTGTCACCGGCGACCGGGAATTCCTGGTCCGCCGTGGGGGTGTCCACCGTGAGCCCAGCCGCCGCCACGACCCGGAAGTCGCGGGTCACGGGGCTCGAGGTGCTGTCACCGACGGTCTGCGTGACGCTCGCCGTCTGCTCGCCGACCGGGACCTCGGGGACGGTGACGCTCCAGGCGCCGGCGTCGTCGGCCGCGCCGGTCGCGGTGAGGCCGCCACCGAGGTCGACGCTGATCCGTGCGTTCGCCGTCGACGTGCCCGTCAGGGTGACCGGGGCGGTCTCCCCCGTGGTGGTGAAGGTCTGACCGGCCGTCGGGGTGGTGATCGTCAGCGGACGCTGCGCGACGACGGAGAACTCCTGCGTCACGCTGCCGGCCGCCGAGCCGCCGACCGCCTGGGTCGCGGTCGCGGTGTACTCGCCGGTGGGGACGTCGGCGATGGTCGTCGTCCACGTGCCGTCGGCAGCGACGGTCGCGGTACCGGTCACGCCGTCGCCCAGGCGTACGGCGATGGTGGCGCCGGGCTCACCGGCACCGCTCACGGCGATGCTGCGGGTCGAGGTCGCCGACGGCACGCTGAACTGCTGGCCGGCCGTGGGCGCCGTGATGGTCGGTGCCGTGAAGGCCGTCGCACGGACGGTCGAGGTGGCGAGGTCCACGGTGGCCGCGTCCACGCCGGGCAGGACCGAGAGCCGCAGGGCGTGCACGCTCCGTGAACCGGTGTCGTACCCGCGGGGGTCGCGGAAGCCGGTGCTGTCCTGCGCGTTCACGGTGATGTCCACGATCTGGCGGAGCAGCAGCACGACCGGGCTGAGCAGCGTGGAGGCGGCCGAGGTCGTCGCCGTGAGCGTCGTGCCGAGGTTCGTCAGGGCGGTGCCCGTGACGAGGGGTCGCACGATCGTCTGCAGCGCGGGCAGCACGATCGAGTTGACCGCCGGGGCGAGCAGCGTGCCGAGGACGTTCAGGCCGAGGGGGCCGCCGGTCGCGGTCACCGTGGCGGTGGCGGGCGAGGTGCCGGCGAGGGCACCGAGCGTGGTGTCCGCCCGGAGCGCCAGCGCGGCGAGCGGGAGGCCGACGGCGTTGACGTTCGCCGTGACGTCCACGCGCACGTCGGTGGAGTTGATGGTGTTCACGACCGCGGTCTGCAGCGCGGTGGGCAGCTGCGTGCCGAGGATCGTCGTGATGCTCCGGTTGATCGAGCTCACGGCGGCCTCGGTCAGCACCGACGTGTTCGCCGGCTGGTCGTTCAGCGTGGTGAGCCGGTCGAGGTCGACCGTGATCGCACCGGTCGACGGGGTGATCGTCACCGCGCCGTCGGTCAGCGGGTCCTGGAGCACGCGGGTCAGCGTGTCGTCGAGGTTCAGGTCGACGGTGGCGGTGACGTTCGTGCCGTTCAGGTTGACGAGTCCGAGGCTCGTCGAGCGGAGCAGTCGCTGGAGCGCACCGGTCAGCGCGGTCGTCGTGCCGGACAGGGCGCCGTCCGCGCCGACGGTGGCGTTCACCGTGCTCGACAGGGCGCGCAGGTCGTTCCGCAGCGAGGTGCTGAGCCCGGCGACGGCGGGGCTCGTCAGGTTCAGGTTCGCGCCGGCGATCCGGTAGTCGGTCGTCGTCTCGACCGTCGTGCCGCGCGTGGCCTGGATGCGGGACGCGAGGGCGCCGACCTGCAGCTGCGCGTTCGCGAGCACCGTGGTGTCCGCGCCGACGCGCGAGAACAGCGGGTTGAGGTCCAGCGTCGCCGCACCGGTGCCGGAGCCGGTGCCGACCCCGATGCCGCCGTCGTTCGTGAGCAGGCCGGAGGACGCCGTCGCGCCGGTGGCCGAGGTCGTGGCGTACTGGCCGTCGACACCGAGGGTGAGGATGCCGTTCGGGCCGAGCAGGTCGACGTCGTTGCCGAGGTTGACCCCGAGCGTGTTGAGCGCCGTGAGGTTCAGCGGCTGGTTCGTGGTGCCACCACCCGAGGTCGCGCCGCGTGCCGAGTACGCACCGCCGAGCTGCGCGATGCCGTCGACGTCGACGATGCCCGAGCCGCTGAGCAGCAACCCCTCGGCCTCGGCGACGTCGGCGGGCGCCGCCGCCGCGGGTTGGATCGCCACGGTGGCGGCGACGAGCGCCGTCACCGTGGCGACGACGCCGCCGCGCAGGAGGAGACGCCGGTCGTCCGATACTCGTCGTCGAGTTCGTCCGCCGGCACCGGTGATCCGTCATGTCCATTCGTACGCTGCCGTGGGTACCCGGGTACCGAGCAGCGACGCGTGCCTGCGCATGCGTGTCTCTTTTCCTGGCGGGCGCGCCCGCCACCTGATCCTCGGACTCCTCCGCTGGTGAGGCGGTGGAGGGTCGAAATCCTGGTTGGGGATTCCTGAGGAAGATCTTTACACATGAACAGGTTCGTGTCCGCAGGCGATGACCGAAAGCACCGCGGGACCTCCCCGAAAGGGGGGTCCGCCACCGGGAATGGTCGGGCCGGCAGGCGCACCGACCCCGGCAGCGAAAAGACCCCTGCAACGAAGAAGACCCCTCACGCACCCGCCAGAGCCCGGTTACCCTTGCTGCGTTTCCGCCCTGGGGGAGTTGGCCTGGATGGCGTCACGTGAGGAGCCGCCGAGAAGTCTACCGGATGCGACGGGCAGGATCGGACACATGAAGATCGCCATCGCCGGAGGACACGGCCAGATCGCCCTCCTCCTCGCCCGTCAGATCACCGACGCCGGCCACGACGCCGTCGCCATCGTCCGTAACCCCGCACACGTCTCCGACGTCGAGCAGCAGGGTGCCCGTGCGGTCGTCGCAGACCTGGAGCAGCTCGGCAGCGATGACCTCGCGCTGCGCCTCCGCGGCGTCGACGCCGTGGTGTTCGCCGCTGGCGCCGGCCCGGACAGCGGCGCCGAGCGGAAGCTCACGGTCGACCGTGACGGCGCGATCCTGCTGGCCGACGCGGCCGAGCGCGCGGGCATCGACCGCTACGTGATGATCTCGGCGATGGCGGCGGACACGTACGACCGCGAGCTCGCGGTCGTGCCGGCGCGTGACGACGCCGCCGTCTTCCAGGTCTACCTGCGCGCGAAGGCCGAGGCGGACGCGAACCTGCGTGCCCGCCGTCTCCGGTGGACGATCGTCCGCCCCGGGGGTCTGATCGACACGCCCCCGCAGGGCACCGTGGACGTCGGCAGGACGGTCCCCCGCGGCTCGATCCCCCGTGCCGACGTCGCGACGGTGGTGTTGCACGCACTGCTCGACGACGCGGCGGTGGGCGTGCAGTTCGAGGTCACGAGCGGCGACACCCCGATCCCCGCGGCGCTGGACGCCCTGACCTGATGTCGCAGGCGCAGCCTGCACCGCGCGCGCTGCACCGCGCGCGCTGCACCGCGCGCGGCGCGCCCCTCAGAGCGCGACCGCGGCCGACTGCCGGGCGATCTCGAGCTCCTCGTTCGTCGGGATCACGAGCACTGCGACCCGTGACGCGTCCGTCGAGATACGGCGTGCGTCCCGCGACGCCAGCTCGTTGCGGTCCGGGTCGATCTCGATGCCCAGGTGCTCGAGCCCCGCGAGCACGCGCCGCCGCAGCAACGCGTTGTTCTCGCCGACCCCCGCGGTGAACACGACCGCGTCGAGGCCGCCGAGCTGCGCCGTGTAGGCACCGACGTACCGGCGGATGCGGTGGCGGTACACGGCGAGCGCCGCCTCCGCCTGCTCGTCACCCTTGGTGGCGGCGTCCTGCACGTCCCGCATGTCACCGTTGCCGGTCAGCCCGAGCAGCCCGGACTGCTTGTTGAGCATGGTGTCGAGCTCGTCGAAGGACAGCCCGGCCTCGCGGTGCAGGTGGATGAGCACGGCGGGGTCGAGGTCGCCGGAGCGGGTGCCCATGACGAGCCCCTCGAGCGGCGTGAGCCCCATCGAGGTCTCGATCGACCTCCCGCCGTCGATCGCGGCCGCCGACGCCCCGTTGCCGAGGTGCAGGACGATGGTCTTGAGCTCGGACAGCGGCCGGCCGAGGAACACCGCGGCCTGCTCCGAGACGTACTTGTGGCTCGTGCCGTGCATGCCGTACCGGCGGATCGCGTACTCGGCCGCCAGGTCGGCGGGGATCGCGTAGGTGTAGGCGTGCGGCGGCATCGTCTGGTGGAACGCGGTGTCGAAGACGGCGACGTGCGGGACGTCCGAGAACACCTGCTTCGCGGCGCGGATCCCCTCGAGGTTCGCGGGGTTGTGCAGCGGCGCGAGGCTGTTCAGGTCCTCGATCTGCTGCTCGACCTCGTCGGTCACGATCGTGGCGCGGTCGAAGGTGGTCCCGCCGTGCACGACACGGTGACCGACGACGGCGGGCGGGTGCTCGTCGAACGACGGGCCGACCTTCGCGAAGGCGTCGATCATCGCCTGGAAGCCGGCGGCGTGGTCGGGCACGGACGCGGCGTCGTTCGACGACGACTCCCCCGTCAGCGCGTTCGTGTGCTTCCACGCCCCGGCGGACTCGCCGATGCGCTCCACGAGCCCGGAGGCGAGCGTCCGTTCGTCCTCGAGCTCGATGAGCTGGTACTTGAACGAACTCGAGCCGGAGTTGACGACGAGGGCTGCGGTCACGGTGGTGTCGCTTTCTGCTCTTGGCCTGGTCGGCCGGTCTGGAGGCGCGGTGCGGGTCGCGCGGTCAGCGTGCGTCGGACGCGGTGCCGGCCTGGATCGCGGTGATCGCGACGGTGTTCACGATGTCGCCCACGAGGGCACCCCGGGACAGGTCGTTGATCGGCTTGCGCAGGCCCTGCAGGACCGGGCCGATCGCGACGGCGCCGGCCGAGCGCTGCACGGCCTTGTACGTGTTGTTGCCGGTGTTGAGGTCCGGGAAGATGAAGACCGTCGCCCGACCGGCCACCGGGGAGTCCGGCATCTTCGTGTGCGCCACCGTGGGGTCGGCGGCGGCGTCGTACTGGATCGGTCCCTCGACGAGCAGGTCGGGTCGGCGCTCCCGGACGAACGCGGTGCCGGCGCGCACCTTGTCCACGTCGGCGCCGGAACCGCTGTCGCCGGTGGAGTAGCTGAGCATCGCGACGCGGGGGTCGATGCCGAACTGGGTCGCGGTCTCGGCGGACGAGATCGCGATGTCGGCGAGCTGTTCGCTCGTCGGGTCCGGGATCACCGCGCAGTCGCCGTACACGAGCACGCGGTCGGCGAGCGCCATCAGGAACACGCTCGACACGACGGAGGTGTCCGGGCGGGTCTTGATGATCTCGAACGACGGCCGGATGGTGTGCGCCGTGGTGTGCTTCGCGCCCGAGACCATGCCGTCGGCCAGGCCGAGCTGCACCATCATCGTGCCGAAGTAGGAGACGTCGGTGACGGTGTCGCGGGCGAGCTCGATCGACATGCCCTTGTGGGCGCGGAGCCTGGCGTACTCCTCGGCGAAGCGCTCGCGGAGCGCGGGGTCGAACGGGGACACGAGCTGCGCGGCCTCGAGGTCGAGGCCGAGCTCGGTCGCCCGCGTGCGGATCGCCGCCGGGTCACCGAGGATCGTGAGCTCGCACACCTGGCGCTGCAGCAGGGTCGACGCGGCACGCAGGATGCGGTCGTCCTCGCCCTCGGGCAGGACGATGCGCTTGCCGTAGCTGCGGGCCCGGTCGAGCAGCCCGTGCTCGAACATGAGCGGCGTGACGACACCGGACGGGGCGAGCTGCAGCCGGTTGCGCAGGGCGTCGGCGTCGACGTGCTGCTCGAACAGGGCGAGCGCGAGGTCGGCCTTGCGGGGCGAGTCGGCCGCAAGTCGCCCGCGGGTCTGGGTGATCCGGAGCGCGGTGTCGTAGGTGCCGAGGTCGTTGTGGGCGATCGGCAGCGAACTGGACAGGCCCTCGAGCAGCCGCGACACCTGGGGCGAGATCTCGAACCCGCCGTTCAGGATCACGCCCGCCAGGCTCGGGAAGGTCTCGGACTGGTTCGCGAGCAGGGTGGCGATGAGGACGTCGCTGCGGTCGCCGGGGACCACGACGATGCCGCCCTCGATCAGGCGGGGCAGGACGTTCTCCATGCTCATGCCGGCGACGACGGTGCCGAGGGCCTCGCGATCGAGCAGGGCGTCGTCTCCGCGGACCAGGGTCGCGTCGGTGGCCTGCAGCAGCGCGCGGATCGTGGGGGCCACGAGCACCCGGTCCTCGGGGATCGCCCACACCGGCACGTCCGGGTGGTCGTCGTGCACGGCCTGCTCGACACTCGCGACGATGGCGGCCAGGGCGTCGGGGTCGGCGCGGTTCACCACGACGCCGAACAGCTGCGCGTGTGCCGCCCGCAGCTCGCTCGTCGTGACGTCCGCGACCTGGGCCATGTCCTCGGGAGTGCGTGCCTCGCGCTCGGCGGTGTCGCGTCCACCGAGCACGAGCAGCACCGGGGCACCGAGGTTGGCGGCGACCCTGGCGTTGAAGGACAACTCCGTGGGGCTGCCGACGTCGGTGTAGTCCGACCCGAGCACGACGACGGCGTCGCACAGCCGCTCGACCTGGGCGAACCGGGTGAGGATCGTGCCGAGCGCAGCCTCGGGGTCCGCGTGGACGTCGTCGTAGGTGACCCCCACCGCGTCGTCGTAGGAGATCCCGACGGCGGTGTGCTGCAGCAGGAGCTCGAGCACGTAGTCGGGTTCGACGACCGAACGGGCGACGGGCCGGAACACGCCGACACGACCGACGGAACGAGCGAGGGTCTCGAGGACACCGAGGGCGACGGTGCTCTTGCCCGTGTGCCCTTCTGCTGACGTGATGTAGATACGGGTCGACACGACGCCCAGGGTAGTCGTCGGACACGGCACGACGTCTGGGAGCACCCGGCCGAACGACACGCGGTCGTGAGCGCCGCGGAGAACCTGTACCATTGGGTGTCGCCGTCGCGAGACGGTGTCAGGAGAATTCGCCTAGTGGCCTATGGCGCACGCTTGGAAAGCGTGTTGGGTGCAAGCCCTCGGGGGTTCGAATCCCCCATTCTCCGCCATCACGACGAAGGACCCGCACCGGTCGGTGCGGGTCCTTCGTCGTACCGGGGCTGGTCCGGTCCCCCACTCGACGGACCAGCGTGTGCCCTGTCCTCCTCCGGCTGGCCGTGAAACGCTGCACCGGGGTGGAACGGGCTGTCCCCCGCACCCGTCGGTCCCCTATGCTGACCGAGCGGTCGGCTCCGGGACGGGCTGGCCGCGGTGCATCGAGTGGCAGGGGCGTCGCTCGGAGGGCGTGCTGATCCGCGCGCCCGGGCACCCCACGGGACGAGGAGTCGCACATGGGGGACATGGCTGTTCCCACGACTCCGCACGTGCGGGCCGGTGTCTTCGAGGTCGTCCTGCGACCCCGTCGGTCCCTCGTCCGCTCCACCGCGCTGAGCATCGTGTTCTCTGCGGTGCCGCTCGCGGTCGCCCTCGTCTGGGTCTCGTTCCCGTTCCGGACGTGGGCCGTGGTCGCCGGCCTGGTGGTCGCGATCGCCGTCGCCGTCGGGGTCGTCTTCGCGCGGTTGCGCTCGGCGTACATCGGCATCGACGACGACGAGGTGACGGTGCGCGGCGTGGCGACACCCCACCGCCGGGTCCCCCGCGACAGGGTGCACAGCCTGGCCCTCGTGACGACCTACGGTTCCTCGGTCGACCGCACCGTGCGGGAACTCGTGGCGTTCGACGCGACCGGCGCGCACCTGTTCCGGATCCGGGCGGACGTGTGGGGCGACGACGGCCTCGAGCAGGTCGTCGAGGTGCTGGGCGTGCAGGTCACCGAGGAGCCCCGTCCCGTCACCGCGCGGACCTTCGCGAAGCGCTACCCCTCGAGCCGTGCCTGGTACGAGCTGGGGTCGGCCTACCTGATCGTCGGCGGGCTCGCCGCGGTCGTCGTCGGCGGGCTGCTCGTCGTCGAGTTCACCGGGCTGCTCGGCGTCTGACGGCGACGGCTGCTGATCGCGGCGGCACGGGAGCCGGCCGCGTCTCGTCACAGGCGGCTGCGTGTCGGGCGCGAGCCGGGCCTCCAGACCGTCGCCGGCAGCGTCTCGGGGCGCCCTGTCGTCAGTGGGTGAGTGCCGGGACCGTCCGCGGCCGCACCACGACCCACAGCATGATGACCGCGACGGCCGCGGTCGACGCCATCACCATCGCCATCGGGGTGGCGGTCGTGATGCCGAGCCAGCCCACCACGGGCGAGATCAGACCGGCGACCCCGAAGTTGAGGGCGCCGAGCACCGACGCGGCGGTCCCCGCCTCTTTCCCGTGGGCGGCGAGTCCGATGACCTGCACGAGCGGGAACGAGAACCCGCACGCGGCGATGAAGAACCAGAGCGGTACGAGCACGCCGACCAGTCCGGCGCCGAGCTGGTCGAGGACGATGATCGCGATCGACGCGAGCAGCAGCGTCGCCGTCGAGCAGGCCAGGATCCACTGCGGGCCGACGCGCTGTGCGAGCCGTGCCGAGATCTGCACACCGAGGACGACCCCGACGGAGTTCACGGCGAAGAGCAGTCCGTACTGCTGCGCGTCGAGGCCGTAGACCTGCTGGAACAGGAACGGGGAGGCGCTGAGGTACGAGAACAGGCCGCTGAACACCATGGCCCCGATGAGCGCGACACCGACGAAGATCCGGTCCGAGAACAGGGCCTTGTACCGCTGCCTCATGGTGGAGTGGCCGGCCTCGCGGCGACGAGCCGGCGGCAGCGTCTCGACGATGAGCAGGATCGAGGCGATCACCACGGCCAGACCGTAGAAGGAGAGGAAGACGAAGATCCCGCGCCAGCTGGTGAACTGCAGCATCTGCGACCCGATGAGCGGCGCCAGGATCGGCGCGAGGCCGTTCACCATCGCCAGTCGGGACAGCATCCGGACGAGCGGCTTGCCGCCGAACAGGTCGCGGACCGTCGCCATCGCGACGACGCCGCCCGCCGCGGCCCCCATGCCCTGCAGGACGCGGAACATCGCCAGCAGCTCGATGTTCGGTGCCGTCGCGGCACCGATGGACGCGGCGATGTGCACCGTCGTCGCGATGATGAGTGGCAATCGGCGACCGACCTTGTCGCTCCACGGGCCGACGAGGAGCTGCCCGATGGCGAAGCCGAGCGTCGTTGCCGTGAGCGTCAGCTGGACGGCGCCGTCGGTGACACCGAACTGCTCCTTGAGCGCCGGGAACGCCGGCAGGTAGAGGTCGATCGTGAACGGCCCGAGCGCCGTGAGGGCACCCAGGACGAAGACGTAGACGAGTCGCTGCCCGCGGGAGAGGGAGTCTCCGGGGTGCAGGACGACACGGAGCGAACCGGTGGTGGCGGGCGCGGTCACGAAACAGGAGTCCTTCGACGGTGAGGGCGGGAGCGGTGATCACGGGATCGATCGAATCGATTCGTCCGTGGAACCATCCTACGGTCGGACGGGCGCGCTCGACGCCCTCGATCCACGTGCCCCGCGTGTTCTGGCTGGCGACCGGCCCCCGTGACGACCGCACCATGCGGTACCGTCGGACTGCTCGGGGGCACCGGGTGAACCGGACCAGAAGAGGGGGTGGGTGTCATGGTGGATGCCCGGATCCTGCACACCACGGCTGCGCTGCGCGAGGCGATCCTGCGACTGGCGGCGGACCGACCCGTGTCGGAGATCACCGTCGCCGACGTGACACGCGCCGCCGGCATCAACCGGGCGACGTTCTACTCGCACGCCGTCTCCCCCGGATCACTGCTCGCCGACGTCCTGACCCCGGAACTCGACCGCATCCGCCAGGACGATGCCGACGAGCGCCGTGCGGCCGCCGCCAGGGGTGCGGACGCTGCCGAGTTCACGGCGATCACCCGGCGTGGGATCAACGCCGTCGTCGAGCACGTGACCACGCACCGGGACATCTACGGCAAGGGGCTCCCCGACCCGAACGACGCCTCGCTGCACCGGCTGTTGGTCGAGCACTTCACCGTGTCGAGCGCCCTGCTCATCCGTGAGCTGGGTGCCGCCCGCCGCCCCGAGCTCCTGGACGACGTCGCTGCGGGCTTCGTGGCGCAGGGCTTCGTCGGGGCGATCGAGGCCTGGCTCGCCGGTCCCCGGCGGTCGCGGAAGGCCCTGGTCGAGACGATCACGCTGTCGTTCCCGGCCTGGTGGAGCTGAGCTGATCCGCACCGACCCGAAGCCGTACTGAGCCGCGGCCGCACTGACCCGGAGAGCGCCTACTCGGCGTCGGTGCTGTCGCCCTCGGCCGGGTTCGTCTCCGGCTTCTCCCCGCGCTGCAGCGACTGCACCACCTCGACCGCCGCTGCCGCCAGGTCGTCGTCGTCCGCGCCCGACGGCACCCGGTAGTCCGCGGAGACCCCGTCGCCACCCGTCCCCGTCGCGGGCAACGGGTCGCCGAGGGAGACCACCACCACACCGGCGTCGTGGGCGGTCTGGACCACACCGGTGAGCGTCGACGGTCGGGCCGCGTGCACGAGCAGCGCCTTCGCGCCCTTCCGGACGAGTTGGGCGACAGCCGTCCGCTGGGACGACGCTGCGCCCGTCGCCGATGCGACGCGGACGTCCGGTCGAAATCCGGCGTCGGTGAGTCCGGTGCGCAGTCCGTCGGCGAGGGCAGCGTCCTCGTGCACCAGCACGACACCGATCACGGCATGCTCGGCGAAGCCGCCGTCGGAACTCGTCAGGTCGGTGCTCTGCACGGGAGTGGGCGCTGCCGACGTCGTGCCCTGGCACCCGGCCAGGGAGAGTGCCGCCGCCAGGGCGACGGTCACGGCGACGATGCGCAGCACGGTGTCTCCTCTTCGGTCCGGTCTGCCACGCTACCCGGACGCCGGTGCGTGCGGCGACGGCCCTGCCGGCGCGGGCACGGGTCCGAGTCGGCGGACGGCGGCGACGGCGAGCACCGCGAAGCTGATCATCGCGGCGAAGACCAGGGTGAACGACACCGTGCCGTCGGCACCCCCGGTCGCGGTGAAGAGCAGCCCCGTCACCGCGAGGCCGATGACACTGCCAGCCGAGTCCGCGATCGTGAGCGCGGAACTCGCGAATCCGTCGTCGCCCTCGCCGGAGAACCGCAGCGTCAGCATCGAGGCGCGCGGGTAGATCGCGCCCATGCCTGCACCTCCGACGAACCATCCGGCCACGAGCACCGACCAGGGCAGGTCGAGCGCGGCCACTGCGAACGCCGTCAGCAGGCTCACCAGGACCAGCGCGAGCCCGACCCCGAACGTGCGCCGGGCGGTGAGCCGCTGCTCCCCCAGCCGTCCGTGCGCCCAGCTCGATGCCGCCCAGCTCAGCGCGGCCACCGTCAGCGCGAGCCCGGCGGCCGACGCGGACAGTCCGTGCTCGGCCTGCAGCAGGAACGGCACGTACGCCTCGCTGCCGAAGAACGACGCCGCCACCAGCCCGCGCAACAGCACCACCGACGGCAGCCCCGCCGCCGCGCGGAAGGTCCCCGCCGGCAGCAGGGGCCGGAGCGCGAACCACGTCCCGACGAGTCCGATCAGCACCGCCGCGACCGTGCCCGAGGGCGGGAGGTCCGGCGCGACGTTGAGGAGCAGGATCGACACGGCTGCCGCGACCGACCACCCGATCCGCACCCGCTGCCACGGCGGTCGCAGCGCCGCTGGCGGAGCGTGCAACCGGCCGAGCGTCGGCACCAGCAGGGCGAACGCGACGAGGGCGATGGCGAGCGCCCCGGCTAAGACCCAGTGCCAGTTCCACGCGTCGGTGACGATGCCGGCGAGGGCCGGACCGATGAGTGCGGGGACGACCCACGCCGCGGCGAACCCGGCGAAGACCGGTCCGTGCAGCGCGGCGGGGAAGATGCGGGCGACGAGCACGTAGAGCACCACGTCGATCGCCCCCGCACCGAAGCCCTCGAGCAGCCGGCCGGCCAGGAACACCTCCATGGTCGGCGCGAGCATCACCACTGCCGTGCCGACCGCGAAGAAGACCGCGGACACCCAGGCCACGATGCGCCCGCCGGCACGGTCAGTCCAGTTGCCCGCCAGCACCATGCCCGGCACACCAGCGGCGAGCGGCGCCGCGAACGCCAGCGCGTACAGGGTCTCGCCGTCGAGGTCGCGGCTGATCACCGGCATGATCGTCGTCATCGCCAAGTTCTGGAACGCCGCGACGCCGACGATGGCCACCATGCCGACCGTCGCGAGGGCGTACGGTCCGCTCAGCAGACCCGTCCGCGACGCCGTTGTGCTCACCCGATCATCGTAGGGCGAGGCACGACGGCGCGCGGCCGGAGCGACCGGTCCCCGCTGCCACGATCCGGTTCAGCGGTTCGACCGCAGGCGGGCAGCGGGACAGCCGGGTCAGCGGGACAGCGCCTGCTGCAGGTCCGCCACCAGGTCACCGGCGGCCTCGATGCCGACCGACAGCCGCACCACGTTCTCCGGGACGGCGAGCTCGGTGCCCTGCACCGACGCGTGGGTCATCTCGCTCGGGTACCCGATGAGCGACTCGACCCCGCCGAGCGACTCGGCGAGCAAGAACAGCTCCGTCGACTCAGCGAACCGCTTCGCGGCCTCGGCGCCGCCGGACAGTGCGACGGACAGCATGCCGCCGAACCCGCGCATCTGCCGTGCCGCGACGTCGTGCCCCGGGTGGTCGGTGAGACCCGGGTAGTAGACGCGCTCGACACCCGGTGCGACCACGAGCGCCTCGGCCACGGCCTGCGCGTTGGTGGAGTGTCGCTCCATCCGCAGCGCGAGCGTCTTGATGCCGCGGGTGGTCAGGTACGCGTCGAACGGCGACGAGATCGCTCCGGCGCCGAACTGCAGGAACTGGACCTTCGCGGCGAGTTCCTCGTCCGCCAGCACGACGGCGCCGCCGACGACGTCCGAGTGCCCACCCAGGTACTTCGTCGTCGAGTACACGACCACGTCGGCACCGAGGGACAGCGGCTGCTGCAGGTACGGCGATGCGAAGGTGTTGTCGACGACGACGAGCGCGCCGGACTCGTGCCCGAGGGTCGCCAGTGCTGCGATGTCGGCGATCTTCATGAGCGGGTTCGTCGGCGTCTCGACCCACAGCACCGTCGTCGCCGGTGCGCCCTGCAGTGCGGCGCGGACCTGGTCGAGGTCGCTCATGTCGACGACGACGAGCTCGACGCCCCACGGCACGTGCAGCCGGTTGACCAGGCGATGGGTGCCGCCGTAGACGTCGTTGCCCATCACGACCCGGCCGCCGGGGACGAGCGCGGCGCGGAGCAGGGCGTCCTCGGCGGCGAGGCCGGAGGCGAACGACGACGCCGCGACGCCGCCGTCGAGGTCGGCGAGGAGCGTCTGCAACGAGTCGCGCGTCGGGTTGCCGGCACGCGAGTACTCGTAGCCGTTGCGCATGCCGCCGACGCCGTCCTGCACGTACGTCGACGTCAGGTGGATCGGTGGGATGACGGCGCCGGTGGTCTCGTCGGGCTCCTGGCCGGCGTGGACGGCGCGGGTGCTGAACTCGGTCATGCTCGCTGGGTTCCTTACTCGGAGAGGTAGGTGAGGAGGTCGTGCCGGGTCAGCACGGTGACGGGCTTGCCGTCCGCGACGACCAGGAGCGCGTCCGCCGACTCGAGGGCACGACGCGCCGACGACACGGACTCGCCGACGCCGATGAGGGGCAGCGGGTCGCCGACGAAGCCGGACAGCGCGTCCGCCATCTTCGCGGTGCCGGTGAAGACCTGCTCGAGCAGCGCCTTCTCCTCGACGGCGCCGACGACCTCGCCGATGACGACGGGCGGCTCGGCGCTGAGCACCGGCATCTGCGAGACGCCGTACTTGGTCATGATGTCGACGACGTCACGCACGGTGTCCGCCGGGTGGGCGTGGACGAGGTCGGGCAGGCGGCCGTCCTTGCCCGCGATGAGCGACCCCACGGTGCGCTCGTCATCGGTCTCGGCGAAGCCGTACGAGCGCATCCACCGGTCGTTGAAGATCTTGCCGAGGTACCCGCGGCCGCCGTCGGGCAGCAGGACCACGACCACGTCGTCCTCGGTCAGGTCGCGGGCCGCGCGGAGGGCCGCCACGACCGCCATGCCGCTGGACCCGCCGACGAGCAGGCCCTCTTCGCGGGCGAGCCGCCGGGTCATCGCGAACGAGTCGGCGTCCGACACCGCGATGATCTCGTCGGGTACGCCAGCGTCGTAGGCACCCGGCCAGAAGTCCTCGCCGACGCCCTCGACCAGGTAGGGACGGCCGGTGCCACCGGAGTACACGGAGCCCTCGGGGTCGGCGCCGACGATGCGTACGCGAGCGTCGGAGACTTCCTTGAGGAACCGGCCGGTACCCGAGATGGTGCCGCCCGTGCCGACACCGGCGACGAAGTGGGTGATCTGCCCCTCGGTGTCGCGCCAGATCTCCGGACCGGTGGTCTCGTAGTGGCTGCGGGGACCGTTCGGGTTCGCGTACTGGTTCGGCTTGTAGGCGCCCGGGATCTCCCGGACGAGCCGGTCCGACACGGAGTAGTACGACTCCGGGTGCTCCGGCGCGACGGCGGTCGGGGTGACGACGATCTCGGCGCCGTAGGCAGTGAGGACGTTCCGCTTGTCCTCGCCGACCTTGTCCGGCAGGACGAAGACGCACCGGTAGCCGCGCTGCTGCGCGACGAGTGCGAGGCCGACCCCGGTGTTGCCGGACGTCGGTTCGACGATGGTGCCGCCTGGTCGCAGGTCACCAGACGCCTCGGCCGCGTCCAGGATCCGCGTGGCGATGCGGTCCTTGGACGACCCACCGGGGTTCAGGTACTCGACCTTCACCAGGATGGTCGCCCGCACCCCGTCGGTGACCCGGTTGAGCTTGACGAGCGGTGTGTCGCCGACGAGGTCGACCACGGAGTTCGCGTAACGCACGGCGAGAGTCTAGGACGCTGCCCCGCCGGCCCGCTGGGATGTGTCGTGCGCGGACAGCGCGCCCTGGTCGCGCTGCGCGGCGGACGGGAGGCCCGTGGCGGGCGGGCAGGGGCCTCCCGTCCGTCACCCGGTCAGGTGGACCGCGGGACGGACGGCGTCAGGGGCGGACGGCGTCCGCCGACGTGTTCTGCTGCCGGTGCAGCTGCGCGTAGGTGCCGTCGAGCGCCAGGAGCTCGTCGTGCGTGCCCTGCTCGACGATCCGGCCGTGGTCGAGGACGAAGATGACGTCCGCGTCGCGGATCGTCGACAGACGGTGCGCGATCGAGATGGTCGTACGGCCCGCCGCGGCGGCATCGAGCGCGGTCTGCACGACGTGCTCGGAGATCGAGTCGAGCGCGCTCGTGGCCTCGTCGAGGACGAGCACCGGCGGGTCCTTGAGCAGCACGCGGGCGATGGCGATGCGCTGTTTCTCACCGCCGGACAGCCGGTAGCCCCGCTCCCCCACCACGGTGGCGTAGCCGTCCGGGAACGACGCGATCGTGTCGTGGATGTTCGCCGCCCTGGCCGCCCGCTCGAGCTCGTCGTCCGAGGCACCGGGTTTGGCGTACCGCAGGTTCTCGCCGATGGTGGCGTGGAACAGGTACGTCTCCTGGCTGACGATGCCGATGTGCCGCATGAGGTCCTCGTGCGCCAGGTCGCGGACGTCCTGCCCCGCGAACCGCACCGACCCCTCGGTCGCCTCGTACAGCCGCGGCACCAGGTAGGACACCGTCGTCTTGCCGGCACCGGAGGGACCGACGAACGCCGCGAACTGCCCGGGTCGGAGCTCGAACGACACTCCACGCAACGTCGGCTTGTCGGCTTCGCCGTCGGGGTAGGTGAAGACGACGTCCTCGAAGGCGACGTGGCCGACCTTCGTCTCGTCGACGGGCTGTGCGGTTGGCGAGTCCGTGATCGCGGGCTTCAGGTCGAAGTACTCGAAGATGCGGGCGAACAGCGCGCCGGAGGTCTGCAGGTCGAGCACCACCCGGAGCAGCCCGACGGTCGGGAACAGCAGGCGCGACTGCACCGTCGTGAACGCGACGATCGTGCCGGCCGTGATCGGGACGTCGCCGATGATCAGGTACGCGGCGACGACGTAGATGATCGCCGGGATGATCGACAGGAAGATCTGCACGATCGCGAAGAACCACTGCCCGGACATCTGCTGCCGGACCTGCAGCGTGATCTGGTTGCGGTTCTCGTCACCGTAGCGACGGGTCTCGCTCGCCTGCTGGTTGAAGCTCTTCGCGAGCAGGATGCCCGAGACACTCAGCGCCTCCTGCGTGATCGCCGTCATGTCCGACAGCGACTCCTGCGTCTGCCCCGCGATCCGGGCGCGGACCTGCCCCACCCGGCGCTGCGCGATGACGAGCAACGGCAGCAGCACCACCGCGACCAGGGTCATCTGCCAGCTCAGCAGCAGCATCGCGACCACGGCCGCGATCACGGTCACGGTGTTGCCGAGGACCGACGAGATCGTGTTGTTCAGCACGCTCGCGACGCCACCGACGTCGTTCTGCAGCCGGGACTGGATGACGCCCGTCTTCGTGCGGGTGAAGAACGCGAGCTCCATCTGCTGCAGGTGCGCGAACAGGCGCATCCGCATCGCGCCCATGACCTTGTTGCCCACCGTCGCGGTCAGGTAGGTCTGCCAGACGCCGACGCCGGCGCTCGCGATCCACAGCAGGACCATCGCCGTCACGAGCTCGACCAGCACCGGCACGTCGGGTCGGCCGGACGGCGGGAACAGCCCGCGGTCGAACGCCTGCTGGGTGAGCAGCGGCGGCACGACCGAGACGGCCGCACCGATCAGGACGAGCACGACCGTCAGGACGATCGCCCGGCGGTGCGGCTCGAACAGCGCGGCGATGCGTCGAACCAGGTGCGGGATCTTCGGCGCCTCGGCGTTGGCGGCCTTCTGCGCGCGGAAGTCGCCGCTCGAGATGCGCCCACTGCCGCGCGGGCCACCACCCCGGCCGCTGGGTCCCATGCTCATGGAGCAACCGTATCCCCGTCGGCGGGCATCGGCGTCCGGCTGTGGACAAGGTACCGGCGCTGCCCCCGGTGGCATTTGACCCCGTTCAGGGGGCGTGCGAGCATGTGCCGTCCCCGTCCCCGCACCACCGAGGTCCCATGTCGTCCGCGCCGTCCCGTCCCACGTCCCTGCGGGCACAGCTCGCCCGCCGCAAGCCGATCGAGCAGCTGCAGGCCGAGGCAGCCGTCGGCGTGAACGGGGCACCGCTCCGCCGCTCGCTCGGCGTCTGGCACCTGACGATGATCAGCGTCGGCGCGACGCTCGGCACCGGCATCCTCGTGGTGCTCGGGACCGCCGTGCCGCTCGCTGGACCGGCGGTGTGGATCTCGTTCGTCCTCGCGGGCATCGCGGCGCTGCTGTCGGCGCTGTCGTACGCCGAGATGGCCGGCGCCGTCCCGACCTCCGGGTCGAGCTACTCCTACACCTACGCCACGATGGGCGAGGGCATCGCCTGGATCTGCGGGTGGTGCCTCGTGCTCGAGTACGCCGTCTCGGTGGCCGCCGTGGCCGTGGGCGCGAGCGAGTACGTCGACGAGACCCTGCGCGTGTTCGGGCTGCACCTGCCCACCGCGCTGTCCGCTCCCCCGGGTGACGGCGGCGTGGTCAACCTGCCCGCCGCGGTCCTCGTCCTGCTCGCGACCGTCGTCCTGCTTCCGGGTGCCCGCGAGAGCGCCTGGGTCAACACCGTCATGGTGATCGTGAAGATCGCCCTGCTCGTCTTCTTCGTCGTCGTGGCGTTCACGGCGTTCCGGGCGCAGAACTTCGAGCCGCTGGCCCCGATGGGTGCCGCCGGGGTCACCGCCGCTGCGTCGAGACTGTTCTTCTCGTACATCGGGTTCGACGCTGCGTCGACCGCCGGTGAAGAGGCGAAGAACCCCCGCCGCGACCTGCCCCGCGCGATCATCTGGTCCATCGTGCTCATCACGACGCTGTACATCCTGGTCGCGATCGCCGCCATCGGTGCGCGTTCCTGGACCGCGTTCTCGTCGTCCGAGGCCTCGCTCGTCCGCATCGTCGTGGACGTCACCGGGCAGCCCCTCGTCGCCCTGGTGTTCTCGATCGGAGCCGTCGTCGCGATCGCGAGTGTCGTGCTCACCGTCCTGTACGGCCAGACCCGCATCCTGCTCACGATGTCCCGCGACGGCCTGGTGCCGAAGGTGTTCGGCCGGGTGTCCCGCCGCACCGGGACCCCCATCGCGAACACGCTCATCATCGGGATCGCGGTGACGATCGTCGCCGCGCTCGTGCCCCTCGGGGAACTCGCGGACGCCACGAGCATCGGCACCCTGGTGGCCTTCGCCCTGGTGAACGTGTCCGTCATCGTGCTCCGCCGCTCGAAGCCCGACCTCGAGCGCTCGTACCGCGTCCCGCTGTTCCCCGTCGTCCCGGTCCTCGGCGCCCTCAGCTGCGTGCTCCTCGCGGTGTTCCTCGGCGTCACCACCTGGATCGCGTTCGGCATCTGGATGGTGGCCGGCGCCCTGCTCTACCTCGCCTACGGCCGCCGCCACAGCACCCTGCGCTGACCCGCCCGCCGCCCACCCCGGCCGAAATTCCGAGTGGCGAGGAGATCGACCGCGAGGGCGGGGTGCACGACAGCACTCTGTCGCTCGGGGCGATCAGTTTCGACACCGGGAGTCGATCTGTGGAAAGCGGCCGCCCCTCCAGGCCCGAGCCGTGTGCACTGCGAAAGCGACAGATCTCGTCAAGCGAGGTCAGGCGATGCCGTGAAGGCGACAGTTCCCCGTGAACCTTCGGCGGCAAAGTGTCGCTTCCACGAAAGCAACCCGCACCCGCGCGCCCGCCGCCCGCACACACGCCCCGCACGCGACGAAGGCCGCCACCCCGAGGGGCAGCGGCCTTCGTGACCGAAACGGTCGAGACTACGCGAGCTCGATCGTGGCGCCGGCGGCCTCGAGGGCCTCCTTGGCCTTGTCGGCGGTCTCCTTGTTGACACCCTCGAGGACCTTGGCGTCGGCGGTCTCGACGAGCGCCTTGGCCTCGCCCAGGCCGAGCGACGTGAGGCTACGGACCTCCTTGATGACCTGGATCTTCTTGTCACCGGCCGACTTGAGCACGACGTCGAACTCGGTCTTCTCCTCGACCTCCTCGGCGGGGGCAGCAGCGCCACCGGCCGCGGCGACCGCGACGGGGGCAGCAGCGGTGACCTCGAAGACCTCTTCGAACTTCTTCACGAAGTCCGAGAGCTCGATGAGCGTGAGCTCCTTGAAGGCCTCGATGAGCTCGTCCTGCGAAAGCTTCGCCATGATTTTCTCCTACTACTTACTGATGCGTGGTGTGGGTGTGGAACGCGTGCCTGGTCAGGCCGCGGACTCCTGCTTCTCGCGAAGGGCGTCCACGGTGCGGACGGCCTGCGAGAGGGGTGCGTTGAACAGGTACGCAGCACCGAACAGCGAGGCCTTGAAGGCGCCGGCGAGCTTGCCGAGCAGCACTTCGCGGGACTCGAGGTCGGCGAGCTTGTCCACCTCGGTCGCGGTGAGCGGGTTACCGTCGAAGTAACCGCCCTTCACCACGAGCTCGGGGTTCGCCTTGGCGAATGCACGCAGCGACTTCGCGACGGCGACGGTGTCACCGTGGACGAAGGCGAGAGCGGACGGACCGGCGAGCTCGTCGTCGAACGACGAGATGCCGGCGTTGTTCGCCGCGATCTTGGTCAGCGTGTTCTTCACCACGGCGTACGTGGCGTGCTCACGGATCGAGTTGCGGAGCTCCTTGAGCTGCGCGACCGTGAGACCGCGGTACTCGGTGAGCAGAACGGCGTTCGAGCTACGGAAGGACTCCGTGAGCTCGGCGACCGCAGCTTCCTTGTTCGCCATGGTTCTCCTTGGGGTTCTTGCCGGCAGCCCCAGGCCCACACACGAAAAAAGCTCCGGCGCAGAGGCTCGGAGCTGCTCCCCCGCGAACGGAAGGAGTGGTTCGGAACACCTGCGCGGGATGCCTCACGGATGAGGACCTTCGGTCACGATGTTCACAAACACGTTGCAAGCAGCACGACATCCGGCGGTCTTTGGCTTCGAGAACTGTACCAGACGTCGCGGACGAGACCAAACACGGACGGGAGGCGCGGTGCGGGCCCGCCCCGCGCCTCCCGTCCGCTAGTGCGTGCCGTCCACCGCAGCCGGCGTCGCGGACCAGTCCGCGGACTCCGCGGGCCCGTCGGATCCCCCGGGGGCCGCAGACGCGGACGCGGCAGCCCGTGCCGGGTCGAGCGGCAGGTGCACCGTGAACACGGTGTCCCCCGGCTCGCTCGTCACCTCGACGCTGCCGCCGTGTGCCTGGACGACCGCATCCACGATCGCGAGCCCGAGCCCGGTCGACCCGACGGTGCGGGAGCGCGAGCTGTCGGCACGGGCGAAGCGTTCGAACAGCTTCGGCAGGAACTCGGGGTCGATGCCCTGGCCCGTGTCCCGCACGGTCAGGTCCACTCCGCCGGCGGCCGAGGCGATGCCCACCGTGATGCGCGTGCCCTCGGGCGTGTGGGTCCTGGCGTTCGTGACGAGGTTCACGATGACCTGGTGCAGGCGCGCGGCGTCCCCGACGACGGAGACGGGTTCCGGCGGGACGTCGACCTCGATGACGTGGCCGGGCGACGCCGCGTGCGCGTCGTTCACGGCGTCCAGCACCAGGCCGGTGAGGTCGACCTCGTCGAACTGGATCTCCCGGCCCTCGTCGAGGCGGGCGAGGAGCAGCAGGTCCTCGACCATCGAGGTCATCCGGATGGACTCCGACTCGATGCGGCTCATCGCGTACACGACGTCCTTCGGCAGGTCGCCGCCCATCCGTCGGGTGAGCTCGGCGTACCCGCGGACCGAGGCGAGCGGGGTGCGGAGCTCGTGCGAGGCATCCGCGACGAACTGCCGGACCTTCTGCTCCGAGCGCTCCCGGGCCTGCATGGCGCCGCTGATGTGCCCGAGCATCCGGTTGAACGCGCTGCCGACCCGGCCGACCTCGGTGCGGGGATCGGTGTCGGGGACCCGGACACCGTCGAGGGCGTCGCTGCGGTCGAGGGGCATCCGGGCGACGGTCGAAGCGGTCTCGGCGACGCGCTCGAGCGGGCGGAGGGATCTCCGGACGACGACCGCGGCGACGATCGAACCTGCCAGCAGCGCCGCGGCGACGACGGTCATCACGACGCCGAACAGCTTCCACACGCTGTCGTCCACGGGCGCCATCGGCAGGCCGACGACCAGGACAGCGGGTCCGACGGTGACGGCCGCGACCCGGTACCGACCGATGTCGGCCCCGACGTCGACCGTGGCCGGCTCAGCGCCGACGCGCACGGTGCCGAGGGCCTGCGCGCTCGACTGGGTGATGCCGCTCGGACGTCCGTACTCGTCCAGGATGCTCGCGATCACGACCTGGCCGTCGACGAAGTACGCGGTCAGGGTCCCGGCCGCCTGCCCGGACGGACGGGACAGGTCGATGCCGGGTTGCCCCGACTCGTTCTCCTGCAGGTACCGCTGCGCTCGGTGGGTGGCGCTCGTGATCTGCTTGTCGATCGCGTCGGTCTGGATCGACGCGAGGGCGACGATGCTCGCCGCCCCGATCACCGCGCTGACGGCCACGACGAGGGCGACGATGCTCAGGACGAGCCGACGCCGCAGGGTCACGAGGTCGGCTTGATGACGTACCCGACGCCGCGCACCGTGTGGATCATCGGGGTCTCGCCCGCGTCGATCTTCTTGCGCAGGTAGGAGATGTAGATCTCGACCACCGACGACTTGCCGCCGAAGTCGTACGACCACACGCGATCGAGGATCTGCGCCTTCGACAGCACACGTCGGGGGTTGCGCATGAGGAACCGGAGCAACTCGAACTCGGTGGCGGTCAGCTCGATGGAGCGTCCGGCACGGGTGACCTCGTAGGACTCCTCGTCGAGCACCAGGTCGCCCACGACGATGCGAGAGTCCCCGGCCTCCGAGATCGAGATCTGCGAGCGGCGGATGAGCCCACGGAGGCGCGCCACGACTTCCTCGAGCGAGAACGGCTTCGTGACGTAGTCGTCGCCGCCGGCGGTGAGGCCGGTGACGCGGTCCTCGACGCTGTCCTTCGCGGTGAGGAACAGCACCGGGGTGTCGTCGTTGTTCTGCCGGAGCCGGCTCAGCACCTGCAGGCCGTCGAGGTCCGGCATCATCACGTCGAGCACCATGGCGTCGGGCTTGAACTCCCGCGCCGTGGTCAGGGCGTCCTGCCCGCCGTTCGCGCTCTTCACGTCCCAGCCCTCGTACCGGAGCGCCATGGACAGGAGGTCGGTGAGGCTGGCTTCGTCGTCGACGACGAGGATGCGCAACGGGGTTCCGTCGGCACGCGTGAGGCGCGGGGCTGCTGCAGGCTGGGAGATGGTCACGTCTTCGAGTATCGAGAGTTTCCTATGAGCGATCTGTGGGCAGCCCCTGGCCGATCTGTGTACTCCCCTGCTCGGAGCGCGCGGTCTTCCCGAGGTTCGTTCCGACTGTGCGCCCCTTAGACAGTTCATCGGAAGTGGCAGTGTGCACCACAACAACGCTCCATAGGTTCTCCTCGTCGGCCCCGCCGCGTGCTCTGCGCGGCCGGTGATCCCCGCCGGCCACCACCGAGGAGAACCATGTTCCTGACCTACCTCAGGCGCGAGCTCACCAACCGCAAGAAGCAGACCGTCATCATCGCGATCGGCATGGCCCTGGCCATCGCCCTCGTGGTGATCGTGTCCTCGATCTCGGGCGGCGTGCAGGCGGCCCAGAAGAGCGTGCTGCAGTCCGTCTACGGCGTCGGCACCGACATCACGGTGACGAAGACCGCGACCCAGTCGGCGAGCGGAGGACGTCCGAGCTTCGACTTCGGCAGCCAGGGCGACAGCAGCAGCGACGACAGCGGCTCGACGGACCTCTCCCAGTCGAGGCTCGCGGTCTCGCGCGGCACGAGCACGCTGAACGCGTCGAACCTGTCGACGATCACGAGCACCGACGGGGTCTCCGCGGCGACGGGCGTGCTGACCCTCGAGAACAGCACGTTCTCCGGCCAGGTCCAGCAGCAGTCCACCGACGACAGCAGCAGCGACAGCAGCACGACGCAGCAGGGTCCGCCGAGCGGTGGCGGCGGCGGCGGCTTCGGCGGTGGCTCGTTCAGCGTCGACTCGTTCACCGTCACCGGTATCCCGGTGTCCGGTGACGCCGTCGGTCCGCTGACCAGCACCGAGCTCACGAAGGGGCGCTCGTTCACGTCGAAGGACGCCGGCAAGGACGTCGTCGTGCTCGACGCGTCCTACGCGAAGAGCGAGTCCAAGGCGGTCGGCGACACGATCGACATCGGTGGCTCGGACTTCACCGTGATCGGCATCGTCAGCTCGACCGGGTCGTCCTCGACGACGGGCTCGAACACCTACATCCCGCTCGACACCGCACAGGCGCTGGCCGACCTCGACGGCAAGGTCACCTCGATCTACGTGTCCGCCGAGTCGTCGTCGGACGTCAGCACGATCAAGACCACGCTGCAGAAGCAACTCACCACGGCGACCGTCTCCACCGAGGCGGACCTGGCCTCCAGCGTGTCCGGCTCCCTGAGCACCGCGTCGAGCCTGGTCTCCAACCTCGGCAAGTGGCTGTCGATCGTGGTCCTGGCAGCGGCCTTCCTCATCGCGATCCTGTTCACGATCTCCGGCGTCACCCGACGCACCCGCGAATTCGGCACGCTGAAGGCGATCGGCTGGTCGAACGGCCGGATCACCCGGCAGGTCGCCGGTGAGTCCCTGGTCCAGGGCCTGATCGGCGGTGTCCTCGGCGCCGCGGCCGGCCTGATCGGCATCCTCGTGGTGAACATCATCAGCCCGACGATCTCGGCGAGCGCCTCGAGCACGACCGCCGGTGGCGGCGGCGCGGGCGGCGGGGCAGGCGGCGGCATGCCCGGCGGCGCGGCGACCGCAGCGGCGGGCAGCGGCGCGGGCGGCGGCGCCCCGGCCGGCGGGTTCGGCGGTGGCGGCGGCGCGAGCACAGCGTCGACGACCGACGTCGTCCTGCACGCCCCGGTCACGGTCGAGGTGATCCTGCTGGCGATCGGCCTGGCGATCCTCGGCGGTCTGCTCGCGGGCGCGCTCGGTGGCTGGCGTGCGAGCCGGCTCCGTCCGGCCGAGGCACTGCGGAGCGTCGCCTGATGCCCGGACCGGCCACGGGCGCCGTCCCGACCACCGATGCGAACCCCACCACGCGACCAGGAGGAACCACCGTGACCAGCACCGACACCGCAGCCGACGCGGCGGAGGCGAACCGCGCCTCCAGTCCGATGTACCGGCTGACGAACGTCAGCAAGACGTACAAGCAGAAGAACCGCACCGTGACCGCCCTGACGAACGTCGACCTGACGATCCCGCAGGGGCAGCTCGTCGCGATCCAGGGGCCGACCGGCGGCGGCAAGTCGACGCTGCTGCAGATGCTCGGCGCGCTGGACCGGCCGACCGCTGGGTCGATCCACCTCGGCGGCGACCGCGACGTGGCGAAGCTCGGCGACCGTGCACTGACCGACCTGCGGGCGACCGAGATCGGGTTCGTGTTCCAGAGCTTCAACCTGATCCCGACCCTGACGGCGCTCGAGAACGTCGAGACGGCGTTCGCCGGGTCGCTCGCGAACCGGTCACGCAGCGAGGTCCGTGAGCGGGCGACGGCGGCGCTCCGCGAGGTCGGGCTGGGCGAGCGGCTCGACCACCTGCCGACGGAGCTGTCCGGTGGGCAGCAGCAGCGCGTCGCCATCGCTCGAGCGCTGGTGAAGAACCCGAGCGTCCTGCTCGCCGACGAACCGACGGGCGCACTCGACGAGGCGACCCGTGACGAGATCATGGGCCTCATCGAGAAGCAGTGGAAGGAGCGCGGCCTGACGGTCGTGATCGTCACGCACGACTCGTGGGTGGCGAAGCGGGCGGAGCGCCGCCTCCACATCAAGCAGGGGCAGGTGCGCGAGGCCCACTAGCGTCCGCACTGCACAGGCCGGGAGGCACGGCGCGCATCCGCAGCGCACCGTGCCTCCCGGCCTGCTCGCGTCCGGTGCCGCGGCTCAGGCCACCGGGTAGTCGCAGTACGCGAACCAGGTCGAGTCCGGCGCCCACGGCGGCACGTTGACCGTCCCCTGCCCGCCGCGGAGCGCGACGAGGGTCTCCGGCACCACGGCGATCCGGGCGCCCCGCACGAGCGAACCCGGCATGAGCCGGAGCTCGACGCGGTGGTCGGCCGGGTGGCCCTGCACGCCGGGCTCGTACGACAGGTACAGCAGGTGCGAAGCGTCCGGGGAGAGGTGCGGGAACCAGTTCACGCGGTCGTCGTCGGTCAGGCGGACCGGGCTGTCGTGCCCCGGCCAGAGCACGGCCAGCTGCGCGGTGCCCGGGGTGAAGCGCTCTGTGTTCCAGAGCAGGATCCCGCCCGACGGGCTGAACGTGCAGCCGTCGTCGGGGTGTTCGTCGCGTGTGACGAAGGTGGGCGCACCGGTCTCCGGGTCGACGAGGGCGACGTCGGTGGTCCACACGCCCTCGTCGGACAGGTCGCCGACGATGGCCGCGAGGGCGCTGCCGTCCGGGGCGATGCCGTGCAGGTAGAACTTGCGCCGGACCGGCAGCGCAGCGGCGACGTCGGTGATCCGGGTCGTCGGGCCGCCGTCGGGCAGCGGGACCCGGTAGAGCTCACCGTCCCGGGCGCTCACCACGATCGAGGACCCCGAGGGATCGAGCACGTGGTCGTTGTTGATCTCGTCGACGCCGTCCATCGGCACGGGGACGAGTGCGGTCTCGTCGAGCACGGTACCGCTGTCGGACGACGGCAACCGGAGCAGCCAGAGGTCGCCGTTCCCGTTGAGCACGAGGGTGCCGGCGTCGAGGACGTTCGGTGCTTCGACGAGCACCGAGTCGGACTCGAAGACGAGCCGCGAGGTGCGGGTCTCGACGTCGTACACGTGCACGCGGCTGGTCTGTCCGGGCAGCAGCTGCCGCCCGCGGGTCTCGGTCATGGTCGCATCCTGTCGGATCGTCGCGTGGTCGGGGGGGGGGGACGGCAGAACACCGGTGTTCGCGCTGGCACCGCGTCCTGCGGGGGTGTCGAGCACGAACACCGGTGTCTTGTGGAAGGGCTGTCGCCTACTTCACCGCACCGGCGGTCAGACCGGCGACGAACTGGCGCTGGACCACGAGGAACGCGATCACGACCGGGATGCTGACCACGAGGCTCGCCGCCATGATCTGGTTCCAGTACACGTTCGTCTGCGTCGAGTACTGCTGCAGACCGACCGCCAGTGTCGAGCCGAGACCGTTCGTCATGACCGAGGCGAAGAGGACCTCACCCCAGGCCGTCATGAACGAGTAGATCCCGACCGCCACCATGCCCGGACGGGCCGACGGCAGGATGACGCGGAACAGCGCACCCATCGGGCCCGAACCGTCCACCATGGCGGCCTCGTCGAGCTCGCGCGGGATCGTCTCGAAGTAGCCCGCGAGCATCCAGATCGAGAACGGCAGCGTGAACGTCAGGTAGGTGATGATCAGGCCGAGCCACGACCCGACGAGCTGGATGCCCAGGGTGTTGCCGAGGTTCGTGAAGATGAGGAACAGCGGGAGCAGGAACAGCACGCCGGGGAACATCTGCGTGGAGAGCACCGCGGTGGTGAAGGTGCTCTTGCCCTTGAAGTTCCAGCGCGAGACACCGTAGGCGGCGAACGTCGCGATGATGAGCGAGAACACCGTCGCCACGGTGCACACCACGAGCGAGTTGATGAAGTACCGGCCGAGCGGCACCGTCGACCACATGTCGATGAACGGCTGGAAGGTGATGGTGGTCGGGATCCACGTGAAGTTGTCCTGCACGTCGCCGAGCGGCTTGATCGCCGTGGTGACCATCACGTACAAGGGAACGACCGTGAACAGGGTCAGGACGATCAGGGTGATGATCTTGAAGGACTTGGCGCCAGTTGTCTCACGCACGGACGGACCTCCGGTTGGTCACGGCGAGGTAGATGCCGGTGACGACGAGCAGGAAGAGGAGGAGCAGGACGCTCATCGCGGCACCCGAACCGAAGTTCCAGGTGATGAACGACGCGTTGTAGATGTGGAAGCTCAGCAGGTCCGCGGCGGGTGGCTGCGCGGTCGAGCCGAACAGCACGAACGGCGTGTTGAAGTCGTTGAACGTCCACAGGAACATCACGAGCACGAGCGTCACGTTGACGGGGCGGACCATCGGCAGCGTGATCGAGCGCCACTGGCGGAACGGCTTCGCACCGTCGACCGAGGCGGCCTCGTAGACGTCGTTCGGGACGGACTGCAGGCCGGCCATGAGCATCAGGAACGCGAACGGCCAGGTCTTCCAGATCGCCACGACGACGACCGCGACGAAGGCGTTGTTGCCGATGAGCCAGAACGGGGCGTTCCCGCCGAACAGTCCGAGTTGATCGACCAACAGGTGGTTGAGCGCTCCGGAGTCACGCTGGAACATGAACTTCCACGTGATCACACCGGCGTACATCGGCAGCGCGTAGGGCACCAGGAACAGGGTGCGGAACAGCCCGCGACCCGCGAACGGCTTCTGCAGCGCGACGGCCGCGGCCATGCCGAAGGTCCAGGAGAGCCCGACGACCAGGACCGTGAAGGCACAGGTGATGAGGAACGAGTTGAGGACCCCGCGGCCGATCGCCTGGTCGAAGTCGATCGCGACCTGGTAGTTCTTGAACCCGTCGAAGGGTGCGGCGCCCCAGTTGGCGATGAAGTACTTGGTGAGCTGGATGAACGAGATCCAGATGCCGGTGAGCATCGGGACGATGTGGATGAGCAGCTCGAACAGGATGGCCGGCGCGACGAGCGCGTAGGGCAGCCAGTGGGTCTTGCGCTTGCGACCTGGCGGACGGCCCGACATCGTCGGACCCTTCGTGTGCGTCAGGTCGATGCGCTCCGAGTCGGGCAGGACCGTCGTGGACATGGGCGGTGGCCTTTCGGCAGGAGGGGCGTGCAGGTGCGGTCCGCGGGGGCCGTGGCAGCGGCGTGGGCCCACGCGGCCCGGTTCCGACGCGATGCGGAGCTTGCGGAGCAGCGTGGCGGCCGAGGCCGTGGGGAGAGGCGCGGGGTGCGTGGGGCGTGAGCCTCACGGCCGACGGGTGGTCGGCCCTGGAACGTCAGGGGCGGAGGCCCGGGCGCGTCCGGCGGACGCGACCCGGGCCTCCAGGGAGGATCAACCGGCGGCCTGGGACACCTGGTCCTGAGCCGTCTGCAGGGCCGACTTGATGTCGGCCTCGGAGACCTTGGAGCCGGTCGCGATCTTGGCGAACATGTCGTTCATCGCCTTGCCGACCGTGGACTCGAACTGGTCCTCGGCGGGCACGAGCGGGAGCGGCTTCGCCTTGTTGTTGTAGATGTCGAGGAACGTCTTCGTCTGCTCGTCGGTGACGGAGTCAGCAGCCTCGGCGAGCACCGGCAGAGCCGAGTACGGCTTGTCCAGCGTCGTCTGCGTGTCCATGTCCGTCATGTACTTGACGAACTTGAGCGCGCCCTCCTTGTTCTTCGTGTTCTTGAAGACGGAGAGGTTGATACCGGCCGGGAACGAGGCGATCTCCTCGCCGCCGGTCGGTGCGGGCAGGGCGACGACGCCGTACTCGGACGACTTCATCCCGAGGGACTCGATGGTCGCGTTGGCGTTGTTCTGGTTGAGGATGAACGCGGCCTTCTTCTTCGCGAAGTCCGTGGTGGACTGCGTCGCGTTGTCGTACTGCGCGTTCGACGGGTTCGCGACCTTGGCGTCCTGCATCAGGTCGAGGTAGCGCTTGATTCCGTCGACGTTGGCCTTCGACGTGAAGGTCGGCTTGCCGTCCTCGTCGAACCACTCGCCACCGTTCTGCGCCGAGTTGATGAAGGCGAAGTGCGAGTTCTCGGTGTACGAACCGCCGGCGAGGCTGAACCCGTAGGTGTCACCCTTGGTCAGCTTCTTGGCGTCCGCGACCATGTCCTCCCACGTGGTGGGCGGGGTGATCCCGGCGTCCGCGAGCATCTTCTTGTTGTAGTACAGGCCGTAGGCGAGCCCGTAGAGCGGGACGCTCGTGACCGTCTCGCCGGGGGCGCCACCGGTGGAGAGCGCGACCTTGCCGAACTTGTCGGCACCGCCGATCGCCTTCATCTCGGCGTCACCGAACTCCTGGAAGGCGCCGGTGGCCTGCAGCGAGGTCGCCCAGGTGTTGCCGATGTTGACGACGTCCGGGCCCTGGCCCGAGGTGACGGCGGTCTGGATCTTGGTCTGCAGGTCGTTCCAGCCGATGACCTGGAGGTCGACCTTGATCCCGGTCTCCTTCGTGAACTTCTCGAGGACGGGGGTCAGCACCTCCTTGTCGTTCTGCAGGGACGTGCCCTGGTTGGACGCCCAGTAGGTGAGCGTCTTGGAGTCGCCGGCGTCGCCGGACGATCCGGAGGAGCAGGCTGCGAGGCCGGACACGGTGAGTGCGGCGGCCGCGGTGATGGCCAGTGCGCGGGTGACAGTGCGCATGACTCTCTACTTTCTCGTCGTTGAGATGGTGCAGGGATGGGGCAAGGATCTTGCGGGTGGTGCGGGTGGTGCGGGTGGTGCGGGTGGTGCGGGTGGTGCGGGTGGTGCGGGTGGTGGTGGCAGTGGTGCTGCTGTGGGTGCGGGACGCACGCGACCGGTCAGGCCAGGGTGTGTTCCGCGGGATCCCAACCCTCGGGGAGGGTCTGGGAGGGCGACACGGTGCTCTCGACGAGCACCGCCTCGCCACGTTCTGCGGCCTCGGCGATGGAGACCATCACGTCGAGGACGTGGAAGGCGAGCGCACCGGGGACGCGGTTCTCGTCGCCCGCACGCAGCGAGCGTGCGAGGTCGACCACGCCGGTGCCGCGCGAGTAGGTCGAGCCGACCGCGGGGATCGTCTCGGGCTCCTCGCTGCCGAGCGCGTAGAGCTCGGTGTCACCGTCGAAGTTGTTGGGGTCGGGGAACACGACTGTGCCGGTCTCCCCCGCGATCTCGACGAAGCCGGTGCGACCCCTGTCCGACTCGAACGAGAAGACGCTCTGCGCGCTCCCGCCGTCCTCGAACTCGATCAACGCGGAGTGGTTCGTCGGGACCTCGACCGGGAACTCGGTGCCCGCCTTCGGACCGGAGCCGATGGTGCGCGTCGCACGGGACTTCGAGGCCGTCGCGGTGACCTTCTTCACCGCACCGAACGTCTGCACGAGCGTCGTGATGTAGTACGGGCCGATGTCGAAGAGCGGGCCGGCGCCGTACGCGAAGAGGAACTCGGGGCTCGGGTGCCACGACTCGGGGCCGGGGCTCTGGAAGAGCGTCAGGCCGTTGAGGGGCTTCCCGATCCGACCCTCGCGGATCGTGCGGAGCGCGGTCTGCAGTCCGGCGCCGAGGAACGTGTCCGGGGCGACGCTGACGGTCTTGCCCGCTGCTGCCGCGGCGTCGCGGAGCTGCGTGGCGCTCTCGCGGTCGAGGGCGTAGGGCTTCTCGCCCCACACGTGCTTGCCTGCGGCGAGGGCCTGCAGGGCGACCTCGACGTGGGCGGCCGGGATCGTCAGGTTGACGACGATCTCGATGTCGTCGTCGGCCAGGAGCTCCTCGACGGTGCCCGATCCGGGGACGCCCCACTTCTCGGCCTGCGCTGCGGCACGGGGCAGGTCGATGTCGGCGATGAAGCGGACCACCACGTCGGGGAAGACGGTGAGGTTCGACAGGTACTGGTCGGAGATGACCCCGGCGCCGATGACACCGACGCCGACCGGGCCGGTCTTGGTGGTGCTGGTGGTCTCGTCGTCCACAACGGTGTCGGTCATGCGCGGGCCCCCTCGAGGAACGTGTAGGAGTCGGCGACGGCCTGGAACACGTCACCCTCGTGGTCGTCGAGCTCGACGACGTGCAGCGCGTCGGGCGCAGCGGCGATGATCTCGCGGATCGGCATGATGCCGTTGCCCACGGCCACCTGCTGCTTGTCGTCGTGTGAGCCGTCGCCGTCCTTGACGTGCAGGAACTGGACGCGGTCGCCGTACTTCCCGATGATCGCCACCGGGTCGTCGCCGCCGACCTGCACCCAGTAGGTGTCGAGTTCGAGCACGACGTCGTCGGACAGCGCGTCGGCGAAGACCTCGTAGGCACTGACGCCGTCGATGCGGTTCGAGAACTCGAACGCGTGGTTGTGGTAGCCCAGGACGAGCCCGTGGTCGGCCGCGCGCGGTGCGAGGGCGCTGAGTTCGCGGGCGATGGCCTCGACGTCCTCGCGGGTGGTCCAGCGGGCCTCGTCGATGTGCGGGTCGATGAGCGTGCCGAGACCGATCGTGACCGAGGCGTGGAAGATGCGCTCGAGGTCCTGCTCACCCGCGTCCAGCAGGCGGGCGTGACCGCTCGGAGCGGCGAGGCCGGCGTCGCGCAGGGCCGCGGCGAGTTCGTCGGCGTTGTCGACGAAGCCGAAGGCCTCCACGTTCGTGTAGCCGATGTCGGCGATGCGGCGGAGCGTGCCGGGCAGGTCTGCCGAGAGCGCGTCACGCACGGTGTAGAGCTGGACCGAGAGCGGTTGGGTCACCAGGGGGTTCTCCTCGTCGAGATGGTGCGGTCGTCACTGACCGTTCGTCACACTACGAGCACTTTTGTCGGCGGTCAAGCAAAAGTCCGAGGAATCTCGACGGACTTCGTTGCGTGGCGCGATCGATGTGTGCTTCACTCCCCACATGGTCGACTTGAACCGGACGGCAACGTCGCCTCCGGTCGGGACGAGCGAGCTCTTCCAGATCCTCCGCGACGGCGTGCCGCGCACCAGGGCCGAGCTCGCCGCCCTGACAGGACTCGCACGCTCCACCATCGGCGTGCGCCTCGACTCCCTGATCGACATCGGGCTGGTCGGCGCCGTCGACACCGCGGTCTCCACGGGGGGTCGGCCACCGGCGCAGGTGGCCCTGAAGCCGCGCGCCCGGCTCGTGATCGCCGCCGACCTCGGCGCGTCGCACGGTCGCGTCGCCGTCACCGACCTGGTCGCGACACCGCTCGCCACCCGCGAGGCCCGGATCGACATCGCCGCAGGTCCTCTCCCCACGCTGTCCTGGCTCGTCGAGACCATCGACGAGCTCCTCGCGGAGGTCGGTCGCAGCCGGCAGGACATCATCGCGATCGGCATCGGTGTCCCCGGTCCGGTCGAGTTCTCCACCGGACGCCCCGCGAACCCCCCGATCATGCCCGGCTGGGACGGCTTCGACGTCCCGTCGTGGCTCCACCAGCACATCGCGGCACACGTCCTGCTCGACAACGACGTCAACATCGCGGCACTCGGCGAGCGGGAGCACGGGTGGCCCGACGTCCACCACCTGCTCTTCGTGAAGGTGGCCACCGGCATCGGCTCCGGCATCGTCTCCGAGGGGCGGCTGCAGCGAGGGGCACAGGGTACCGCTGGCGACATCGGCCACGTCCGGGTCTCGAGCGCCGGCGACGTCCCGTGCCACTGCGGCAACACCGGCTGCCTGGAGGCCGTGGCCTCCGGGCCCGCCATCGCCCGCGCACTCCGTGCCAAGGGCCACGACGTGCACACGAGCGCGGACGTGATCGACCTGGTAAACCGGTCCGACCTCGACGCCATCTACGCCGTCCGGCAGGCGGGGCGCGACATCGGCGAGGTCCTGGCGACGTGCATCTCGCTGATGAACCCGTCGGTGATCGTCCTCGGCGGCTCGATCACACAGGCCGGAGAGCACCTGCTCGCCGGCGTCCGGGAGGTCGTGTACGCGCGCTCGATGCCGCTGGCCACCGAACACCTGGTCATCGCGCAGTCCCGTGCCGGGTCCCTCGCCGCACTGCAGGGCGCCGCCGCGCTCGCCATCGGGTACGCGCTCTCCCCCATCGGGGTGGACGAGCTGGTCGCCTTCGCCGAGGGGCGCGAGCTGGTCTCCTGACGCACACCCCGAGGTCGCGTGAGCGCGTCGGTTTCGGTCTTGCCGGTGGTCGGGGGGACAATCGTCGGGTGACGACCGTGCAGCCCACCCTGTGGGGCGACCTGGACCCCGGCTCGGAGGCCCTTCCCGCCCCCGGTACGCCGGCCCCGGCTGCTCGTGACGCCTTCACCGCCCTGCGCGGCCACACCGAGCGCATCGTCGCGCACTCGTCCGACCGCGTCGCCTGGCTCCGCGCCCGCGCGATGGGCATCACCGCCACCGACGTCGCCCGGCTCGCGTCACTGCGCGCCGTCGACGCCGTCGTCACCGACAAGCGCTACGGCTCCCGGTTCTCCGGCAACGCGTTCACCGAGCACGGCAAGGACCGCGAACCGGTGATCGCCGCGTGGGTGGCCGCCACGCACGGCATCCAGCCCTCGGCCCACCTGTTCCACGCCGCCGCGAACCGTGCGCACCTCGCCACCCCGGACGGCGTCGGCGTCGACGGGTCGTCCCGCGTGGTGCTCGCCGAGATCAAGACCACCGGGAAGGCCTGGCGCAGCATCCCCCGGCACTACCTGCGGCAGGTCTGGTGGCAGCAGTACGTCCTCGGCGCCGACCGCACCCTGTTCGTCTGGGAACGCCACGACGGCTTCGTCCCGGTCGCCGACGAGCCGGAGTGCCGCTGGGTGGACCGCGACGACGAGCAGATCCGCGGGCTCGTGCAGCTGGCCGACCTGGTGCTCGACAAGCTGCGCGGCTTCCGCTCCTAGACCCGCACCAGGCGGAGTCGGCTCATCCCCACCACGAGGACGCCGAGCAACCCGATCGACACGGCGATCCCGACGACGTAGATCGCCACGACGCCGTAGCCCTGCGCCGGGTCGAGGAACGGGTACGGCACCCAGCCGTCCGTGGCACCGCGGACCAGCACGACGACGACCCACACGGCGGGGTAGACCAGGAACCACCACACGTGCCGGAACAGCAGCCGCGCCCGGTCGGAGAACAGCAGCCAGTCCAGGACGGCGTACACCGGGATGATCCTGTGCACGATGTCGTTCGACCACGGCACGGAGGCCGAGACGTCGGCGTTCGACAACAGGGTGTTGTAGACGATGCCGGTCGTCGCGATGTACACCGTCGCGGCACCACGGAGCACCGAGACGGCGAGTTCCGCCCGCTTGCGACGGGCCCCGGCGACGAGCGTCACCGCGAGTGCCACGGCGATGATCAGGTTCGACTGGATCGTGAAGTAGCCGAAGAAGTTCCAGAATGAGTACGTCGGGCTCCGGGAGCTCTCCAGCCACTGCGCGACGACCGCGACGACGACGGCGATCAGGGCGATGAGCCGGAGCGAGTTCACGAGGGTACGCACGGCCCCACGCTATCGGGACCGTCGTCCGACGTGCAGGAAGGGCCCGCACCGTCGCCGGTGCGGGCCCTTCCACGAGTCACTCGACTCAGATGCTGTTGACGTCCAGCGGGATGCCGGGACCGAAGGTCGTCGAGACGGCGCCCTTCATGACGTAGCGGCCCTTCGACGACGACGGCTTGAGGCGGTTGATCTCCTCGAGCGCGGTCGAGATGTTCTCGTCGAGCTGCTCCGGGGTGAACGAGGCCTTGCCGACGACGAAGTGCACGTTGGCGTGCTTGTCGACGCGGAACTCGATCTTGCCGCCCTTGATGTCGTTGACGGCCTGCGCCACGTTCGGGGTCACGGTACCGGTCTTCGGGTTCGGCATGAGGCCACGCGGGCCGAGCACCTTGCCGAGACGACCGACCTTGCCCATGAGCTCCGGGGTCGCGACGGCGGAGTCGAACGAGGTGTAGCCCTCGGCGACCTTCGCGATGAGCTCGTCGCCACCGACCTCGTCAGCGCCGGCAGCGATCGCTGCCTCAGCAGCTGCACCCGTCGCGAACACGATGACGCGGGCGGTCTTGCCCGTGCCGTGCGGCAGGATGACCGTGCCGCGGACCATCTGGTCGGCCTTGCGGGGGTCGACGCCGAGCTTCAGCGCGACCTCGACCGTGGAGTCGGTCTTGGAGGAACCGGTCTCCTTGGCCAGGGCGACTGCCTCGGTCGGGGTGTAGAACTTGTCGGCCTCGATCTTCGCGGCCGCGGCCTGGTAGGCCTTGGACTTCTTCGCCATGGTGGTCTCCTTGCGAGATACGTGGTTGGCGAGCCGGCGAGGCTCTCCCACGGAAAGGTGTCTGGTGGTGGGCCGGAGCCCGATCGGTGCTTAGGCCTCGACCGTGATGCCCATCGAGCGTGCGGTGCCGGCGATGATCTTCGCGGCCTGCTCGATGTCGTTGGCGTTCAGGTCGGCCTGCTTGGTCTCGGCGATCTGACGGACCTGGTCCATCGAGATCTTCGCGACCTTCACCGTGTGCGGGGTCGATGACCCCTTCTGCACACCAGCAGCCTTCTTGATGAGCTCGGCGGCCGGCGGGGTCTTCAGGACGAACGTGAACGAACGGTCCTCGTAGACGGTGATCTCGACCGGCACGACGTTGCCACGCTGCGACTCGGTCGCCGCGTTGTACGCCTTGCAGAACTCCATGATGTTGACGCCGTGCTGACCGAGCGCCGGACCGATCGGGGGGGCCGGGTTGGCGGCTCCCGCGTTGATCTGCAGCTTGATCAGGCCCGTGACCTTCTTCTTCGGTGCCATGACTTGTCTTCCTCCTGGAATCGAACGCACGGGGACCCGTGCACTCTCCCGCTGGTCCGGCCGTTCCGGACAGCGGTGAAGGCCCACACGCACGAGGCGTGCGGGCCAAAACCCGTTCAGTGTAGTGGATGTGGCTGTGTTCGTCTGCGCTGAGCGCTACAGCTTGGTGACCTGGTCGAAGCTGAGCTCGACCGGGGTCTCGCGCTCGAACAGCGAGACGAGGACGGTGAGCTTGCCGCTCTCCGGCTTGATCTCGGAGATCGAACCCGGCAGACCCGCGAACGAGCCTTCCTTGATGGTGATCGTCTCGCCGACCTCGAAGTCGACCTCGGCCGCGGGCTGTGCCTGCAGCGACCCACTGCCCTTCGCGCCACCCTTGGTCGGGGCGGCCTCTGCGACCTGCACGAGGGACTTCAGCATCCCGAACGCCTCGTCGAAACGGAGCGGGGTCGGGTTGTGGGCGTTGCCGACGAAGCCGGTGACGCCGGGAGTGTGCCGGACGACGGACCACGAGTCCTCGTTGAGGTCCATGCGGACGAGCACGTACGAGGGGATCCGGACGCGCGTGACGAGCTTGCGCTGACCGTTCTTGATCTCGACGACGTCCTCCATCGGGACCTCGACCTGGTAGATGTAGTCCTCCATCGACATCGAGACCATGCGGTTCTCGATGTTCGACTTCACGCGGCGCTCAAAGCCGGCGTAGGAGTGGATGACGTACCACTTGCCCGGCTTCATCCGCAGCTCGGCCTTGAAGGCCTCGTACGGGTCGACCTCGGCGGGCTCGTCGTCTTCGTCGTCCTCGGCGTCGAGTGCCTCGTCGGCGGCGAGCGTCTCGTTCGCCTCCGCGGCGGTCTCGGTCTCGAGCTCGACCTCTTCCTCGTCCTCGACGGCCTCGACGGCGGCCTCGGCCTCGTCGGCGGAGTCGATCTCGAGCGCGTCGTCGACGACAGCGTCTGCCTCGGGGTCGCGGGCTTCCTGCAGGGCGGTCAGTGCTTCATCGAGGCCGGCGTCGACGCTGCCGTCGTCGGGCTCCGAGCTGAGGCCGAGCGACTCGTCGTCGTCGCTCTCGATCGAGATCGCACGCTCTTCAGCGGACTCGACGGAGCGTCCCTCGCCGGTCTCGACGTCGCCTTCCTGGTTCTCCTCGACCTCGGAGGACTGCTCGGCAGCCGTCGCGAGGTCGATGTCATCGCGGGAGTTGTCAGACACAGTCGGTTCTTTCCGTTCGGTGGTTCGGGTCGGGGTGGCGTGCGGTCGTGGTCCTGGTCGACGCCGTCACGATCGACGCCGTCTCGGGCGACCGTACTCCTCGGGGCGGCCGCGGACGGCCGCCGACGTCCGGGTCAGGCCGTGGGCCCGTTGCCGAAGACGTACCCGACGCCGAGTCCGAACACGAAGTCCAGGATCGACACCAGGATCATCATGACGACGACGAACACGAGGACGACGCCCGTGTAGCTGAAGAGTTCCTTGCGGGTCGGCGTCACGACCTTGCGCAGTTCGCCGATCACCTGGCGGATGAAGAGCACGATGGCAGCGATGGGTCCGCGGCGCTCGGCCCGGTCCTGCTTCGCCTTGGCGACGACGTCGTCCGCCGTCGTCTCCATGTCTTTGCTCGCCAACTTTTACCCTTCCAGAGTTGCAGGGCGGACAGGACTCGAACCTGCAACCTGCGGTTTTGGAGACCGCTGCTCTACCAATTGAGCCACCGCCCTTCGAGACACGGCCCGATACCGTTCCGTGTTCCGGTGGTCGAGTGTACGGGAGTCCGTCACACGGTGTCCACTTGGCCCCCGCCACGGCGTGCCGCGCCGATAGGCTGGCACCCGTGAGCACCGCAGCCCCCGGCCCCGAGTCCACCGCCCCCGTGTCCGTCGACACCCTCGCCCCCGCCCCGACCGATCGGCAGCGCATCGCGACCCGCATCGCGGCGATCGCGGAGTCCGCGACGCTCAAGGTCGATGCGAAGGCGAAGGCGCTCAAGGCCGCAGGACGACCGGTGATCTCGTTCGCCGCGGGCGAGCCCGACTTCGCGACGCCACAGCACGTCGTCGACGCTGCCGTCCAGGCCGCGCAGGACCCGAAGAACCATCGGTACACGCCGGCCACCGGCCTGCCCGAACTGAAGCGGGCGATCGCCGAGAAGACCGCACGGGTGTCCGGGATCACCGTCGACCCGTCGCAGGTCATCGTCACGAACGGCGGCAAGCAGGCCGTCTACCAGGCCTTCCAGACCATCGTGGACGCCGGTGACGAGGTCCTGCTCCCCGCCCCGTACTGGACCACCTACCCCGAGGCGATCCGGCTGGCCGGCGGCGAGCCCGTCGAGGTCTTCGCCGGCAGCGACCAGGACTACCTCGTCACGGTCGAGCAGCTCGAGGCCGCCCGCACGCCGAAGACGAAGGCACTGCTGTTCTGCTCGCCGTCGAACCCGACCGGCGCCGTGTACTCAGCCGAGCAGACCCGGGCCATCGGCGAGTGGGCGCTCGAGCACGGCATCTGGGTGATCAGCGACGAGATCTACCAGGACCTGGTGTACGACGGCGTCCGGTTCTCCGGCATCCTGCACGAAGTGCCCGCCCTCGCCGACACCGCGATCCTGGTCAACGGCGTCGCGAAGACCTACGCGATGACCGGCTGGCGCGTCGGGTGGCTCATCGGGCCGATCGACGCCGTCAAGGCCGCGTCGAACCTGCAGTCCCACCTGTCGTCGAACGTCTCGAACGTCTCGCAGCGCGCCGCGATCGCCGCGCTGACCGGCCCGCAGGAACCCGTCACCGCCATGCGCGAGGCGTTCGACCGCCGCCGGAAGTCGATCGTCGACGGCCTCAACGCGATCCCGGGCTTCACGACGCCGACCCCACAGGGCGCCTTCTACGTGTACCCGGACGTCACGGAGCTGCTCGGACGAGAGTGGGCCGGTAGCACGCCGACCACGACGCTCGAGCTCGCCGACCTGATCCTCGAGCACGCTGAGGTCGCCGTGGTGCCCGGTGAGGCCTTCGGTCCCTCCGGGTACCTGCGCCTGTCGTACGCCCTGGGTGACGACGACATCGCCGAGGGCGTCGCGCGCCTGGCGACGTTCTTCTCCTAGTCCCGACCACGCAGAACGGGCCACCTCATCGAGGTGGCCCGTCGGTGTTCCGGGAGGCCCGTGGGGCGTCGTGCGCGCCCCTTCAGCCGACCAGGTCCCCGACCACGACGGGTTCCGGAACGAGCGAGACACCGAATCGGTTCAGGACGGTCACCTGGACGAAGCGGGCGAGCTCGGCGACCTGCGCTGCCGTCGCGCCGCCGCGGTTGGTGAGGGCGAGCGTGTGCTTCGACGAGATCGCCGCGCGCGACCCCGGCACCGCGTACCCGCGGTGGACACCGGCGTGCTCGATGAGCCAGGCCGCGCTGAGCTTCACGTCGGAGCCGGCCGGCCAGCGGGGAGCCTCGGCGGGCAGGGTCTCGGCGAAGGCCTGGGAGACGATCGGGTTCGTGAAGAACGACCCGGCACTCCAGGTGTCGGGGTCGTCGGCGTCCAGCACCATGCCCTTCGAGGCTCGGAGCCGGAGGACCTCGTCGCGGACGGTGGTGGGCGCCACGAGGGCACCGAGCGAGACGCCGAGCGAACCGGCCAGCTGCGCGTACCGCACGGGCACGCCGTGCTCCCCTGCCAGACCGAGCCGGAACTCGACCGTCAGCACGACACCGCGTCGGCCGCGCTTGAGCGTCGACGTGCGGTAGCCGAGCGCCAGCTCGGCTCCTGGCACCCACGCGCGCTCACCCGTGGCCGCATCGAGGAACTCGACGCGGGTGAGCACGTCGGAGAGCTCGACCCCGTAGGCGCCGATGTTCTGCACCGGAGACGCACCGACGGTGCCCGGGATGCCGCTGAGGGCCTCCAGGCCGGTCCAGCCGTTCGCGACGGTCGTGGCGACGAAGGGATCCCAGGGTTCCCCCGCGGCGACGCGGACGGTGACGCCGTCGGCATCGCGGTCCGCGTCGAGGCCGGTGGTGCGGACCAGCACGACCGTGCCGTCGAAGCCCTGGTCGGCGACCAGCAGGTTGCTGCCGCCGCCGAGGACGAGCCACTCGTGGTCGTCGAACGCCTCGGATGCGTGGACGACGAGTTCATCGGTCGTCGTGGCCGTGAGCAACCGGGCTGCCGGACCACCGACGCGGAGCGTCGTCAGGTCGGCGAGCACCGGCTCCGACACGGTCAGCGGAACACCACCGTGACCTGCGCCTTGCCGAGCACGGTCTGCCCGGCGGCGGTCACGGTGAGGTCGATGCGCACCGGGCGACCGTCGTCGTCGACGGTGCCGACCTTCGCGATGATGCCGACGGTGGCACCGTCCTTCGGGTCGACGACCACGGGGCGGGTGAAACGGACGCCGTAGCCCGCGACCCAGCCACTGTCGCCGAGCCACTCGGACACGGGCTGCACCGCGATGCCCATGGTGAGCATGCCGTGGGCGAGGACGCCGGGCAGCCCGACCGTCGCGGCGACGTCGTCGCGGTAGTGGATCGGGTTGAAGTCCCCGGAGGCACCGGCGTACCGGACGAGCGAATCGCGGGTGATGTGCACGTCACGCTGGGCGACGACGGTGCCGACCTCGAGCGCGGTGGTGGGTGCGGCGGTCATGCGTCGTCTCCTCGGACCACGAGGGTGGAGGTCGCCGTGACGACGTGCTCCCCCGCGGCGTCGTTCATGATGCTCTGGGCCGTGACCATCGCGTTGCCCCCGAGGGTCTTCACGCTGGTCACCGTCAACGTGGCGGTGAGTTCGTCACCGGCGACGATCGGCCGGTCGTAGGTGAAGGCCTGCTCGCCGTGGACGACCCGGGAGAAGTCGATGCCGGCGTCGGGCTCGTTGAGGAGCTGCGCGAGTGTGGCCTCCTGCACGACGACCGCGAAGGTCGGCGGAGCGACCACGTCGTCGTAGCCGGCGGCACGCGCGGCCTCGGGGTCGTGGTGGACGGGGTTGGTCGCGAACACCGCACGCGAGAACTCGCGCACCTTCTCGCGGCCGACCAGGTAGGGCAGGGCCGGCGGGAACGTCCTGCCGACGAGCTCGGGGTTCACTGACACCACGGCAGTGTACCGACGCCCGTCTTGGGGCCTGCCGTCCGTGAGGATGCATCGGATAGAGTGACCTCGTCCGGTTCGGGGGAATCGGCGCGTGCCACGGCACGAGTTCGTTCGGGACGGGGAGGGCCGATGGACACCGCGACGGAGTTCGCCGTGCACACGGGCGACCGCTGCACCGCGATGGAGGTCGCCGGCGCGGCGCTCCGCAGCACCGGCCACCACGTCGAGTCGACGGGCGGCACGCTCACCGCGACCGCCGGCAGCCGGCTGCTCACCATCCTGCTCGGGGCGCTCGCGCACCCGTCGCGGGAGTACCGCCGGTACGAGCTGTCGATGACCGTCGACGGCGCGTCCACCACGATCACGCTGCGGCGGGCTGGCCACGTCACGGCGGTGTCGGGCGGCAGCATCGGCGCGAACCGCCGTCGAGCGGACTGGCAGGAGGTCACCGCCGCGATCGAGAGCGCGTTCCGCACGGCCGGGGTGCTCGCGGTCCGTACCGACACGGGATCGCACCGGACGCGGTAGCGCGTTCGCACGACGCCGTCGTGTTCGGAGGACGCCGTGGTGCCGGTGAGACGCCGCGGTGTTCGGCGGCGCCTCACCCACCAGGCGGCGTCTCACGCACGAGGGAGCGCCTCACGCACGAGGCGGCGTCTCGGAGGGACGCCGGGGTCCCGCGCTTCGGTGCACCGCCGAGTGGTGCCGGGAACGACGAAAGCCCGGCGAGGAGATCGCCGGGCTTGCGGTAGCGAGGGCGGGACTTGAACCCGCGACCCCACGATTATGAGTCGTGTGCTCTAACCAACTGAGCTACCCCGCCAGAGATCCGGAGCGACACGCGCACCGGGTCGGAGCCCCGAGTCAGGATTGAACTGACGACCCCCTCCTTACCATGGAGGTGCTCTACCACTGAGCTATCGGGGCGATGTGCCGCGAACGGCACCACACGAGGATAGCAGAACTCCGACACGGCTCCGGAACCGGTGACGACGCCCGGGCGTGCCGCGTCGTCGACCGCTAGTTCGCGTTGGCCTTGAGCCACGCGAGGGGGTCCACGGGGACCCCGTCGACGTGCACCTCGAGGTGCAGGTGGGGACCGGTGGAGTTGCCCGTGCTGCCGACGAGACCGAGGACGTCGCCCACCTCGACCTGCTGGCCGGTGACCACCTTGAAGGAGTTGTCCTCCATGTGGCCGTAGACACTGACGAACTGCTTGCCGTCCACGTCGTGCTCCACCCAGACGTCGTTGCCGAAGCCGCCGTCGTTCGCCTGCACCTTGATGACGGTGCCGGCGGCGATGACGCCGATCGGGGTGCCCTCGCCGGGAGCGAAGTCGACGCCCATGTGGTTCGTCGAGCAGAACGAGCAGCCGGCGACCTGGCGCCCGCCGAAGCCCGAGGTGATCGGGACCCCGGTCAGGAACGGCCACTGGATGGTGCCGGTCGGGTCGTTCGTGAAGCTCGACGAGTCGACGTTGGCGTACTGGGTGGCGTCCGACACCGTGTACTGGTCGCGCGCGGTCGAACCGTCTGCCGAGGCACCGACGCTCATCGACTGGGTCGCACCGCCCGCGCTCGAACGCGCCGCAGTGGAACCGGACTCGGGCACCCACAGTGCCTGCGCGGGCAGGGACGTCGAGACGACGAGACCGGCGACGAAGAGCAGTGCGCCGACGGCGGTGACACGCGAGGCCGCTCGGCGGAACGAGGCGCCCTGCTTCGGGGCGGGGATCGTCCGGGGAGAGGACGCGGCGATGTGCCGGGTCGCGCGGTCGACCGGGGCGGTCGCCGCCGCGGCCCGTGTGGCGCCCGCAGCCCGACGGCGGGACGCGGGGACCTGGCCGGAGACGCGACGCCGCTGCGGGACGGACGGTGCGGCCGCGGCTGCGCGCGCGGACGTACGGGCCGGAACGGCCTGGACGATCGGCGAGGTGGGGGCCGGCGGCGTGGCGATCCGGGACGCCGGCCGCGCGGGCGAGGCCGGCGCGAAGTCGACGGGCGAGACGGGGGCCGCCGGGGTCATCGGCGTCGCCGGCCCGACCACGTCGTCGAAGGACGGGGACGCCGGGGTCTGCGCCGACAGCGTGGTCGAGCCCTTGGCCGCTGCGCGCTCCGCCTCGATCCGAGCTCGTCGGGTCAGGTGGACGACCGGGGTGGCGGCGTCGACGGAACCGTCGGTGGGAGCGGACGACAGAGGGGAATGCGGCATGCGTGCGGTGGCGATCCTGATCGGGGAAGGGCTCGCTCGATGGTAACGAGCAGATAACGGGACCTGAGCACGCTAGCAAACGTCGCCGCACGTCGCCAGTCCTGACCCGTCCGTCGGGCACCCCGGGCCGAGGGGCCGGCGGGTCGTCAGGCGTGGAGGGCGCCGAGCGCGTCGGTCTCGAGGCCGCGCACCAGAGCCTCGAGTTCGTCGGCGACCGCCGGGCTCGCGAACAGGAAGGACCGGGTGCCGCCGGCCTCCCAGATCCGGATCGACGCCCCGGCCTCCTGCGCCACGAGCGCCCCGCCCGCCATGTCCCACGGGTTGATCCCGCGCTCGTAGTAGGCATCGACGACCCCGGCTCCGACCGCGCAGCAGTCCAGCGACGCTGCTCCCCCGCGGCGGATGTCGCGCACCTCGCCGATCAGGCCAGCGAGCACGCGGACCTGCTCCCGACGGCGGTCGGCCGTGTACCCGAAACCGGTGGCGACGAGCGTCTCGGCGAGCGAGGCCGGCGACCCGACGGACAGCGGCACCCCGTCGCGCGTCGCACCCTGCCCGGCCGCCGCTCGGAAGACGGTCCCGGTGGCGGGGGCGACGACGATCCCGGCGACGGGCTCCCACGTCATCGGGTCCGGGGCACCGCGCACGACGCCGACGCTCACCCCGTACTCGGCGCTGCCGTACAGGTAGTTGACCGTGCCGTCGATCGGATCGACCACCCACGTGAAACCGGACGCACCGGAGGCGGAGCCGGACTCCTCACCGTGGAAGGCGTCGTCGGGGCGGGCCTCGGCGATGCGGGCGCGGATGAGGGCCTCGACCTCCCGGTCGGCGGCGGTCACCACGTCGACGATGCTCGACTTCCGATCGGCGACCTCGACGCCCTCGGCGCGCCGCCGTGCGGCCAGGGCCGCTGCGTCGCGGGCGATCGACTCGGCGAGGTCGGCGAACTGGGACGGGGTGAGGTCGGCCATGCGACCATCCTCCCGGAAAGGGAGGAAGCGCGTCCGGAGACGAGAACGGCCCCGTCCGCATGGACGGGGCCGTTCTCGGTGCTGGTGGCAAGTGAGGGATTCGAACCCCCGAAGGCTACGCCGGCTGATTTACAGTCAGATCCCTTTGGCCGCTTGGGTAACTTGCCATGCGCACCCAGCCGGTGTGATCACCAACCGAAGGCGCGCACAAGAGCATAGCGGATCCGGGACGGTGGTCGTGACCACCACGAGCCGCTCCACGCGGCCGGAACCGGCCCTCCCCCCATCGGCACGGCCCGGACGCCGCTGGCGCGGCATCCGGGTACCGGCGACGTGGGCCCAGTCCGCCGTTAGGCTGTCCCGCATGGCAGACAGTTCCTTCGACGTGGTGAGCAAGGTCGACAAGATGGAGGCGGAGAACGCCCTCAACCAGGCCGCCAAGGAGATCGAGCAGCGGTACGACTTCAAGGGTGCCGACGCTTCGATCGCCTTCAGCGGTGAGGACGTCCTCATCAAGGCGAACTCCGAAGAGCGGGCGAAGGCCGTGCTCGACGTGCTGCAGAGCAAGGCGATCAAGCGCAACATCAGCCTGAAGAGCCTCGACGCCGGTGACCCGTACCCCTCGGGCAAGGAGTACCGCATCGAGGTGAAGTTCAAGAACGGCATCGAGCAGGACGTCGCGAAGAAGATCGGCGCCTTCCTGCGGGCCAACGCCGCGAAGAGCGTGAAGAGCCAGATCCAGGGCGACGAGCTCCGCGTCTCCTCGAAGAGCCGCGACGACCTGCAGAACACGATCCAGCTCCTCAAGGGTGAAGAGTTCGACGTGCCGCTGCAGTTCATCAACTTCCGCTGACGCGCGGCGCCTGAACGACACCCGACACCGGCACCCCGTGGAGCACTGGCTCAGCGTCGCGATCACCGTCCTGCTCGTCCTGTTGGACCTGGCGATCCGCGTCTTCTCGATCATCTACGTCCCGATCAACCGGAAGCCGCAGACCGCGACCGCCTGGCTGCTCGCCATCTTCCTCATCCCCTACATCGGGTTCATCGTCTTCCTGGTCATCGGGTCGACGAAGCTGCCGCGCGCACGCCGTGAGAAGCAGACCGAGATCAACGCCTACATCCTCGAGCAGACCGAGGGCATCGAACGCGTACGCCGCGACCACCCGTGGCCGCTGTGGCTCGAGAGCATCACGAAGCTGAACCGCGAGCTCGGCTCGATGCCCCTGGTCGGTGGCAACTCCGCAGAGCTCTACCCCGACTCCGAGGGGTCCATCGCCGAGATGACCAGGGCGATCGACCAGTCGCGCCGGTTCGTGCACGTCGAGTTCTACATCGCGACCCTCGACGACACGACGCGCCCGTTCTTCGAGGCGCTCGCCCGCGCCCAGGCCCGCGGGGTCACGGTCCGGTTCCTGCTCGACCACTGGGCCAGCCGCGGCTACCCCGGCTACCGGGACACGCTCGCGTTCATGGACGGCGCCGGCCTCGAGTGGCACCTCATGCTGCCGCTCCTGCCGCTGCAGGGGAAGTTCCAGCGCCCCGACCTGCGCAACCACCGGAAGATCATGGTCATCGACGGCTCGGTCGCGTTCACCGGGTCACAGAACCTGATCGACGCGTCGTACGACATCAAGGCGCACGTCGAGAAGGGCATGGTCTACAAGGACCTGTTCGCCCGGTTCGAGGGCCCGGTCGTCGCCGGACTCAACGCCCTGTTCGTCACCGACTGGTACAGCGAGACCGACGAGCTGCTCCTGCGTGAGAGCGACCCCGTGCAGCGCGCCGACCGCGGCGACGCCCTCGACTGCCAGGTGGTGCCGTCCGGCCCGGGCTTCGACGGCGAGAACAACCTCCGCCTCTTCAACGCGCTGCTCTACTCGGCCCAGCGGAAGGTCTCGATCACGTCGCCGTACTTCGTACCGGACGACTCGATGCTCTACGCCATCACCACGACGGCCCAGCGCGGGGTCGAGGTCGAACTGTTCGTCGGCGAGATGGGCGACCACACGATGACGTGGCACGCGCAGCGCTCGTACTACGAGGAACTCCTGCGCGCCGGCGTCAGGATCTGGCTGTACCGAGCACCGACGATCCTGCACGCGAAGCACTTCACGATCGATGACGAGGTGTCGGTGATCGGCTCGAGCAACATGGACATGCGGTCGTTCAGCCTGAACCTCGAGGTGTCCGTCATGGTGCGCGGGCGCCGCTTCGTCGAAGCGCTGCGCGAGGTGCAGGACGCCTACAAGGAGCACAGCTTCGAGCTCACGCTCGACGCGTGGCTCGACCGGCCGCGTCGGTCGCAGGTGCTCGACAACGTCGCGCGGCTGACGGCGGCGCTGCAGTAGCGCACCGGGCGTTCGGGAGGCGCGGATCGCCTCCGCCAAGCACGCTCAGCGCATCGGGACGAGGGACGCCAGTGCCCCGACCACGCGCTCGAGCGGGCCCCGGCCGAGGAACCGCCGCCAGAGCATCGCGAAGACCACCGAGCCGAGGGCGAACCACCCCCACGCCTCGGCCGACCCCGGGTACGCGGGCAGCAGGGCGATCACCACGAGGTGCCCCGAGTAGATCGTCAGCGGCATCGAGCCGACCGCGGCGAGCGGGAACGCGATCCGCTCGGCGATCCGGCCGCGACCGTCGAACACGAGCGTGCAGAGTGCGATGACCGCGACCGCCACCCCTGCGGAACCGATCACGTCGACGATCGACGACGAGTGGTCGCGCGGCGACAGGAACAGCTGGGCGAGGGCTTCGGCGGGCGTGCTGCTCGCCCCCGCGTACGGAACCCCCGGGAACGCCAGGGCCGCGTCGTCCGGCAGCGGGGCGAGGACCGCGCCGACGACGTACGCGGCGGCGGCGACCAGCGCACCGGACGCGAGGAGCGCGACCTGCCGGCCCCGGGCCTCTCCCCACCGGCACGGCCCACACGCCGCTGGCGCGTCGTCCGGGAACCGGCGGCGTGGGCCCAGGCCGGAACGGGCGACCGCCAGTCCGACCAGGACGTACGCCAGGAACGTGACCACGGGGTACACCAGGCCGAGCTGCACGCCGACCATGCCGGCGTCCGCGTAGGCGGGAGCGATCGCGGTCGCCACGATCGGCGACAGCACCGCGGCGCAGGCCGCGATGCCGAGCAACGGCGCGGGACGGAGTCGGAGCACGGGGACCACCAGCAGGAACAGCACGCCGTAGGTCGGCAGGATGACGTACACCGGGGTGTCGAGGGCGATCAGGACGAACCCGATCGCGACCACCACCGCGGCGCGGACCGCCAGGCGTGCGCGGACGCGTCCGATCGTCGGTGGCGCCGGCGGAGCGGTCCGACCGCTCGTGAGGCCGATCGAGACGCCGGCGAGCACCGCGAACAGGGCGGACGGACGACCGTGTGCCACGGCGGACCAGGTGGCCGGATCGGTCCACTCGAGCTGGTCCGCGACGCCGCCGACGTGGGCGGCCATCATGCCGAGCAACGCGACCGCGCGCGCGACGTCGACGCCCTGCAGCCGCGCGCCGATGACGGACGCGCCCCGCTCCGCGGTGGGCGGGGCGGGGCGCGGGCCGGTCATCGCGGTCAGCTCGTCGGCTCGTCGGCGCGTCCGAGCGAGACGTCGATCATCTCGTCGCGGGGCACGACCTTGATGCGTTCACGACCGTCGCGCGCGCCGAGGGCCTGCTCGTGGGTGTCCAGGTTGTGCCAGCCCTCGAGGTCGGTGTACTCGACACCACGCTCGCGGAGCAGGGCGGGGATCGCGGCGTCGGACGGATCCTCCGGGGTCCACCAGCTCGCCTGGTCGTTGACGATGTGCTGGACGGTCTCCATCGCGTCGGACTTCGTGTGTCCGATCAGGCCGACCGGGCCGCGCTTGATCCAGCCGGTTGCGTAGACACCGGGGATCTGCTGGTTGTCGTCGTCGAGGACCTGGCCCTCGTGGTTCGGGATCACCCCGTGTCGCTCGTCGAACGGGACGCCGGGCAGCGGTGAGCCGAAGTACCCGACCGCGCGGTAGGCGGCCTGGATCGGGATCTCGCGGATCTCGCCGGTCCCCTCGACGCCGCCCTCACCGTTCGGGCGGGTGCGCTCGTAGCGGATGGCGGTCAGCTTGCCCTGCTCGTCGCCGACGAACTCGACCGGCTTCGCGTAGAAGTGCAGGTGCAGTCGGCGGCTCGCCTGACCGACCTCTCGCGTGCGCCACTGCTCGAGCACGCGGTTGATCACCATGACCTGCTTGTTGGTGGCGATGGCGGTCTTCGAGGCCTCGTCGTGGTCGAAGTCCTCGTCGTACACGACCATGTCGACGTCGCGCATCTCACCGAGCTCGCGGAGCTCGAGCGGCGTGAACTTCACCTGCGCGGGGCCGCGGCGCCCGAAGACGTGCACGTCCGTGACGGGTGATGCCTTGAGCCCCTCGTGGACGTTCGCCGGGATCTCGGTCGGCAGCAGGTCCTCGGCGTGCTTCGCCAGGATGCGGGAGACGTCGAGGGCGACGTTGCCGACACCGATCACGGCGACGCTCTCGGCGTTCAGCGGCCAGGTTCGGGGGACGTCCGGGTGCCCGTCGAACCAGCTCACGAACTCGGCTGCACCGTACGAGCCGTCGAGGTCGACGCCGGGGACGTCGAGGTCGGCGTCCTTGATCGCACCCGTCGAGAAGACGACGGCGTTGTAGTGCTTCTTGAGGTCCTCGAGGGTGATGTCCTCGCCGTAGCGGACGTTGCCGAACAGCCGGACGACACCGCGGTCGAGGACGTCGCGCAGGGCGTTGATGATGCCCTTGATGCGCGGGTGGTCCGGGGCGACGCCGTAGCGGACCAGACCGTAGGGTGCGGGGAGCTGCTCGAACAGGTCGATCGACACGTCGTAGCCGTGGGCCTCGCGCAGCAGGATGTCCGCGGCGTAGATGCCAGCCGGGCCGGCGCCGACGATGGCGAGTCGGAGGGTGGGCACTGTGATCGTCTCCAGTTCGTTCGGGTGGGGGTTCCCGGGGGCCTTCCGTCCGGCTGCGGTGGGCGCGCCGTGTCGGGAGGGGTTGTTCAGCGGCTGCGGTCGACGACGGATTCGGCGAACCGGGTGAGCGCCCGTTTCACGGTGCCGTCGGGCAGCGGGTCGAGGGCGTCGACGGCTTGGCGCGCCCAGGTGACGGCGACCGCCCGCGTCGCCGCGGTGGCCTCGTGCTCGCGCAGTGCGGCGACCGCGGACTGGTACGGGGCCGAGCCGACGGCCTCGTCGGGGGCACCGTTGACGTCGCGCTCGATGCGCTCGACCAGGTCGTGGGCCGACGGGTCGGTCGCGGCCATCCGACGCAGCTGCAGGACCGGCAGGGTGTCGACGCCGGCGCGCAGGTCGTTGCCCGCGATCTTGCCGGTCTTGTCCGTGGCCGGGGCCAGGTCGATGACGTCGTCGACGAGCTGGAAGGCGACACCGACCTTCTCGCCGAACGTCCCGACGGCTCCGAGGTAGGAACGGTCTGCGCCGGAGAACATCACGCCGGCGCGGGCGGCGGTCGCGATGAGCGAACCCGTCTTGTCACTGAGCACCTGGATGTAGTGCTGTACGGGGTCGTCCTCGGGCTGCGGGCCGGTGGTCTCGTGCAGCTGGCCCATGCACAGGCGTTGGAAGGTCTCCGCCTGCATCCGGATGCCCTCGGTACCGAGGTCGGCGGTGATGAGGCTGGCGCGGGCGAAGAGCAGGTCTCCGGTGAGGATCGCGACGTTGTTGCCGTAGGTGATCTGGGCGGCGGGGACGCCGCGCCGGACGGGAGCCTCGTCCATGACGTCGTCGTGGTAGAGCGAGGCCAGGTGCGTGGTCTCGATGCTGACGGCGGCCTTGACCACGGCGTCGGTCACGCCGTCACCGAGCTGCGCGATGAGCAGGGTCAACGTCGGGCGGATGCGCTTGCCGCCGGCGGACAGCAGGTACCGGCTGGTCGTGTCGGCCAGGGTGTCAGTGGAGCGCATGGCGTCCTCGAGCCCCTGCTCGACGAGCTCGAGCCCGTCGTCCACGGCGGAGATGAAGCGCCGGTCGGCAGGGGTGGCGAACAACCGCTCGCCGATGCCCAGCGAGGCGCGGAGGCTCGGCGCGCGACGCGCGACCGGGACGCTCGGATTCAAGTGCTGCTCCGTCTTCGGGTGGGGGTGACCGGTCAGTCGCCGGCCGGGTCGACGCGCGGCTGCTCGCCGGTGTTCTGGTGGTCGCGTCGCGCCTTCGCACGGCGGGCCGCGGACTCGCGCACCGTGTCCGCCACCGGCTTGCGACCGCGGTGCAGTGCGACGATACCGGCGGTCAGGTTGCGGTAGGCCACCAGGGAGAACCCGACGCCCCGGAGCCACTGGGTCAGCACCTGCTGGTCGGGCCAGGCGTCGATCGACTCGGCCAGGTAGCGGTAGGCGGCGGGGTTGCTGCTCGAGAGCCGCGCGATGCCGGGGAGCACGCGCTTCAGGTAGGTGCCGTAGCCGAACCGCAGCAGCGCACGGGGCGGCGTCGAGAACTCGCAGATGACGACGCGGCCGCCGGGCTTCAGGACGCGGAGCATCTCGGCGAGCGCCTGCTTCGGGTCGTTGACGTTGCGCAGCCCGAACGAGATCGTGACGGCGTCGAACGTGTCGTCGTCGAAGGGCAGCTGCTCGGCATCACCCTCGACGAAGATGATCTCGGGGTGGCGCTCGCGGCCGACGGCGATCATGCCGGCGGAGAGGTCGAGTGCGGTGACCTCGGCACCCTTCTTGGCGAAGGCAGCGGCACTCGTCCCCGTGCCCGCCGCGATGTCGAGGATCTTCTCGCCCGGCTGGGGATCGACGGCACGGACGGTCGCGACACGCCACAGCGGGGCGTTGCCCGCCGAGAGGATGTCGTTCGTGAGGTCGTACTTGGCCGCGACGTCGTCGAACATCGCCGCAACCTCGTCCGGCCGCTTGTTCAGGTCCGCTCTGCTCACCCGATCCATCCTAGAGGTCCGGACCGAGCGATCACCGGACTCGCAGCGACCAGGCGGGTCCCCGAGCGCGCGTAGCATCGGAGCCGTGACCCGAACCACCACGGCGGCACCCCCGCTGACGGTCTCGACCCGGATCCTCGACGACCCGGGCGCCGTCCTCCGCCACACGCTCCGCGACCGTCCCCTCGCCTTCGTCCGGAACGGCGACGGCATCGTCGGAATCGGCGAGGCCGTCCGGTTCACCTTCACCGGCCCGGACCGGATGCGGGACGCGGCGGCGACCTGGCGCGCCGTCGTCGAGGCCGCGACCGTCGACGACCCGGTGCAGCTGCGCGGGTCGGGACTCGTCGCGTTCGGCTCGTTCGCGTTCGCCGACGACTCCGCCGACGAGAGCGTGCTGATCGTCCCCCGTGTGGTCGTCGGCCGCCGTCGCGGCAAGGCCTGGCTCACCGCGATCGACACCACGGTCGGCGCGGAGCCTCTCGCCTTCACCCGGACCTCGGTGCCGGTCCCCCACGTCGGCCCGCACGTCTCCGTCGTGCTCCGCGCCGGTCGCATCGACGAGGCCACCTACACCACGAACGTCGCCGAGGCCGTCCGGCGCATCCTCGCCGGTACGGCGCAGAAGGTCGTCCTGGCACGGGACCTCGTCGGCACCCTGCCCGAGGGGGCCGACCACCGCGCCCTGCTGCTCGACCTGGCCACCACCTACCCCCAGTGCGTGACCTTCGCCGTCGACGGGCTCGTCGGGGCCACCCCGGAGACGCTCGCCCGCACCGACGGCACGCGGTTGACCGCCCGGGTGCTCGCCGGCAGCGCCGCGCGGGGTGCCGACGAGGAGTCCGACCGTGCAGCGGCCGAGGCCCTCGCCGCGAGCACGAAGGACGTCGAGGAACACGCGTTCGCGATCGACAGCCTGCTCGCGGCACTGCGACCGCTCGCGACCGACCTGCGTGCCGACCCCGAGCCGTTCCGGCTGCAGCTGCCGAACCTGTGGCACCTGGCGACGGACGTGCAGGCCACGCTGCCGCCGCACACCACCTCGCTCGACGTGGCCGACGCCCTGCACCCGACGGCGGCGGTGGCCGGCACCCCGACCGACGTGGCCGTCCGGCTCGTCGCTGAGCTCGAGGACGTCGATCGCGGGCGCTACGCCGGGCCGGTCGGCTGGATGAGCGCGACGGGCGACGGCGAGTGGATGCTCGCGCTCCGGAGCGCCCGGATCGACGAGGACGGGACCGTCCGCGCCTGGGCCGGGGCGGGGATCGTGGCCGGATCGGACCCGGCCCGCGAGGTCGCCGAGACCGCACTGAAGTTCCGCCCGATCACGGACGCGCTGGCCTGACGCCGGGACCGGGTGCCCCGATCGGCTCAGTCGGCCAGGGGTACCTCGATGACGACGCGTTCGGCCGGGTCGGTGAGCACGCGCTCGAGGTCGCCCCAGGTCTCCGCGCGGCGGTACTCCCAGCCGAGGCCCGTGACGACGCGCTCGACGTCGACGTGCTGCGGGGTGGACATCATCCGCCGCATGTCCGCCTCGGGCGTCGTGCGTGCCACCTCGAGCCCGCGGAAGATCGCTCCGCCGTGGTCGTTGCCGACGATGACCTGCACCCGGTGCGTGCGTTCCTCGGTGCCGGTGACGAAGGCACCCAGGTCGTGCAGCAGCGTCAGGTCGCCGAGGAGCACGCGCGTGGTGCCGACCGAGGCCGACGACTGCTCGAGGGCCGCCGCGATGCCGAGCGCGGTCGACACCGTGCCGTCGATGCCCGCGAGGCCGCGGCTCGCGTGCACCCGCAGCTTCTTGCCGAGCACCCGCCCGTCCGCGACGCGGATGATCTGCGAGGCGCCGAGCACGAGCCGGTCGTGCGGCCAGGTCACGCCCCACACGGCGTCGGCGAGCATGGCGCGGTCGACGGGGCGGCGCCGGAGCGTGACCTCGTCGCGCAGGAACCTGTTCCGCTCTGCTCGGTCGGCCGAGCGCTTCGCGTCCAGGTCCGGGCCCGCGTCACCGGCGCCGAGCAGCTGGCGGCTCGCACCGACCCAGCGGCCGACCCACGCCCTGTGCTCCGGGCCGGTCCGGCCCGTCACGCGGACGTCGGACGCGAAGGTGGTCGCGGCGTCCGGTCGGGAGGCACGGGCCGGGTCGAACGGGTCGGCCGCCGGTCCTCGGACCACGATCGTCTCCACGTCGTCGCGCTGCAGGAGCGCGGGGACCTCTCGGCTGAGGGTCGGGTGGCCGAGCACGACGGCTCGGCGGACGGCGCCGCCGAAGTCCGCGTCGTGCAGCAGCTCGCGGTACGTCACGACCAGGTTGCGGCCGAAGCGCGCACCGCTCGACACCTCGGCGAGGAGCGGTGCCCCGAGTTCCCAGGCGATCCGCTCGGCGTCCTCGCCGGCGTCGTGTCCGGCGATGACGACGGTGCCGGGTTCGTCGTCGGGGGCGAGGTCGGCGACCGGTAGCCCGGTGTGCGCCCGGCGGGTGGCGAACCCGAGGTCGATCTCGTCGTCCGGGACCCCCTCGACCCGGTCGTCGGAGAGTCCCGCCGACAGCGGTTCGCGGAACGCGACGTTGAGCTGCGCAGGCCCCGGCTGCCCGGCGTGTCCGGCTGCTGCTGCGACCGCCTGCCGGGCGAGGGTGCGGAGGGTGCCGCGGATCGAGGCGTCCATGCCGTGTGACGACGGCGCTTCGACGTCGCGGACGAACGCGACGGCCTGACCGAAGATCCCGGGCTGCACCGTGGTCTGGTTGCTGCCGATCCCCCGGAGTTCGTCGGGTCGGTCGGCGCTGAGGACGATCATCGGCACGCCGGAGTGGTGGGCCTCGAGCACGGCGGGGTGCAGGTTCGCGACCGCGGTGCCCGAGGTGGTGACCACCGCGGCGGGTCGGTGCGTCTCGACGGCGAGCCCGAGCGCGAAGAAGCCCGCCGTGCGCTCGTCGAGTCGCACGTGGACCGTGACACCGCCGGCGCGTTCCAGCGCGACGGCGGCCAGCGCGAGCGCCTGGGAGCGTGAGCCCGGGCTGACCACGACGTCGGTGACGCCGGCGCGCGCGAGCTCCTGCAGGAGTGCCAGGGCGGTGTCGGTCGCGGGACTGCCGGAACCGACCGGACCGTCAGCGATCGGTGCGGCCGTCGTCGTCTCGGTCGTGGAACTGGTCTTCGAGGTCTCGGAGGGTCGCGTCGTCCTGGTCCTTGTCCATCAGGGTGTCCCCCGGAGGCGGCGTGCTGCCGAGGAAGTCCGGGTCGTCTTCGGGTCCACGGTACCGGGCGGATGTGCCCGGGTCGGCTGCCGGCGTGCGACCGAGCAGGAACCACAGGACCCCGCCGAGCACGGGCAGGACGATGACGAGCAGTACCCACACGCCGCGGCGCAGGGAACGGACGCGCTGGTGGGGCATCGTGGCACAGTCGATGGCCGCGTACACCGTGAAGGCGACGGCGGCGACAGCGACGATCAACCACAAGCGGACCATGTCGTGAAGTCTAGGTCGGGACCCTGTGACGCCCCTGCCCATCGGCGCTTCCGTAGACTCACCGTGTGAAAGCGTGGCTCCTGTACACCCTGGCCCGGCTCGGCATCTTCGCGGCGGCGCTCGTGCTCCTCCTGCTCCTGACGCCGATGCCCTGGTACTGGGCGACGATCGTCGCCGCCCTGGTCGGCCTGCTCGTCTCGTACATCGCGCTGTCCAGACTGCGCACGCAGGTCGCCCTGAGCCTGGCGAACCGCCGCGGCGCGCCGGAGCGGGACGCCGACTCGGACTTCGAGGACGACTTCGTCGACGCCGCGGACTCGGACGCCACCACCCCGGTCGTCCGCCCGGTGTCGAAGGCCGACCGGCACGAGACCCGCGGCGACACCGACACCGACTGAGCCGGTCCGGCTGGGCCCCGGCGCCGCTCCGGGTGGACGGACAGCGTCGCTACGGCTGGACGGCCAGCGTCACCCCGAGCACCACTCCGAACGCGAGCGAGGCGAACGAGGACAGCTGCAGCGCGGTGATGAGCTCGCGCGGTTTCCGCGACGACACCCCGATCGCGAGTGCCGGCAACGCCAGCAGCAGCGAGAAGTACGTGAAGCCCGTGCGGAAGTAGAGCAGCACGAACCAGAGCAGCACGACGTACGGCAGCAGCAGGAACAGGCCGAAGAGCACCCGCGCCACCGGACGGCCGACGACCACGGCGAGCGTGCGCTTGCCGGCGAGGCGGTCCTCGTCGATGTCACGGATGTTGTTCACCATGAGGACCGCACACGCGAAGAACCCGGCGGCGACCGCGGCCGCCCACCCGCTGATCGTGACCTCGCGGATCTGCACGAACTGCGTTCCGAGCACGGCGACCAGACCGAAGAAGACGAAGACGAAGACCTCGCCGAGGGCGTTGTACCCGTACGGCTTCTTGCCGCCGGTGTAGAACCACGCCGCGGCGATGGCGGCAGCCCCGACGAGCAGCAGCCACCACAGCTGGGTGAGCAGCACGATGACGAGCCCGGCGACCGCGGCCGACCCGAAGAAGGTCAGCGCGACGGTGAGCACGGTGCGGGGCTTCGCGAGTCCCGCGCCGGTGAGCCGGGCGGGACCCACGCGGTACTGGTCCGTGCCGCGGACGCCGTCCGAGTAGTCGTTGCTGTAGTTCACGCCGATCTGCAGGAACAGCGCGACGGCGAGTGCGAGCAGCGCGACGGCGAGGTGTCCGTCCTTCGCCATCCAGTCGCCGAAGTCGCCCGGTTCACCGCTGTCGACGAACGCGACGGCGGTGCCCATCACGACCGGGACGACACCGAGCGTCAGGGTGCGCAGTCGTGCGCCGCCGATCCAGTCGCGTGCGGTCGCCCTGCGCTTCGTGCGGGCCGGGGCAGCGGCCTTCGCCGGGTTGCCCGATCGGCCCTGCTTCTGCGTCGTGTTCTTCGTTCGTGCCACGACCACCGATCCTATTGCCGACTTGCCCCGGCGGACTCGCAGTCGCTACGGGTGCGCCGGATCGGCGAGCGCCTGCACGGTCCGACGATCGGGTTTGCCCGATGCCAGCATCGGGAGCCGGTCCAGGACGAGGACCTCAACGGGCCGTGCCGCACGGCCGAGGACCGCTCCGACGTGCCCGCGGACGACGCCGAGGTCGAGCGGTCGGTCGGTGACGACGACCGGCACCTCGCCCCACGCCCCCGCCGGCCGTCGGGTGACGACCGCGGCCTCCTGCCCGGGCAGCTCGCGCACCAGCCGCTCGACCGCACCGAGATGGACCTTCTCGCCACCCGAGATCACCACGTCGTCCAGACGGCCGAGCACCCGGACGACCCCGTCGGACACGGCCGCGGCGTCACCGGTCCGGTACCAGCGCAGCCCGTCCCGCTCGACGAAGGCGGCCGCCGTCCTGGCGTCGTCGGCCAGGTACCCCTCGGCGAGCATCGGCCCGGCCAGGTGCAGTTCGCCGTCGACGAGTGCCGTGCGGACCGTGCCGAACGGGACGCCGTCGTACACGCAACCGCCGCTCGTCTCACTCGCGCCGTACGTCGTCACGATCCCCACCCCGGCGTCGAGCGCCCGCTGCCGCAGTGGCGCCGGGGTCGCCTGGCCGCCGACGAGCACGGCGTCGAAGCGGGCGAGGGCCCGGGTGGCACCGGGGTCGTCGAGCACCCGGGCGAGCTGTACCGGGACGAGCGAGGTGTAGCGACGGGGTGCTGCTGGTCCGGTGACCAGCCGGTCGGCCGCCTCGGCGAAGGCCGCCGCCGCGAAGTGCCCCGGCGCCACGACGACGGGCTCGGTCCCCGCGGTGATCGAGCGGGTCAGGACGTTGAGGCCCGCGATGTAGTGCGTCGGCAGCGCGAGCAACCACCGGCCAGGCCCGCCGAGGGCCGCGTCCGCCGCCGCCGCACCGGCGAGGAGCGCCTCGGACGAGAGCGCCACGCGTTTGCCCGTGCCGGTGGACCCGCTCGTCTCGACGACCAGGGCGACCGGCTGCCTGACCTCGACCGGTGGCGGCGCCGGCAGCGCCGGAGCCCCCTCGGCGACGGGGAGCAGGGCGGGGCCGCCGGCGAGCGCTGCCTCCAGGCCGCGCAGCACGGCCATCGGGTCCGACGTACCGGTCGCGACCAGCGGACGGGCCATCAGTAGTGCCAGGGGAACGCGGTCCACTCGGGGGCGCGCTTCTCGAGGAACGAGTCGCGGCCCTCGACGGCCTCGTCGGTGCCGTAGGCCAGCCGCGTGGCCTCGCCGGCGAAGACCTGCTGGCCGACCATGCCGTCGTCCACGGCGTTGAAGGCGTACTTGAGCATCCGGATGGCCGTCGGCGACTTGCCCAGGACGATCTCTCCCCAGCGGATCGCCTCGCGCTCCAGGTCCTCGTGCGGGACGACGGCGTTCACCGCCCCCATCTCGTACGCGCGCTGCGCCGAGTACTCCTGAGCCAGGAAGAAGACCTCACGGGCGAACTTCTGGCCGATCTGCTTGGCGTAGTAGGCGCTGCCGTAGCCGCCGTCGAACGAGCCGACGTCGGCGTCGGTCTGCTTGAACCTGCCGTGCTCGGCGCTGGCGATGGTGAGGTCGCAGATGGCGTGCAGCGAATGCCCACCGCCGGCCGCCCACCCGGGGACGACGGCGATGACGACCTTGGGCATCATGCGGATGAGGCGCTGGACCTCGAGGATGTGCAGCCGACCCATCGAGGCCTGCGCGGCGGCGGGGTCGACCCCCTCGGGCGGCGCGCCCTCGTCACCGACGTACTGGTACCCGCTGCGCCCGCGGATGCGCTGGTCGCCGCCGGAGCAGAACGCCCAGCCGCCGTCCTTCGGGCTCGGGCCGTTGCCGGTGAGCAGGACGACGCCGACACGGGGGTCCTGGCGTGCGTCGTCGAGGGCGCGGTACAGCTCGTCGACGGTGCGCGGGCGGAAGGCGTTCCGTACCTCGGGCCGGTCGAACGCGACCCGCACGATGCCCTTCGAGAGGTGCTTGTGGTACGTGATGTCCGTGAACTGCGCCGCGATCGGAGCCGCGGTCCAGACGTCGGGGTCGAACAGGTCGGAGACGGGAGCAGCCATGTCCCCAACGTACCGCCGAGCGCCGGTGGGGCCGGGTCAGGCCGTGCGGGTGCGCTCCGTCAGGCGCCCATGTCGGTGAGGATCTCCGGCGCCACGAACACCATGATCACGATGAGGATCACGGGGTTCGCGAAGAAGGCCAGGACGACACCGATCGCCCCGTACCAGCGGCCGAACGACCCGACCGCCGCGACGAAGCCGAGGACGGCGGCGATGAGGGTGAGGAACACGACGACGAAGCAGATGCCGAACGCGAAGTTCGTGTCGCCACCCATGAACACGGCGAAGGCGCTGGCGTCGACCGCGGCGGACACCACCGCGAGGCCGAGGGCGATCTTCCCGACGACGGGGTTGCGACGCTTGCGTTCGCCGGTCTGCCGGACGTCGACCGTGTTCCGGTGCATGAGCCGGGCGAACTCGTCGGAGTCGCGGGGTGGCACCGCGCCGACGGAACGGGCGACCGCTGGCTTCCCGGCGCGTGCCGGGTCGGTCGTGCGCTGCGATGCGCGCTGCTGTGACGCGCGCTGCTGCGGTTCCGCCGCCACCGAGCCTCCCTCGTTCCGGGTCGTCCCTCCGCCGACCTGGGCCGACCGATGCATGCTAGTGCCCTGCCCTGGCGGTCCCCTCCGAGGAACCGGCGGGGCCCCTGGGTGCGGTGGGAGGATGGCGAGGTGCTCCCCGACCTCGCCGAACTCCTCGCCGACGCGCACGTGGTCGCCCTGCCCATGCGGGTGCGGTTCCGCGGCATCACCACTCGGGAGGCCGTCGTCCTCCGCGGCCCCTCGGGATGGACGGAGTTCTCGCCGTTCGTCGAGTACGACGATGCCGAGGCCGCGGCTTGGCTGCGAGCGGCGATCGACTTCGGGTGGACCGACCACGAGCCCGCCGCCGACTCAGTGCCGGTCAACGCCACCGTCCCGGGGATCGCCCCCGACGACGTCGCCGACCTGCTCGCGCGGTACCCGGGTTGCACCACCGCCAAGGTCAAGGTCGCCGAGCCCGGCACGACCGTCGACGACGACGTCGCCCGGGTCGCGGCGGTCCGGCGGGTGATGGGGCCGGATGCTGCCGTCCGGGTCGACGCGAACGGCCTGTGGAGCGTCGAGCAGGCTGTGGTCGCGCTCGAGCGCCTCGCGCCGTTCGACCTGCAGTACGCCGAACAGCCGGCTGCGACCGTGCCCGAGCTGGCAGAGCTGCGGTCGCGGATCGCGGGCCTCGGTGTCCGGATCGCCGCGGACGAGAGCGTGCGGAAGGCCACGGATCCGCTCGCGGTCGCCCGGGCCGGCGCCGCCGACGTGCTCGTCGTGAAGGCACAGCCGCTCGGTGGGATCACGGCGGCGCGGGCGGTCATCGCGTCGGCCGGGCTGCCGTGCGTGGTCTCGAGTGCCCTCGACACCTCGGTCGGCCTCGGCATGGGGACGTTCCTCGCCGCCGCGGCGATGACCCCGGGGTACGCCGCGGGGCTCGGGACGGCGGCGATGTTCGCGGGCGACGTCACGGTGGACCCGCTGGTACCGGTCGACGGTCGCGTGCCCGTGCGTCGGGTCGAGGTCTCCTCGGCGATGGTGGAGCGGTTCGCCGCGTCTCCCGACCGCACGGCGTGGTGGCGCGCCCGCCTGGAGCGCGTGCACGCTCGGCTCGCCGCGGCCTGACGCGGGAGGAAGGGGCAAGAGACGCCGGCGTCATCGCGAGACGCCTTCGAACTCGGCCGCGTCTCGTGCACACCGAGGTGTTGCCGGTCAGAGGACGCGCCGCTCGGGTTCGCCGAGGTCGCACGATCTGTCGCCCGCCGCGCCGCCGGACGACACTCCACGCGACCTCGGCGTCGCGCACGCGGCGGGTCGGGACCGCTCACCGGCCCGCGGACCGGGCGGCAGCCGTCGACGCACCCGGCAGACGGACGGGAGGCGCGGTGCCAGCTGGCACCGCGCCTCCCGTCTGTCCGTGATCGGCTCCGGACCGCCCGGCGGGGCCTGTGCCGTGCCGTCGAACCACCGAGGACGTCCTCCGGTGGTGAACCGGCCGGTGACGTCGGCGGGAGCCTTGTAGAATCGACGGATCATGGCGCAATTCGGCTCACTCTCCGATCGGCTGACCGAGACCTTCCGCAATCTGCGGAGCAAGGGTCGGCTGACTCCGTCCGACGTCGACGGCACCGTCCGCGAGATCCGGCGGGCGCTCCTCGACGCCGACGTCGCGCTCGAGGTCGTCAAGGCGTTCACCGCTTCCGTGCGCGAGCGTGCCCTCTCCGACGAGGTCAACCGCGCGCTGAACCCGGCCCAGCAGGTCGTCCAGATCGTCAACGAGGAACTCGTCGGCATCTTGGGCGGGCAGCAGCGACGCCTCGAGTTCGCGAAGAAGCCGCCGACGGTCATCATGCTCGCGGGGCTGCAGGGTGCGGGGAAGACCACCCTCGCGGGCAAGCTCGGCAAGTGGCTCAAGAAGGACGGCCACACCCCGATGCTCGTCGCGGCGGACCTCCAGCGACCGAACGCCGTGCAGCAGCTGCAGGTCGTCGGCGAGCAGGCCGGCGTGCACGTCTTCGCGCCGGAGCCCGGCAACGGCGTCGGCGACCCGGTCAAGGTCGCCAAGAACGCCATCAAGGCCGCGGTCGACCAGCAGTACGACACCGTCATCGTGGACACCGCCGGTCGTCTCGGCGTCGACGCCGAGCTCATGAAGCAGGCCGCGAACATCCGCAAGGCGGTCAACCCGGACGAGGTCCTGTTCGTCATCGACGCGATGATCGGTCAGGACGCCGTCAACACCGCGCGTGCCTTCCAGGAAGGCGTCGACTTCACCGGTGTCGTCCTGTCGAAGCTCGACGGTGATGCCCGCGGTGGTGCGGCCCTGTCGGTCGCCAGCATCACGGGCCGGCCGATCATGTTCGCGTCGACGGGTGAGTCGCTCGATGACTTCGAGCCCTTCCACCCGGACCGCATGGCGAGCCGCATCCTCGACCTCGGCGACATCCTGTCCCTCATCGAGCAGGCGCAGGGTGCCTTCGACGAGGAAGAGGCACGCAAGGTCGCGGACAAGATCGCGACCGACAACTTCACCCTGAACGACTTCCTGCAGCAGATGCAGCAGCTCCGCAAGGCCGGGTCGATCAAGGGCATGCTCGGCATGCTCCCCGGCGCGAAGGGCATGCGCGAGGCGCTCGACAACTTCGACGAGCGCGAGATCGTCCGGACCGAGGCGATCATCCAGTCGATGACTCCGCAGGAGCGCGAGCTCCCGAAGCTGCTGAACGGCTCGCGCCGACTCCGCATCGCGCGCGGTGCGGGCTCCACCGTCACCGAGGTGAATGCCCTCGTGAACCGGTTCGAGCAGGCGGCGAAGATGATGAAGACCGTCGCCCGCGGTGGCGTGCCGCAGATGCCGGGCATGGGGCCGATCCCGGGCATGCACGGCGGCAAGAAGCAGCAGCAGGGCGGCAAGAAGAAGTCCAAGGTCGGTAACCCGGCCAAGCGCGCGGCCCTCGCGGCCGGTGCCGCGGCTGCGCCGCAGGCTGCCCCGCAGGGGTCCGGACTCGGACTCGGCGGCGCCAAGGGCGGCAAGGCGCCGACCGAGGAAGAGCTCGCGTCGCTGCAGAAGTTCCTGGGTCGCTAGTCGCGACCACCTGACGGACGGGAGGCCCGTGGCGGATCCGCCACGGGCCTCCCGTCCGTCTGCGCACGTTCCTTCCCACCGCACGCGCGCTGGGAAGTCGAATCGGGCGTACCCGGTCGAAAGAACCGGCCAGGTACGCGCGAAACGACCAGGTCTGCTAGAGCGCGTCGCGGAACTCCGTCACCAGGTGGCGGACGACCTCGCGCAGGTCGCCGCCGTTCTCCTGCGCGACCTGGAGCTGACGCTGGTACGACGCGCCGTTCGCGATCATGGTGTCGAGGTGGTGCAGCTCGTCCTGGCAGCCGAGGCGTTCGGCCACCGGGTCGAGTCGCTCGACCAGATCGTGCACGTCGTCGGTGACGAGTCGCTCGTCGCCCCCGGCGTTGAGGATGATCTCCGCCTCCATGCCGTAGCGGGCCGCTCGCCACTTGTTCTCGCGGACGAACCAGGGCTGCATCGTCGACAGGGTCTCACCGGCGTCGAGGCGGTCGGACATGTCGGTGACCAGGCACTGCACGAGCGCGGTGACGGCCCCGACCTCGTGCAGTGTCGAGATACCGTCGGAGACACGGTTCTCGAGCGTGCCCCACCCCGGCGACGGGCGGATGTCCCAGCGCAGGTCCTTGACGCTGTCGATGACACCGGTGTGCGTGAGGTCGCCCACGACCTCTTCGAAGTTGGCCCAGGCGCCGAGGGCAGGAGGCAAGCCGCCCGTCGGCAGCTGTTGGAACATGAGCGCCCGGTTCGAGGCGTACCCGGTGTCGATGCCGGCCCAGAACGGGCTGGATGCCGTGAACGCCTGCACGTGCGGGACGTAGGCGAGCATCGCACCGAGGATCGGGAGCGCCTTGTCACGGTCGTCGATACCGATGTGCACGTGGACGCCCCAGATGAGCATCTGGCGTCCCCACCAGCGTGTGCGGTCGATGAGGGTCGTGTAGTGCTCACTGTCCGGGGTGATCTCCTGCTGGTCCCACTGTGCGAACGGGTGCGTGCCGGAGCACATCACCTGCGCGTCGAGCGGTTCGGCGGCGTCGACGACCTCGCCGATGATGCCGGACAACTCACTCGTCGCCGCGCCCACGCGGTCGTGGACGCTCGAGACGACCTCGACGGTGTTGGTCAGCAGCTCCTCGGTGACGCGGTCGTGGTCACCGAGCCGTTCGTGCACGGCGGCGATGACGGCGGGGGCGCGGGGCGCGAGGTCGCCGGTCGAGCGGTCGACCAGCGGGAGTTCCCACTCGACGCCGATGGTCGACGGGCGGGACTCGGTGAAGCGGATGTCCATGCTGTACATCCTGCCCGGATCGTTGTCGGACACGCACAACGATCGGTTGTCCCGATCGTGCGGATGGAACTCTCGGTAGTTCCACCCCGGGCGTACCGTTGAAATGTTCGCTCCAGGGAAGAGGTACGCATGCAGCTGGTGGTGCGCGGGACGACTGGCCCGCTCGTCGGAGCACTTGACATCCCGGTCTCGAAGTACCACGCGCACCGCGCGCTGGTGCTCGCGTCGCTCGCGAGGGGTACGAGTGTCGTCTCCGGGATCAGCGCCACCCGGCAGGTGGAGTGGACGGTGGGGACGCTCCGCGCCCTCGGCGTCGACATCAAGCGCCGCGGCAACGCTTACCACGTCACCGGGCTCGGCGGCCGGTACGAGGCCACCGACGTGGTCGACCACGGCTCGCGCGGTGCGGACGGCCTGCTCAACATGGGGTCTTCCGGCACCACCCTGTACTTCATGACCGGCCTGGCCTCGCTGGCCGACCGACCGATGACGCTGTCGGGCATGAAGTACTTCCAGCGCCGACCGATCAAGGCGCTGCTCACCTCGCTCGAGCAGATGGGCATCGACCTCGAGGCGACGAACGACTGCCCGCCCGTGACCGTCCAGCCGAAGCGGCCCCGCGGCGGCGACGTCTCGATCGCCGGCACGCTCTCGCAGTGGGTGTCCGGGCTGCTCCTGGTGGCGCCGTTCGCCGAGCAGGAGACCCGGATCCACATCACAGGGGGGCGACTCAACGAGCAGCCGTACGTCGAACTCACCGTGCGGATGATGCGCCAGTTCGGGCTCCGGGTCGACGTCTCCGACGACTGGCTCGAGTACCGGATCCCGGCGGGCCAGCAGGCCACCCCGCACGACTACGTCATCCCGCCGGACATCGGCTCGGCCGCGTTCGGCATCGCCGCTGCGGGCATCCGCGAGTCGAACCTGCTGCTGCGCGGCATGACGGCGACGACCACCGCCGAGACGGACCACCCCGAGAGCGAGTTCCTCGACCTCGCGACGGCGATGGGGGTACCGATGCGGATCGACGAGGAGACCGGCTTCGTGCGGATCGAGCACGACGGGTCCCCGCTGCGCCCGCTCGACATCGACTGCCAGCCGATCCCGGACCTGCTGCCGATCCTGTCGACGATGGCGACCTTCGCCGAGGGCACGACGCGACTCTGGAACGTGGCGCACATCCGGCTGAAGGAGTCCGACCGCGTGGCGGCGATGCTCCAGCTGAACCGGATGGGCGGCCGCGCCGAGCAGGGCGCGGACGAACTGCGCGTCACCGGTGTCGGACCCGGGGGCCTGCACGGCGCACCCATGTCGTCGTTCAACGACCACCGCGTGCTCATGTCGCTCGCCGTCGCAGCGTCGCGGGCCGAGGGGACGTCGGGGCTCACCTACCCGCGCGCCTACCGGATCTCCTACCCCACCTTCCTCGAGGCGATGAACACCGTCGGCCTCGACATGTCCGTCGGCGACGGACTCGCTGCCCGGGCGGCGCACGACGACCGGATCGAGGAAGCCGAGGCCGCCGGTGTCCGGACGCACCTCGGCACGCCGGCGCAGACGCCCCCGACCACGGCGACGGACGGCAGGGACGAAGCGCTCGACGCCGTGCGGCCCTCCCCTGCCGCGCAGCCCGCCCCTGCCGCTCGGCCCACCCCCGCCCTGCCCGAACTCCCCGGCCTCGACGCCGACCCCCTGGTCCTCAGCGAGAAGGTCCGCGCGCTGTCGCAGGCCGACCCCGACGGCCTCGCCGTCATCGAGGTCGGAGGTGCCGCACCGGTGAACACGACGTGGAAGGAGCTGCAGGACGAGGCCGACCGCGTCTCCGCCCTGCTCCTCGAACTCGGCGTCCGCCGGGGCGAATCGGTGGCGATGCAGCTGCCGAACTGGCGCGAGTTCGTCTCGATCACCCTCGGAACGATCCAGATCGGTGCCGTCGCGACCCCGATCATGCCGGTCTTCGGCCCGCGCGAGACGACCATGACCCTCGCTCGGTCCCACGCCCGCGTGGTGTTCCTGCCGAACGTGTTCCGGAAGCGCCGGCCCGCGCTCGAGCTGCTCGACGTCATCGACGAGGCGAAGGCCCAGGACCGCCGGCTGTCGGTCGAGCACGTCATCGTCCTGCGCGCCGAGGCACGCGGCCAGGGGGACACCCCGACGAACCAGCCGCCGCTGCCCGCCGACGCCCTGCACCGCGTCGTCGCGAGCGCCTGGCACTGGCGCTACTTCGACAACGCCCTCGCGGCCGTGCACGTCGACCTCGACCAGATCGCCTCGCACGCCCCCGGCCCGGACGACGTCTGCCAGCTGCTCTTCACGTCGGGCACCACGGGGGAGCCGAAGGGCGTCCAACACCCGCATCGCACGCTCGGGCTCGCGACCGCGATGCACGTGGCGCAGTCCGGCCTGACGAGCGCGGACCGGATCTACATCCCGTCGCCGCTGGCCCACCAGACCGGGTTCCTGTACGGCATGCTGCTGGCGTTCCGGCTCGGAGCACCGCAGGTCCTCCAGCCGGTGTGGGACGGGCGGGTCGCGCTCGAGCAGGCGTTCGGCGTCGCGGGGGCATCCTTCGTGCAGTGCGCGACGCCGTTCCTGACCGACCTCGTCGACCTGGTCGAGGCCGGCGCACCGCAGCCCGAGTCGCTCCGGATCTTCGTGCCGACCGGTGCCGCGGTGCCCCGGGCCCTGGCCCAGCGGGCGAGCACGGTGCTCGGCAGCGCCATCCTCGGCGCCTTCGGCACGAGCGAGACCTGCCTCGGGGCCCTGTCCAGCCCGAGTGACGACCCTGCCGAGGCCTACGGACACGACGGCCGGGGGCTGCCGGGCATCCGGATCCGCATCGTCGACGACGAGGGCCACGAGCTGCCCGCCGACACCGAGGGCAACTTCGAGCTGCACTCGCCGACGATGTTCGACGGCTACCTCGACCGCCCCGACCTGACCGACGACGTCTTCACCGCGGACGGCTGGTACCGCACCGGCGACCTGGCGAAGGTCGACGAGAAGGGCTTCCTGTCGATCACCGGGCGCGTCAAGGACGTCATCAACCGCGGTGGCGAGAAGATCCCCGTGGTGGAGATCGAGAACCTGCTGTACCAGCACCCGCTCGTCACCGACATCGCGATCGTGGCGATGCCCGACGAGCGGCTCGGCGAGCGCGCCTGCGCCTGGGTCGTCAACGCGCGGACCGACGAGCCGCTCGACTTCGCGGGGATGCAGCAGTACCTCGACAACGCCGGCGTGAGCAAGTACTACTGGCCGGAACGACTCGAGTACACCGCCGAACTCCCGCGCAACGCGGTGGGCAAGGTCCAGAAGAACGTCCTGCGCGAGCAGGCAGCCGCGCTCGTCGCGACGAAGGAGAACCAGACACGATGACGATCACCGCCACCGACCAGTCGCTGGACGAGACCACGTTCCAGCAGCTCAAGGCCGAGGTCACCGAGTGGGTCCGCGGTCGGGGTGAGGAGTGGGCCGAGGAGATCGAGCGCACCGGTCAGGTCGCGCCCGAGCTGTTCCAGGAGCTCAAGGACAAGGGGTGGCTGAGTCTCGCCGCCCCGACGGAGCTCGGCGGCCGGGACATCCCGTTCTCGCGCTACCTCGAGATCATGGAGACCATCTCCCGCTCGCATGCCTCCATCCGCATGCTCGTGCACGTCATCAACGGCACCTGGCGCGCGATGGCCCCGTACGCGACGCCCGAGCAGATCGAGCAGGTCGTCAAGCCGAGCGTCGCCGGTGACAAGCTCGTCGCCTTCACGCTGACCGAGGCGACCGCGGGCACCGGCGCAGACATCCGCACCACCGTCCGCCGCGAGGGTGACACGTACGTGATGAACGGTGAGAAGCACCTCATCACGTTCGGCGTCAAGGCCGACTACTGGCTCATCGCCGCCCGCCTCGAGGGCACCACCGGCCAGGACGGCACCGTCGCGTTCCTGATGCCGAACAGCGGCCTGCCCGGTGCAGAGGTCATCGACGACTCGGACACCATGGGCATCCGCGGCACCGACCACGCGATCCTGCGCTTCACCGACGTGCCGGTCCCCGCCAGCGCGCTGCTCGGCGACGAGGGCCAGGGCCTCGAGGTCGCACTCGGCGGCTTCCTGCTGCCGAGCCGCGTGTCCGTCGCGATGAGCGCCGTCGGCCTCGCCGAGCGCGCGAACGAGCTCGCCGTCGAGTACGCGAACACGCGCGAGACGTTCGGCAAGCAGCTCTCCAGCCGGCAGGCGATCCAGTTCTACCTGGCCGAGAACTACGCCGACATCGCCGCGGCCCGCGCCCTGGTGCTCGAGGCCGCCCGCGCCTACGAAGAGGACCGCCCGGACGCCGGCACGCTCTCCAGTGCCTCGAAGATGGTCGCGGTCGACATGCTTGCGCGGGTCACCGACAAGGCCCTGCAGGTGCACGGTGGACAGGGCTACTGGAAGCGCAACGCCATCGAGCGCGTCTACCGCGACGCGCGCGCGCAGCGCTTCGAAGAGGGGACCAACGAGATCCAGAAGCTGATCGTCGGTCGCGCCGTCGTGACCGGCCGGGCCGGGTTCTAGACCGCAACCAACCACCGGACTGGAGGCCCGTGGCGGGCCCGCCCCGCGCCTCCAGTTCGTCTCCCACTCACCTGAAGGACCGCAGTGACCGACAGCACCAACGTACCCATCGCGCTGAGCGCGCCTATCGCACTGATCACGGGCGCGTCGCGCGGCATCGGCCGCCTGCTCGCGCAGAAGCTCGGCCAGCGCGGCGTCACCGTCGTGGTGACCTACAAGGGCAACGCCGACCTGGCCGAGGAATCGCTGGCCGACGTCAGGGCCGCCGGCGGCGACGGCATCACGGCGCAGGTCGACATCGAGCAGCCGGAGTCGATCGACGCCCTGTTCGACCTGGTCCGCGACACCTACGGGCGCCTCGACATGTTCGTCGCGAACGCCGCCGCGAGCGCCTTCAAGCCCGTGGCGGACCTCAAGCTGCACCACCTCGACCGCAGCTACGCGACGAACGCGCGCTCGTTCGTGCTCGGTGCGCAGCGGGCCGCCGCACTCATGGACCGCGGCGGCCGCATCGTCGTCGTGACGTCGTACGGGTCGCTCCGCGCGTTCCCGACCTACGCCGCGCTCGGGGCCGCGAAGGCGATGAGCGAGGCCTACATGAAGTACATGGCGGTCGAGTTCGGCCCACGGCAGATCACCGTCAACGCGGTGAACGGCGGGCTCATCGACACCGACTCGCTCGAGTACTTCTACACGAGGGTCCCCGGTCAGGCGCCCATGGACAGCGTGCTCGAGAAGCTCCCGCTGCAGCGCCCCGGGACCGCCGACGACATGGCCGACGCCGTCGACTTCCTGCTGTCCGACAAGGCCGGCTACATCACCGGCCAGGTGCTGTCGGTCGACGGCGGCCTGACCGTCATCGCGCCGCCGTACTGGTCGGACACCACGTCGCCCCTCCGCGACGCGGTGCTGCCCGCTGACGGTCCGGGCGTGGACGCCGCAGAATAGGCGTATGAGCAGCGTCGCTTCCGCCCCCGTCGTGCCGGACTCCCTCCTGACCGTCGCGTCACCCTGGACCCTCGGGCCCCTGCACCTGGCGAACCGGGTGGTGATGGGCTCGATGCACACCGGGCTCGAGGTGCGCGACGACGGCGGCGCCGGCATGGCAGCGTTCTACCGCGAACGTGCGGCCGGCGGGGCCGCGTGCATCATCACCGGCGGCATCGCCGTGAACGACGAGGCGCGGGGTGGTCCGGACTTCGCGGTCTTCGGCGCCGGGGGAGCGGACGAACGGTTCCGCGTCGCGGTCCGGGCCGTGCACGACGAGGGTGGGACGATCCTCGCGCAGCTGTTCCACGCGGGGCGGTACGCGCTCGCCGCAGGGTTGGCGGATCGACACGGCGACCCGCAGCGCGTCGTGGCCCCGTCAGCGCTGCCCTGGGCGGCTGCCCGCGGCGTGGTGCCCACCGAGCTGACGTCGGCCGAGGTCGAGCGGACCATCGACGACTTCGCCGCCGCCGCCCGCACCGCCCGCGAGGTCGGGTTCGACGGCGTCGAGATCATGGCGTCCGAGGGGTACCTGATCAACCAGTTCCAGTCGCCGCTCACCAACCTGCGCGACGACGAGTGGGGCGGCGACGCAGTCCGACGTCGGCGCTTCGCCATCGAGGTCGTCCGGGCCGTGCGCACCGCGGTGCCCGAGCTCGCCGTGACGATCCGGCTGTCCGGCGCGGACCTGATGCCCGGCTCGTCGACCGACGACGACGTCGACGCCCTCGTGCACGACCTGCTCCCGCTCGGACTCGACGGGATCTCGGTCGGCATCGGCTGGCACGAGTCCCGTACCCCGACCGTGCAGGCTGCTGTGCCGCACGGCGCCTGGCTCGCCTACGCCGCCCGGATCGCCGGCGTCGTCCGGGCATCGGCGTACCCGGACGTCCGGGTGATCGCCTCGAACCGGATGACGGACCTGCGCGACGGTGAAACGGTGCTGCAGGACGGGCTGATCGACGCCGTCGCCCTGGCCCGGCCGTTCCTCGCCGACCCGGCCATCGTCTCGCGCTCACTCGCCGGCGGGTTCGCCCTGGTGAACACGTGCATCGGCTGCAACCAGGCGTGCCTCGACCGTTCCATCGTCGGCGCCCCGGTGTCCTGCCTCGTCAACCCCCGGGCCGCCCGCGAAGTCGCGTTCCCCGCACGCCCGACGACCGACCCGAAGCGCGTCGACGTCGTCGGGGGCGGGCCGGCCGGACTCGCCGCCGCCGTGGACGCCGCTCGACGGGGCCACGACGTCACCCTCTGGGAGGCGTCCGACCGCCTGGGTGGCCAGTTCGGCCTCGCTGCACTCGTGCCGGGCAAGGAGGACTACGCCGCCACGGTGCGGTCCGCCCGTGCCGAGCTCGCGGAGCGGGGCGCGACGATCCGCCTCGGACGCCCGGCCACGGCTCGGGACCTCGTCGACAGCGACGCCGTCGTGCTCGCGGCCGGGGTGGTCCCGCGGAGCATCGACGTCCCCGGCAGCGACCTGCCGCACGTGCTGTCCTACGAACGGGCGCTGCGCGACGGCGTCCCCGAGGGCACCGTCGCGATCATCGGCGGTGGCGGCATCGGTGTCGACACCGCGGCGTTCCTGACCGAGTCGCCGGACGAGGTCGTGCGGGCCGGGGAGTTCGCGGCGCGGTGGGACCTCGACGTCTCCGAGGTGCTCGTCGGCGACGTCCCGCAGCGGCTCCCCACGGCGCCGCGCACCACCCGGCCGGGGTCGCAGGTGACGGTGCTGCGCCGAGCGGGCAAGTTCGGGCAGGGGATCGGGATCACCTCGCGCTGGGTCGCCATCGGCCGACTGCGTGACGCCGGCGTGCGGATGATCGGCGGCGTCCAGGAGTACCTGCGCGTCGAACCCGGGGTGCTCTGGATCCGTGACGAGCACGGGGACGAGGTCGGGGTGCCGGCGGACACCGTCGTGGTCTGCGCCGGGCAGGAGCGCGCGATCGACGCCGAGGGCGACACGCCTGACGGGCTCGTCACGGGCCTCCGGTCGGCCGGCGTGCCGTACGCCGTCGTCGGTGGTGCACGCGACGCGCGGAGCGTGGACGCGGTTCGGGCGACGTCCGAAGCCCTCGAAGCGGTCCGCCGACTCGCCCCGTAGCGAGTCGGCTCGCATCCCGGCCAGGAATCTGCAAGAATGAACGGTCGAATCGCCGCAGCTCGACCCTCTATCCAGCTGTGAGCGATCTCTCTCGAGCTTTCGCCGTGTGTGCCCCCACGCCCGCGGTTCCAGTTCAACCACAACGAAAGCAAACAGGAGCAATTGTGGCTGTCAAGATCCGTCTGAAGCGTCTCGGTAAGATCCGTGCGCCCTACTACCGCATCGTCGTCGCCGACTCGCGCACCAAGCGCGATGGTCGTGTCCTCGAGGAGATCGGTCAGTACCACCCGACCGAGGAGCCCTCGGTCATCAAGGTCCAGTCCGAGCGTGCGCTCTACTGGCTCGGCGTCGGCGCACAGCCGACCGAGCAGGTCGCGGCCCTCCTCAAGCTGACCGGCGACTGGGCCAAGTTCAAGGGCGAGAAGGACACCGAGTCCAAGGTCAAGCTCGCTGAGCCGAAGCAGCCCTTCCAGGTCGACTCCTCGAAGAAGGCCGTCCTCAAGCCCAAGTCGGAGAAGACGGCCCCCGCCGCCAAGGCTGACGAGGCCGAGACCGCCGACGAGACGACCGAGGCGTAGTCCTTGCTCGAATCCGCGCTGACGCACCTCGTCAAGGGGATCGTCGATCACCCTGACGACGTGCGCGTCGCCAGCTCCACCTCCCCACGCGGCGAGGTCCTCGAGGTGCGTGTGCACCCCGAGGACCTCGGCCGCGTGATCGGCCGCTCCGGGCGCACCGCGAAGGCGCTCCGTACCCTCGTCGCGGCTCTCGCCGACGGCAAGCGCGTGCGGGTCGACGTGGTGGACACCGATTCCTAGGGAGACGACCCAGCTCCGGGTGGGTCGAATCACCAAGGCGCACGGGCTCAAGGGCGGCATCAAGCTCGAGCTCTACACCGACGACCCGGATCGTCGGTTCACCCCGGGCGCCACCTTCACGCTCCAGGTCCCCGACGACTCACCGTGGTCGGGCAAGACCCTCGAGCTGGACGAACTCCGCTGGTACAACGGTCACCCCGTCGCGTTCTTCGCCGGGATCGACGACCGCACCGGGGCTGAGTCCTTGGCGCGCATCATCCTCTGGGTCGAGCAGGACGCCGACGCCGAAACGGGTGAGGACGACGCCTGGTACGACCACCAGCTCGTCGGGCTGAAGGTCCTGCGCGACGGCGTCGAGGTCGGCACCGTCGCCCGCGTGGACCACATGCCCGCGCAGGACCTGCTCGCGATCGACACGCCGTCCAGCGGTGAGGTCCTCGTGCCGTTCGTCTCGGCCATCGTGCCCGCGGTCGACATCGCCGCCGGCACCGTCACCGTGACGCCGCCGGCCGGTCTGTTCGAGGACCCGGAGGACACGTCGCGCCCGGAGACGATCACGCCGCCGACCGACGAGGCGTAGCCCCGTGCGCATCGACATCGTGACGATCTTCCCGGAGTTCTTCTCCGTACTGGACGTCTCCCTGCTGGGCAGGGCGCGCCAGGAGAAGATCCTCGACCTGCACGTGCACGACCTGCGTTCGTGGACCACGGACCGGCACCGGACCGTCGACGACACCCCGTACGGCGGCGGTGCCGGCATGGTGATGAAGCCGGAGCCGTGGGCCCAGGCGCTGTCATCGTTGCTCCGTGATGACGGGTCGTCGACCCTGGTGGTCCCGACGCCGGCCGGCACGCCGTTCAAGCAGTCCATCGCGCGCTCGCTCGCCGAGCACGACCACCTCGTCTTCGCCTGTGGTCGGTACGAGGGCATCGACGCCCGCGTCTTCGAGTGGGCGTCGACCCGCGCGACCGTGGTCGAGCTCTCGCTCGGTGACTACGTGCTCAACGGCGGCGAGGTCGCCGCGATGGCGATGATCGAGGCCGTCGGACGGCTCGTCCCCGGGGTCGTCGGCAATCCCGAGTCCCTGGTCGAGGAGTCCCACGAGGACGGCCTGCTCGAGTACCCCTCGTACACCAAGCCTGCGTCCTGGCGAGACTACTCCGTGCCCGAGGTGTTGCTCAGCGGGCACCACGGCCGGGTCGCCGCGTGGCGGCACGAGCAGCAGGTGGAGCGGACGCGTCGCGTCCGTCCGGACCTGCTGCTCGGCGCGGAGCCGCGCGGTCGCTGCTGAGGGCGGCGCCGACGGCGGCGCTGACGCTGACGCTGACGCTGACGCTGACGCTGACGCTGACGCGACAGCCTGCCGCGGAACGACCGCGGACAACTGTCGCTCTCGCGGACCTGACGGCGGTTCGATCCGCGATCTGTCGCTTCCGGGGCCGCGTTCGGTTCAGCCGGCGCGCTCGGCGCGGCGCAGGGTCAGGACCTCGGGGCCGGTCTCGGTGACCGCCACGGTGTGCTCGACGTGCGCGGCGCGCGAGCCGTCGACGCTCCGCAGCGTCCAACCGTCGTCGTCCTGGTAGAGCTCGTCGGTGGTCTGCATGAGCCACGGCTCGATCGCGACGACCAGGCCGGGGCGGAGCTTCAGCCCGCGACCAGGGCGTCCGTCGTTCGGCACGTGCGGATCGCCGTGCATCGTGCGGCCGACCCCGTGCCCGCCGAACTGCAGGTTGACGTCGTGACCCGCCTGGTGCGCGACGTGACCGATGGCGTGCGAGACGTCGCCGAGCTTGTTGCCGGGGGCCGCCTGCGCGATGCCGGCGGCCAGTGCGCGCTCGACCGTGGCGATCAGTGCCTGGTCCTCGTCGCGGGGCGTGCCCACCTGCACGCTGACCGCGGAGTCCGCGACCCAGCCGTCGACGCTCGCCGCGAAGTCGAGGCTCACCAGGTCGCCGTCCTGCAACGCGGCATCGTGGGGGAGGCCGTGCAGGGCGGCGTCGTTCACGGACGTGCAGAGGTTCTTGCCGAACGGCGACTTGCCGAAGGACGGGTGGTAGTCGACGTAGCAGCTCTCGGCGCCGCGTTCGGCGATCATCCGCGCGGCGACCCGATCCAGGTCGAGGAGGTTCACACCCACGTCGATGGCGTCGAGCAACTCGTCGAGGACGTCGGCCACGAACCGGCCGGCGACGCGCAGGCCGTCCAGCTCGGCGGGGGTACGCAGTTCGATCATGGGTCCATCCTCGCTGTTTTGTCCCACGCGCTCTCTGTGGCAGTATTGACCGATGTGCCCTGGCTGGACTCTGCCACGGGGGAGTCGCCGATTCCGGGCACGCACCACCAAATCTTCCAGACATCGATCCGCGGCGACCCGTGTGCGTCCGCAGAGAGTGAACCGAACATGAGCCAGCTCCTCGACAACGTCGACGCAGTATCGCTGCGTACCGACGTCCCGGACTTCCGCCCCGGCGACACCATCAAGGTGCACGTCAACATCGTCGAAGGCACGCGTTCGCGTATCCAGGTCTTCCAGGGTGTCGTCATCGGCCGTCAGGGTCACGGCATCGGCGAGACCTTCAAGGTCCGCAAGGTGAGCTTCCAGGTCGGCGTCGAGCGCTGGTTCCCGGTGCACTCGCCGATCATCGACCACATCGAGATCGTCACCAAGGGTGACGTCCGTCGTGCGAAGCTCTACTACCTGCGCGAACTCCGTGGCAAGGCGGCCCGCCGCAAGATCAAGGAGAAGCGCGACGCCTGATCGCCTTCACAGTGACCGTCCGCGAGCCGGACGACGCTGAGAGCCCCTCGTCCATGTACGGTTGTGCATCGGCGGGGGGCTCTTCCCATTGCGGGGAGTCGGTGGTTCGAACGAGAGCGGAAATGACGGATACGACAGAGGATTCCAGGCGCAGGCCACGTGCTGAGAAGCAGCGGAACGGCGTCCTCACATTCCTCCGCGACCTCGTCATCATCTTCATCGCCGCACTGCTCGTGTCGTTCCTGGTGAAGACCTTCCTGATCCGCTCGTTCTACATCCCGTCCGCGTCGATGGAGAACACGCTGCAGATCAACGACCGCGTGATCGTGAACGAACTCGTTCCGGACATGGTCTCGCTCAAGCGCGGGGACGTCGTGGTGTTCAAGGACCCGGGCGGCTGGCTCGCCGGGTCCGAGGTGCCGAGCGCCACGCCGGACACCCAGCCCGCCAAGGCGATCGACTGGGCCCTGACGCAGGTCGGCCTCGGTACCGGTGACAGCGACGACCACCTCATCAAGCGTGTCATCGGTCTTCCCGGTGACGAGGTCTCCTGCTGCAACGACCTCGGGCAGATGTCGGTGAACGGCGTGCCGATCAAGGAGCCGTACCTGAAGCTGCCCGCCGGCGCTCCGGCCTCCGCCACCGACTTCTCCGTCACCGTCCCCAAGGGCACGATCTGGGTGATGGGCGACAACCGCAACGACTCGAAGGACTCCCGCTACAACGGGGACACCCCGTCGAAGGGCTTCGTGCCGCTGTCCGACGTCACCGGGCGCGCGTTCGTCATCTCGTGGCCGGTGAGCCGCTGGACCTGGCTCGACGACCACCCCGAGGTGTTCGCGGGCGTGGAGGAGCGCAAGGAGTGACCGCCGTGCGCCCGTCGCTGCGGGTCGAGAAACGCCTGCTCGCCGAGGGCCGTGTGACGGTCATCGGCATGGACGAGGTCGGCCGCGGTGCGATCGCCGGACCCGTCGGGGTCGGTGTCGCCGCGGTGACGCTCGACATCGGACGGGTGCCGCAGGGGCTCGCCGACTCGAAGCTGCTGTCGGAGACCCGTCGGACCGACCTCGTGCCCGTCGTGCAACGGTGGGCACGGACGGCGGTGGGCATGGCACCGGCGGAGTTCGTCGACCGGCAGGGGATCGTCCCGGCACTGGGTGCGGCGGGTGCGCAGGCGCTCGGGTCCCTGGTCGCCGAGGGGCTGTCCCTCGACCGCGCCGTGGTCGTGCTCGACGGTTCGTTCGACTGGCTGAGCCGTGCGCTGCCGGCCTCGCTCCGCCCCGCGACGGAACCGCTCGAGGTCGTCGTGCGGGTGAAGGCCGACCGCGACTGCGCGTCGGTGGCTGCGGCGTCAGTCGTCGCGAAGGTGGCGCGCGATGCCGTGATGATCGCCGCGCACGACGAGGCACCGCACTACGGCTGGGTGTCCAACAAGGGCTACGGGTCGACGGCGCACTACGACGCGATCCGGACGATCGGGGCGCACGCGCTGCACCGGAAGTCCTGGCTGCACCAGGCCTCGAGCGTCTCCCTCGACGGGTTCGACGAACTCGACGCCCTCGTCGGCTGACGCAGTCGTCCGTGGGGCCGTTCGTCGCCGTAGACTGTGGGCGCAATGGATGAGGACGAATTCGACGACTACGACCGCGAGGTCGAGCTGGCCCTGTACCGCGAGTACCGAGATGTGGTGTCGCAGTTCCGCTACGTGGTCGAGACGGAGCGGCGTTTCTACCTGGCGAACGAGGTCGAGTTGGTGCGCCGCGACACGGAGCACGACTTCTACTTCGAACTGACCATGAACGACGTGTGGGTGTGGGACGTCTACCGTTCCGACCGCTTCGTGAAGGGTGTGCGCGTCCTCACGTTCAAGGACGTTAATGTCGAGGAACTCACGACGCGGGAACTCGAACTGCCGAAGGAACTGGCACTCGACGAGTGATCGTCAATTGTCGTCCTTTCGGGGAATCGCCGCTGATCTGGACTCTCCGGTGATTGTCCGCGCTATTCTGGGGTGGATTTCCCGCCCACGAACAGGAGCACCACATGGCGCAGAAGGTCACCGTCCAGCTCGTTGACGACCTCGATGATTCCCCCATCACCACCGGTGAAGGCCGCACCGTCGAATTCGCTTTCGACGGCTCGTCATACGAGATCGACCTGACGAACGACAACGTCGACAAGTTCCGCGAGGCGATCTCCGACTACATCGCCGCGGCACGCAAGGTCTCGGGTCGCCGGACGGGCGGCGGCGCCGCGCCGAAGTCCGCTCCGAAGCGCGGCAACTCCGAAGAGCTCGGCAAGATCCGCGAGTGGGCGAAGGAGAACGGCTACGAGGTCTCCTCGCGAGGCCGCATCTCGACGCAGGTGCAGGAAGCGTACGCAGCCGCCCACTGAGCGACCGTGCAGAAGGACCCGGGTGATCACGATCATCCGGGTCCTTCTTCTTTCCTCCACAGGGCGGTTTCCTCCGACTGATTCCACAGTTCTTCCGCCCACCTCCCGAGGCGTTCCGTCGCACGCGATCGTTGCCGTGGAGGCAACCACATGGAACAGAGCGTGCAACGTCCACCGGGACGAACACTCCGGAACGGCCGACTCGGGCGATTCGGGGAAGAACAGGCAGCGACGTGGCTCGAGGCGCGGGGTTTCCGCGTGCTCGATCGGAACTGGCGATGTGCCAGAGGTGAGATCGACATCGTCGCGTGGGATTCCTGCACCCTCGCGTTCATCGAGGTGAAGACGCGCTCGGGAGCAGCAACCGGGCATCCGTTCGAGGCGATCACGGCCACGAAGCTCGCCCGTCTACGGCGCCTGGTCCCCGAGTGGTTCGAGGCCCACCCGGAGGTCTCCGCGCGGTCCGTGCGCATCGACGCCGTCGCGGTCCACGTCGACGGACCGCGAACCGTCGTCGAGCACCTGGCGGGTGTCCTGTGACGGACATCGGACGTGCAGCGGCGGTCGCCCTGCTCGGCGTCACCGGTCGGCGCATCGAGGTCGAAGCCCACCTCACGAGTCAGCTGCCGGCGTTCAGCATCATCGGTCTGCCGGACACGTCGCTCGCCGAAGCGCGCGAGCGGGTGCGTGCGGCCGCGGCGAATGCCGGCTGCCCGCTGCCGGCACGTCGGATCACGGTCAACCTCACTCCGGCTGCTATCCCGAAGCGGGGATCCGGCTTCGACCTCGCCATCGCGATGGCGGTGCTCGCGGGGGCCGGTCTGGCCCCGGACGTCTCCGAGCGGATCGTGTACATCGGAGAGCTCGGACTCGACGGCCGGGTGCGCCCGGTGCCCGGGGTGATCCCGATGGTGCTCGCCGCACGCGACGCCGGAGTCGACCGGGTCGTGCTGCCCGTCGGCAACCTGACCGAGGCACGCGTGGTCGCCGGAGTCCGGATCCGCGGCGTCGACTCGCTCCGGGCGGCGGTGATCGACGCCGGCGCGCTCCTGCCGCCGGTCGAGGTCGACCCGGTGCTGCAGGTCCCGGTGCCCGCGGCCCCGCGGCCCGTGGCGGAACTGTCGGACGTGGTCGGGAACCCGATCGGCGTCCGAGCCCTGATCGCTGCGGCCGCAGGCGGGCACCACGCGCTCCTGCTCGGTCCACCCGGAGCGGGTAAGACCATGCTCGCCGAGCGTCTGCCCGGCCTGCTGCCGGACCTCGACGACGAGGCCGCGCTCGAGGTCGCCGCCGTCCGGTCGGTCGCCGGACTGGGACCGGCATCGTGGAGCACCAAGCCGCCGTGGGAGGCGCCGCACCACTCCGCCTCCGCTGTCTCCCTCATCGGCGGCGGGTCGGGGATGTTGCGTCCGGGCGCGGTGTCGCGGGCCACCGGCGGCGTCCTGTTCCTCGACGAGGCACCCGAGTTCCCCAGGGCGGTGCTCGACGCGTTGCGGCAGCCGCTGGAGTCTGGGCGGATCACGATCCACCGCGCGGCCGGTGCCGCCGACTTCCCCGCTCGGTGCCAGGTCGTGCTCGCCGCCAACCCCTGTCCGTGCGGCAACGCGGGCGGGGCCCACGGACAGCCCTGCGAGTGCTCGCCGAGCACTGTCCGCCGGTACCTCGGGCGGATGTCCGGGCCGCTCCTCGACCGTATGGACATCCGGGTGCTCGTGCCCCGCGTCACCACGGGGCGGATGCGCGGCGCCGACGGCAGCACCCCGACCACGACCGAGGCACGCGCGGAGGTGGCGGCGGCGCGGGGCCGCATGACGGAGCGGCTGCGGGGCACCGGCTGGTCGCGGAACGCCGAGGTCAACGGCACGTGGCTGCGGGCCGACGGACGGGCCGAGTCCGGATCGACGAAGGAACTCGACCGGGCGCTCGACCTCGGCACGCTGACCATGCGCGGATGGGACCGGGTGATGCGCCTGGCGTGGACACTCGCCGACCTCGACGCGGCCGACCGCCCGACGGCTGGACACGTCCGCGCCGCGCTCGCCCTGCGGAGTGCGCTGTGAAGCCGGCGGGGACCGACCTGCTCGACGCGGTGGCCCGCGCGCTCGGCGCGGGCGGAGCTTCGGTGGACCTCGTGCAGGCGGCGTCGCGGGTGGCGTGGTCCGTCATCGTGGAGCCGGGAGACTCCGTCGCGGGGGACCTCCTCGCCGGACTGGGACCGGAGCGGGCGCTCGGCGCTGTCCTGCTGGCGGTCGACCAGGAGTTCGATGCGCTGCTCGGCGGGTGCGTCGAGGCCGAGGTACCCGGAGCAGAGGACCCCGCGGAGCTGCTGGGCGTGCTGCGGACCGCGGTGGAGCGTTGGCGGCCGCGGCTCGCCAATCTGGACGTCGGCGAGGCCCTCGCCGCTGCTGCCGCCGTCGGGGCGCGCCTGCTCGTCCCCGAGTCCGACGGGTGGCCGTCGGCCGTCGACGACCTCGGCCCCCACGCTCCGGTCGTCCTCTGGACCCGCAGCGCCGCGCCGCTCCCCGGGAGCGACCGCGTGGCGCTCGGGGTGGTCGGCTCCCGAGCGAACACCGTCGCCGGTGCCGAGGCAGCGGCTGAGATCACCTCGACGGCAGCGGACGCCGGCTGCGCGATCGTCAGCGGCGGTGCCTACGGCATCGATGCCGTCGCACACCGGGTGGCGATCGCCGCCGGGACCCCGACGATCGCCGTCCTGGCAGGCGGGATCGACCAGCTCTACCCGGCCGGCAACGTGCAGCTGCTCCACAACGTGGCGAGGCAGGGCGCGCTCGTGGCCGAGTCGGCACCGGGGACGCGGCCGACGCGGTGGCGCTTCCTGGCGCGGAACCGGCTCATCGCTGCTCTGGCCGACGCCACGGTCGTGGTCGAGGCCGGTGCCCGCTCGGGAGCACTCAACACCGCTCACCACGCGGCGCAGCTCGGCCGGCCGGTGTTCGCGGTGCCCGGGGCGTTCGCGTCCTCGGCGTCGGTGGGGTGTCACCGGCTCATCGCCCAGGGGCGGGCTCAGATCGTCGTGCACCCGCGTGATCCCGTCGCGGGGAGCCGGGCTGCTGCGGTGGGGGACATCGGGGGAGCGGTGCCGGACGAACCGCTCCTGTCCGCGCGCCAGGACCCCGAGGTGCTCAGGGTGCTCGATGCCCTCGGCCGTCGGGCGTTGCCGCAGGAGGAGATCGCCCGGCGCTCCGGGATGTCGGCGGCCGAGGTCGCCGATGCGCTCGCTCTTGCACAGCTGCAGGGGCTCGTCGTCCCGAGCGGCGGCGGGTGGGGCCGAGCATGACGGTGCACGGCCGTACCCTGACGACGTGGCGGAACAGTCGGAGCAGGCCGAGCAGGAGCGAGCGGGTGACCGGCTCGTGGCGGCGGTGGATGCGTTCCTCGCTCACGCCCGGCACGCCCGCGGGCTCAGCGAGCAGACGCTCCGCGCCTACGCGAACGACCTCGAGCAGTTCGTGGCGTTCGCGTCCGCACGCGGCACCGACCATGCCTCCGACGTCGGACTCGAACTCCTGCGCGACTGGCTGTGGGAGGCCGATCAGCGGCGGCTCGCCAGGTCGACGATCGCGCGACGGTCGTCGTCGGTGCGGGCCTTCACCCGGTGGGCGAGCGAGACCGGGGTGACCGCGACCGACGCCGGAGTCCGGCTGCGCGCGCCGAAGGGCGCTTCCCACCTGCCGCGCATCGTGTCCACGGACCAGGTACGCACGATGCTCGACGGCCTCGGAGCGCGGGCGGCGACGGACGATCCGACGGCGCTCCGGGACCTGGCGCTGGTGGAGCTCCTGTACGCCGCGGCCATCCGGGTCAGCGAACTCGTCGGGCTCGACGTCACGGATCTCGATCGCGGGCGACTCACCGTTCGGGTACTCGGCAAGGGCAGCAAGGAGCGGGTGGTGCCGTTCGGGGTGCCGGCCCGGGATGCCCTCGAGGCCTGGCTGGAGCGCGGACGACCGGCGCTCGCCGCCAGGGCTGAGAGGCCGGCCGGGACAGCGCTGTTCCTCGGCGACCGCGGTGCCCGGCTCGGGGTCCGCAGCGCCTACCGTGTCGTCGCGCGGTTGCTCGGTGACCTGCCCGGGGAAGGGCCGAGCGGCCCGCACACCTTCCGCCACACGGCTGCGACGCACCTGCTCGACGGGGGAGCGGACCTGCGCGCGGTGCAGGAACTCCTCGGCCACGCGAGCCTCGGCACGACGCAGATCTACACGCACGTCTCCTCAGCGCGACTGCGCGAGGTCTACCGCACCGCCCACCCTCGCGCCTGAAGCCCGTCAACCAGGCCACGACGACTCGGGCAGCAGCACGGGCCACTCCGCGGGCGGCAGGTACGGCATCGGGTCGACGTAGCGGCCGTCGACCCGGGCACCGAGGTGCAGGCACGGTGCCGCGGCCGGGCAGTGCCCGACCGAGACCGTCCCGACCGGGTCGCCCTGCTCGACCTCGTCACCGGCGGTGACCAGCGGTGTCACCGAGTCGAGCGTGCTGACCAGCCCGCCGCCGTGGTCGATCGTCACGACGGTCCGGCCCCCCACCGCCCCCGCGAACGCCACGGTGCCGTCGTCCACCGCCGAAGCGACCCGTCCGAGTGCGGCGGGGACGTCGAGCCCCCGATGCCCGGCGGCGTAGTCGGAGGACGGCGCTTCCCACGCACGCTCGACCACCCGAGACCCCGTCGGCCAGCCCCAGGGGGCCGCAGCAGACCCGGGACGCGGCGACGGAGCCGCCGCCCGCTCCGTCGCCGTCGCCGTCGCGACCCGTGGTGCCAGGGCACCAGGATCGCCACCAGCTCCGGGGCTCGTGGTCGCACCCGTACCCGCTCCGAGCGCTCCGAGCGATCCGAGTACCGCGAGTGCCGCGAGCACCGCGAGTACCTCGAGCAACATCGTCGCGTGCCGACCAGGGGAGGTGGGGTGCCTGCGAGGGGAGATGGGCCGCATGACCCCAGCCTGGTAGGGGGAAGCCGACCCGTGGCGGGCGCGGGGCGATCCGTGGAGGGGGAGCCGTGCCTCCCGGCCTGGGGAGGAATCGAGCCGCGACGAGCGCGACTAAACCCAAGCTGTCGTACGACGTCGACCCTGTCGTTCCGCGTCCGCACCGGCCTCCGCGACCCGATCCCACCCCCGGTTGTGACCGGATCCCCACCGAGGAGTACAGTCGGGGCCGCTCCGGACCACGCAACGCCGCTCGGACGGCGAACCAGCCGACCGCCGGGGCACCGTGCTGCACGACCGCACGGCGGCAGAACTCAGGGAGCATCGTGTCGTCCACGACCACCGGGCACGGCGAAGACCGTGCGTTCAAGGGGAAGGTCACCCTGTTCGCCATCGCGGCGGCGGTCGGTGGCTTCCTGTTCGGCTTCGACTCGTCGGTCATCAACGGCGCGGTCGAGGCCATCAAGGGCGAGTTCGACCTCTCCGACGGGGCGAGCGGTTTCGCGGTCGCGTCGGCGTTGATCGGGTGTGCGTTCGGCGCCTACTTCGCGGGTCGTCTCGCCGACCGCTGGGGTCGCACCCGCGTGATGTTCTGGGCCGCCGTGCTGTTCTTCGTGTCGTCGGTCGGGTCCGGCTTCGCCTTCGCCACATGGGACTTCGTCCTGTGGCGCCTGATCGGCGGTCTCGGCATCGGCACCGCGTCGGTCATTGCCCCCGCGTACATCTCCGAGGTCTCCCCGAAGGCGATCCGTGGGCGTCTGGCCTCGTTCCAGCAGCTCGCGATCACCCTCGGCATCTTCGCCGCCCTGCTCTCCGACCAGTTCTTCGCGGTCACCGCTGGCAGTGCGTCGGCCGAGGTGTTCGGCCTGCCGGCGTGGCGCTGGATGTTCCTGGTCGGCGTCATCCCGTCGGTGGTCTACGGCATCCTCGCGATCACGCTGCCCGAGTCGCCGCGCTACCTGCTCACCAAGGGCAGGACCGACGACGCGCGCGAGGTCATGACGAAGATCGTCCCGCGTGACACCGTCAACACGAGTATCGAGGAGATCCAGGACGGCATCGCGAAGGAGGCCAACGAGAAGAAGGGCTCCATCCGGGGCAACCGCTTCGGGCTCCAGCCCATCGTCTGGGTCGGCATCATCCTCGCCGTGCTGCAGCAGTTCGTCGGGATCAACGTGATCTTCTACTACTCCACGACGCTCTGGCAGGCCGTCGGGTTCAAGGAGGAGGACTCGTTCCTGATCTCCACCATCACCTCGGTGGTGAACGTCGCCGTCACCTTCATCGCGATCTTCATGGTGGACAAGGTCGGCCGCAAGCCGCTGCTCGTCGCCGGTTCCGCCGGCATGTTCGTCTCGCTCACGATGGTCGCGATCGCGTTCTCGCAGTCGGTGATCGTCGACGGCAGCCCGAGCCTGCCCGGCTCGTGGGGCGTCATCGCGCTGATCTTCGCGAACCTGTTCGTGGTCTCCTTCGGTGCCACCTGGGGCCCGCTCATGTGGGTCCTGCTCGGCGAGATGTTCCCGAACCGCATCCGCGCGACGGCGCTCGGCATCGGCTCCGCTGCCAACTGGATCGCGAACTTCATCGTCACGATCTCGTTCCCGGTGCTGTCCGGCTTCAACCTCACCGTCACCTACGGCATCTACGCGCTGTTCGCGCTGCTGTCGCTGTTCTTCGTCATCGCCAAGATCCCGGAGACGAAGGGCCGTTCGCTCGAGGAGATGGGCATCTCCGCCGAGGGCGACACGGTGAGCGCCAAGGCCTGATCCACCCGGATCGTCAGCTGGGAGGCCCGGATCGCGTCAGCCGCGAGGCGTACGTGATCCGGGCCGCGACGTCTGTTAGCATCTATCCAGCAGTGCGCTGATGCGCGCTGACTTCGCGTGTCCACAGGGTCGTCAACGGAGCGCCGTCTTCGGCTCGGCACCCGACCACCGGTCCCGCTCTCACGAGTGGGCGGTCGTGTGCCAGGACACCAGGGACCACGCCCCCCGGTCGTGGTCGACACAACCGCAACAGGTCCGTAGCGATGTGCGAGAGCACGCCTGCGCGCCGAGAACACAGAAGGAGGACGGCACATGGCCGTCGTCACCATCCGCCAGCTGCTCGACAGCGGCGTCCACTTCGGACACCAGACCCGTCGGTGGAACCCGAAGGTGAAGCGCTTCATCCTCGCCGAGCGCTCGGGTATCCACATCATCGACCTGCAGCAGTCGCTGGCCTTCATCGACCGCGCGTACGACTTCGTCAAGGAGACGGTCGCGCACGGTGGCACGATCCTCTTCGTGGGCACCAAGAAGCAGGCGCAGGGCTCCATCGCCGAGCAGGCGACCCGCGTCGGCCAGCCGTACGTCAACCAGCGTTGGCTCGGCGGTCTGCTCACGAACTTCCAGACGGTCTCCAAGCGCCTCGCGCGCATGAAGGAGCTCGAGGAGATCGACTTCGACGACACGACGAAGGGCTTCACCAAGAAGGAGCTCCTCATCAAGAAGCGCGAGCTGGACAAGCTCCACAAGACCCTCGGTGGTATCCGTAACCTCACGCGGACCCCGAGCGCGCTCTGGATCGTCGACACGAAGAAGGAGCACCTCGCAGTCGACGAGGCGCAGAAGCTCGGTATCCCGATCATCGGCATCCTCGACACCAACTGCGACCCCGACGAGATCACCTACCCGATCCCGGGCAACGACGACGCGATCCGCTCCGTCGGTCTCCTCACCCGCATCGTTGCCGACGCCGCGGCCGAGGGCCTGAAGACCCGTCACAACGGCGGGGACGACGACGAGGCCAGCGAGCCCCTCGCCGCATGGGAGCAGGAGCTCCTCGGTGGCGACGACGCGGCCACGGCCGAGACGCCCGCCGCTCCGGCGGAAGGCAGCACCGTCGAGGAGAACGACGCTGACGCGCAGGTCGCCGCGAAGGAGATCGGCGAGCCGATCGCCGACGAGGCGAAGAACGCGGAGCCCACGGCCGAGGCCGAGGCAGCCGCGGAGACCACCCCCGCCGAGTGACCTGTCGCAGGCGCCGGATCCGACCGGGTCCGGCGCCTGCTTCGCCACTCTCCACACACGTACAGTCCAGAAAGGACTCCAGTCAATGGCAAACTTCACCGCTGCTGACGTGAAGAAGCTCCGCGAGGACCTCGGCGCCGGCATGATGGACGCGAAGAATGCGCTCGTCGAGGCCGACGGCGACTACGACAAGGCCGTCGAGCTGCTCCGCATCAAGGGTGCCAAGGCCGTCGCCAAGCGCGATGACCGTGCCACCTCCGAGGGTGTCGTCGTCGCGACCTCCGAGAACGGCGCCGCCACGGTCGTCGAACTGGCGAGCGAGACCGACTTCGTCGCGAAGAACGAGAAGTTCACGACCCTCGCCGACAAGGTGCTCGGTGCGGTCGCCGCCGCCGGTGCCGCCGACGTCGCGTCGGCCAACGCCGCACCCCTGGACGGCAAGACCGTCCTCGACGTCGTCAACGAGGCCGCCGCTGCGCTGGGCGAGAAGCTCGAGGTCCGAACGGTCCGCCGTGTCGAGGGTTCGGCCTTCGAGATCTACCTGCACAAGACCAGCCAGGACCTGCCGCCGCAGATCGCCGTCGTCATCGCGTACGAGGGTGACAACGCAGCGGAGGCCCGTTCGATCGCCCAGCACGTCGCGTTCGCGAACCCGACGTACCTGACGCGCGACGAGGTCCCGGCCGAGGCCATCGAGAAGGAGCGCGCGACCGTCGAGGCGATCACGCGCGAGGAGGGCAAGCCCGAGGCTGCGCTCCCGAAGATCGTCGAGGGCCGTCTGAACGCTTACATCAAGCAGGTGGCGCTCCTCGACCAGGACTACGCGAAGGACAACAAGATCTCCGTCGCGAAGGCCGCCGAGAACGCCGGCATCACCATCCAGGGCTTCGCCCGCGTCAAGGTCGGCGCGTAACGAACCCGTGACGGGGCCAGGAACCAACCGGTTCCTGGCCCCGTTTTCGCGCGCAGGTGCGCGCGACATCCGCGAGTACATTTCCACGAGACCACGACGAAGGGTGCGGACCAGATGACCGACGAGAAGACCGGACGACGCCGCGTACTGCTGAAGCTGTCGGGAGAGGCGTTCGGCGCCGGCTCCCTCGGTGTCAACCCCGACGTGATCGGCACCATCGCCAAGGAGATCGCCGTCGCCGCCCGTGAGGTCGAGATCGCGATCGTGGTCGGCGGGGGCAACTTCTTCCGTGGCGCCGAGCTCTCGCAGCGCGGCATGGACCGCGGTCGCGCCGACTACATGGGCATGCTCGGCACCGTGATGAACGCCCTGGCCCTGCAGGACTTCCTCGAGCAGGCCGGGGCCGCCACGCGCGTGCAGTCGGCCATCGCGATGACCCAGGTCGCCGAGCCGTACATCCCGCGGCGCGCCGAGCGGCACCTCGAGAAGGGCCGCGTCGTGATCTTCGGCGCCGGGGCCGGGCTGCCCTACTTCTCCACCGACACGGTCGCGGCGCAGCGGGCGCTCGAGATCAAGGCCGACGAGGTCCTCGTCGCCAAGAACGGCGTCGACGGGGTGTACACCGCCGACCCGAAGAAGGACGCCTCGGCCGAGAAACTGCACCACGTCACCTACCAGGACGCTCTGCTCAAGGGCCTGAAGGTCGTCGACGCCACCGCGTTCTCGCTCTGCATGGACAACGGCATGCCGATGCACGTCTTCGGCATGGAGGGCGACGGCAACGTCCAGGCAGCCATCCGCGGGGAGCGCATCGGCACCGTGGTCAGCAACTGACCCGCCGCGCTGACTAGACTCGACGCCAGTACCGAAGGAGTAACACCGTGATCAGTGATGTCCTCACCGAAGCCACCGAGAAGATGGCAAAGGCCGTGGAGGTCGCCAAGGACGACTTCTCGACCGTCCGAACCGGCCGGATCAACGCCGCGCTCTTCCAGAAGATCCCGGTCGACTACTACGGCACCCCGACGCCGCTCGCGCAGCTCGCGTCGCTGCAGACGCCCGAGGCCCGAACGCTCATCGTCACGCCGTACGACAAGTCCGCGCTGAAGGAGATCGAACGCTCCATCGCGACGTTCCCGAACCTCGGCGCCAGCCCGTCGAACGACGGCGAGATCGTCCGTGTGACGATCCCGGAGCTCACCCAGGACCGCCGCAAGGAGTTCGTGAAGCTCGTGCGCAGCAAGGGCGAGGACCACAAGGTCGTCATCCGGAACATCCGTCGCAAGGCCAAGGACGACCTCGACGCGCTCAAGGGTGAGATCTCCGACGACGAGATCTCACGCGGCGACAAGGACCTCGAAGCCTTGACGAAGAAGCACGTCGACCAGATCGACGACGCGCTGAAGAAGAAGGAAGCCGAACTCCTCGAGGTCTGATGCGTCGTCCCGACCAGGGCGATGACCGCCCCACAGCAGAGCACGGGCCCGCGTCGAGCGGGCCCGTGAAGCGGGGCCTCCGCCAGGACTTCGATGCCCGGGCTCGGGCCGCGCGCGCCGATTTCGAAGCGCAGGTCCGGCAGCGGAAGGCCGACCTCGGCGCACGCAACGAGGCGCTGACCGCTCGCACCGGGCGCAACCTGCCGGCGGCGATCGGCATCGCGCTCGCGTTCGCCGTCGTCATGCTCGGCACACTGCTCATCTGGCCCCCGTCCTTCATGGTCGCGGCGGCGTTCCTGCTCGGCGTCGGAGTGTACGAGCTCACGAGCGCGATGCGCTTCGCCGGGCGCGACGTCCCGCGGATCCCGAGCGTCGCGGTAGCGGTCGCCATCGTGCCCGCTGCGTTCCTCCTCGGACAGGCTGCAGCGCTCTTCACCCTGCTCGGCGGGATCGTGCTGATCAGCGTGTGGCGTCTGGTCGAGGTGGCCATCGCGAGGCCGCGTCCATCGGCGGGCAACGTGGTCCGCGACCTCACGAACGGCCTGTTCGTGCAGGCCTACGTGTCACTGCTCGGTGCCTGCGTCGTCCTGCTGTCAGCACAGCGCGACGGCCCGCTCTGGGTGATCGGGTTCATCCTGATCGTCGTCGCGGTCGACACCGGTGCCTACGCGACCGGACTGAACCTGGGCAAGCACCCGATGGCGCCGCGCATCAGCCCGAAGAAGACCTGGGAGGGCTTCGCCGGGTCCGTCGCGGCGAGCATCGTCGTCGGTATCCTGGTGGCCTGGCTCATGCTCGGACTGCCCTGGTGGACCGGTGTCGTGCTCGGCGTCCTCATCTCCGGGTCTGCCACGCTCGGCGACCTGACCGAGTCGATGATCAAGCGCGACCTCGGCATCAAGGACATCTCGTCGTTCCTGCCCGGACACGGCGGCCTGCTCGATCGCATCGACAGCATCCTTCCGTCGGCCGCGGTCGCCTACGTGCTGTACTTGGTCGTCAACCACTGACCGTTCATCGCCGACCGTCTCCGTGCGGCCTGAGTGTCGCGTTCAGCGCGTCCAGGTTGTGCCACGGGTCGGGACTGGCAGAATGACGCCGTGGCCACCACCTTCCCGACCGCAGCCCGTTCCGCCCTCGGTTACGACGTCGACGAAGTCGAGCGTTTCCTCGAGGACGCCCGGCGCGCCTACTCCGCCGACGACAGCGCCCCCGGGATCGAGGCCGCGAAGATCCGCGCCACCGCGTTCTCGATGCGGAAGGGCGGGTACTCCACGTCCCACGTCGACGCCGCACTCGAGCGCCTCGAGGACGCCTTCGCAGCCCGGGAGCGCGAGCGTGAGATGAGCGAGGTCGGCAAGAAGGCCTGGTACGCCGAGGCCCGGACGAAGGCGTCGGACGTCGTGGCGCGCCTCGAGCGTCCGGACGGTCAGCGGTTCAGCCGGGTCAGCGTGCTCGGCACCGGGTACCACCCGAAGGACGTCGACACGTTCGCCGCCCGACTCGCCGGCTACTTCCGCGAGGGCAAGCCACTCAGCCTGACCGAGGTCCGGTCAATCGTCTTCCGTCCGAAGCACGGTGGGTACCGTGAGGCCCAGGTCGACGCGCTGCTCGACGCCGTCGTCGAGGTGATGCTCGCGGTCCGGTGACGACGCGCCGTCCCCAGGTGCTTCGTTTTCCGTGATCGTTCCGTTATCCTGTTCCTACTCATGGGCAGGCACACGGCAGACATCAGCTCCGACCGCGATTCCCGCGAGCACCTCGGCCTCCAGGCTGCCGGTGAGCGCCGCGCGGCAATGCAGCGAACCCGCACGACCGACAGGTCGGCGCTCGGGGTGACCGCGCAGGCTCAGCCGGCGACGACGGTCGCCACGCCGAAGTCGGTGGCGGCGAACCGTGTCTCCGACGAGCGCGTCGCAGCCTTCGCCCACGACGTGGTCAGTGCACCGGTCGGCTCGCCTGCGCAGAAGCAGCGCCGCGCGACCGTGACGTCCACGGCAGCGGTCAGCCGTGTCTCCTCGGTGAACACGTTCGCCCGCAAGCGCGCCACCGTCCCGCTGTTCTCCTTCGTCGGCGTGTTCCTCTTCGTCGGCGGTTCACTCTTCAACCCGCTCCAGGCCGACGTCGCGCAGGCCGCTGTCGACACCCCGGTGCTCGTGAAGGCCCCGGCGCCACAGCAGTACACCGCGCACGGCACCTACGCCGAGGTCGCCGCGGAGCGCGACGGCTACGGCGTGACCGTCCCGGCGCCCAAGGTGGTCAAGCCCGTCGTCGAAGAGGACGAGGCCGACTCGGACACGACCGACGACACCGCGGATGCAGCAGCGACCGAGACCGCACCCGTCTCCGCTGCCAACGCGCTCGGCGCCGTTGCCGCCACGCCCGACCCCGGCAGCGCCCAGGCGATCGCGCTCGAGCAGGTCACAGCCCGCGGGTGGGGCACCGATCAGTACAACTGCCTCGTCTCGCTCTGGAACAAGGAGTCCGGCTGGCGGGTGAACGCCTACAACCCCAGCGGTGCGTACGGCATCCCGCAGGCGCTCCCAGGCAGCAAGATGGCCACCGCTGGTGCCGACTGGCAGACCAACCCCGCCACGCAGATCACCTGGGGCCTGAACTACATCGCCGGTGTCTACGGCACCCCGTGTGGTGCATGGGGTCACAGCCAGGCCAACAACTGGTACTGATCGGCTGCCGGGGTGCCGCGCAGCAACCGACCGCGGCGGCCCCGTGGTCGCGACCTCGACCATGACGAGGAGACCGCTCTCGACCGGCTGATGGGCGGGTGGAAGCGCACCGAGGTCCGCCGGGGCCGCGAGTACCAGGTCCAGCCGATCTCCGCCGCGTCCGCGCAGAAGGAGTACATCTGCCCGGGGTGCGGTGGCACCGTCGTGCCCGGCACCGCGCACGTGGTCGTCTGGCGTACCGACGGTGTCCTCGGCGACGCGGCAGACCTGGCGTCTCGGCGGCACTGGCACAACCACTGCTGGAGCATCGCATGACCGACCCCTCGACCGAGATCCGGTCCGCCACCGAGCTGCCCGCCCGCCGTACGGACGTGGAACTCGTCACGGATGACCACCTCACCCTCGTCGGGGAGCTCGCCGAACCGCTCGACGCCCCGGCCCGCGGCACGATCGTCACCCTCCACCCGCTGCCGACCGCGCACGGGTTCATGGACTCGCACGTGCTGAAGAAGGCGGCTGCCCGGCTGCCGGCCCTCGCCGACATCGCGGTCCTGCGGTTCAACTTCCGCTCGGTGACCTCGCCGCGCGGGACGTCCGAGGGGGTCTTCGGCGACGGTGTCGCAGAGGGGTTCGACCTGCGGGCGGCCGTCGCCGAGGTCGTCGACCGCGGGCTGCCGACTCCGTGGCTCGTGGGGTGGTCCTTCGGCACCGAGGTGATCCTCAAGCACGCGCTCGAACACGTCGAGGCCGGCAGGGTGGCCGGCGTGGTCCTGCTGTCGCCGCCGCTGCACCGCACGTCCGACGAGGAACTCGCGCGCTGGGCAGCCGTCGACGTGCCGGTCGTCGCCCTCGTGCCGGAGCACGACGACTTCCTGCAGCCGGCAGACGCTGCAGGGCGGTTCGCGCTCGCCCCGAACGTCCGGGTCGTCCCCGTCGCCGGTGCGAAGCACCTGTGGGTGGGGGAGCGGTACGTGCGGATCGTACTCGACGCCGTCGCCGACCTCGTGGTGCCGGGCAGCGCACCGATGCCGACGCACTGGCCGGTCTGACACGCACACCGCGCAATCTGGGCGGGCCCGTGACGTGCGCCAGCCCGTGGCGTGCGCCAGCTCGTGGCGTGCGCCGGCCTGGAGGCGCGGGGCGCGCCTCCAGGCCGGTGTCCGTCAGCGGCCGGTCGAGTCTTCGCCGTCGTCGGCCCGGGCCGACGACTCGCCGGGTGCGGTGCCCAGCAGCCCTGTGGCGTTCGTGAGGACGCCGCGGAGGTTCTCCAGGTACCCAGCGACCGCCTCGCGCTCGGTGCGGATGGCTGCCAAGCGGTCCTCGGCCTCGGCGATGACCCCCGCAGTGCGCTCCTCGGCCTCCGCGACCATGCGGTGCACGCGGTCCTGGGCGTCGGCGACGATGGTGCGGGCGTGCTCCTGGGCCTCGGCGGTGCTGGTGCGCTCGAGGTCGTCGGCCTCCTGCTGCAGGCGTTCGGCACGCTCACGGGCCTCGGTCGCGCGGCGGGTGGCCTCGGCGAGCTGCAGGTTCGCCTCGTCCAGGTACTTCTGCGTCTCGGTCACCGTCTCGTGGTGCTTCCGCAGGTAGTCCTGCTCGGCGTCGTCGCGGCGGGCGGCGAGCTCGGACTCGAGCGTGGTGCGGGCCTCATCGCGCTCCCGGGCGATCTCTGCACGGGCCTCGTCGCGCTCCTTCACCAGGTCGGCGCGGGCGGTGTCGATCTCCTGGCGCAGGGCGATGCGCTCGGCCTCGAGCACCCCGAGCTCGGCGGTGCGGCGGTCGGCGATCTCGGCGTCCACCTCGGCGTGCTCGCGCTCCCGTCGTGCGGCGATCGCGTTCTCGTGCTCGCGGACCGCCCGCTCGGCGGCCGCGTCGGCCTCGGCGCGTTCCTGTGCGATGCGGGTGTCGTGCTCCTCGAGTTCGCGGGCGATGCGGACGGAGGTCTCCTGCACCAGGCGCTCGTTCTCGATCCTGGTCTGCTCCTCGTCGACGCGGAGCTGGGCCCGCGCTGCCTCCGTCTCCTGCGCGAGCGCGGTCCGGGCGGCGGCGAGTTCGCGGTCCCATTCGGCGCGCGCGGCGGCGAGTTCCTCGTCGAGTTCGCGGCGGCGGTCGCCGAGCTCGCTGTCGAGCTCGGCGCGGCGGCGGGTGACCTCGGCCTCGAGCTCGGCGCGACCGGTCTCGAGCGCCAGGGCGTGGGCCTGCTGCTCCTCGTCGCGCTCCCGGTGCCACGCGGCTCGTCCTTCGGTGACCTCGCGCTCGAGGGCATCGCGCCGGGTGGTCTCCTCGCGGTCGAGGTCCTCCGTGCGCCGGGCGTGGTCGGCCTCGAAGACGGAGCGGCGGTGCTCGGTCTCACGGTCGAGTTCGGCAGCGGCGGTGCGGGCATCGGCCGACTCGCGCTGGGCGATCTCGCGCAGCTCGGCGACCTCGTGCTCGACCTGTGCGCGCAGCGCGTTGGTCTCGCGGATCGCGACGGAGCGGACCTCCGCGGCCTCGGTCACTGCAGCACCGCGGATCGCGGCAGCCTCGTTCCGGGCGTCCTGCGTGAGCAAGCCGGCCTCGGCACGAGCACGCTCGACGGTGTCGGCGGCCTCGGCTCGGGCGCGGGTGAGCTCGTTGGTGGCGCGGGTGCGGGCGTCCTCGAGGGTGTCGCTCGCCTCCTCCTGCGCCTCACGGACGGTGCGCTCGGCCTCGGCGCGGCTCGAGGCACGCAGGCGTTGCGCATCGATGTCGGCCTGGCTGATGAGCCTGGTCGACTGCTCCTCGGCGACGCGCAGTGTGGACTCGAGCCGGGTGCCCAGACCGCTGTAGGTGGGTGTGCCGGCCTCGTCGAGCTCGCCCTGCAGTTCGGAGACGCGGGCCTGCAGGAGACGGATCTCCTTCGCGGCCTCGGCGCGGTCGTTGTTCGACTTGATGAGCTCGCGGCGCAGGTCGTTCAGTGAGCGCTCGACCTCGTCGCGGCGGTACCCGCGCAGCTCGGTCCCGAACTCGGCCTCGTCGTTCGCCACGTGTCGCTCCTGGGTGGTCGGCGGAGGGCCCGGTTCGGCCCCCGGTTGATTGTAGTGCTGGCCGGACGGGGTCGTCTGAGTCCGGAGACAGCGCGGATTGATGCGCCGTCCAGCGTTGCTCGCTATTCTGAGTGGCTGATTCGCGCGCCGACATCCCCACCCCGGCGCGGTAGGGAGAGTGTTCGTGCGATTCGTCCTGGCGATCGTCAGTTTCGTCATCGGCCTGCTGCTCGTCGCGCTGGCGGTGGGACAGCGGACCGTGTTCGCCCCGCCGTCCTCGCTCGTCGCCGAGAGCACGACCACCAGTTCCGCTCCGGTCACCGTCATCCCCGGCTCGACCCTCAACGCGAACCCCGGGTACCAGCGCATCAACATTTCCGGGTCCGGCAAGGTGTTCGCCGCCTACGGCAAGACCGCCGACGTGGATGCCTGGGTCGGGGACGCCGAGCACACCACGCTCCGCTTCGACGCCGAGCAGGCCGCGCTCGTCGGCACCACCACCGGCACCGGGACGAGCGTCCCGTCGCCGAAGGGCAGCGACCTCTGGTACCAGGAGTACGACGGCGCCGGCCAGTTCACCGTCCGTCTGCCGCAGGACGTCTCCGTCCTCGTGGTGAGCGACGGCCGGGCGGCCGCCCCGAGTGACGTCTCCGTGACCTGGCCGCAGGACACCGCGACCCCTGCGGTCGGGCCACTGCTCGTCGCCGGCGGCGTGTTCGTCCTGGGAGGCCTCGTGCTGCTCGTCCTCGCGTTCCTGCACCAGCGCCGCGGTCGCGGTCCTCGCCGGCGCAGCGGTGGGACCCGCCCGCCCCGCGTCCGTGCCTCGCGCCGTGCCGCCGCCGCCGGTGCCCAGGTCCCGCGCCGTGGCCGCCGTGGCTCGCGTGCCTTCGTGGGCGTCCCGGTGCTGCTCGTCGGTGCCCTGACCCTGGCCGGGTGCTCGTCGGACTACTGGCCGCAGGGCGGCGACGACTCGCTCGCCACCCCGACACCCACCGCGACCGCGACGGGAGCGCCGGACACCACCGAGCCGACCGCCGCGACGAAGCAGCAGATCACGCGCGTCGTGCAGCGCATCGCCGCCGTGGCCGAGCAGGCCGACGGCGCGCGGGACGGCAAGCTCGCCGAGACCCGGTTCACCGGCGCCGCGCTCGAGCTGCGCCAGGCGAACTACTCGATCCGCGGCAAGGACTCCGACGTCGAGGCACCGCCGACGATCTCGGCAGGCCAGGTGTGCGTGGCCTTGCCGCAGCAGACCGAGGCCTGGCCCCGCACGGTGTTCACCATCGTCGCCGAGGACTGCGACGCCAAGTCGGCGCCGCAGGCCCTGACCCTCGTGCAGGACTCGGCGCGCGACCCCTACAAGGTCGCCTACGACGTCTCGCTCGAGGCGGACGCGAAGATCCCGAGCCTCGCCCCGACCTCGATCGGCGCAGCGCTCCTGGCGCCGGAGTCGAAGCTCCTGACGATCGCACCCGACCAGGTGGCGACCGCCTACGGCGACATCCTGTCGAAGGACACCGCCAGCGAGTACGCGGACCTGTTCGCGACCGAGGGTGACGCGCTCCGCACCACGATCGGCAAGGCCTACAAGGACAAGAAGGCCAAGGCCCTGCCGGACACGGCGGAGATCGAGTACTCGTCCGAGGTCCCGTCGGACTCCGCGGTCGCCATCGCGACCGACGACGCGGGCGCTCTCGTGTCCGCCGACCTGAACGAGATCGAGAAGGTGACCCCGACCGCATCGGGCGCCGAGGTCAACACCGAGGGTGCCGTGAAGGCGCTGTCCGGTGTCGACACCAGCACGAAGGGCATCAGCGCGACCTACAGCGTCCAGCTGCTCTTCTACGTGCCCCCGGTCGCCTCGGATGACAGAGTGGTCCTGCTCGGGTTCACGCAGGGCCTGACCGCAGCAAGTGAGGTGCAATGAGCAACATCCCCCCGACACCGTCCGGGCTCCGCGGAGCCGTCGACCTGTCGTCCCTCGTCGACCGCGCACAGCGGTCCTCCCAACCGCCCGTCGGCGCTCCGGCTCCTGCCGGTGGCCCGGCCGGTGCCGTCGCACCCGGAACCGAGACCGGCGCGGACCTGACGGTCCCGTCGCTCGTCATGGACGTCACCGACCAGACGTTCCAGGACGTCCTGCAGCTCTCGACCGTCGTCCCCGTCATCGTGGACATCTGGGCCGAGTGGTGCGGGCCGTGCAAGCAGCTCTCGCCGATCCTCGAGCAGCTCACCGCCGAGTACGGCGGCCGGGTGGTGCTCGCCAAGGTGGACGCCGACACGAACCCGCAGCTCGTGCAGGCGTTCCAGGCGCAGTCGATCCCGACGGTGGCGGCGGTCATCGGCGGACGCCCGCTCGGGCTCTTCGTCGGCGCCCTGCCCGAGGCGCAGGTCCGCGACGTCTTCGAGCAGGTCCTGCAGGCCGCTGAGGAGAACGGCGTGTCCGGCCGGGTCACCGTTGACGGGGCAGCCGCTCCCGAGGACGCCGCCGAGCAGGGCGAGCCAGAGCCGGAGCCGCTCCCGCCGCACCACCAGGCCGCGTACGACGCGATCGAGCGGGGCGACTTCGCCACCGCGATCGAGGAGTACAAGACCGCCATCCTGCAGGACCCGCACGACCAGATGGCCGTCGCGGGCCTCGCGCAGGTCTCGCTGCTCGACCGGTTGAACGGCCGGACTGCCGACGAGATCCGCGCCGCGGCAGCGGCAGGTCCGCAGGACGTGCAGGCACAGCTGGCCGTCGCCGACCTCGACATCTCGGGTGGACACGTCGAGGACGCCTTCGCGCGCCTCCTCGACCTCGTGCCCACGGTGTTCGGCGACGACCGCGAGGCACTCCGCGTGCGTCTGGTCGAGTACTTCGAGCTCATCGGCAGCGACGACCCGCGCGTGGTCGCGGCTCGCCGCCGTCTGGCGAACGCCCTGTACTAGCGCCGAACGGACACGAGCGGCGAGCGAGACGCCGTCGTCACAGCGAGACGCCGCCGGATACGGCCGCGTCTCGCTGTGTCCGCGGTGTCCAGCGGACACGACGGTGTCCTTCCGTGGTCGAGAACATGCGTGACGACGGACGGGAGGCGCGGTGCCAGATGGCACCGCGCCTCCCGTCCGTCCGTGCCCGCGGCTAGCGCGCCAGCTTCAGCCAGACCGCTCCGAGCGGCGGGACCACCAGGTGGGCCGAGGCAGGACGGCCTGCCCACGGGGTGTCCTCCGCGACGACGACGCCGAGGTTCCCCACGCCGGAGCCGCCGTACTCGGCGGCGTCGGTGTTCAGGACCTCGTGCCACTCGCCGGCGATCGGCAGACCGAAGCGCCGCTCCACCGGGACGCCCGAGAAGTTCACGAACACCGCGACCCGGTCGTCGCCGTCCTTCCGCAGGAACGCGAGCGTCGAGTGCGGGGCGTCGCCGCCCTCGAGCCACTCGAAGCCGTCGGCCGTCGAGTCCCGGGTCCAGAGCGCGGGGGAGTCCTTGTACACGCGGTTGAGCTCCGCGACGAGGTCCTGCACGCCCCGGTGGCCGGGCTGGTCGAGCAGCCACCAGTCGAGCCCCTTCGCCTCGGACCACTCCGAGGGCTGTGCGAACTCCTGGCCCATGAAGAGCAGCTGCTTGCCGGGGTGCGCCCACATGAACGCCAGGTAGGCGCGGACGTTCGCCAGTTTCTGCCACTCGTCGCCGGGCATCTTGCCGTACAGGGACCCCTTGCCGTGCACGACCTCGTCGTGACTGATCGGCAGGGTGAACTGCTCACTGAACGCGTAGACGAACGAGAACGTGATCTCGTCGTGGTGGTAGCTGCGGTACGCCGGGTCACGCTGCACGTACTCGAGCGAGTCGTGCATCCAGCCCATGTTCCACTTCTGGCCGAACCCGAGCCCGCCGGCGCTCGTCGGCCGAGTGACACCGGGCCACGAGGTGCTCTCCTCGGCGATCATCACGATGCCGGGGTACCGCTTGTACGCGGTGGCGTTCGTCTCCTGCAGGAACGCGACGGCGTCGAGGTTCTCGCGGCCGCCGTGGATGTTCGGCAGCCAGTCGGTGCGGGAGTAGTCGAGGTACAGGATCGAGGCGACGGCGTCGACGCGCAGGCCGTCGATGTGGAACTCCTCGAGCCAGTACAGCGCGTTGGCGACCAGGAAGTTCCGCACCTGCGGCTGCCCGAAGTCGAACACGTAGGTGCCCCAGTCGAGCTGCTCGCCGCGGCGGGGATCCGGGTGCTCGAACAGCGCGTGGCCGTCGAAACGACCGAGCGCCCACTCGTCCTTGGGGAAGTGCCCGGGGACCCAGTCCATGATCACGCCGATGCCGGCGGAGTGCAGTCGGTCGATCAGGTACCGCAGGTCGTCGGGCGAGCCGTACCGTGCGGTCGGCGCGTAGTACCCGGTGACCTGGTAGCCCCACGAGCCGCCGAACGGGTGCTCGGAGAGCGGCAGGAACTCCACGTGCGTGAAGCCCGTGTACTCCATGTGCCCGATGAGCTGGTCGGCGACCTCGCGGTACGACAGACCGGGTCGCCACGAGCCGAGGTGCACCTCGTAGACGCTCATCGGCTTGTCGTGCGTGGTCGTCTGGGCGCGCTGCTCCATCCACGCCCGGTCGCCCTCGGACCACGTGTACGTGGACTCGGTGATCACCGAGGCGGTCGCCGGGGCGATCTCCGCCTGTCGGGCGAAGGGGTCCGCTCGCTCGACCCAGCCCGAGTCGGTGAGGATCTGGAACTTGTACCGCTGCCCGACCACGGCACCGGGCCAGAACAGCTCCCAGACGCCGAGGTCGCTCAGGCGGCGCATCGCGGTGGTGCGGCCCTCCCAGCCCTCGAAGTCGCCGATCACGCGGACGGCGGTGGCCCGGGGGGCCCAGACCGCGAACGCGACGCCGTCGACGCCGTCTACGGCGCGGGAGTGCGCGCCGAGGTGGTGCCAGAGCTGCTCGTCACGGCCCTCGCCGAACAGGTGCAGGTCGAGTTCGCCGAGCGTCGGGGGGAACCGGTAGGCGTCGTCGCTCGTCCAGGTGGCGTCGTCGTCCTCGGAGGACTCGTCGTAGTCGTACTCGGACTCCACGCGGTAGCGGCCGAGCTGACCGGCGGTCGCACCGGCCCAGAGCCCGTCGCCCTCGTGGGTGAGTTCGATGTCGTCGCCGTCGGGGCGGACGACCCGCACGGCCCGGGCGAGGTGCCGGACGACGCGGACGCTCGTGCCGCCGTCGACGGGGTGCGGCCCGAGGACGTCGTGCGGTTGCGACCAGCGGCCCTCGGCGACCTGCTGACGGAGCCAGTCCTCGAGCGGGGCAGGACGGGGGTCGGTCGGGGGCCCTGCGGGAGCCGCGGCAGCAGCCGTGGGGGCGACCGGAGTGTCGACCGAGGCCGGCGGTACGACCGGGGTCGCGCCTCCTGACGGGGCCTTCGGGGCGTCGACCGTCGCGGCGGGCGCGACGGATGGCTCCCGTGGGTGCGTCGGGTCGGCCGGGTGACCGGCGAGCGTGGCGGACTCCGCGACGCCCCGGTCGGGCGCTTCGCGGTGCACCGGCGGTGCGCCGGGCAGGTCCTCGTCGGGAGCGGACACCCTGGGCTCGTACCGTGGCACGGCCGGCGGCGGAGGCGGTACCGGCGGGACTGCCGGTCCGCGCTTCGTGGGGTCGATCGGGTCGGTGGTCATTGGTGGGGTCCTTCCACGACGAGCAGGTGCACGGGCTCCTGGAACGCGTCCAGGCGGACGTAGTTCGACGCGCCCCAGACCCAGCGCTGACCGGTCACGACGTCACGGACGTCGAACTGGCCTTCGTCCGGCAGGCCGAGCGCTGCGAGGTCCAGGTACACGGTGGTCTCACGGGCGGAGTGCGGGTCGACGTTCGCGACGACGATCACCGTGTCGGCGCGACCCGACCGGATGAACTCGCCCGGCAGGTGCTTCGAGTACACGACGATCGCCGGGTCGTCGGCGGCGTGGACGTGCAGGTTGCGGAGCTGCCGGAGCGCGGGGTGCGCCGCACGGAGGCGGTTGAGCATCGTCACGTACGGAGCGAGGGACGCGCCCTCAGCCTCGGCCAGCGCGAAGTCGCGGGGCTTGTACTCGTACTTCTCGTTGTCGATGTTCTCTTCCGAGCCCGGTCGGGCGACGTCCTCGAAGAGTTCGTAGCCGGCGTACATGCCCCACGTCGGTGCCCCGGTGGCGGCGAGGGCGGCACGGACCTTGTAGCCGGCGCGCCCGCCGAACTGCAGGTACTCGGTCAGGATGTCCGGCGTGTTCACGAAGAGGTTCGGGCGCAGGTAGTCGCTCGTCTCGTGGGAGAGCTCGGTGAAGTACTCCTCGATCTCGTCCTTCGTGTTCCGCCACGTGAAGTACGAGTACGACTGCTGGAACCCGACCTCGGCGAGCGCCCGCATCATCGCCGGGCGGGTGAACGCCTCGGCGAGGAACACCGTGTCGGGGTGCTCGTCACGGATCTCGCGGATGACGCGCTCCCAGAACCACAGCGGCTTCGTGTGCGGGTTGTCGACGCGGAAGATGCGGACGCCGAACGCCATCCAGTGCCGCAGGACGCGCTCGACCTCCGTGACCAGCCCCTCGGGGTCCGTGTCGAACTGGATGGGGTAGATGTCCTGGTAGCGCTTCGGCGGGTTCTCGGCCGTGGCGATCGAACCGTCGGCGCGCTCCGTGAACCACTCGGGGTGCTCGGTGACCCATGGGTGGTCCGGGGAACACTGCAGCGCGAAGTCGAGCGCGACCTCCATGCCGGTGTTCTTCGCGGTCTCAACGAAGTCGCGGAAGTCGTCCTCGGTGCCGAGGTCCGGGTGGATCGCGTCGTGCCCGCCCTCCGGCGAACCGATCGCCCACGGGCTGCCCGGGTCGTTCGGCCCGGGGGTCAGCGTGTTGTTCGGACCCTTGCGTGCGGTGGTGCCGATCGGGTGGATCGGCGGCAGGTAGATGACGTCGAAGCCCATCCGGGCGACAGCCGGCAGACGGCGGGCCGCGGTGCGGAAGTCACCGCTCTTCCACGAGCCGTCGGCGTTCTTCTTCGCGCCCTCGCTGCGGGGGAAGAACTCGTACCAGGCGCCGACACCGGCGCGGGTGCGTTCGACGTCGAGCAGCTGCGTGGCGGAGTGCGTGCGGAGTGAGGTGAGCGGCGCTTCCTCGACCTCGGCGACGATCCGCGGGTCGTCGACGGCGGCCAGGCGTTCGGCCGGGTCGAGGTCGCGGTCGCGGACACGTGCGGCGGCACGGGTGGCTGCGGGGGAGTCGGTCTCCCCGGCCAGGCGGTCGAGCAGCACCCCGCCGTCGAGCAGGGTCGCCTCGGTGTCGACGCCGGCCGCGATCTTCAGGCGTGCAGCGTGCAGCCAGGTCGCCCAGTCGTCGGAGTACGACTCGACGTGCCAGGTCCACACGCCGACGTGGTCGACCTGGACGGTCGCCTCGTAGCGGTCGGTGCCCGGGGCACCGGGGGTCATGGGGACGGTGCGGGTTCCACCGTCTGGGCGTTCGATCACGAGGTCGGCGCCGATGATGCCGTGTCCTTCTCGGAAGACGGTTGCACCGAACGTGATCACCTCGCCGTCGAATGCCTTGCCGGGGAAGCCGTTCGGCGTCCTCGGGGCGAGCTCGGTGATCGGGATGCGCCCGATCTTCGGGCGGCGGGGTCGGTCTGCGGTGGCCACGGAAGCGACGCTACCCGGCGAGCGGCTCCGCGTTCCCCGTTTTCCGCCCGCTGGGGATGGCCGGGCGCGCCGTGGAGCCTGTGGAGAACCGGACGGGAGGCGCGTGGCGGGGCCGCCACGCGCCTCCCGTCCGCCTGTCGAAGCGGTGCCGGGCCGCGCCCGCCTGGGCGCGCTACGCCACCTCGAACAGGTGGATGCCGGGGCCGTAGGCCGTGAAGACCTGGCCCGCCGGCCGGAGTCGCTCGTGGTCGCGGTGCTTCTCGCTCGACCAGACAAGGCGGTACCCCAGGACGTCCTCGCGCGCCGGCAGGGTCATGTCGCGGGTGCGGCCGCTGCCGTGCACGACGACGAGCACGCGGTCGAACGGTTCGTGCTCCGGTGTCGACTCCGCGAAGTACTGCAGGGCGCGGTGCACCGGCTGGTCCCACCCCTCGAGCGTCATCGGGTGCCCGTCCGGCCCGTACCAGGACATCCGCGAGGCCCCAGGGGTCTCCTGCCCCTCGACGCCGAAGCGCGTCGGGCGGAGCGCCGGGTGCGCCTGTCGGAACCGGGCCAGGGCGGCGACGGCCTCGGTCATGGTCTCGGCGTCCTCGTCGTCGGACCAGTCCACCGGGGTCAGGTCGTCGGACACGACGTACGCGTTGTTGTTGCCGTGCTGCGTGCGGCTCCGCTCGTCACCGGCGGTCAGCATCGGCACCCCGGCGGAGAGCACGAGCGTCGCCATCAGGTTCCGCATCGACCTGCCCCGGGCGGCGCGGACACCGCGGTCGGCGGTGTCCCCCTCGACGCCGTGGTTGAAGGAGCGGTTGTCGTTCGAGCCGTCGCGGTTGTCCTCACCGTTCGCCTCGTTGTGCTTGTCGTCGTACGACACCAGGTCGAGCAGGGTGAAGCCGTCGTGGGCGGTGACGAAGTTCACGCTGGCCAGCGGACCGCGATCGGCGCCGAAGACACTCCTCGACCCCGACATCGCCGCGGCCAGACCGCCGATGCCGGCCTGCGGCATGCCGGTGCGGCGCTCCTCGGCGATGTCCGTGAGCCAGAACTGCCGGACGGTGTTGCGGAAGCCGTCGTTCCACTCGCTCGTGCGTTCCCCAGCCGCGCCGAAGGCCCCGGTCTTCCAACCGTCGGGGCCGACGTCCCACGGTTCCGCGATGACCAGGGTGTCCTGCAGGTCGGGGTGGTTCCGGATCCGCTCGAGCAGCGGGTGCGACGGGTCGAAGCGGTGTTCGGCGTCGCGGGCCAGGGCGGCCATCAGGTCGAAGCGGAACCCGTCGACCTGCACCTCGCGCGCCCAGTACACCAGGCTGTCCACGATGAGGTCGGCGGTGGCCTCGACCGAGGTGTCCAGGGTGTTCCCGCAGCCGGAGGTGTCGTAGTAGCTGTCCCGGTACGGGGAGACGGAGGGTGCCCAGCGGTACCGGTTCGCACCGTCGATGCCCCGGAGGCTCGTCGTCGGGCCGCCGAGGCCCTCTTCCGCCGTGTGGTTGTAGACGACGTCGAGCACGACCTGGACGCCGGCCTCGTGCAGCAGCCGCACCATGCCCTTGAACTCGCGCAGGACCGCGTCCGCGCCGGCTTGCTGCGCTGGTGCCGAGGCGTGGGCGGCGTGCGGGGCGAAGAACCCGAGCGTGTTGTAGCCCCAGGCGTTCTCGCGGCCGGCGTCGCGCAGCCAGTTCTCGGTGTCGAACGCGTGCACGGGCAGCAGCTCGAGCGTCGTGACGCCGATGCGGTGCAGGTGCGCGATCGTGCTCTCGTGCGCGACCCCTGCGTACGTGCCGCGCAGGTGCTCCGGCAGGTGCGGGTTCGCGGCGGTCAGCGTGCGCACGTTCGCCTCGTAGACGACGGCGCGGTCGAGCGGGACCTGCGGCTTGACGACGCCGCCCCAGTCGAAGGCCTGGTCGACGACGACGCTCGTCCAGCGGGGGCCGGCCGTTTCGTCGCTCCCGGTCGGCAGGATGCCGCGCGCGTACGGGTCGAGCAGCGGCCGCGTCGGGTCGAACTCGTGCCGCGGGCCCACCGGCCCGTCGACGAGCAGGTGGTACCGGTCGCCGGGCACGACCCCGGGGATCTCAACGGTCCACACGTCGGTGTCCGGCACGCGCTCGAGCGGGTGACTGGTCGGCTGCCCGTCCGCACCCTCGACGACGAGCACGACGCCCGTTGCGGTGGCGGACCGCAGGGAGAACCGCGGGACGGCGCCCCCGAGGGAGAACCCCGGCATGTGGTCGATCGCTGTCTCGTGCACCCGACAAGGGTACGAGGACCGGCGCGTATCCTGGACATCACTCGTTCCAGGGGGTGCATTTGTCGGTCTACCTCGACCACGCCGCGACGACGCCGATCCTGCCGGAGGCGCTCGCCGCCTTCACCGACGCGCTCGGGACCGTCGGCAACCCGTCGTCCATCCACAGCGCCGGGCAGCGCGCCAAGATGCTGCTCGAGGACGGCCGTGCCGCCGTCGCCCGGTCGCTCGACGCCGACCCCGTCGAGGTCGTGTTCACCTCCGGCGGCACCGAGAGCATCAACCTCGCCGTGAAGGGCCTGTTCTGGGCCCGGCAGCGCGACCGCCGGCGGCGCCGCATCGTCGTCCCCGGCGGCGAACACCACGCCACAGTCGACACCCTGACCTGGCTGGAGACGCACGAGGGCGCCGTGATCGACGTGGTCCCGTTGGACGGGCAGGGTCTCGTCGACCTCGTCGGCCTGGAGGCGCGGCTCGCCGACGCCTCGGACGTCGCCCTGGTCACGTTCCTGTGGGCGAACAACGAGGTGGGCACCATCCAGCCCGTCTCACGGATCGTCGACCTCGCGCATGCCGCTGGCGTGCCAGTGCACAGCGACGCGGTCGCCGCCTACGGGCAGGTGCCGGTGTCCTTCGCGGCGTCGGGCCTCGACGCGCTCAGCGTCTCCGCGCACAAGATCGGCGGGCCCGTCGGGATCGGCGCCCTCGTGCTCGGCCGGAAGGCCACCATCGAACCCCTCATCCACGGTGGCGGGCAGCAGCGACAGGTCCGGAGCGGGACGCAGGACGCCCCCGCGGCTGCCGCGTTCGGTGTCGCCGCCACCGCGGTCGTCGCCGAACCGATGCCGCACCCCTCGCTCGTCGCCCTGCGGGACCGGCTCGTCGCCGGCGTGCGGGCCGCCGTGCCGTCGGCGGTGCTGATGGGGGACCCGGTCGGCAGGCTGCCGGGCAACGCGCACTTCACGTTCCCCGGGTGCGAGGGCGACTCGCTCCTGTTCCTGCTCGACGCGGCCGGGGTGGCGGTCTCGACCGGTTCGGCGTGCCAGGCCGGGGTGCCCGAGGCATCGCACGTGCTGCTCGCGATGGGGCTGTCCGAGCAGGACGCGCGTGGTGCACTCCGGATCACCCTCGGCCACACGTCGACCGGCGCGGACGTCGACGCGTTCCTGGCGGCGCTGCCGGACGCTGTCGCACGGGCCGGTGTTGCCGGCATGGCGTCGAGGGAACCGCTGCTGGGGCGGTGGTCCTGAGGACCGCGGAGGGACCGCTGGACACGCGTCCGGCTCACTCCGCGCGTCGCGACACGGTCCGGAACCCGGCGTTCCCCGTCGACGAGTCCGGGGTGTTCTGCGACCGGGCCGCGTTCCGGTACCGGTTGCAGTACGAGTCATGGCACAGGTACGACCCGCCGCGCATCACCCGCGGCCGGTCTCGGCCGTCGGCGGCAGGACCGGGACCGGGACCGGCCGGATCCTGGACCGTCCCCAGCTGTGCGTCGCGAGAGTAGGTCCCGTCGTCGAACACGTCCGAGCACCACTCCCACACGTTGCCGACGGTCTGCCACAGCCCGTAGCCGTTCGGCGTGAAGGAGCGGACGGGTGCTGTGGTGAGGTACCCGTCGTCGAGCGTGTTCGAGGTCGGGAACCGTCCCTGGAAGATGTTCACCCGCCAGTCGCGGCCGTCCCCGTCGTGGGCCCCGAGATCATCGCCCCACGGGTAGCGTGCGCCGTCGAGGCCACCGCGGGACGCCGCCTCCCACTGCGCCTCCGTCGGAAGTGTGCGACCTGCCCAGTCGCAGTAGGCGACCGCGTCGTTCCATGAGACGTGCACGACCGGGTGATCGCCGATGCCGACCACCGAGGACCGCGGACCGCCGGGGTGGCGCCAGTCCGCTCCGCGCACGCCCAGCCACCAGGGCGTCGAGGGCGGCTGGCCGAGGACGTCGTCGTCATCGGCATCGAGCGCGAGGTGGAACACCGCCGAGTACCCGAACACCTCGGCCTCGGTTCGGTACCCCGTGGCGCGGACGAACCGTGCGAAGTCGTCGTTCGTGACGCTCGTCGTGTCGATGTCGAACGCGGTGATCGAGACCGCGTGCACCGGCGTCTCGCCGTCGCCCCACCTGCCGTCGCCGAGCGTGTCGCCCATCCGGAACGTCTGCGCGGGGATGGTGGCCTGCTCGATCAGGTGGACGGGCCGATCTGCTGAACGCGGCGCGTCCGCCCGGATCGGCGGCGCACTGCCCGGCCCCTGGGCCGACCCCTGCGCTCGCGCCGAGAGCGAGGGGCGGCCCGTCGGTGCACAGCAATCGTGTTCACCGGAGCTGTCGTGTTCCATCACGCTCCCATCATCCACCGGTCACCTGCCACCGGCGGTCAGGCCCGCGCAGGGGACCGGTGCCCGGCCGGCGATCGAGGCGCGCTGCAGTTCGGGGTCGGTCGACCACCGTCCGGGAGTGGTCCGGCTCAGCTGTTCTCGAATGCCGAGAGGGTCGCGTCGTGGTCCGCGCCTCCGACGGCGAACATCGGCGTCATCCAGTGGTAGAAGTTGTCACCCCTCGCCCGCAACTGCTCGTAGAGCGCTGTCATCATCGTGTCGCGGTGGGGCCGGGAGTCCGGGTCGTCGATGCGGTTCGTGAGTTCCGACGGGTCGCGTTCGAGGTCGTAGAACTCGTTGACGGATTCCGGGTTCACCACCAGTTTGTGGGTGCGGGAACGGAGCATCCGCTGCGGGTACGGGAAGTGGTGCCCGTGGTACTCGCAGAGGATCGTGTCCGCCCACGCGGGATGTCCGCCCTCGACGAGTGGGACGAGTGAGCGAGAGTCCACAGCGGGCGCCGGATCGAGGTCCGCTACCTCGAGGATCGTCGCGGTGAAGTCCGTCAACGAGACCAGTTCGTCGCGCACCTGCCCTTCCGGTGCGCCGGGGATCCTGACCAGACCCGGTATCCGGTAGATGTCGTCGTACATGGCAGGACCCTTGTCGTGCAGACGGTGCGACCCGGTGAACTCGCCGTGGTCGGCCGTGAACATGATGGCGGTGGAGTCGAGGAGGCCGAGTCGTTCCACCGCGTCGAGGATCCGACCGATCTCGAGGTCGATCATGGTGACGTACCCCCAGTACGCGGCGATGAGTTTCCGGGAGACGGACTCCGGCAGGGTGTCGTAGGTCCACAGCCCCGAGTAGTTCTTCTGCACCGGTGGTTTGTTCTCGAACGTCTCAGCGACGGACTCGGGCAGCGGTACCGCGTCCGGGTCGTACAGGTCGAAGAACGCGTCCGGGAGGATGTAGGGCAGGTGTGGCCCGAAGAAGTGCGTCGCGAGGAAGAACGGTCGCCCGTCGCGGTGCCCGAGGGCGAATCGTTCGAGCATCTCGATGCTGCGGTCGGCGAGGTAGTGCTCGAACGTCGCCTCGAGCGGCTGGTGAAGCCGTGCCGCGAGCAGGTTGCCCGCACCGCCGTTCGGCGTCACCCCGCGGATCTTGTCGCTGATCTCGTACGGGGGGAGATCGTTGTCGGCCAGGTACCGCAGGTAGTCGGGATGGTCGACGGGGTTGTGCCAGCCGTTGAACTCCGGCCCCTCGAACCCGTACGTCGCGGCGGTCTTCTCGACGCCGCCGTGCCATTTGCCCACCAGGCCGAGCTGGTAGCCCGCGTCCCGCAGTGCCTCGGCGAAGGTGAACTGACCGTCCGCGAGGTCTTCGATGTAGCCGACGTTCCGTTCGTAGTTCGCGAGCAGTTTGTGGCGGAACGGCGCGGCCCCGGTCAGCAGGCTCGCGCGCGCCGGGGTACAGATGGCCGTCGGGGTGAAGGTGGCCTCGAAGCGGGTGCCCATGGCGGCGATCCGGTCGAGGTTCGGCGTCTGGACGGTGCCGTTGCCGTAGGCCCCGAGCGTCGAGCGGGTGTGCTGGTCCGTCATGAGGAACAGGATGTTGTCCGCCACGGGGTGTCCTTTCTGCGGGGGAGCGTGGAGCTGTCGCGGCGGCTCGGCGCCCCCACAGGCCCATCGTAGGAACGCCCTCGGGTCGCTCGCCAACCGGATCGGGCCGAATCCCGGTGCGACCGGAGCGTTTTGTCGAGTTCTGTCGAACATCCGACAGAACGTCTGCACTGCCGTTGACGGAACGCTTGATCTTCTGGCCAGACTGAGCACGTGTCACAACGACGGATACGAGAGGCGCGCTCTCCGAGGGCCCAGCACGAGGCTGCGATCCTCGACGAGCTGCGCCGCCGAGGCAGAGCGAGTCGAGGCGACCTCGTCACGCTGACCAGGCTCTCGCGGGCGACCGTCTCGTCCATCACCGGGGATCTCATCCGATCCGGGCACATCGTCCGCGTCGAAGCGGCGCCGACGAGCGGAGGCGTCGGTCGCACACCGGAACACCTGACGCTCAACCCGACCGCGGGTCTCGTCGTCGGACTCGACATCGGTCACCGTCGCGTCCGCGGAGTCGTCGCAGACGCCGCGCACGCCATCGTCGCCTCGGGCGAGCGCCTGTTCGATCCGAGCGCCGGTTGGGCGGATCGGATCGAACGGTCACTCGACCTCGCCGCCACTCTCCTCGACCGGTCGACCGCGGACGACGACGCCCCGATGCTCGCCGCGATCGGGGTCGGCGTCGCAGGGACACTGCCCACCCGCCACCGGATCATCGCCCACGTCGAGCGTCGCGTCGGCGAACGGTTCGGCGTTCCGGTCCGGACCGACAACAACGCTCGGCTGGCCGGTCTCGCAGAGTCGGTGTGGGGCGCAGCGCAGGATGCGGACGCCAGCGCGTACATGCGACTGTCCGACGGCATCGGTGGCGCGATCGTCCTCGATCGGCGGATCCACCACGGACGGAACGGACGAGCCGGGGAGTTCGGCCACCTGTGCGTCGATCCGGTCGGTCCACGCTGCCGATGCGGGAACCTCGGGTGTCTCGAGGCCTTCGTCGGACTCCGAGCGGTCCTCGCCGAAGCCGGTGCGCAGGACGTGCGTTCACTCGCCTCGATGATCGACGCGGGGAACCTGCGGGCACAGGCCGCCACGGACGACGCTGGCACCAGGGTCGGGTTGGTGCTCGCGAACGTCATCACCGCGCTCGACCTCGACGAGGTCGTGCTGGGCGGCGAGCTCGCGGCACTCGGCGACCGCCTCGTGCGGCCCGTTCGACGCGAGCTCGACCGGCACGTGCTGGCGGACGAGTTCGACAGGGTGCGCGTACGGCTCGCTCGACTCGGTGACCTCGACGGTGCGCTCGGCGGGGTCGCGCTGGTCCTGTACGACCGCACCATCGCCCTCCACCGGACCGCGACGGCGGCTGCGATGGCGACCCCCGCGCCGCTCGTCGCCACAACGACCGCCTGACCCGCCCACCCCGCCACCACCCGCACCACTCAGACCCGCCCCGACGAAGGAGTCGCCGTGTCCAGATCAGCACCGCCCCCGACCGGCTTCGGCCGGCGGACCTTCCTGTCCGCAGGCATCGGCCTGGTCAGCGCCGGCCTCCTGACCGCCTGCGGCGCGAGCGTCGGGAGTGGCGGCACCGGCCGACCCGCGCGGGCCTTCGATGCTGCGTACTCGGGCAAACCCGTCACGTTGCAGTTCTGGAACCCGTTCACGGGCGGCGACGGACCGACGATGGGTCGGATCGTCACCGCGTTCAACGAGGCCCACGACAACATCACCGTGGAGATGACCTCGCTCGCCGCCGACGACCTGTACGCCAAGGTGCTGCCGGCAGTCGGTTCGGGCAAAGGCCCGGAGGTGGCGATCATGCACCTCGACCAGCTGTCCACCTTCGCTCTCCGGGGAACGATCCTGCCGCTCGACGACGTCGTCGACGGCGCCGGACTCGACCGGCAGGACTTCATCGGGCAGGTCTGGGACGAGGGTGCGTACCGTGGGCACCGGTACGGTATCCCGCTCGACGTCTTCGTGCTCGCGCAGTACACCAGCACGGTTGCACTGCGGAAGGCGGGTCTCACTGCACCGCTCGACGGTTCGTCGTTCGCGGACCAGATGCAGTCGCTCCGATCGGCCGGGATCGAGAACCCGTTCTGGGTCTCAGGGGGCAACTGGCAGCTCTACATCTCCTTGCTTGCGCAGTTCGGCGGGACGCTCTTCGACGAGTCCGGCACGCGGGCGACCTTCGGTGGCGACGCCGGCGTCGAGGCGCTCGCCTGGATGCGTGAGCAGGTCACGACCGGCGTCAGTCCAGCCGGTGTCGGAGACGTCCGCGTGCCGTTCAAGAACGGCTCCGAGGCGCTCATGGCCGACCTGACCGCCGCGGTCCCCGACCTGCACGACACCGCACCGGACCTCGAGTGGCAGATCGATGCGCTGCCGACCGTGGGCGACCGCCCTGGGTCGTTCGCGAACTCGCACAACTTCGTCCTCACCGCCCAGTCGCAGACCAGCCGGGAGACCGCGCACGCCGCGCAGACCTTCGTCCAGTGGGCGAGCGCGAACTCGGCGACGTGGGCGGACGCGGGCAACATCCCGGCCCGGAACGTGGCTCGTGACACCTCGACCTTCCGGAACGCGTCGCAGTCCGCGCTGCTCGGTGATCCGGACACCCTCGACGGGCTCGCGTTCCTGCCGCAGATCCCGAGTTCGCGCACCATCGCGGCGAACAGCTACCAGCGTGCCGTGAGCCAGGTCGTGCTCGGGCAGAGCGCTCCGGACACCGCGGCGCGCTTCGCCGCCACGACCGCGCAACAGCAGCTCGACGAGTTGCGGAAGGTGTACGCACTGTGACCGCCTCGACCATCTCGGAACGTTCGTCAGCCCGTCAGGACCCGAGCCGCACGCCCGCCGCGCGCCGCCGTCGGACGCCACGCGGCGGTCGGGCGTGGACCGGGTACGTGTTCCTCGCGCCGTTCTTCGTCGTCTTCGCGGTGTTCGTGCTGCTCCCGATCGTGCTGGCTCTGTGGTCGAGTCTGCACAGCATCAGCCTCGGGCTTCCCGGTCGTCCGTTCGTCGGTCTCGGGAACTACGCGGATCTCTTCGGCGGCCAGAGCGTCACGTCGATCGAGTTCTGGAAGTCGATGTCCGCGTCCGGGATCTTCACGGTTGCGAGCGTGCCGTTCCTCGTCGTCGTGCCGTTCGCGATCGCGCTCCTGCTGAACCGACGGTTCCGGGGACGGACGTTCTTCCGTGCAGCGTTCTTCGCGCCGTACGTGCTCGGCGTGGCGGTCATCGGTCTTCTCTGGCGCTACCTGCTCGACCAGAACATCGGACCGGTGAACGCCGTGCTCGGCGCGCTCGGTCTCCCGAGCGACACTGCGTGGGAGACCTCCCTGCCCGCTGGGTGGATCACCCTCGTCGGCGTGACGATCTGGTGGACGGTCGGTTACAACGCCGTCATCTACCTCGCCGCGTTGCAGGACGTCCCGCAGGAACTGTACGAGGCCGCGCGCGTCGACGGTGCGGGGGCATGGCAGCAGTTCTGGACGGTCACCGTCCCGAACACGCGCAGGGTCCTGCAGTTCGTCGTCACGATCACCATCATCGCGAGCGCCAACATGTACGGCCAGGCGGCGCTCATCACGCAGGAACAACCGGGCACGTCGACGCGCACCGCGATCGGGTTCATCGCCCAGACGGGCATCCAGGGCTTCGACATCGGGACCTCGTCGGCGATGAGCATGATCCTCGCGGTGGTGCTCATGGCGATCAGCGCCCTGGTGTTCACCGTGTTCCGCCGAGTCGGAGGAAGCGACGAATGACGACCTCAACCGCCGGGAGGCAGCCCATGAGCAACACAGCTCCCAGTCCGCGCTCCCGTCGACTCCGGCGCGCACTCCGCCCCGGCAACGTCGCGTTCTGGATCGTTCTCGTGGCGCTGACGGTCGCGTTCCTGCTGCCGCTCGCGTTCATGGTGTCGACCTCCTTCAAGAGTGCGACCGAGGCGAACGCGCTGGAGTTCAGCCTGCTGCCCCAGCACCCGACGCTCGACGCCTACCGCGAGATCCTCGGGTCCGGTCAGATCCCGGTACTCCGATGGCTCCTGAACAGCGTCGTGACGGCGCTCCTGCACAGCGCCTTCGTCGTCGTGCTCGCCACGACCGCCGCCTACGCGCTCGCCCGGATCGAGTTCCCCCTGAAGCGCACACTGTTCGCGCTCATCGTCCTGACGATGTTCGTGCCTGGCGTGATCTTCCTCATCCCGCACTTCCAGATCGTCAACGAACTCGGGTGGCTCAACACCTACGCCTCCCTCGTCGTGCCGAGTGCCGCGGGGGCGTTCGGGGTGTTCTTCCTCCGCCAGTTCTTCGTGGGCATCAGCCGGTCCATCGAGGAGGCCGCGCTCCTCGACGGGTGCAACCAGTGGTCGATCTTCATCAAGATCATGGTGCCGCTCGCCAAGCCCGCGATCGCCACGCTCGCCGTGCTGGCGTTCCTGGCGAGCTGGAACGACTTCCTGTGGCCGGTGTTCGTGCTCTTCAGCTCGGACATGATGACCCTGCCGGCCGGTCTCGCGCAGCTGCAGAGCGACAACGCGACTCGGTACGACCTGCTCATGGCCGGCGGGGTGGTCGCCAGCCTCCCGGTCCTCGCCGTCTACGTGGTGTCCCAACGGTGGATCATCGCCGGCGTCTCCGCAGGCGGGGTCAAGGGATGACGCCGACCGCCAGGACCGAACCCGACGAGGCGACCCGTGCCTCCCGACCGAAGGAACCAATGTCAGCGACAGCCACCATCCGTGTCCGCCACCATGCTGCTCCGAAGCCGATCTCGTCGGAGATCTACGGGCACTTCCTCGAGAGTGCGTTCTTCGGCAACATCGAGGGGGGCGTCTTCGACGAGGGCTCACCGCTCTCCGTCGATGACGACACCCCGCTCCGTGGCTGCCGCCGCGACGTCATCGACGCGTTCCGCGACCTCGGCCTGCCGATCGTGCGCTGGCCCGGCGGGAACTTCACGTCCCCGTACCACTTCGAAGACGGGATCGGCCCGCGGGACGAGCGTCCGAGACGTCTCGAGCTGGCATGGGGGTCCGAGGAGACCAACCGTTTCGGGACGCCGGAGTTCCTGTCGTGGTGCGAGGCGGTCGGGACCACGCCGTACCTCGCCCACAGCGCCAGGGACGTCGACGAAGCCGTGCGATGGGTCGAGTACACGAATTACGGTGGCGACACCGACTTCGCGCGGAGCCGCCGGGCCGACGGTCGCGACGAACCGTGGGACGTGCGCGTCTGGGGCGTCGGCAACGAGGTCTACGGCGAGTGGCAGATGGGGCACCGGCCCGTCGAGCGGTACGTGCACGACGCATCCGAGCACCTCCGGTTCATGGAGCAGGTGTCCCCTGGGCTGTCGTTCGTCGCAGTCGGCTCGGAACGGCAGGAATGGACGGAGGCGGTCGTCCGCGGACTCGGTGACCGCATCGACTACGTCTCGCTGCACCTCTACGCGGCGAGCATGCAGCTGGTGGACCGGAGTACCGAGGAGTGGGAGGCCGTCGTCGGGCAGGCGGCCTACTTCGAGCACGCCATCGGTGCGCAATCCGACACGATCGAGCGGATTCGTGGGGAGCTCGGCTTCACCAGGCCGATCGCGATCGCGATCGACGAGTGGAACTGCCGTCACCTCGAGCCGAGCAGCTGGCCGGAGCCGATGCCGGGCGACGACGGCGGGATCGCCGACCGTGGCCTGCTCCCGGAGCCGTCCGCGGCAGAACGCGAGGGTGACGCCGGATCGTTGCGCGTGAGCCGCTACAGCCCCCGGACGCTCGCGGATGCCCTGCTGTACGCCGGGGTGTTCCACGCCATGCACCGTGCATCGCAGCGGCCTGTCCCGGTCGGGATGGCGAACGCCGTCAACCTGGTGAACGCGAACGGGGTGCTCGCAGTCAGGCCGGACGGGGTCGTCCGCACCGCTGTGTTCCACGTCTGGGACCTGTACCAGAACCACACCGGGAGGATCCCGCTCGAGACCGCCGTGACCGCGCCGTCACGGTCACTCGAGATGCGCCTCGGCGACGAGCACCTGCCCTCCGGGACCTTCAGGACGATGCCGACGACGGTGTCGCTGCTCGACGTCTCCTCGACCACGGACGCCGACGGCGTGCTGCGCGTCGCGGTCATCAACCGCTCCGCGTCCGACGCGATCACGACGGAGCTTGACCTCCCGGAGGGCTGGTCGACCGCGGGAGCGACGGTCCGGACCCTCGGCGTCGACGCGGAGGACTTGTTCGCGGTGAACTCGTTGTCCGATCCGGACGTCGTGACGCTCTCCGACGAGCGTGAGGCGGCCTTCGGCACCGACAGCTCGTACACGTTCGACGCGCACGCGATCACTCTGCTGCTGTTCCGTGCCTGACCGACGGGCGGTGCACGGCGTCGGGAGGGCCCCGGTGCTGCCGATCTCGCCGAGGCGGCGGCGGGCGAGCGGTGTCCGGGGGAGGCCCGTGACCGGCGCGACGGGAGCGCACCGGGCCTCCCGGTCGGCCGTGTGGGACTCGCGCCGGTAGGATCGGTGACCATGGTCGAACTGGACTTCACCGAGCAGCTCTCCGCCCTTCGCGAGACCTTCGGCAACATCCGCTCGGTGGTCGACGTCGACCGCCTGCAGCGTGAGATCGCCGACCTCAGCGAGCAGGCCGGGGCCCAGGACCTCTGGGACGACGTCGAGCACGCGCAGCAGGTGACGAGCGCGCTCTCGCACCGGCAGTCGGAGCTGAAGAAGATCACCGACACCGAGCAGCGCATCGACGACCTCGAGGTGCTGGTCGAGATGGCGAACGAGGGCGACGACCAGGAGTCCGCCGACGAAGCCCTCGCCGAGCTCAAGGCGATCCAGAAGATGATCAGTGCGTTCGAGGTGCAGACGCTCCTCGACGGCGAGTACGACGACCGGCCGGCGGTCATCACGATCCGCGCCGGTGCCGGCGGTGTCGACGCCGCGGACTTCGCGGAGATGCTCCTGCGCATGTACCTGCGGTACGCCGAGCAGCACAACTTCAAGACCACCGTGATGGACACGTCCTACGCGGAAGAAGCGGGCATCAAGTCCGCGACGTTCGAGATCGACGCGCCGCACGCCTTCGGCACGCTGTCGGTCGAGGCCGGCACCCACCGCCTGGTCCGGATGTCGCCGTTCGGCGCCGCCGGCAAGCGCCAGACATCGTTCGCCGCGGTCGAGGTCATCCCGCTCATGCCGGAGACCGCCGTCATCGACATCCCCGAGAACGACATCCGGGTGGACGTGTTCCGGTCGTCCGGCCCCGGCGGGCAGTCCGTCAACACGACCGACTCCGCGGTGCGCCTGACGCACATCCCGACCGGCACCGTCGTCTCGATGCAGAACGAGAAGTCGCAGATCCAGAACCGCGCCGCGGCCATGCGTGTGCTGCAGTCGCGCCTCCTGCTCCTGAAGAAGGAAGAGGAAAGCGCGAAGAAGAAGGAGCTCGCCGGCAACATCACGGCGAGCTGGGGCGACCAGATCCGCTCGTACGTGCTGGCGCCGTACCAGATGGTCAAGGACCTCCGGACCGAGCACGAGGTGAACAACCCCTCAGCCGTGTTCGACGGCGATCTGGACGGGTTCATCAACGCGGGCATCCGTTGGCGGAAGCAATCCGCCGCCGACTAGGGCACCGTGAGCCGCGCGCCTGGCTCGTTTTCCAAGCGCGGCGACCTACCCTGGTCCGGTCATGATCAAATTCGACCAGGTCACCAAGGTCTACTCGGGCAACCCGAGTCCGGCGCTCGACAACCTCACCCTCGAGATCCTCAAGGGCGAGTTCGTGTTCCTCGTGGGCGCGTCCGGTTCCGGGAAGTCCAGCTTCCTGCGCCTCGTGCTCAAGGAGGAGCGGCCCACCAGCGGGCAGATCCACGTGCTCGGGCAGCGCCTCGGATCACTGGCGTCGCGGAAGGTCCCGTACTTCCGTCGCAACCTGGGCGTGGTCTTCCAGGACTTCCGGCTCCTGCCGAACAAGAACGTCTTCGACAACGTCGCGTTCTCGTTGCAGGTGATCGGCAAGAGCAAGGGCTTCATCAGTGAGGCCGTGACCGACGTGCTGAAGCTCGTCGGTCTCGCCGGCAAGGCGACGCGCTTGCCGCACGAGCTCTCCGGTGGCGAGCAGCAGCGCGTGGCGATCGCCCGTGCCGTCGTGAACAAGCCCGCGATCCTCCTCGCCGACGAGCCCACCGGGAACCTGGACCCCACCACGTCCGCCGGCATCATGGCGCTCCTCGAACGCATCAACCAAGGAGGCACCACCGTGCTCATGGCGACACACGACGCCAGCATCGTGAACCAGATGCAGCGCCGGGTCATCGAGCTCTCGAACGGCGCCGTCCTGCGGGACGAGCAGTCGGGCGGCTACCAGACCCAGGCAGTGCCGATCCAGCGGGGTGCCGTGTCGAACACCACCGGCATCCAGACGATCCCGGGGCTCATCCGATGAGGTTCGGACTCGTCATGTCCGAGGTCGGGTCGGGCCTGCGGCGCAACGTGTCGATGGTCGTCTCCGTCGTCCTCGTGACCTTCATCTCGCTCACCTTCGTCGGCACCGCGATCCTGCTCCAGATGCAGATCAACCAGATGAAGGGGTACTGGTACGACCGCGCGCAGGTCGCCGTCTACCTGTGCACCGACACCGACACCACTGGCAACTGCACCGGGGCGAAGGCCACAGAGGACCAGCGCGAGCAGGTCCAGGCGCAGCTCGAGTCGTCGACGCTGAAGCCCTACATCGAGAAGACCTACTACGAGGACCAGGACCAGGCCTTCACGCGGTTCAAGGAGCAGTTCAAGGACTCGGCAGCGACGGAGTTCGTGAAGCCCGAGTACCTCAACGAGACCTTCTGGGTGAACCTGAAGAACCCGTCGCAGGCCGACGTCCTCGTCGAGAGCCTGTCCAAGGTCGCGGGCGTGCAGAGCGTCGTCGACCAGCGCGGGTACCTGCAGCCGATCTTCAACCTGCTCAACGCGTCGTCGTACACGGCGATCGGCATCGCGGCGCTCATGCTCGTGGCGGCCGTGCTGCTCATCGCGACGACGATCCGACTGTCGGCGTTCAGTCGACGGCGAGAGCTCGGCATCATGCGGCTCGTCGGTGCATCGAACCGGTTCATCCAGACACCGTTCGTGCTCGAGGGGGTGATCGCTGCCGCCATCGGTGCAGTCCTGGCGGGTGGCGCCATCACTGCCGTGGTGTGGTTCTTCGTCCGGAACTTCCTGGCCGAGCGCTTCACCGGAACGGCGTTCATCGGCATGGGGGACGCGGCAGTCGTGGTCCCCGCGGTGATCGTCATCGGGGTGCTGCTGGCCGCGGTCTCCGCGTCGATCGCCATCCGCCGCTACCTGAAGGTCTGACCCGTCGGTTCTCGTGCACGGGCGGCGCGCCGGGAAGATGCGGTGGGTCGTTCGTGTTGGGTAGTCTGTAGGGCTGCGCTGAACGGTGCAGCGCAGCGAAGTGCACCGGCCACCATCGAGAGGAGTCGTCATGGCGAAGGAACGCGGTGAGAAGATCGTCGCGACGAACCGTCGCGCGCGGCACGACTACCTGATCGAGGACACGTACGAGGCCGGCATGGTCCTGTCCGGCACGGAGGTGAAGTCCCTCCGCATGGGGCGGGCCTCGCTGGTCGACGGTTACGCGTACATCGACCGCGGGGAGGCCTGGATCGATGCCGTGCACATCCCCGAGTACACCGAGGGCACGTGGAACAACCACGCACCTCGGCGGAAGCGCAAGCTGCTGCTGCACAAGCAGCAGATCGTGAAGATCTCGCACAAGACGGCTCAGGGGGGATACACCCTCGTGCCGTTGCAGATCTACTTCCACGACGGTCGGGCGAAGATCGAGATCGCGGTCGCCAAGGGCAAGCGCGAGTTCGACAAGCGTCAGGCCATGCGCGAGAAGACCGACAAGCGGGAGGCCGAGCGGGCCATGCGGACCCGGAACCGCGTCGGGGAGTAGCGCCGACGCACCTGGTCGGCTAGACTGAGGGACTGCTCCGAAGGGAGCATTGGCAACTCAACAGTGTGACAGCGGTTCGCCTTCCGGCCTGCATGGGGATGATCGGTTTCGACATTGCCTGTGTGCCGACGGGAAGCGGGCCGAGGACCCACGGTTATCTCGTTAACGATCCGTGGAAAACAACAAGTGCCAATTCCAAGCGCACTGACTTCGCTCTCGCTGCGTAAGCAGCCCAGCACATGAAGTCCGTCGGCCAGGTGACCGTCCCCTAACCTGATCCCGACGTCATCCAGAGGACTTGCTGCACGGTTGCGCCTCAGGGCCGTGTGGGACTTGCACTGAGACTGGGCCCGTCGTCCTAGAAGCCGGTAGCAAAGGACGGGGCCGAGCAGAACGAACTATCCGGATACGCCCGTAGAAGACGTCGAATTGCAGCGATGGACGGGGGTTCGATTCCCCCCATCTCCACCATTCGCCGAACGACGAACCGCTGTCACGCTGTGCAACCCGAACGCCCCGACACCGTCCCTGGACAGTGTCGGGGCGTTCGCTGTTCGCATACCTCCGAGGACTACGCTCCGGAGCAGGCGCGCAGAACACTCTCGCGCCCGTCCCGAACGAGAGGTCAGCACGTGGTGCAGGAGATCGCGATCCGTGTCCGTCTGCGAGCGCAGGAGCGAGTGGTGCTCGCCGAGTACGAGCGGGTCGTGGGGTCCGTCGCCACGGTTGCCGCACTCGCCGCCTGGCTCCCGAACCCCGACGCCCGGCTGGTCGTCCGCGGCCGTGGCGCCGAGCCGGTTCGGCTGGAGACGGTGACGTACGGGTCCGTCGTCGAGATGCTCGTCGTGCTCGACCAGCGGTCGGCCGCGGTGGAACGTGCCGCTGCTGCTCTCGCCGCGCTCGTCGAGTCGGTTCGCCACGAGCACGTCGCCGACGACGTCTCCGGGGTCGCCGGTGAGCTCGACCGGCTCGACCGGGCCGCCCCGCGCGGGCGTTCCGTCGTCGAACGGTCCCTGCGGACGTTCCTCGAGGGCGCCCGCGCTGATGTTCTCGCCCGCAAGACGACGATGCGGGTCCGAACGGCCCAGGCGCTGCTCCGGCTGGCGGAGGCGGACGCCGAACTCACGGTCGAGCGGGTGGCCGATGCGCTGGCACCCGTGCTGGAGGAGCGCGAGGTCGACGTCGCGCTCGACAGCGGTTCGGCCGTGGTCGTCGAGCCGATCGACGGTCTCCTGTCACCCGAACCCGAACCCGAACCTGAACCCGAACCCGAACCCGAACCCGAACTCGAACCCGAGCCCGAGCCGGTCGCGGCCGTCCTGCCGCTGCCCACCGACAAGAACAAGTCCAAGAAGAAGGACGACGACAAGAAGAAGTCCAAGAAGAAGGACGACGACAAGAAGAAGTCCAAGAAGAAGGACGACAAGAAGAAGGACGACAAGAAGAAGGACGACAAGAAGAAGTCCAAGAAGAAGTAGCCGCGGCCAGTCGTCCCCTAGAAGTCGAACAGGTTCGCCCGGATCCCTCCGGCGCCGTACTCCCGCCGCAGGAGCCCGCGGCGCCGCAGCACCGGCACCAGGTCACCGAGCATCCGGTACACCTGCGCCGGGTGGAGGTCACCCGAGAAGACGATCCCGTCGTTGTCGGCGTCGCTGCCGAGCTCCTCGATGAAGTCCGCGAACTCGTCGGCGGTCCCCACGAACCCGGAGCGTGACGAGATCCGCCCCAGGCGGGCCTTTCGGGTCAGGAGCTCCCGCAGCGGGGCGTCGGGGGTGTCCCCGAGCAGCCCGCGGACAGTGCCGGCGGAGACGTGCTCGCCGAAGGCACCGGCCGGCACCGGGCCGTCGAGGTCGAGCGCGAGCAGGTCGGTCTCGGAGTCGCTCGACCAGGCGATCGCCGCGGTCGGCAGGTCCTGATCGGACGGGTGTCCGGACGCGTCGACGATGCGGTCGGCCTCGGCGGGTGACGACACGATCTGCGCCTTGAGCACGAACAGGATCCGGAGATCGGCGGCGGTGCGTCCGGCGGCGAGGGCAGCGTCGATCACCGTCGCCCGGTACGCCGTCACCGCGGCGGTGGACAGCGGCGCGAGGGCGAGCTGGACGTCCGAGTGGGTCCCGGCGAACCTGATCCCTCGGCCCGACCCGCCGGGGGAGACCACCACGGGGTCCGAGTCCAGCGGCAGCGCGTTGAGCGGACCGTCGGCGGTGAAGTACGGCCCCTCGTGGTGGAACGCGTCGAGCGCGTCGCCGTTCGCGAAATGCCAATCCGAAGGGTCCCCGACGTGACCGTCTCCCCACGAGTGCCAGAGCCGCCGGAGCAGGGTGATCCACTCCTCGGCGCGGTCGTACGCCTGGTCGTGCGGTAGCGGCGGCAGCCCGGCGTGGCGTGCACTGCCGACGTCGGTCACGAGGTTGATCCCGAGCCGCTCCGACGACAGGTGCGCCAGGGTCGCGAACTGTCGGGCCGCCAGGTACGGCGGCGTGATGCCGGCGTTCACGGTCGGCGCGATGCCGATGTGCGAGGTGGCGGCGAACAGGGAGGGCGCGAGCAGCAGCGGGTCGTGCTTCGGCCCGCCGTAGGCCTGCCTGATACGCAGGTCGAGCGTGTCGGGGCTGCCGAGCGAGACGGCGTCCTCGGCGATGACGAGGTCCATGCCGGCCTGCTCGAGTGCGCGGACAGACTGCTGGTACAGGTCGGGCTTCGTCCAGTCGTGGCCCCAGTCCCAGTCGGACCGGCCCCACGCCTGCGGCCCGAACCCACGCGAGAAGAAGTACCCGAAGTGCTGCAACTCGGCCACTCAGCGCTCCGCGGCGATGGCGCGGTCCTGCGGACCGGCGTGGGCAAGCGCCACGCGGTGTCCCGGAGACAGGGGCTGCGAGCCGGACGCCCCACGGGCCTCCCGGCCGTGTGCACGCCCCCGACGCAACGCGGCGAACCCGCGTCCCAGGTCGCCGAGCAGGTCCGCGACGTCCTCGATGCCGACCGACAGGCGGATCAGCCCGTCGCCGATGCCCTGTTCCGCACGCTCCTCGCGCGTGCGCCCGGCGTGCGTGGTGGTGGCCGGGTGCAGGATCAGCGAGCGGACGTCACCGAGGTGGGTCATCCGGCTGAACAGCTGGACGCTGTCGATGAACGTGCGCGCGGCGGCTTCGCCACCGGCCAGCGTGAACGCGAAGACGGAACCGGCCCCACGGGGCAGGTAGCGCTGGGCGAGGTCGTGGAACGGACTGGAGGCGAGACCCGCGTGGTCGACGCTCGTCACCTCCGGCTGCTGCTCCAGCCAGGACGCGACGGCCAGCGCGTTCGCACAGTGGCGTTCGACGCGCAGTGACAGCGTCTCGATGCCCTGCCGGAGCAGGAAGGCGTTGAAGGGTGACGGCGCCGGTCCGATGCGCGCGGCCACGACGTCGCGGGCGAAGACCGTGAAGCCCCGGTTGCCGTACCGCTCGACGTAGCTCGCGCCGTCCAGCGACCGTTCCGGGCGCGTCAGGTGTGCCCACCGTTCGGGCGCGGCGGACCAGTCGAACGTACCACCGTCGACGACCACGCCACCGAGGCCGGCACCGTGCCCGGAGAGGAACTTCGACGCGGAGTGCACCACGATGTCCGCACCGTGCTCCACCGGGCGGACGGGGTACGGCGTCGCGAGGGTGTTGTCGACGATCAGCGGGACGCCGGCGCGGTGCGCGGTCTCGGCGACCCCGGTGATGTCGAGGACGTCGTTCTTCGGGTTGGGGATCGTCTCACCGAAGAAGGCCCGGGTGTTCGGCCGGACAGCGGCCGCCCATGCATCGAGGTCGCGGGCGTCGGCGACGAAGTCGACCTCGATGCCGAGTCGGCCGAGGTTCTGCAGCAGGAGCCCGCGCATGCCCTCGTAGATGCTCCGCGCGCTGACGACGTGGTCGCCGGCCCCCAGGAGCCCGAGGAACGCCACTGTCGCCGCCGCCTGGCCGCTGCCGACGAGGATCGCCTCGACGCCGCGCTCGAGCAGGGCCACGCGGCGTTCGACGTCGGCGTTCGTCGGGTTGCCCAGCCGCGTGTACGTGTAGCCGTCGTCGGTGCCGGCGAAGCGGTCACGGGCCTGGTCGAAGTCGTCGAAGACGAACCCGGAGGACATGTGGATCGCGGGCACCCGTGCCCCGTGGGCTGCGTCGGGCACGACGCCGCCGTGCACCTGCTCGGTCGCGAAGCCGTGGTCGTCGGTCGTCATGGGACACCTCCGGGGGTCGTCTGGCGACAGCCGCGCAGCCCGCACCGGCGCAGCGGGGGTTTGCGGCGTCCGGTTACGCCGGGTCCGGGTGTCAGACGAGCGCGCGGACCCCGGCGACGACGGTGTCCCCGACCTCGAGCAACGGACCTCGGGCAAGCCACACCGCGGCGCCGTTGACCACCACGAACAGCACGAACCACAGCGTCGCGGGCACGCGCATCTCGGCCGCGGCGATGTGGAAGTCCGTCTGCACCCGCGCGCCCGTGAGCAGCCATCGTGCGACCTGCACCACCGAACGCATGCCGTCGACGACGAAGAACGCCCCGACTGCGGCGACGACGAGCACGGTGGACTCGGACGGACGCAGCGCGACCCAGAGCGCGAGTACGTCGAAGCCGACCACGACGAGGATGCCGAACCAGTTCCGGACGAAGGCCAGCGCGACGAGTCCCACGATGCCGAGCACGACGACCGGCAGCCACCGCGAGCCGTGCAGCACCCCGGTGACCAGGAGCACACCGGCCCAGAGCGGGGCGCTGTACCCGGCGTACAGGTTGAGGATCCGGACGAGCCAGCGGACGCCGGCGGGCACTCGGCCGAGCTGGACCCAGGCCTCGCCGGAGCCGTCCGCGTGGAGTTCGATCCGCTGGATGCGTCCGCCGAACGGCACGACGACGATCGCGTGCCCGACCTCGTGCGCGACGGTCGCGGCGATGCGGGCCACGCGGCCGACGAGTGGCACGAACGGCAGGACAGCGCCGACGAGGAGCGCTACGAAGACGAGGGGCGGGGCTGCGGTGGTCAAGGGACCAGCATCGCAGCCCCGCCCAGGAGGAACCCCGGAACCGGGTTCAGGGGAGGCCCGTCGTCACGAGCACCACCGCGATGAGGACGGCGGTCGCGGTGATCGCGAGGGCGGTGAGGACGATGAGGAACACCGTCAGACGGTCCATGCGTCGGCGTCCGGCTATTCGACCGTCACCGACTTCGCGAGGTTGCGTGGTTTGTCCACGTCGCACCCGAGCTGCAGGGCGAGTTCGCGGGCGAGCATCTGCAGCGGCACGACGGCCTCGAGCGGACCCCACGGTGCGGTCATCGCGCCCCAGGCCAGGTCGCCGGTGCCGCGGCGGCCGAGGGCGGGGATGTCGGACGCCTCACCGCCGATCGTGATCACGAACCCGCCGCGCGCACGGACCTCGGCGATGGCCGACTGGATCTTCGGTTCGCCGTGGTCGATCACGACGACCGGGGTCCCGTCGTCGACCAGCGCGAGCGGGCCGTGCTTGAGCTCACCGGCCGGGTACGCCTCGGCCCAGCGGTAGCTGAGCTCCTTGAGCTTCAGGGCACCCTCGGCGGCGTACGGCAGGCCTGCGCCCCGCCCGAGGAACAGGAACCCGGTGGCCCCCTTGACGCTCGACACCAGCAGCGGCATCCGGTCGGCGGCCACCCGTGCGGCGTGCTCGATGCGTGCGGGCAGGTCGAGCAGTTCGTCGACGAGCACCCGCGCACGTGACGGCTCGATGCGCCCCGATGCCACCATCGCCGAGATCATCGCGGCGACACCGACGACGACCTGCGCGGTGAACGTCTTCGTGGCCGCGACACCGATCTCCGGGCCGGCGTGGCAGTCGAGCACGGCGTCGGCGCGACGAGCGAGCGAGGAGTGCATGTTGTTCGTGAGCGCGAGCACCGGGTGCCGGTCCTCGAACCGGTCGAGGGCGCGCAGCACGTCGGCGGTCTCGCCGGACTGGCTGATCGCGACGACGAGGGTGCCCGGGCCGAGGACGGCCTGGTCGGCCTCGCTCGCGACGACGATGTCCGTCGGGACGCCGCCGATGCCGCGCACCGCGGTGGCGATCACCTGCCCGGCGTTCAGGGACGTGCCGCACGCGACGACTGCGAGCCGGTGGAACCCCGGCAGGCCGAGGCCCACCCACGTGCTGCCGTCGGCGGTCCGACGGACGACACGGTCGAGGATCCCGGCGACGACGTCGGCCTGCTCGGAGATCTCCTTCGCCATGTGGTCGGGGTGGTCGCCGAGGTCGAGCGCGGCGGCCGCGAACGGCGACGGCGTCGGGAACGGCACCGGCACCGTGATGCCGTCGGACGACCAGGTCCACGCCTCGCCGAGCTCGACGACGTCCCCGTCGCGGAGCGCCACGAAGGTCTCGCACCACTCGGCGATGGCGCCGATGTCGCTCGCCACGAAGTCGCCGCGGCCCGACCGGGCGACGACGAGCGGGGAGCGGTCGGCCGCCACGACCATGCGGCCGTCACGGGCGTCGAGGACGACGATCGCCCACGACCCCTCGAGCTGCGCCGTCGCGATCTGCACCGCGAGCATGAGGTCGGGGTCGACCGCCAGCGCACGCTCGACGAGGTGCGCGATGACCTCGGAGTCGACCTCGGAGCGGAACCGGTGCCCCTGCGCCGCGAGGGTCTCACGCAGCTGGTCGGCATTCTCGATGATCCCGTTGTGCACGATCGCGATCCGGCCTGAGCAGTCGGCGTGCGGGTGGGCGTTCGCCTCGCGGACGGCGCCGTGCGTGGCCCAGCGGGTGTGGCCGATGCCGACGCCGGTCAGGGCGTCGCCGGAGCGTGCCGCGACGAGCGTGCGCAGGTCGCCGACGCGGGAGACCGAGCGGATCGTCTCGGTGCGTCCGGTGGCGGTCCGGACGGCGATGCCGGCGGAGTCGTAGCCGCGGTACTCGAGCCGTTCGAGTCCGTCGAGCAGGTAGGGCGTCGCGTCGTCAGACACGCGGGCCGCGATGATGCCGCACATCGGCAGTCCCTTCGGGTGGGAACGAGGGTGGGTGGAACGGGGCGGGTCGAGCGGGTGCGTGGAGCGGGGCTGCGTTGGGCGGGGTGTGTGGAGCGGGGGATGCACCGACCGCCGTCGGGTCTGCCGCGCGTCCGGGTCCTGGCGGCCCACCCAGCGCCCGTCCTCGGATCAGGCGAGGACGGACGTCGGTGTCGGTGGGCCGCGAGGTTCGGGTACCGGACGAGGTACCGCGGACTGTCCCCCGGGGGAGGGGCACGGCGGTCGGTGCAGGAGAACTCTCGCTCGGCGGTGCGGCCACGGCAACAGTCGTCGCCCGCTCTTGCGGTTCCCCGCGTGCGGGGCACCGGTGGGCTGCGGTCGCGTGCGGACTCCCGCAACCGGTCGCGGTGGACCTGCGCAGCACGAACGGGAGGCCCGGTACCAGCTGGTACCGGGCCTCCCGCGCGGTCTTCGCTCTGAGCGACGCGCCAGCGGCGCGCGGACCCAGCGCCGGGCGAGCCTGCGAGCCCGGTTGGATGTGCCGTCTCCTACGTCAGGAGCGCGACCAGGTGGGAGCGCGAGCGCGCTCCGACCTTGCGGTAGATCTGCGTGAGCCGCAGCTCCACCGTGCGCTGCGACATGAACAACGACGACGCGATCTCGCGGTTGCGGTAGCCCTCCGTGACCTTCTGCACCACGGCGCGCTCCTCGGCCGTCAGCGAGGTGAGCACTGCCGACGAGTCCGGGGCGCTGCGCGGCGTCCCGGGGAACGACGGCGAGAGCACCGGGGCGGACCGGAGCGACGACCCCGTACCGAACTGCGGCATGGCCGCTGCCGGTGCCGGCGTGACGAGGGGACGTCGGAGACCGGCCGCCTCGTAGGCAGCTGCTGCGGCGGCACCGAGGCGCGGACGCTCCGCCGGGCTGCCCACGGCCGCGAGGGCCGCGAACGTCCGAGCCCGCTCGAACTGTGAGTCGTGCGGCTGGAACAGTTCCAGCGCGCGGCGACGAGCGGGTTCCCGGGTGGTGTCGTCGGCGACGAGCGCGAGGCTCCGCGCCAGCACCAGGGCGCCCCAGCGCCCCGGGCGGGCGTGGTGGTCCGCCGCGAGCCGGGCCGTGATCGTCCGCGCGTCGTCGATCCGTCCGAGGCGCACGTACGCCTCGACCAGGTCGCCGAGATGGCGGAGCACCGCGGGGTTCCGAAGTGACCGACCGACGGCGTCGGCGGCCTCGAGCGCGGTCGCGGCCTCGTCCAGACGGCCGTCCAGCAGCAGGACCCGACCGCGGAGCGCGTGCAGCTTCGCCGTCGCACCCCACAACCGGTTCGTCGAGCGGTGCTCGAGGCACCGGTCGACCACGTCCAGCGCCTCGGCCGAACGCCCCTCGGCGAAGTGCCGCCAGGCGACGGCGATGGCACGGGACGGCTCACGGAGCCGCTCCACGGCCGACGAACCGGCCTCCCACACGTCGATGGCGCGGAGCGCCTGCCGGAAGTTCCCGGAGCGCACCTCGTTCTCGGCGGTCAGGTAGCGGGCCGCCTCGGTCCACACCGCCGGGGTCTCCTGTCCCCGGGCGAGGACGAGGGCGAACACCCGTCGAGCGCTCCGGTAGCGCTCGCCGATGCTCAGCGCGTGGGCGAGGAGCAGCAGGGCCGGGTCCGACATCGCCACGAGCGCCGACGTCGCGAGCCCGTCGTGCAGCTCGGTGTCCGGCGGCAGGACGCCGTCGACCGCCGCGATGAGCTCACGTGCGGTCGTCGTGATCTCGAGCGTGTGCGCGGACGCCGACGCCTCGAGCGGCTCGACCCGGTGCAGCAGGTCCTTCGCCTGGTCGAGCTCCCACGCCTCGGCGCGGAAGCACGCGACCATGGCCATCAGGCCCGCGATCGCGTCCACCTCGGCGGCGTCGGTTGCGTCGACGGGGACGAGGAGCTCGTCCGCGTGCACGGCGTCACCCCTGAGGTACTCGGACGAGTACTGCAGCCGGAGCCGCCGGACCTCGTGCGCCGTCGTCCGGAACGGACGGAGCGCGGCCAGGTACCGTGCGGCGAACCCGAGCAGTCGGTTGCCGAGCAGGGCCTCCGCGACCCCGAGGAGCGCCAGGTGCTCGTCCTCGGTGCCACTGCCGATGTGCAGCGCACGCTCGGTCAGCGCGATCGCCGCGTGCACGTTGCCGTCCACCACGTACGACCGAGCGGCACGGAGCACGGCGACCACGTCGGGGACGTCGTCGACGAAACTCCGGTGCCACGCGGCTGCCCGCGGGTCGGACTCGGCGCTCGCCGTGGCCAGCGCGGTGTGCGCGGCCCGGCGGTCGCGGGCGGGCATCCGCCAGTAGAGCGCGGACCGGACCAGGGGGTCCCGCACGGTGACGCTCTGCCCCCGCACGGTGGCGAGGCCGGCTCCGACCAGGTCGTCCAGCTCGTCGCGGTCCCAGGCCGTGGTCTTCGCGACCGGCACCAGGGCGAGCTTCGCGAGGACGTCCAGATCGCGTCCCGCGGCGGACCCGAGTGCGAGCGCCGCGATGGCCTCGGTCGTCGGGGTGGGTCGGAGCGGGAGCACGATCGGCTCCGCGCCGGTGAGCTGCTCACGGCTGAGCACCGCGAGCTGTTCGCGGAGGGCGCCGGGGTTGCCGCCGGTCTCCTCCGCGAGGACGGCGAGCACGCCGTCGTTGGCCTCGTCCGGTGCCATTGCACGGGCGAGGAGCAGGGCCTCGTTCGACGGCAGCGGTTCGATGCGCAGGGTCGGCAGGGCCGCGAGCGGACCGTCCGACGGGACGGAACGGACCGTCGCCACGACGCGCAGGGCGGTGCCTGCGAGTCGACCGGCGAGGAACGCGATGAGCTCCTGGCTCTCCGCGTCCATCCGGTCGAGGTCGTCGATGAGGACGAGCGTCGGCGGCAGGGTGAGGGCATGCACGGCATCGAGGAAGTCGTGCGCCGCCGCCAGACCGGCCGTCACGGCGGCCGCGGTCCCGCCGACCTGCAGGAGGTGGGCGATGTGTGCGGTCGCTCGGGGGTCGTCGAGCGCGGTGAACAGTGCGGTCACCCCGGCCAGCGGCCAGCGGGATTCACTCCCGTTGACACCGACCCGGACGACGGGGAGGGAAACGCGGTTCGAGACCGCGTCGAGGACGCTGCTGCGTCCGGAACCAGGGTCGCCGACCACGACCATCGCGGACTCCCGGGGGAGTACTGCGAGGGTCGCGATCCGGTCGACCTCGAGACGTCGACCGGTGAGTGCCATGACTCACCGGCCTCCGGGTCCGGACGCGGATGCTGCGAAGAAGTCGTCGGCGAACGTCGTGTTCGCGCGGACGGGGCGCGGTGAAGCGGGCCGGACTGCTGCACGGCGGGTGACCGTGACGGAGTGCGGACGAGTGGCGGCGACTGAGCGCGCGCCGGAGCTGTCGTGGACGGAATGCGGTCGACGAGTGAGGGTGCACTCGGTTCCGCTCGGGAACGATGATGTCATCGTCTGTATCACCCCTCGGGTTAGGGTCTTCGGACGAACACGACGGGTCCGGCTCCGCATCGGATCTAGGGAATCCGAGGGCATCGCCTGACCTGCCGTCTGGAGCACGATAACTCAGGGAACGGCCGGCCGGTCGGACCGCCGGGGACGGATGTCCGGAACCGTGCCCCCAGTACGGGGGGGGCACGAGGGGCGCCTCGACCCGGCCGCGAGCGGTGCACCGGTCCCCGGATCGGGACCGCGGTGCAGAACCGGGGTACAGGCTCGTCCGGATCTCGTTCGCCGCCACAGGTGTACCACGGACGGGATGTCCAACGCTGAACCGACCGATGCCCGCCCCGACGACCGCACGCGATGGCGAGCCTTCGCCGTCTGCGTGGCGGTCGCCGCCCTGACGATCCTCGACCTGTCCAAGGTGAACGTGGGGTTGCCGTCGATCGAGCGCTCCCTCGACGCCACCAGTTCGTCGCTGCAGCTCATCGTGGCGGGGTACGCGCTGGCCTTCGGTCTCGCCCTCGTGCCGGCCGGGCGGCTCGGTGACCTGAAGAGCCGCCGTGCCATGTTCATCATCGGGCTCACCGCGTTCACCGGATCGAGCCTGCTGTGCGCCGTCGCCCCGAACATCGAGGTGCTCATGGTCACGCGCATCCTGCAGGGCTTCGCCGCCGGGATCCAGATGCCGCAGGTGATCGGGCTCGTCCAGCAGCTGTTCCGGGGGCCGGAGCGCGGTCGGGCGTTCGGCCTGTTCGGCGCGATGATCGGCATCTCCACCGCGCTCGGCCCGACCATCGGCGGTGGGCTCATCGCCATCGGCGGCGAGGAGTCCGGATGGCGGCTGCTGTTCTGGATGAACGTGCCGCTCGGCATCGCCGCCCTGCTGTTCGCGATCCGGCTCCTGCCCAAGGGTGCGCAGGGGAAGCCGCAGGACCGGGAACTCGACGTCGTCGGCATCCTGCTGCTCGGCGCCGCGATCATCACCCTGATGCTGCCGTTCGTGCTCACCAGCGGCGCGGGCGGCTCCGGGGCGCGCTGGTTCTGGCTGGTCGGGTTCGCCGTCTTCCTGACGCTGTTCGTCCTGTGGGAGATGCGCTTCAAGCGGCAGGGCAAGTCCCCAGTGGTGCACTTCGAGCTGTTCCGGTTGTCGTCCTACCGCAACGGGCTGTCGATCGTCGCGGTGTACTTCGCTGCGTTGCCGGCGTCGTTCCTCATGGTGACGCTGTACCTGCAGGAGGGTCTGGGGCTGTCGCCGCTGTACGCCGGCATGGTGAGCATCCCCTTCGCCGCGACCAGTGCGGCGGGCTCGTACATCGGCGGGCGGATCGTGGACCGGGTGGGGCGGGCGCTCGTCGTCGCGGGGCTCGGCATGGTCGTCGTCGGGTTCCTGCTCCTCATGCTCGCCGCGGTGCTGACCCCGCCGGAGATCACACCGTGGGCGATGGCGGGCGCGTTCCTGGTCGGCGGACTCGGCGGCGGCTTCGTGGTGTCGCCGAACCAGACGCTCACCCTGGCCGAGATCCCCGTCGAGCAATCCGGGGTCGCCGGATCGATGCAGCAGCTCGGGCAGCGTGTCGGCACGGCGATCGGCACCGCGGTGGCGACGAGCATCTTCTACGGCATCGTGCGGAGTGAGTCGGCGGGCTCCGGGGGGCCGGGCCCGGGGAACCGGCTCGACGCCTACCACGACGCGTTCCGGAGCGGGACGACGTTCACCGTGTCGCTGATGGCCCTCGCGCTCCTGCTGGCGGGCGCCGACCTGGTGGCGCGGCGGCGGGCCGCACGGCGATCGGACGCAGAGCCCGCCGCGGCCGCCGACCGTCCCTAGCCGTCGCGGCGGATGACCTCGACGACGGCGTCGTGCACCAGGCCGTTGGTGGCGAGCGCGCTGCCGTGCCAGGGGCCGGGGTCGCCGTCGAGCGAGGTGAAACGGCCGCCGGCTTCCTCGACGATGGGCACGAGGGCCGCGATGTCCCACGGTTTCAGGTCGGGCTCACCGGCGACGTCGAGCACGCCTTCGGCCACCATCATGTACGACCACATGTCGCCGTAGGCCCGAGTGCGCCAGACCCGGCGCGACAGGTCGATGAGCGGTTCGAGGCGGTCGTCGTCGTCCCACTGCTGGATGCTGTTGTAGCTCAGGCTGGCGTCCGCGAGCTCGGACACCGCGGAGACCCGGAGCGGTCCGTCGAGGGAGTGTGCGCCCGCGCCCGCCGCCGCCCACCAGCGCTTGCCGAGCGCGGGGGCGCTCACGACGCCGAGCACCGGTCGGCCGTCGACCGCGAGCGCGATGAGGGTCGCCCACACCGGCACGCCGCGCAGGTAGTTCGCGGTGCCGTCGATGGGGTCCACGACCCACTGGCGGTGTCCCTCGCTGACGACCTCGGCGCCGGTGTCGGCGGTGGTCTCCTCGCCGAGGAACGCGTCGTCGGGCCGCTCGGCTGCCAGTCGCTCGCGCAGCGCCCGTTCGAGGGCCTGGTCGGCATCGGTGACGTGGGTGCTGTCGGCCTTCTTCGTCACGCGCAGATCGGCGGCACGGAAGCGCTCGAGACTGATCGCGTCGGCGGTGTCGGCGAGGGAGCGGGCGAAGTCCAGGTCGGCGCTGAGGTCCACGTCGCCCAACCTACCGGTCGCTACGCGGCGACGACCTCCTCTTCCTCGAGGCGGCCGACCTCGCGCTCGCGGGCGATGCGGGTACGACGGGCGACGAGGCCGTGCACCACGACGCAGAGCAGGACCGCCGCGGCCAGCCAGAGGGCGAGGACGAGCGACGAACGGCCGAGTGAGGCGCCCGGGAAATACTGCAGGTCCTGTGCCGCCTGCAGCCAGGCGGCCCCGCTCCAGAAGGTGTGCAGCGCGGCGAAGAACCCGGCCTGGAACCCCGGCTGGAAGATGCCGCCCGACGACGTGAAGTTCAGCATCACGAACAGCATCGTGAGGATCGGCGTGGTCCAGCGGCCGAGGACGGGGTGCAGGCCGATGCCGAGCGCGATGATGATTGCGTCGTAGAGCCAGGCGAACAGGAACACCTGCCACTGGTGCGTCGTGAGCACGCCGTAGACGGGGCCGGCGACGACCGTGCCGATGCCCGCGACCACGCCGGCGGTGGCCAGTCCGACCACCGCGGTCCACAGCGGGCGGAGCTTGGTCGCGACGGCGGCGACGGCGATGGCTGACGCGTACCCACCGACGCTCAGTGCGACGAGCAGGAAGAACAGCCCCTGGCCGGTGGTGTCCTGGTCGCCCGTGGGCACGACGTCCACCACGCGGAACGGCATGTGCTGGTCGTAGGCGATCGGCAGGAAGACCTTCTGCGCGGCACTGGCGGTGGTCTCCGACGCGGCGGTCGAGACGTAGAGCGTCGCTCCGGTCGAGGTCGGCGCGTAGACGGCGGCGAGGTCGCGGTCACGGACCTGTCGCTCGGCGTCCTTCGCCGAGGAGACGACGTGGGCGACGAGCGCCCCGTCGGACTGGTCCGTCACGGTCTGCGCGAACACCTGCGTGGCGGCACCCTGACCGACGATGCCGACGGGCAGCTCGTGCGGCGCCGGGGCGTGGAAGGCGCCGAGGTAGGCCAACCCCATGCCGGCGGCGAGGAACAGCGGCACGAGGATGTGCGACGCGAAGGTCAGGAGCACTCGGCCGAGGCCGGCGGGACGCAGGACGCTGGCGGTCCGCCGGTGGGTGGGGGAGGAGTGGTGCGCGTGCGACGTCGTCGTCGAGCTCGGGGACGGGGCGTCGACGGCGGAGGTCGGCGCAAAGTTGTACTTTGCAACTTCAGACACGATGGAAACTGTACAGCGCCGTTGCACGCTTGTCGACGGTGGCCGGAGTCGCGGTCTCGTCCGGTGCGAGGTTGTGCACTCCGTGCGAGGCGCGCGAGCTCGCACCGAGTGCACAACCTCGCACCGTTCGCGCGCCCCATCGCACGGTGCGAGGTCCGCACCGTGCGATGAGGCGGGAACCGGAGTGACCCCGACCGACCCCGGCCGGCGACCCCGCCGACGAGGCCGCCCACCGGCCGAGGACCCGCGGCCCACCCCGTGGTGCTACTCGGACCCGGGGTCCGACGCACCCATGCCGGTCAACAGCGCGCGGAACGAGTCGAGCCGCTCGACGCCGGTCGGCCCGAGCTCGCCGTCCTGCACCCGGTCGACGATCTCCCAGTCGTGCGCCTGCGCCAGCGGGATCCCGTCGCGCGCCGGCAGCACCGGGATCGCGTGCGAGGCGAACGCCCGGAACACGTTCGCGGGGTCGACGTGGCCGAGGCCGAACGACCGCACCCCCGGGGTGTCGATGATCCAGCTGCCGTCGCCGACCCGCAGTGCGATCGACGACGACGAGGTGTGCCGACCGCGGCCCGTGACGGCGTTCACGACACCGATCGCCCGCGTCGACCCGGTCAGGGCGTTCACCAGCGTGGACTTCCCCACACCGGAGTGTCCGACGGTCACGGTCACCCTGTCGTCCAGCACCTCGTGCAGGGCCTCGAACGGCACGTCGTCCGAGCGGCTCGTCACGATCCGCAGGTCCAGGCAGGCGAAGTGCGCCAGGAACGGCGCCGGGTCGGCGAGGTCGGTCTTCGTGATGCAGAGGATCGGGTCGAGGCCGGCGTCGAACGCCGCCACCAGGTACCGGTCGATCAGGCGGGTGCGCGGCTCGGGGTCCGCGGCGGCCACCACGATGAGCATCTGGTCGGCGTTCGCCACGATGACGCGCTCGACCTCGTCCGAGTCGTCGGCGCTCCGGCGCAGCAGGGTCGACCGCTCGGCGACCTTCACGATCCGCGCAAGGGTGCCGTCGTCCCCGGAGACGTCCCCGGCGAGGGACACGTGGTCCCCGGTGACGACGGACTTCTTGCCGAGCTCCCGGGCCTTCGTCGCGGTGATGACGTGCTCCTCGGGGGTACCCGAGCCCACGAGCACGCCGAAGCGCCCGCGGTCGACGTTCGTCACCCAGCCGACCGGGGCATCGTCGTACGTCGGACGGACCTTGGTGCGGGGCCGGTTGCCCTTCGGGTTCGGTCGCACCCGCACGCTCGACTCGTCGTACTGCCCGTACGGCTCGTCGACGTCCGTGTCGTCACCGTCCGCGTCGTCCCACCAGCTCATGCGCTCACTCCCCGCTCGGCGACGCCGGTCCCCGTCGCCACCAACTGCGCCCACAGCTCCGGGAACTGCGGCAGCGTCTTCGCCGTCGATCCGATGTCGTCAACGGCGACGCCGTCGACGACGAGTCCCACGATCGCGCCCGCCGTCGCCATCCGGTGGTCGTCGTACGCACCCCAGTCACCGCCGTGGAGCGCGGCAGGCGCGATGCGCAGGCCGTCGTCGAGTTCGTGCACCGCGCCTCCAAACCGGTTGAGGTCCGCCGCGAGCGCGGCGAGCCGGTCCGTCTCGTGGCCCCGCAGGTGACCGATCCCGGTGATCTCGCTCGGTCCGTCGGCCAGCGCCGCCAGCGCGACGAGCGCCGGGGCGAGTTCGCCGCCGCGGCTCAGGTCGAGTTCGAGACCCGGAAGGGAGGCCCCGCCCAGGATCCCCACGCCGCCGTCGAACACCAGGTCGTCACCGTCGCGGGCCACGCTCGCGCCCCACAGGGGCAGGAGCGTCTCGAGGTCGGCCCCGACCTGCGTGGTCCCGGTGGGCCAGGTGCGGATGCGGACCGTGCCGCCCGCGACGAGCGCGGCGACCGCGAACGGTGCGGCGTTCGACAGGTCCGGCTCGATCGTGACGTCGCGCGCGGCGATCGGCCCCGGGTGCACGACCCACTCGCCCACGGACGGTTCGTCGACGCGCACGCCGCGGGCGCGGAGCACGGCGACGGTCATCTCGATGTGCGGCATGCTCGGAAGGCGCTCGCCGACGTGGGTGAGGTGCAGGCCCTCGTCGAAGCGGGGTGCGGAGAGCAGCAGGCCGGAGACGAACTGCGAGGACGCCGAGGCGTCGATGGTCAACGCGCCGCCGCGGACCGACCCGGTGCCGGTGAACGTGAAGGGCATCGAACCGCCGCCGTCGTCCGTGACGTCGACGCCGAGGTCGACGAGCGCCTGGACGACCGCGTGCATCGGCCGCTTGCGGGCGTAGGGGTCCCCGTCGACGGTGACGGAGCCGACCGCCAGCGCGGCGAGCGGCGGCAGGAACCGCATCACGGTGCCGGCGAGCCCGCAGTCCAGCCGGACGTCGCCGTGCACCGGGGCGGGGGTGATGCGCAGGTCGGGGCCGTAGGGGTTCGGGGCGGTGCCGGCTGCCGGCTCGAGCTCCTCGATGCCGACGCCGAGCGCGCGGAGCCCCGCGATCATGAGCGCGGAGTCACGGGAGTGCAGCGGCAGCCGGACGACGGACGGGCCGTCGGCGAGGGCGGCGAGCACGAGCTCCCGGTTGGTGAGCGACTTCGACCCGGGCAGCGCGACGTCACCGCGCAGCGGACCGCGTGCCAGCGGGGCGATCCAGGGGGCGGCGGGCTGTGTCCCGCTTCGGGAATGCGTCGTGTCTGCCATCGGTTCACCAGGGTACTGAACGCACCGGGAGGATCAGTGGCGACAGCAACACTCGCACGAGAGCGGACCGGCACGGCCCCCGTGCTGACCGCGGTGCCGACGACGCTCGGCACGCTCGGCCTAGACTTGGCGGCGATGACGACCGACGAACCGCAGGCAGCTCCGCACGACCTGGTCGAGGAGACCGAGGTGCAGCTCGACGCCGTGGAAGAGGAGCAGACCGCCCTCGACGACGCAGCCGACGGGCCCGACGCCGACGCCGCTGGGCCGGTCGACGACGACGCCGCCGAGCCGGTCGACGCGAAGACCGTGTCCGAGGGGGAGCTGCGGTCCCTGTTCGAGGACCAGGCCCTGCCCTTCATGGACCAGTTGTACGGCGCGGCCATGCGGATGACCCGCAACCCGGCCGACGCCTCGGACCTGGTGCAGGAGACCTTCGTCAAGGCCTTCGCGGCGTTCCGCCAGTTCAAGCAGGGCACGAACCTGAAGGCCTGGCTGTACCGGATCCTCACGAACACGTTCATCAACACGTACCGCAAGAACCAGCGGAACCCGTACCAGGGAACCATCGACGAGCTCGAGGACTGGCAGCTCGGCGGCGCGGAGAGCGTCACCCAGTCGATCTCCGCACGGTCAGCGGAGGCAGACGCGATCGACCACCTGCCGTCGTCCGCCGTGAAGGACGCCCTGCAGGCGATCCCCGAGGACTTCCGGATGGCTGTCTACTTCGCCGATGTCGAAGGGTTCTCGTACCAGGAGATCGCCGACATCATGAAGACCCCCGTGGGGACGGTCATGAGCCGCCTCCACCGTGGACGCCGGCTCCTCCGCGGGCTCCTGGCCGACCACGCCCGTGAGACCGGCATCGTCCCGGACGCAGCGTCGACGGCGACGATGCGCGGCCGGGGACGGGGCGCCGCTCCGACAACGAAGGCAACCGCGGCCACGGGCCGCACCGGACGGAAGGACGCACGATGAGCGGCTGCGACTGCTCGAAGGCGAAGGCCGAGCTCGAGGAGTTCCTGCACGACGAGCTCCGCCACGAGGACGCCGCGGACATCCGCGAGCACATGGAGGGGTGCGAGGACTGCACCACCGAGCACCGCGTCGGCGTCGTGCTCATGGAGACCGTGCGCCGCGCGTGCAGGGAGACCGCTCCCGACCAGCTGCGGAGTGAGATCCTCGCGCGCATCCGGGTGGAGCAGGCGACGCACTGACGGGTCGTGCCGCTGGGTCGAGGGTGTCCGCTGGCTGCCGGTGATCTGCCAGCGTCCTGCGGCTGCGTGCTCCGCGATGGTCGCCGCGTCGAGGACGGCCCGGGTACTGGCGGAGCGTGACGGCGTCCGAGCGGGTTGCCTGTTGGACGCCGTCGAGCCAGAGGGTCATCGACCGCGATCGAAACGAGCGGAACCCCGTCGCAACACGACACACGGCCCGGGTAGGTTGGCCGACATGACCCTCTCCGTCGAGTCGATCGCCTCCTGGTCCGACACGGACGTCGCCGACGTCGCCACCCTCGTCCGCCTGCTCGGTCACGACGTGGACGACGCGTCCATGCGAGCCCGCCTCGAACGGCTCGTACCCGAAGCCGGGCACCGCACCTGGGTGGTCCGCGGCGATGACGGCGGGGTCGTCGCCGTCGCGGGGGCGCAGGTCACGTGGGCCTACGCCAGTGACGAGCCGACCGCGCAGCTCCTGCTGCTGGTGGTCGACGACACGGCCAGGAGGCTCGGCACCGGTTCGGCGCTCATCGGCACCTTCGAAGCGTGGGCCGTGGACCAGGGCGCGCGTCGCCTCAGCGCCGTCAGTGCGGCCGCGACGGACAGCGCGCACCGGTTCTACCAGAAGCGCGGGTACCACGACGCCGGGGTGCGCTACACGAAGATCGCGTAGGGGCGTCACATTCCTCGCGAACGTCGAAGCGCCCCGTGCAGGAGTCCCTCGGACTCCCGGACGGGGCGCTTCCTCGTGGCTAGGCCGACGCGCTCAATGCGGTGTTGATGACCTCGGTGGACTCCTGGGAGGAGCGCTTCGAGGAACCCGTGGCCGGCGCGGCACTCGCCGGCCGGGCAGCGACCGACAGCGGCCGGCCGCCGAGGTGCGGCGACAGGTTCATGCACACGAACGGCCACGCACCCTGGTTCTCGGGCTCCTCCTGAGCCCAGACCACGTCGGCTTCCGGGTAGCCCGCCAGCACCTCGAGGATGCGCTCGAGGGGGAGCGGGGCGAGCTGCTCGAGGCGGACGAGGGCGACGTCGGTGACGCCCCGCTTGTCGACCTCGGCGCGCAGGTCGTGGTGGACCTTGCCGGAGTGCAGCACGACACGGCGCACGGCACGCTTGTCGGCGATCTTCCTGTCGTCGAGGACCGATTCGAAAGTGCCGTTCGTGAAGTCCGCCACCGCGCTCGTCGCCTGACGCAGCCGGAGCATCGCCTTCGGTGAGAACACGACGAGCGGCTTCTGCGGTCTGGCCCAGGCCTGGCGGCGCAGCAGGTGGAAGTACGACGCCGGGGTGGACGGCCGCGCGACGATCATGTTGTCCTCGGCGCACAGCTGCAGGTAGCGCTCGATGCGTGCCGACGAGTGGTCCGGGCCCTGGCCCTCGTAGCCGTGGGGCAGCAGGAGCACGAGGCCGGAGCGCTGACCCCACTTCTGCTCGGCGGAGGAGATGAACTCGTCGATGACGATCTGGGCACCGTTCGCGAAGTCGCCGAACTGTGCCTCCCAGAGCACGAGGGCCTCTGGCCGCTCCACCGAGTAGCCGTACTCGAACGCCATCGCCGCGTACTCGCTGAGCAGCGAGTCGTACACGTAGAACCGGGCTTGGTCCTCGGTGAGGTTCGACAGCGGCAGCCACTCCTGACCGTTCACCCGGTCGTGGAACACCGACTGGCGCTGCACGAAGGTGCCGCGTCGGGCGTCCTGGCCGGCGAGGCGGACGGGCTTGCCCTCGACCAGGATCGACCCGATCGCCATCAGCTCCGCCATCGCCCAGTCGATGCCGCCGTTGCGCGTCATCTCGGTGCGCTTGGTCAGCAGCTGCTGGAGCTTCGGGTGGATCGAGAAGCCGGCCGGCGGGTTGCTGTGTGCGTCGCCGATGGCCCGGACGAGTGCCTCCGACACCGCGGTCTCGTGCACCTCGTTCTCGGAGTCGTCGCGCTGCGCGGCCGGGCGCTCGAGTCCCTGCACGGCGCCGTCGTCGTCGACCTCGATCACCGGGATGGTGCCGGTCTGTGCCTCGTGCGTCTCGGCGAAGGCACGCTCCAGGCGGTCCTGGAAGTCGCGGTGCGCTTCGTCGTACTCCTCTTGCGTGATGTCACCGCGGCCGACGAGGGCCTCGGTGTACAGCGTGCGGACGGAACGCTTCGCCTCGATGAGGTTGTACATGAGCGGCTGCGTCATCGAGGGGTCATCACCCTCGTTGTGGCCGCGGCGGCGGTAGCAGATCAGGTCGATCACGACGTCGCGGTGGAACTCCTCGCGGTACGCGAAGGCGAGTTCTGCGACACGTGCCACGGCCTCGGGGTCATCACCGTTGACGTGGAAGATCGGCGCCTGGATGGTCTTCGCGACGTCGGTGGAGTACACCGAGCTGCGCGCCGACTCGGGCAGCGTGGTGAAGCCGACCTGGTTGTTGATGACCAGGTGCACCGTGCCGCCGGTGCGGTAGCCGCGCAGCTGCGACATCTGCAGGGTCTCGACGACCACGCCCTGGCCGGCCATGGCTGCGTCGCCGTGCACGAGCACGGGGAGCACGCCGAAGCTGCCGGGCGCCTCGCGGTCCTGCTTGGCGCGGACGATGCCCTCGAGCACCCCGTCGACGGCTTCGAGGTGGGACGGGTTGGCGGCGATCGTCACGGGGATGCTCGTGCCGTCGGACGTGCGGAACACGCCCTCGGTCCCGACGTGGTACTTCACGTCGCCGGACCCCTGACCGGACACCGTGCCCGGCAGCGACGAGCCCTCGAACTCGCGGAAGATCTGGCCGTAGGTCTTGCCGGCGATGTTCGTCAGCACGTTGAGACGACCGCGGTGGGCCATGCCGATCGCGACCTCGGCGAGCCCGGCCCCGGCGGCGTGCTGGATGAGCGTGTCGAGGAACGCGATCGTCGACTCCCCGCCCTCGAGCGAGAAGCGCTTCTGGCCGACGTACTTGGTCTGCAGGAAGGTCTCGAACGCCTCGGCCTCGTTGAGCTTGCCGAGGACGCGGAGCTGCTCCTCCTTGGACGGCTTCGAGTAGGGGACCTCGATGCGCTCCTGCACCCAGCGGCGCTGCTCCGGGTCCTGGATGTGCATGTACTCGATGCCCACCGTGCGGCAGTACGCGTCCCGCAGGATCCCGAGCACGTCGCGCAGCGGCGCCGACGTCGTGCCGGCCAGCCCCCCTGTGACGAACTCTCGGTCGAGGTCCCAGAAGGTGAGCCCGTGGCTCTCGATCTCGAGGTCGGGGTGGGTGCGCTGGCGGTACTCGAGCGGGTCGATGTCCGCCATCAGGTGTCCGCGCACGCGGAAGCTGTTGATGAGCTCCTGCACACGGGCGGTCTTGTTGACGCGGTGCGCGAGGTCGACGTTGATGTCGTTGGCCCACTGGATCGGCTTGTACGGGATCCGGAGCGCGGCGAAGATGCCGTCGTAGAAGCCGTGCTCGCCGATGAGCCGCTCGTGCACGTGCTTGAGGTACTCGCCCGAGCCCGCCCCCTGGATGACGCGGTGGTCGTAGGTGCTCGTCAGCGTGATGGTCTTCCCGATGCCGAGCTCGACCAGGGTCTTCGACGCCGACCCCTGGAACTGCGCCGGGTACTCCAGGGCACCGGCGCCGATGATCGAGCCCTGCCCCTTCGTCAGGCGGGGGACCGAGTGCACGGTGCCGATGCCGCCCGGGTTGGTGAGCGAGATCGTCGTGCCCTGGAAGTCGGCCGGCGTGAGCTTGTTGTCACGGGCCCGCTTCACCAGGTCCTCGTAGGCGGTGAGGAACTGGCCGAAGGTCAGGGTCTCCGCCCGCTTGATGCTCGGGACCAGGAGCGAGCGGGTGCCGTCCTTCTTCGGGACGTCGATCGCGATGCCGAGGTTCACGTGCGCGGGGGCGACGACGAACGGCTTGCCGTCGCGCTCGTCGTAGAAGACGTTCTGGCTCGGGAAGTCCTTGACCGCCTGGACCATCGCCCACCCGATCAGGTGGGTGAAGGAGATCTTGCCGCCACGGGCGCGGCGGAGGTGGTTGTTGATGACGATCCGGTTGTCGATCATCAGCTTCGCCGGGATCGTCCGGACGCTCGTCGCGGTGGGGACGGTCAGCGAGGCGTCCATGTTCGATGCGAGGGTCTTCGCCATGCCGCGGAGCGGGGTCGCCACGTCCTCGTGGGTCTCCTCGTGGTCGTCCGCCGCGTCGTTCGCCTCGGCCGGGATCGGCTGCGGTGTCGGCTGGCGCGAGGTGGTCTTCGCCTGGATCGGGCCGGCCTTCGCCTCGCCGGGGACGTCACCGGTGGCGGGCTGTTGCGTCGAGGACTGCTGCTGCGCGGGTGCCTCGGACGCCGCAGCGGGAGCCGGAGCGTCAGTCACCTGCGTGCGGTGGTAGCTCTCGAGGACCGGCCACCAGGACTTGTCGACCGACTCCTTGTCGGCGACGAACTGCTCGTACAGCTCGTCGACGAGCCACTCGTTCGCCCCGAATTCCCCCGCGGTCTCGTCCGTTCCGGTCAGATGGCTCGACACAGCCGATCGCCCACTCTCCGTCGATAGATGCTCGTGTGTGTCGTGCGGAGCAACCCTGCGCCGCACAGGTGTCCAGCCTAGCCGCTCCGACATGTCCGTTCCGTGTCAGCCCCGGCGCGGGTCGGACCCCCCGGAGGCACCCGGCCGAGGCCCTGACGGGAGCCGTACAGTGGAGCGCATGAGGTTCTACGAGACGCGGCCCACGCACGACCTGACCTACTCCGACGTCTTCCTCGTCCCGAGCCGTTCCGGCGTGACGAGCCGTTTCGACGTGGACCTCGCCGCGAACGACGGCAGCGGTGCCACGATCCCGATCGTCAGCGCCAACATGAACTCGGTCACCGGCCCCCGGCTCGCGGCCACCCTCGCCCGACGCGGTGGTCTCGGCGTCCTGCCGCAGGACATGCACCTGCAGGACCTCGATGCCGCGATCCGCTGGGTGAAGGACCAGCCGGTCGACTTCGACACCGCCTACGACATGGGCTCGGCCACGACCGTCGCCGAGGCCCTCGAGCAGCTCCTGCCGGTCGCCGGTCGTGGAGTCGTCGTACGGGACGCCGACGGCGAGTACCTCGGCTGCGTCCCCGCCACCCGCCTCGGCAACGCCGGCCCCGACGCGACCCTCGGCGACCTGCTGCACGGCGCCTCCACCGCGATCGACGCCGAGGACGCCGGCACACCCCGGCACGTGTACGACGTGCTCACCGCCGCCGAGGTCGACTTCGCGCCCGTCATGCGGCACGGCAAGGTCGTCGGCACGACCAGCCAGACGAGCGCCATCCGGTCCGACATCTACACGCCCGCCGTCGATGCCTCCGGGCGGCTGCGGGTCGCCGCCGCGCTCGGCATCAACGGCGACGTCGCTGCGAAGGCCAGGGCCCTCGCGGCCGCCGGGGTCGACGTCCTCGTCCTCGACACCGCGCACGGCCACCAGGAGGGCATGCTCCGCGCGCTGCGCACCGTCGCGGCGCTCGACCTGGGCATCCCGCTCGTCGCCGGCAACGTCGTCACCGCCGATGCCGTGGCGCACCTCGTCGCAGCCGGGGCGGACATCATCAAGGTCGGTGTCGGCCCCGGCGCCATGTGCACCACCCGGATGATGACCGCCGTCGGACGCCCGCAGTTCTCCGCCGTGCTCGAGACGGCCGCCGCGGCACGTTCGCTCGGCGCACACGTCTGGGCCGACGGCGGGGTGCGGTACCCGCGCGACGTCGCGCTCGCGCTGGCCGCAGGTGCGTCGGCCGTGATGATCGGCTCGTGGTTCGCCGGGACGCTCGAGGCACCGGGGGTCCTCCGCCGCGACGCCGCGGGCAAGGCGTACAAGGAGAGCTGGGGCATGGCCTCGGCCAAGGCCGTCCGCGAGCGCTTCGAGCGGCTCGACCCGTACGAGCGTGCGCGCAAGGCACTCTTCGCCGAGGGCATCTCGTCGTCGACGATCTACCTCGACCCGGAGCGTCCGAGCGTCGAGGACCTGCTCGACATGATCACCACCGGCGTCCGCAGCTCGGCCACCTACGCCGGCGCGTCGTCCCTCGCGGAGTTCTCCGAGCGTGCGCTCGTCGGCATCCAGTCCGCCGCCGGGTACGAGGAGGGCAAGCCGCTGCCCGTCAGCTGGTAGGCACGTCGCGTTCGCGGGGGTGGACGCGACCGCACGACGGACGGGAGGCACAGTGCCAGCTGGCACTGTGCCTCCCGTCCGCTTTCCGGGTGCGTCTACCGGCGTCGGGTCGCGTCCTCGACCTCGCCGACGAGTTCCTCGAGGATGTCCTCGAGGAACAGCACACCGATCGTGTGGCCGTCGGCGTCGAACGCCCGCGCCACGTGGCGACCCGCGGCCCGCATGGTGGCGAGGGCGTCCTCCAGGTCCATCTCCGTGTAGAGCGAGATGAGCTGGCGGATGCGCTTCGGCGGCACCGGGTCGTCGAACTCGTCCGGTCGCAGGTCGATGACGTCCTTCACGTGCACGTAGCCCGTGGGCGAGCCGTCCTCACCGACGAGCACGTACCGCGAGAACCCGCGCTGCGCCACGGCGTGCTCGACGTCGGCGGGGGTGGCGTCCTCGGGCAGGGTGACGAGCTCGTCCATCGGCACGGCGACGTCGCGGACCTTCTTCTCGGTGAACTCGAACGCCAGGGCGAGCTTGCCGTTGTCGGTCAGGGTGCCCTCGCGGCGGGACTGCTCCACGATGGTCTGCACCTCTTCCACGGTGAAGGCGCTCACGGCCTCGTCCTTGGGCTCGACGCGGAACAGGCGCAGCACGGCGTTCGCGACCTCGTTCAGGCCGACGATCACCCAGTGCAGGCCGTGGCCGATGTACCAGAGCGTCGGGACGAGGAGCAGCGCGGCACGGTCCGGCATCGAGAACGAGATGTTCTTCGGCACCATCTCGCCGAACACCACGTGCAGGAACGACACGAGCAGCAGCGTGAACACGAAGGCCACGGTGCCGATCACCTCGGCGCTCCACCCGGTGAGGTGCAGCGGCACCTCGAGAAGGTGGTGGATCGCCGGCTCGGAGACGTTCAGGATGAGCAGCGAACACACAGTGATGCCGAGCTGGGTGGTCGCGAGCATGCGGGTGGCGTGCTCCATCGCCCACAGGGTCATCTGCGCGGCCCTGGAGCCCTCCTCGGCACGCGGTTCGATCTGCGAGCGGCGTGCGGAGATGACGGCGAACTCGGCCGCGACGAAGAAGGCGTTGCCCATCAGCAGCACGACGAGCCAGAAGATGCCCCACCAGTCCGAGCTCATCGGGTACGGCCCTTCGTCGTGGTGGTCTTCGGTGCGCTCTTCGTGGAGGGGATGATGATCGCGGTCGCCGCGGTGTCGGTCGGCTGCCGGGTCGGGGTCCAGCGGATCCGATCGATCCGGCGGCCGTCGAGACGCTCGACGCGGAACACGCCGTCGTCGAGCGTGACCTCGTCGCCGACGGCGGGCAGGCGGCCCAGCGTCGACATGACGAACCCGCCGACGGTCTCGTACGGGCCGTCCTCCGGCACCTTCACGCCGGCGCGGTCCTCGAGCTCGTCCGGACGCAGGAGCCCGGGGAACGTCAGCCAGTCGCGGGAGCGGACCACGTCGATTCGGGCGCGGTCGTGCTCGTCGGACACCTCGCCGACGATCTCCTCGATGAGGTCCTCGAGGGTGACGACCCCGGCGGTGCCGCCGTACTCGTCGACGACGATGACCATCTGGTAGCCGCGCCCACGGACCTCGGCCAGCAGGGTGTCGCCGGGCATGGTCTCGGGCACGCGCTCGGCATCGGTCATGAGGGCGCCGACCGGGACCTCCGGACGCTTCTCGCGCGGCACAGCGACGGCCTGCTTGACGTGCACGATGCCGACGACGTCGTCCGCGTCCTCCTCGATGACGGGGAAGCGGCTGAAACCGGTCTTGCGGGCGAGGGCGATGACGTCCTCGGCGGAGTCGGACACCCGGATGGTGGAGAGCCGCGGGCGCGGAGTCATCACGTCGCTGGCGCTCAGCTCGGAGAACGAGATGGTGCGCTCCAGGAGCGTCGCGGTGTCCTGCTCGAGCGACCCCTCGGACGCCGAACGGCGCAGCAGCGACGTCAGTTCCTCGGCACTGCGGGCGCCGGACAGCTCTTCTTGGGGCTCGATGCCCATCGACCGGAGCACGGCGTTGGCGGTGCCGTTCAGCAGCGCGACGGCCGGCTTGAAGACCGTGGTGAACGCGATCTGCAGCGGCACGACGAGGCGGGCGGTCTGCAGCGGCAGCGCGAGCGCGAAGTTCTTCGGCACGAGCTCGCCGAGGATCATCGACAGCAGGGTCGCGATGACGAGCGCCACGATCGAGCCGACGGTCTCGACGATGCTCTCGGGCAGCCGCATCGCCAGGAAAGGTGCCTCGAGCAGGGTCGCGATCGAGGGCTCGAGCAGGTAGCCGGTGAGCAGCGTCGTCAGCGTGATGCCGAGCTGCGCACTGGACAGGTGCGTCGACGTGACCTTCAACGCACCGATGACGGGTGCGAGGCCGGCCTCCCCGCGGTCGCGCCGCGCCTCGACGTCGGCTCGGTCGAGATTGACCAGCGCGAACTCGGACGCGACGAAGACGCCCGTGCCGAGTGTCAGCAGGATGCCGCCGATCAGCATGACGATGTCGACCGGGCTCATGATTCACCCCCGTTCGCGCACGGGGATGATGTGCAGCTCACCGAGTGAGCGGCGGATGAGTGAGGCGAAGAACTATTCGGGGGATCGTCCACAGTGCTGCCAATCGTACCGCCTGCCGCGGCGGGAAGCCGAGAATCCGTACAGAACGTGGGTCGCGCCTCCAGGCCGGTCGCCGTGACCGGGCCGGAGGCGCGAGCCGCGCTCGTCAGGCCGACCTACGCAGTGATCCGGGCGCGGTGGTACTGCTGCGGCTCGTAGTCGACCGGAACACGCAGCTCGACGGCGGCCCGGAGCGCGAACGACGGGTCGCGGAGCATCTCGCGCCCGATCATCACGACGTCGGCGAGACCCGTGGCGACGATCTGCTCGGCCTGGAACGCCTCGGAGATCATGCCGACCGCGATCGTCCGGATGCCGGCGTCGCGCTTGATCGCGGCGGCGTGCGGCACCTGGTAGCCGGGCCCGACCGGGATCGGCGCGCTCGCGACGTTGCCGCCGGTCGACACGTCGGCCAGGTCGGCGCCGTGCTCGGCGGCCCAACGGGCGACGACGGTGGTCTCATCGAGCGTGAGCCCGCCCTCGACCCAGTCGGTGGCCGAGAACCGCACGACGATCGGGAAGCCCTCGCCGACCTCGGCACGGACGGCGTCGACGACCTCGAGCAGCGCGCGGGCGCGGTTCTCGAGCGAGCCGCCGTACTGGTCGGTGCGCTGGTTGCTCAGCGGCGACAGGAACTGGTGCAGCAGGTAGCCGTGTGCGGCGTGGATCTCGACCAGGTCGAACCCGGCCTCCACCGCGCGGCGTGCGGCCTGGGCGAACGCGAGGGCCACGACGCGGATGTCCTCGACGGCGAGTTCGCGCGGCACGTCGTACCCGTCGAAGGCCACGGCGGACGGCGCGACCGTCGTCCAGCCGCCCTGATCGGCCGGCACGGTGCCGTGGGTGGTGTCCCAGGGGCGGTAGGTCGACGCCTTCCGGCCGGCGTGCGCGAGCTGGATGCCGGCGGCGGCGCCCTGCGCGTGCAGGAAGTCGACGATCGGCGTGAAGGCGTCGCGCTGCTGGTCGTTCCAGAGACCGAGGTCCTGCGGGGTGATCCGCCCCTCGGGCACGACACCGGTGGCCTCGACCACGACCGCCCCGGCACCGCCCTTGGCGAACCCGCCCAGGTGCACGAGGTGCCACGGCGTCGGCACGCCGTCCTGTTCGTCCACCGAGTACTGGCACATCGGGGAGACCCAGATGCGGTTGCGGACGGTCAGGTCACGGACGGTGATCGGGTCGAACAGGGCGTGCGTCACGCGGGCTCCTCAGAGGACGGGTGCCGGTGCCTCGGCCAGTTCCGTCAGGAACGACCGCAATGACGCCGGCGACGTGTAGTGGTGGCCGACCGCCCCGATCGCTTCCGCGCCGGTGGCGTTCTCGGCCCTGTTGTCCACGAACACCATCTGACCAGGCTCGATTCCCAGACGCGCACAGGTGTCGCGGTAGATGGATGCGTCGGGCTTCAGGACGTGCTCCTCGGCGCTCACCACGACGGTCTCGAACAGCGAGCCCATCGGGGAACGGCGGTACGGGTCACCGAAGTCGAACCCGGCGTTGGACAGCAGCGCCAGACGGGTGCCGGCATCGTGCAGTTCCTCGACGATCTCGAGCGTCTCCGGCTCGACCTCGAACCAGCCGGTGAAGTCGATCGCCCAGAACCGGTGGACGTCCGCGATGCTCCAGGTCCGCCCCGTCCGTGCCGCGATCGCGCGCCAGTACGCCACGACGGACAGGTCGCCGCGGTCCAGGTCGTGCCGGAGCTCCTGGTAGACGGGGAACAGCTCCTCGGCGGGGACCCCGGTCGCCGCCACCAGGGAATCCCGCGCGGCGTGCGGAGTCCGGCTGATCACCTCGCCGTAGTCGAAGACGACGACACGGTCACGCAGGAACAGGCTCATGCGGTCCACCGTAACGTGGGCGGAGTGAACGACTTCGTGCCCGTCCAGCCGTCCGATGCCGCCCGGTGGATCACCGCGCCGACCGGGGAGTCGACGAAGTACCGCCGTGGGGTGCTCGGCATCGCGACGGGTTCCGACCAGTACCCCGGGGCCGCGGTGCTCGGCGTCGACGCCGCCGTGCACACCGGGGTCGGGATGGTCCGGTACGTCGGGCCCGCGCGTGCCACCGACCACGTGCTCACCCGCCGCCCCGAGGCCGTGGCGGGTGTCGGACGCGTGCAGGCCTGGCTCGTCGGCTCCGGGATCTCGGCGTCGTCGTTGAGCGACCTGGACGACACGACGGCGTCGGGTTTCACCCGTGCCTCCGACGACCGGGTCCCGGTCGTCGTGGACGCGGGCGCGATCCCGCTCGTCGACCTCGGCCCGCTCGCCGTCCTGACGCCGCACGCGGGCGAACTCGCGTCCATGTTGGGGGTCTCCCGCGAGTCGATCGAGCAGGATCCCGCTGCGGCCGCCCTCCGCGCCGCCGAGCAGACCGGCAGCGTCGTGCTGCTCAAGGGGGAGCGGACCCACGTGGTCACCCCGGACGGGTCGGTGCGGCTGGTGGCGTCCTCCGCCACGCCGTGGCTCGCGGCCGCCGGTGCCGGGGACGTCCTGGGCGGGGTGCTCGGGGCGCTCGTCGCCGCTCGGCAGGGATCCGTCGAGGCCGCCGGTTCGTCGCTCACACCGTCGGACCTCGCGCACCTGGCCGCGTCGGCCGCAGTGGTGCACGGTCTCGCCGCGCGGCGGGCATCGGGCGGGGGCCCGTTCCCGATGACGTCGCTGATCGCCGAGCTGCCGGGGGTCGTGCGGGACCTCGTCGTCAACGGGGACGCGCGCGGGTAGGGGCCGGTGCGCGCGCATCTTCCGACGATCCACCAGGTGATCGACGCGTGTTCTGTCGGACGATGCACACGCAACGGGTGCCTGCGGTACGCAACCAATGACGGCCGGGAGGCGCGGTGCCAGCTGGCACCGCGCCTCCCGGCCGTCGGCGGTCACGGCACGGGCGTGACGCGCGTCGCGGACGTCAGTCGGCGGGGGTCGCGTGGACCAGGAACTCGACGGCGCCGGAGTCGTCGACCTTGACGAAACCGAGGTTCGGCGCCTGCACGTCGTAGTCCGAGAACGTGACCGGGACCGAGCCGGAGATGTCCACGCCGTCGCCGTTCAGACCGACCTGCAGCGTCGCGGTGACGTCCTTCGTGACCCCGTGCAGCGTGAGGGTACCGGCGGCCTCGACCGTCGTCGTGTCGGATCCGCTCGGCACCGCGTCGGCGATCGGCGCCTTGAGTTCGAACGTGGCCTCGGGGAAGGCCGCCGCGTCCATCGCGGAGTCGCGGAAGTACGCGTCGCGCTGGTCGGAGTCGGTGGTGATGTCGGCGACCTGCACCGTGATGGTCGCGGCGGTGATGCTCGAGCCGTCGACGGTCGCGGTACCGGACACACTGTCGGTGCGGCCGGTGACGGTGACGTCGGAGCCGTTGAGGACCTCGTGGACGCGGTACCCGGCCTCGGAGTCACCGCCGACCGTCCACTCGCCGGACAGGTCCGTGGCTTCGAGGGTCGAAGCCTGGCGCGACGCGGCGACGGAGGGGGCGGCCGAGGCCTTCGCGTTCTCGGTGCTCGTGTAGACGTTCGTGAAGACCACCGCGCCGACGACGCCGAGGACGACGACGGCGGCGATGACGGAGATCCAGATGACGGCCTTGCGGCGCTTGCGCGGGGTGGCTGGGGTCACGATCAGAACGTTGACACGGCATGCTCGGGAGAGCCTGGGACCACGGCGTGGTCCTCTGCGATCCGGCCGCTACGCTCGATCGGTGCAGAGGACCTCGGAGCGGTGGCTCGAACTCGCCGGCTTCGTCCTGGCGTTCGCCGCGGTGCACGCGTTCCTGTGGCGGCTGACCCTCGTGTCGGCGAACCTGCCCCTCGGCGACGTGACGATCACGTACAGCCGGTGGATCGAGACCGGGCGGACCGCCGACTTCTGGGTCGGCATCGACGGAGCGTGGGTCTACCCGATCCTGGCGATCGTGCCGATGGCTGCCGCTGCCCTCGGGGGCGCCGCGTCGATCGGCTCCGGGTGGCTCCTGCTGATGGTGTTGCTCGACGCCGTGGCGTGCGCGTTCCTCTGGCGGTTCCGGGCACGGGTGGCATCGTCCCACCGGTTCGGCGGTGACGGCGTGCGGGTGGTCTGGTGGTGGCTGCTGTTCCTGCTCGCGCTCGGGCCGATCGCGCTCGGTCGGATCGACACCGTGGCGACCGTGTTCGCGCTGGTCGCCGTGGCGTTCGTGGCCTCGAGACCGGCCGTCGCCTCGGCGCTCTTCACCGCCGGTGCCTGGACGAAGGTGTGGCCCGCGGCGCTCGTCGCGGTGCTGCTGCTCCTGCGCCGCGGGCACCGCCGTGGGGTGCTCGCCGGGGCGCTGGTGCTGAGCGCCCTGATCGTGCTGGTCGACGTGCTGTGGGGTGGGGCGCCGTACCTGCTGTCGTTCATCGGCGAGCAGACCGGCCGCGCGCTGCAGATCGAGTCGCCGCTCGCCACGCCGTTCGTGTGGGCGGCGGCGTTCGGTGCTCCCGGAGCTGCGGTGTTCTACAACCAGGAGATCCTGACCTTCGAGGTGTCCGGTGCCGGCACGGACGCGGCCGCCGCGGTGTCGACGCCGCTGATGGCCGTCGTCGTCGTGGCGGGTGTCGTGCTCGCACTCTGGGCCGCACACCGCGGAGCCCGACGGGCCGAGCTCGCCCCGGTCCTCGCGCTGCTGTTCGTCGCCGCGCTCATCGCAACGAACAAGGTGGGGTCGCCGCAGTACATCGGCTGGTTCGCGGTGCCGATCGTGTGGGGGCTCGCGGCCGGCACCCCGAGTGCGCGCCGGTTCGTGCCCGTCGCGGTGCTCGCGCTGCCGATGGCCCTGCTGACGCAGCTGGTCTACCCGGGCTACTACGACCAGCTGCTCGCCGTGCAGCCCTGGATCCTCGTGGTGCTCACGCTGCGGAACGTGCTCGAGGTGGCGATCCTGGTGTGGAGCGTGGCGGTGCTGGTGCGGATGGGAATCGGCGCGGGGCGAAGTGCGGGGCAGGGCGCGGGGCCGGGTTCGGGCGTCGGATCGTCGGTGCGCGACGAGCCCGAGCCGGGCAGGATGGACGCATGATCGTCGCCTTCTCCGTCGCTCCGTCCGGTGGTCCCGCTGCAACGTCGGACGGGTCCGTGCACGATGCCGTCGCCGCAGCCGTGCGGGTGGTCCGCGAGAGCGGGCTCCCGAACCGCACCTCGTCGATGTTCACCGAGATCGAGGGGGAGTGGGACGAGGTCATGGACGTCGTCAAGCGCGCAACCGAGGCCGTCGGCGAGTACGGCACGCGGGTGTCGCTCGTGCTCAAGGCCGACATCCGACCCGGGCACACCGGTGAGATCGACGGCAAGCTCGAACGGCTCGAGGCGGCGCTCGGCGACTAGCCCGCTCCGCCGCCCGCGACACGCCGGAGCGGTCCCTCGGATGTCGGTGGTCGGGTGTCTCATGGTCTGCATCGAGCCACATCGGGTGGTCCCGAGACGACGATGAGGAGCGCGTGATGATGCACGACGGCTGGTGCCCCGACTGCGACCTGCGAACGGTCGTCATCGACACGGACGAACGGGGCGACCACGCGTGGGCGACCTGCGCGGAGTGCGGCAGCGGATGGGTGCACCGCGACGAGCTGCCCGAGCAGACCCCGGCACAGACCCGCACCCCGGAGCGCAGGGCGGCCTGACGCCTGTCCGGAAGTCCGCCTGCACGCTGATGCGCTGGACGAGCGGGCTTTCGCTGGTCGGTTGGAGCGGTCTACACTGCTGAGACCCGGATACCACACGGCCGCCCCGCTCAGCGGGGTGCTGCACCGTCGTCCCGCTCCGCTCGCACGAGAACAGGCCCCATGTCACCGCTCACGCCTGCGCGTCGCACCCTCGCGCTCATCTCGCTCGCCCTCGGCGGGTTCGCCATCGGGTCGACCGAGTTCGTCGCGATGGGGCTGCTGCCGAACATCGCGCAGGCCCTGCTCCCGCAGCAGTACGGCATCGACCCGGACGCGGGCATCGCGCACGCCGGCTGGCTCGTCAGCGCGTACGCGCTCGGGGTCGTGGTCGGTGCGCCCACGATCGCGGCGATGTCCGCCCGGTTCCCGCGCAAGGGGCTGATCCTCGTGCTGCTCGTCGGCTTCGTCCTCGCGACGGTCGCGAGCGCACTGCTGCCGTCCTTCGGCCTCGTGCTCGTCGCCCGCTTCGTCGCAGGTCTGCCGCACGGCGCCTACTTCGGCATCGCGTCGATCGTCGCCGGCGACATGATGGGCCCGGGCAAGCGCGGCAAGGGCATCGCGATGGTCCTGCTGGGGCTGTCCGTCGCGAACGTCGTCGGAGTCCCGGCGATCACCTGGATCGGGCAGATGGCCGGATGGCGGGTCGCGTACGGTGTCGTCGCGGCCCTGTTCGCCCTGACGTTCCTGGCGGTCGCGGCCTTCGTGCCGAAGAGCGCCCGCGACAAGCACGCCACCATCGGTCGCGAGCTCAGGGCCTTCCGCGTGCCACAGGTCTGGATCGTCATGGGCCTCGGCGCCGTCGGCTTCGGGGGGTTCTTCGCGGTGTACTCGTACATCTCGCCGCTCGTCCAGCACGTCACGGGCATGCCGGAGTCGTTCGTCCCGATCGTCCTGGTCGTCGTCGGCATCGGTATGGTCGTCGGCGGGGTCCTCGGCGGCCTGCTGGCGGACCGCAGTGTGAAGCGCACGATCTACGTCGGGATGTTCGCGCTCATCGGGGCGCTGCTCCTGACGGTGCTCACCGCGCAGTGGCTCTGGGGGATGCTGCTCGGCGCGTTCCTGCTCGGAGCGACCTCGTCGGCGATCCCGCCGGCCGTGCAGTCGCGCCTGATGGACGTTGCTGGCGACGCTCGCACCATCGCGGCGGCGCTCAACCACTCGGCGTTCAACATCGGCAACTCGCTCGGCGCGGCCCTGGGTGGCGCCGTCATCGCGGCTGGGTTCGGGTTCCTCGCGCCGGGCTGGCTCGGCATCGGCCTCGCCCTGCTCGGCGTCCTCGTCACGATGGTCAGCTACTCGGTGGAGCGCCGCAGCCATCGCCGTGCGGCGCTGCGCTCCTCGACACCGTCCACGGGCCCGATCACCGCACCGGTCCCGACAGCCTGACCCGCGGGGTCCACGCGCACCCCACCGGACGGGAGGCCCGTGGTGACGCCGCCACGGGCCTCCCGTCGGCCGTGTTGTGCGGCAGGCCGCCCATGGTGAGCAGAAATGGTCGGGTCCCGTCACGGGACCCGACCATTCCTGCTCTCGAAGCGAACCGCGACGCACGCTACAGGTTCATGGGGCTGCCGTCCTGCACGATGATGCCGTCGGTGATCGCACGCTTCCGGAGCGCCACCTTCGTGCCCACGTCGAAGCCGGCGACCCGGTACTTCTCGCGGATGCGCTTGAGGTAGCTCTTCGCCGTCTCCTCGGAGATGCCGAGCTGGTACGCGACGCTCTTGACGGGTTCGCCACCGCCGTACAGGGCCATGACGCGGCGCTCCTGGGCGCTCAGCTTCGGCACGCCACCGACGTCACCGCTGTTGATGGCGAGGTCGAGCTCGGCGGAGACGTACTGCTCGCCGCGCTGGGCGGAGCGGATGGCCTCGACGATCATGTCGGCGTCCTCGCTCTTGACCAGGTAGCCGAGGGCGCCGGCACCGAGGGCCTCGCGCACCACGTTGGGCTCCGAGTAGGTGCTCATCACGACGGTCTTCACACCGGCGGTCTTGAGCGTGGAGATCTTCAGCGACACCGGGATGGAGTCCTTGAGGTCCAGGTCGAGCAGCACGACGTCGACCGGGAAAGCCGGACTCGTCAGGAGCTCGGGCCACGTCGTGACGGCGGCCACCAGGGTGATGTCGTCGGCGGCGTTCCGGATCCACTCCGTCAGCGCGCCGAGGAGCATCCTGTGGTCGTCGACCAGTGCGAGTCGGATCGGTTCCTCTGGAGTCGCCATGCTGGCGTCCTTTCTCGGTGCGGTTGCCCGGCCGATCCTAGGAGGATCGCGGCCGGAAGACGGGGAGGCGTGCGGGTGTCCCGCAGCTACATCGACGGATGTCGGTTCACGACGCAGTGCGCGACGATGTGCAGCGTGCCGTCCCGGACGGTCTCGGTGTACGGGCCGATGCGCTGCAGGGCGCTCCAGGCCGTCGGGCCGAGGCTGCGGCGCGGGACCCCCCGGGACTCGATGACCACGGGGACGTCCATCGTCTCGTCGGAGACCGGGTGGCCGTCGGAGCCGATCGGACCGAGGGTGACGGAGACGACGGGCATGCCGGGCTGCGCGGTGCGACCGTCGCCGACCATCTGCCAGACAGCCTGCAGCAGCCCGTCGCGCTGCGCGGGAGAGAGGTGCCCGGCCAGGGCCGTCGGGTCGGCGACGCTCACCGAGCGGCCCAGGTGGTCGGACTCCGTGATCGCGTGGTAGAGCCAGGTCTCGCGGCGGCCCTCGATCAGGTGCAGGCGGAGTTCGGTGGCGAGTGAGGCGGCGACGGAGCTCGAGGCGTCGGAGAGCGGCAGCGGGTCGGTGCCGTTGGCGACGGCGTCGAGCAGCTTCTCGGCGGCCAGGTCGAGCCGGGCGAGCTCGTCGGAGGCGAGCATGCCGACGGCGAACTGCGGCGCCTGCACGTTGCTCTGCACCAGGACCCGGTCGAGTTCGCGCTGGACGAGCTGCCGGAACCGCTGCACGACGTACAGGGCGATGGCCGGCGGCACGACGACGAGCGACAGGAGGGAGACGATGCCCGGCAGGGTGTCGCTCGTGATCGGCGTCGACACCACGGCCATGCCGATGAACGCGGCGCCGAGGACCCCGATCGCGACGGCGACCTCGCGCGCGGGACGGAGTGTGGCGATCGGCAGCAGGGCGAACCCTGCCGCCATCGACGCCGTGGCCGTGTGGGCGACGTCGTGCTCGGGCCAGATGCCGATGAAGTCGAGCGTGACGACGCAGGCGAGGACGACGCAGATGAGCGCGAAGGCGAGACCGGTCAGTCGCTCGCCGTAGGTCAGCACGCTGAGGACGACCCCGACCGCGGCGACGATGTACAGCGCCCAGGCGGCCGCGGGCAGCCACGGGTCGGAGTAGTCGTTCCAGCGGAGCAGGAAGGAGGCGATGCCGACGACGGCCTCGATCGCGGTGAGGATCGCGGCGCCGAGGCCGAGGTAGCCCGCACCGAGCGAAGCGCCGGGCTTCGCGGCCTGGCGCAGCGACCGGGCACCCGTGGAGGTCGAGGGGAGGCCGCGGGCTTGACGGCGTTCGCTCGTGCGGTAGCGCTCGCGGGCCTCGCGCCGGGTGCGGGGTGCGGGGGGAGCGGTCTCGCCGGGCAGGCTGCGGCCGATGGTGTCCTCGGGGACGCGGGTCATCGCGGTGCCTCCAGGACGACGGTGGTGCCGGAGCCCGGCGCGGAGAAGAGCTTCGCGTCGCCGCCGACCTCGCGGAGGCGGTTGACGACGCTCTCCTTGAAGCCGAGCCGCTCGGCGCTGACGGTGATGAGGTCGAAGCCGACGCCGGAGTCGGTGACCATCGCACGGACGACCTCGTTGTCGTGGACGATCGTCACGTGGGCCTCGCCGACGCCGGCGTGCCGGCGGACGTTCTCCAGGCACTCGCCGAGCGCGAGGAGGAACGCGTCGAGCACGTGCGAGGGCAGGAGCACCTGCCCGGTGCCGTGCCAGCTCACCTCGAGCCCCATCCGGCCGAATCGCTGTTTGACCGACTCGAGGGTCTGTCCGAGCGGCGACTCTTCCTGGCGCGTGAGCGAGTAGTCGCCGGACTGCGACGGCTGCGGGGTGGCGCCGAGGCGGAGGTGGCGGAGCAGTCGGGCGTCCTCAGCGGCCTGCTCGCGCATGGCCTGCTCGGAGACGCCGACGCCGGAGTGCGCGAGGAGGGTGAGTGTGGCGAGCACGGTGTCGTGCAGCAGCCGGGCCCCCTGGCGGCGCTGCGCCTCGGTCTCGCTGGCCTGTCGTTCGGCGCGGTGGGCCGTCCCGATGCTGTAGATCCGGCGGGCCACTCGGGGGATGCTGCGGGAGATCCAGATGGCGACGACGGCCATCAGGACCCAGCCGAGCAGCGCGCCGCTGACGGGCGTGGACAGGAGTGTGCCCGAGCCCCACACCATGAGCACGACGACTGCCCCGCCGCCCGCGATGGTGATACCGAGGCCGACCGGGTGCCCGCGCTGCGCCATCAGCGGCGCTGACAAGCCGCCCGCAGCGAGGGGCATCACGGCGCTCGCGATGAGCGGGCGCACGGACTCGTCGACGCCGAGGAAGAGCAGCACCATCGTGGCGAGGCCGGTCACGACGATGGCGGCGGTCCACCAGACGGCGCCGCTCCGTCCGAAGACGACGAGCGCGGCGATCATCGCGGCGATGCAGAGGAGCGCCGTGGTGAGAGGCAACGCGGGCACCGCGGCGGCGGAGATAATCCCCACGACGCTGACGAGCGCGCAGACGATCCCCACGACACGGGTCGTCGACCGCAGCAAGCGGTCGCGTTCCTGTGCGATGAAGTCCATCGATGTCCTGGTTGGTGACGATCTGGGTGGTGCGGGAAACCGAGCGTCGGTCAGTGCCGGGCTCCACGCCATCATTCCACGCGCGCCACCCGTTGGGGGGACTCCGGCGCGCCAGTTGGTCCCGGATGGGGCGAGATCGTTATCGCAGGTCCATCAATCGGGGAGCAACCGCCGCAGGTGCGCGCCGACCTGCTCGTGCTCGATGAGGAACCCGTCGTGCCCGAACTCGCTCTCGACCACCGCCGCCGACTCGCCGTCGAGGGTGTTCGGCACCCCCGCTGCGATCCGGTGCTGGTCCTCGATCGGGAACAGCCGGTCGCTCGAGATCCCGACGACGAGCGTCCGCGCGGTCACGAGCCCGAGCGCCGCGGCGACACCGCCCCGGCCCACCCCGACGTCGTGCGAGTCCATCGCGTGCGTGAGTGTCACGTAGCTCGAGGCGTCGAACCGCCGCGTGAACTTGTTGCCGTGGAAGTCCAGGTAGCTCTCCACCGAGAACCGTCCGTCGTCGCCGAGCGGCGAGACGTCACTCTGCCATGACCGGGCGAACCGCCCGTTCAGCTCGTCCGACGCCCGGTAGGTCATCAGCGCCATCCGCCGCGCGAGCGCCAGCCCGCGGTGCGGTCCCTCGCCGGCGTCGGCCTCGTAGTAGTCGCCGTTCCCGAACGCCGGGTCCATCCGGATCGCGGAGCGCTGCAGCGAGTTCGCCGCGATCTGGTCGGCCGTGGTCTGCGCCGTCGATGCGAGGACCGCCAGGCGCTCCACCCGCGAGGGGTGCGCGATCGCGAACTCGAGCGCGTGCATGCCGCCCATCGACCCGCCGATGACCGCTGCGAAGGTGTCGATGCCGAGTCGGTCGGCCAGCCGTGCCTGCACCGCGACCTGGTCGCGCACCGTGACGAACGGGAACCGCGATCCCCACTCGACCCCGGTCGGCGACACCGACGACGGCCCGGTCGTGCCCTGGCAGCCGCCGAGCATGTTGGGCGCGATCACGAACCAGCGGTCGGTGTCGATCGGCTTGCCGGGGCCGACGACGTCGCCCCACCAGCCGGCGGTGCGGTGTCCGGGACCGGCGTCGCCGGCGACGTGCGAGTCGCCCGTGAGCGCGTGGAGGACGAGGACGGCGTTGTCGCGCGCCGCGTTGAGCGTGCCCCACGACTCGTACGCCACGCGGACGACCGGCAGACGGCCGCCGCGCACCCACTGCTCGCCGAGCGATGCGAAGTGACGGGCGCCGGGGTGGTCGCCGGGGCGCCAGGCGCCTGTGACCGGCGGTTTGCCGAGGGTGCCGAGTTCGGTGCCGGGCACCAGGGTGGACGGCACGGAGTCCTCGGGGGTCGTCTGCCAGTCCATCGTGGGTCCAGTCTGCCGGGAGGCGCGGGTCGTCGCCGCCGTGTTACGTCACGTCCGGCGCGTGGCCGGGCCTCGACGACGCAGAACGACAGGGCCGACGTCGTGCGACATCGGCCCTGTCGTTCCGCATCGGCAGCGTGGCGAACGAGCGCTACGCGCGCTGGCTCTCCTGCGCGACCGCCCGGGCCGCGGCGAGCCCGGCCTCGAGGTCGGCCTTCAGGTCCTCGACGTTCTCGATGCCGACGGACAGGCGCACCAGGCCCGGCGTGACCCCGGTGGTCAGCTGCTGCTCGGGCGTGAGCTGCGAGTGCGTGGTCGACGCCGGGTGGATCACGAGCGACCGCACGTCACCGATGTTCGCCAGGTGCGAGAACAGCTGCAGGTTGTCGACGAACGCCTTGCCCGCGGTGACCCCGCCCTTGAGCTCGAACGACAGCACCGCACCGACGCCCTTCGGTGCGTAGCGGTTCGCGGCGGCGTACCACGGCGAGGTCGGCAGCCCGGCGTAGGCGACCGTGGCGACGTCGGGGTGCTGGTCGAGCCACTCGGCGATCTCCTGCGCGTTCGACACGTGCCGCTCGATGCGGAGCGACAGGGTCTCGATGCCCTGCAGCAGCGCGAACGCCGTGTCCGCCGAGTTCGACGCGCCGAGGTCGCGGAGCAGCTGGACGCGGGCCTTCACGATGAAGGCGAGCTCATTGCCGACCGCGTCGGCGAAGACGGCGCCGTGGTACGACGGGTCCGGCGTGTTGAACTCCGGGAACCGGTCGGCGTGCTCGGACCAGGCGAACTTCCCGCCGTCGACGATGATCCCGCCGATGACCGTGCCGTGCCCGCCGAGGAACTTCGTCGCCGAGTGCACCACGATGTCGGCACCGTGCTCGAACGGACGGATGAGGTACGGCGTCGCGATCGTGTTGTCGACGATCAGCGGGACACCGGACTCGTGGGCGACGTCGCTGACGCCGGTGATGTCCAGCACGTTGATCTTCGGGTTGCCGATCGTCTCGGCGAAGAACAGCTTCGTGTTCGGGCGGACCGCGCGACGCGACTCCTCGAGGTCGTCCTGGTCCTCGACGAAGGTCGTCTCGATGCCGAGCTTGGCGAGCGTGTACTTGAACAGGTTGTACGTGCCGCCGTAGATGGACGACGACGACACGATGTGGTCACCGGCCCCCGCGATGTTCAGGACCGCGTAGGTCTCCGCCGCCTGGCCGGAGGCCACGAGGAGCGCGCCGCTGCCACCCTCGAGCGCGGCGATGCGCTGCTCGACGACGTCGTTCGTGGGGTTCATGATCCGCGAGTAGATGTTGCCCGGCTTGGCCAGGGCGAACAGGTCACGCGCCTCGTCCGAGTTCGCGAAGACGTACGAGGTCGTCTTGTAGATCGGCGTCGCGCGGGCGCCGGTGGTCGGGTCCGGCTGTGCGCCGGCGTGGACCTGGGCGGTCTCGAACCGCCAGGCGGCTGCGTCGTTCGTGCTCATCGGTGCTCCTGTCGGGTGCGGTTCTCGTGCGGTCGCGCCGTCGGCCCGGAGGCACGGTGCGGCGCTGCGTCCCCGGTCACGGTACGCAGGTGATCGGGTCCGCACCAGCGCACCCGCCTCGGGGCGTAACGCACGCGCCCGACGCGCCACGGGCCTCCAGGCCGACCGCGTGCGCTCGCACCGTGCGAGGTCACCTGTGGTGCGAGGTTCCGGACTCGGTGCGAGCCCGCGCCCCCTGCACCACGGACGGATCCTCGCACCGTTCGCGGACGGCCCTCGCACGGTGCGAGGGTCGAGGTCACTGCGCCCGGCGGAAGAGCCAGTCGACCTTGGGCTCGAGCAGCCACCGCATCCCGCGCCGCACGAAGGGCTGCGCCAGGAAGAGGCTGACGGCGCACGCGATGACGACCATGAGGAGCACGAACGGCCACGCGGAGTGCGGGCCAGCCAACACGCCGGACTCGCGGATCGGGTAGAGGACGAACGTGTGCAGCAGGTAGACGTACATCGTGGCGGCGCCGAACCGGGTGATCCAGACCGTTCGCCGGGGGATGAGCACCAGGAACGACGCGGTCAGGAGCGTCGCGAGCAGCATCAGGCCGAACCGCACCGCGCCGGCCCACCAGGCGTCCTCGCCGAGACCCGAGTACGAGTCGTCGTAGAAGAACCAGTGGTGCAGGTCGAACTCCTTGAACTGCGGGATCCAGATCGCACAGGACACCGCCCACCCCGCGAAGACCACGGCGGCCGCGATGCGGATCCGGACCACCGTGCGGCGCGAGGCCTCGTACCAGCGGTCGAAGACGCCCCACTGCTTGACCTGCCAGCCGAGCAGGAAGAACGGCAGCAGGCTGATCGCGCGGGACAGTGAGAGCGTCGAGTCGACGTTGTCGAAGTACCCGACGCCGATGCTGAAGACGACGGCCCAGAACAGCGGCCACCGCAGCTGTGCCAGGTACGGCAGGATCAGCTTGAAGATGCCGAGGGCCAGCAGGAACCAGAGGGTCCAGGTCGGTTTGGTGGGGTTGAAGTCCTTGCCGCCCTCGACGATGCCCTGCACCACTGTCCAGATCGTCTGCATGATGATGTACGGCACCACGATGTCCGTGATCGTACGGCGCATCCGCTTCGCCGTCGGGGTGTCCGCCGACGAGAAGTACCCGCTGATCACGCCGAACGCCGGCATGTGGAACGCGTAGATGAACGTGTAGAGCGCCAGGGCGTGCTCACTCGCGGGGGTCTGCCGCTGGATCGCGTGGCCGATCACGACGAGCGTGACCGCGACGAACCGCGCGGTGTCCCACATCGGGATCCGGCGTGGCGTCCGGCCGGGTTCGAGCTCCGTCGCCGGGGCCGAGGGGGCGGGAGGGGCGGCGTCCGTCGTCATCGCCGGTCACGTTACCGGATCGTGACCTGCTCGGTCCGGCTCGGTACGGTGGACACTCATCCACCCAGGAGGCAGATCACATGGCAGCACGACGCGCAGTCGTCACCGGAGCGAGCTCGGGCATCGGAGCGGCCACCGTCCGGCTGTTCCGCTCGCGGGGCTGGGACGTGCTCGCCGTCGCACGCCGGGCGTCGAAGCTCGAGGCGCTCGCCGAGGAGACCGGGGCGGACGTCCTGGTGGCGGACATCACGAGCGGTGACGATGTGGCGGCACTGGCCGCCCGGGTCGGCGGACTCGGCGGCGCCGACGTGCTCGTGAACAACGCCGGCGGGGCGTTCGGTTCGGCGAGCGTGGAGGAGTCCGACGTCGACGACTGGCGCGCCATGTTCGAGGTCAACGTCATCGGCACGAAGCGCGTCGTCGCGGCGCTGCTGCCGCACCTTCGTGACCGTGCCCGAGCGACCGGGGGAGCGGACATCGTCACGGTGACGAGCACCGCGGGCTTCGTGGCGTACGAGAACGGTGGCGGCTACAACGCCGCGAAGTTCGCCGAGCACGCCCTGGTCGGCGCGCTCCGCCTCGAGCTGAACGGTGAGCCGATCCGGGTGGTCGAGATCGCCCCCGGCATGGTGAAGACCGACGAGTTCGCGCTGACCCGGTTCCGCGGTGACGAGCAGAAGGCCGCCGCTGTCTACGACGACGTACCCGAGCCGCTCGTAGCCGCGGACGTCGCCGAGGCGATCGTGCACGCGGTGGAGCTGCCGGCCCACGTCAACCTCGACCTGGTCACGATCCGGCCGGTGGCGCAGTCCGCGCAGCACAAGCTGGCGCGCGGCCCCCTGACTCCGCGCTGAGCACATCCGCGCAGCGCCCGGGCGGCGGCCGCGGGTCGCGGGCGCGGGGTCCCTGCCGGTACCGTGGTCGGATGCCGATCAGCAGTGAACCCGAACCCGCGGCTCCGTCGACCGTGACCGTGACGAGCGGGCCCGAGGTGCTCGGCTGGCTGGAGTTCGGCGACGCCGCGCGCCTGCTCGCCAAGGACGTCCTGTCCAGCGGCTTCGAGCCCGAGGTCGTCGTCGCCGTCGCCCGCGGCGGACTGATCATCGCCGGTGCCGTCGCCTACGCCCTCGGCACCAAGGAGTGCGGCTCGATCAACGTCGAGTTCTACACCGACGTCGAGCAGCGGCTGGAGGAGCCCGTCGTGCTCGCCCCCGCCCTCGACGCCCCGAGCCTGGCCGGCAAGCGGGTCCTCGTCGTCGACGACGTGTCCGACTCCGGCCGCACCCTGCGCCTGGTGGTCGACATCATCGCGAACGCCGGTGCCGACGTCCGCAGCGCCTGCCTCTACTCGAAGCCCGGCACGGTCCTCGAGCCCGACCACGTGTGGCGCCGGGTCGACGGCTGGATCACGTTCCCGTGGAGCGCCCTCGCCCCGGTGACGGCCGAGTCGTGAGCATCCACCTCGTCGGCGGCGGACTCTTCGCCGCGTCGGACGCCGCCGCCCCGTTCCTCGCCGAGGCCACCGCACGCTCGGCCGCGGTCGGCCGCACGGTGCCGCGCATCGCCCTGCTCTCCGTGGCCGGCCCCGACGGTGGCAGCCCGTCGTCGACCAGCGACATCGCCGAGGTCCTCGGCGGCCCGCGCACGGCCGAGGTGCTCGTCACCGAGGTCGCGGCCGGCCAGGTCTTCGACACGACGGTCCTGAGCGACGTCGACGCACTCGTCGTCGGTGGCGGGGTCACCCCCGACTACCTCGCGGCCATCGCCCCGCTCGTCGACCAGCTCCGCCTGCTCGTCTCCGACGGCCTGCCCTACCTCGGCTACTCGGCCGGCGCGATGATCGCCGCCGATCGTGCCCTGGTGGGCGGTTGGCGCATCGGCGGCGTCGAGATCTGTCCAGAGGCCGCGTCCGAGGGGCTGGACGAGGTCGAGCTCCGCGAGGGCCTCGGCCTGGTCGACCTGACCATCGACGTGCACGCGGTGCAGGCCGGCACGCTCGCGCGACTCATCGCCAGCGCCGAGGCTGAGTTCGTCACTGCCGGGCTCGCGATCGACGAGGACACCACCCTGGTCGTCGGCGAGGGCGCGCTCCAGGTCCGCGGCACCGGCAGCGTCTGGCGTGTCATGGCCGGCGAGGAGTCGGTGGCCGTCGCCACCATGGGCGCGTAGTCGTCGTGGAACCGCGGCCGCTCGCCGACCTGGTCGACCCCGGCTGGGTGTCGGCGCTCGCACCCGTCGAGGGCGACGTGCACCGGATCGGCGCCTGGCTCCGTGACGAGACCGCTGCCGGCCGCCGCTACCTGCCCGCCGGTCCTGACGTGCTGCGGGCGTTCACGAGTCCGTTCGAGGCCGTGAAGGTCCTGGTCGTCGGGCAGGACCCGTACCCGACGCCCGGCCACCCGGTCGGCCTGTCGTTCGCCGTCGACCCCGCCGTCCGACCCGTGCCGCGCAGCCTGGCGAACATCTACCGAGAGCTGTCCGACGACCTCGGCGTGACGCCCCCGCCGCACGGCGACCTGCGTGCGTGGTCGGATCAGGGCGTCCTGCTGCTCAACCGGGTGCTCACCGTGCGTGCGGGTGACGCCGGCAGTCACCGCGGCAAGGGCTGGGAGACGGTCACCGACCAGGCCGTCCGCGCGCTCGTCGCCCGCGGGACACCGCTCGTGGCGGTCCTCTGGGGTGCCCAGGCCGGCTCGGTCCGGCCCCTCCTCGGCGACACCCCGGTCGTCGCGTCGGCGCACCCCAGCCCGCTCAGCGCTTCGCGCGGGTTCTTCGGCAGCCGCCCGTTCTCGCAGGTGAACGCCCTGCTCGAGGCGCAGGGCGCGCCGCCCGTCGACTGGACCCTGCCCGCTCAGTAGGCTCGGCACGTGCTCGAGGAGGAATACCAGCGACGGCGGGTCCTGCCGCGACACCTGCGTGCCCCGGCGGCGACCGAGACGGCGTTCGAGTACCGGATCCGCGCGGCCGAGGTGGGCGACCTGCCCCACGTGCGCGAGATCCACACGCACTACGTCCGGAACTCGTCGGTGACGTTCGACCCCTCGGCGTTCACGTTCGCGGCGTGGAAGAAGCGCTACGACGACATCCGGAAGCGGAAGCTGCCGTTCCTGGTGGCGGAGAACCCGGCCGGGCAGATCCTCGGGTACGCGCTGGTCGACGCCTGGAACCCCCGGGACCGCTCGAACCACGTCGTCGAGGACTCCATCTACCTCGGGGCGGCGTCCGGCGGCAAGGGGCTCGGGCGGGCGCTGATGGAGGCACTGCTCGACGAGTGCCGGTCCGCCGGCGTCCGCGAGGTCGTCGCGGTGATCGCGGACCGGCAGGCCGAGGCGTCGATCCGGCTGCACGAGCGCCTGGGCTTCGAGGAGGTCGGTCGCATGGGCAAGGTCGGCTACAAGTACGACCGCTGGCTCGGCACCGTCACGATGCGCCTGCGGCTGCGCGGACCGCGCCGCTTCGCCCGCCGCCGGTAGCGGACGGCGCGCGAGCAGGCTGGTACGCGCACACGGACGCGCACAGGCCCGACCACGAGCACGAGACGCGCGTCACCGGCGGACGGGAGGCGCGGTGCGGGGCCGCCACGGGCCTCCCGTCCGCCGCTGGGTCGTGTCAGCCCGCCGGGGCCTCGGTGATGAACTCGTCGCGCGTCACGCGCACGAGCGCGGTCGCCGCCGTCGCGGCGGCGGCACCGTCGCCCGCCACCACCGCGTGCCCGACCGCCTCGTGGCGGAGGGCCGCCTCGCGCGTCCAGCGGGTGATGGGGTCGCGCGACTCCGACGTGCGGGTGCGGAGGAGCGCTTCGACGGTGCCGGCGAAGTGCGCGAAGACGGCGTTGCCGGACCCGGTGAGCAGTGCCCGGTGGAAGCGGACGTCGGCCTCGAGGTAGGCGGGGCTGTCCTCGCGCCCGCAGGCCTCGAGCATGTCCTGTGCGGCGGCGAGCACGGCGGGCGCCCCCGTGGAACCGGCCGTCAGCGACGCGGCGACGGGCTCGACGCCGAGCCGCAGCTCGAGCAACTCGCGCTGCTGCACGAAGTACGCCGGCGAGGTGCCGCGCCACCGGATGACGGTCGGGGCGAGCAGTTCCCACGCCGCGATTTCCCGGACGCGCGTGCCGACCCGCTGCCGGGGTTCGACCAGGCCGAGTGACTGGAGGACCCGGAGCGCCTCGCGCACGACGGAGCGCGAGACGCCGAACTCGTCGGCGACCAGCTCCGGGCGCACGACGGTACCGGTGGCCAGGTCGCCGTCGACGATCCGCTGCCCGAGGGTGTCGAGCACGTGGGCGTGCAGTCCGCGTGCGGTGGGCATCGTTCCTCCATGCAGTACAGGTCACGCGGCGCCGTGACGTCGACCCCATCGAAGCGGCAGACTCCGGTGACGGGCGGTCGGCGCGCGGAAGGACGGCGTATAGTCTGATTAATCAGATTATTGAGGGCCGGCGTTCGACACGCCAGACGGCCCTCGACACGAAGGCGACGGAGCCGCGCAGCAGCGACTCCAGGAAGGGGCGCTGATGCCTCACGCTCTCCCAGTACACGTGCTCGCCGCAGGTGGCACCACCGAGACGGTCGACCCGTCCGGGTCGATCCCGCAGCTGATCATCGCGGCACTCATCGGCATCGTGGTGATCATCGCGCTCATCACCTGGCTCAAGGTGCACCCCTTCATCGCGCTCACCATCGGTGCACTCGGCGTCGGCATCGGTGCCGGGCTCGCGCCGGACAAGGCGGTCACGAGCTTCGGCGACGGCTTCGGCGCGACGATGACGAGCGTCGGCATCCTGGTCGGGCTCGGCGCGATGTTCGGCAAGATGCTCGTCGACTCCGGCGCAGCCGACCGGATCGTGGACACCCTGGTCCGGAAGTCGTCGAAGGCGGCGCTGCCGTGGACGATGGCCCTGATCGGCGCGCTCATCGGCCTGCCGATGTTCTTCGAGGTCGGGCTCGTCCTGCTCATCCCGATCATCGTCCTGGTCGCGAGACGGAGCGAGGTGCCGATCATGAAGATCGCCGTGCCCGCCCTGGTCGGCCTGTCGACGATGCACGCGTTCGTGCCGCCGCACCCTGGCCCGCTCGTCGCGATCTCGACCGTGGGGGCGAACCTCGGCACGACCCTCGCCTTCGGCATCGTCCTGGCGATCCCGGTCATCATCCTCGCCGGTCCGCTCTTCGCCCGCGTCGCGGCTCGATGGGTCGACATCCCCGCCCCCGACATGTTCGGGTCGCGCGGGTCGGTCGCCACGGCTGGCGCCGCTGCCGGGTCGGGCTCCTTCTCCGACGACCCGGCGCACTCCGGACGTCAGGCCCGCCGACGCCCCGCCACGCAGGACACCGCGTCCCTGCCCAGCGGCAAGAGCGACTTCACGCGCGTCATCAGCGAGCCGCGCAGCCCCTCCTTCACCGTCGCACTGATCGGTATCCTGCTGCCGGTGGTGCTCATGCTCGCCCAGGCCATCCGAGAAGCGTCGGCGCCCGACGCCACGGGATCGTGGGTGAGCCTGCTCGACTTCCTCGGATCGCCCGTGATCGCCATCGGGATCGCTGCGGTCTACGCGATGGTCTTCTTCGCGATCGGCGGCGGCATGGACCGGTCAGCCGTGTCGAAGTCGCTCGAGAGCGCGCTGCCCCCGGTGGCGGGCGTGCTGCTCATCGTCGGTGCGGGCGGTGGCTTCAAGCAGGTCCTCATCGACACGGGCATCGGCGGGGTCATCGCCGACGCCGTGAAGGACTCCGGGGTCTCGGTGCTCCTCGTCGCCTGGGTGGTCTCGGCCCTGGTCCGCGTCGCGACCGGGTCGGCGACCGTCGCGACGGTGACGGCCGCGGGCATCATGGCGCCCATCGCCGCCGACCTGTCGTCGCCGATGACGTCGCTGCTGGTCCTCGCGATCGGTGCGGGGTCGGTGTTCCTGTCGCACGTCAACGATGCCGGCTTCTGGCTGGTGAAGGGGTACTTGAACACCACGGTCGGGCAGACGTTCAAGACGTGGACGGTCCTCGAGTGCCTCATCTCGGTGTTCGGGCTGCTCGGCGTACTGCTGGCCGGGGTGTTCATCCGATGATCGGCGCATCGGACGCCGGTGCCGGTGCTGCCGGTGCTGCTCGCGCGGCCGACGCCGGGCTGGACGCTCGGGTCCTGGTCGTCATGGGCGTGTCCGGCTCGGGCAAGTCGACCGTCGCCGCGATGGTGGCGGAGCAGGTCGGGTGGGAGTTCGCCGAGGGCGACGCGATGCACCCGCCGGCGAACGTCGACAAGATGCAGGCCGGCACCCCGTTGACCGACGAGGACCGCTGGCCGTGGCTCGAGGTCGTCGCGGGGTGGATCCGTGGGCACCTGGACGCCGGGACGAACGGTGTCGTCACCTGCTCGGCCCTGAAGCGCTCGTACCGTGACGTGCTGCGGGCGCCCGGCGTGGTGTTCGTGCACGTGGCCGGTGACGGCGCGCTCATCGAGGAGCGGATGTCGCAGCGCTCCGGGCACTTCATGCCGACGTCGTTGCTGCAGTCGCAGCTGGCCACGCTCGAGCCGCCGCAGGACGACGAGGCGCACGTGACGATCACCGCCGACCGCACCCCGGAGCAGGAGAGCGCCGAGGTCGTGGAGCGGCTCGGACTGGTCCCGATCCCGAGAACCTGATCGGGCGGCGCTCGGCAGCATGGCTGCATGGCGATCGACGACTCCCTCTCGCTCCTGACCCGCGGGTACGGGTTCGGCGCCCACCTCTGGCGCGGGACCCGCACCGACGCCAGAGCGGTGCCGTTCCGACTGCTCGGCCGTCCGGCACTGCTCGTCAGGGGTGCCGAGGGCGTCGACCTGTTCTACGACGGTGACCGGACGGCGCGGCACGGGGCGATGCCACCGATCGTGCAGCGCACCCTGTTCTGCGTCGGCTCGGTGCACAGCCTCGACGGGGCGGAGCACCACCACCGCAAGGCCACCTTCGTCGACGTGGCGTACGAGGACGAGCAGGTGCGCCGACTCGCACCGCTGCTGCGCGAGGAGTGGTCGGCGGAACGCGACGCCTGGATCACCGGCGGGACCCGGTCGGCGTACGACGCGGCGGTCGGGGCGATCGGCCGTGCGGTCATGCGCTGGGCGGGGCTGCCGGGAACCCCTGCGGCGAAGACCCGGTGGGCGGCGAAGCTCGCGCAGATCGTCGACGGCTTCGGGGTGCCGTACTCGCCGGAGTACCTGCAGGCCGTGCTGAACCGGCACTGGTCCGACCGGCACGCCCGGCGTCTGATCGAGGCCGTCCGGGGCGGGCGACTCACCCCGGAGCCCCACACGGCCCTGTACGAGTGGGCCTGGCACCGGGACGCCGAGGGGGCGCTCCTGCCGCCGCGACTGGCCGGTGTCGAGCTGCAGAACAGCATCCGTCCCGCGATCGCCGTGGCCCGGTTCGTCGCGTTCGCCGCGAAGGAGCTCCACGACCGGCCGGTGTGGCGGGAGCGGATCGCCGCGGAGACCACGTCGGGCGGCAGCGGCGTCGACGGACCTGTCGACGCGCCGCCGGTCGACGGGCCCCTCGCCGTCGCCTTCGCGCAGGAGATCCGCCGGACCGCGCCCTTCGTCCCGATGCTGCCGGCCTGGGCCACCACTGACGTCGAACTCGACGGCGAGCGACTCCGCGCCGGCGGACGGGTGCTGCTCGACATCCTCGGCACCGACACCGACGAGCGGTCGTGGGACCACGCCGGCAGCTTCGACCCGGAGCGGTGGGTCGGCGTGGAGGACTACGAGGCCGTCGCGACCTTCGTCCCGCACGGGGGTGCCGAGGTCGCGACGGGTCACCGGTGTCCGGGGGAGAAGGTGGCGATCGCAGCCCTCGCGAGCGCGGTGGCGGTGCTGAGCGACCCGCGGGTCACGATCCTCGACGACGGGCTCGAGGTCGATCGCCGCCGACTGCCCACGAAGCCCGCGTCGGGCGGCACGGTACGGGGTCGCTGCCCCTTCCACTGATCGCTCAGCTGAACCGGATCGGGGTGCCGACGGGCAGGGCTGCGAGGGTGCGGGTCATCTCGGCCGAGATCCGCACGCAGCCGTGCGAGCTGCCGGTCGGGTCCGGGTAGTAGTGCAGCGCCGTCAGGGCCGCGTTGCCGCCGTACGACGGGATGCGCGACGAGTGCGCCCCCGTCAGGATGATCGGGTTGCCCTGCGTGTAGGTCACCCGGGTGTCGACGTACGCGGCCTCGACGTAGGTCGCGGTGTCCGTCGGGGTGGGGTCCTCGGGGGTGCCGAGCCGTGCGACCTCGGTCGCGGTCACCTTGCCCTTCCGGGTGACGACGGAAACCGTGCTGGCGGCCACGTCGACGGTGATCATCCGGTCGGTGCGGGTGACGGTGAAGTCCGCGGCGCGGGCCCACGCGAACGTCGCGCTCGGGGCGTCCGGGTCACCGCCGTCACCCGGGGTGCGGTTCCGGGCCGGGGTCGACACCAGCAGCATCCCGCCGTCCTTGCCCGGCGAACGGCCCCAGACCGCCGTCGCCGCGGGACGGTTGATCGTCGACACCTGGTGCGAGAGCGATGCCACCGGTCGGGCACGGCTCGACGGGCTCGCGTACAGGGCGACGAGGTCGGTGCGCGGGGTCGCGATCTGCCACGTGTCCTCGGGCTCGACGTCCCCGCCGTCGAGCAGCTGCGGGATGACGCCGTCGTGGTACGCCAGCGGCAGCGCCGCCAGGGTGGCGTCGGACGGAGCGGCCGGGACTGCCGCGAGCGTCGGGGTGGGGGTCGGCGTCGGGGTGGGGGTCGGCGTCGCGGTCGTCCGCGCCGCCCGGGTCGGCTCCGGCGCCGGGGCACCGGCCGTCACTCCCACGACGACCGCGGCGACGGCGAGCGCCACCGCGCCACCGGTCACGGCGATCCAGGTCGTCCGTCGCATCGTGCGTCCCCCTCGGTCGTCTGCGTGCTGGTTCCGGTCCTGCGTGGGTCAGCGCTCCGTGACCCGGCCGCCCTCGACCAGCCACTGCCGGTCGAGTCGGACGGTCTCCAGCATGCGCCGGTCGTGTGTGACGAGCAGCAGGGTTCCGTCGTAGGACTCCAGCGCCTGCTCGAGCTGTTCGATCGCCGTCAGGTCGAGGTGGTTCGTCGGCTCGTCGAGCACGAGCACGTTCACCCCGCGGGCCTGCAGCAGCGCGAGGCCGGCACGGGTGCGCTCGCCGGGGGAGAGCGCCGAGGCGGGACGGCCGACGTGGTCCGCCTTCAGCCCGAACTTCGCGAGCAGGGTGCGGACGTCGGCTGTGGTGTACTCGGGCACGATCGCCTCGAACGCGGCGGCGAGTGGCTGGTCGCCGGTGAACGCCCCGCGGGCCTGGTCGACCTCGCCGACCGCGACGCTCGACCCCAGCGAGGCGGTGCCGGTCGTCGGCGCCTGCTTGCCGAGCAGGGCCCGCAGCAGTGTCGACTTGCCGGCACCGTTCGGCCCCGTGATGCCGATGCGGTCGCCGCCGTCGACCTGCAGCGACACCGGGCCGAGGGTGAAGTCACCCTGCGTGAAGGTGGCGTCGGAGAGGGTGGCGACGACGGCCGACGAGCGGGGTGCGCTGCCGATGGTGAACTCGAGCTGCCACTCCTTGCGCGGCTCGTCGACCTCGTCGAGCCGGGCGATGCGGGACTCCATCTGCCGGACCTTCTGCGCCTGCTTCTCGCTCGACTCCGAGGCGGCACGACGGCGGATCTTGTCGTTGTCGGGGTTCTTCTTCATGGCGTTGCGCACGCCCTGGCTCGACCACTCCCGCTGGGTCCGTGCGCGGGAGACCAGGTCGGCCTTCGTCGATGCGAACTCGTCGTACGCGTCGCGCTTGTGCTGGCGGGCGATCTCGCGCTCCTCGAGGAACGCGTCGTAGCCGCCGCCGAACAGCCGGTTCGACGACTGCGCCAGGTCGAGCTCGAGCACCGACGTCACCGAGCGGGCCAGGAACTCGCGGTCGTGACTGACGAGCACCACCCCGCCGCGGAGGCCGCGGACGAAGCCCTCGAGCCGGTCGAGCCCGTCGAGGTCCAGGTCGTTCGTGGGTTCGTCGAGCAGGACGATGTCGAACCGCGACAGCAGCAGCGCGGCAAGGCCGACGCGGGCGACCTGCCCACCGGACAGCGACGTCATCAGCGAGTCGGGGCCGACGCCGTCCGCACCGGACGCGACCTCGAGCCCGAGCTCGGCGAGCACAGCCGGGATCCGGTCCTCGAGGTCCGCGGCGCCGGCCGCCAGCCACCGGTCGAGGGCAGCCGAGTAGCGGTCGGCCGCCGCGTCATCGGCGTCGGGGTCGCCGAGCGCGGCCGCGGCGGCGTCCATGGTCGCCGTCGCCTCGGCGCATCCGGTTCGTCGTGCGATGTACCCGGCGACGGTCTCGCCCGCGATCCGCTCGTGCTCCTGGGGGAGCCACCCCACGAACGCGTCGGTCGGGGCGAGGGAGACGGTGCCCGTCAGGGGCTCGTCGACGCCGGCCAGCAGCCGGAGCAGCGTGGACTTGCCGGCACCGTTCACGCCGACGACCCCGATCACGTCCCCGGGTGCCACCGTCAGGTCGAGGGAGTCGAACAGCGTGCGAGCGGCGTACCCGCCGGACAGGCCCTTGGCGACGAGCGTGGCGGTCATGGGGCCATCGTCCCATGCGGAGCGCGAGCTGCACGTCGCACGGCGGGGACGACGTGCAGGAGACTGGGTGGATGGACTCCTGCGTCTTCTGTGCCCTGATCGCCGGGGACGAGCCCACCGTGTGGGTGGAGCGCGAGGAACACGCCGTCGCATTCGCACCGCTGCCCGACTCGGCGCTCGCCCCCGGTCACACCCTCGTCGCGCCGGTCGAGCACACCGCCGACCTGCTCACCGCCGGTCCGACCGCGCTCGCCGCCACAACGGCCCTGGCACAGCGTGTGGCGCGGGCGATGAAGGGGGCACTCGGCGCGACCGGCACGGTGCTGCTGCAGGCATCCGGGGCCGATGCCGGCCAGAGCGTGCCCCACCTGCACCTCCACGTCGTGCCGTGCTGGCCGGACGACGGCACGACCCACTGGCCGGAGCGACGATCGGCGCACGTGGTCGACGGTGACCCGCACGCGCTCCTCGCCGAGATGTTCGAGTAGCCGCCCCAGCCAGCCCGGCCCGGCCCGGCGCGACCCTCAGCTCCGCGGCACCAACCGACCCGCACCGACCGGCAGCAGCCCGCCTCGGTACTCGAGCGCGGTCGAACCACCGACCGGCACCGAGGCCGCCCCGAACCGCCACGCGCGGTTGAACAGGTACACACCGATCACCGTGTCCCCGTCGTCCGGCACCGCCCACGTGCCGGTGCCCCACTGGGCCGGGTGCCCCACCCCGTCGACGGTGACGGTCGGCCGGGCGAACCAGGCGAACAGGGGCCGGACGAGCCGGAGTTCGATCCGGCGCTTCGTCGTGCCGGAGGGGAGAGTGGTGTCCACCGTCGAAGGATACGGGCCACCGCCGCCTAGGCTCGGAACCGTGTTCGAACTCCACCACCTCTCCGCACAGGAACTCTGGGACTGGATCCGCCGCGGCGAGGTGACCGCCCTCGAGGTCACCGAGCACTCCCTGTCCCGCGTCGAGCGTCTCGACCCGGGACTCGGCGCCTTCGTCACGGTCACGGCGGACGCGGCCCGAACCCGAGCCGAGCGCCTCGGTCACCTGGTGCCGACGTCCAGACCGCTGTGGGGCCTCCCGTCCGCCGACAAGGACCTGTACGACCGCGCCGGGGTCCCCACGCGGAACGGCACCGCGAGCCTGCCGGACCGGCCGGCACGGGCCGACCACCCGCTCGTCGCGGCCCTCGACGCCGCCGGCACCGTCAGCCTCGGCAAGACGGCGTCGCCGGAGTTCGGCATGTCCTCGTCGTCCGAGACCCGGCTCGGCGCCACCCGCAACCCGTACGACACCGCCCGGGCGCCCGGGGGGTCGTCGAGCGGAGCCGCCGTCGCCGTCGCCGCCGGACTGCTGCCGGCCGCGGTCGGCAGCGACGGCGGTGGATCGGTGCGCATCCCGGCAGCGGCGACCGGGCTCGTCGGGTTGAAGCCGAGCCGGGGCCGTGTGCCGTCCATGCCCGGCCGCTCCGGTGTCGGCGGGCTGTCCGTCGCCGGGCCGCTCACCCGTTCCGTCGCCGACGCCGGCATGCTCCTCGACGCCCTGGTGGCGCCGTCCGGGCTGCCGGAACCGTCGCCGTACGCCCTCGTCACCCCCGACGTCGGCGATGGACCGTTCACCGCGGCCGCCGTCCGCGGTGAGGGCCGCTTCGTCGTCGGGCTGCTCGAGGGTTCGCCCTGGGACGACACCGTCGACGTGGTCGTCGACCCCGCCGCTCGTGCCGCGGTCGACACCGCCGTCCGGCTCCTCGGCGAGGTCGGGCACGGTGTCGAGGACGTCAGGATGCCCCGGGTGCCCTACGCCGAGGCGTTCCGGGTGGCGTGGGAGTCCGGCGCCGCCCGCCTGCCCGAGGTCCCCGGCATCGACCTCGCCGCGCTCACCCCGCTGGTGTCCTGGCTGGTCGCACGCGGGCAGCGGCTCACCGGCACGCAGCTCCTCGACGCGATGACGACGCTCGACACCTTCTCGACGACGCTGATCAGCACCTTCGGCCGCTTCGACGCCGTGCTCACGCCGACCCTGGCGCTGACGCCGCGGCCGCTCGGCTGGTACGGCGACGACCCGGAAGAGGACTTCCGCCGCCAGTGCGCCTACTCGCCGTGGACCTCGATGGCCAACGTGGCGGGACTCCCCGCGATCACGCTGCCCGTCGGGGTCACCGAGGACGACCACCCGGACGGCGGCGGGCTGCCGATGGGTGTGCAGCTCATCGGGCGGCCCGGCGGCGAGCGGGTCCTGCTCGCCGTCGGTGCGCAGCTCGAGCGGCGGGTGCGCTGGCAGCGGCGGCACCCGTCCGCCTGGACCGCCTGACGGGAGGCCCGTGGCGGGCTGGCACCGTGCCTGCCTTCCGGCACACGGTGCGCATCCCAACCGCGCCCGCAGGTGCCGTCCGCTCCCGTCCACAGCCCGTCCGGTCTGCGCGGACGAGCACGCCACCTGGGCCACCACCAGGGCCGCCCCGAGTTCGGTCGACGGTGAACGGGAGGCACCGGATGTGTGGACTGGCCGCGGACGTGCGGTTCGACGGGGGACGGGCTGACGTCGACGCCGTCCGACGGATGGCGGCGTGCATGGAGGACCGCGGTCCGGACGGCGGCCGGGTGTGGGACGGCGGGTGGGCCGTCCTCGGACACCGGCGTCTCAGCGTCATCGACCTGTCCGACCGTGCCGCGCAGCCGATGACCTCGGCCGTGCAGGACGTCACCATGGTGTTCAACGGGTGCATCTACAACCACGAGGAGCTCCGCCGTGACCTCGCAGCGGACTACCCCTTCCGCACCACCGGCGACAGCGAGGTGCTGCTCGCCGCCTACGCGAAGTGGGGCGACGCGTTCGTCGACCATCTGGTGGGGATGTTCGCCGTCGTGCTCGTCGACCGGGCGCGCGACCGCGTGGTCGTCGCCCGGGACCGGCTCGGGATCAAACCGCTGTACCTCGCCGAGGTCGACGGCGGCGTCCGGATCGCCTCGACCCTGCCGGCTCTCCTCGCGGCGGGCGGCGTCGACACCGCGCTCGATCCGATCGCCCTGCACCACTACCTCAGCTGGCACTCGATCGTCCCCGCCCCACGCACCCTGCTCCGCGGCGTGCAGAAGCTCCCGGCCGCGACCGTCCGGACGATCGACCGGGACGGCACCACCGGAGGGACACGCACGACGGACCGGACCTACTGGTCGCCCGGGTACGAGCGCGACGCCGAGCACGCCGACTGGACCGCCCGCGACTGGGAGGACGGCATCGAGGAGGCGCTCCGGGTGGCCGTCCGCCGACGGCTCGTCGCGGACGTCCCCGTCGGCGTCCTGCTGTCCGGCGGACTGGACTCGAGCCTCCTGGTCGCACTGCTCGCCGAGGAGGGCGGCGGAACCACGAGCACCTACAGCATCGGGTTCGACGCTGCCGGCGGCGAGTCCGGTGACGAGTTCGCGTACTCCGATGCCGTGGCCGACCGCTTCGCCACCGAGCACACCCGCATCCACATCCCCGCCTCGACCCTGCCCGGTGCGCTCCTCGACTCGGTGGACGCGATGACCGAGCCGATGGCGACCCAGGACGTCGCAGCGTTCCACCTGCTCGCGCAACGGGTGTCCGAGTCGCGGAAGGTCGTGCAGTCCGGACAGGGCGCCGACGAGGTCTTCGCCGGGTACGAGTACCACCGGCCCGCCGTCGCCGCGACCCGAACCGGGGCGCTCGCCGCGTTCACCCGGGCCTTCGTCGATCCGAGCGCGACCGCGCACGCCCTGCTCGAGCCGGGCATCCTGCCTGCGACGGACGTCAGCCACGTGCTCCTGCAGGACCGGTTGGGAGCGGCGGGTGCCGAGACAGCGCTCGACGCCGTGCTCCGGTTCGACACGCACGTGCTGATGGTCGACGACCCCGTGAAGCGCGTGGACAGCATGACGATGGCGTCCGGCCTGGAGGCACGGGTCCCGTTCCTCGACCAGGACCTCGTCGCCCTCGCCGCGGCCTGCCCACCGGAGCTGAAGGCCGCCGACGGGGGCAAGGGGGTGCTGAAGGCGATCGGCCGGCGGCTGTTGCCGCCCGGTGTCGTGGACCGCCCGAAGGGGTACTTCCCCGTGCCGGCGGTCCGGAACCTGGACGGCGAGGTGCTGGCGGTCGCACGAGACGCCCTGCTCGGACCGGAGGCACGGGCACGTGGCCTGGTCCGGCCCGAGGCTGCCGCGGCCCTGCTGCAGGACCCGCGGCGGTACCGCACCCGCGTCGGTGGGACCACGCTCTGGTTGCTCGCGGTCCTGGAGCTCTGGCTGCAGCGTCAGGGGATCCGGTGACCCCGGCCCGGGCGGGTCAGCACGTCTCGCGCACCACCCGGATCAGGCCGAGGCTGCCGTCCGTGGGGTCCGGCATGACCATCCCGGCCTCGAGCCCGCTGCGCAGGTAGTCGATGACCTCGGCGGTGAGACGCTCGCCGGGCACGAAGGCCGGGACCCCGGGCGGGTAGGGCGTGGCCTGCTCGGCGGCGATCCGTCCCGCGGCCTGCTCGGCGGGGACGAGCTCGACCTCGCCGAAGAACGCTGCACGGGGTGTCATCACGGACTCGAGCAGCAGGCCGGACGCGTCCGGGATCCGGACGGGAGGCGTCTGTCGGAACTGCGGTGCCGCCGCTGCGAGTGACCGCAGTGCGTGCACGAGGCGGTCGGTCGTGAACTCGTCGTCCGCCAGCGAGACGTCGACGCCGAGGTGTCGGTGGTCGGACAGGCCGAGGTCGAGCCGGTGGTGCTCGCGGATCCAGTCGTGGGCCTGGTAGCCGGTGATGCCGAGCGGTTCCACGTCCAGGAGCATCCGCATCGGGTCGAGCTGGTGGGACGCCTCCGCGCCCAGCAGCTCGTCGTGCAGCACGTGGATGCCGTCGATCGCCTCGATGCGCTCCCGCGTCCGGTCAGCGAGGCCGATCGTCGAGGCGATCAGCTCGGCGCCGTCCCGCATCATGTGCCGACGCCAGCCGTCCATGCCCGCGTAGACGAGCACGTTCGGGCTCGTCGTCATGAGCATGTCGGCACAGGCCCAGAGGTGGTCGTGGTCGACGAGGTCGCCGCGGAGGTGCAGGACGGACCCCTGTTCGAACCCGAGGCCCATCTTGTGCACGCTCGTCACGCAGACGTCGGCGCCGGCGTCCATCGCCCACGACGGCAGCCGGTCCGAGAACGGCAGGTGCGCGCCCCAGGCCTCGTCGACGATGAGGGGCTTGCCGCGCTCGTGGCACACCGCGGCGATGCCGGCGATGTCCGCGCAGGTGCCGTACGGCGTCGGGCTGACGACCAGCGCGGCCGCGGCATCCGGGTGCTCGTCCCACACCGCCGCGTAGTCGGACGGCGACGGCGGGTGCGAGATCCCCTGGTCGCGGTCGAGTCTCGGCTCGACCCAGTACGGCTGCAGTCCGGAGAACACCAGCCCTGCGGTGACGGACTTGTGGGCATCGCGGCTGACCAGGATCCCACCGTCGACACCGGCCACGGCGAGCATCGCCGCCTTCACCGACAGGGAGCTGCCGCACGTCGAGAAGAACACCGTGTCCGCGCCGACCGCCTCGGCCATCAGCGCTTCGGCGGTGGCCAGGTACCCGTTCGAGGACTTCCGGTCGTCGAGCCCGCCGCTCGCGAGGACGTCGGCGCGGAACGGGTCCTTCCCGAGCACGGCGAGGGTGTCGGCGTCGACCCCGCGGCCCTGCCGGTGCCCCGGCGGCGAGAAGCCGTAGCGGTCGCGGGCGTGGTAGTCCCGGAGCGCATCGAGGAACGGTGCGTCGGTCTGGTCGAGGTCGTCGCTCATCGTTCCCGTGTACCCGACCCGTGTTCACCGCCGGCTCAGCGGAGCACGGTGCGACGAAGTCGGTGTCGTTCCACGTCGGCACAGGGCTCGCTCGGCGCACGCCCCGCAGCGCCCCTACGGCAGCGTCGGTGCCGCCTCGACCAACGCCCGGGTCACCGGGTGCTGCGGCGCATCGAGGAGCGACACCGGCCCGTGCTCGACGATCCTCCCGGCGGACATCACCGCCACCGTGTCGCACAGCCGCTGGACCACGCCGATGTCGTGCGACACCAGCACGAGCGTCAGCCCGAGGTCGTCGGCGAGCGATCGGAAGAGCTCGATCACGCGGGCGCGGACCACCACGTCGAGGGCGCTCATCGGCTCGTCCCCGAACAGGATCCGCGGCGCGTGCACGACGGCCCGGGCGATCGCGATGCGCTGCCGTTGCCCTCCCGAGAACTCGTGCGGGTACCGGTCGACCGCGTCGGCGGGCAGGTCGACGCGCTCCAGCACGGCTCGCACCAGGTCGTCGTGCGAGCCGGGGACCCGGAGCGCTCGCAGCGGCTCGGCGACGATCGACCCGACGCGCATCCTGGGGTCGAGCGACGCGTACGGGTCCTGGAACACCACCCCGGTCTCGCGACGGAACCAGCGCAACGCACGTGCGGACCTGGTCGCGACCACCGGACGACCGGAGGCGTCGACGGCGCCGGCGGACGGGGCCTCCAGGCCGGCGAGCAGCCGTACGAGGGTGGACTTGCCGGAACCCGACTCGCCGACGATCCCGAGCCGCGCGCCGGGGGCGATCGTCAGGTCGACGCCGTCGACGGCGGTGCGGACCGGGCCGGGTTCGAAGGGGCCGCGGCGGGGGAGCCGGTAGGTGCGGTGCAGTCCGGAGGCTTCGAGAACGGGGGTCGTCACGGGGCGGTCCTCCTGGCGGTGGCGCGGGCGGCCTCGACGAGGGCGACGGTGGTGGGGTGCTGCGGCGCGGCGAGGAGTCCCGCGACGGTGCCGTGCTCGACGACCCGCCCGGCGTCGAGCACGACCGCGGTGTCGGCGATGCGCGCGAGCACGGCGAGGTCGTGCGTCACGAAGACCATGCCGGCCGGCAGCCCCTCGAACAGGTCGAGGATGCGGGCCTCGGTGGTGACGTCGAGCGCGGTGGTCGGCTCGTCCGCCACCAGGTACGACGGCTGCCCGGCCATCGCCATCGCGATGCAGATCCGCTGGCGCTGCCCGCCGGACAGCTGGTGCGGGTACTGCCGCAGCAGCGACTCCGGGTCGGGCAGGCCGACGGACGCCGCCAGTTCTGCGGCTGCCGCGCGGGCCGCACGCCGGTCGAGTCTGCGGTGCAGCCGGAGCGGCTCCGCGATCTGCGCGCCGACGCGGCGCAGCGGGTCGAGCGCGGTACCAGGCTCCTGGAACACCATCGCGATGCCCGCACCGCGGTGTCGCGCGCGCTCGCGGTCCGGCAGGCCGACGAGCTCCGTGCCGTCCAGACGCACGCTGCCGGTCACGACGGCGCCGGCCGGCTCCAGCCCCATCAGGGCGAGCGAGGTCATGGACTTGCCGGATCCGCTCGCTCCGATCACGCCCACGCGCTGGCCGGGAGGCACGGTGAAGGTGACGTCGTCGAGGATCGTCCGCCCCGCGATGCGGACCGACAGACCGCGCACCTCGAGCCCGGAGGCTGCGGTCGGACGCCCGCTCATGCGGTCACCCCCGGGGTGGTCGTTGGCGGGTCGGTGCGGTTGATACGGTCGATGCGGTCGGGACGCCCGGTACCGCCCGTCGCGGGGCGGTCCGACGCACGGTCGTTCGTCGTCAGGCGCGGGTCGGCCGCGTCGCGGACGGCGTCGCCCAGCAGCGACAGCGCCGCGACGACGAGGGCGATCGCGGCACCCGGCCAGGTCGCGCTCCACGGGTGCACGCCGATGTAGGTCTGCAGGTCGGCGAGCAGTGTGCCCCACGACGCGGTGTCCGACCCCGCGCCGTACCCCAGGTACGACAGGCCCGCCTCGGCGAGGACCGCGGTGGCCATCGCCAGGGACAGCTGCACGGTGAACAGCGGCGCCGCGTTCGGCACCAGGTGGCGGACGAGCACGCCGGCACCACCGACGCCGGAGGCCCGGGCCGCGGTGACGTAGTCGCTCCGGGCGATCCGCCGGATCTCACCGCGGGCGACGCGCGCGATCGTCACGCCGAAGGACAGCCCGACGCTGACGATCACCACGCCCAGGGAGCCGCCGAAGACCGCGGTGAGGAGCATCGCGGTGAGCAGGGTCGGGAACGCCACCAGGATGTCGAGCAGGACCGCCGTGCCCTCGCGCACCCAGCGGGCGGTGAGGGAGCCGATGGCGGTGAGGACGATGCCGACGATGCTCGCGATCACGCCGGAGCCGACCGCGACGAGCACGGTGGTGCGGGTGCCGGCGAGCAGGTAGCTCGCGATGTCGCGGCCGGCGGCGTCGGTGCCGAACCAGTGCGCGGCGCTCGGACCCTCCCACTGGTGGAACGGGTCGGCGCGGAACGGGTTCTGCGGCGTCCACACGAGCGACACAGCGGCGAGCACGACCAGCAGGCCGAGCACGACGACGGCGAAGACCCCGGTCGGCCGGGACACCAGGCGGCGGATCATCCCTGCACCTCCCGCTGGCGGGGGTCGAGGGCGCGGTGCACGACGTCGACGGCGAACCCGACGAGCAGCACGAGGCCGGTGAGCACGAGCAGCTCCGACTGCACCTTCGTGATGTCGCGGCGGCCGACGTCGGCGACGAGCATCCGACCGACCCCGGGCAGCGAGAACAGCTGCTCGACGACGACGGCCCCGACGAGGAGCCCGGCGATCTGCACCCCCAGCACGGCGAGCACGGTGAGGGCCACCGACGGCAGCCCGTGCCGGAGCAGCGCCTGTGTGCGGGTGAGGCCGATGGCCGCGGCGGTCCGGACGTGGTCGGCGTCGAGCACGGACAGGGTCGCGGAGCGGGTGAACCGGAGGATGACGGCACCCTCGACCGCGCCGATGGTCAGTGCCGGGAGGACGAGCGACGCGAACGCCCGGCCCGGCTCCGACCAGCCGTCGAGCGGGAAGCCCTGCGTCGGCAGCCAGTGCAGCGTCACCGCGAACAGGGCGACGAGGAGCATGCCGGCCCACACCACGGGGACCGCGGCGACGGCCTGTGCCGCGAACCCGATCACGGCACCGCCGGGTCGACGACGGAGCACCGCGGCGACGACCCCGAGCGGGACCCCGATCACCAGTGCGGTCGCGAGCGACATGGCGGCGAGCGGCAGCGTGATCGCGAGCTTCTGCGCGATCTCCGGCGCGACGGCGCCGTTGGTGACGAGGGAACGCCCGAGGTCGCCGCGGAAGACCCCGCCGATCCAGTCGAGGTACTGCACGACGACGGGGCGGTCGAGCCCGAGCTGCTCGCGGAGCTGCTCGACCTGCGCGGGGGTCGACTGCGTGCCGGCGACGACCTGGGCGACGTCACCGGGCAGCACGCGGAGCGTGGCGAAGATGATGACGCTCGCCACGAGCAGGCCGACGACGAGCAGGAGCACCCGCCCGATGAGGAACCGGGTCACGACACCGATGCTACGGGGAGGGAGCGCGCCCCGGGAACGCGGCCGGTCCGAGCCGCGCCCCGGAGGGCGGTGCGACTCCGCCTCACTCGACGGCGAGCTCCGCCAGGTCGAGGCGCGAGTTGCCGCCGTCGACCGGGAAGCCCGTCACACCCGAGCGCACCGCGGTGATCTCGGTCGCCGTGTACAGCCACTCGCCGGCCGCGTCCTCACTGACGATCCGGGCTGCCTTCCGCAGGGCCTCGGTCTTGGTGGCCTCGTCGGTCGCCGCGATCGACTCCGCGTAGAGCGCCTGCACGTCGGCGTTGTCGTAGCCGAAGTAGTAGTCCGGGTTCGCCCAGTTGCCGAAGTCACGGGCCTCGACGTGGTCGACCATCGACAGGTCGAAGTCGCGCTCGCCCGACTTCGGCGCCTGGAACACCGTCGACAGCCAGGTGGCGAAGTCCACCCGCTTGACCGTCAGCGTGATGCCCACGTCGGCGAGCTGCGACTTGAGCACGTCACCGATGGTGGTGGGGTACACGTTCGCGTAGGTGAGGGTGAGCTGCAGGTCCTGCTGCCCGGCGGCGGCGAGGAGCTTCTTCGCGTTCGCAGGGTCGTACGCGTCGACGTCGGTCAGGTCCTCGTAGCCGGGGTCGAGCTCGGGGATCGGCCCGCCCTGCTCGACGCCCGTGCCGCCGATCGCCGTGATGAGTGCCGTCGGGTCGATGGCCTGCCGGATCGCCTGGCGGACCCGCTTGTCGGTGAACGGTTCCTTGCGGTCGTTGAACGCCAACGTGTACTTGTCCGTCGTCTTGCCGCTGTGCAGCGCGATGTCGGAGCTGCCCTCGAGCTGGCTCTTCAGCGTGCCGTCGACCGGGTTCAGGACGTCGAGGTCACCGTTCGCCATCGCGTTCACCGCGGTTGACGGATCCGTGATGTAGCGGAAGACGATCGTCGCCACCTTCGCCTTCGTGCCCCAGTAGTCGTCGTTGCGGTCGAAGGTGAGCGAGTCGCCCTGCTTCCAGCTCGTGACCTCGAATGGGCCGGTGCCGTTCGCGCTGTCGGACAGGTCGTTCTTCGCGGCCTTCTCGAGCACCAGGCCCGAGCGGCCGGTCAGGTTCCAGAGCAGGTCGGAGTCGGGCTTCGCGAGCGTGAGCTCGACCACACCCGTCGACGGGGACGTGATCGAGGTGACGCCCGCGAGCTTGGAGGAGTCGACGTAGGTCTCGTTCGACTTGACCTGCTCGAGCGACCAGACGACGTCGGCCGCGGTGACCGGCTCGCCGTCCTGGAACGTCGTGCCGTCGCGCAACGTGAACGTGTAGGTCAAGCCGTCGTCGGACACTTCGTGCGACGACGCCAGCACGTCGCGGATCTCGCCCTCCGGAGTGCGTCCGACGAGCCCCTGGTACACGTTGTCGATGAGCACCTGGTCGAGCGCGGCCCCGGACTGGGTCCGGATGTCGAGGCTCGTCGGTTCCAGCACCAGCCCGACGCGCACCGTGGCGTCATCGCCCCCGGTGGTGTCGGACGAGCCGGAGCAGCCGGTCAGCGCGAGGGCGGACACGACGGCGACCGCGGTGGCGGCGAGGGCAGCGCGCCCGAAGCGCGTGGTGCGCGCGGTGCGACGGGTCAGGAGCGGACTCATGGGGGTGTGGGTTCCTTCCGGGCGCGAGGGCGGTCGTCGGGCCTCGCGCTCGCACGAGGGTACCGGCGGCCGGCGCCGTCCGACGACGGTTCTTCGATCGGGTGCAACAATCCGTGCCGCTCCGCCCATGCCCGGATCGCCGACGCCAGTTCGAGGGGAGCCTGGTTCTGCACCGCGTGCCGTGCGGCGACGGTGACGATCTCGGCGGCGGGCAGACGTTCGGCGAACCCGGCGTGCAGCTTCGGCGACACGTACCCGCGGTCCCCGCGGACGAGCAGGATCGGCACGCGCAGGGCCTCGAGGTCCGGCCACGCGTCGGCGAAGCGCCCCACCGAGGACATCCGACCGGCGGGCAGGTGCGGGAAGTGGTGTCGGCGCACGAGCCGACCGTCGGCACCGAGGGCGGTGGTGTGCCGGGCCTCGCGCAGCAGCACCTGGCGGTCGTCACCGACCCGGGCCTCGATCGCCCGGTCGACCACCTGCTCGAGCGACTCGAACGGCTCCTCGGCCTCGAGTGCACGGGCGATCCGGTCCACCGCACGCTGCGCGAAGTCCGGCGACATGTCGACGAGCACGAGGCCGGTGACCCGCTCCGGCGCGGTCGCGGCCAGGCGGGCGGACAGGATCGCGCCGAGCGAGTGCCCGACGACGATCCCGGGCGGCACGTCGAGTGCATCGAGGGCGGCGAGCACGCTCGGCGCCGTCGCGGCCGCCGCGTAGTCCGCGTCGTCCCGCCACGACGACCGGCCGTGTCCGGGCAGGTCGAGGGCGACCGCCGGCTCACCGACTGCGAGCGCCGTGGTGTCGAAGCTGTGGGCGTCGATGCCGAGCCCGTGCAGGTAGGTGATCCGGGCCTCCTGGCCGTCCTCGCCCCACCGGATCGCGGAGATCTCCTGTCCGCCAGCGGTGCGGACCACCTGCCTGGAGGCGCGGAGCGGCTCCGTCACGCCGCTCGCGCGGGCGAGGGCGGGCAGGTCGGCGAATTCGTCGTCGGGGGCTTCGGGCACGGGGACGATCCTCGCACCGTTCCGGGGGCCTGGAGACGTTAGGTAAGGCATGCCATACTCGATCCCGTGGCAACCCGGTATCGCGTCTTCTCCGTCCGCGTGGCCGCCGTCACGTCGCTCACCCCGCACTTCGTCCGGGTGACGCTGACGGGCGACGCCCTCGCCGACTTCTCCTCGGTCGGGCTCGACCAGCGGATCAAGATCGTGCTGCCCCTGCCCGGCATCGGCTTCTCCGAACTGCCGGAGGACGAGGACTGGTACGCCGCCTGGCGTGCCCTGCCCGACGAGACCCGGAACCCGCTGCGCACCTACACGGTCCGCTCGTTCCGGCCGGACGCCCGTGAGCTCGACATCGACTTCGTCGCCCACGGCGACGCCGGTCCCGCGTCGCGGTGGGTGTCGTCCTGCCGCGTCGGTGACGAGATCCGCGTCGTCGGGCCGCGCGTGCCGGAGTCGCCCGAGGACCTGCCGACCGGTGCTGCCGAGTTCGCCCCGGGCCACGCGAACCGCATCCTGCTCGCCGGCGACGAGACCGCCGCCCCGGCCATCTGCGCCATCCTCGAGGCGCTCGACGTCTCCACCGTCGGTCACGTCTTCATCGAGGTGCCGACCGACGCCGACCGCCTGCCCGTCACCGCGCCCGCCGGGGTCGAGGTCCGCTGGATCGCCCGGAACGGCGCCACCTACGGCGTCCGGATGACCGACCAGGTGCACGCCTGGGCCTCCAGTGTCGCACCGGGGTCGGCGGCGACGTGCGGGTCCGCCGCCGAGTTCACGGACGTCGACGTCGACGAGCAGGTGCTGTGGGACGTGCCGGCACCGATCGACGAGCGCCCCGTCTACGCGTGGATCGCGGGCGAGGCCGGCTGCGTCAAGGAACTCCGCCGCCACCTGGTCCGCGGCGTCGGCATCGACCGCGCGCAGGTCGCGTTCATGGGCTACTGGCGGCACGGCAAGGCCGAGCACTGATGCCGACCGCGGGCTCCGCGTTCGGTCCGGTCCCGACCACGGCGCTGGGGGCCCGCGGGTTGACCCTGGCGTACGACGACCGGGTCGTGGTGGACACGCTCGACGTCGACATCCCCGACGGTGAGTTGACGGTCATCGTCGGGCCGAACGCCTGTGGCAAGTCGACGCTGCTGAAGTCCTTCGCGCGGACGCTGAAGCCGCGTGCCGGCACCGTGTTCCTCGACGGGGCGCCGATCGACTCGTACCGCCCGAAGGCCGTCGCCCGGCGGGTCGGCATGCTCCCGCAGACCCCGATCGCCCCGGACGGCATCACCGTGCGTGATCTCGTGTCCCGGGGCCGGTTCCCGCACCAGGACCTGCTGCACCCGTCGTCCGGGTCCGACCGGCAGGCCGTGCAGGCCGCGCTGGAGCAGACCGACACGGTGTCGCTCGCCGATCGGAGCGTCGACGAGCTGTCCGGCGGGCAGCGGCAGCGGGTCTGGATCGCGATGGTGCTGGCGCAGCAGACCGACATCGTGCTGCTCGACGAGCCGACGACGTTCCTCGACATCGCGCACCAGTACGACGTGCTCGAGCTGGCCTCCGCGCTGCACGCCGCCGGTCGCACGGTCGTGGCGGTGCTGCACGACCTGAACCAGGCTGCGCGGTACGCCACCCACGTCATCGCGATGCGCAGCGGGTCGATCGTGGCATCAGGGGCCTCGGCGTCGGTGCTCACCGCGGACCTCGTCGAGGACGTCTTCGGCCTGCCGTGCGTGGTCGTCCCCGACCCCGAGACGGGCACGCCCCTCGTCGTCCCGCGCCGCCGCGCCGCCTGACGCGCCCGGCCGCGCGCGCCGAGGTCGCACGAACTGCCGCCCGACTGACGTCCGGACGGCGCTTCGTGCGACCTCGGCGACGCGTACGCGGCGTGTCGAGCGACCTCGACCACCCGCGACACGAGCTCCGCGCCCGTCAGGCGGGCACGCGTCAGCGGTAGCCGCCGTCCTCCAGACCGGCCTCGACCTCGAAGCGGTTGCGCAGCGGGTCCTGCCCGGCCAGGGCGTACAGCAGCGGCATGAGCATGCCGTACCGCCGCCACTGCTCGACGTGCACCCGCTCGTGCCGGAGCACCCGGGGGCCGTCGTTGTCGCGGGTGAGGTAGACCGAGCCGACGCAGGTGCCGCCGCGCCGGAAGACCCAGCGCGGCAGCCCCGTGCAGACCACGAGTCCGTCGACCACCCGGACGGCTCCCGTCGACAGGGGGACGCCCACGGCCAGCCCCACGGCCGTCGCGAACGCCCACCCCGCGCGGGACACGGGGGAGTCGACCAGCGGGTTGCGCACGCTCAGGCCGGTCGGCCGTACGTCTCGAGCAGGCGCAGCCAGACCTCGTTCATCGTCGGGTACGCCGGCACCGCGTGCCAGAGGCGGCCGATCGGCACCTCGCCCACGACGGCGACCGTGGCTCCGTGCAGCATCTCGGCGACGTCCTGGCCGACGAACGTGACGCCCACGACGACCCCGCGGTCCTCGTCGACGACCATCTTCGCCCGGCCCGTGTAGCCGTCAGCCTGCAGGGACGACCCGGCGACGGCACCGAGGTCGTACTCGACCGCGCGGACGTTCAGCCCCTGCTCGCGGGCCTTCGCCTCGGTCAGGCCGACGCTCGCCACCTCGGGGTCGGTGAACGTCACCTGGGGTGAGGCGGCGTGGTCGGCGGTCGCGACGTGCGCGCCCCACGGCTCGGTGTGCAGCGGCGTGCCCTGGTGACGGGCGGCGATCGCCTCGCCCGCGGCACGCGCCTGGTACTTGCCCTGGTGGGTGAGGAGCACGCGGTGGTTCACGTCGCCCACGGCGTACAGCCAGTCGGTGCCGTGCACGAGCATGGTGTCGTCGACGTCGAGCCACTCGCCGGGGGTCAGCCCGACGGTCTCGAGCCCGAGGTCACGGGTGTGCGGGGCACGACCGGTGGCGGCGAGCACCTCGCTCGTGATCACGGTCGTGCCGTCGTCGAGTTCCGTCGTGACCAGGCCGTGCTCGTCGCGGTCGACCCGGACCGGGTTCACGCCGGTGCGGACGTCGACGCCGAGCACGCGCAGGGAGTCGGCGACGAGTTCACCGGCGAAGGGCTCCATGCCGCCGAGCAGGCCGTGCCGCGCGACGAGGGTGACCTTCGCGCCGAGGGACGCCCACGCGGTCGCGAGCTCGGAGCCGGACACGCCGCCGCCGATGACGAGCAGGCTCTCGGGGACCTGCTGCGCGCTCGTGCCCTCGCGGGTGCCCCACGGCTGCGCCTCGGCGAGTCCCGGGACCGGGGGCAGCGCGTGCAGGGACCCGGTGACGATCGCGACGGCAGCGCGGGCGGTGTGCGTCTCGCCGTCGACCTCGATCGTCTTCGGCCCGGTGAGGCGGGCGTGGCCGCGGATGAGGTCGATGCCGGCGGACTCGAGCCAGGACACCTGGCTGTCGTCCTTCCAGTTCGAGGTGAAGGAGTTGCGTCGGGCGAGCACGTGCGCGGCGTCGAGCGAGCCGGTGACGGCCTGCTTCGCGCCGTCGAGCCGCTCGGCAGCGGCGAGCGCGTGTCCGCTGCGGAGGAGTGCCTTCGAGGGCATGCACGCCCAGTACGAGCACTCACCACCGACGAGCTCGGCCTCCACGATCGCGACCGACAGGCCGCGCTTCCTGGCGGAGTCCGCCACGTTCTCGCCGACTGCGCCGGCTCCGATCACGATGAGGTCGTAGTCCGTCATGCTGCTGAGCGTACGCGGACCGGCAGGGGGTCCGCCGGGACCGGTAGGGGGTCCGCCGGGACCGGTAGGGCGTCCGTCGGTGGCGCCGAGTGCGCGCTCAGACGAGCCGGGAGGCGCTGGTCAACGCCCCGACGACGCGCAGGATCACGCCGAGGTCGTCCACTGCCCGGTCCGGGTCGACGGGCGCGAAGCCGGTGAGCGCCGCGCCCGCAAGGCGCCGGCCGCGTGCCGCGGCCTGGATGCGCTCGACGAGCCCGGCGCCGTCGAGGCCGAACGGCACGGGCTCGAGCAGGCCGTCCACCTCGGACGGGTCGAGGACGTCGAGGTCCACGTGGACGAAGACCGAGGTCGCCCCGGTGGCGTCCACCGCTGCGGCGAGGGCGTCCGGTGTGGCGGCGTCGACGTCGAGGTGCGTCACGCCGGCACGGTCGAGCGCGGCGCGTTCGGCGTCCTCGACCCCCCGCACGCCGGCGACGACGACGGAGGACGCGGGCAGTACCCGCAGCGCGGGGAAGAGCTCCGCGGGCCGGTCGACGAGGATCCGCAGCGCGGCGGTCTCGGCGGCGACGGGCTGCGCACGGTTCAGGGCGCGGTAGCCGCTGGAGCCGGAGATGCGCACGAAAGCGGTGTCCGGCCCGACGCCGGAGGTCGCGCCGAGGACGCTCGCCCCGTCCCCGCCGACGACGAGCACGGGTTCGGTCGCGACGGCGGTCTCCTCGGCGACCCGTTCGGCGACGGCCAGCACCGAGGTGTAGCGCGCGACGGCGGTCTCGATCCGATCACCCGCGCCCGCGGGCACCTCGATCACGGTGGTCGACGCCCGGGGGAGGTCCGCGGCGATGGCCGACGCTCCGTCCCCGAGACGCATCGCGCGCGACGACGCCGAACCCTGCCACTGACCGACCACGAGGAACTGCATCGTCTCAGTCTGTCAGCTGGGGTCCGGCGTCGTCAGGGTCGTCGTCAGATGCTCGACGATCCGCCCGACTTGAGGGCGGCGAGCCGTGCCTCGACCTCGGCGTCCTTGCCGACGTCCTCGAGGCTCTCGAACTGGGCATCGAGGCTCGACGACTGCAGCTCCTGCTGGCCGAGGACCTTCGCCTCTTCCCGACGGACCTTCTCCTCGAAGCGGCCGAGGTCGCTCGTCGGGTCGAGCACGTCGATGTTGCCGAGCGCGTCGTTGACACGGGACTGCGCCTCGGCGGTCTTCGAGCGGGCGACGAGGTTGTCGCGCTTGGCGCGGAGCTGCTCGAGCTTCTGCTCCATGCCGGCGAGTCCGGCCTTGAGCTTCTCGACGGATTCGTTCTGCGATGCCAGGTTCGGCTCGGCGTCCTTGACCTCCTGCTCGGCGGCGATCTGCCTGCCGATCGCGATCTTCGCCAGGTTGTCGAACTTGTCCGCCTCGGACGCCTTGCCCTCGGCACGGTACTTGTCGGCGGCGGCGGAGGCGTTCGCGGCCTTCTGGCCCCACTCGACCGCGGCCTTCTTGTCCTCTTCGTGGTCCTGCTCGAGCAGGCGCACGTGGCCGATGGTCTGGGCGATCGCGGTCTTCGCGTCGGCGATGTTGTTCGTGTAGTCACGCACGAGCTGGTCCAGCATCTTCTGCGGGTCCTCGGCGTCGTCGATGAGCTGGTTGATGTTCGCGCGCAGGAGGGTCGAGATGCGCCCGAAGATGGTCTGCTTTGCCATTGCTGTTCCCTTTCGTGGAAGTCCTGTGGAGGGGAGTTGGTCGGGTCGTGTCTGCTCTGGGGAGGGAAGGGCGATCTGTCAGAAGCGGCCGCCGCCGGAGAAGCCGCCGCCGCCCCCGCCCCCGCCCCCGCCGAAGCCGCCACCGCCGGAGAAGCCGCCGCCTCCGCCGAAGCCGCCGCCCCCGAAGGAGCCCCCGCCGAAGCTGCCGCCGCGACCCCCGAGCAGTCCGCCGAGGACGATGCCGGTGACGAGCCCGCCCAGCTGCGCGCCGCCGCCCCCGCCGCCGCTCTGGCCGCCCCAGCCGCCCAGGTCGTCGTTCGCGGCGTCCATCGCTGCTGCGGCGTACTGCTCGGCCGCGCGGGCCGCGTTGAGCGCCTGCCCGGGATCGGTGGCGGCGAAGTGCACGGCATCGTCGAAGGCGCGCTCGGCCTCGGACAACCGTGTGCGTGCGGTGGGGCCGATGGCACCGCGGTGCAGTGAGATGTAGTCGCGGGCCTGGCTGATCCGCGTGCGGGCGTCCCGCAGGGCCTCGTCGATGGCCTTGGCGGCTCGTCGGCGCTGCTCCTCGGCACCGCGCGCGGCGGCGATCGCCTGGTCGATCTCGGTGTTCGCGCGGGTCAGGGCGTCGACGGCCGCGACGGGGTCCTTCGGGTCGAGGCCCTGCCGCAGCACGGCCTCAGCACGGGTCACCGCCGCGGCGAGGTCCGGGCCGCTGGCGCGCAGGGTGCGGGCGGCGGCGACGTCGCCCTCGATGTCGATGCGCATCGCCTCGGCGCGGGCTGTCGCCTCGGTGAAGGAGTTCTCGGCGGCGAGGGCGCCGTCGGTGAGCTGCTGCACCTGCGCGAGGGCGTGCTGGGCGTCCCGCACGGCCACGACGGCCTCGCCCTTCTCGCCGGCGGCGATGGACGCGGTCGCGGCGTTCGAGCGTTCGGTCGCGTAGGCGAGCACCTGATGTGCCTGGTCGACGTTGTCGGCGACCGTCGCGAGCGTCCGGCCGGTGTACCGGGCGCGGACGCGGTCGAGGGCGGCCGCAGCGGCACCGACCGATGCCGGTGCGGCGGCCACGGCCTGGGCGAGCGACGCGGCGGCGTCCTCGACGCCGTCCTCGAGCGAGCGGAGCTGGTCGAACGCCTCGGTCTGCTCCTCGATCGCGGCGTGGGCTCGCTCGCAGATCGCGATGATCTGGTCGGCCCACTCGGCACGCTGCTGTGGGGAGTCCGGGATCTCGTCGTCGAGCTGCTGGCGGATCGTGAAGGCCTTGCGGACCTCGCGCTGCGCGGCCTGCACGGCGTCGGCGAAGGGCTTGGCGGCGTCGGGGCCGAACTGCGCGCTCGCGAACCCGACCTCTTGCTCGGCGGTACGGAGCTCGTCGTCGATGGTGACGAGCGCGCCGCCGGCGGTGCGTTCGAGGTCGGCGAGCGAGGCTTCCTGCGCCCGGGTGGCCGCTGCGGTGCGGCGCTTGTTGCGGGTGCGGACGACCAGGACGACGACGATCAGCCCGACGACCACGACGAGCAGCAGGATCCACAGCCAGGTGAGGTCCACCGGGGCCTGCGACTGTGTCAGCCCGTCGGCGAACGCGACAGCGGCGCCGGACCAGTCGCTCTGCTTGAGCTCGGGGAGCAGGGCGTCGTTCACCGCGTTCTGCACGTCGGACTCGGAGATGGCGGTCTCGTTCGTCTGCTGCACGTCGTAGTTGCGCTCGTCGACGGCGACCGAGAGCAGGATCCCGTCGGTGTCGATCTGGTTCTGCTCGAGCACGGCCCCGCCCCACTCGGTGTGGTCGCCGGGGTCGGTGAACGAGGGCACGAAGACGACGAAGAGCTGGGTCTGGGTCTCGGAGTAGAGGTCCTGCACGGCCTGCTCGACCTGCGCCTGTTCCGACGAACTGAGCACGCCGGCCTCGTCGAGGACGTACGCGCCGCCCAGGTCGACGGGCGCCGTGGCGCGGGCGGTCGCTGCCGGAGCCAGGACGATCAGCATCGCGACCAGGGCCGCCGTCGCGCGGCTCCACAGCCGCGTTGTCCCCCTGTGCCCGCTCGATCCGTCCGTGCCCGATCCGTGCTGGACCGCTCGCATCCGTCCTCCGTCCGTCGCCGGTCGGTACCCCGTGGCACCGCCCCGGACCGCGCCACGAGAGCGCTGTCGCCCGGAGTCTATCCAGGCCCCGCGGGCGTTCGGACAGACTCCCGGGGAACGCTGGGGACCGTCGATGCTGTGGACGCCTTGTCCCCCAACCGGGGTATGCTGGCGCCACTGTTCGAGGATGAACGGAAGGGGAAGAACGATGGAACGCACCACCAGCACCGAGGTCGTCCCGCTCGAGGACGGCTACCACCGGGTGTCGACACCGGCGACGGGTGTGATCGGCTTCGTGCACGAGCACGACGGACGCTACGAGGTCCTGCGCGGACGGGTTCGCCAGGCGACCCGCTCCGAGGGGCTCTACAGCACCATGAACGTCGCGCTGATCGCGCTGACGCACGCCTGATCCGCCCTGCGCGCGACCACGGCACCGACGGGGGCCACCCCGGATGCTGCGCCGCGCCTCCAGACCGTCCTGGTGACGCTGCGCACGCCGGGTCCTGACCGCGCGGCCGACCGGGAGGCCCTGGTCGCCGCCGTCGCGTCGGCCACCCGTGTCGAGACGTCGGCCGTGCGCGCGGGGCGCGTCTGTCCGCACTGCGCGGGGACCGACCACGGCCGTCCGTGGGCGAGCGTGTCCGGCGCCGCCGTGGGGGTGAGCCTGTCGCGCGCACCGGGCGTCGTCGCGATCGCGGTCGGCCCCGGACCCCTCGGGGTCGACGTCGAGCGGGTGTCCCGTGTCGCCGCAGCGCCCCTCGACGCGTTCACGGCCGGAGAACTCCGTCGTGCCGCCGGGGACCCGACCGTCCTCGCCGCCACGTGGGCCGCCAAGGAGGCCGTGCTGAAGCGCGACGGCCGGGGGCTCCGGGTGGACCCCCTCGACGTCGACGTCGAGGTCGCCGCAGGAACAGCGTGGTTCGAGGACGCCGTCCAGCCCCTGACCGTCCTGCGACCCGGACCGGACCTCGTGCTCGTGGTCGCGGCCGGCGGCGCGGCGGTGCGGGTCACCGGATCGAGGGGCGGAGGGACGGGCGGAGTGATCAGCGGGGGAGCGTGAGCACCTCCGCGCCGTCCTCGGTGATCGCGATGGTGTGCTCCGTGTGTGCGGTCCGTGCCCCGGTGGCGCTCCGCAGGGTCCAGCCGTCGGCGTCTGTGACCAGGACGTCGGTGTCCGCCATGACCCACGGCTCGAGCGCGAGCATGAGCCCCGGCCGCAGTGTGTACCCGCGGCCCGGTCGTCCGGTGTTCGACACGTGCGGGTCCTGGTGCATGGTCGACCCGATGCCGTGTCCGCCGAACTCGACGTTCACGGGGTAGCCCGCGGCGTCGAGCACGGTGCCGATCGCATGCGACAGGTCTCCGATCCGGGCGCCGGGTCCGGCGGCGGCGATGCCGGCGGCGAGGGCGCGTTCGGTCGCGTCGATGAGGGCGAGGTCCTCGGGGCGCGGGGCGCCGACGACGAAGCTGACGGCGGCGTCCGCGGCGATGCCGTCGAGCGACACCGCGAGGTCGAGGGTCAGCAGGTCGCCGTCCGCCAGCACCCGGTCGTGCGGGAGCCCGTGCAGCACGGCGTCGTTCACGGCGGTGCAGATGTGGTGGCCGAAGCGGCCCCGGCCGAACGAGGGTGCGTAGTCGACGTAGCAGGAGTCGGCGCCGGCGGCCTCGATCATCTCGCGGGCCCACCGGTCGATCTCGAGCAGGTTCGTGCCGACGCGGGCGCGCTCGCGGAGGGTCTGCAGGATCGTGCCGACCAGGGCACCGGTGGCACGGGCCTTCTCGACTTCGGCCGGGGTCAGGATCTCGATCACGCGGATGATCATACCGGTATTACTATGTGGCCATGGTCCGTCTCCCGCTCCGTCCCGACGAGGTCGCCCGCGGCCGTCGCCTCGGTGCTCTCCTCCGCCGTACCCGCGGGCCGCGGTCGATCGTCGACACCGCCCTGGCCGCCGGCATCTCGCCGGAGACGCTCCGGAAGATCGAGACCGGTCGGATCGCGACGCCGGCGTTCTCGACGATCGCCTCGGTCGCCGGGGTGGTCGGGCTGTCCCTCGACGCGGTGTGGACCGAGGTCAGCTGCGACCCGGTCGACGGCGAGCTGGCGGGCTAACCGAGGCGACGGAGCACGCTAGGCGGCGTCCGGCACGGGCAGTGCCGGCACCGATGCCTCGTCGATCCAGGGGCCGGTCACCGCACGGACGTCCGCGACGGAACGGCCGGTGGCGTCCGCGAAGGCGCCGAGCACGTCCGGCACCGTCACCGAACCGTGCCGGTGCCGCTCGGTGATGCTCCGCAGCCCGGTGAAGAAGGCGTCGTCACCGACGGTGCGGCGGAGGGCGTGCAGGGCGAGTGCGCCGCGCTTGTACACGCGGTCGTCGAACATGTCCTTCGCGCCGGGGTCGCCGACGACCAGGTCCTCCGGTTGGTCGAGCAGACCCTGTCGGTGTCGCTCGGCGAGGGCATCGGCGGTGTCGTCCCCGCGCTCCTCGGACCACAGCCACTCCGCGTAGCAGGCGAAGCCCTCGTGCAGCCAGATGTCCTGCCAGCGGGCGGCGGTCACCGAGTTGCCGAACCACTGGTGCGCCAGCTCGTGGGCGATGAGCCGGTCGGTGCCGTGCTCGCCGTCGACGTGGTTGCGTCCGAACACCGCCAGGCCGTGGGCCTCGAGCGGGATCTCGAGCTCGTCGTCGGTCACCACGACCCCGTAGGCCGCGAACGGGTACGGGCCGAACCGATCGTCGAACAGCGCGAGCATCTCGGGCACCTGACCGAAGTCGGTCTTCGCGGCCGCGGTGAGGTCGGCGGGGTGGTGCAGCGTGACGGGCACGCCACCGGAGTGGAGCTTCGTGCTGCGGTAGCGGCCGATCTGCACCGTCGCGAGGTACGTCGCCATCGGCTCGGTGGTGGCGTAGGTCCAGCGGGTACCGGCCCGGTCACGCTCCTTGGCGAGCAGCTCGCCGTTCGCCACGACGTCGTACGCGGCCTCGGTGGCGATCTCGAACCGGTAGGTGGCCTTGTCATCCGGGCGGTCGTTGCAGGGGAACCACGAGGGCGCCCCGGTCGGCTGCGCCGCGACGATGACGCCGTCGGACAGTTCCTCCCACCCGAGCTGCCCCCAGGGGCTCCGCACCGGGTGCGGGGTGCCGCGGTACTTCAGGTGCACGCTGAACACGGTGCCGGCGGCGATCGGGTCGGCCGGGGTCACGGTGACCTTGTGCGTGGCCGTCGACACCTTCTTCGCCCGGCGTCCGTCCACGTCGACCCGGTCCACCGACAGGCCGTGCAGGTCGACCACGATCCGGTCGAGCGGCTCGTGGGCGCGCGCGGTGATCGTCGCCGTGGCGTCCAGGCGGTTCGTGGCGACGCGGTAGTCCAGGCGCAGGTCGTAGTGCTCTGCGCTCCAGCGTCGGTCGCCGCTGTGCGGGGTGTACGGGTCGGCGGCAGGATCGGTCGGCACGGGGACAGTCAACCTCATGGGGCCGGTACGGCTGTCCACGGAGCGATCGGGTTGCCCGACCACCGCGACCCCGGCGGCACCTGCTCACCACGCATCACGAGCGAGGACGGCCCGACGGTGGCTCCGGTACCGATGCCGGCGGCGGGCAGGACCACGCTGTGCGGGCCCAGCGTCGCGCCCGCGTCGAGCCGGACGGTGTCGAGCTGCATCACCCGGTCGTGGAACAGGTGCGTCTGCACGACGGTGCCGCGCGCCACCGAGGCGCCGGACCCGATCGTGACCAGGTCGGCCTCGGGCAACCAGTACGTCTCGAGCCAGGTGCCACGGCCGATCGTCGCGCCGAGGCTCCGCAGCCAGACGGCCAGTGCAGGAGTGCCGGTGGCCTGCTCGGCGAACCAGGGGCGGGCGACGGTCTCGACGAAGGTGTCCTGCACCTCGTTGCGCCACACGAAGGACGACCACAGCGGGTGCTCGCGGGCGGTGATCCGGCCGACGAACGCCCACTTCGCGATCGTCGACACCACGGCGGCGACGGCTCCGGCGGCGATGAGCACCGGGCCCGCGAGCAGCACGGTCCACCCGATCCCGACGGCCGACCACAGCGCCAAGAGCGCACCGGCCACGCCGAGCGCGATGGCGGCGGAGACCATCGGGGCGACCAGGCGCAGCAGCTCCCAGCAGCCGCGGGCGACCTTCAGCCGCCGCGACGGACGGAACGTGCGCGCCTCGTCGAACTCCGTCGCCGCACGCCGCAGCCGCACCGGGGGCGACCCGAGCCACGACGACCCGCGCTTGGCCTTCTTCGGCACCGCGGACAGCACTGCCACCAGGGCCTCACGCGGCACCGAACGTCCGGCGCCCGTCATGCCGCTGTTGCCGAGGAACGCCCGACGCCCCACCTTCGACCGGCCGATCCGCACCCGACCACCGCCGAGCTCGTACGTCGCCACCATCGTATCGTCGGCCAGGAACGCCCCCGACGCGATCTGCGTCAGCGCCGGGATGAGCAGCACCGTGGAGATCTCGGTGTCCCGACCGACCCGGGCACCGAGCAGCCGCAACCACACCGGCGTGACGAGCGAGGCGTACAGCGGGAACAACAGGGTGCGAGCCGCGTCGAGGACGCGCTCGGTCGACCACACCTGCCAGCCGATCCGGGAGCGCACCGGGTGCCGCCCCTCGTGCAGGCCGATCCCGAGCAGCCGCACCGCGACCACCACCAGCAGCGCGTACACCGCACCGGCGACGACCGTCGCCAGGGGGACCGTCACCAGCGCACCGAACACCGCGTCGCCCAGGGTCGACGCCCGGCCGACCAGGGCGACCGCGACCAGCAGTCCGACCGCGACACCGACCACCGGCAACCCGGCCACGGCCAGGGACCCGGCCCCGTACGCCAGCAGCCAGCGGCGACGGGCCGGGGGACGGGCCTCCCGGTCGCCGCGCGCCGACCCGACGCGTGCCGCCGGCGCTCCGGCCCACCGTTCACCCGCCGGCACCGGGCCGCCGACGGCCGAGCCGGCGGTGATCTCGGCGCCCGCGCCGACGTGCGCTCCCGGCAGCAGCGCGGTGCGGCTCCGCACCACGGCGTCATCGTCGATGCGCACGTGGCCCAGGTGGAAGACGTCGCCGTCCAGCCAGTGGCCGGCGAGGTCGACCTCCGGCTCGATCGATGCCCGCTTGCCGATGGTGAGCATGCCCGTCACCGGGGGGAGCGTGTGCAGGTCGACGTCCTTGCCGATCCGTGCCCCCAGTGCCCGGGCGTAGTAGCTGATCCACGGGGCACCGGCGGTCGAGGGGCCGTCGACGGCCTCGGCGATCCGCTCGGCCAGCCAGACCCGCAGGTGCACCGCGCCCCCGCGGGGATGGTCACCCGGACGGACCCCGGCGAGCAGCAGCCGAGCGAGGACCACCGTGAGCGCCATCTTGCCGATCGGCGTCACGAAGACCAGCAGGGCGACCACCAGGGCCGGCCACGGGAGCACCGGCAGGAACGGCAGCGTCGTCACGTGCAGGACCGCAGCCACCAGCGCCGTCCACGTCAGGACCCGCAGGCCCCGCACCACCTGCACCGGCAACCCGAGCAGCGTCATCAGCAGCCCGGTCGCCGGGGGGACCGGCGTCACGTCCCGCGACGACGCCACCACCGGTCCGGACTCGTCCAGCGCGTCGGCCAGAGCCCCGATGCGCGGGTGGTCGTAGACGTCGGCGACGGTCGTCGTAGGGAAACGCTCTCGGATCGCCGACACCAGCTGCGCCGCCGTCAGCGACCCACCCCCGTGCGCGAAGAAGTCGTCGTCGACGCTCGCCACCGGCACCCCGAGGATCGCCGACCACCGTTCCGCGATCCACGCCACGGTGTCCGGCAGCATCGCCGCGTCCGACGCCCCGGGCAACGGCCACGGCAGCGCGGCACGGTCCACCTTGCCCGACGTCCGCGTCGGCAGCGACTCGACCACCGCGACCAGCGGCACCAGCGCCGCCGGCAGCTCCTGACGCAGCCGGGCGTTCGCCGCCGCCACGTCCACCGTCGCCCCCGCCACCGGGGCCACGTACCCGACCAGCACCTGGTTGCCCGCCGGCGTCCGCTGCACCACGGCAGCCCCACCGGCGACGTCGTCCAGCGCCTGCAACGCCGCGTCGATCTCCCCGAGTTCGATCCGGCGACCACCGAGCTTCACCTGGTCGTCCGCACGACCCTGGAACACCAGCCCCTCGGGCTCGTACCGCACCAGGTCCCCGCTCCGGTACGCCCGGTCCCACCCGAGCTCCGGGAACGGCGCGTACTTCTCCGCGTCCTTCGCCGGGTCCAGGTACCGCCCCAGTCCGACACCGCCGATCACCAGCTCACCGACCCCACCAGGATCGACCCGCCGGCCCGCGGCGTCCACGACCGCCAGGTCCCAGCCGTCCAACGGCAGCCCGATCCGGATCGGCTGGCTCCCGTCGAGCAGGGACCCGCAGGCCACCACCGTCGCCTCGGTCGGACCGTACGTGTTCCACACCTCGCGGTCACGGCTCGCGATGCGCGCCGCCAGTTCCGGCGGGCACGCCTCGCCACCGAAGATGACCAGCCGTACCTGCTCCAGCGCATCGTCGGGCCACAGCGCCGCGAGCGTCGGCACCGTCGACACGACCGTGATCGTGTGCGCGATGAGCCACGGCCCCAGATCCGCCCCGGTCCGGACCAGCGACCGGGGCGCCGGCACCAGCGCGGCACCGTGCCCCCACGCCAACCACATCTCCTCGCACGACGCGTCGAACGCCACACTCAGCCCCGCCAGCACCCGGTCGCCCGGACCGATCGGCGCCGCCTGCAGGAACATCCGCGCCTCGGCGTCCACGAACGCCGCGGCCGACCGGTGCGTCACCGCGACCCCCTTCGGCACCCCGGTGGACCCGGACGTGAAGATGATCCACGCGTCGTCGGTCTCGCGGGGGAGTTCGGCGCTCGCCGCGGGGTCCCTCACCGGGAGCTCGGCGCCGTCACGGTTCCGCAGGACGCCGCCCGCGCCGATCACGCCGACGACGCCCGCCTCGCCGAACACCAGGGTGGCACGCTCCTCGGGGTCGTCCGCGTCGACGGGCACGTAGGCGGCGCCGGCGGCGAGGACGGCGAGGATCGACAGGTACAGGTCCCGGCCGCCGGAGGGGATCCGCACACCGACCCGGGCGCCCCGTCGGACACCGCGGCGGGCGAGGTCGTCGGCCTGCGCGCGAACGAGATCGAGCATGGTGGCGTAGTCGACGGTGCCGGCGGAGTCCTCGAGCGCGGTGGCGTCCGGATGGGCCGCCGCGGTGGCCGAGAGGACGTCGAACAGCGTCCGTGCGGAGGGGGCGTGCCCGCTGCGGGCGAGTTCGAGCTGCGCGTTCGCGGTGCCGGTGGTCATCGGAGCCTCTTCCCGGTCGTGTGCGGGACGACCGGCCCGTGATCCTAGGGGACCCAGGTGTCCGGCTCGGAAACACGCGGGAGCGCGGGCGACGGCGACGAGCGAGTGAGCAGGACACGCCGTGGCCCTCACGCCGACCCGTCGTCTTCCGCTCACTCGACGAGTGCGATCGCCCACGAGGCTGGCGACCCACCCGGAGGAGTCTCGACGAGGGAAGGTCGCCGCAGGCGACATCGCGCGCAGCTGACTGGGCAAAGCGAAGACAACTGCTTGCGCGGCAATGTGACAGTGCCCCCAGGAGGATTCGAACCTCCGCCCCTGCCTCCGGAGGGCAGTGCTCTATCCCCTGAGCTATGGGGGCCAAGGGGTGTCAACAACCGTAGCAGGTCCGGCGGGTGGTCCTGGACAGCGCGTGTCGCGCCGTGGACGCGGGCACGGACGGCCGGGAGGCGCGGTGCGGGCCCGCCCCGCGCCTCCCGTCCGCACCGTGCCGACGTCGCGTTCCCGTGCGGGGTTCCGTGTTCCGTGCTGCGTTGCGAGCAGCGCACCACGTGCGGAACCTCGCACCGGACGGCGGGCCGCCGCGCGCGCCCGGCCGCAGGGTGCCGCGTCAGCCGGCGGGCGTCGCCGACGCCGACGGCTGCAGCGCGGCCCGCACCGTGTCGACGACGGGCTGCGCCCCACCCGGTTCGGTGAACAGCGTCGACTGCGCGGTGATCCAGTACGGGTCGGTGAACGCATCCGCGCGACCGACCCCGTCGCCCAGGGCGAAGTACCCCTCCACCCGGTAAGTCGGGACGGAGCCGCCGCGCTCGTACAGGGCGTCCTTCAGGTTGGTGAGCGACTTCTCAGGCAGGTCGGCGACGGCGAGCGTGATGGTCGTGGCGTCCGTGTCGGTGCTCACGAACCGGCAGACGCGGCCCCGCTGCTTCGCGATGGTGGCGGCGGGGGAACCCTTCGCCGGAGTGAAGGAGTCGTCGAGTTCGAAGGACTGCCCGTACACCGTCAGTGCGCTCGCCGGCAGGAGTTCGGCGCAGGTCTCCGACACCGGCTTGCCGGCGGGCGTCGCGCTGGCCGACGGAGCGCTGTCTCCGCCGCCCGAGCACCCGGCGAGCACGAGGGCTGCGGCGGTGGCGACGGTGGCGACGGCGAGCGCCCGGGCACGGCTGCGGGGGGTCATCCCGACATGATCCTGCATCGACCGGTGCGGACCTGGGTGTCCCGGTAGGATCGATCCTCGTGACTCCAGCCGAACTCTCCGCCGCGTACCTGTCGATCCTGACCGGGATCGTCGAGCGCCGAGGCGCGTCCGACACCGTGACGATCGAGGAGTCCCACGTGGTGCTCGAGCGTCCGAAGAACCGTGCGCACGGTGACTGGGCCTCGAACGCCGCGATGCAGCTCGCGAAGCGGCTCGGCACGAACCCGCGCGAGCTCGCCACCGAGATCGCCGGTGAGCTGACCGAGCTCGACGGTGTGGACTCGGTCGACGTCGCCGGCCCGGGCTTCATCAACATCACGCTCGAGGCCGCGGCCGCCGGCGAGATCGCCCGCACCATCGTGGACGGCGGCGCGTCCTTCGGCACGGGCGACCTGTACGACGGCGTCCGGATCAACCTGGAGTTCGTGTCCGCGAACCCGACCGGCCCGATCCACATGGGCGGCGTGCGCTGGGCCGCGGTGGGCGACAGCCTGGCCCGCGTGTTCCAGGCGCAGGGTGGACTCGTCACCCGCGAGTACTACTTCAACGACCACGGCGCGCAGATCGACCGTTTCGCTCGCTCGCTCGTGGCCAGCGCGCTGGGCGAGCCCACGCCGGAGGACGGCTACGGCGGCGCGTACATCGCCGAGATCGCAGCGCGGGTCATCGCGACCCTCGAGCCGGGCATCGACGTGCGGGACCTGCCGCGCGCCGAGGCGCAGGAGCTCTTCCGCCGCGAGGGCGTCGACTTCATGTTCGCGGACATCAAGTCGTCGCTGCACGACTTCGGCGTCGACTTCGACGTGTACTTCCACGAGAACGCCCTGCACGAGTCGAAGGCCGTCGAGCGCGCCATCGCCCGACTGCGGTCGGCAGGCGTGATGTACGAGGCCGAGGGTGCCGAGTGGCTCCGCACCACCGACTTCGGCGACGACCGCGACCGCGTCGTCATCAAGTCCGACGGCGAACCCGCCTACATCGCCGGTGACCTGGCGTACTACCTCGACAAGCGTGAGCGCGGCTTCGAGCGGAACCTCATCATGCTCGGTGCTGACCACCACGGCTACGTCGGTCGCATGATGGCGATGTGCGCCGCGTTCGGCGACGAGCCGGGCAAGAACCTCGAGATCCTGATCGGGCAGATGGTCAACCTGCTCAAGGACGGCGAGCCGATGCGCATGTCGAAGCGCAACGGGACCATCGTCACGATGGAGGACCTCGTCGACGCCGTCGGTGTCGACGCCGGCCGCTACGCCCTCGTCCGGTTCGCCAGCGACACCGCGATCGACATCGACCTCGACCTGCTCACGAAGCGGACGAACGACAACCCCGTCTTCTACGTGCAGTACGCCCACGCGCGCACGCAGTCGGTGGCCCGCAACGCCGAGGCCGCCGGCGTCGACCGGTCCGTGTTCGACGCCTCGCTGTTGACGCACGAGACCGAGAGCGCGCTCCTCGGTGCCCTCGCCGAGTACCCGCGCGTCGTGCGGCACGCGGCCGAACTGCGCGAGCCGCACCGCATCGCCCGGTACATCGAGCAGCTCGCGGGGCTGTACCACCGCTGGTACGACTCGTGCCGCGTCACGCCACTCGGTGACGAGCCAGTGACCGACCTGCACCGCACCCGCCTGTGGCTGAACGACGCCACCGGCCAGGTCGTCCGCAACGGCCTCGGTCTGCTCGGCGTGACCGCCCCGTCCCGCATGTAGCGGGCCCGGCGTCGCCCCGGAACCAGGCTCCGGACACAGCACCGCGGAAACCCGCGGTGCTGAGTCCGATCGACGGTGTCGAAGAACGCCGTCCGATGCAGCCCGCGCCTCCAGGCAGGCTGCCGGGACGAGCTGGCAGGGTGGGACGCATGCCCGCAGCCACCGAACGCCCAACCACGCGCCGCCGCTGGCCCGTCGTCCTGCTCGTGGTCGTCGTCGTGCTCGCCACCCTCGTCGTCATCGCCGAGTTCGTGCTGCGCGGGGTCGTCGACCGGATCATCGCCCAGCAGGTCGAGCAGTCCCTGCCCGACGGCACGACCGGCCAGGTCGACGCCCACGCCGAGGGCATCGTCATCCCGCAGCTCATCAGCGGCACCCTCAACCGCGTCGAGATCTCCTCGGCGGAACTCACCGTCGACGGCATCCCGCTCGCCGCCGACGTCACCGCGCGCGACGTCCCGGTGGACGGCAAGGGCGACGTCCGCGACGTCGACGGCACGGTCACCCTGGCGTCGTCGAGCGTCAAGGACCTGGCGAAGTACAGCCCGCTCTTCGACCGGCTCAGCCTGGCCGACGGCGGCGTCGAACTGACGGGGTCGTCGTCCGTGCTCGGGTACGACATCACCTACGCCGCCAAGGGTGCCGTGGTCGCACAGGACGACGGCCGCGGCATCACGATCACCCCGGAGAGCGTCCGGATCACGAACTCGGACCTCGGCCTCAAGGTCGACTCGATCCCGGGTGTCACCGGCGTCCCGGTGCAGGTCTGCACCGCACAGTTCCTGCCCGAGGCGCTCCGGGTGCGCTCGCTCGACGTGTCGAAGTCGGACGCGACGGTCCGCATCACCGCGGACGCGTTGCCGCTCAACGAAGACGGCCTGCGGACCGTGGGCAGCTGCGGCTGAGTGGCTGGTTGCGTAACGCGGCCGGGAGGCACGGCTCGCGTCGGTAGGATCGGGTCCCGTGAGCGAGAACCCCCTTGCACCGCCCCGGCTGCGGTTCCCGACGGACGCCTCCGAACTGGTGGACCGCATCTGGCCTGCGTCCGCGACGCGGACCGACGACGGCACCCTGGCGGTCGGCGGTGTCAGCGCGACCGACCTCGTCGCGCAGTTCGGCACCCCGCTGTACGTCATCGACGAGCGCGACGTGCAGTCCCGCGCCGTTCGCGTCCGGAACGCGTTCGCCGAGGCCTTCGAGCGCATCGGCAGCCACGCGCACGTGTACTACGCCGGCAAGGCCTTCCTGACGACCCAGGTCGTGGCGTGGATGGCCGAGGCGGACCTCCGCGTCGACGTCTGCACCGCCGGTGAGCTCGCCGTCGCCCTGGCCGGCGGCATCGACCCGGGTCGGCTCGGGTTCCACGGCAACGACAAGTCCGACGCCGAGATCGCCCGCGCGGTCGAGGCCGGCATCGGCACGATCGTGCTCGACAGCCACGAAGAGGTCCAGCGCGTCGCTCGTGCCGCGGCCGACGCCGGAGTCGTGCAGCGGGTGCGCATCCGCATCAACACCGGGGTGCACGCCTCGACCCACGAGTACCTGGCGACCGCGCGCGAGGACCAGAAGTTCGGCATCCCGCTCGCCGAGGCCGTCGCCGCCGCCGAGGCCGTCCGTGCCGAGCCGTCACTGGCCTTCGTCGGGCTGCACTCGCACATCGGTTCGCAGATCTTCGACGACGCCGGCTTCCGCGAGGCCGCGCGGCGACTGATGGACGTGCACGCGACCCTCGTGGCGTCCGGCCCGGTGCCCGAGCTCAACCTCGGCGGCGGCTGGGGGATCGACTACACCGAGGCCGACTCGGCCTTCGCCCCCGAGGACGTCGCCGACGCCCTCGCCGCGATCATCGGCGACGCCTGCGCTGAGCGGGGGATCCCGGTGCCGGACATCGCCGTCGAGCCGGGGCGCTACATCATCGGCCCGCCCGGGCTCACCCTGTACCGCGTGGGCACGATCAAGCCCGTGACGCTCGAGACCGACGACGGCGGCAGCGCGACCCGCACCTACGTCTCCGTCGACGGCGGCATGAGTGACAACATCCGTCCCGCCCTGTACGGCGCCGACTACACGGCGCGGCTCGCCCGTGCATCCGATGCCCCGGCGGTCCTGAGCCGCGTCGTCGGCAAGCACTGCGAGAGCGGTGACGTCGTGGTGAACGACGAGTACCTGCCCGGTGACGTGCAGCGCGGCGACCTGCTCGCCGTCGCCGCCACCGGGGCCTACTGCTGGTCGCTGGCGAGCAACTACAACCACGTGGGGCGTCCGCCCGTCGTCGCCGTCGCGGACGGCACAGCCCGTATCCTCGTGCGGGGCGAGACGATCGACGACCTCCTCGCCCGTGACACCGGCGTCGCCGCCGCACCGTTCGACGGCACCGGCCGCTGACCCCGACCAACAGGGCTCACCCCACCGACAGGAACCACTCCCAGATGATCGAATACCGCAACGTCCGCGTCGCGCTGCTCGGGGCCGGCTCGGTCGGTTCCCAGGTCGCACGGCTCCTCCTCGAGCACGGTGACGAACTGGCCTCCCGCGCTGGTGCCGGGCTCGAGCTCGTCGGGATCGCCGTGCGCGACGTGGAGGCGCCGCGTGACGTCGACCTGCCGAAGGAGCTCTTCACGACGGACGCGGAGTCGCTCATCCTCGGTGCGGACATCGTCGTCGAGCTCATCGGCGGCATCGAGCCCGCGCGCACCCTCGTGCTGCAGGCGCTGCAGTCCGGCGCCGACGTCGTCACCGGCAACAAGGCACTGCTCGCGACCCACGGCCCCGAGCTCTTCGCCGCAGCCGAGCAGGTCGGCGCGCAGCTGTACTACGAGGCCGCCGTCGCCGGTGCGATCCCGATCATCCGCCCGCTGCACGACTCGCTCGCCGGCGACCGCATCGAGCGGATCATGGGCATCGTCAACGGCACCACCAACTTCATCCTCGACCTGATGGACCGCAAGGGCTCCACGTTCGAGGACGCCCTGGCGACCGCGACGGAGCTCGGGTACGCCGAGGCCGACCCGACCGCCGACGTCGAGGGCTACGACGCCGCGCAGAAGGCCGCGATCCTGGCCTCGCTCGCGTTCCACACCTCGGTGCCGCTCGCCGCCGTGCACCGCGAGGGCATCACCCACGTCACGATCGAGCAGGTCCGCGCCGCGCGCAAGGCCGGCTACGTCGTGAAGATCCTGGCGACCGCCGAGCGCCTGACCGATGAGGACGGCCGCGAGGGCGTCAGTGCCCGCGTGTACCCGGCCCTGGTGCCGGAGTCGCACCCGCTCGCGAGCGTGCACGGCGCGAAGAACGCCGTGTTCGTCGAGGCCGAGGCCGCCGGCGACCTGATGTTCTACGGCGCCGGTGCCGGCGGCGTCGAGACGGCTTCAGCGGTCCTCGGCGACCTGGTGTCCGCCGCCCGACGGCACGTCATCGGCGGCCCCGGTGTGGCCGAGTCGACGCAGTCGGAGCTGCCGGTGTTCCCGATCGGCACCGTCCGCACGAGGTACCAGATCACGCTGCACGTCACAGACGCCCCCGGCGTGCTGTCGGCCGTTGCGGGGGTGCTCGCGCGGCACGGCGTGAGCGTCGAGACGGTCGAACAGACCACGAACGGCACCGCCGAGGGCACCGCCGCGCTCGTCATCGGCACGCACCTGGCGCGCGAAGCCGACCTCGCGGACACCGTCGTCGCCCTCCGCGGCGAGGACGTGGTCCTGGACGTCACCAGCGTCCTTCGCGTCATCGGCGCCTGACGCACCACGCGCCTCCAGACCGACCGACCGGGCCGCAGCGCCCGCCCCACCAGTCACCCGACACCAGACCGACCCACCGGACAGAGAGAGAAGCCTGATGGCCCACCAGTGGCAGGGAGTCCTGCGCGAGTACGCCGACCGACTCGACGTGACCGAGGCGACGCCGATCGTCACGCTCGGTGAGGGCGGCACGCCGCTCATCCCGGCTCGTCGGCTGTCCGAGCGCACCGGCGCCGACGTCTACGTGAAGTTCGAGGGCATGAACCCGACCGGGTCCTTCAAGGACCGCGGCATGACGATGGCGATCTCGAAGGCCGTCGAGCACGGCGCGAAGGCCGTCATCTGCGCCTCGACCGGCAACACCAGTGCCTCGGCCGCCGCGTACGCCACGCACGCCGGCATCACCGCCGCGGTGCTCGTGCCCGAGGGCAAGATCGCCATGGGCAAGCTCAGCCAGGCCGTGGCGCACGACGCCCAGTTGCTGCAGGTGCAGGGCAACTTCGACGACTGCCTCGACATCGCCCGCGACCTGGCGGCGAACTACCCGGTGCACCTCGTCAACTCCGTGAACAACGACCGCATCGAGGGGCAGAAGACCGCTGCGTTCGAGGTCGTCGACGTCCTCGGTGACGCCCCGGACTTCCACTTCCTGCCCGTCGGCAACGCGGGCAACTACACCGCGTACTCGCGCGGCTACCGCGAGGACGTCGCCGCCGGCCGCAGTTCGAAGCTGCCCCGCATGTTCGGGTTCCAGGCCGCGGGCTCCGCCCCGATCGTCCGCGGTGAGGTCGTCCGCAATCCGGACACCATCGCGTCGGCCATCCGCATCGGCAACCCGGCGTCGTGGGAGTTCGCACTCGAGGCGCGTGACGAGACCGACGGGTACTTCGGCGCGATCACCGACGAGGGCATCCTCGCCGCGCACCGGATCCTGTCCGCCGAGGTCGGCGTGTTCGTCGAACCCGCATCGGCCATCGGTGTCGCCGGGCTGCTCGAGCGCGCCGACGCCGGTGTCGTGCCGAAGGGCGCGAAGGTCGTCATCACGGTCACGGGCCACGGCCTGAAGGACCCGCAGTGGGCCCTCCGCACGCAGGACGGCGGCGAGGTCACCCCGACGAGCGTGCCGGTCGACACCGCCGCGATCGCGGGCGTCCTCGGACTGGTCAGCGCGCGGTGAGCGTCGGCCGCTCGTCCAGACCGGGGGAGGGCGTCACCGCCCGCAGCGCTGTACCGGCCGGACGGGCGGTCCGCGCGGTACCGGCGGGGCGGGCGGTCCGCGTCCGCGTGCCGGCCACGTCCGCGAACCTCGGTCCCGGCTTCGACTCCCTGGGCCTCGCGCTGTCGCTCTACGACGAGGTGACGGTGCGCGTGCGCCCCGAACCCGGCGCGACCGTCACGGTCGACGGCGTCGGTGCAGGTGAGGTCGCCACGGACGACTCGAACCTGGTCGTCCGCGCCGTCCGGCGTGGCCTCGAGCACGCCGGGGTGCAGCAGCCCGGGCTCGAGCTGCACGCCACGAACGCGATCCCGCACGGTCGCGGTCTCGGGTCGTCGGCCGCGGCGATCGTCGCCGGCCTGATGGCGGCTCGCGGGCTGCTCGAGGGCATCGTCGACCTCGACGCCTCGACGCTCCTCACCCTGGCCACCGAGATGGAGGGGCACCCGGACAACGTCGCCCCCGCGCTCTTCGGCGGCCTCACGATCGCGTGGATGACCGCCGACGGCCCGGCCTACAAGCGCCTGCTCGTGCACCGCGGTGTCGCGCCGGTGGTGTTCGTGCCGACCTCGACGCTCTCCACGAAGCTCGCGCGCTCCCTGCAGCCCGAGCAGGTGCCGCACGCGGACGCCGCGTTCAACGTCTCGCGGTCGGCGCTCCTCGTCGCCGCGCTCATCCAGAGCCCCGAGCTCCTGCTCGCCGCGACCGAGGACCGTCTGCACCAGGCGTACCGCGCCAGCGCCATGCCGGAGACCGACGCCCTGATCCGCCTGCTCCGCCAGCACGGGCTGGCCGCCGTCGTCTCGGGTGCCGGTCCCAGCCTGCTGGTGCTCGGCAGCGACCCGGCACAGCGGCTCACGGCCGCGGACCTCGTGCAGCGACACGCCGATTCCGACTGGCGGCCGCTCATGCTGGCCGTCGATCTCGGTGGTGCTACAGTTGGGGCGCACTCGGCGCTCGAAGCCGAACCCGCGTAACCGTACGGATTGCCCGTCCTCATGGACAGCTCCTGCGACGTCGCAGGGTCCGGTGCGCGGGTGTGCATCTCTTTCTGATCACCGAATCCCGATCCGTCGTCTGAACGGCGGTCGATGCTCCCTGCATCCGGGACGGTGGAAACTCTCCGCGTTCTGCGGTTCGAAAGGAAACACCGACCTTGACCGACAACAACTCCGCCCAGGTGGAGATCCCCAGCGATCTGCGCGCCCTCCGTCTCCCGGAACTCCAGCGCATCGCCTCCTCGCTCGGCATCACCGGGCTCTCCAAGCTCCGCAAGGGCGACCTGATCGCCTCGATCGAGGACAAGCGTCCCGTCGACGAGACCCCGGCTGCCCCGGCACCCGCCGCCGCTGCCGAGACCCCGGCCGAGCCGGCCGTCACCGCGCAGCCGACCCTGCCCGAGCCCGCCGAGACCCCGGAGCACCCCGCCGCCGAGGCTCCCGTCGCCGAGCCCGAGGCCCCCGACGAGCAGGCCGCGCCGTCGCGTGCCCGTCGCTCGCGTCGCGCCTCGTCCGGCGGCACCGTGAACGCCGCGCCGACCTCGGCCGCCGAGCACACCAACCACGGCCAGACCGGCACCGAGGACCTCCTCGCCGGTCTCGACCAGGTCCGCGCCGAGAAGGACGCCCAGGAAGCCGCGCAGTCCGGCTCGCAGCGCCGCGGTCGTGGCCAGCGCAACGCCGAGCAGCAGGGCCAGCAGCCTGACGAGGCCCAGGCAACCGAGCAGACGGAGCAGCAGGCACCCGTGTCGGCCCAGGCCGAGCAGGGCGAGCAGTCCGAGCAGAACCAGTCCGACGCGCAGGACCAGAACGAGTCCGGCGACCAGGGTGAGGGCGGCTCGCGTCGCGGGCGCCGCAGCCGCGGCCGCGGTCGTGGTCGTGGGCAGAACGTCGAGAACGGCGATCAGCAGAGCGGCGACCAGACCGCCGGCCAGCAGAACACGCAGCAGAACGGCCAGCAGGGCGCGCAGCAGAACGGCGGCCAGGCCCAGAAGCAGAACGGGGCCGACCAGCCGAAGCAGGCCGAGGCCAAGCAGGCGGACGCCAAGCAGGCCGAGGCCAAGCAGGACGACAAGGCCGAGCAGAAGCAGAACGCCGGCCAGCAGAAGCAGCAGAGCGCCGGCCAGCAGAAGCAGCAGCAACAGCAGCACGCCGACGAGGCGGAGAGCGGCCGCAGCCGTCGTCAGCGTGACCGCAAGCGCGGTCGTGGCGGCCAGAACGACGACTTCGAGCCCGAGGTCACCGAGGACGACGTCCTGATCCCGATCGCGGGCATCCTCGACGTCCTCGACAACTACGCCTTCGTGCGCACCACCGGCTACCTGCCCGGACCGAGCGACGTCTACGTCTCCCTCGGCCAGGTGAAGAAGTACCACCTCCGCAAGGGCGACGCGGTCGTCGGTTCGATCAAGCAGCCGCGTGACGGCGAGCAGCAGAGCCGCCAGAAGTACAACGCGCTCGTCACGGTCGAGTCCATCAACGGCCAGACCACCGACGAGGCAGCCGCACGGGTCGACTTCAACGACCTCACCCCGCTGTACCCGAACGAGCGCCTGCGCCTCGAGACGGAGCCCGGCAAGCTCTCGACCCGCATCATCGACCTCGTGTCGCCGATCGGAAAGGGCCAGCGCGGCCTCATCGTGTCGCCGCCGAAGGCCGGCAAGACCGTCGTGCTGCAGGCCATCGCGAACGCCGTCGCCAAGAACAACCCCGAGGCGCACCTGATGGTCGTCCTCGTCGACGAGCGGCCCGAAGAGGTCACCGACATGCAGCGCACGGTGAAGGGCGAGGTCATCGCCTCGACCTTCGACCGTCCCGCCGAGGACCACACCACCGTCGCCGAGCTCGCCATCGAGCGTGCGAAGCGCCTGGTGGAGCTCGGCCACGACGTCGTGCTGCTGCTCGACTCGATCACCCGCCTGGGCCGCGCGTACAACCTGTCGACCCCGCCGTCGGGCCGCGTGCTCTCCGGTGGTGTCGACTCCGCGGCGCTCTACCCGCCGAAGCGCTTCTTCGGCGCGGCGCGCAACATCGAGGACGGCGGCTCGCTGACCATCCTCGCCACCGCGCTCGTCGAGACCGGTTCCAAGATGGACGAGGTCATCTTCGAGGAGTTCAAGGGCACCGGCAACATGGAGCTCCGCCTGAACCGGCACCTCGCCGACAAGCGGATCTTCCCGGCCGTCGACGTCAACGCCTCCGGCACCCGTCGCGAGGAGCAGCTGCTCTCCGCCGACGAGGTCAAGATCACCTGGCGTCTGCGCCGGGCCCTCGCCGGGCTCGACCCGCAGCAGGCCCTCGAGATCGTGCTGCGGAACCTCAAGGAGACGCAGTCGAACGTCGAGTTCCTGGTGCAGGTGCAGAAGTCGGTCCCGTCGACCGGTGCCCACCACAACGGCCACCAGGAGTAACGCGTGTTCGAGTCGGTAGCAGGGCTGCTGGCGGAACACGAGGACCTGACGCAGCAGCTGTCGGACCCCGCGCTCCACGCCGATGCGGCCCGGGCGAAGAAGGTGAACCGGCGGTACGCCGAGCTCAACCAGATCAAGTCCGCCTACGAGGCCTGGCAGGCGGCGGGGGAGGACCTCGTCGCCGCCCAGGAACTCGCGCGTGAAGACGCAGCGTTCGCGGACGAGGTCCCCGGGCTCGAGGAGCAGCTGTCGGAGCGCCAGGAGCGTCTCCGCCGGCTGCTCATCCCGCGCGACCCCGACGACGGCCGTGACGTCATCATGGAGATCAAGGGCGGCGAGGGCGGCGAGGAATCGGCGCTGTTCGCGGCCGATCTGCTGCGCATGTACTCGCACTACGCCGAGACCAAGGGCTGGAAGGTCGAGCTCCTCGAGCGCACCGAATCCGATCTCGGCGGCTACAAGGACGTCCAGGTCGCGATCAAGTCGAACACGACCGATCCGTCCCAGGGCGTCTGGGCGCACCTGAAGTACGAGGGTGGCGTGCACCGCGTCCAGCGCGTGCCGCAGACCGAGTCGCAGGGGCGCATCCACACCTCGACCACCGGCGTGCTGGTGTTCCCCGAGGTGGACGAGCCCGAAGAGGTCCAGATCAACCAGAACGACCTCAAGATCGACGTCTACCGGTCCTCCGGCCCGGGCGGCCAGTCCGTCAACACGACGGACTCCGCGGTCCGCATCACGCACCTGCCCACGGGCATCACGGTGGCGATGCAGAACGAGAAGTCGCAGCTGCAGAACCGTGAGGCCGGCATGCGCGTGCTTCGCGCACGCATCCTCGCGCGGCAGCAGGAGGAGCTCGACGCGATCGCCTCGGACGCGCGCAAGTCGCAGATCCGCGGAATGGACCGTTCCGAACGCATCCGCACGTACAACTTCCCGGAGAACCGCATTGCGGACCACCGCACCGGGTACAAGGCGTACGACCTGGACCGCGTGATGAACGGTGCGCTCGAACCCGTCATCCAGTCCGCCATCCAGGCGGACGAAGAGGCGCGACTGGCCGCCATCGGCGACCAGGACGCGTAACCGCACACCCCGCCTGGAGGCCCGGATCACCGCCGACACGCCCCTCACGTTCGCCGCGGACCGCCTGCTCGAGCAGGCGGCCGCGGCGCTCGTCGCCGCCGGTGTGCCGACTCCGCGGGTGGACGCCGAGCTGCTGCTCGCCTGGGCGACCGACACCTCGCGCGGTGCCGTCCAGGCCCGCGCGATGATCGGTGGCAGCATCGCCCCGGAGCACGTCGAGCGCTTCCGGCACGCGACCGCCCGGCGGGCCACCCGCGAGCCGCTGCAGCACATCACGGGACAGGCGTACTTCCGTGCGCTGACCCTGGCGGTCGGACCCGGCGTCTTCGTGCCCCGTCCGGAGACCGAGGGCGTCGTGCAGTTCGGCATCGACGCACTGCGGGCGACCGCCGTCCCCGAGCCCATCGCCGTCGACCTCGGGTCCGGCAGCGGTGCGATCGCGATCGCGATGGACACCGAGGTACCGAACGCCGTGGTCTACGCCGTCGAGCGGTCAGCAGAGGCCCTGCCCTGGACCCGGCGCAACGTCGACGCCCACGGCGGGACCGTCCGTCTCGTCGAGGGCGACCTCGCCGACGCGCTGCCCGAACTCGACGGCACCGTTTCCGTCGTCGTGTCGAACCCGCCGTACGTGCCGGACGACGCGGTCCCGATCGACCCCGAGGTCCGCGACCACGACCCGGCGATGGCGCTCTACGGCGGGCCGGACGGCCTCGACGCCGTGCGCGCCCTGGCCGAGACGGCCTGGCGGTTGCTCGTGCCCGGGGGAGTCCTGGTCATCGAGCACGCCGAGCCGCAGGGCGCCGGCGTGCGCGAGGCGCTGGCGCGCCGGGGGTTCCGCACGCCGGAGACGCACGTCGACCTGACGGGGCGCGACCGCACGACCACCGCGACGCGCTAGCTGTGATGTCCAGGGACGTTGTGTCGTTGGGCGGTCGTTGACGCGCTGATCGAAGAAGGCCTCCCGGTGGTGGAGTGG
>NZ_JADKRV010000019.1 GCF_015351025.1 Curtobacterium sp. VKM Ac-1376 | reverse complement strand
CAGGAGGTCCTTCTCACATCCCAACGACTACAGCGAGTCGTCGCAGCTCAACCAACGTCCCTGGGCAGTACAACTAGGCGAACGGCGCGCAGGGGCAGGACGTCCGGCGCCACGGCCGTTCGTTCGTCGATGATGGTCATCACTTCGCCTTTCGTCGTTGAATCACCGCGAACGTGTCCGCGGTGGGGCGTTTCCACAACGGTGCGGTGTGCGTCCGGCGCTGAGCACGATCACCACCCTCGAACTTTCTCGATTTTTCGGATACGGTCCGTTTCATGCAGGTCGACGACGACAACGCAGGCATCCTCGGCGCACGCATCCGGCACTTCCGGACCCACGCCGGCTGGACCCTCACCGCGCTCGCGACCGAGCTCGCCACCACGGCCTCGACGCTCTCGCTCATCGAGAACGGCAAGCGCCCGGTCCGCGCGGCCGAGCTCCCCGGCCTCGCCGCCGCGCTCCGTGTCGAGGTGCTCGACCTGCTGCAGACCGAGGCGCCGGACCCGCGGTCCGCACTCGAACTGGAGTTGCGGCGTCTGCAGGGCGGCCCGCAGTACGCGGCGCTGGGCGTGCCTCCCGTCCGGGTCTCGAAATCGCTGCCCCAGGACGCGCTGGCGGCGCTGGTGCGCACCCTGCAGGAACTCGACCGCAAGGCGCGGGAGGCCTCGGCGACGCCGGAGGAGGCGCGCCGGGCCAACACCGAGCTGCGCGAACGGATGCGTGGGCGCAACAACGCGATGCCGGAGATCGACGCCCTCGCGGAGGAGGTGGTCGGTGCCGTCGGGCACGAGGTCGGTGCGCTGACCCACCGGGAGGTCAGCCGGATGGCGGAGCACCTCGGGTTCGACCTGCTCTACGTCGACGACCTGCCGCACTCCACCAGGAGCATCACGGACCTCGCCAACGGCAGGATCTACCTGCCGCCGGCGTCCATCCCAGGCGGCCACGGGCTCCGTTCGATGGCGCTGCAGGCGATGGCGCACCGACTCCTCGGGCACCAGCCACCGTCGTCGTACGCCGAGTTCCTGCAGCAGCGTCTCGAGATCAACTACTTCGCCGCGGCCTGCCTCATGCCGCGGAAGCAGGCGGTCGGGTTCCTGACCGAGGCGAAGTCGGCGCGCGACCTGGCGGTCGAGGACTTCCGCGATGCGTTCGGCGTCACGCACGAGTCGGCCGCTCTGCGCATGACGAACCTGCTCACCGAGCACCTGGGGATCCGCGTGCACTTCCTGCGGGTCGGCGAGGACGGCGCGATCTACAAGGCGTACGAGAACGACGACCTGCCGCTGCCCACCGACGTCACCGGCGCGGTGGAGGGCCAGGTCGTCTGCCGGAAGTGGGTCGCCCGTCGGGCCGGTGACCGCAGCGCCCGGACGTCCGAGGCGCACCAGTACACCGACAACACCGCCGGCACCTACTGGTCGTCGACCCAGACCGGTTCCGGCCCGGAGGGCGGCTTCAGCATCACGTTCGGCGTCCGGTTCGACGATGCCAAGTGGTTCCGAGGTCGGGAGACCACTGAGCGCCAGGTGTCCACGTGCCCCGACGAGTCCTGCTGCCGCCGACCACCGTCGCCGCTCGCATCCCGCTGGTCGGACGCCGCGTGGCCGAGCGCACGGATGCACACCCGCGTGCTCGCATCCCTGCCGTCGGGCCGGTTCCCCGGCGTCGACGACACCGAGGTGTTCGAGTTCCTGGAACGGCACACCGCGTACGCGTAGGGGCCATGTTCTCCGTTTCCGCAAAATCCGACGCATTTCACGCGGGCCTCGCGGTCTCGACCGTGCACGTGAGACCGAGGGTGGTCAGACACCAGCACGGAACTCGACGAGGAGGCCCACCATGCCCCGGACCGCACAGCACCGCCACACCTTCCCACCGGCGGGGGTCCTGCCCCTGCCCGAGGTACCGGACGGCGCCTGGAACCACGACCTGGCCCACGCCGGCATCGCGCGGTGGGTGGCCCGCACCGCGCTGCTGACGCGGCCCGACGAGGTCGTCTGGGTCGACGGCTCGGACGAGCAGTGGCGGGACCTCGTGACCCGGTTCACGCTCGAGGACGACGTCGTGCGACTCGACCCCGGCGCCCGTCCGGGCAGCCTGCTCGTGCGGTCCCGCGCCCGCAGCACCGCCCCAGCCAGCGGCAGCACCGGCGCAGTGACCCGGACCGCCGTGCCCGCCGCTGGCCGCGCAGAGCGCCGCGCTGTGCTCCAACGCGTCGCCGAGGGCATGCGCGGCCGCACCATGTACGTCGTCCCGTTCCTGCTCGGCTCCACCGACGTCCCTTCCACCCTGGGCGTCCACGTCACGGACTCCCCCGCAAGCGTCGCGACCCTCCGTGCGCTCACCAGCGTCGGCGCCGATGCCCTCGACGCGATCGGTCCCGACGCCCGGGTCGTTCGCACCGTGCACGCCACGCTCCTCGCCACCCGTGACGTCCACGGTCGCCGGACGACGGGCGCCCCGGTGTCCCCTTCGGAACGCACAGTGCTGCACGACGAGCGCGGTGACACCGTCTGGGTGCTCGGCTCCGACGACGGTGCGGGCGTGGTCGACGCTCTCCGCGCCCACACGGAGCGTCAGGCAGCCGACCTCACGTTGCTCCGGGTGCACGACGCAGCTCGGGCCTCCGTCGTCGCGGTCGTCGGCGAGGTCGGTCGTGCGGTGGAGGGAGTGACTCCCGCCGGGCGTCGGGTGGACGTGCTGGCTGCCGGCCCGGTCGTCCTGGAGCGCGGCGCGCACGACGACGTGGTTGCCCGCCCGCTGACCATCGGCACGGTCATCCCGGTCCGGACGCTGACCAGACGTTCTGGCGTCGCCGCCGACACCGTCTTCGTCGACACCGCACTCACCGAGGACGGCGACGTGTGGTGGCCGGGTGCGGACGACGTGGCCGGGCTGCACCTCATCGACCACCGGGGGCACTACGTGCTGAGTGGCGCCGATCCTGCGACGGCCGGTGCCACGGACGCCCTCGTGGCCGTCCGGCTGCACCGAGCCGACGGAGCCGACGTCCGTGTCGACGCGTTCGTCGTCACCGACCCGGCCGGTGCGGTCAACGTCGATCTGCTCGCGGCCTCGCTCGGTGCGGCCATGCCGACCAGCGTGACCGAGTGGGGTGGCCCGGCCGAGCTCGGCGCAGCGCTCGACGTGGTGCACGACGAGGCAACCGGCTCCGCCGCAATGCTGGACGAGGAGGTCGCCGCGTGACCCACGACGAGCACGTCTTCGCCGCATGGATCGACGAGGAGTCCCTCGCCGAGGCGGCCATCCCGATCGTCGGCAGCCTGTACCGCCGGCAGAACGTCGTCACGACCGTCCACGGCCGGCGCCTCGTGGGGCTCTCGGCGAACCAGGTGCTGAAGGCGCACCGGTTCGCCCGGCACCTCGACGGCGTCGAACTGCACCCGTCCGACACCTTCCCGGTCCTCGGCGCCCTGGCCTCCCTCAACCTCGGGCCTGCGGTGATCGACGTCGCTGCCCTGCTCCGCCAGTTCCGCAAGCACGAACGTGCGGACGGCGGCTCGACGGACCTCACCGGGTTCCTGCGTGCCGAACTCGCCGACGTCGTGGGACACGGGGACCGAGCCCTGCCGCCCACCGACGTCGTCCTGTACGGCTTCGGCCGCATCGGAAGGCTCGTCACCCGGATCCTCCTCGCCCGCGCGGGTGGCGCGAGCGGGCTCCGCCTCCGGGCGGTCGTCCTGCGCCCGGGTGCCCGCGGGGACCTCACGAAGCGTGCCAGCCTGCTCCGTCGGGACTCCATCCACGGCCCCTTCGACGGGACCATCACCGTCGACGAGGACGCGCGGACGATCACCGCGAACGGCACCGTCATCCAGGTGATCCGCGCCCAGGCACCCGACCAGGTCGACTACCGTGCGCACGGGATCGACGACGCCGTCGTCGTGGACTCGACCGGCAGCTGGCGCGACCGTGCCGGCCTCGAACGGCACCTGGCCGCGCCCGGCGCCGGACGCGTCCTCCTCACCACTGCGGCGAAGGGCGACGTACCGAACATCGTCCACGGCGTGAACGACGGCGAGATCGGCGACGAACGCGTCCTCGCGGCAGCGAGCTGCACCACGAACGCCGTGACCCCGGTGCTCGCCGCGCTGCACGAACGCTACGGCGTCCGCCACGGACACGTCGAGACCGTGCACGCGTTCACGAACGACCAGAACCTCACGGACAACCACCACAGCGCCGATCGTCGTGGCCGTGCGGCGACGCTCAACATGGTGATCACCGAGACCGGTGCGGCGAAGGCCGTCGGCGCGGCGTACCCGGAGCTCGCCGGCCGGCTGAGCGGCAACGCGATCCGGGTACCGGTGTCGAACGGGTCGCTGGCCGTGCTCTCGCTCCAGCTCGACGGGTCACCCGACCGCGGCGAGCTGAACGCCTTCCTCCGCGACGTCTCGCTCGTGTCGTCGCTGCGCCGGCAGGTCGACTACGTCGACTCGCCGGAGTTTGCCTCCAGTGACGTGCTCGGGTCCCGCAAGGCGGGCGTGGTGGACGGTCTCGCGACCATCGCCGACGGCGACGGCTCCGCGGTCGTCTACGTCTGGTACGACAACGAACACGGGTACTCCCGCCAGGTGGTCCGCGTGCTCGAGTCCATGACCGGGGTCCGGCTCCCCGCCTTCCCCCGGGACCGCGTCGACGCAGCCGGCCGGTCGATCGCCCCGCTCGCGGTGGCCCAGCGGTAGCGCGGCCCGTTTAACGTGGACCGCTCGTCAGGAGGTACTCGAAGACGGGCACGGCGTTGCGCCGCCGGACATCGGCTGCTCCGGCCGTTCGCGGGACCATCCCCCCAGTATCGCGGAGGCCGGTCGACTCCGGCGCCGACCCGGGTCGGTCACCTGTCACGTCGGCCGGTTCACGACCACGAGTACCTCGTCGAGGGCGGCGACCACCGTCCGCCGCAGCCTGGAACCACCGCCGGCCACCGCGACGAGCAGCGCTCCGTCGATCACGCGCGTACAGAGCGCAGCCCGCTCCGGCGGAGCACCGCAGGCGGTGAGGACCGCGGCGACGTCCCACTCTATGCCCGGCCACATCCGAGCGAGGGTGTCCGCGAGACGAGGGCTCTCGCGGGGAGCGTCAGCGATCCACCCGACGGTCGACCGCAGCGTCAGGTCGTCGAGCGCCGGCCCGAGGTACGCACTGACGACGCGCTCGACCAGCGACGGCCGGTCGGCGCCACCGGCCTGCTCCGCGACGACGCGCTCGGCGACCCGGTGGCGGCGCGCATCGATCTCGGCCAGGGCCGCGACCAAGAGGTCCTCACGGGTGGCGTAGTAGTAGCGGATCGACGCAGCGGGCACACCGGCGCGTTCCGCGACCGACCGGTGGGTGGCCGCGCTCATCCGGTCGGTGAGCAGGAGCTCGACCGCAGCACGCAGGATCGACGACTGACGCTCCGCTCCGCGGTCCTGCCGGGTGTCCCTTGCGTTCACCCGTCGAACCTACTGCGCGGGCCGACGAGCACGTCGCGCCCGAGGCGTGATCGCGGCGACCCCGAGGACGAGTGGCGCGAGCGCGGCCGTCACGGTCATCGCGATCAGCCACGGCGTCGCGTCCGGTCCGAGGAGTGTGCCGACGATCGGGGTCGCGGCCGCGGCGAGGAGGTACTGCAACGCCCCGAGCACGGCGGCGCGCATGCCGAGGGCGTGGTCGCCACCACCCATCACCAGGGTCATCAGCGCTGGCTCAGCGGCGCCGAGACCGAGCATCGCGACCGCCATCCCGGTCATCACACCTGCGAGCTCGAGCCCGGCCCCGGTGAGCACGCCGGCCAGGACGACACCGGCGAGCATCACGCTGCTGCCGGCAGCGGCGACGGTCCCCGCTCCGGCCGTGCGCATCCACCACCCGGCCGCGCTCGCCCCGACCACCACGGCGAGGCCGGTGGCCGCGAACGCGATGCCGAACGCAGCGGGCTCCAACCCGAACACGTCCTGGTAGACGAAGGACGCGCCGCCGATGTACACGAACAGGAACATGAACGCGGTCGAGAGCGCGAGTGCCGGGACGATGAACGACGTCGACCGTACGGCGGTCAGTGCGGCCGTGCCGATCGCTCGCGCTCGGAAGGGCAGGCGCTCCGCCACCGCGAGGGACTCGCCGAGGGCCGACCATGCGAGCGCGGCGGTGAGCAGGCCGATGACGGCCATGAGCACGAACACGCCGCGCCAGCCACCGACGCCGTCGACGAGACCACCGATCGCGGGCGCCGCGACGGGACCGAACCCACCGATGGTCATGATCACCGCGAACAGCCGGCCGGCCTGGGCACCTGCGGCACGGTCGCGGACGCTCGCGTTCGCGATCACGAGTGCGAGGGCTGCGCCGATGCCCTGCAGGACGCGGCCGAGGAGCAGGACGCCGAGAGTGGGGGCGATCGCCGCGCCGACCGCTCCCAGCACGAATGCACCCAGCCCGATGAGCAGCGGACGCCGGCGACCGAACGCGTCCGCGACCGGCCCGGCGACCAGTTGCGCGACCCCGAGCGCGATGAGGTACACGGTCAGGGTGAGCTGCGCGGTCCCGGCACCGACCCGGAGATCGGATGCGAGGTCCGGCAGGGATGGGATGAACATGTCGACGGCGAACGGGCCGAGGACGGCCAACGCACCGATTGCCGTCACGACGCCGGCGCTGACACCCCTGGGCTGCTGCTGCTGCACGATCGCTCCACTCGGTTCAATACTGGTGCAAGTGTACAACTATCGCGTCGCGGGAGAAACGAACGGGAGGCGCGGTGTGGGCACACCGCGCCTCCCGCACCTGTGGTCGGCAAATCCTGGCCCTGGACCGGACCGGACCGGTCAAGCCGCGGTCACTCCGCCGTCGACCGTGAACGCACCCCCGACGACGAACGAGGACCCATCGGAGAGCAGCCATGCCGCCATCTCGGCGATCTCCTCCGGCTGACCGAGGCGCCCGATCGGCTGCGCCGACTCAGCTTTTGCCCTGAGCTCGGGATCGCCGAACGACTCGGCCGCGAGCGGCGTCATCGTGGAACCCGGCAAGATGGCGTTGACACGGATGCCCTTCGGTGCGTAGTCCACGGCGACCTGCTTCGTGAGCCCGACGACGCCGTGCTTGCTCGCGACGTCGGCGGGGAGGTTCGGGTACGCGATCAGACCGGCCGTCGATGCGGTGTTGACGATTGATCCGGCCCCCTGCGCCTCGAGGTAGCGGAGCTCGGCCCGCATCGACACGAACACGCCGGTGAGGTTGATCGAGATGACCTTGTTCCAGTCGGCGAGCGAGTAGTCGCTGATCTTGCCACCGGCACCGATGATGCCGGCGTTGTTGAACGCGCCGTGCAGGCCGCCGTGGTTCCGGACCGCAGCATCGACCATCCCAGCGGTGTCGTCCTCGTTCGTGACGTCGGCACGGACGAACTGCGCGGTGCCCCCGGCGGAGATGATGGTCTGCACCGTCGCCTGACCTTTCGCCTCGGCGAGGTCGACGACCGTGACCTTCGCGCCGCGAGCCGCCGTGAGCAGCGCTGCCTCTCGTCCCATGCCGCTGCCGCCTCCGGTGAGGATGAGGCTCTTGTCGGTGAGGTCGATCTTCTCGTATCCTTACGGGGTTGCCACTGGGTTCCCCTCTTCGTCGAGTGTCGGCGCGCGGTTGCGTGCCGACGTGCTTCCCACGATACGCCGAATGGCACAAAGTGCCACTCATCGATCCGCTACCGTGCAACCATGAATCAGTTGCGAGACGACCGTCAGCTCGCCGCTGCCGAACGATGCATCGACGCGATCCTCGCCGCCGGCTCGACCGCACTGTCCGTCGAGCAGCTCCGCACCGCCGCCGGAATCTCGAAGCGGACGTTCCACCGGTACTTCCCCTATAAGGCGCGCGCTATCCGACCGCACTACGCGGCGATGACGGCGACCTTCAGCGACCTGACGATCGCCGAGGAGCTCCGGTCGCGCGACGCGTGGGTGCACGCGTGGGAGCAAGTGGTCCTCGGGGAGGACCCGGCACGCAGCCTGGAACTCTTCCGCCTCATCCGAGCAGACCCGGAGTACTGGTCGGTGTTCCTCGAGGTCGTGCAGGACGGCGAAGCCGTGTTCGCCGAGGCGCTCGGAGGACGCGGCGGGGATGCGGCGGAGGGGAACACCGCGATCGACGCCGAAGTGACCGCGGTGGCCCTCGTCGCCGCATCACGTCTCGCCCTGACGGCCGCGGTCGACGAGGGTGCGGACCCCACGATCGCATTCGCGCGGTACCTCGACCACTTCGATCCGCCACTGCTGGCCACCGACGAGCGCTGACGTCCGCGACGTCCTCTCGGCCGGACAGCGGCGCGACGTTCAGGCCAGGCGCTGCCGGCCAGATCGTGGCGCGACGCTCAGGCCAGGCCCTGCCGGCCGGACCGTGGCGCCACGGTCAGGCCGGGTGCTGCCGGCCGGACCGGAAGACGGCGACCAACGCGCCCGAGACCACGCACAGCGCGGGTACGAGCAGCAGCCCGCCGCGCACCCCCACGACGTTCCCCAGGAACCCGAGCAGGACTGGGGCGCCGGCGATCGCCACGCCGAGCGCCAGGGAACCCCACGCCGACGCGTCGTCGGGACGCCCGCCCGACACCGCGATGAGCCGGGCGAGGGAGAGCGGGAACTGTCCGGCGATGCCGAGGCCCACCACCGCGAGCGCGGCGATCGCCACCGGTCCGGACGGTGCGATCCAGAACACCGTGAAGCCGACGACGCACACGGCGATCGACGTCAACAGGAGGACGTCCACGCTGACGTGCCGGGTGAGCGCACCGACGGCGACCCGGCCGACCGTCATGCCAGCGAGCATGACCGCGGGACTCGCGGTCGCGACGGCGTCACCAACGTCCCCTCTGGCCGAGAGCTCCACCGGCGCCCACACCGACAAGCAGAACTCGATGCCGAGCACGAGCACGAACGAAGCCCACACGCCCCAGAAGCGGCGGGACATGCGACCGCGGGGGCCGTGTCCCTCGCGCCGCCTGCCTGAGCTGCTGACCGGGTACGCACAATGCCGGACGGCAGCGGCGAGCGAGACCGCACCGGCGAGGACGATCACGACGGCGAGTCCGGCGCGCCAGCCCAGCACGGTGACGCTCGCCGCGCCCACGGCGACGGGTGCGATGATGCCGGCCACCTGCGAGACCGCGGATCCCTCGCTCAGTGCGCGCGGCGAGTTCGGCCCGTGCACGTCGGCGAGGTCGGCGTAGGCGGCGGACTGCACGAGGGTGCCCGCGAGCCCGGCCACCGCGATGCCGACCAACGTCAGGATGATGCTCGCGCCGGTGACGTACAGCCCGACGCCTGCGCACAGTCCCCCGACCCCGACCCAGGCGACGCGGATGCGTCCGAACCGCCGCACGGCACCGCCGGAGCCGAGTGCTGCGAGGACGAACCCGATGCCGAACGCCGTGGCGTGGAGGGACGCCACGGCGGTCGAGACGTGCAGGTCACGTGCGACGAGACGGACGGTCGGCGCGTAGCCGTCGATGACGAACGCGACGAGGCCGAGCTGACTGTACCGGATCCACGTGGTCGCGCTGCGGACGAAGGGCCCCGCCGTGCGGGGGGACGACGCCGTCTCCGTGGCGCTCACCGGAGTTGGAGCGCCGGCGACCGCACCGAGCTGTGGCCCACCTCGAACCGCGCCGGGTCGAAGCGGCTGAGGTCGATCTCGGGCTGCCGGTCGGTGACCAGGTCGGCGACGAGTTCCCCGATGACCGGGGAGATCGCGAACCCGTGCCCGGAGAACCCGGTGGCCAGCGCCACACGGGCGTCGGGGTCGTGCCATCCGATGAGCGGCTCGGAGTCCGGCGTCCATCCGTCCATGAGCTTGACGGAGCGCACGATCGAGTCGGTCAGCCCGTCGAAGTGGTTCCGTGCCTTCGTGCGCAGTCCGACGAGGTCGCGCTCCTGCAGCGCGAAGTCCATGCTCGAGGGGGGTTCGGCGTAGCCCCAATCGAAGTCCCCACCGACCTTCACGTACGGACGGTCGAAGGACGGTGCCCCGTAGACGTACGCGCCGAGGGCCTCGGGCGTGCCGATCGAGAACACCGGCATGTCCGGCCGGGAGAACCGCTCGACCGCGTCTGTCCGGGGGGCGAACCAGGCCATGACGAGCTTTCGGGCATGGACGGCGAGCTCGGGCAGCAGGTCACCGACGAAGGCCCCCGTCACGACGACGATCCGGTCGAACCGGTAGTCGCGATCGCTGCAGAACACGCGGACGCCGCTCGCTCCCGTCGCCCAGCCGAGGACGCGGACTCCGCTGACGACCGCGGCACCGTCGCGGCGAGCTGCCTGCACGGCCCCCGACACGGCGTACTCGGACCGGACGCCGCCGCCGCGTTCGTCGAACACGGCGATCTGGCCGTCGTCCAGCCGGAACTGCGGGAACCGTGCCGCGACGTCGGCACGCTCGAGCACGGCCCGGTCGTCTCCGTACCGGCGGCGTGCGCTCGCTGCGAGCCCACGCATGAACGGCGTGTCCGCGTCGTCGATGCTCAGCGCACCGGTCCGGGTGAGGACACTGTGACCGGTGTCGCGCTCGTACCGGTCCCAGGCCGATCCGACTCGGCTGAGGATCGGGTCCTCGCCGTCCGGACCGGGGTCCGGGACGATGGTGGAGATGAGCCGGGTCTCCCCGGCGTGGCCGCTCCGGTCATTGGGCGATGTGCTCTGCTCGATCCCGAGCACGCTCGCTCCTCGGGCCGCGAGGATACGGAGGATCTGGCTCCCATTCGCGCCGAGTCCGATGACTCCGATGGTCGCGTCCAGCATGGGCTTTCCTTTCGTCGGGACGGTCACGCGTCGTTGCGTCCGCGTCCGGTTTCGTCGGCCGTCAGGTGCTCGAGCCGGTACTCGCTCGGTGAGCGGCCGAAGACCTGGCGGAAGAGGTGGGAGAAGTGCGCCGCGTCCTGGATCCCCCAGCGCACGGCGACGTCACGCACGACGACGCCGTCTGCGGCGCACTCGAGTTCGATGCGGCAGTGGTCGAGCCGGCGGCTGCGGATCCAGTCGGTGACCGTCGTCCCGCCCTGACGGAACACGCGCTGCACCTGTCGAACCGACATGAAGTGCGCGTTCGCGATGCGTTGTACGCCGAGGTCGGGGTCGGCGAGGTGCGCCTCAACCCAGCTGCGCAGGGTTGCGAGCCGACCGTCGTCGGCGGAGACGCCCAGTCCCTCCGCGTGCAGGGTGATGGTCGAGCGGAGCACACCGAGCACGGCTGCCTCCAGCTGCGCGGAGGTGCGGGCACCGTCTGCATCGAGTGCGCGTTCGACGCCGACGAGGTAGGCAGCCGTGCCACTCCCGAGCCCGGTCCGACCGGAGATCCTCGTGGCGGTGACCGCGCGGACGATCTCGTCCGACAGCCCGAACCGATCGCGCGGGCACCCGAGGATCAGGGCGCGAGCAGAGTCGTTCGTGGTGATGGTGAACGGGCGCGTGGTGTCGTAGACCGTGATGTCCGCCGGGCCGACCACCGTCTCGCGGCCGTCCTGCTCGACGGCCGAGTACCCCTCCAACTGCACGGACACCTTGTAGAGGCCGACGTCTGCGGCGTCGATCAGGTCCGGTGTCCGCCGCACCCGCAGCGCTTCGTGGGCCAGGTCGCCGAGGCTGGTCGAGCCCATCTCGAAGGTGGCGAGCGCGCCGCGGAACACCCCGGTGCCGTCCGCCTCGATGTCGAGCGCGACGTACTCGTCGCGCACCCGGTCCCGCCACTCGACGAAGGACAGCGCGCGCGACTCTTTCGTCGCGATGGTCGACGTCACAGCAGCACGCTCACCTTGGCGAATGGGAACGTGAAGTGCCAGGTGCTCTGCTGCCCGGCCCGGAAGTGTGCGAGGTCGCCAGGGCCCAGGTCGGCGGCGGTGCCGTCCTCGAGTTCGACACGGACCGCGCCGTCGATCACGTACACCACCTCGTCCCGGTCGAACGGGTAGGGCGCGACGGTGCTCATGGTCCGAGCGTCGGCACGCCAGATCCCGGCCCGACCGGGGGCAGCCCAGACGATCTCCCCGGCGTCGGAGCCACCGGGACCTGGAGCGGCGGTGAAGGGTGCGGTGGCCGCGTTGACGATGCTCGTGGTGGGTACGTCGGTCATGAGGGAACTCCTTCGTCCTGACGGCGCCGGCCCCGGTGGCGGCGCTGCCGTGACCCACGATGCCCGGCCGGTCCCGGCTGTCGGTATGCCGTGCGCGACGGACGTCTTGTCCGTCAGCGACGGATCGGTCGCGGCCGTTGGAGCGGGTCCCCCGGCTCGCTACCGTCACGGCAAGTCATCCGCATGTGACCCATCCGACGAAGCATGAGCTCCCACCCGCGGAAGGAAACCCCATGGCATCCCGAATCCCCACCGTCGCCCCTCCGACGTCGTCCGGTCAGTCCGCGACCCGCTCTACGATCACCGGCCACCACCCCGATCCCGGGTCCGGTCCGGGCCGTGGCGGCGATGCACCCCAGCAACTCGCCCACGACAGCATCGGGTTCATCAGGAACGTCTCGCAGCCGATCGCGGTCGCCGGGCCGACGGCGGGCACCGCGATCATGGCCAGCGTCATGGCCGGTGTCACCGGGACCCCCGGACCGCTGTCCTTCCTGCTCGGGATCGCCGCGGGCGCTTTGCTCGTGCACGTGTTCACCTCGCTCGCCCGGCACTTCGAGTCCGCCGGCGGGACGTACCTGCTCGCGGGTCTCCTCGTCGGGACCAGGACGGCCGTCGTCGTCGGGTTCCTGTACGCGGCGTCCCTGTTCGGCGCGAGCGGTGGCATCACCGTGAACGTCGCCACCTTCTCCCAGACCCTTGTGCAGGAGATCACCGGCGCCGAACTACCGTGGCCATTCTTCGCGGTGGTCCTCGGCGGCGTCGCGCTCGTCCTCGCGGTGAACCACGTCCGGCGGTTCACCGCCGTGATCACGGTCGTCGAGGTGATCGGCTTCATCGCCCTCATCACGCTCGGCGTCACCGTGCTCGTCCGCGAGGGGCTGAACGGCGCCGACGTGTGGGCGGCCTTCTCGGTGCAGGGCATCACGCCCGCGCAGGTCTTCCTCGGCGTAGTCGTCGCCTTCTCGTCGTTCGGCGGCTTCGAGGCCGGCCTGCTGCTCAGCGAGGAGACGAAGGACAACAAGACCACGGTGCCGCGCGGCATGTGGACCGCCCTGCTGCTCGCCGGCACCTGCTACGTCTTCGCGTGCTGGTTCCAGTACGTCGGGTTCGGCAGCGTCGACGCGCTCGCGTCGTCGCCGGAGCCGATGTTCTCCCTCGCTCGCGACTCCTTCGGCGCCCCGGTGGCGGACGTCATGGTGTGCCTCGTCATCCTCGCCGGCACCGCAGCCGTGAGCGCGTGCATGGGTGGCGGCGGCCGGGTCCTGTACGCGATGGTCCGCGACGGGCTCGCACCGCGCTCGTGGGCAGTCCTGTCGCGGGTCGCGCAGGCGCCCTACCGGCTCGTCGTCGGGGGTGCGGTGGCGGGCGCGCTGGCGTGGTCCACGTGCGCGCTGCTCGGTCTGAGCGGTCCGGACGCGTTCAACGACATCCTCACGACGGGCGGGTTGTTCCAGATGCTCATCTACACGGTGATCAGCGGAGCGGCCGTGGTCTGGTCCACCCGGCGACGTGAGTTCATGACGGTCGCCGTCGCGGCGCTCGCCTTCCTGATCTCCACCTACACGCTGGTCACCACCGTGTTCCCGACCGGCGGGGGCGGCCTGGGGATCCTGCCGCTGGTCGCCGCGGTGTACCTGCTGCTCGTCCTGGCGTTCGTCCTCGCCGCCGGCGGGCGTGTCCGGCGGATTGCGCAGTCACCGTACTGGCGCGCCGCGCACGCGGAGCGCGCAGCCCTCATGGCCCGGCCCGGCGGATCCGGCCGCGTGGACGACGTGGCCTGAGGGACGACGGCCGGGAGGCACGGTGTGGGCACCCGCACCGCGCCTCCCGACCGTCACGACGTCAGCCGCCGCGGTGGACGGTTCGCCCCGCGCGCACCGTGCGGACCACACGGGCCGCGGCGACCGACTGCAGGTCGGAGACGACCAGGTCGCGGTCGAACGCGACCAGGTCCCCCGGCGCGCCCGCGGCGAGCCGACCGGGACGGTCCACGTCGCCCAGGAGCGCGGAGGGCGCGACCGTCCACGCGGTGAGGACCTCGTCCACGGTGAGCGCCTGGGCGCTCCGCCAGCCCACCGCCGGCCCGAGGTCGGCGAACCGCCGGTACACGGCTGCGACGATCGAGCCCGGCAGGTCCGGCCACAGCAGGGGCAGGTCGGTGCCCGCCGTCACGGTGACGCGTGCGTCGACGAGGGACCGGAAGGCGTTGAACCCCTCGGCGCGGTCACCGAGGAGGTCGTCCATGAACGCGTCCGCTGCCGACGGGAAGAGCTGCAGGAACTGCAGGTAGACCTCCACCCCGACCCCGAGCGCCCGCATCCGCACGACGTCCTGCGGATGCACCAGGCTGGCGTCGGAGATCGTCCACCGCCGCGGCCGGTCCCGATCGTCCGCCAGCAGGTCGGCGAAGACGTCGAGCGAATGCCGCACCGCGCCGTCGCCGTCCGCGTTGAGCGTCAGCGGGATGCCGGCGGCGTCGACAGCGCGTGCGTCGTCGAGCAGCGTCTGCCAGTCGACGACGTCCACGGTCCCGTCCAGCAGCGTGGCGGTGCCGTCCGGCACGATGCCGTCGGTCATGAGCTTCACCCCGTGCACCCGAAGGCCCGGTGCGCGGTACCGTTCCCGCATCCGCTGGACCTCGTCGATGTCGATCCGCCGTCGGACGGGCTGCACGACCGCGGTCACCGTGAAGCCGAGGTCCTTGCCCTCGAGCGCGGGGAGCACGCCGAGGGAGTCGTCGAACACGACGTCCTTGATCGAGGTCACCCCGGCGCTCGCGAGCCGCCGGCCGGCTCGTCGGTAGGTGTCCACGACGATGCGGGGGTCCTCGGCCGCTGCGCTGAACACCGGTGCGAGGGACTCGTTGTCCGGGAACCCGTCACCGTCGCCGAACCGTGCGCGGGCTGCCGCGTTCCGCCATGCCTCGCCGGTGTCGGCGCCGAACCAGACGGTCGGCACGCCGGCGGTCGCTGCTTCGAACGCCGACCGGTCGACGACGGCATCGGCAGCACCGCGCCAGCCCCTGGCGAGCGCGACGCCGCCTACTCGGGCGTCTTCCGTCACCCAGCGCGCGAGCGCGTCGTCGGTCGTCGCGGCACCGGACAGGTCGGTCCCCCGCCCCTCGAGCACGGTGCCCGTGACGAAGGTGTGATTGTCGTGGAGCCCAGGCGTGAGGAAGGCCCCACAGAGGTCGACGTGCTCGGTGCCGGTACCGCGGTGTGCGCTGCCGTCGCCGGGCCCGCTCGCCGTGATGGTCCCGTCCTCGACCGCGACGAAGACGCCGCCGGTGAGGTGCCCGCCCGGACCCGTCCACATCGACTCGGCGGTGTACACGGTGCGGCCGCTCACGACCCCACCACCAGGCCGACGACCAGGAACGCGACGGCGGCGAGCACGAACGCGATCAGCTGGTAGACCAGGTTGCTCCGCCAGTGCGCGAACACGACGACGCGCGTGGAGAACGCGTTGAGGAGCCCGACGTCCGACGTGAGGCAGACCGTGGTTCCCCACAGGCCGGCGCACACCAGCGCGGCGATCGACATCTCCTGGTCCGCGCCGAGCTGCTGCGCGAGCGGGATCACGATCGGCAGCGCCAGGATGTACAGGCTCCAGTTGAGCGTGACGAGGAACTCGGTGATCCCGAAGAGCACGAAGAGCATGACCGGCAGCAGCGCCGGCGGGATCCCTGTGCCGATCGACTGGATGACGTAGGTGGTGAAGCCCAGGTCACCGATGCCGAGCACCAGGACGAACGCCGCCGCCATGATCACGGCCAGTGGCAGCATGTCCCGCATGCCCGCGAGCGCGGACTCGACGAAGTCGTCCGGCGAAACCGTCCGCTGGGCGACGTAGAGCACGCCCGCTGCCGCGAGCGCGATGAGCAGCCCGGTCTGGATCGAACCGAGCGCGATCGTCGCCGCGATGAGGACGAGCACGGGCAGGAAGAAGTTCCAGACCCGTCCGGTCGGCTCCGCGGTACGCTCCCCCGTCCCGTCCTCGACGAAGACGTTCGCCGACGGGTCGGCGAACGCCCGCTTCATCGGTCCGATCGGGGGGACGCCGCCCACCGCGGCGAGGACCGCGACGAGGACCGACGCCATCGGGAAGAACATGAACGGGATGAGCGCGGCGTACGCAGCGACCTGGTCGGTCTTCGTGGCGACGTGGTTGACCACCAGCAGACCGGCGACGAACACGCTGCCGGTCGCCACCGGGTTGAACGCCGATCCGGGGACCGCGGCAGAACGGACGAGGAACGCCGTGAACAGCCGAGGGGTGCGGAAGCGCTCGTTCACGGTCGCCATCGCCGCGCCCGACGTGCTCGTGGCGAGGTACGCGTCGTTGGACAGCGCCAGCGGGATCGCCAGGGTGACGATCTTCGCGGCGGTCGAGTTCCGGGCGAGCCTGGCTGCCCACCGTCCGAAGGCGGCGGACGCTCCGCTGCGGTCGAGCACCCCGATGAAGGCGCCGATGCTCAGCAGCACGATGATGAGCCAGAGGTTGTCCTCGGTCGTGAGCTGCTTGAACAGGGCTGCGTCGAACCCGTCGAGCAGGTCGCCGTGCTCGTACATGAACACGGCGAGGACGGCGCCCCAGATGAAGCCCTCGACGACGCGCTGGGTGACGAGCACGAAGACGAAGAGGGCGACCGGGGGGATGACGCTCCATGCCCCGTACCAGTCGGCGTGGGGACGGGTGCCGACGCCGATGACGACGAAGAGGACCGCCAGCCCGGCGTACACCAGGACGTTGCGGTACCGACGGAGGCCGGTGGCGCCGGCGGTGCTGACGCTCATGGTCGCGGTGATCGACATCAGAACCCCACCCCGTGGCCGAAGGCTCCCTCGGTCCGGCACTGCGCCGCGGCGTAGCGGGACGCCTCGGCCATCGCGGTCTCGACGAGCGTCGGCGCGGGGTGATCCCCCTTGGCCCACCCGGCGGCCAGCAGGGTGGTCGTCAGGGACGCGATGTACGCGTCACCGCACCCCATCGTGTCGAGCGTGTCCTCGACGCGTTCGGACGCCTGCCGGTGCACCCGGCTGCCGTCGTACGCGATCGATCCGTCGGGGCCGCGGGTCGCGACCACCAGTCCGACCCCCGCAGCCGACACGCGCTCCAGCAGCGCGACGATCTCGTCCTCGGTCTGCTCGGAGCAGGAGAAGAGCGCGAGGTCGAGCCCTGCGGCGAAGGGAGCGAGGTACTCGTCCGTCCGGAACTCGGGCTCCGCCGAGAAGTCGTACGTGACGAGCGCGTCGACGCCGAGCACCGCCGGCATCGACAGGGCGGTGCCGCCGTACACGCCGGAGTGGACCAGGTCCGCCTCGGCGAGGTGGGCGAGCAGCGCGGCGTCGACCTGCAGCGGTGACGACGTGGTGACGCCGCCCTCGTTCCAGTCGACGAACACCCGGTCTCCGTCGCGGAGTTCGACCGAGCACCAGCCGGTCTCGCCCTCGACGTCCTGGGCATGGTCGCGCTGCACGCCCTCGGCGTCCAGTGCGGCCTTCATGGCGTCGCCGAGGTCGTCCGTGCCGAAGACGCCGAGGTACTCGCTCTCGACGCCCAGCCGCGCGGCGAAGACGGCGTAGTTGACGCTGTTGCCGCCCGGGTAGAACGTCCTGCGGTCCAGGAACTTGTCGACGATGTTGTCGCCGTAACCGATGACCTTCATGAGCTCCGTTGCTCCTCTCGTGGTGGGGTGGGCCGGCTCAGTACTCGACGGTGCGGTAGTAGCGGCGGAGGTCGAGGTCGTGGTCGCGGACCCGCTCGAGCTGCACGCTGACGCGGTAGGTCACCGTGCCGAGGATGATCGTCGAGAAGTACCCACGGAGGTCCTCGTCGATGCCGTCGACCGCGTAGTCGTGCGTGTCGATGACGGTGACGTCGTCCGAGTAGCGGTCGGAGAACTTCCGCACGCGCTCCATGAGCGGGCGAGACTCGTCCTCGCCGAAGAACAGGACCAGGCTGGTGTCCCGCTCGATGAGCTCGAGCGACCCGTGGAAGAACTCGGCGCCGCTCACACGCGTCGTGCGCAGCCACTGCATCTCCTCGAGCACGCACATCGAGTAGTTGTAGGTGAAGCCCCAGAGCTCGCCGGCACCGACCAGGAAGTGGTAGTCGGTGGCAGCGTGCCGCTCCGCCCAGTCGGAGGCGAAGGGGTCAGCGGCGATCGCGACCGCGGGCAGACCCTCCGGCAGCGCGCGGGTCGCGTCGGCGAGCCGCTCGTAGTCCGCGAACTCGCCGCGACGGGACAGCAGGCTCGTGGTAAGCAGCAGCAGCTGCGTCGTGATCGACTCGGCTGCGGTGGCGTTGTCGGCCGGATTCACGACCACGTGGTCTGCGAGCTCCGCGAGGGTCGAGTCGGCATCGCCGGTGAGCCCGATCGTGGTGACCCCGCGGGCCTTGCAGTACTCGACCGCGGCGATCGTCTCGCCCGTGGTGCCCGAGAGCGACGAGAACACGGCGACGCTGCGAGCGCCGAGCATCGGCGGGTCGGTGAGGACGAGCTCGCCGGCGATGGCGGCTCGGACGGGCAGGGTCGAGTGGTTCTGCACGAGCCGCTCCATCGGCAGCATGGCGCCGTAGGACCCACCGGAGCCGATCAGGAAGAGGTTGTCGAACCCGGCGTCGGCGATCTCGGCCGTGATCTGCTCGATCCGGTCACGTTGCGCCACGGCGCCCGTCAGCACCGCGCGGTAGGCGTCAGCGTCGAACTTGATCATGATGCTCCTTTGCTCTGATACCGCTCTCACAGCGGCGATGTCGCTTATTGCATCGGATATGCCGCTGCCTGTCAAGCCAAACTGATACCGGTATCTGTTGGGGCGCGCAGCGAAGCCCGCCGGGGGCGCCGGCGGGCTTCGGGGGAAACGGGTGGCAGCGTTCGATCAGGCGTAGGGGTCGGGCGTCAGCGTGTACTTCGTCTCGAGGTACTCGTGGATGCCCTCGTGACCCCCCTCGCGCCCGAGGCCGGACTGCTTCACGCCGCCGAAGGGTGCCGCCGCGTTCGACACCACACCGACGTTCAAGCCCATCATCCCGGTCTCGACCAGGTCGATGAGTCGCTGCTGCCGTCGCGGGTCCTCCGTGTAGGCGTACGCGACCAAGCCGTACTCCGTGGCGTTGGCCAGACGGATCGCCTCGGCCTCGTTCGAGAACGTGGCGATCGGCAGGACAGGTCCGAAGATCTCCTCGCGGAGCACGTCGGAGCCGGGGGCCACGCCGGTGAGCACGGTCGGCTCGAAGAAGTGACCGGTGCCCTCGAGCACGGAACCACCTGTCAGCACCTCGGCACCACGGCTGACGGCGTCCCGGACCATGACGTCGGCCTTCGAGACAGCGTCGGCGTCGATCAGCGGACCGATGTCCACCGCCTGGTCGGTACCGCGGCCGATCCGGTACGCGGAGACGCGCTCGGTGAGACGCCGAGCGAACTCGTCCGCGACGGACTCGTGGACGTGGAAGCGGTTGGCCGCGGTGCAGGCCTGTCCGGTGTTCCGGAACTTGGCCGCGAGCGCGCCCTCCACCGCCCGGTCCAGGTCCGCGTCCTCGAAGACCAGGAACGGCGCGTTCCCGCCGAGTTCCATGCTGGTCTTGAGCACCGTGCCCGCCGCCTGTCGCAGCAGGCGCACCCCGACCTCGGTGGAGCCGGTGAAGGAGAGCTTCCGGAGTCGCGGGTCCGCGATGATCGGTGCCGAGAGCGCTCCACTGTGCGACGTCGCGACGACGTTCACGACGCCGTCAGGCAGCCCGGCCTCCTCGAGCAGCTGGACGAGGAAGAGCGTCGTCAGGGGGGTGAGCGCCGGCGGCTTGATCACGACCGTGCAGCCGGCGGCGAGGGCGGGGGCGATCTTCCGCGTCGCCATCGCGAGGGGGAAGTTCCACGGTGTGATGAGGAACGCGGGACCGACCGGCCGGTGGGAGACGATCATCCGGCCGGTGCCCTCGGGCGTGGAGCCGTACCGCCCGTCGATCCGGACGGCCTCCTCACCGAACCACCGCAGGAACTCGCCGCCGTACGCGACCTCGCCCCGTGCCTCCCGGATGGGCTTGCCCATCTCCAGGGTCATGAGGAGCGCGAGGTCCTCCGCGTGCTGCTGGACGAGGTCGAACGTGCGGCGCAGCACCTCCGCTCGCACGCGGGGCGCTGTCCGCGCCCAGGCGTCCTGCGCGGCGACCGCCGCGTCGAGCGCACGGCTGCCGTCCTCGACGCTCGCGTCCGCGACCTCGGCGATGACATCGCCGGTCGCCGGGTCGTGCACCGAGAACGTCTCGCCGGCGCTGGCGTCCTGCCAGGAGCCGCCGATGAACAGCCCGGTCCGGACGCGTCCGAGCAGGTCCTGCTCGTCCGCGACGGCCAGGGCGTTCACAACGACGCCCCCAGCTTGAAGCCGGTGTCGACGTCGTCCTTCCGCGTGTAGGAGAACCCGTCCGCGCCGACCGTCACCGCCATCTCGCTCGCGTCGGTGCGCTGCTCGACCGGCTGCGGGTTGCCGTCGAGGTCGAGCACGAGCGACGCGTCGGTGTACCAGGACGGCACGACCGGGTTGCCCCACCAGTCGCGTCGCTGGTTGTCGTGGACGTCCCACGTGACGACCGGGTTGTCCGGGTCACCCGTGTAGTAGTCCTGCGTGTAGATCTCGACGCGGTGGCCGTCGGGGTCCCGGATGTAGAGGTAGAACGCGTTCGAGACGCCGTGGCGGCCGGGGCCGCGTTCGATCACGTCCGAGCGACGGAGCGCACCGAGCTTGTCGCAGATGGCGAGGATGTTGTGCTTCTCGTGGGTCGAGAACGCGATGTGGTGCAGGCGCGGCCCGTCGCCACCGGTCAGCGCGGTGTCGTGCACGGTGTCCTTCCGACGGAGCCACGCGGCGTACGTGGTGCCCTCATCGTCCTGGATGTCCTCCGTCACGCGGAAGCCGAGGTCCTCCAGGTAGGCCCGTCCCCTGGGGACGTCCGGGGTGACCTGGTTGAAGTGGTCGAGACGGACGAGTGCGCCCGGCGTGTACAGGTCGTACCGCCACGCGAGCCGTTCGACGTGTTCGACCTCGTGGAAGAACTCGTACGGGAACCCCAGGGGGTCGGTGACGCGGACGGCGTCGCCGATGCCCTTCACGAAGCCGTCGCGCTTGCGCTCGGTGCGGCAGCCGCGTGCCTGGAACCAGGCCTCGGCGAGGTCGACGTCCTCGGGCGTCCGGACGCGGAACGCGAACGCGGCGGCCGCGGCGACGGGACCCTTGCGGAGGACGAGGTTGTGGTGGATGAACTCCTCGAGCGAGCGCAGGTAGATCGCGTCCTCGGTCTCCTCGGTCACCGTGAGGCCGAGGACGTCGACGTAGAACTCGCGTGAGCGCTGCAGATCGGTGACGACCAGGTCGAGGTAGGCGCAGCGGACGATGTCCGGCGGGGTGAGGGTCTCGGTGTTCGACATTGAACCGTTCCTTTCGTGGGCCGAGCGCTCAGGCGCCGACGGTGCTCGCGTTGGACGCGCCGAACTTAGGGGTGTGCACCGGCGCGAGGGAGATGTGGACGGCCTGCTGGTCGGAGTAGAAGTCGAGGGAGCGGTACCCGCCCTCGTGCCCGAGCCCGGACGCCTTGACCCCGCCGAACGGGGTGCGCAGGTCGCGGACGTTGTGCGAGTTGAGCCACACCATGCCGGCGTCGATCGACTGAGCGAGGGTGTGGGCGCGTTCGAGGTCGGACGTCCAGACGTAGGCCGCCAGACCGTACTTCACATCGTTGGCCAGCTCGAGGGCTTCCTCGTCGCTGTCGAACGGAGTGATCGCGACGACCGGGCCGAAGATCTCCTCCTGGAAGATCCGCGCAGTCCGGGGGACGTCCACGAACACGGTCGGCCGCACGTAGTTGCCGGTCTCGAGTCCCTCGGGGCGACCACCGCCGGCGACGAGTCGGCCCTCCTGCTTTCCGATCTCGATGTAGCCCGTGACCTTGTCGTAGTGCTCGGGGTGCACGAGCGCGCCCACCTCGGTCTCGGGGTCGTGCGGGTTGCCGACACGGATGTTCTCCGCACGCTCGGCGTACCGGGTCACGAAGTCGTCGTAGACAGCTCGCTCGACCAGGATCCGGCTGCCAGCGGTGCAGCGTTCGCCGTTCAGCGAGAAGACGCCGAACACGGTCGAGTCGATCGCGGCGTCGAGGTCGGCGTCCGCGAACACGATCGCCGGACTCTTGCCCCCGAGCTCCATCGAGAGTCCCTTGAGGGTCGGGGCGGCATTGGCGAAGATGAGCTGCCCGGTGCTGGACTCCCCCGTGAAGGAGATCAGCTGGACGTCGTCGTGCTTGACCAGGGCGTCGCCCGCTTCCTCCCCCAGGCCGTTGACCAGGTTGAAGACGCCGTCGGGCACACCGGCTTCGCGGAAGATGTCTGCCCAGAGACTGGCGGACAGCGGGGTGAACTCGGCCGGCTTGAGGACGACGGTGCAGCCGGAGGCCAGTGCCGGAGCCAGCTTCCAGCTCTCGAGCATGAACGGCGTGTTCCACGGTGTGATCAGCCCCGCGACGCCCTTCGGCTTACGGTTGACGTAGTTGACCTGCTTGCCCGGCACCTTGTAGGTGTCGTCGATCTGCGCGACGATCAGGTCCGCGAAGAACCGGAAGTTCTCGGCGGCGCGTCGCGCCTGCCCGAGCGCCTGCGTGATCGGGAGACCGGAGTCGAACGTCTCGAGCTCGGCGAGCCGGGAATCGCGGGACTCGACGATGTCGGCGATCCTGTTGAGGATCCGGTTGCGCTCGCGCGGCAGCAGGTGCGGCCACGGGCCCTCGTCGAACGCGCGACGGGCGGCGGCGACGGCACGGTCGATGTCCGCCTGCTTGCCCGCAGCGGCCTGCAGGTAGGTCTGGTTCGACACCGGGTCGAGCACGTCGAAGGTGTCGCCGTCGAGGCTGTCGACGAACTCGCCGTCGATGAAGTGCTGGATCCGGGCGGGCAGGTCGGCTGGGACGTGCTGTGCGGTCGTCGAGTCCTCGGTCGGGGTGGTGGTCATGTCAGTTCCCTCCTGTGGTCGCTGCGGTCGCCTTCTCGGGCACCGGAGACAGGTACTGCTCACCCTCGGCCAGCAGCGCGCGGATCGTCACGAGGCCCGCGTCGGTCGGTGTGATGAGCGGTGGACGGACGTACGAGGACGCGATTAGTCCGCGCTGCTCGAGCACCCACTTGACGGGTGCGGGGTTGGTCTCGACGAACAGCAGGTCGACCAGCGGGTGCAGGCCGTAGTGGATGTCGAGCGCGTCGTCCAGTCGGCCCTCGCGGTAGGCCGTGTACATCTGCTTCGTCGCCGCGGGGGCGATGTTCGCGGTGGCACTGACGAAGCCCGTGCCTCCGAGCGTGAGCAACGGCAGGCAGAGCAGCTCGATCCCGGACCACACGAGCAGGTCACGACCGGCTGCGTGGATGGTGCGCGAGAAGTGCTCGAAGTCCTTCGTGGTCTCCTTGATCCCGACGAAGTTCGGCACGTCCCGGAACAGGCGCCCGACCGTCTCGGGGGCGATCCCCACCGCTGTCCGGCTCGGGACGTTATAGGCGATGATCGGCAGGTCGGGGTACTCCTCGGCCACTGTCTTGTACCAGACGTACAGCGCCTCCTGCGTGGGACGGGCGTAGTACGGCGTGATGACGAGCGCCGCGTCGACGCCGGCGTCGTGGGCGGCGCCGGTCAGCTCGATCGTCTCGGACAGCTTGGCGGACCCCGTGCCCGGCACGACCGGTACACGGCCTTCGGCGGCTCGGATCACGGTGCGGATGGCATCGGCGCGCTCATCGATGGTCTGCGCGCTCGGCTCGCCGGTCGACCCGCCGATGGAGATGCCGTCGGAGCCCTGCGAGATCTGCCAGTCGACGAGGCCAGCGAGGCTGACGTGGTCGACGACGCCTTCCGCGGTGAACGGGGTCACCACGGGGGCGATGGAGCCGGTCAGCTCCTGTGGGCGGGTGCGCCAGGCGCCTGGTGCGGTGGTCATGGTGGTTCCTTCCGTCGTGTTCGGTTCAGATCGACGCGGTGTCGGTGGTCGGACTGGAGGCTCGGTGCCGGTAGCGCTCACGCCACTCGCCCGTCATCGGGTACAGCCCGTCGACCGGGGCACCTTGAGCCACCTGCTCGGCGATCCAGGCCTCCTCGATCTCCTGTTCGAGCGCGGCGTCGAGCACCTCGTCGAGCAGTGCCGGCGGGATGACGAGCACTCCGTCGTCGTCGCCGACGACGACGTCGCCCGGCTGGACGGTGGTGCCGCCGCAAGTGATCGTGAGGTCGGTGTCCCAGGGAACGTGCTTCCGCCCGAGGACGGCGGGGTGCGTGGCGCCGGAGAACGTCGGGATGTCGAGCTCGGCGACCCCGGCCGCGTCGCGGACGCCGCCGTCGGTGACGATGCCCGCGGCGCCGAGGACCTGGGCGCGGAGCGCGAGGATGTCCCCCACCGTCCCGCTGCCGTGTTCGCCGCGGGCCTCGATGACGAGCACGTCGCCGGGGCGCAGAGCGTCGAAGGCCCGCTTCTGGGCGTTGTACCCACCGCCGTGGCTCCGGAAGAGGTCTGGACGGGCCGGCACGAACCGGAGCGTGCGGGCGCGTCCGATGAGCTTCTGTCCAGGGTGGTTCGTGCGCACGCCGTCGACCGACAGGTCGTCGTAGCCGTGCTTGCGCAGCTGGGAGGCGAGCGTGGCGACACTCACGCTGCGGAGTCCGTCGAGGTGCGCTTCGGTCAGGCGGAACGGTTCCGGGTCGGCGGGCAGCCCAGCCGCTCCCCGACTGCCCCACGCCTCCGCACGTTGATGGTCGTCGACAACCGGCTGCGCGCTCGTGACGGGCAACGGGTCGGACCCTTGTACGACGGTGGTCCGCAGACGGCCGGACGTCTGATCAGTGCCGGGCACGTCGACCTCGACCTCCACGGTCTGGCCGGGTCCGACGACGCTGGAGCCCGCTGGCGTCCCGGTCAGCACCACGTCGCCGGGCTCGAGCGTGATGAGCTGGGAGACGTCGGAGACCAGGCGCCCGAAGGGGAAGACCACGGTGGCGGCCGAGTCGTCCTGGACGACCTCGCCGTCGACCCATGTGCGGACACGGAGCGTGGCGGGGTCGAGTCCGTCGGTCGGGATCAGCCGAGGGCCGATCGGCGTGTACCCGTCGCCGCCCTTCGACCGCAGGTTCGAGCCCTTGTCGGCGGCCCGGAGGTCGTACACCCCGAGGTCGTTCGACGCGGTGACGGCCGCGACGTACGACCAGCCCTCGTCCGCGCCGACGCGATGGGCGGTGCGCCCGATCACGAGTGCGATCTCTCCCTCGAACGCGAGCAACTCCGTGCCCGCGGGCCGCTCGACGACCCCGTCACCGACGCCGAGCGACGTGACCGGCTTGAGGAAGTACGACGGGGCGGCCGGGGTCCGACCACGCTGCGCGATGCGCGATGGGTAGTTGAGGTGGATCGCCACGATCTTGCCCGGGCGGCCGACCAGGGGGTGGCGGAACAGCGCGTCGGGGTGCGCTTCGTCTCCGGAACGGACTTCGTCGTTCGTCATGAGCAACACCGTATATGATTTCGTATCTGCCAGCAACCCGGATTGACCACGCGCCCCACCGTCGTGTGGGATCGTTGACCAACCGACCGACGAGGACCGACATGACCGACACCGTCTCGACGAGCAAATCCCAGCTTGCCTACGAGTGGATCCACGAGCGGATCGTGGGCCACCGTTTCACGCCGGGCTACCGTCTCGTCCTCAGTCAGATCGCCGCCGAGCTCGGCGTCAGCGTGGTGCCCGTCCGCGAGGCCATCCGTCGGCTCGAGGCCGAGGGACTCGTCACGTTCGAGAAGAACGTCGGCGCGCAGGTCGCCCTGGTCGACGAGGACGAGTACGTGACCACGATGCAGACCCTCGCCGTGGTCGAGGGAGCCGCCACCGGCTTCTCCACGCCATTCACCACGCCGGCCGACATCGCCGAGGCGCGTCGCGTGAACGAGGAGATGCGGGCCTCGCTCGACCGCTTCGACCCGCACCGCTTCACCGAGCTGAACGAGCAGTTCCACGCAGCGCTCTTCGCACGCTGTCCGAACGAGCACATCGTCGACCTGGTCCACCGCGGGTGGTCGCGCCTGCGGATGCTCCGCGACTCGACCTTCAGCTTCGTCCCGGGCCGCGCTCAGCAGTCGGTGGCCGAGCACGACCGGCTGCTCGACCTCGTCGAGTCGCGCGCCGATGCGCTCGAGGTCGAGCTCGCAGCGCGTCGGCACCGTCTCGCCACCCTCGACGCGTTGCTGGCGATGCAGCACGGCTGATCGGTCGCGACCCAGATCACCGGGCTACGACGCGTGGCAGGACCCGGGTCGACCCGGTGATCGCGCCGTGCGCCTGCTCCTCCTCGTGCTCCGGCCCGAGCAGCATTCCCCGGCGGTCGCGAAGCAGCAGGGTCGCGATGAGTGCGATCACGGCCATGCCGGCCAGGTACAGCGCGACCGACCGGGTCGTTCCGGTCGCCTGCACGAGCGAGGTCGCGATGGCCGGGGCGAACGCGCCGCCGAGGATCGCTCCGAGCGCGTAGGAGATCGACACACCGGAGAACCGAACCGACGCCGGGAACAGCTCGGCGAAGAACGCCGCCTGGGGCCCGTAGGTCAGGCCGATGCCGACGGTGAAGAGAGCGAGCCCGAGGAAGAGCAGGCCGATCTCACCGGTGTCGACGAGGGCGAAGAGCGGGAACACCATCGCGAGGAGCACGATCCAGCCGATGGCGTAGGTGACCTTCCGACCGATGCGGTCCGAGATCCACCCGCCGAACCACGTGGTTGCGACCCACAGCACCGCCGAGGCGGTGACCGCGAGCAGGACTGGCTCGCGCTCGAGGGCAACCGGGCCGTCCGGGTTCGTGGCGTACGCCTGGATGTACCCGCCGGTCGTCATGTAGCCGGCGGCGCTGTTGCCCGCGAAGGTCAGCGCGGCGAGCAGGACGAGCAGGGCGTGCCGGCGGAACAGCGCCACGATCGGGACACTCCCCCGCTCCCGGCGTGCGGCGATGGCCCGGAAGACCGGGCTCTGCTCCACGCTCCTGCGGACGACGTACCCGACTGCGACGAGCACGACGCTCAGGAGGAACGGGGCTCGCCACCCCCAGGCGAGGAACGCGTCACCCGGCGCCACGACACCCATGATCGCGAGCATCCCGGAGGCGAGAAGGAGCCCGAGGGGCACGCCCATCTGCGGGAACGCGCCGACGGCGCCATGGGCACGCGGCTCCGCGTGCTCGACGGCCATGAGGACGGCGCCGCCCCACTCCCCACCAGCGGCCAGGCCCTGGACGATGCGCAGGAGCACGAGCACGATCGGGGCGGCGACACCGATGCTGGCGTAGGTCGGCAGCAGGCCGATGAGCGTCGTCGCACCGCCCATCATGAACAGCGTCGTGACGAGCACCGTCCGACGGCCGACTCGGTCACCGAGGTGGCCCGCGATGAACGCACCGAGGGGTCGGAACAGGAAACTGATCCCGACCGAGGCGAACGCCAGCAGCACCGACACGCTCGATCCGGCAGGCTCGAAGTAGGCGGCGCCGAACACGAGACCTGCAGCGCTGGCGTAGAGGAAGAAGTCGTACCACTCGACGGTGGTCCCGACGACGGTGGCGACGGCGACGCGGCGTTGCGCGCGTCGGATCAGAGCGGTTGAGACATCCGGGACTCCTTTGTCCGGTCGACGTTGACATCGCGATCGTATATGACAACGTGCACGATGCGGGCAGCCTCCGTGCCGTCAATGTGCAGCCGCTGCAGCGCGCTGGACGCGCTCGACGGCGTGCTCCAGCCGGGCGCCGATGGTGGCGTCCTCCACCGTCGTGTCGATGAAGACCACGGCGAGCGCCGCAGCAGCCCATCCCGGGACGCTGAGGGGCACAGCGACCGAGCGGAGGCCCGGGATCACCTCCCCCGATGATGCCTGCCACGACGGCTTCGCCGTGTCGCCGTCGAGTGCGCGCGCGATCGCGAGGCCCGGCGCACCCACGCCGAGCGGGTGACGTGTACCGGGGTGCTGTGCGACGCTCACCACGGCCCGGGGTGGTTCGATGCTCTCCAGCGTCACGCACTCGCCGTGGTCGTGGACCACCACGAAAGCGGTCATCCCGAGCTCGGTGGCGACCTCGGCCAGGACCGGCTCGACCACGGCCCGGACACCGGAGTCGATGCCACGCGCGAGCGCTGCCAGCCGGAGACCGAGCCGCAGCAGACCCTCCGCGCCCCGCACGACGAGCCCGTGCGCTTCAAGGGTGCGTACGAGGCGGTACACGACGGAGCGGTGCAGGCCGAGCCGGTTCGCCAGGCCGTCGATCGAGAGGGGGCCGACGTCGGCGAGCACCTCCAGCACGGCGATGCCGCGCGACAGGGTCTGGGACGGGGCGTCCAGGGCGCGGGGTTCGGAGGACGGCATGGCGCTCACGCTACCGGGCGTGACGTCGGGACTCTGGGTCACGCCGCCCGGGTGACGGCTGTCCCGACGGTGGTGCGGGACGCGCTCGGGTGCGGCGCCGTGCCCTCGTGGTCGTGCCAAAGGCGGGACCGGAGCGCCGCGAGGTGCTCGTGCAGCTCCGGGGGCACTGATTCGCCGAGTTGGCCGAAGAACTCGTCTGTCCGTGCGCACTCGTCGAGCCAGCTCTCCGGGTCCACTGCGAACAAGGCCGCGAGCGTGTCGTCCCCGAGTGTGAGCCCGTCGAGGTCCAGGGCCCCGGCCACAGGACGCAGGCCGAGCCCGGTCTCCTCAGCGTCGGCCGCGCCGTGCACGCGGTCGGCGATCCACGCGAGGACCCGGACGTTCTCGCCGAACCCCGGCCACAGGAAGGAGCCGTCGTCGCCCTTGCGGAACCAGTTGACCTGGAAGATCCGCGGAGCGTGCTCACCGAGCCGTGCCCCGACGTCGAGCCAGTGCTGCCAGTGGTCGCCCATGTCGTAGCCGACGAAGGGGAGCATGCCGAAGGGATCGCGCCGGAGCACGCCAAGTGCTCCCTCCTGTGCCGCGGTCGTCTCGGAGGAGACGGTGGCGCCGACGAAGACGCCGTGGGTCCAATCCCGCGCCTCGGTCACGAGGGGGACGTTGGTGGCACGTCGGCCGCCGAAGACGATCGCGTCGATCGGCACACCGTCCGGCTCGGCCCAGCTGTCCGCGAGCGTGCGGCACTGCTGGACCGGGACTGTGAAGCGTGCGTTCGGGTGTGCTGCTGGCCGTCCGGCGCCCGGCGTCCAGTCCTGCCCGCGCCAGTCGGTGAGGTGCGCAGGCGGCTCCGGGGTGCGGCCCTCCCACCACACGTCCCCGTCGTCGGTCAGGGCGACGTTCGTGAAGATCGTGTGCTTCCGGATGGTGTCGACCGCCACCGGGTTGGACGCTTCGTTCGTGCCGGGGGCGACCCCGAAAAAACCGGCCTCGGGGTTGATCGCCCACAGTCTGCCGTCTGCTCCTGGTCGGAGCCAGGCGATGTCGTCGCCGATCGTCTCGACGCGCCATCCTGGCAGGGTCGGTTGCAGCATCGCCAGGTTGGTCTTGCCGCAGGCGCTCGGGAAGGCCGCGGCGACGTGGGTGATGCGCCCGTCGGGCGACGTGAGCCGGAGCACCAGCATGTGCTCGGCGAGCCATCCGCCATCCCGTCCGAGGACGCTCGCGATCCGCAGCGCGAAGCACTTCTTCGACAGGAGCGCGTTGCCGCCGTACCCGGAGCCGTAGGACCAGATCGCCCGCTCCTCCGGGAAGTGAGCGATGTACTTGACGGGGTTGCTCGGCCAGGGCACGTCCTCACGCCGGGTCCCGTCTCCCTTCCGGAGCGGGAATCCGACACTGTGTACACCTGCGACCCATGGAGTGTCCGGTCCGATCTCGGCCAGCGCGTCGTCGCCGACGCGTGCCATCACGGTCAGCGAGAGCGCGGCGTACGCCGAGTCGGTCACCTGCACGCCGAGCTGGGAGATGGCGCCGCCGACCGGACCCATCGAGTAGGGCACCACGTACATGGTCCGGCCGCGCATGCTCTCGGCGAAGCGGCGGTCGAGCTCGTTGTGCGCCTCGCGCGGGTCCCACCAGTTGTTGGTCGGCCCGGCCTCGCGTGCGGTACGGGAGCAGACGAAGGTCCGGTCCTCGACTCGAGCGACGTCGTCCGGGTCGGACCGCGCGAGGAAGCTGTCCGGCCGCAGCGCCGGGTCGAGTCGGAGGAGCGCGCCGGACTCCACCATGCCGGTGGTCAGTCGCTCCCACTCGTCGTCCGCACCGGTGAGCCACACGACGTCGTCGGGACGGGCCAGGCGGACGATGCGGGCGACCCACTCCGCGAGCGACCGGTTCGCGACGCCGTGGTGCCACACGCCGTCCGGCACGTCGGGAAGCCGTGGGACCGGCAGTGGCGGGTAACGGTGCTGGTGTAGTGCGGGGGTGGTCGTGAGCGTCGACATCGTCGCTCCTCCTCGTCTTCCGTCGATTGTTTAGAGTCTCGACCGTCGGAGTCCGAGGCGTATACGATCCAGCGAAGAACATTCCGAGGATTTCCGTTTCTCGGAACACCATCGGCGAAGGGGCCGACGTGCACGACGACACCTCCACTCCACTCCGGATCGGGCTGCGCATCCGGCACCTCCGCACGATGGCGGGTCTCACCCTCCGTGGACTCGCCGAGCGGGTCGGTCTCGCGGCCAGCCAGCTCTCGCTGGTGGAGAACGGTCGTCGCGAACTCAGGCCGTCGGTGCTCGAGCGGATCGCCGCAGCACTCGAGGTCCCCGTGATGGAGTTGCTGCGCCCGGAACCACCCTCGGAACGAGCGCGGCTCGAGCTCGAGCTCGACCGGCTGCAGCGCACGCCCATCGCGAGCCGGCTCGACGTCCCCCACATCGAGGTGCGGCGATCGCTCCCGGACGACGCGCTCGCGACGATCGTCGCTCTGCTCGGTGAGCTCGAGCGCCGCACCCGGGAGTCGCTCGCCACACCGGAGGCGGCGCGCCGGGCGATGGTCGAGCTCCGGCTGGAGGGGCAGCGGCTGGACAACTACCGCGAGGAGATCGAGGACCGGGCCGCCGACCTGATGGACTCCATCGAACGGCCGCTGGGTCCCCTCACACACCACACCGTCTCCCGTCTCGCGCAGCACCTGGGCTTCGAACTCGTCTTCGTCGACGACCTGCCGAATGCGGCCAGGAGCGTGACCGACCTCGAGCACGGACGCATCTATCTGCCGCCGGCATCGACACCGGGCGGCCACGGCCTCCGGAGCCTCGCGCTCCAGGCGCTGGCGCACCGGCTGCTCGAGCACCGCGAGCCAGTCGACTACGCCGACTTCCTGCGTCAGCGGATCGAGATCACGACCTTCGCTGCGGCGTGCCTTGTGCCGCGGGACACCGCGGTGCCGTTCCTCCGCGCGGCGAAGGACCGCAGAGACATCGCCCTCGAAGACCTCAGGGACGCCTTCGGTGTGACTCACGAGACGGCGGCGCACCGGTTCACCAGCCTCGCGACCCGGTTCCTCGACCTCCCCGTGCATTTCCTCCGCGTCAGGCGATCGGGTGCAATCGTCAAGGGCTACGAGAACGACGGCATCGAGCTGCCCACCGACGCGGGCGGCGGGATCGTCGGGCAGGTCATCTGCGCGAGGTCGGCCGCCAGGACGGCCTTCGCCCACCGCAACCGGACCCGCGAGCACTACCAGTACACCGACACTCCACGCGGGACCTTCTGGTGCAGCGCGCAGACCGGCACGGACGACGATGAGTTCTCGATCACTCTCGGGACCCCGTTCGCGCACGCCAAATGGTTCCGTGGTCGTGAGACGACGAACCGGGAACGGTCGACCTGCCCGGACCCGTCCTGCTGCCGTCGTCCCGCCGCTGCGCTCGAGGCGCGGTGGCACGACCGAGTGTGGCCGAGCGCCAGGCTCGGGGAACACGTCCTCGCGCCGCTGCCGACCGGCCGGTTCCCCGGCGTCGACGACGCCGAGGTCTACCGCTTCCTCGAGGCGCACGCGGAGCTGTGACCGCGACGCCCCAGTACGCGGCAGTGCCCGGCACCGTCGCCGGTGCCGGGCACTGCCGGATCCTCAGTACGCGATGACCTTCGGTGCGGCGACGGCCTTCAGTCCGGCCACGCCGAACTCTTGCCCGTAGCCCGACGCCTTCGTCCCACCGAACGGCACGCGCGGGTCGAGCGTGCCGTGCTTGTTGATCCACACGGTGCCGGCGGCCAGGCGCTTCGCGACCGCGAGCGCCTCGTCGCGGTCTGCACTCCAGACCGAGGCACCGAGACCTTGTTCGGACGCGTTCGCCCGGCGGACTGCGTCGTCGACCTCGTGGTAGCGCAGCACGGGGATCGCTGGCCCGAACTGTTCCTCATCCACCAGGGATGTCCCGTCCTCGACGTCGGCGACGACGGTGGCGCGGTAGAACAGGGGGCCGAGTTCCGGTGCAGGTTCACCACCGGCCACGACGCGACCGCCCGCAGCACGGGCGTCCTCGACGAGCCGCGACACGATGTCGAACTGCTGCTGGTTCTGCAACGGGCCGAGCACGTTCCCTGGGACGAGACCGTTGCCCATCGGCATCGTCCGCGCACGCTCGGCGAGTGCGTCGACCACCTCGTCGTACACCGAGTCGTGGACGTACAGGCGCTTCAGTGCGGCGCAGGTCTGGCCGGTGTTGATGAAGATCCCCCAGAAGAGGTCGTCTGCGATCGCGGCAACGTCCGCTCCGGGGAGCACGATGCCGGCGTCGTTGCCGCCGAGCTCGAGCGTGAGTCGTGCGAGGTTGCTGGCGGAGGCCTCGACGATGCGACGCCCCGTCGCCGTCGACCCCGTGAACATGATCTTGTCGACGTCCGGGTGCTTCGTCAGGGCCGATCCGATGCCCCGGTCGGCGACGATCACCGAGAGCACGCCCTCTGGCAGGTGACGGTTGTAGACCTCGGCCAGTGCGAGCACCGAGAGCGGCGTGTACTCGGACGGTTTGAGGACGACGGTGTTGCCCATGCGCAGTGCCGGGGCGATCTGCCAGACCGCGATCATCACGGGCCAGTTCCAGGGTCCGATGGCAGCGACGACCCCGAGCGGGTCGTGGTGCACCTCGGCGCGCTGCCCACCGTCGTCGACGACGACCTCGGGCTCGAGCGGGATGTCGGCCGCGCTCCGGGTCCACACGGCCGCGGCACCGATCTCGAACCGGGCGTTCGGACCGTCGAGCGGCTTGCCCTGCTCGCGGGACAGGATCACCGCGAGCTCCTCGGCGCTCGCCTCGATCTCCGTGGCTATCGCGTTCAGGACGCGCGAGCGTTCCTCGTGCCCGAGCGCGGCCCAGGCAGGCTGAGCGCTGCGCGCCCGCCGGACGAGGGTGTCCAGGTGCGCGGGGTCGTGGACCGGGGCGTGCCCGATGGTCTCCCGGGTTGCCGCGTCGGGGATCGCCCTCCCGTGGTCCGCGGGGACCGTGATCGACTCCAGGATGGTCGACGTCGTCGTCGTCATGACAACCTCCTCGTTGCAGTGTCGACGCAATCTTCCGTCGCTGGCCACCACGCGTCACGCGGGCATCGGTCGGCGTGCGCGCGTGGTCAAGGACCGTGCGCGGTGAGCCGAACGTGCCCGGCGTCGCCGCCGGGAGGATGACCAGGACACCGTCCCGACTCGACGAGGAGGACCAGGATGGACGACATCACACGTGCAACGAGTACGAGTACGAGTACGAGTACGAGTACGAACACCGGGCTCGATCGACGAAAGCTCGGCGTCCCCGCCATCACGTTCATGATCATCGCCGCATCGGCCCCGCTGACCGTCCTGGCCGGTGGCGTGACCACGACGTTCGCGGTGACCGGGGTACTGGGCGTGCCGCTGGCCTACGTCCTGTTGGGCGTCGTGCTCGCACTGTTCGCGGTCGGGTACGCCGCGATGAGCCGCACCGTCGTGAACGCCGGGGCCTTCTACGCGTACATCGCGCAGGGCCTCGGCCGGCCGGCCGGCGTCGGCGCATCGATCACCGCGCTCATCTCGTACAACATGATGCAGATCGGCATCTACGGCATGTTCGGGTACACCGTGTCGTCACTCCTGGCGACGTGGCTCGGCCTCGACGTGCCCTGGTGGGTCGGCGTCGTCGTGTGCATCGGAGTCGTCGGCGTCCTCGGCGTCAACCGCGTCGACCTGTCGGCCAAGGTCCTCGGCGTGCTCGTGGCGGCGGAGTTCGTCGTCGTCATCGCGTTCGACGTCGGCGGGTTTATCGTCGCACCGGAGGGTCGCTCGGCCGCACCGCTCGGTCCGCAGGACCTCTTCGTCGAGGGGTTCGGCGCCGTCCTCGCGTTCGGCATCGCGGCCTTCATGGGCTTCGAGAGCGCCGCGATCTACGGGGAGGAGGCGAAGGACCCGAAGCGGACGGTCGGTCGCGCGACCTTCGTGGCTGTCGGCATCATCGCGGTCTTCTACGCGCTGTCGTCGTGGGCGATGATCGTCGGGACCGGCGTCGGCGCCGTGGTCGACGAGTCCGCCAGGCAGGGGCCGGACCTGGTCTTCACGTTCCTGGCGAAACACCTCGGAGGGGTCGTCGGCGATGTCGGTCACGTGCTCTTCCTGACGAGTCTGTTCGCAGCACTCGTCAGCTTCCACAACGCGGTCGCCCGCTACGGGTACTCACTCGGACGCGAGGGCGTGCTCCCGGCCCGGCTCGCCGAGGTCCGTTCGACCAGCGGAGCGCCCTGGTTCGCTTCGGTCTGCCAGACGGTGCTCGCATTGGTCGTGGTCGTCGCCTTCGCGATCGCCGGGACAGCCTGGACACCGCCCGAGGGCGCTCCGGCCGCGCTCTTCCCGGTGCTGACGCTGTTCTCGTGGCTCACGAACGCGGGGGCCCTCGGTCTGGTCCTGCTCATGGCGGTGACGAGCGTCGCTGTGATCGGGTACTTCCGACGACACGACCACCCTGTCGGGGTCTGGCAAGCGGTCGTCGCGCCGGTCGTCTCAGCGGTCGCGCTGTTCACCGTCTTCGTGCTCATCGTCGTCAACTTCACGGTGTTGCTGACCAGCGACCCCGCGGCTCCCCCGACCGCCGCGTCGTTCCTCCTGCCGGCGATCGCCGTCGTCCCGGCCTTCTTCGGGGTCGGGTACGGTCTGTGGCTGCGGCGCGCACGGCCCGATGTGTACCAGCAGATCGGCCACGGTGTCACGGCGAGCGTCCCGATCGTCGGCGACGGACTCGACGACGCGACCCTCACGGCTGACAGCGCCGCGATCCGCCCTCAGGCCGGACGGGTGCGGAGGGACCGCGGCGGACAGCCGTAGGTCGCGCGGAAGAGCCTGCTGAAGTGCGTCGGGTCGACGAAGCCCCAGTGGGACGCGATAGCGGCGACCGGCTGGTTTGACAGGGCGGGGTCGAGCAGGTCCGCCCGGCAGCGTTCGAGCCGTCGTCCGCGGAGCCATCCGGACACCGTCTCCCCCTGTTCGTGGAACAGCGCGTGCAGTTGGCGTGTGGAGACGAAGTGCGCCGCGGCGACCGAACCTGGGGCCAGGTCCGGATGCGACAGCCGGTCCTCCATCCAGCGCTTGCAGCGTTCGACGAGCTCGCGACGGGGATCCGGCGAGGGGCCGGCCCGTTCGGCGACGAGCGTCGACACGAGTTCGACGGTGCTGTGGGCGATCCGGACACCTGCCGGTCCGTCCAGGTCGGCGAGGTGCATCGGCAACCGGGCGACGAAGGGACGGACGAGGTCGGCGACGCCGGCCTCGCCTCCCATTCGCACCGCGGTCAGCTCGTCGACGCGGTGACGCGGGAGCCCGAGCCCGCGGCGAGGGAACATCAGGACCACCATCGAGAACGGTTCATCCGTCTCCAGGAGGTACGGCCGGTTCGTCTCGTACAGGGTCAGGTCGCCGGGGCTGAGCACGGCTTCACGGCCGTCCTGGGCGATGATCGCCCGGCCGGCGAGCAGCAGACTGAGTTTGTACGAGCCGTCGACTTCGTTCGGCACGCCCTCGGGTTCCCGGACCACCCTGTGCGGCTGGGCCACGACCTCGGTCACACTGAGGTCGGCCGCGCGCCCGGACCGGAGCCGCCCCCAGAACGCGCCGTGCTGCGGACGCTCGACCCGCAGGGGGACGAAAGCCGCTGTGACGGCCTGCGCGAACAGACCCGGGTCTCGGGTCGTCGAGACCGCGTGCGCGTCGGCGGTCCTGGTCGTCTGCTTCACGTGCACCTCACTCGGCGGACTCCGTCGTCCCGCTCGATGGAGAGGAGGCTACCCCGCCTCACCGACCGCGGTCAAAGATATTGAGCGACTGCTCGATCTCCCGCGGGACGCCAGGCGGAGCGCACCGAGCACCGGGGCCCGATCGAGGACGACGAGTCGCACCGGCGCATCCAGCAGCCTAAGCCGTTCCCGGAACGCCCGCTCGAGTCGCGGTTGCCGGACCACGACACTCCCGGCCGCGACGACCGCGCCGAAGACGACTCCACGTCGACGGAGGGTCTGCACCAGGTGCAGGAGGTGGTCAGCGGCGTCGTCGATGACCCGCAGCGCCCGGACGGACCCGGCATCCGCGGCGGCGAAGACCACCCGGCACCGATCGGCCCACTCGTCGGGCGGCATCGTGGAGACGCGCTCCGGGAGGTCCGCCACCGATGGGACGTCGAACGCCGTCCGAACGGCTTCGATGAGCGGATCGACATCGGTCGGGTCCTGCTGCACGGCTTCGAGGACTGCACGCACAGCCTCCCGGACGATCCCGCTCGCGCCGCCCTCGTCCCCGAGCAACCACCCCCAGCCGCCCGCGAGGATCGGCTCACCGTCCGCACTTCGTCCGACCGCGATGCTGCCGGTGCCCGAGACGACGCCGACGGCCGGTTCGTCAGAGCTGAGCGGGAGCAGTTCGGCGTCGTTCACGACCGTCGTGACGGCGCCAGGGAGCCCGGCGCGCACGCCCGCCGCCAGAGCGGCGCACTGCTCCTCGCTGTCGCACCCGTGCGCCCCGATGCCGACGCGCGGCGAGCTGCCGGCCTCGACGGTCACGAGCACCGATGCGATCAGCTCGGCGACACGTCGGCCGCGCTGGCCCAGATCTACGTCGAAGAGACCCGACGAGGGCCAGGACCGCTCGGTCCGACCGGCCGCGGTCTCGACGCAGACCGTGATCTTGGTCCCGCCCAGGTCGACGCCGACCAAGACCGGTGCCCCGATCACCGTCCCAGCTCCACGTTGATGCCCACCTTCGTGTCGTCGGTCGTCGGGAACTCGTCGAGGGTCGTCGGGACGCCGCGGCCGATCCGCTCCCCGACCGCCAGGACGAGGTGCTGCAGGACCACGGTCGCGACGATCGAACGCTGCGCCGGAGGGAGGTCCGGGAGCACGACGTGGAACGGCGTTCGCGCCGCGAGCGCCGGCCCGGTGAACAGGAGAACCGACGTGTCGGGGTCCGGCAGCTCACCGACCAGTCGCCCTTCGCGATCGTCACCGATGAGCACGCGAGCCACGTTCCGACCGGGTACGAGCGGCCCGTGCAGGTACATGCGGGTCTCGGTGCCCGTGGCGGGGATGCCGAGCCCTTCCCGCAGCAGGAGCGCGGCGTTCTCCGCCGCGCCGACGAGTGCCGACGAAGCGACGACGTCGACCGCGGCGACCGATGCCACGTGGTCGGCGAACGCCTCGACAACCGCGCGCGACCGGTCGACGGCTTCCACGATGACTTCCGGCAGGGCACCCCAAGAGCCGGCGACGGACCCGGTGGTCCAGCGGTCGACCAGCTGCCCGAGTGCTGCGACCGTCCCCGTGTAGCCGGCACTCGAGACCAGGCTGTCGGGCTGCCCGCCGAGCGACAGTGCGACGTCGGCCGCGTTGCCGACCGGTGACACCGACGCATTGGTGAGCGCCCAGCGATGTCCGGCCGGCGCGGCCCTGAGCGCGGCGAGCGTCTCGGTGCTGCGGCCGCTCTGCGACACCACGAGCACCGCGTCGGCGAGGGCTGACCCGGCCGGGAGGTCAGCACAGGTGCTCCGGTGCACCCGGACCCCGGCGGTGCGCAGCACGTGCACCGCGGCGGCGAGTGCGGCATGACTCGCTCCGATCCCGGCGAACAGGACGTCTCGCGCACGGACGAGATCGTCGAGCGGCGCGGCGCGGAGCGTCTCCGGGAACGTCTGGACGACCTCGGCGAGGATCGTCGGCTCGGCGCGGACCACGTCAGCGAAGGGCGTGCGGGAGAAGGGCTGCAACTCGATCATGTTTGCCTTCCAAGAGGTTGAAAAAGCAAATTACCTTTTCCAAAGGCTTCGCCGCAAGCCCGGAGGTGGCACGATGAACGCGTGCCGTCCCCGCTCGCCCGCCTCGTCCTCCGCGCGCTCTTCACCGCCGTCGAGGCGACACGTCCGGAGCTCAGCACCGCGACCGGGGTCACCCGCCCCTCCGTCCGCACGGCGCTCCTCGAGCTCGAGGCGCTCGGCTTGGTCGTGCCGCTACGGGTCGTCGGCGGCACGGTCGGACGCGCTGCGACCATCTTCGGCGTCGCACCCGACGCCGGTTGGGTGCTGGGCATCGACGTCGGGGCAGGCCATGTCGCCGTCGTCGCACGGGACCTCGCGGGATCGGTCCTCGCTGCCGACCGTCACGCCCGCGACCACGGTCGTCGTGATGCCCCGGCCACGGTGCTGACGGCGATCGGGACGGCCCGCGACCTCGTCGCCCGGTTGCATGCGCACGGTCCTCTCCGCGCGGTGGTCGCCGCCGTCCCGTCGTTCGCCACCGGGACGGCCCGGCGCCCGGGCGTTCCGGTTGACCCGGACAGGTTCGACGTCGAGGGGCTGACCGCCGGCATGACCCCCTTGATCGCGGCTGACGGCGCCTGGGCGATCGAGAACGACGTCAACTGCGCAGCCGTCGCCGAGGGCGAGACGGGGAGCGCCGCCGGCGTGGACACGTACGCGTACCTGCACGTCGGGCGACACATCGGCGCCGCGCTCGTGCTCGCCGGTGCGCTGGTCCGGGGCGTCAACGGCGCGGCGGGCGAGATCGCTTTCGCGCCGCACCCCTGGAGCCCGGACACGGACCCGGAGCCTCTCGGTCTCGAGCGACGCCTCGGGGCAGCCGGACTCCTGGCGCACGGCGGCCCGCTCGGCCTCGACGACCTGCTCGCGGCCTCCGCCGTCGACGACGACGCCCGGATGGCGGTCCGGCGCATCGGCTCGTCGCTCGGCGACCTCGCCGCCCTCGTCGCGGCCGTCGTCGACCCGGGCCTCGTGGTCCTCGGCGGCTCCGTCGGGCGTCGGGACGCGTTCCTCGCCGCCGCCGCCGAGCGTCTCGACGAGCTGAACGGGTACACGACCCTGGCGACCGCGGCCGTCGGAGGACGGGCCGGCGCCGAGGGCGCGGCGACCCTCGCGCTGCGGACCGCACGGCGCGCGTTGTCCGAGTCCCCGTCGACCGGGCCAGCTGAGGGTGCCGCGGGAAGCGCCTCGCCCGAGCTCACCGCGAGGGCTGAACGCTGAAGTCCGAACACCGCCTCGATCTGATCAGACGGGTTCGGTAGTGGCCGGACCGAGCGACCACGTTACGGAAGGTCAGCACACACGCGATTGCGGATTGGATGGCGACGTACGTGAAGCGGGCAGCCAAGGCCGCAGCGGTGCCGGTCGCCTTCCCCAGAGCCGCGCCGATGGACGACACAACGCACCAGCGTCCTTGACGTGGTGAGTCATGGCCGTGGACCCGACGGCGAAGAGCAGCACGATGACACCCGCGGCGACGTGGTCGAAGGGGACACCGCCGCCGTTGCGAGCGGAATGCTGATTGGTGGTCGCTGGAGTGGTGTCGACGGCGGTGTGGGATGTGCCGGCTCCTCGCCTGTTGGGTGCCTCGACGTTGTTGAGCATGTGTTCGGAAGACGTGTGGTCTCTGTAAGCTCTCCGTTTCGACTTCGATGGGACGAGCGAGGGGCGCGACGGGCCCCCGCGGGGCTGGGAGGATCGGAACGTGCCGAAAATCGTCGACCATGACCAGCGCCGCGCCGAGATCGTCGACGGCTTCCTGCGGATCGTCGCGCGTGACGGCTACGAGGCGGCGACGACGAGGGCGCTGGCGGACGAGCTCGGCGTCGCGTCCGGTGCGATCTGGCACTACTTCCGGAACTTCGACAGGGTCGTCGAGGCGGCCGCGATCAGGACGATCGACAACACCACGGCTCGGATCGAGCGTGCCAGCAGCGGCCTCCGCGGGCTCGCACTCTTCGATGCGGTCGTCCACGAGGTCTTGCCGTTCGACAAGGAGACCCGGGACGAAGCCGCGGTCATCGTCGGTTTCTGGGGTCGGGCGGCCACCCGCCCGCTCCTCACCGCACGGATGGGCGGCGAGACCGTGTGGTGGGACCGCATCCGGCTCGCCCTCGACGAGGCGGTGGAGGACGGCGAACTCGACCCCGCCACCCCCACGGAACGGATCGTGCATCTCCTGGCGTCGGTGACGTCCGGTCAGCAGGTCGCCGAGGTGCTCGGTGCGGGTTCCACGACGTCGGAGGAGCACGGTGCCGTCGTCGACACGGTGCTCCTCCCCTGGCGAACGAGGGTCACATCGACGCCATCCACGCAACGCTGACCGCCATCGCGGTCACTTCGACAACGCTGAGCAGCATCACCGAGGAGACCCGCCGGCGGACCGGCGCCGATCCGCCCGACGCGATCGGTGCCTCCAGGTCGTTTCGACCGTGACCGATGGTCCGCACGACCAACACTGCCGAGAAGACGAGGTAGCCGGCGATGCCGGCGACGACGACGGTCTGGAGGCTCCCCAGGTGTCCGCCCACTGCCGCCATCTGGTCGCCGCTCGCACCGACGAGCAGGCCCCCATAACGACAGCGGAGAGCGCACGGTGCAGGTCCATCGCGTGGACCGCCCCCTGGCGACGGCGCAGCGCGACCGGCGCGGACAGCAGGGTGACCGCCGCCGCGAGGAGGCACACCGAAGCGGACGGACATGCCCGCCACCGCACTGGCAGCCATGGCGAGCACCATGACGAGTGCCGGTAGTACGGAGCGCCACGATGGACGCACACCGGCGGCGCAGCAGAACGAGAGCGCCGGCGGGGCGAGCATCGCCAGTTCGACGCCCACGATCAGTGCTGGTGGTCGCCGTGGCCAGCGGTCGGCGCACCGTGTCCGCCGGGCTCCTGGACCTGCGCGTCGTGGTGCCCGTCCGCGTGGCAGGAACCGTGGGAGGACAACGAGGCCGGAACGTCCAACGTGGGGTTCCGGTCGAAGAAGCCGTGCGGCTTCATCGTGAAACCCGCGTAGTCGACCGGCATGATCGGCCAGTCCTCGAGCCGCGGGAAGTGCGTCAACCCGAAGGTGTGCCACAGGACGATGTCCTCGCCGTCGACACTGCGGTCGCCTGCCACGTATGCCGGAAGGCCGTTGCCGCCGGGGTGCTGGTTGACCGTGTATCCGGCTGCCCACAGTTCGTCGCGGTCGTACTTCGTCACCCAGAGGTGGTGTCCGGCGAAACCGGCGCGCTTCCGCGATGACGAGTCGTCGGCGGTGAGGAGCGTGGGCTTGCCCTCGGGGTAGAGCACGAACGCCGTGGGCTCACCCACCCGGTTCGTGCGCTCGTCCGACTCGATGGACCAGACACGACCGAGCCCGCCATCCGCGTCTCGCGTGGCCTGCCGTTCCGTCCTGAGGCGGGTACGCGTCCTGGTGATCGCGTTGCCCCAGGGGTTGGTGGCGGAGACCGGCACCCGTGCCACGTCGATCTCGTCGACGTGGTTCTTCGTGCCGTCGACGGTCATGTCCAGCCGTGCGCAGAACAGGTGCTGGTGCACCGGTGCACCGAGGCCGGGGGCGAGCGGCGTCGCGTACTCGTTCTCCCCGTCGTGACCGGAGGTGAACACGATCCCCGTCGCCTTGCCTTCGAGCTGGATCGTGCCGTCCAGGTACAGGTACCAGTAGAAGCCGTAGTCGTAATTGCCGACCGTGACGAAGAACGACACCACGAGTCGCCGCTGCCGCCGGGTCTCGGAGGTCCCGGCGAAGTCGTCGCGGTGCTTCCAGAGGACGCCGTAGTCCTCCTCGTGGATGCAGATCGCGTTCGGGATGGTCTTCGGCTGGCCGTGGTCGTCGACGACCACCGCGTCGACGTAGGTGATCTCGCCCAGGCAGTCGCACCCGAGTTCCAGCGAGTTCGCGAGGCGCCCGAACTGGTACTCGCCGACGTCGAAGTAGTTCTGCCAGGCGTGCGTCGGGGTGGGGTCGCCGTAGTTGACGACCATCTCGGACACCGACCCGCGGTACATCACGGGCCGCGTCTCCTCACCCTGAGTGACGGAGAGCTGGTGCAGGGTCAGTCCCTCGCGGCCGTTGAAGCCGACGCGGACCTTCCAGCCCTCCCATGCGAGAACGCCGTCCTTCAGGGTGAAGCTCACTCCGTCCGGCTGGGTGATCTCGATCGGCTTCAGAGTCGTCCGCTCCGGCCCGCTCACCTGGGGGTCGAGGTAATCGCCGGATTCCTGCGGCACGTGCTCGATCGGCGTCTCGACGACACGCAGGACCCTGCGCGCGTCGATGTCGATGTGTGCGACGACGCCGTCGATCGGGTGTGCCCACGCCGAGTCGGTCGGGTACAGCTGCTGGAACGCGAGCACCCGGTACACGCGGCGGCCCACCTCGTCCTCGTACCCGAAGACACCGGCCGACAGCGGCACTGTCCGCACCGTGTCGAGGTCGACCACGCCGCGCCGCCCGATCGCCTCGATCCATACCCGGTCCGACTTGACGATCTCATCCGCGATCACGAAGTCCTCGTCCAAGGTCGGCCCGAATCCGTCGACAGCGCTGTCGAGCTCCTTCCGGACGGACACCGCGGCGGCGGCGAGGTCGACGACGACCTGCGTGAGACGGAGGGTGTCGAGGTCGGTGAGCAGCGCGCCCACCTCACGAACCAGCGGTTCGGGCGTCGTGCCGTTCGCGAGCGCAGCCTCGAAGGCGAGCACGTCTCGCTTGTCGGGTTCACGGAGCATCACGTAGGAGAAGCGTGTCGATGCCGACACCAGCCCCGCGTCGGAGAGCACGCTGCGCGCGGCGTCGATCTCCGCTGCAGCGAGGGGGCGGAGGGGGTGGAGCGCCGTCAGGGCGGTGTCCACCGTCGGAGTGGCGGGTGTGTCGATGGTCATGCTCGGTTCCGATCCTCGTCGATGCGGCTACTTTATTGAGCGCTTGTTCGAAAAAGGATACAGGCGCGTTACAATCGTGTTTCATCTCTCCGGAAGGTCCGTATGCGCCGCCCTGAACTCATCGTCTTCGACTGCGACGGCGTCCTGGTGGACAGTGAGCGGATCGCGGTCGACATCGACGTCCAGATCCTCCGCGAACTCGGGTGGGACATCACTCCCGAGGAGTTCCTCGACCGGTTCCTCGGGACGACAGATGAGCACTACCGCAGTGAGATCGCGTCCCGACTGCACCTGCCCGCCGGGTGGGAGACGCAGTTCGAGGACCGCTTCCGGACCGCGTTCGAGCGCGACCTGCGCAGCGTCGACGGCATCGAGGAGCTCCTCGATGCCCTGACCCTGCCGGTGGCGGTCGCGTCGAATGCACCGCGGCCCCGCCTGGAACGGAACCTGGCACTCACCGGTCTGCTCCCCCGTTTCGGAGGCAACGTCTTCAGCGCCGACGACGTCGAGCACGGCAAACCAGCGCCGGACGTCTACCTGCACGCCGCCGCGACCGTCGGCCACCCACCTGGCGGCACGGTCGTCGTCGAGGACAGTCGGAGCGGCATCGCCGCGGCGCGGGCAGCCGGGATGGTCGTGATCGGGTATGCCGGAGGCATCACGCCGACGGCGCAGCTCGCGGAGGCGCACGGAGTGGTCGCGGACCTGCGGGACGTCGCAGCGCTCCTCGACGATCCGGGGTTCATGCCGTGACGTGCACCTCGACACCGAGCTCGCGGGCGGCGAGTGTCAGTTCCGTCTCGGCGTTGGTGACGAGGACATCCACGTCCGCGAGCGCGCATACCGTCGAGTAGGCGATCCGACCGATCTTCGACACGTCTGCAACCAGCACGGTCCGGCGTGCGTTGCGCATCGCGGCACGTTTCACGGCACTGTCGTCCGGGTCGGGCTCGGTGACGCCGGCCCGGACGTCGACGCCGGCGGCGCTGAGGACGAACACGTCGGTGTAGAAGCGCGCCAGGTACGCCTCGGTCTCGGAGCCGTACAGCCCGTGCTCCTGCGGCCGGAGGATCCCCGGCGGCAGCTCGAGCGTGACGGCACTGTCCGCGAGTACCTCGACGAGGTGCAGGTCCGTGGTGATGACGCGACGCGCTCCGCCAGCCGCCAATGCCCGGGCGACGTGGAGCGTCGTCGTCCCCCCGTCCAGAACAACGGTCTCGCCGTCACCGATGAGCCCCGCCGCGACCGCACCGATGCGCCGCTTGGCGTTCTCGTCCTCGCCGAGGCGCGTGGCGAACCGGGAGCCGGCGCTGCGGGACACCGCCGGCACCGCTCCCCCGTGCACCCGCAGCAGGACGCCGTCCGACTCCAGCCGCTCGAAGTCGCGCCTGACGGTCATCTCGGACACGCCCAGATCACCGGCGAGTTCCCCGACGTGGACGCTGCCGCGCTCGGCGAGGACGGACTGGATGCGTTCGTGCCGGTCGCGCTGCTTCACAGGTCATTCCTAGCGGTCAGCGCGGTCGCGGTGCGTGCTCCCGCACCGGACACGAGCATCGCCGCCCGCGCTGCACCGACGGAGCCGGCGCGCCAGCCGAGCGCGCCGACCTCGATCCGGACCGCGCCGGGGTCATGGATCCACCACGCGGACAGCCGCTCCCGGACGGCCGGCAGGAAGAGCGCGGCGTCCTCCGTGACGCCCCCGCCGAGCACGACGACGTCGGGTTCGGTGAACGCGATCACGTTCCCGAGGCCGGCGGCGACAGCGGTTGCGTACTCGTCGAACACGACGAGCGCATCGGCATCGCCCGCGCGGGCGGCGGCGGCGACGTCCGCACCCCGCCAACGACGACCGGTCAGCCGCTCCATGGCGACCCCGATCGACGTCCCGGACGCGGACAGCTCCCAGCAACCGCGCCCGCCGCACGCGCAGCGGAGTCCGCGGTGGTCGATGGTGTGGTGTCCGGCCTCCGCGTGGCGGCGGTCACGGCCCTCGACGACGCGGCCATCCCGGACCTGCCCGACGCCGATACCGGTGCCGAGCGTGACCGAGACGCAGCTCTGCGCGCCGGCCGCGACCCCACACCAAGCCTCTGCGAGCGCCGCGGCGTCGGCGTCATTGATCGCGGCGACAGCGATCCCGAGTGCGCGCTCGAGCACCGCCCCGACCGGACCGTTGAGGGACGGCGGCAGCGTGAAGTCGTTGTCGATCGAGCGCGCCCCGACGTCGACAGGACCCGTCGCGCCGATGCCCGCAGCGACAGGTGCGGAGCCGAGCTCGGCGACACACTTGGCTGCCGCGGCCAGCACCTGCCCGAACGACCCGGCCGCGTCGGCGGTGTGGTGGAGGACGTCCTCCGCTCGGGAAGCCAGGACGGCTCCGCCTGCCCCAACGGCCGAGACTCGCAGGTTGGTGCCGCCCAGATCGATGCCCATCCACCAGTCACCGTGTGTCATGCCGAGCAGTGTGCCACAAGAGCGTGCAGATCGAACAGTGGGTGTTTGAAACACACTTGTAACTCGCTTCTGCTTGTTCGTTTCAAACATCACGGTTAGCGTTCCAACCATGCACCACGACGCCCCCGACTCGTACCTCGACGCAATCCGACTCCAACCGACGCTGCTGCGCCATGCGCTCGACGCCCCCGATCCGTTCGCGACCGCGGCCGCCCGGCGGCTCCTCGGCGCGATCGACCGGGTGGTGCTCACCGGGATGGGCGGATCCAACCACTCCGGTTGGCCGCTGCACCTGCGCTTCGCCGCGAGGGGGGTCGAATCGTGGCACTTCGAGATGTCCGAACTGCTCGGGCACGGCTGGCCGGTGGTCCGTCCGGGCACCCTGCTCGTGGTCGTCTCGCACTCGGGCGCCTCGGGCGAGGTGCTCGAGCTGCTCGAGCGAGTCCCCTCCACCGGTGCCCGACTCGTCGCGGTCGTGAACGACGAGCAGTCACCGCTCGCACGGGCCGCGGACATCGTCGCGCCCCTGTGGTGCGGCACGCCCAACACCGCGTTCACCGGGACCGGGGGGTTCGCGAACGGCGCGCTCGTCCTGCACCGGCTCGGCGACGCCCTGCTCGGCGGATCGGTGACAGCGGAGCTCGCCTCGTCGCCCGACGCCATGACCGACCTGCTTGACCGGTCGCCCGCGCTGCTGGGCGAGCTACGCGAGGCGCATCTCGACCGCACCGTCCTCTTCGCGCTCGCCCGCGGTGCCTCGCTGACCGCCGCTCGCGGTGGTGCCCTCGTGGTGAAGGAGTCCGCGAAGACACCCATCGAGGCGATGGGCAGCGCCGAGTTCCGACACGGTCCCCTGGAGCTGGCCGACGGGGCACTGCGGACGTTCGTCCTCGCCGGCATCGGCGAGGACCGTGTGCTCAACGCCCGGCTGGCCCAGGACGTCCTCGACCGGGGCGGAGCCGTGACGTGGATCGACCACGTCGACGGCCCCGGTCAGAACCTGACCCTCCCCGAGGTCCCGGCGGCGGCAAGGCCGCTCCTCGAGTTCACCCTGATGCAGCTCGTCAGCGTCGCCGCGGCCGGCCGTCGCGGCATCGAACCCGGACGCCTCCGCCACATCAGCCAGGTCACGACCGTGCGCTGACGGACGACGCCCACTCCCGTTCCACTCCCCCCACCCAAGTACGCACTGACCCGAGGAACCATGTCGACGAAGACGCAACCCCCGACCTCCACCAGCCCGGCGCACCAGGACGAGCACGGGCTCCGACTCGCCGCGAACAGCATCGGTTTCGTCCGGAACCTGGCACAGCCGATCGCCGTGTCCGGCCCCACCGCCGGGACGGCCGTCATGGCCGCAGTCATGGCGAGCGTGACACGTACCCCTGGCCCGGTGTCCTTCGCACTCGGGATCGCGGCCGGTGCGCTGCTGGTCCATGTCTTCGTCCGCCTCGCCCGCCGCTTCGAATCGGCCGGCGGATCCTACTTCCTGGCCGGCGTGATCGCCGGCGTGCGGACCGCCGTGGTCGTTGGACTCCTCTACTGCTTCACGCTCCTGCTCTCGAGCGGGGGCATCGCAGTGAACTTCGGCGGGCTCGCGGCGAACGCCGCCAACACCCTGACCGGCGTCGACGTGCCATGGCCGGTGTTCACCGCCCTGGCAACGGTGCTCGCCACGGTGCTCGCTCTCGGCCCGGTCAAGTGGTTCACCAGTGTGATCGCGATCATCGAGACGCTGGGGTTCATCTCGCTCATCACACTCGGGGTCGTCGTGCTGACGTCAGCGGCAATGCACGGGCAAGACGTCTGGGCCGCCTTCTCGCTCACCGGGTACCAGCCGTCGCAGGTGTTCCTCGGCGTCGTCGTGGCGTTCTCGTCCTTCGGTGGATTCGAAGGCGGACTCGTGCTCAGTGAAGAGACGAAGAACAACAAACGCGTGATCCCGCGTGGGATGTGGACCGCCCTGCTGCTGTCAGGCTGCACGTACACGTTCGCCAGTTGGTTCCAGTTCGTCGGTTTCGGCAGCGTCGAGAAGCTCGCCGCGCAGGGAGTCCCGATGCTCACGCTCGCGACCGCGCACTTCGGCACCGTCGTCGCCTTCCTGATGAACTGCACGGTCATGATCGCTGGCCTCGCCGCGGTCAGCGCCTGCCTCGGCGGCGGTGCCCGCGTGGCCTTCGCGATGATCCGGGACGGCCTCGCACCTCGATCGTGGGCCGCGCTGAGCCGCCGCACCCACGTGCCGACCAAGCTGGTGCTCTTCGGCACAGCGATGTGCCTGGTCGCCTGGGTCCCGCTTGCGTTCTCGGGACTCGACGACGCGACGGCGTTCGCGTACGTGACGACCACCACTGCGTTCGGAACGACGCTGATCTACCTGATCGTCTCGGCGGCGTCGATCGTCTGGTTCGCTCGGCTCCGCGAATGGGGGACGACCCTCGTGGCCCTCCTCGGTGCCGCGGTGACCGGCTACACGCTGTTCTCGAGCGTCTACCCGTTCCAACCCGGCACACTCGGACGACTCCCGGTGATCGCCGGGTGCTTCCTGGCCGCCGCGGTACTGTTCGCGCTCCTCGCAGGTCCGCTCGTCCGGCGGGTCCGCGCCTCGCCGTACTGGGTCGTCGCGCGGGAAGAACGGGCACGCGTGCTCGCCGAAGTGAGCACGGCACGCGACTGAACCAGGCCACCGAGGCTCCGCGACCGGATCGAGCCAATCACACCTCGCGGGGGCCGACGGACCCTCGGCGAACGATGGTCATCGAGACGAGGCTCCGCGAGTGCGGGCCCTCGTCTCCGTCGATCCGGCGCAAGGCGGCCGCCATGGCAGCGCGTCCGACGGTCTCGCCGGACTGGTCGAGCATCGTCAGCGGCGGATCCGTGAACGCTGCCCACGGCGTCTCGTCGAACCCTACGATCGCGATGTCGCCCGGCACGCGGAGTCCCGCCGCCCTCGTCGCCGCGAGTGCGGCGAGGGTCGCGTTCGAGTCGGTGGCCACGATCGCGCTCGGCCGCTGCGTTCCGCCGAGCATGCCGATGATCGCGGCCTCGCCCGCAGCGCGGTCCTCCGGTACCAGGGCCACCAGGTCCAGGTCGACCGGGAGGCTGTGGTCGGCATGACCGTCGAGGTACCCGAGCACACGGTCCGCGCCCGTCGACACCACCCCGCGCATCGCCGCCACGAGGTCATCGGTGGTGTGCGGTGGCGCGGCGAGTTCCGGCCCCCAGATGAGCGCGATCCGCTCATGGCCGAGCTCTGCGAGCTCCCCGACGGCGTCGGCGATCGCCCGGCGACTGTCCGTGACGATGACGTCCGCCGGCACGCCACGGACCTCCCGGTCGACGAGGACGATCGGGACGCCGTCACGCACCGCGTCGTGCAGGTGCGGCGCCCGACCGTCGAGCGGTTCGGCGGACGCCACCACGAGCGCGTCCACGCGCTTGTCGAGCAGAGCTCGCACCCCCGAACGCTCGAGCGCGAGATCGCCACCCGTGTCCACCACCACAACGTCGAACGAGGCGAGCCGCGCCGCCTGAGACACGCCGCGGACCAGTTCACCGAAGAACGGCTCAGCAGCATCCGCAACGATGACCCCGAGCGTGCGCGACCGCTTCGACGCGACGCTGCGCGCGAGCTCGTTCGGACGGTAGGACAACTTCGCCGCCGCTGCGAGCACACGCTCCTTCGCCTCGTCGCTCACGTAGCCGTAGTCGCCGAGAGCACGAGCAGCGGTCGCGCGAGCCACTCCGGCTGCTCTCGCCACCTCGGAGATCGTCGGGCGGCGACCGGGAGTTGCAGGCGTCTTGTCCATCAGGACGACTGTACTGACCGCCGTGCGGTCCCCCGGCACGCCACCGGCGCAGACGCGCCCAGCTGATGGACGGGAGGCCCGGTGCCGGTCCGGCTCCGAGGCTCCCGTCCGCACACGGACGCGTCGCGGTCCGCTCCGGGCTCAGCCGTTCGTCACCGGCTCCGCGACGGGCACCAGCACCGGCGCGAAGAATGCGGCGAGCTCGTCGCGCGCGGTGAGCGGGAGCACGTGGGCGACGTACTGGTCCGGTCGGACCACCACGACGGCACCGTTCCGGCCGACCCCCCGCGCGTCGAATACGTCGTCCGTCGGGTCCGCTGCGTAGACCTTCTCGTGGTCGACCACGCCGAACGGACCGGTGCGGGGCCGGAACACTTCAGGGACGGCACTGAGGTCGACCTCCCCGTGCTCCTCCTGCAGGACCACCTTCACGTCGAACACGCTGTCCGGGTCATGGTCCCCCGGCGTGTACCGCACCAGCGGGGACTCCGGAGAGCGCTCCAGCCACTCGGCCCACTCCCGGAGCGCGGTGCCACCGGCGTCCGCGAAGGCGTAGATGCGCCACCGGCCGTCCGCGCGATGGTGGTGACCGAGCTGGACGGGGTTGCCGTCGGCGACCCGGACGACTGCAGGCGAGCGGAAGCGTTTGCCGATCGGGAAGCCCTCGGCCAGGCTCCGGTGCTCGTCCGTGCCGGTGATGATCGATGGCGCGTACTGCGTCATGAACCCGGCGGGGAACTCCGCGGTGCGGGTGTAGAAGTCCTCGAGCTCACTCGGGTCGTCGAAGTCCTCCGGCCGCTTGGCCATCATCGACGACCACTGCTTGTCGAACTGGATGAGGTCGCGTGCGATGACCTGCCGCTCGGCGGAGTACGTCGACAGCAGCGACTCGGGCGCCCGGCCGGTGAGGACGTGGCCCAGCTTCCACCCGAGGTTGAACCCGTCCTGCATCGACACGTTCATGCCCTGGCCGGCTTTGGCGCTGTGCGTGTGACAGGCGTCGCCGGCGATGAACACTCGCGGCACCCGACTGCCCTCCTCCGGCCGGACGTCGTCGAACCGGTCGGTCAGGCGGTGTCCCACCTCGTACACGCTGTGCCAGGCCACGTCCTTCACGTCGAGCGTGTAGGGCGCGAGGATCGCGTTCGCCTGCGCCACGATCTGCTCCACCGAGGTCCGACGCACCGCTCCCGCGTCGTCCGCTGCGACGTCCCCGAGGTCCACGTACATGCGGAAGAGCTGCCCGCCCTCTCGCGGGATGAGCAGGATGTTACCCCCGGACCCCGACTGGATCGCGCACTTGGTACGGATGTCCGGGAAGTCCGTGACCGCGAGTACGTCCATTACACCCCAGGCGTGCTGCGCCTGGTCCCCCGCGAGCGTGCAGCCGATCGCAGCGCGGACACCGCTCCTGGCGCCGTCCGCACCGAGGACGTACTTGGCGCGGACCACACGTTCCGCCCCGGTCGGGGTGGTCGTGGTTCCGGTCGCGGTATAAGTCGGAGTTTCGGTCTCGGTCTCGGTCTCGGTCTCACGGAGTGTCACCGTGACCGGGTACTCATCGTCGTCGTGCACCTCGAGTCCGACGAACTCGTACCGGTGGTCAGGACGCATCCGTGTCGGAGCGTTCTCCATGTACTCCGCGAAGTAGTCGAGGACGCGCGCCTGGTTCACGATGAGGTGCGGGAACTCGCTGATCCCGTGCGGATCGTCGGGCACACGGGCGGTGCGTACGATCCGGGAGGAATCCTCCGGGTCCGGCTTCCAGAAGGCCATCTCGGTGATCCGGTAGGCCTCCTCGGTGATGCGGGTGGCGAAGCCGAACGCCTGGAAGGTCTCGACGCTCCGGGCCTGGATGCCGTCCGCCTGCCCGATCTCGAGACGACCCGGACGCCGATCGACGATCCGCGTGACGACCGACGGGAACTGCGACAACTGCGCGGCGGCGATCATGCCGGCGGGACCGGCGCCGACGATGAGGACATCGACGGCGTCCGGGAGTTCGCCAGGTCGGCCGACCCCAGCCCCGGCCGCCGGCTGCCGTCGCGGGTCGCCGGAGACGTACCCCTCGTGATGAAACTGCACAATGTCCTCACTTCGCCGTGCTGACGTTCTTTATACGAACACGATGTTCGTCTATTGAGCGCAACAGTACGAGAGGACCGGTGGCGAGGCAACCGCGGGGACGGGCGGCCTCGGGCGATCTAGCGTCCTGTCAGGACTGTGGGCGTGATGTCGCGATCATCCTCGGCTCGAAGGCGTGGACCGCCGCCGGCCTCGACGACTCACACTCCTGACGAAGAGTACCGCCCTGAAGCTCGTCCGGTGTTGCGTGATGGCTGAGCAGTATCAAGCGGTCTGCCCGGTAGCTGATCCTTGGGTTCTTGCGGTGGTTGCAACACCTGATGGATGGTGTGCTGTGGCGACGTACTCGATATTTCTCCGACCTGA
>NZ_JADKRV010000018.1 GCF_015351025.1 Curtobacterium sp. VKM Ac-1376 | reverse complement strand
TGGGAGAGTAGGACGCCGCCGGACTTAACGTTGCAAGACCAGGGAACCCCTGACCATTCGTGGTCAGGGGTTTTCTGCGTTTCCGGGCGGTCGTCGTGAACCGGGGACCATCGGGAGCGTCAGGCGCCACGGTAGGATCGTGTGGTCATGACTGCGCCATTCACCACTGCCTCCGGCTCCGAAATCCGCGTCCGCTTCTGCCCGAGCCCGACGGGGACCCCGCACGTGGGCCTCATCCGTACGGCGCTCTTCAACTGGGCGTACGCGCGCCACACCGGCGGCAAGCTCGTGTTCCGCATCGAGGACACCGACGCCGCCCGCGACAGCGAGGAATCGTACGCGCAGATCCTCGACGCGCTCCGCTGGCTCCGACTCGATTGGGACGAGGGTGTTGATGCGGGCGGCGAGCACGGTCCGTACCGGCAGTCCGAGCGCACGGCGATCTACGACGACGTCATCGCAATGCTCAAGGCTTCTGGACACGTCTACGAGTCCTTCGTGACCCCTGAGGAGATGGAGGCACGGAACAGGGCCGCCGGTCGCGACCCGAAGCAGGGCTACGACAACCACGAGCGGGACCTGACCGATGACGAGCGCCAGGCCTTCCGCGACGAGGGTCGCGCGCCGGCGCTGCGTCTTCGTGTGCCGGACCGCGATCTGAGCTTCGACGACCTGGTCCGCGGTGAGATCACGTTCAAGCAGGGGACGTTCCCCGACTTCGTGGTCGTCCGTCCGAACGGCGCGCCGCTGTACACGTTCACGAACCCGGTCGACGACGCACTCATGGGCATCACGCACGTGCTCCGTGGTGAGGACCTGCTGTCGTCGACTCCGCGACAGATCGCCCTGTACGAGGCGCTGTACGAGATCGGGCTCGCGACGTCGATCCCGGCGTTCGGGCACCTGCCGTACGTCATGGGGAAGGGCAACAAGAAGCTCTCGAAGCGTGATCCGGAGTCGAACCTGTTCCACCACCGCGCCGCCGGGATGATCCCCGAGGGCCTCGTGAACTACCTCGCGCTGCTCGGCTGGTCCATCGGCCCGGACCGCGACGTGTTCTCGATCGACGAGATGGTGGCGGCGTTCGACGTGACCGACGTGAACCCGAACCCGGCGCGCTTCGACCACAAGAAGGCCGAGGCGATCAACGGGGACCACATCCGTCTGCTGGCGCCCGAGGACTTCCGCTCCCGGCTGCTGCCGTACCTGACGGACCACATCGCGGACCCGGCGACCCCGGAGCAGCTCGCGGTCCTCGCAAAGGCCGCGCCGCTCGTGCAGGAGCGCATGCAGCTGCTCGGTGAGGCTCCGGCCATGCTCGGGTTCCTGTTCACCGCGGACGCCGATCTGGTGGTGGAGGACGACGCCCTCTCCTCGCTCAAGGGCGACACGGCTTCGGTGCTGACCGCGGGCACGGCGGCACTCGAGACCGTCGAGGACTGGACGACCGAGTCCATCGAGGGTGCGCTCCGCGCCGCCCTGATCGACGGCCTCTTCCTGAAGCCCCGCGTCGCGTTCGGCCCGTTGCGCGTCGCCGTGTCCGGGCGTCGGATCAGCCCGCCGCTGTTCGAGTCGATGGAGATCCTGGGCAAGGAGTCCACCCTGAACCGGCTCCGCGCCCTCGCGGCCCGCTGATCGGTCGAGCGTGCACAGCACCGCCAGCACTGCCAGCCCGGATGCACCGGTGGTGCACGACGTCGCGATCATCGGTGCCGGTCCGGCCGGTCTGAGCGCTGCCCTCAACCTGGTGCGTGCGAAGCGGAGCGTGCTCCTCGTCGACGCGAACCGGCCCCGGAACGCTGCGACCCTGCGATCGCACGGTTTCCTCACCCGGGACGGCATCTCGCCGCTCGAGCTCCGGAAGCTGGGGCGGACCGAGGTCGAGGGGTACCCGGAAGCGACGGTCGTGCAGTCCGTCGTGGACCTGGTGACGCCAGCGACCGACACCGACGGCTGGCAGGTGCACGGCACGTGGCGCGGCACCGAGCTTGACGCGCGTGCCCGGACCGTCGTCGTCGCGACCGGGTTGCGCGAGGATTTCCCGCCCCTGCCGATGCTCCGCGCCTTCTACGGCACCGCGGTGCACAGCTGCGTGGAGTGCGACGCCTACGACAAGGCCGGGCAGCCGCTCGCGTTCATCTGCGAGACCGCCGACGTGGTCGACCGAGCGCTGCTCATCGCCGCGTGGACGGACGACCTGATCGTGTACACGAACGGGGTGGCACCGCTCGACGACGCCGGCCGCGAGCGTCTGGCGGCAGCGGGGGTGGTGGTGGACGAGCGCGTCGTCGATGACCTGGAGGGGGACCGGACCGGGATGACCGGGGTCCGGCTCGCGGACGGCCACGTGGAGCCCCGCACCGGTGGCTTCGTGCGGCCGACGTGGCACGCCGACCTCGACTGGCTGTGCACGACGAGCCGGTCGGCGGACGACGACACGCCCGACCCGTCTTCCGAGCTCCGACGCGACGCGCAGGGGTTCCTCGTGGTCGACCCGGTCGGCCGGACCAGCGTGCCAGGGCTCTACGCCGTCGGAGACGTCACCCCTCCCGGCCCGGAACAGCTCATCGTGGCCGCCGGCCACGGTGCTGCCACGGCCGCCGCGGTCCACCGCGACCTCGTTGGTGGTCTTGCGGACCCCCGGGATGCTGTATAGTAGTTGATCGTGCCCCGGGTGACCGGGCCAGAAGGCTGACCAAGCCTTTTGGGGTATGGTGTAATTGGCAACACAGCGGTTTCTGGTACCGTCGTTCTTGGTTCGAGTCCAGGTACCCCAGCACTTGATGAACAGCCCTCGGGATCTCCCGGGGGCTGTTCTCGTTCCTGACGAAGGGCCCGCTGACGCGGCGCAGGGAACACGCCGCACCCGCGCTGACGCCCGGCGGATCCACTGACCACACACGGCTGATCCTTCGCCGCAGCACCGGTGACTCAGAGGTTGCGCGGAACCGCACGATGCCCGACGGCCGTCGCCGGCCGTCGTACGGGGCGCGCAGGGGGCGGTGACCCCGCTGTCCCGAGGACGGGCCGGGTGCGCCGGACGCATGTCGGGCCTCCCGGCCGCTTGCGGTTCCCCGCACCGGGCGTACTCCGTGTCGTCGGCTCCGACCGAGCGGTCCTACGGTCGGAAGACCGTCGCGGGAGTCGCGGTGGTCCGCTTCCGAGCACCCGAGGTGTCATCGTGACCTCCGTCGATCCGCTGACGACCGCCCACGCCTGGACGCGCCGCGCCGCAGTGCCGGCCGCCGGCGACCACTCGATCCTGGACCGTTGGGACCGGGTCGTCGCGCTTCGCGGCGAGGCCGCCGCCCTCGCCGGCAACGGCCGACCGTACACGTTCGGCGAGGCGGACCGGGCATCGCGTGCGTTGGCGACGGTCCTGGGGGAGACACTCCGACCCGACGATCGCAGTGGCGCCGGGGTGGGCGACGCCGCCGGCGGCGCGTCGAAGCCCATCGGGATCATGGCCGGGCAGACCTCCGAGGCGGTGGTCGGGGTCCTGGCGCTCATCCGTGCCGGACGGACCGTGGTGGTGCTCGACGACCACCTGCCCACCGCGCGGCTGGGACACGTCGCGCGGCTCGCCGGTGTCGACGAGATCGTGGCGGACGCCGAGCGGGCCACGCTCGCGGCCGACGTCGTCGCGGAGCGGAACGGCGGTGTGCACGCGCTCGGCGAGTTGCTGGAGCGGGCAGCCGGAACGGCGGCCGCCGACACCGCAGCGGGCGCGGCGCCCCGCCCGGGTGGCCGCGACCCCTTCGCCATCGTCTTCACCTCGGGCTCGACGGGTATGCCGAAGGGCGTCGTCCTGACGCACCGGCAACAGCTCGCCAATGCCGAGCAGGACGCGGTCGCGCTCGGGCTGGGCCCCGGCGACCGGCTCGGCGTCGTGCTGCCCCTGTCGTTCGCAGCGGGGCTCCTGTTCTCCTTCGACACGCTGCTGTGCGGCGGCGCCGTCGTGCTCCTCGAACCGCGGGACCTGGGCGTCGAGCGTCTGCTCGGTCGGCTCGTCGACGAGGGCGTCAACGTGCTCGTCTGCACGCCCCACCTGCTGCGCTCGATCGTCGGTTCGCAGACCGCTCCGGGGTCGCACGCGACGGCCTCCGGGACGGCACCGGTCCTCGGCGGGTTGCGCTTCCTGATGACCACGGGTGAGTCCGTCACCGGGGCTGACCTCGCCGCCGCGCGACCGCACCTCGGCCCGGACACCCTGCTGCTCAACGCGTTCGGATCGAGCGAGACCGCCTGCGTCGCGTACTGCCCGATCGAACCCGGCGACCCGGTGCCCGAGGGCGTCGTGCCCGCCGGCTGGCCGCTGCCCGGAAAGACCGTGCTCGTGCTGCGCGAGGACGGCAGCCCGGCCGCTCCGGGGGAGACCGGTGAGCTCGTCGTCGTCTCCGACGGCCTGACCGCCGGCTACTGGGGTGCACCGGAGAAGACCGCGGAACGCGCTGGCCACAGCGGCGAGGACGAGGTGCCGTCCGGCATCCCCGCCGGCACCCCCACCTGGCGGCAGGGCGACCTCGCGCGGTTCGACCCCGACGGTCGGCTCGTGCTGCTCGGTCGCTCCGACGACGCCGTGAAGGTCCGCGGCTACCTGGTCGAGCCGAGCGAGGTCGAGGCGGCGCTCCGCGCGGTCCCCGAGGTGCAGGACGCCGTCGTCACCGCGCAGGTCGACCCGCCAGCCGTCACCCGCCTGGTCGCCTACGTCGTCGGCCGGGCCGGGCACCGCACGCCCGCCCCCGCCGCACTGCGACGGGCGCTGCGCGACCGTCTGCCGGAGTACATGGTGCCGGCGTCGATCGTGCCGATGACCGAACTGCCGCGGAACGAGCGCGGCAAGGTCGACCGCGCCGAGCTGCCGGGAGCACCGAGCGTCGAGACCGAGATGGTCGAGGGCGAGTACGACCAGTGGGAGCTCGTGGTCGGGCAGATCTGGGCCGAGGTGCTCGGCCTGCGCGGCGTGCACCTGGACGAGGACTTCTCCGCGCTGGGCGGGGACTCGCTGTCCGCCGAGGAGATGCTCGCCGTCGTGCAGGACCGCCTCGGCGTCGACCTGCGGTCCTCGGACGTGCTCGAGCACCCGACGCTCCGCGCCTTCGCCCGGCGGGTCCGGAGTGGCACGAGCGCGCTGCCGAGCCACCCCGACGTCGTCAAGGTCTCCGAGGCGCGTGTGGCCGGCCGGCCACCGGTGTTCTGCTTCGCGGGCGGCGGCGCCCTGGCGCTGACGTTCCTGCCGCTCTCGCGGCACCTGCCGGAGCACGACCTGTACGCGTTCCAGCAGCACGCCCTCGAGCGTCGCGGGGTGCCGGACTGGAACATCGAGCGGAGCGCGCGCCGCTACCTCGCCCTGATGCGGATCGTGCAGCCCCGCGGCCCCTACCTGCTCGTCGGGCACTCGCTCGGCGGACTCGTCGCGCTCGAGATCGCCCGGCTGCTCACCGAGAGTGGCGAGCAGGTCGAGCACGTCGCGCTGCTGGACACCTACCTGCCCCGCACCAAGTCCGAGCAGGCCCGCCTGCACTTCGGTCGGATGGAACCGCGCGAGCAGCCGAACACCGCCGTCCGCGCCGTGCAGCGGGGGCTCGACCGCGCCGTCCAGCGGGTCCTGCCCGCTGGCGTGCCGTACGGCGCACTGTTCGCCAAGCGCGTGCGCGCGTACACCGCCGGCATGCTGCGGCACGGTGGACAGAAGGACTTCGACGCCTTCTTCGACCAGGCCGAGATCGTCACGAGGCGCCATCGCCCGACGCCGTTCCACGGGCGTGCCACCTACGTGCTCGCCGACGCCAACCCGGACGCCGCCGGTTGGTCCGCCCTGCTGCGCGGCCCCACCGAGATGGTGCGGATCGCGAGCGAGCACACGTCGTTGCTGCGGGAACCGCACGTTGCCGAGCTGGCGACCGCGCTGCGGGCCGCCTTCGCGACGGAGGACGCGGCGCGCGTCTGAGAAGGTCCACGCCACGGACGGGAGGCGCGGTGCCGGCTGGTAGCGCGCCTCCCGTCCGTGGCCTGGTGCGTCCACGACCCGCTGCCCGCCGCGCCCGGTCGCCCACCCGCACGACCGTTGCGGGTTTCCGTATCCGCACCCGGGTGTCCGCAAGGGACCGCACCGCGCATTGACCCTCCTGCCGGCCACGGCGATGGTTGGAACCGCGGGGGAGAGTACCCACTCACCTGCGATCCGGCGGCGCAGCACCCGCGTCCGCAGCTCGACCGGACGACGTGCCCTCGTCGTCGCCGCGTCTCCCGAGGACGCGCAGCTCATCCACGAGCACAACCCGACAGCAACCCTGACCCGACAGGACCGCGCACATGCCCGTTCGAACCGTCCGCCCTGCAGTCCCGAGGGTCTCCGTCGTCATCCCGGCGCGGAACGAGGCCCGGAACCTCGAGATCATCCTCCCGAAGCTCCCGCCCGTGTACGAGGTGATCCTGGTCGACGGCAACTCCGTCGACGACACCATCGCCGCCGCCCAGCGCGTGATGCCCGACATCCGCGTCGTGCACCAGACCCGCAAGGGCAAGGGCAACGCCCTGGCCTGCGGCTTCGAAGCCGTCACCGGCGACATCGTCGTGATGTTCGACGCGGACTGCTCCGCGGACCCCGACGAGATCCCGCGGTTCGTCAAGGCGCTCGTCGACGGCGCCGACGTCGCGAAGGGCACCCGGTACTCGCTCGGTGGCGGCAGCGACGACATCACGATCGTCCGCAACCTCGGCAACCGCGGCCTGAACATGCTCTGCAACATCATCCTCGGCACCCGCTACAGCGACCTCTGCTACGGCTACAACGCCTTCTGGGCGGACGTCCTGCCGGAGATCGGGTTGCTGTCGTCCGAGCTGCCGAAGCCGGCCGACGGTTCGATGCTGTGGGGAGACGGGTTCGAGATCGAGACCGTCCTCACCTGCCGCTGGTCGGCCGCCGAGCTCGAGATCAGCGAGGTGCCGAGCCACGAGAAGCTGCGTGTGCACGGTTCCAGCAACCTGAACGCGGTGACCGACGGCATCCGTGTCCTGAAGTCGATCATGCACGAACGTCGTCGCGCGGCGATCGGCCGCTCCGAGGTCCGCCGTGCCGCCATGAGCGTCATGCCCCCTGCCGAGCAGCTCGCCGCCGCACCGCACGCCGCACCGGCCGCACCGCACGCCTCGGCCCGAACCTCCGGGCCCGCACCCATCGGCGCCCCCGTCGCAGCGGCTGCCGTCGCTGCGTCCGGCGTCGTCGGCCTCGAGGATGACGTCGCGTGACGGCCGTCGCGGTCGTCATCTGCGCCTACACCCAGCAGCGCTGGGGCGACCTGCAGGACAGCGTCGAGTCGGCGAAGCGCCAGCCCGAGGCTCCCGAGGTCGTCGTCGTCATCGACCACGAACCCGAACTCCTCGCCCGAGCCACCGCGCGGTGGCCGGAGCTCCGGGTCGTGCCCAACACCGAGGACCGCGGTCTCTCGGGAGCCCGCAACACCGGCGTCGCCCTGACCGACGCCGACGTCGTCGCGTTCCTGGACGACGACGCCACAGCGGACCCCGACTGGCTCGGGCACATGCTGACCGCCCTCGAGGACCCCGATGTCGTCGGTGTCGGTGGACGCGCTACTCCGTCCTGGCCGACCGCGACCGGTGCCGGCCCGTACGCCGACGAACTGCTCTGGATCGTCGGGTGCTCGTACCGCGGACTGCCCGAGACCCCCGGCGACGTCCGCAACGTCATCGGCTCGAGCATGGCGTTCCGCCGTGACGCGATCCTGCTCGCCGGCGGCTTCCGCTCCGGCATCGGCCGTGTCGGCAACCAGCCGCTCGGCTGCGAGGAGACCGAGCTCTGCATCCGCATCGCCCAGGCGCGTCCGGGTGCGCGGATCCGACACGAGCCGCGGTCGAACGTCTCCCACCGGGTGTCACCGGACCGCGTGACGATGCGCTACCTGCGCCGTCGCAGCTACTACGAGGGGATCTCGAAGGCCGTGCTGAGCCGTCGTGTCGGCACCGGCGACTCGCTCGCCAGCGAGTCGACCTACCTGACCCGAGTGATCCCGGGTGCCGTCCTGCGCGAACTCCGCGCGGTCGGTCGCGGCGGGGGCCTGCGGGCGTACGCCATCGCGCTCTCCGTCGCCTCGACCGTCGCGGGGTACGCCGTCGGTCGGGTGCTCGGCACCGTCGTGGTGCGTACGCCGGCCACCACGGCCCCCGTGCCGCAGCCGGTGGGGACACCGTGACCCGCGCGACCCTGGCGATGGTCATCTCGCCGATCGTGACCGGGCCGCTGGTCCCCACCTGGGACGGTGCGCTCTGGGTCGGCGAGGTCGACCGTGCCGACGTGCACGCCTCCGGCCACCGGGACGTCGTCGCACTCGAGGGCGCTACCGGGTACCGCCGCGCCCGGTTGCTGGTCCGTGACCACGGCGAACCGCTCGGCTTCGTCGAGGCGGACATCACCGAACGCCGTCGTATCGGCGGCACCATCGACGTGCGCGCACTGCAGCGCGCGATCCGGCCGATGCCGGTGCCCGAGCGTCGGCCGGCAGCAGGTCTGGTGCTGCCGTCCGTCACCGTGGTGCTCTGCACGGACGGCGCCGCCGGAACGACCATGCGCTCGGTGCTCGCGAACGGGCACCCCGACTTCGACGTCGTCGTCGTCTCGCACGGCGCGGACGACGGCGGCGTGGCGACGGTCGACATCGGCGGGCGCCGCATCACCACGATCCCCGCGCCCGAGGGTGGCCTCGCTGCCGGCCGGAACGCCGGCCTGCTCGTCGCGTCCGGCGACGTGGTCGCGTTCGTGGACGAGGGTGCCGTGGTGGACGCCGGCTGGATCGCCGCGATCGCCCGCGCCTTCGCGTCGGACCCCGACGTGGCCTGCGTCACCGGGCTCGTGCCGAGTGCCGAGCTCCGGACACCGGCGCAGCGCTGGCACGATGACCGGACCCCCGGCGGGCGCACCGTTCGCCGCCGCGTGTTCCGGCTCGACGAACCCGTCGACGACGTCCCGCTGCACCCCTTCGCCGCCTCGGCCTACGGCACGGGCGCGAACCTCGCCGTCCACCGCGCGACCGCGCTCCGGATCGGCGGGTTCGACACCGCCTTCGGACCCGGCACCCGCGTCGGCGGCGGCGACGACCTCGACCTCTTCACACGACTGCTGTTCGCCGGATCCGCGATCGCCGTCGAACCGGCCGCGATCGCCTGGCAGCGATCGGCGGACGACGTCGCGTCACTCCGCGCCGCCGCTGCCGCGCACGGCCACGGACTCGGAGCCTGGATGACCAAGAACGCATTCGACCGCGACACGCTGACCGCTTCGGTGGACGCGGCGCCGGAGGCCATCAGCGCCTTCGCACGTCTCGGACTCGAGCAGGGCGACGGCGCTGCTGACGTCTCGGGGGCACACGTCGCCGGGGCGGATGCATCCGGCGACGTCGACGCCGTCGACGCGGAGTTCGTGGCGACGAGGCGCCGGTTGCGCGGCGTCGAGCGGCGCTCGGTGCTCACCGCACCACTGCTGGCGCTCCGCGAACGGATGGGCGGCGCGGGCACCATCGACCGCACGGCACACGGTCGCCACGAGCTCCAGCGCGGCCTCGACACCACGGGTGCTGCACGGCCGACCCCGGGCGGGTCGATGGGGCCGGCGGCACGACTCGGCGCCGCCGCGATCGTCGTCCTGACGCTCGTGCTCGCCGCCGTCGGCAGCGTCTTCGGGCTGCCCAGCCTGCGAGCGAGCGCCATCGCGGTCTTCCTGTTCGCGGTCCTCGGGGTCGCTCCGATGCTGCTCGTCCGCCCGATGCCGCTCGCGCGGTTCGCCGTCCTCGCCGTCACCGCGTCGCTCGTCGGCACGATCGGCATCGGCTACACCATGGCGACCTTCCACGTCTGGGCACCGACCGTGCCCTTCGTCGGTGTCGTCGTGCTCACCGCGGCGGCCATCGCCGTCGCCGTCCCGCGCGACCTGGCTGAACTCCGTCGCGAGCGTCTCGTGCCGCTCGAGACCCCGCGGCCCCGGTGGAACACGACCGGCACCGTGACGGCGCTCTCGCTCGGCGGACTCGTCGTCGTGGTCGTCGCCGCGCTCACCCACATGGGTGACCCGGTACCCGCCGGACTGTTCGGCTCGCTCGGCCCCGGCCTGGTCGTCGGCCTGACGATCGTCGTCGCCGCGGCGGTCATCGCGCTGGTGCGCGGCCGCGGGCTCGCCGTGCCGGTCGTCGTGCTCGGCGGCGTCGTGCAGCTCGCCCAGGCGATCACGTACGGGGTCCCCACGGTCACCGCCGCCGCGCGGCACATCGGTGTCGTCGAGTACATCCGGCAGTTCGGGGGGACCAACCCGTCGGCGGACATCTTCCAGACGTGGTCCGGCTTGTTCGCCGGCGCCGCCTGGGTGGCCGACGTCGGCGGCATCGTCAACACGATCCTCATCGCCGCGTGGGTGCCGGTCCTGCTGGCGTTCAGCACCACCATCGCGGTCGGGGTGCTCGCGGCCCACTGGCTGCCCGGCACCCGTCGACCGTGGATCGCCGCGCTGCTGACCGCGATGACCGGTTCCCTCAACACCACGTACTTCTCGCCGCAGTCGACTGGCATCCTGATGTCGATCGTGATCCTCGTGCTCGCCACCGGACCGCTGCGCGACGCTGCCTCCACGACCGCTGACGGCTCGGTGGCCGCCAAGCCGCGGGCACGGCGGGTGGGGCTCTCGCGGATCATCGCGATCACCCTCATCGGCATCGTGCTCGTCGTGACGCACCAGATCTCGCCGTACCTGACGGTCGCCGCGCTCGTCACGCTCATCGTGTTCCGGATGCTCCGACCCTGGTGGCTCCCGGTCGTCGTCCTCGTGCCGGCGGTGGGCTTCGCAGCGATGAACGGCGACATCCTCGGGCGGTTCCTGTCGCTCGCAGCGGTCGGACGCGTGCTCGACAACGTGCAGCCACCCGCGCACGACATGACCGTCCTTCCGAAGCCGCTCGTGACGCGTCTGGCGTTCGACATCCCGGCGGCCGCGCTCGTGGTGCTCGGGCTCATCGCCCTCGTCACCGTGCTCATGCGGCGCGACCGGACGCACTGGGCGCTCCTCGTCACCGCCGCGAGCCCGATCTCGCTGCTCGTCGCCACGAACTACGGCCAAGAGGGCATCTTCCGCGTCGTGCTCTTCGCGACGCCGTGGATCGCAGTCCTGGCGGCGGCACTCCCGATGCCGACCGGTCGGTTCGCCCCGGTCGGGGCGGTCCTGCGTCGGGGGATGCGTCCGTCCGCGGTGCGGTTCGCCGTGGCCGGAGCAGCCGTGGCGGCGCTCGTCGCGATCGGTGCGTTCGGGCAGACCTCGCTCGATTGGAACCGCGTGATGACCCGGAGCCAGTCCGAGGCCACGCAGTTCTACGACCGTACAGCGCCCGCGGGTTCCGTGATGCTGCTCACCGGCTCCGCCAACGCCGTACCGAGCAACACCGGAGCACGGTACTTCGACGTGGGCTACCTGTCCCGCGAGGCCCTCGGACCGTACCCCGACCCGGCCGGCGACTACGACGCGAAGGCCGACGTGTCGGACGTGACGCGGGAGCTGGTCGAGAACTGGTCGGCCACCGGCTACTACGCCCTGGTCGCCGAGCCCTTCGGCGCCTACGACGAGCGGTACGGCTACCAGAGCGACGCCGACTACCAGGAACTCGCCGCCGCGATGGCGTCCTCACCGTACTGGGAGCGTGTCTGGTCGTCGGGCACGACCACGATGTACGAACTCACGACGGAGGGCATGCGTCATGCAACCGACTGAACCCCGATCGGGTGCACCGCGACGGACGCGGCGGGCGACCGCCGCGTCCGTCGCGGGCGTGCTCGCGATCGTCCTCACGGCACTCGTCGTGCCGAACCCCGCCGGGCAGGCCGCCGAGGCCGCGACCGCCGACTGCAGCACCGGGCGGATGCTCAACGTCGTCGCCCACCCCGACGACGACCTGCTGTTCGAGGGCACCGACCTTCGGGAGGACATCGAAGCGGGGCGGTGCGTGCGCTCCGTCGTGGTCACCGCGGGCGATGCGGGCAGGCCCGATTGGTACTGGCAGGAACGCCAGGTCGGGCTGATGGCCGCCTACGCGAGCATGGCCGGGGTGGACGCTGCGTCGACGACCGGGACCATCACCGTCGCGGGGAAGACCCTGCACACCGAGACGCTCACCGCCGACCCGCGGATCAGCCTGGTGTTCATGGAGCTCCCGGACGGCAACGTCGAGGGCAACGGCTTCTGGGCGAACGGGTACGAGAGCCTCCAGCGCCTGTACACGGGTGACATGGACACGATCCACACCGTCGCCGGCGCCTTGCACAGTGCGACCTACACGCTCGCGCAACTCCGGGCGACGTTCCAGGGGCTCGTGCAGGACTTCACGCCGACGGACATCCACACCCTCGACCACGAGGGCGAGTACGGCGACGGCGACCACAGCGACCACCACACCGTCGCCTACCTGACCGACCAGGTCCAGCAGCAGTACAGCGGGGCGCACGACTTCACCGGGTACCTGGGGTACCCGATCGCGGACCGGCCGGCCAACCTGACCACAGCAGAGACCAACGCGAAGGCCGACGCCTTCTTCACGTACGCCGCGCACGACAGCGAGACCTGCGCGTCCTGGCAAGCCTGTTCCGCCCGACCGGAGAGCACCTGGCTCAGCCGGCAGTACACAGTGGGTTCCAGCACGCCGACCCCGACACCGTCGCCGTCGCGGACGGACGTGACGGGTTCGGCGTCGGTGACGGCGAGTGCGGAGAACCAGGCTGACGGGCAGACGGCCGTGAAGGCGGTCGATGGTGTCGTGAGCGGGTACCCGGATGCGCCGACGGCGGAGTGGGTCGCGCCGTCGGGTCGTGCTGGGACGTGGATCCAGCTCGGTTGGGCGAAGGCGACGGCATTGGACGCGGTCGAGCTGGCGGACCGGCCGAACGCGGTGGACCAGGTGCTGGGTGGGACATTGACGTTCTCGGACGGTTCGAGTGTCACGGTGCCGGCGTTGGGCAATGGTGGTGCGGTGCAGCGGATCACGTTCGCGGCGCGCAGTGTCACGTGGGTCCGGTTCACGGTGACCTCGGTGAGCAGTGGTACGGAGAACATCGGCCTGGCCGAGTTCCGCGCGCTGGCACCGGCCGCCACCCCGACGCCGACCCCGACGCCGACGCCGACCCCGACGCCGACGCCGACCCCGACGCCGACCCCGACGCCGACGCCGACCCCGACACCGTCGCCGTCGCGGACGGACGTGACGGGTTCGGCGTCGGTGACGGCGAGTGCGGAGAACCAGGCTGACGGGCAGACGGCCGTGAAGGCGGTCGATGGTGTCGTGAGCGGGTACCCGGATGCGCCGACGGCGGAGTGGGTCGCGCCGTCGGGTCGTGCTGGGACGTGGATCCAGCTCGGTTGGGCGAAGGCGACGGCATTGGACGCGGTCGAGCTGGCGGACCGGCCGAACGCGGTGGACCAGGTGCTGGGTGGGACATTGACGTTCTCGGACGGTTCGAGTGTCACGGTGCCGGCGTTGGGCAATGGTGGTGCGGTGCAGCGGATCACGTTCGCGGCGCGCAGTGTCACGTGGGTCCGGTTCACGGTGACCTCGGTGAGCAGTGGTACGGAGAACATCGGCCTGGCCGAGTTCCGCGCGCTGGCACCGGCCGCCACCACGACGCCGACCCCGACGCCGACCCCGACGCCGACGCCGACCCCGACGCCGACCCCGACGCCGACCCCGACGCCGACCCCGACGCCGACGCCGACGCCGACCCCGACGCCGACCCCGACGCCGACCCCGACGCCCACCCCGACGCCCACCCCGGCTCCCGGCCTGCGTGACGTCACGGGCTCGGCGACCCCGACGGCGATCGCCGACAACCCGGCCGACGGGCAGACCGTCGCGAAGGCCGTCGACGGGGTCGTGTCCGGCCACCCGGTCGACCACACCGCCGAGTGGGCCGTGCCCTGGGGTCGGACCGGCATCTGGCTGCAGCTGGACTGGGCGACGCCGGTCGCGCTCCAACGCATCGTCCTGCACGACCGTCCGAACAGTGACGACCAGATCACGAGTGGCACGCTGACGTTCTCGGACGGCAGCCAGGTCGCCGTGGGCGAGCTCCCGAATGACGGCAGCGCGCGTACGGTCGACTTCACCGCCCGGAACGTCACCTGGGTGCGGTTCACCACCACCGGCGTGTCGAACAGCACGATCAACGTCGGTCTCTCGGAAGTCCGTGCATGGGCAGCTGGATGACGCCGGATGAGGACAGCCCCCGTCCCCTCGCCGAGCAGTCCGCCGCCGCGCACGGCGCATCCCCGGCACACGGCCTCGGCGTCGCCCGTCACCGCACGCCCCTCCGGGCACGGGGGCGACGGGTCGCCGTCGCGGCCGGGGCGCTGGTGATCGCGGCCGGGGCCGTCGCCGCCGCGACCACCGGCACGACACCGGTCGGCCCGGGGCCGAGCGGTGTCGCCATGCCGATGAGCGACGGCGACGGCTGGAGCCGGGTGTTCTCCGAGGACTTCGACGACACCACCACCGAGGGTGGGTTCGAGGCGGCGTACGACGACCGGTTCACCGTCTACCACGGCTTCGCGGACACCGCGGGGACCGGTCGGTACCAGGCGTCCACGCTGAGTGCCCACGACGGGATGCTCGACATGCACCTGCGCACCACGAAGGCGGGTACCCCGCTCGCCGGCGGGGTCGTGCCGCTCGTCGACGGACAGTGGGGCGGCCAGACCGCCGGGCGCTACAGCATCCGGATGAAGAGCGACGAGGTCGACGGGTACGGGGTGGCTGTGCTGCTCTGGAGCGACGAGAACGTCTGGGCGCACGGCGAGATCGACTTCCCCGAGGGTGCGCTCGGCGCTCCGGCCTGGCTCAACGTGCACTGCCTGGTCGACCCGGCCGAGAAGTGCATCCACCACGAGACCGACGCGTCGTTGGCCGACTGGCACACGTACACCATCGAGTGGACGCCGTCGCGGATGTCGTTCCTGGTCGACGACGAGGTCGTCGGCAGCACCACGCAGGACATCCCGGTCGAGCGCATGCACCTGGTCGTGCAGACAGGTTCCCTCGAGGGTCTGCCACCCCGGGACGCCGCCGGGTCGCTGCTCGTCGACTGGATGACGATCGACGTCCCCGCGGACGGCGAGACCCCGCGGGCGACGCTGCCGTCCACCGAGCCGTCCGCCGACTGACGGCGACGATCTCGCCTCGCCGGCGGCGACGAGCCGGACCTCGGTCAGCGCCGGGCGTGTGCGAGCAGCGCGAGCAGCAGCGCCCGGACGTGCGGCTCCCGCCCGTAGCGGTCACGCACCCATGCGCGGCACCGCTCGGCGAGGGACGGGTCGGCCTCGGCCTCGGCCAGGGTGCCGAGCAACTTCTCCGCCAGGGCGTCGGTGTCGGTCGGGTCCACGGTGAACCTCGCCCAGTCACCGGACAGGATCTCCCCGGTGCCGCCGGACGCCGCGGCGACGACCGGACGGCCGGCGGACATCGCCTCGACGACGACCCGGCCGAAGCCCTCGGGTTCGATCGACGGCGCCACCACCACGTCGGCGGCGTGCAGGAGCGGGACGACGTCGTCCCGCTCGGGCACCACGAGCACGGATCCGGCGGGCAGCGCGGCGATCGCGGCATGCACGGCGTCCGCCTCCTCCGGGTAGAGCGCACCGGCCAGCAGGAGGAGCGGCGCGGGCGGCACCTGGTGGACCGCGGCCGGAGTGGCGACCGGGACACGGGCCGCAGCGGTCGTGAGGACCCGACCCCATGCCTCCAGGAGGGCGAGCACGCCCTTCGAGCGGGTGAGCCGACCGTAGTAGAGCACCGTCGGGGTGTCCTCGGCGATGCCGAGCGCCGCGCGGGCGCTCTGCGTCGAGGCCGGCGTCGCGGCCGGGAAGGCGTCGGTGTCGACGCCGTTCGGCACGATCGTGATGCGCTCCATGGGGGCCCCGGCGTCGGCCCAGGCACGCGCCATCGCGTGCGAGACGGCGAAGTAGCGCGTCCGGCCGCCCGCGATCGGCCCGAGACGCCGGTAGTTGGGTGCGTGGTGCAGGTGCACCGCGAGCGGCACACCGGACACCATCGACACGACACGGCCGAACGGCAGGTACTCGGGCCGGTTCAACCACAGGACGTCCAGGCGCGATCGGCGGATCCGCAGCCCCTCGCGGGCGAAGCGCCAGGTGTCGCGGGCGGCGGTCCGGATTCCGAAGCGGTAGTCGGTGGCCTGCACCAGGCGGAGGCCCATCGCCTCGTAGGGCAGCTTGCCCTCCGCGGCGCGCGGGGAGTGGGCGTTCCGGTGCCAGATCTCGACCTCGTGGCCGGCGGCGACGAGCTCGCGGGTGTCCTCGAGGACACAGCGCTCGAGACCGCCGGTGATCGCGAGTCCGGTCACCAGGACGCCGACCCGGAGCCGACGGGTGCCGTCGGCCGCAGCCTGTCGCGGTCTCACGAGACACCACCCCTCGCGGTCTTCAGCCGACGGAGGAACCAGGGCAGGCAGGCGACCACCCCGGCGACGCGGACCGAGTTCCAGAGCGCGTCCTGCGGCAGGAGGAGGGACGCGGCGGCGACGGTGAGCGCGGCGAGGGTCGTCAGGACGATGCGGCGCCCCGGTCCGCGCCACTCTCGGCGGTCCGGCAGTGCCAGCAGTTGCATGGCGGCCAGGATCACGTAGGCGACGACCGTGGCCAGGCCCGCGCCGGCGATGCCGAGCACCGGCACGAGCAGGAGGTTCGCGCCGATGTTCACGGCGCCGGCGATCGCGGCGATCACGCCGACGGCGACACCGCGGCGTTCCACCAGGAGCAGGCGTCCGGTCGCGCCACTGGCGACGACGGGGAAGGCGGTGATCGCGACGACGAAGACGACGACGGACAGCTCCTGCACCCGGTACGACGCCGGTGCGAGGACCGGCAGCGCCACCGGCGACACCAGGGTCACCGCGAGCAGGACCGGGCCGAGCATCTTGTACAGCTCGTCGCGGGCGTGCATCGCGAGCTGTCGACGGGCGACCGCGTCGCGGAGGGCGGCGAAGTGCGGCGCCCACGCCTGGTTGGTGAAGGTGAGGAGCAGGATGACTGCCGAACCGACGACGTAGGCGATCTGGTAGCGGGCCACCTCGTCCGGCCCGAGCAGCCGCTGCACGACGATCCGGTCGCCGGCGTTCAGCACGAAGTACGACAGGTTGCCGAGGGCGACCGGGATGCCGAGGCGGAACGCCCGGGCCGTGGTCGCGTGGTCGAACAGGCCGGCCAGGCGGGGACGGGTCGCTGCGATGCCGATGACCATCGCCACGCCCTGGGCGACGACGCCGCCCCACGCGTAGGTCGTCGCATCGGCGTGCACCCAGGTCAGGAGCCCGAGGCCGATGATCGAGCCGCCGATCGAGGACAGCAGGCTCGTCACCGCGAAGATCCGGATGCGGTCCTGGGCGACGAGGAGTGCCAGGGAGATCTGCACGATCGCGGCTGGGCCGGTCCAGAGCACCGCGACGAGGAGCAGCGGGTGGTTGCCGATGAACCCGGCGGCGTCGGCCCAGACGGGGATCGTGGTGAGTGCGACGACGGTGACGAGGCTCGCCGTGACCATGCCGACGGCGAGCAGGCCGCGCGCCCGGCGATCGTCACCGTCCTCGGCCCGCTGCAGCACCGACGCCTGGTCGATGCCGAGGACTGCCAGGACGACGAGTGCCTGGTACAGGGCGATGGCCGAGGCGAGGACGCCGAACTCGGACGGTGGCATGAGGTGCGCGAGCACCGGGGAGATGAGCGACGAGACGACGAGCTGCATCGACCAGACGACGACGTACAGCAGGCCGCGGCCGAACAGGACGGAGGCGCCCTTCCGGACCGCGACGGAACCGGTGTCGAGCGACTCGGGCACGGTCGCAACGGGGGCCGCCTCGGCTTCACGCGCTGCGCGGGCCTCGCGGCGGGTCTGCGGGGGGAGGGTCACGGAGCCACCACCGCTGCCGAGTCGTGCTGCGCCGACGCCACCGCGCCCGGACGCAGGCCGAAGGCAGCGTCCACGACGTCGAGCAGGTCACCGCTCCGGTCGGTCGAGAACTTCCGCGCGAACAGGTGCTGCACGCCGACGTCCGTGTCCGTCCGACGCTCGAGCAGCTGCCCGGCGTCGGTCACGGTCAACCACGGCGGGCTCTTCCGTGCCGTACCGTCCCACCCGATCCACCAGAGCGGCTGGGAGACGTGCTCGTCGGCGAAGCCCGGTGTCAGCGACGGGGAGCTCAGGACCGACGGCACGAAGGTCTCGTCGGCGACCCAGGTGCGCCGCCAGAACCGGACCAGGTCGGGGCGCTGGTCGACGGTGTCCACCACTGCGGCGGCGTGCTGCCGGGCGAGCACCTTGAGCTGCGAGGCCCCGGCGAAGGAGACGCCGCGCGGGACCCGTCGGGGGATCGGCAGCCGGAGCATGTGCTTCCGCCACGCCCAGTGCCGGAACCGGATGCGGGAGATCCCACCGTCACGCCCCCAGGCCTCGAAGGGAAGGGGGTTGACGGCGATGAACGACTCCCCGCGGTGAGCTTCGAGCAGCGCCGCGATCTCGGACGGGTTCGCGAGCGGGTAGTCGCTGCCGGTCAGTACCGCCACGTGCGAGGCGTCGGTCTCGGCCAGGGCTGCTCGGTAGCCGGACACCTCCGCCGCGACGTTCTCCCATCGGGCCCAGCCGGTGCGGATGCGGGGGAGCAGCCGGACACGCTCCGGCAGCCCGTCGGTCATGGCGCGGAACACCGTCTCCGGGGCGCGCGCGTCGCAGTGCAGGAACACCGGGAACGGGTCGAGCGCCTCGACGAGTCGACGCACGTGCGTCGGGTCCTCGTGGGCGAGGACGATGCACGCGGGGACCGCGGGGGAGATGGCCATGGACGCGACGCTAACCGCGCCGTTCCGGGGCCGACAAGGCGATCCGCGCCCGTCTGCGGGGAAGCGGCGGTTTCCCGCACCCCCCCCGTTGATCAGCGCTTCCGGCGGCTGGTCAGCGCTTCTTGCGGAACTTCGGGCAGTCGCAGAGGGCGCAGTCCGTGCCCGGGCGGTAGTGCTCGTGGGCGTCCTGAACGTGACCGCAGACGCAGCTGACGGTGTCGACCACGAAGACGCTCTGTTCCGAGGGGAGCACTGCGCCGAGCTCGTCGGTGGGGCCCATCGGCATGCGTCCTCCTCGTGCCCGGCGTGCTGCCGCCGAGTCGTCCTCGTGATCCTACCGGCCGGGGGCGGTCGCTGGCGGCAAACCGCAAGTCGGACGACCGTCGCCGCAACCGCGGGCGACCGCCGTTGACCCCGCAGCAGCCCCACCGGAGCATCGGAGCATGACCGACCAGCAGGCCACCACCACCCGCGTGCTCACGCTCACGCCCGCGATGCCGTCCCCGGACGTGCCCGCCTGGGCCGGCGCCGCGTGGGTCGGCGCCGTCGATCGACAGGAGGCGCTCGCCGCGTCCGCCGTCGAACTCGCCGGCGCCACCGGCTTCCGTCGCGCTCGCCTGCTCGTCCGCGACGGACGCGAGATCGCCGGTTTCGTCGACGTCAGCGTCGATGCTGACGGCGACGTGGACCCGGCCGAGCTGGGACCGGCCCTGCGCGCCCTGCGTGCCACGGGCCTCCCGGCCGCCCCCGCGGGGACGCCGGTCGGACGCATCTCCGTCGTCATCGGCACGCGCGACCGACCGGACGACCTGCGCTGCTGCGTGCGCTCGGTGCTCGCGTCGGACCACGACGACTTCGAGGTCCTGGTCGTCGACAACGCGCCGACCACCGCGGCCACCCGCGACGTGGTCGCGTCGATCGCGGACCCGCGCCTGCAGTACGTCCTGGAGGCCCGACCCGGCGTCTCGCGCGCACGGAACGCTGGACTCGCCCTCGCGTCCGGTGCCGTGGTCGCCTTCGTCGACGACGACGTGGTCGTCGACCGACACTGGCTCGCGGCGCTCGCCGACGCCTACGCCCGCGACGCGGACGTCGTCTGCGTGACCGGTCTCGTGCCGAGCGGGGAACTCCGGACGCCCACGCAGCGGTACTTCGACGAGCGGGTGACCTGGGCGCGCAACACCGACCGCCGGGTGTTCCGCACCTCGGCGCCGCCCGCCGACCTGCCACTCTTCCCGTTCTCCGTCGGCGCCTTCGGCACCGGAGCCAACATGTCGCTGCGCCGCTCGGCCGCGCTCGCCCTCGGGGGCTTCGACGTCGCACTCGGGCCCGGCACCCTCGCCCGCGCCGGCGAGGACCCTGACCTGTTCACCCGGGTGCTGTTCTCCGGCGGGGCGCTCGCCGTGGAGCCCTCGGCCGTCGTCTGGCACAAGCACCGGCCGGACCGCGCGGCGCTGCGCTCGCAGGCGCTCGGCTACGGCACGGGCCTCGGTGCGTGGGTCGCGAAGCTCATGTTGCGACCCCGGACCGCGCTGGCCGTGCTCCGTCGGGCGGTCGGGGCGCTGCGGCAACTGGGAGCGCTCGGCCAGGGCACGGGAGCGGGGGCGGACCAGGTGTCCGCCGCGGTGGACGCCGTGGGCGGGTGGCCCGTCGACGATGCCTTCCTCGAGGCGACGGCGGGCCTGAAGCGCGTCGAGCTCGTGGCGGCGCTGGGCGGACCGTGGCGGTACGTCGTCGGGCGGTCGCGGCACGGTTGAGCTCGCGTGCCGAACGGTCGTCGCGGTCGGGAACGACCATGTCGTCGTCGTACGACGACGACGATGTCGCTCCGTGCGCCCGGAACGCACGCACCGGACGGACGGGAGGCCCGTGGCGACGCTGCCACGGGCCTCCCGTCCGTCCGGTGCGGACGTCTCCTGCATCTAGGGGCGGAAGCGCCCCTCCTCGACGTCGCGCCAGAACCGACGGCTGCGGAAGTACGCCGCCGGGCCCGCCGGGAAGCCGCGGAACTCGTGGTAGGCGAGCGAGCGAGGGATGCGGGTCGTCGAGGCCTCGGTGATGGTGTCGGCCGCGGCGTCACGCCTGCCAGCCAGCCGTGAGACCAACTGCTTCAGCTTGATCTTGCCGGCGCGGGGCATCAGCCGGGCGAGCACGAGCGCGTGCCGCCGGTCCTTGGCGATGAGCTCGCACATCAGGGCCGTGAACCCGACGCCGTTCGAGTGCAGCTGCCCGTGCAGCCCGGCGAGGTCCTGGCGGTGCCGGTGGTGCACGACCGCACGGGGTTCGAAGCCGATCCGGCCACCGCTCCACAGAATGTCGATGAAGATCGCCAGGTCCTCGCCGCCGCGGGCGGGCACGCCCGCACCGAGCACGGGGTCGAACCCGCCGACGGCGTCGAACGCCGAGCGCCGGACGGCCCAGTTCGCACCGGCGCCGTAGCCACCGATGCCGTACACGGCGAAGTGCTTCTGCACGGAGCCGTCGGGTCGGACAGCCCTGGCCTGCGCGTGGCGCATCACCCCGGGGACGTCGTCCGGCACGATCGTCACCGGCTGGAACGTGCGCTCGCCGCTGAACCCGCCGTAGTACGCCTCGTACCAGATCTGTGCGGGGGTCTCGAGCTCGACGGGCAGGATCATGCCGGTGACCGCGGCGATCTCGGGCTCGCGGACGAATCGCGTGCCGATGGATCGGAGCCACTGCGCATCGACCCGGACGTCGTCGTCGGTGAAGGCGATGATCTCGCCGTGCGCGGCGGCGACGCCGGCGTTGCGACCGGCGGAGCAGCCGGGACGGCGTTCGGTGACCAGCCGGACGTCGCGACCCTCGAGCAGCGCGGGCAGGGCGTCGACCTCGGGCAGCTTGACGCGGTTGTCCACGAGGACGACCTCGTACCGCGGGTAGTCGAGGTGCGCGAGGAAGTCGAGCAGCTTCCCGATGTCCTCGACCCGGGCGACGATCGTCGACACGACGATCGAGATCAGCGGGAGCTCGAGGTCGGGGATCGGGTTCTCCGCCGCACCGGAGGTCCGTGCGAGGCCGTCCACCAGGGGCGCGATCGCACGTGCGGCGTCGGCCGGGTCCGCGGTGAGCAGCACGTCGAGGGTCGTGACGGGGAAGCCGTCGCGGTAGCCGACGACGAGTGCGGAGGAACCCGACTCGTCGGCGACCAGGTGCGGCAGCGGCGCGTCGAGGTCGACGCTGACGACCCGACGGGGGCCGGGCACGGTGACGGAGGAGTGCAGGGTCATGGGCGGGACGTTACGGCCGGCCGCGGTGTCCGGACAACGGACCGGCCCCGCAGTGGCGGGGTTCGTGCGGGGTTCCGCAGCGCGGCGCGTGTGCCCCGAAGGAGGGTGAGCGCTCACCCAGGGTGTCTCGGGAACCTCATCGGTCACACTCAGGTCACGGATGTCGTGCAACCGGTTGCGGTACGGCCGGGGCGGGCGTAGCTTCCTCCACCAGCAGGCAGCGCCGCCTGCTCCAGGGCAGTGTCGTCGGCACCCGCTCGACCCGCCCTGGTGATCTCGATGAGGAGACGACACTGTGGAGACGACACTGTGAAGACGACACGCGCCAGAGTGCGGGTCGCATCCGTTGCGGGGGTCGCGGTCATCGGCCTCGTGCTCGCCGGTTGCTCCAGCGGCAGCTCGGCGTCCGACGACGTCGCCAAGAGCGGCCAGGACAGCCGCGGGCCCATCACCTACGTGCAGGGCAAGGACAACTCGAACGTCGTGCGCCCGCTGATCGCGAAGTGGAACAAGGCCCACCCGGACGAGAAGGTCACGTTCAAGGAGCAGTCCGACCAGGCCGACCAGCAGCACGACGACCTCGTGCAGCACTTCCAGGCGAAGGACGAGAACTACGACGTCGTCGACGTGGACGTCGTCTGGACCGCCGAGTTCGCCGCGAAGGGCTGGCTCACCCCGCTCACGGGCGACATGGAGCTCGACACCTCGAAGCTGCTGCCGTCGACCGTCAAGACCGCCACCTACAACGACACCCTCTACGCCGCACCGCAGACCTCGGACGGCGCGCTGCTGTACTACCGCAAGGACCTCGTCAAGACGCCCCCCACGACGTGGGACGAGATGATGGACGACTGCAAGATCGCCGAGGCCGAGGGCATCGGCTGCTACGCCGGGCAGTTCGCGAAGTACGAGGGCCTGACGGTGAACGCCTCCGAGGCGATCAACGGTTCCGGCGGGTCCGTGCTCGGGAGCGACGGCGCCCCGGACGTCGACACCGACAAGGCCAAGGCGGGCCTGCAGAACCTGGTCGACGCGTTCGAGGACGGCAACATCCCCGCCGAGGCGATCACGTACCAGGAGGAGCAGGGCCGCACCGCGTTCGAGGCTGGCAAGCTGCTGTTCCTGCGCAACTGGCCGTACGTCTACAGCCTGGCGAAGACCGACGGCTCGTCGAAGGTCAAGGACACCTTCGGCATCGCGCCGATCCCCGGTGCGGACGGCGTCGGCGCCTCGACCCTCGGAGGGCACAACGCGGCGATCAGCGTCTACTCGAAGCACAAGGCGACGGCGCACGACTTCCTCGAGTTCCTGACCTCGGACGAGACGCAGAAGTTCTTCGCGACGCAGGGGTCACTCGCCCCGGTCGTCGGTGACCTGTACACCGACCCCGAGCTGACGAAGGAGCTGCCGTACCTGCCGACCCTGCTGAAGTCGATCGAGTCGGCTGAGCCCCGCCCGGTCACGCCGTTCTACCCGGCGGTGACCAAGGCGATCCAGGACAACACGTACGCCGCTCTCAAGGGGTCGAAGTCGGTGGACGAAGCCCTGAAGGACATGCAGGACGCCCTGAAGTCGGCGACCAGCGGGTAGCATCCCGCGGCTCACGCCGCGTCCGACGGGAGGCCCGTGGCGGGTCCGCCACGGGCCTCCCGTCGGACGCCACTTGCGTTCCGACACCCCGGCAAGGAGGCCGACACGTGTCAGCAGCAACCGAGATCCCCGCAGCCGTCCCGAACCCCGCGGGGATGGAACCGAAGCGCCAGCGGCGCAAGGGCGGGCACAACGCCGAGCACGGCCGGTGGGCCGTGTACCTCATCGGCCCGACGATCGCGCTCCTGGCGGTCGTCATCGGCTACCCGGTGGTCAGCGCGATCATCCAGTCGTTCCAGCTCGACCAGGGACTCGACAAGGCGACCGGCCTGTTCGTGCAGGGTGGCTTCGCCGGCGTCACGAACTACGTGCACTGGCTCGGCCAGCAGTGCGGCAACGTCACCTGTCCGCCCGGCAGCCTCGGCTCCCAGTTCTGGGTGTCGATGGGCAACACGTTCTTCTTCACGGTCGTGACCGTGGCGCTCGAGACGGCCATCGGCGTGTGGATGGCGATCATCATGAACCGCAACTTCAGGGGCCGCGCGCTCGTCCGGGCCGCGATCCTGGTGCCGTGGGCGATCCCGACCGCCGTCACCGCCAAGCTCTGGTACTTCATCTTCGACGCGAACGGCGTGCTCAACCACGTCCTCGGGCAGCAGATCCTGTGGACGAGCGGCGAGTGGGCCTCACGGTGGGCGGTCATCATCGCCGACACCTGGAAGACCACGCCGTTCATGGCGCTGCTCATCCTGGCCGGCCTGCAGCTGATCCCTGAAGAGGTGTACGAGGCGGGCAAGATGGACGGCGCCTCGACCTTCCAGCGCTTCGTGCTCATCACCCTGCCGCTCATCAAGCCCGCGCTGATGGTCGCGATCCTGTTCCGTGTGCTCGACGCGCTCCGCATGTACGACCTGCCCGCGATCCTGACCGGCGGCGGCGGTGGTTCCGGCAACGCCACCACGACCCTGTCGATCCTGGTCGTCGAACAGATCCGGCAGGGATTCAACTCCGCGTCGGCCCTGTCGACCATCACCTTCCTGGTGATCTTCGTCGTCGCGTTCGTGTTCGTGCGGTTCCTCGGCGCCAACGTCGTGCAGACCCAGGCCGCCCAGCAGAAGGGTGAACTCAAGTGACCCTCGCAGCAGACCGTCCGCGTTCCGTACCGGTCCCCGGCGACCGCGCTGGAGCACGGGCCGACGTCCGCGTCCGTCGGGACACCGGGCCGCGGATCCGCACAGCCCTGCAAGCCATCGTCATCGCCGTCTGGTGCCTCATCCCGTTCTACTGGATGGTGGTCACGAGCTTCCGCGATGTCGGGTTCACGTTCGACGCCACCCCCTGGCCGACGCACGTCACGCTCGACAACTACACCACCGCGTTCTCGACCGCGCTCGGCAACCACCTCGGGCGGGCGCTCGCGAACAGCCTGCTCATCGGCGGCGTCGTGACGATCATCGCGCTGCTCGTCGGCACCACGGCCGCGTACGCGCTGGCCCGGCTCGAGTTCCGGGGCAAGTCCCTCATCGCCGGCGCGATCCTGGCGGCGTCGATGTTCCCCGGCGTCGCGCTCATCTCCCCGCTGTTCCAGCTGTTCACCGACATCGGCTGGATGGGGTCGTACCAGGCGCTCATCCTGCCGAGCATCTCGTTCGTGCTGCCGCTGACCGTCTACACGCTCGCGTCGTTCTTCCGCGAGATGCCGTGGGACCTGGAAGAGGCGGCCCGCATCGACGGGTGCACCCGCGTGCAGGCGTTCCGGCGGATCATCCTGCCGCTCGCCGCCCCCGCCGTGTTCACCACGGCGATCCTGGCGTTCATCTCCAGCTGGAACGAGTACCTCATCTCGTCGCAGCTCTCGAGTGATGCGACCCAGCCGGTGACGGTGGCGATCGCCTCGTTCGCGGGCTCGCAGCCGCACCAGGAGCCGTACACCGCGGTCATGGCCGCGGGCACGATCGTCACGATCCCGCTCGTGGTCCTCGTGCTGATCTTCCAGCGGCGCATCGTGGCCGGCCTCACCGCCGGCGGCGTGAAGGGCTGACGACCATGGCCCAGCGCGGACCCACCCGGCCCACCGCCCACATCGAGGAGGCGATCGGGTTCGTCGGGATGTTCGGCGTGCTGTTCCTCGGCGTCACCGTGTTCTCCGAGCTCACCGGGCGCCCGGCGCTCGGCTGGGCACTCACCCTGCTCGTGTGCGTCCTCGGCGTCGTCGCGCTCGATCGGTGGCGGGTCGCGGTCGTCCGACGGCACGCCGGCACCGGGGCCCACGCCGACGGCATCGGCGGCGAACCCGTCGGTGTCCCCGTCCGGACGTCCGGCACCGAAGCGGGCGGACGTCGACCGCGGCCCGGCCCGGACGGCCGCGTCCACCAGCACGCCGGCTGGGACGAACTCGCGCCGGCCGGACGTCGCGCGACGCGGGGCGCTCGCCGCACCGTGTCAGTGGTGCCATCGCCATCGCCAGCAGCAGCAGCAGCAGCAGCAGCAGCAGCCGCAGCAGCGGCCGTCGTCGTGCCCACGAGCGCGCCGGTCACCGACCACGGCCCTGGTCCGGACGGACCGACCGGCCAAGCCCGCGGGGCGGACGGCTGACGGGCCTCCCGGGCCGCTGCGGTGGGCATCCAGGAGATCGCGACGGTCACGGGGCTGTCGAAGTCCACGGTGTCGCGGGCGCTCCGCGGCATGTCGAACGTTGCTGACACCACGATCGAGCAGGTGCGGCGGGTCGCCGACGAACTCGGGTACGTCCCGAGCTCCGCGGCGGCCGGCCTCGCCACCGGGCGGCAACGTGCCGTCGGGGTGGTCGTGCCCGTCATCGACCGCTGGTTCTCCGTCAAGGCGCTCGGCGGCGTCGACGCGGAGCTCCGCCAGGCCGGGTACGACCTGGTCCTCTACAACCTCGGCGGCCCGGGCGGCGACCGTGACCGGGCGTTCCGACGCTCGATGCTGCGGCACCGGGTCGACGGCCTCGTGCTGCTCTCCCTGGTGCTCGACGCCACCGAACGGGCCGAACTCGAACTCAGCCGGCACCCCATGGTCGTCATCGGCGGCCCGGCACCGGGTCTGCGGAACGTGGGCGTCGACGACCGTGCGGTCACCCGGATCGCGGTCGAGCACCTGCACGGACTCGGACACCGGCGCATCGCCTACGTCGGCGGGCAGGACGAGGCCGGCATGAACGTCGCGGTGCCCCACCTGCGACGCGACGGGTTCCTCGATGCCATGCGGTCCGCCGGGCACGCCGTGCCCGAAGGGTGGTCGCTCGACGGCCGGTTCTCGTTCGCGGGCGGGGCGGCTGCCGGGAGTGTGCTGTTCGGCGCACCCGGACGACCGACGGCGGTGCTCTGCGCCTCGGACGAGATGGCGCTCGGCGTCCTGCTGGCAGCACGGCGAGCCGGTCTCGTGGTGCCGGCGGACGTGTCCGTGATGGGGATCGACGGCCACGAGTACGGCGCCACCGTCGGACTCACCACCGTCGCGCAGGACCCGGTGGCGCAGGGGCGGACCGCTGCAAGGGCAGTACTCGCCGAGGTCGACGGCGGCGTGCCCGGCCCGATCGCGGCGGCACCCGCGCACCTGGTCGTCCGCGGCACCACGGGCCCCTGCCCGCACGGAGCCGCGTAGGGTCGCCCGCATGGAGGTCACCAAACTCGAACACGCCTGCCAGGTCATCGCCGAGGGGGACGCCCGTCTGGTCCTCGACCCGGGGAACTTCACCCGACCGGTCGACGCGACCGGGGTCGTCGCCGTCGTCATCACGCACGAACACCCGGACCACGTCACCCCGGAGCAGATCCGACGCATCCTCGACGCGAACCCCGGCGCGGTCGTCATCGGGCCGGAGGGGGTCCGCGCGGCGCTCGCCGAGGCGGACATCACGGTCGACGTCGTCACCGACGGGGACCACCGCACGGTCGGGCCCTTCGCGCTCGACTTCCACGGCACCCGCCACCAGCTCATCCATTCGTCGGTGCCGATCGTCGACAACACCGGCGTACTCGTGAACGGCCGGCTGTTCCACCCGGGCGACTCGTACACCGACCCCGGTGTCCCCGTCGAGGTCCTCGCCGCTCCGGTCGGTGCGCCGTGGCTCAAGGTCGCCGAGATGATGGACTACGTCGCCACGATCGCCCCGTCCCGCGCCTACCCCATCCACGAGGCCACACTGTCCGAGATCGGCTACGGCATGCACACGGGGCGACTCCGCGAGGCCGTCGAGCCGTCCGGCTCACTCGTCGTGCTGCGCCCGGGGGAGTCGCTCACGCTCTGAAGCGCGTGGCGGGGCGGCCACGTGTGCCGGGGCGGCCGGGAGGCCCGTCGCGGGGCCGCCACGGGCCTCCCGGCCGTCACCGAGTGAGCAGGACGCGACGGGTCGCGTCCGCGCACCCGGCGTCTTCTGCTCACTGGTCGGGCGCCCGCCGGCGCAGTCGCTCCGCGACCAGGCGGTCGAGCGCCAGGGCGTCCCACGGCGCGTGCCGCTCGGCGTCGTTGTCGAAGTAGACGAAGACGTCCCGGCCGGCATCGGCGTGCTCGAGGACCGTCGTCGCCCAGCTTCCGAGCGCCTGCGGCGAGTACCCGTCGTGGTAGGTCCGCGGCGCACCGTGCAACCGCAGGTAGGCGAACGGCGCCCCGGTGTCCGCACGGAAGCGCGGGAAGTCACCCGCGTGTGAGTCGACCAGGGCGACGCGGTGCCGGCGCAGGACGTCGAGGTGCTCCTCGGCGAAGCCTGCCGCCCGGGCCTCGAGGGCGTGGTGGATCTTCCACGCCGGGTCCTCTGCTCGCAGCGGAGCCGTGGGGTCGTCGGGGACCTTGTCGTCGTGCTGCTGCGCGAGCTCAGCGGCGGCGCCGTGCGTCCGGGGGAGCAGCCCCAGGAACGCGTCGAGCACCTCGGGCGTCGGCAGCAGGCGTTCGGGCAGCTGCCAGAGCACCGGACCGAGGGTGTCCCCGAGTTCGAGCGGTCCCGAGGCGAAGAAGTTCGCGAGTGCGGTCTCGGTGTTCCGCAGGCGCAGCATGTGCGTGACGTAGCGGCCGCCCTTCACAGCGAACCGGAACGGCTGTCCGCCCGAGGCCGTACGCCAGACCCGGTAGCGCGAGGGGCGCTGCAGCGAGTAGAAGGAGCCGTTCAGCTCGACCGTCGGGAACCTCGCCGCGACGTGCTCGAGCCACCGCCGCTTCGCCAGCCGTTCGGGGTAGAAGTCCCCGCGCCACGCGTCGTACTGCCACCCCGACAGGCCGATCCGCACCGTGGCCGAGGGGCTGCCGTCTACACGACGAGCAGCGGCGCTCGCGTCGTGGTCGGCCGTCATCGGTCCACCGTATGCCTGCTGGGGCATGGCGGCACACCCGGGCGACACGCCCCGTTTTGGTGCGGATGCGAGGCTTGTGCAATACTTGTCGAGTTGTCGGAACGGCCCCATCGTATAGCGGCCTAGTACGCTGCCCTCTCACGGCGGTAACGCGGGTTCGAATCCCGCTGGGGTCACCACAGGTGACATGCTCCGAGTCCGACAACAGCCGCGGCCCCATCGTATAGCGGCCTAGTACGCTGCCCTCTCACGGCGGTAACGCGGGTTCGAATCCCGCTGGGGTCACCAGCACCGAAACCCCTGACGAGCTCCGGCTCGCCGGGGGTTTCGTCGTTTCCGGTAGCCTGGCACGCCCCCGTCGTCCGGGGACAGATCGACTCGCGACGGGAGCGCCATGCACGACGAACGCCCACCGCACCTGCGCTGGAAGCTGGTCGCGCTGGTCGCCCTCGGGGGTGCGATCGGCACGGCGGTCCGCGCACTGCTCGCTGCCGCGTTCCCCGCGCATGACGGCGTCAGCTGGGCGGTCCTCACCATCAACGTCGTCGGCGCGTTCTGCCTCGGGTTCCTGCTCGACGCCCTCGCCCGCCGCGGTCCCGACGTGGGTCGGCGCCGCTCCGTACGGCTGTTCGTCGGCACCGGCATCCTCGGTGGCTTCACGACCTACAGCACGCTCGCCGACGACACCGCGCAGCTGCTCGAGCTCGGTCGGTGGACCGCCGGTAGCGGGTACGCGCTGCTCTCGGTGGTGCTCGGACTCGTCGCCGTCGTCCTCGGCCTGTGGGTCGCCTCGGCCACCCGACCCCGGACGGACTCCCGGTGAGCCCGGTCGAACTGCTCCTCGTCGCGGTCGGCGGGGGAGCCGGTGCCGCCTTGCGCTTCCTGCTCGACGGCCTGGTCAAGGGGCGCGTCGCGAGCAGCCGGATCGCCGTGTTCCCGGTCGGCACCCTGCTCATCAACGTGACCGGATCGCTCGTCCTCGGCGTGCTGACGGGGCTCGGCCAGGCCGGCACCCTCCCCGCCTCGACGGTCGCTGTGCTCGGGACGGGCATGATGGGTGGGTACACGACGTTCTCGACGGCGAGCGTCGAGACCGTACAGCTCCTCCGATCCGGCAAGCCCCGGCTCGCCGTCCTGAACGGCCTCGGGATGCTCGTCGTCTCGGTCGGCGCAGCTGCGCTCGGCCTCTGGATCGGAAGGAACTCATGACCTCGGAACGCCCCGGCGAACTCGTCCTCGTCCGTCACGGAGAGACGGAGTGGTCGAAGAGCGGGCAGCACACCGGCCGCACCGACATCCCGCTCACCGAGCACGGTGTCGAGCAGGCGAAGCGCGCCGGCCGGTACCTCGGTGACCGCGCGTTCGCGCTCGCACTGTCGAGTCCGCTGCAGCGCGCTCGCGAGACCGCGCACCTGATCGGCGTCGAACCGGAGCTCGACGAGGACCTCTACGAGTGGGACTACGGCGCGTACGAGGGCCTGACCACCCCGCAGATCAAGGTGCTGCGACACGGGCCGTGGGACCTCTGGACCGACGGCGTTCCGGCGGGGGACACCCCCGGTGAGAACGCCGCCGAGGTCCGCGTCCGCGTCGAACGCATCCTGAACCGGGCCCGTCCGGTGCTCGCCGAGGGCCACGACGCCGTGTTCATCGCCCACGGTCACGTGCTGCGTGCCCTCGGCGCCGCGTGGATCCGGCTGGCGCCGCAGGACGGCGCCGTGCTGAAGCTCGGCACCGCCTCGGTCAGTGTTCTCGGCTACGAGCACGGCCGGCCCGTCATCGACACATGGAACGTCCAGCCCCGCGACTGACGGGGCGGCCGTCTCGCTCGGCGGCTGAACTCGCGAAAGCGACAGTCCCGCGGCACGCGGGCGCGTCCGATCCGCGAAAGCGACAGGTTCCCGCGGATGTTCCGCAGCGATCTGTCGCTTTCGCGGGACGCGGTGGTCGCGACCACTGACGGACGGGAGGCCCGTGGCGGCGCCGCCACGGGCCTCCCGTCCGCCGTCTGCGCCCGTTCCTTCCCCTGTCGCGTGCGATAGCAGGCGGAATCGGGCGTTCCTGGCCGAAAGGAACGACCAGGTACGCCCGATTCGACCCGGCACACCCGGAACGACCAGGTACGCCCGATCCGACCCGGCACGCTCGGAACGACCAGGCGCGTCAGACGGTCCGGATCGCGCTCGTCGCACCCAGGGCACGGCCACGCCGGCGCTCGATCGCGCGCCCGACGAGCAGTAGGCCAACGCTGACCACGGCACCGAGCGCGGTCTGGGCGATGCGGTCCAGCGCCAGCAGTTCCGGCGCCTCGGGCAGGCTCAGCCACGACACGGCCAGGGCGAGCGGCGTCAGGAACAGCAGGCAGACCGCGTAGTTGCGTGCCACGAAGATCTCGGCGAAGAACTGCCCGACGACGGCGAGCACGACGATCCACCACGCCGACGGCTCGAGCAGCAGGATCCCGACGGCGATGACGGTGCCGCCGATCGTGCCGATGACGCGCTGGACGGCGCGGGCGACGGTGTGCCGCTGGCGGAGTGCCGGCAGCGTCGACACCACCGCGATGACCGCCCAGTACGGGTGCCCGAGGCCGGGGATCGCCTCGGCGACGGCGCCGGCGACGAGCGACCCGACGACGTTGAGCGCGACGGTCTCCCACAGTGCCAGGGTGCGGAGGACCGCGAACGAGCGGTGCTTGCGGTCGGCGAGGGGCCGGAAACGGTGCGGCGCGTGCGGGTGGAACACGCGGCGCAGGACCACGCCGGACATCGCGACGAGCCACGCCCACACGATCGAGCACACGATGATCGTCGCGACGAGCGGCACGTCGCGGGGCGTGATCGGCACCAGGGCGGAGACGACGAACGCGAACACCGGGAAGATCGGCTGCGCGGGGATGGCCCGGAGCACCGACAGCGTGCACACCGCGAACACCAGGACCGCGACGAGTCCCACCGCCTGCAGCCAGAGCGACGCCCCGACGAGCCCCACTCCGATGCCCGCGGCCATGCAGAGTGCCTGCATCCCACCGGCGACCCCGGTGGTGACGGCGCGCTGGCGGTACGGCTCCGTGGCGCCGAAGATCGCGGTGAACCCGGCGAACATGGCGAACGCGGCGTACCCCGGCATGTCGAGGGCGATGAGCAGCGCGAGGGGCGCTCCGCCCGCGATCGCGGCGCGTGCCGCGCCCTCGAAGTTGATCGTCCGGGTCGAGTGCGCAGGTGTCGTCATGTCCCGACCATCCTCCCACCGCGGCGGGTGCAGCGGAGTCGCCACGGGCCTCCCGGCAGGCCCGCGCCCCGACCGACGGCGGTGACCACGCGTTGGTATACCAATGGTAGAGTCGCCTGATCGTGCCGCGGTCGCGGCGCACTGACGAGGACGAGGAGGGCTGGGCTCATGGGAAAGACGCTCGCCGAGAAGGTGTGGGACGACCACGTCGTGGTCAAGGGGGAGGACGGCAACCCCGACCTCCTCTACATCGACCTCCACCTCGTGCACGAGGTGACGAGCCCGCAGGCGTTCGACGGCCTGCGGCAGGCCGGTCGCCCGGTCCGTCGCCTCGACCTGACGATCGCGACCGAGGACCACAACACCCCGACGCTCGCCATCGACCGCCCCATCGCGGACCCGACGAGCCGGATCCAGATCGAGACGCTCCGTCGCAACTGCGAGGAGTTCGGCGTCCGGCTGCACTCGCTCGGCGACAAGGAGCAGGGCATCGTGCACGTGGTCGGCCCGCAGCTCGGCCTGACCATGCCGGGCATCACGGTCGTCTGCGGAGACTCGCACACGAGCACGCACGGGGCCTTCGGCGCGATGGCGTTCGGCATCGGCACGTCCGAGGTCGAGCACGTCCTCGCGACGCAGACCCTGCCGCTCAAGCCGTTCAAGACGATGGCGATCACGGTCGAGGGCACGCTGCGTCCCGGCGTCACCGCGAAGGACATCATCCTCGCCGTCATCGCGAAGATCGGCACCGGCGGTGGGCAGGGCTACGTGCTCGAGTACCGCGGCTCGGCGATCCGAGCGCTGTCGATGGAGGGGCGCATGACGATCTGCAACATGTCGATCGAGGCCGGCGCCCGAGCCGGCATGGTCGCCCCCGACCAGACCACCTACGACTACGTCCAGGGCCGCGACCACGCTCCGACGGGCCAGGACTGGGACGACGCCGTCGCGTACTGGGAGACCCTGTCCACCGACGACGACGCCGTGTTCGACGCCGAGGTGTTCATCGACGCCGACGAGCTCGAGCCCTTCGTCACCTGGGGGACGAACCCGGGCCAGGGCGTCTCGCTGTCCGAGCGCGTCCCGGACCCTGCGAGCTACAGCGACCAGAACGACCAGGCTGCCGCCCGCCGTGCTCTCGAGTACATGGACATCGAAGCCGGCACGCCCATGAAGGACATCGCCGTCGACGCGGTGTTCATGGGCTCCTGCACGAACTCCCGCATCGAGGACCTGCGGGCCTTCGCGTCGATCATCGGGGGCCGCCAGAAGGCACCGGGGGTGCGCGTGATGGTCGTCCCGGGGTCCGCCCGTGTGCGGCTCGAGGCCGAAGCCGAGGGGCTCGACAAGGTCTTCACCGACTTCGGTGCCGAGTGGCGCTTCGCCGGCTGCTCGATGTGCCTCGGCATGAACCCGGACCAGCTGGCACCGGGGGAGCGCTGCGCGAGCACCTCGAACCGCAACTTCGAGGGTCGCCAGGGCAAGGGCGGGCGCACCCACCTGGTGTCGCCGCTCGTCGCCGCCGCCACCGCGGTGCGCGGCACGCTGTCCGGCCCGTGGGACCTGGAAGCATCCGACGCGAACGCCGTCCTGGAAGGGGCTCTCTGATGGACAAGATCAGCACCGTCACCGGGGTCGCCGCCCCGCTCAAGCGGTCCAACGTGGACACCGACCAGATCATCCCGGCGGTCTACCTGAAGCGTGTCACGAAGACCGGCTTCGAGGACGCCCTGTTCTCCGGATGGCGCCAGGACCCCGACTTCGTGCTGAACCAGCCGGAGTTCCAGGGCGCCCGGGTGCTCGTCGCCGGCCCCGACTTCGGCACCGGGTCGTCCCGCGAGCACGCCGTCTGGGCGCTCCGCGACTTCGGCTTCGCGGTCGTGATCTCGCCCCGGTTCGCGGACATCTTCAAGGGCAACGCGGGCAAGCAGGGCCTGGTCACCGCGATCGTCACCGAAGCGGAGGTCGAGCGCCTGTGGGCCGCCATCGAGGCGACCCCGGGCATCGAGGCGACGGTCGACCTCGTGACGCAGCGCGTGTCACTCGGGGATGTGGACGTCCCCTTCGAGATCGACGCTTACACTCGTTGGCGGTTGATGGAAGGGCTCGACGACATCGGGCTCACCCTCCGTGACGAGACCTCGATCACGGAGTTCGAATCCCGCCGCTCCAGTTGGCGGCCGAAGACATTGCCGGTGAAGTAGTGAACTCTCTCGTACAGGACGCAGCGGCCGCAGGGGCGCGCGTGGGCCTCAAGTCGGACGAGATCGTCATCCGCGGGGGCAAGCCCCTCGTGGGGCGCATCGAGGTCCGTGGGGCGAAGAACCTCGCGACCAAGGCGATGGTGGCCGCGCTGCTGGGTGACACGCCGTCGATCCTCAAGGACGTCCCGGACATCTCCGACGTCAAGGTGGTCCGCGGGCTGCTCGAGGTGCACGGCGTGCGCGTCACCGATCCTGCACGAGGCGAACTCATCCTCGACCCGTCGCGCGTCGAGTCGGCACACTTCGCCGAGATCGACGCCCACGCCGGTTCGAGCCGCATCCCGATCCTGTTCTGCGGCCCGTTGCTGCACAAGCTCGGTGAGGCGTTCATCCCGGACCTGGGCGGCTGCCGCATCGGCGACCGTCCCATCGACTTCCACCTCGACGCCCTCCGCGCCATGGGCGCGGTCGTCGACAAGCAGGTCAACGGCATCCACCTGACGGCCCCGAACGGGCTGCAGGGCGCCTCGATCGAGCTGCCCTACCCGAGCGTCGGCGCGACCGAGCAGGTCCTGCTCTCAGCGACCCTGGCGTCCGGCGTCACCGAACTGCGGAACGCCGCGATCGAGCCCGAGATCATGGACCTCATCGCGATCCTGCAGAAGATGGGCGCCATCGTCTCGGTCGAGCCCAACCGCGTCATCTTCATCGAGGGTGTCGAGTCGCTGCGTGGCTACACCCACCGGGCGATCAACGACCGCAACGAGGCCGCCAGCTGGGCCTCGGCCGCGCTCGCCACCAACGGCGACATCTTCGTCGAGGGCGCGAAGCAGCAGGAGCTCATGACGTTCCTCAACGTCTTCCGCAAGGTCGGCGGCGGCTTCGACATCCAGGAGGACGGCATCCGGTTCTACCGTGAGCTCGACACCCTGAAGCCCGTCGTCATCGAGACGGACGTGCACCCCGGCTTCATGACGGACTGGCAGCAGCCGCTCATCGTCGCGCTCACGCAGGCCGACGGCCAGAGCGTCGTGCACGAGACCGTCTACGAGAACCGCTTCGGCTTCACCGACGCGCTCAACGAGATGGGCGCCGACATCGTCGTCCACAAGGAGGGGCTGCCCGGGCACGACCGCCGCGTCGCCCGCCGTCCGTTCGAGCAGGCCGCCGTCATCACCGGCCCGACCACGCTGCACGCCGCGAACGTGCGCGTCCCCGACCTCCGCGGCGGCTTCAGCCACCTCATCGCGGCGCTGACCGCCGACGGCGAGTCGCACATCACCAACGTCGGCATCATCAGCCGCGGCTACGAGCACTTCATCCCGAAGCTGCGCAAGCTCGGCGCCGACTTCGACTTCGCGGGGTAGCCGTGTCGTCATCGCAGTCGGGCGACGACGTGTCGCCTCCCAGCGACGGTGACGGACTGGAGGCACGGCGCGAGTCCGCCTCGGACGTCGCCACGGGCCTCCCGGTCCGGGGTCGCCGGTGGCGTCGCGGCGAGCTGAACCCCGCCTTCCGCATCGTCGGCTCCATCGTCATCCCGACCTTCCGTTTCTCGGCGCGCTACCACTGGCACGGCCGGAACCGCCTGCCGGCAGAGGGCGCGTTCGTGCTCGCTCCGAACCACTTCACGAACATCGACCCGCTCGTGGTCGGCACCGCCGTGTGGCTGAGCCGTCGGGCGCCCCGGTTCCTCGCGAAGGCGTCGCTCTTCCGGGTCCCGGTCGTCGGCAAGCTCATGTCCGGCATGGGACAGATCCCCGTCGAGCGATCAGGACGGACCCGCCTGAGCGATCCGCTCGGTGGCGGCCGATCGCTGATCGAGCAGGGCGGGGCGATCATCGTCTACCCGGAGGGCACGCTGACCCGCGACCCGGACCTGTGGCCGATGCGCGGCAAGACCGGTGCGGTGCGGATCGCGCTCGAGAACGACGTGCCGCTCATCCCCATGGCCCACTGGGGCACGCAGCAGATCATGGCCCGGTACGGCAAGAAGCTCCGGCTGTTCCCGCCGTCCCGCGTCGACGTCATCGTCGGCGAGCCGGTGGACCTGTCGGCGTACCGCGGCCGACCGATCGACCAGAAGATGCTCGGCGAAGCCACTGAACTCGTCATGCGCCGCATCACCGCGCTGCTCGAGGAGCTCCGCGGCGAGCAGGCCCCGGCCGTCCGCTGGGACCCGGCCGCGAACAACCAGAAGGAGACCGGCCGGTTTGAGTGACCTCCGACCGCACGACGATCGACCCGACCCTGCCGCAGCAGCCTCGGGGGCCTTCGACACCGCCGCGATCCGGGTGGTGATGCAGACCGCCGACAAGCCGCGCGTGGCCGTCATCGGTGCCGGTAGCTGGGGCACCACGTTCGCGAAGGTGCTGGCCGAGGGCGGCGCGTCCACCGTGGTGTGGGCCCGACGCGCCGAGGTCGCCCGCGAGATCACCGAGACGAAGCGCAACTCGGACTACCTGCCGGGCATCAACCTGCCCCGCACGCTCACCGCGTCGACGTCCCTCGCACAGGTCCTCGACGGCGCTTCACAGGTGTACGTCTCGGTGCCGTCGCAGACCCTCCGGTCCAACCTCGCCGCGATCCGTGAGCTCCTGCCGGCCGACGTGCCCGTGGTCAGCCTCATGAAGGGCGTCGAGAAGAGCACGGGCCTGCGGATGAGCGAGGTCCTGCTGCAGGGGCTCGGCATCGACCAGGACCGCATCGCCGTCGCCAGTGGTCCGAACCTGGCGCTCGAGATCGCGCGGCGGCAGCCGACTGCCGCCGTGGTGTCCTCGTCGAGCGTGGACACCGCGACCGCCGTCGCCGCCGTGGCCACGAACCCGTACTTCCGGTCCTTCATCAACACCGACGTCATCGGCACCGAGTTCGGCGGCGTGCTCAAGAACCTCATCGCGGTCGCCATCGGCATCGTCGACGGCGTGGGCTACGGCGAGAACACGAAGGCGTCGATCATCACGCGCGGGCTCGCCGAGATGACGGAGTTCGCGGTGTCGCTCGGCGCGCAGCCCTCCACGCTGTCGGGCCTCGCGGGCCTCGGCGACCTCATCGCCACGTGCCAGTCGCCCCTGTCGCGGAACAACACGGCGGGCCGGCTGCTCGGCCAGGGCTACCGGTTCGACGAGGTCGTCCGGCAGATGAACCAGACGGCCGAAGGCCTGGCGTCCGTCGCGCCGATCCTCGAGCTCGCCGCGGCGAACGGGGTCGACATGCCCATCGTCAGCCAGGTGGGCGAGGTGCTCGCCGGTAGGCTCGATCCGCGCAACATCGCGCCGCACCTCACCGAGACCGACGAGCCCCAGGGCGAGTGACCGGTCCCGCACCGAGTCACGAAGGGACTCCCGTGCCCACGATCCCCGAGGGAACCATCCCCCCGACCACCGTCGCCGTGCTGTTCGGCGGTCGCTCGAGCGAGCACGAGATCAGCTGCGTCACCGCCGGCGGCATCATGGACGTCGTCGACCGTGCTGAGTACGAGCTCGTCCCGATCGGGATCACGAAGGACGGCGCCTTCACCCTGCAGCCCGACGACCCGGCGCAGTGGACCATCCGCGACGGTGCACTGCCGACGGTCCCCGACAACGGCACGCGCATCGCGTTCCCGACCTCGCCCGCGACGAACGAGCTCGTCGTGTCGCACCCGGACGGCACGGCGACGACGATCGCAGTCGACGTGGTGTTCCCGATCCTGCACGGTCCCTTCGGCGAGGACGGCACGATCCAGGGCCTGCTCGAGATCGCCGGCCTGCCGTACGTCGGCGACGGCGTGCTCGCCAGCGCGCTCGCGATGGACAAGCACGTCGCCAAGGCCGTGCTCGAGCACGCCGGACTGCGGGTCGCACCGTGGACGACCGTGCTCCGCCGTCAGTGGGCTGCCGAGGCGGCGGACGTCGCCGAGACGATCGCCGCGCACGGATGGCCCCTGTTCGTGAAGCCGGCGCGCGCCGGCTCGAGCATGGGCGTCTCTCGTGTCGACGGGCCGGACGAGCTCGCTGCCGCGATGGACCTGGCGTTCGAGCACGACTCGAAGGTCATCGTCGAACCCCGCGTCGTCGGGCGCGAGGTCGAGGTCGCCGTGCTCGAGGGCCGCGACGGCGTGCCGCGCACCAGTCTGCCCGGCGAGATCGTGGTGCCCGAGGACGGCTTCTACGACTTCGCCTCGAAGTACCTCGGCGGTGACGAGTCGCTGCTGTGCCCGGCGCCCCTGACCGACGCCGAGACCGACGAGATCCGGTCGATCGGTGCCCGCGCGTTCGAGGCCATCGGCGGCGCCGGGCTCGCTCGCGTCGACTGCTTCCTGACCGACGACGGCTTCGTCGTCAACGAGGTCAACACCATGCCGGGCTTCACGCCGCTGTCCATGTACCCGCGCTGCTGGGCCGCGTCCGGGGTGTCCTACGGTGAACTCGTCACCGAGCTGATCGAGCTGGGGCGCGCCGCAGTCCGATGACCCGCGGGCGTCAGCCCTGCACGTCGGACGGGTCGAGGCACTCGTGTCCGTCCTTCGGCAGGGTCGACACGGCGTCGGACAGGTCCTGGACCACCTGTGAGGTGGTCTTCTTCGTGTCGACGACGACCTGCACGGCAGGGGACCGTCCGAACGTCGTGAAGACGACCTGGTCGCCGCGGTCGTCGCGGATCCAGTCGACCCCTCCCTGCGAGAAGCACGGCAGGTCGGACACCGTCGGCACGGCAACGCCGCAGTGGTAGATCGCGACCTCGGGATCGCCCCACGCCGCGGTCGACTGGGCGTTCGTGTTCCGGAGGTCGAACGTCGAGTCCACCGTCGACGGCAGTCGCACCTGGACCGCGGCGCACGCGGCGACGTCGGCGGAGGGGGCTGGCGACATCGACACGGCGTTCGTGCACCCGGTCAGCCCGGCTGCGAGGGCGATCACGACCCCCACGACGGTGAGGGTGCGAGGGGTGCGGCGTGCGGTGTCCATCGCCGTCCAGGCTACCGTTCTCGTGTGGACGCGACGGACGACGCCTGGGCCGGACCGACGGTGGGGGAGCTCGGTGAACTCGCCGTCCTCGGCCGCATCACGAGCCGCCTGCCGGCGGGGACCCCGATCCTCGGTCCCGGCGACGACTGCGCCGTCGTCGCCGCCCCCGACGGCCGCTTCGTCGTGACGACGGACATGATGGTGCACGGCCCCGACTTCCGCTGGGCGTGGTCCTCGCCGGCCGACGTCGGGTGGAAGGCCGCCGCCACGAACCTCTCCGACGTCGCCGCGATGGGGGCGACCCCGAGCGGTCTCGTCATCGCCCTCGCGGCCCCGCAGGACACCCCGGTCGCTGTCCTCGAGGGCATCTCCGACGGCTTCCGGCTCGCCGTCGACGCGCTCGCGCCGGGGTGCGGGGTGGTCGGCGGTGACCTGTCCACCTCGGCGACGTTCACGGTGACCGTCACGGCCTTCGGCGACCTCGGGGGTCATGCACCGGTGCTCCGCTCGGGAGCACGTCCTGGTGACGTCCTGGCGGTGTCCGGCGAGCTCGGACGGGCGGCCCGCGGGTTGTCACGACTGTTCCGCGACGGCGTCGACGAGCGGGGTGAACCGGACCGCTCGGTGACGGTGTCGAGCGGGGCCGACGCCGACCCGGACGTCGGACGGCAGCGGCGTCCCGTGCCGCCGATCGCGGACGGCCCGCGCGCGGCTGCGGGCGGGGCGACGGCGATGCTGGACCTGTCCGACGGGCTGGCGATCGACGCCGGCCGGATGGCCCGGGCGAGCGGGGTGACGCTCGAGCTCGACGAGTCGACGGGTCTCGACGATGCCGCGCTGCACGGTGGCGAGGACCACGGCCTGCTCGCCACGTTCCCCGACGGTGCGGTGCTGCCCGGCGGGTTCCGCCGCCTCGGTGTCGTGCTGCCTCGCGGCGACGCGGACCTGCTTCGTGCCGGATCCCCGGTGCCGACGACCGGCTGGGACCCCTACGCGGACTGGGACGGCGTCACCGGCTGACCCGATGGCCGACCCGGCTCGGCGGCTTCCGCGGCCGCCCTGGCGGAGGCGAGCAGTGCCTCCCGGAAGATGCTCGAGCGTGTTGCGACAGAACACGCGTCGTTCGACAGGTGCCCTGTCGCAGAGCGCGTGCGCGCACGCGCTCGCGCGGAACGCTCAGCCCGCGGCGACGGCCTCCCACGCAACGGTCTCGCCGTAGCTCCGCTTGCTGAACGGCTCGAGCCCCACGGGCCACGTGGGCTCGGGGGAGCGCTTGCTCCGCTCGACCACGACGACGGCGTCCGCCGTCAGCTTCGGCGCCAGGGCCTCGAGCACCTCGGCGAGCTCGTGTTCGGTCACGTCGTACGGCGGGTCGATGAACACCAGGTCGAACGTCCGGACGGTCCCGCGCAGGTACCCGAGCACCGGCTGCGGCTGCACGTCGATACGGACGCCGGGCACCCGCTGCTGCACGGCCTTCGCGTTCGCGCGGCACGCCTGTGCCGCTGCGGACGCACGGTCGACCAGCACGATCTCGACCGCCCCGCGCGACGCGGCCTCGAGCCCGAGAGCCCCCGTCCCCGCGTACAGGTCGGCCACCGATGTGTCCTCGACGAGCCCCCGTGCCTCGAGCGACGAGAACAGCGCTTCACGCACCCGGTCGCTCGTCGGCCGGGTGCCGGACTTCGGCACCCGGAGCGTCAGGGAGCCGGCGGCGCCGGCGATGATGCGGGTCATGCAGCCACCGTATCGGCCCGGCGGGTCCGGTCCGCGTTCTCCACAGGCCCGTCCGGGAGGCGCGGGTGGGGTCGGTCGTGCCCGGTACCGTTGGAGCGTGGTCACCTCCGGAACCCCCGCTCCGCCGGCGGCGCCCGACCTCGGTCCGGCACCGCTCGACGCGCGGCTCGCGAACGTGCTCGGTGGTCGGACGGCGACCGCGATCGAGAAGGCCTTCGGCCACCGCACGGTGGGCGAGTTCCTCGAGCACGCACCCCGTCGCTACGCGGAGCGGGGTGCCCTGACCGCCCTCGACTCGCTGGCGATCGGCGAACCGGTCACCATCGTGGCCGAGGTGGTGGACGTCCGCGAACGCACCATGCGTGCGCGCCGCGGTTCGATCCTCGAAGCGAAGATCGGCGACGGCAAGGGACTGCTCACCCTGACGTTCTTCAACCAGGGGTGGCGCACGAAGGACCTCGTGCCCGGTGCCCGCGGCATCTTCTCGGGCAAGGTCAGCGACTACCGCGGTGCCCGGCAGCTCGCCCACCCGGACTACGAGCTCTTCGACCCCGACGACCCCCGCGCCACGGCCGACCCCGGTTCGGACGAAGCGATCCGGTGGTCGCGTCAGCCGATCCCGATCTACCCGGCGACGGCCTCCCTCACCTCGTGGCAGATCGCGAAGTCGATGGGGATCGTGCTCGACACCCTGCCGGACCTCCCCGACCCGGTGCCGGCGTCCGCGCGGTCACGGCTCGACCTCGTGCCCTTCCGCCGCGCCCTCGAGCTGCTGCACCGCCCCGAGAAGGTCGCCGACTTCAAGCGGGCGCAGGACGCCCTGCGCTACCGCGAGGCGTTCGTGCTGCAGACCGCGCTCGTGCAGCGCCGGATCGCGGCCCGTCGCACCGCCGCGACGCCGCGCGTGGCGGCAGCCGGTGGGATCCTCGAACGGTTCGACGCCGCTCTGCCGTTCACCCTGACCGACGACCAGCGGTCCGTCGGCGCGGACATCGACCAGGACCTCGCCCGGACCTGGCCCATGCACCGGCTGATCCAGGGCGAGGTCGGTTCCGGCAAGACCCTGGTGGCGATCCGCGCGATGCTCACCGTCGCCGAGACGGGCGGGCAGTCCGCGCTCATCGCCCCGACCGAGGTCCTGGCGGCCCAGCACCTGCGGTCCATCGTGAAGTTCCTCGGTCCCGACCTGGCAGCCGAACTGCGGCCGGTGATCCTGACCGGCTCGCAGTCCACCGACGAACGCCGCCGTGCGCTGCTCGCCGCCGTCTCGGGCAGCTCGCGCCTCGTCGTCGGCACCCACGCGCTCCTCGGGGACCGCGTGGACTTCGCCGAACTCGGGCTCGTGGTCGTCGACGAACAGCACCGCTTCGGCGTCGAGCAGCGCGAGGCCCTCCGCACGAAGGGTGCGACGCCGCCGCACGTGCTCGTGCTCACCGCCACACCGATCCCGCGCACGGTGGCCATGACGGTGTTCGGTGACCTCGACGTCTCGACCATCACGGGCATGCCGTCGGGACGCGCCGGCGTCGAGACGTTCACGGTGCCCCTGGCCGAGCACCCCGGCTGGGAACCCCGCATCTGGTCACGCATGGCCGAAGAACTGGCCAAGGGCCGCCAGGCGTTCGTCGTCTGCCCGGCCATCGACGATGCCCACACCGAGGACGACGGCGAGCCGGAACCGGCCGAGGGCGAGGACCGCGCTCCGGAGCGCGCCCCGGCGACCGTGCTCGCCACGGCCGAGCGGATGCGCACCATGCCCGTGCTCGAGGGGCGCACGATCGCCGTCCTGCACGGCCGGATGACCGCGGACGAGAAGGACCGCGTGATGACCTCCTTCGCTGCCGGTGACCTCGACGTGATCGTCGCGACGACCGTGATCGAGGTCGGTGTCGACGTGCCGAACGCGGCGATGATGGCTGTCCTCGACGCCGACCGGTTCGGGGTCTCGCAGCTCCACCAGCTCCGGGGGCGCATCGGCCGTGGGCAGTGGGCGGGTGTCTGCCTGCTCGTCACGACGGCCGAACTCGAGACCACCTCGCGCGAACGCGTCGACGCGGTGGCCGCCTCGGACGACGGCTTCGAGCTCGCGCGGGTCGACCTCGAGCTCCGGCGCGAGGGCGACGTCCTCGGCGAGCGGCAGTCCGGCGGCCGGTCCTCGCTCAACCTGCTCCGGGTGGTCGAACACGCCGACCTCATCGTCGACGCGCGCGAAGAGGCCGAGCGGGTGCTGGAGCCGGACCCCGAACTCGAGGGGTCCCCTGCCCTCCGCGACGCCCTTGCCCGACGCCTCGACGAGTCCGACGCCTCGTTCCTCGGCAAGAACTGACCGCCGGACGCAGCACCCCGGACGGTATCGTCGCTCCCATGGCGCAGATCGCGGTGGTCCCCGGTTCCTTCGACCCCGTCACCCTCGGGCACCTCGACGTCATCGGTCGGGCGGCCGGGCTGTTCGACGAGGTGCACGTCCTCGTGGTGCACAACCCGGACAAGAAGCCGGCGATGTTCGAGGCCGTCGACCGGGTGCGGCTCATCCGCGCGTCCCTCGCCGAGGTCGGCGCGCCCGACTCGGTGACCGTGGGCGAGTGGACCTCCGGGCTCCTCGTCGACTACTGCCGGCAGGTCGGCGCGAAGATCCTGGTCAAGGGTGTCCGCTCCGGCGAGGACGTCGCGTACGAGACCCCGATGGCGATCATGAACCGGCACCTCGCTGACGTCGAGACGGTGTTCCTGCTGCCCGAGGCTGCGCGAGCGCACGTGTCGAGCTCGCTCATCCGCCAGGTGTCGACGCTGGGCGGCGACGTCACGCCGTACGTGCCGAGGGCCGTCGCGGACGCGCTCGCGGCCCGCTGATCGCTGCCGCGTCCGGACACGCCTGTTGCCACCTCGACTCTCGGCTCCGATCGCGCTAGGCTTGTCGATCGTGTCTTCCCCCGTGAACAGCCCCTACGCCCTGCGCGTGCGCGACCTCGCGCACCGGCCGGGTGAGATGCGCGAGCACACGCTCGACATCGAGGTGCCCGACGCGATGGGCGCCGGTCTGATCGCCGTCCGACAGGGCGCGGAACTGCGCATCGACGTCCGGCTGGAAGGCCTCCACGAGGGCGTCCTCGTGTCCGGACACGCCTCGGCCGACGCGACGGGGGAGTGCTCGCGTTGCCTCATCGACATCAGCGAACCGATCGAGGTCGATTTCGCCGAGCTGTTCGCGTATGATGCCTCGGAGGATTTCGACTTCTTCGTTCGCGATGACCACGTGGACACCGAACAGGTCGTTCGAGATGCGGTGGTGCTGTCGCTGCCGTTCCAGCCGGTCTGCCGACCGGACTGCCCAGGACTCGACCCGGTGACGGGCGAACGTCTGGCCGACCTCGGCGAGCAGCCCGCTCGTCAGATCGTGGATCCCCGTTGGGCAGCGCTCAGCGCGGTCCAGCTCGACGACAGTGCCGAAGGATCCACCGACGGTGACACCACCGCGCCGAAGACCACCGAGGGCGAGGAGCGGACCGAGACCGAGTAGGTCCCGACTCTCAGCCCCCGCACCGACCACTGACCAACCGAAAGAGATTCACCATGGCCGTTCCCAAGCGCAAGCAGTCCCGTGCGAACACCCACGCCCGTCGTTCGCAGTGGAAGGCCACGCCGATCCAGCTCGTGAAGACGATCGAGAACGGTCAGGTCACCTACAGCCTCCCGCACCGCGCGAAGGTCGTCGAGGACTCGGCCGGCACGCCCCTGTACATGGAGTACAAGGGTCGCAAGGTCGCCGACGTCTGATCGGACCGAACGCATGACGACAACGTCCGGCGCTGCGGGGTCTCGCCCCGTGGGGCCGGACGTCGTTCGTCTGCAGGGCATCCTCGGGATCGACATCGACCTCGAGCTGCTCCAACTCGCCCTCACACACCGCTCCTACGCCTACGAGCACGGTGGCATCAAGCACAACGAGCGCCTCGAGTTCCTCGGGGACTCGATCCTCGGCCAGGCCGTGACCGTGAAGCTCTACACGTCGTTCCCCGACCTCGACGAGGGCGATCTCGCGAAGCGTCGCGCCAGCCTCGTGTCGACCGTGGCGCTGGCCGAGATCGCCCGCATGATCGGGCTCGGCAGCTACCTGCGGCTCGGCAAGGGCGAGGAGCAGACGGGTGGGCGCGACAAGTCGTCGATCCTGGCCGACACGGTCGAAGCCGTCATCGGTGCGACCTACCTGTCCGCCGGTGCCGACCCGGCGACCGAGCTCGTGCTCCGCCTGGTCGAGCCGCTCATGATCGACCCCGACCGCTTCGGCGCCGCCATGGATCCGAAGACGAGCCTGCAGGAGCTCGCCTCCAGCCGCTCACTGGGCAACCCGGCGTACCGGGTCACCGAGACCGGCCCCGACCACGACAAGACCTTCAGCGCGACGGTGGTCCTGCAGGGCGAGGACATCGCCACCGGCACCGGGTCGAGCAAGAAGGCCGCCGAGATGGCCGCAGCGCTCGACGCCTGGACCCGACTCTCCGGTCGAGCGGTCTGACGGCGTGCCCGAACTCCCCGAGGTCGAGGTCGTCCGAGCCGGCCTCGAACCCGCGGTCAGCGGTGCACGGGTGCTGCACGTCGACGTGGTGGACGACCGTGCCCTCACCCGGCACGACGGCCCCGCCGAGGACTTCGCCAACCGCCTGACCGGTCGCACCATCGCCGCCGCGGTCCGCCGGGGCAAGTTCCTCTGGATGCCACTGCAGCCCGAGCACGACGGTGATCGCCCCGAGGCGCTCGTCGCCCACCTCGGCATGAGCGGGCAGATCCTGCTCGGCCGTGGCCGACCGGCTGCGAAGCACCGGCGGATCCTCATCGACGTGGAGCCCGTGGGCACCGACCGCGCGGGTGCGGCGGAGCCGCGGGTGGAACTCGAGTTCGTCGACCAGCGCACGTTCGGCTCGATGGCGATCGACGCGATGGTCCCGACGATCGACGGCGCCCCCGCCGGGTTCGGCGGCCGGGTGGACGTCCTCGACCCCGATGCCGTGTGGCGCCGCTGGGTGCCGGGCCAGGTGTCGCACATCGCCCGCGACCCGCTCGACCCCGCGTTCGACGACGACCGCTTCGCCGCGATGGCCCGGAAGCGCTCGAGCGGCATCAAGCGTGTCCTGCTCGACCAGGGTGTCGTGAGCGGCATCGGGAACATCTACGCCGACGAGTCGCTGTGGGCCGCGAGGTTGCACTACGAGCGCGCCGCCGACCGGCTCACCCGTGCTGACCTGCGACGACTGCTCGACGAGGTCCGCGCCATTCTGCGCCGCGCGCTCGAGGACGGGGGGACGAGCTTCGACGCCCAGTACGTCAACGTGAACGGGCAGTCCGGCTACTTCTCGCAGCGGCTGAACGTCTACGGCCAGCAGGGGAAGCCCTGCCCCCGCTGCGGCACGACGATCGTGCGCGAGGCCTTCATGAACCGGTCGAGCCACATCTGTCCCGTGTGCCAACCACGTCCCCGCGCCCGCACGCGTTAGCCTGACGCCCAGCAGCAGCACAGCGCCGCACGAGCGAGCACACCCGGAGACCGCATGTACTTGAAGAGCCTGACCATCAAGGGGTTCAAGTCCTTCGCGCAGCCGACGACGTTCGCGTTCGAACCCGGTGTCACGTGCATCGTCGGCCCGAACGGTTCCGGCAAGTCGAACGTGGTCGACGCCCTCGCCTGGGTGATGGGGGAGCAGGGGGCGAAGACCCTCCGCGGCGGCAAGATGGAGGACGTCATCTTCGCGGGCACCTCCACCCGCGGTCCGCTCGGTCGCGCCCAGGTGCTGCTGACCATCGACAACAGCGACGGCCTGCTGCCGATCGAGTACTCCGAGGTCACGATCGCGCGCACGCTGTTCCGCAACGGCGGCAGCGAGTACGCCATCAACGGCGAGAACTGCCGGCTGCTCGACGTGCAGGAGCTGCTGAGCGACACCGGCCTCGGCCGTGAGATGCACGTGATCGTCGGGCAGGGGCAGCTCGACAAGGTGCTGCACGCCACGCCGGAGGACCGCCGCGGCTTCATCGAGGAGGCCGCTGGGATCCTGAAGCACCGCCGTCGCAAGGAGAAGACCCTCCGCAAGCTCGACGCGATGCAGACGAACCTGACCCGCCTGTCCGACCTGGCCGGTGAGATCCGGCGACAGCTGAAGCCCCTCGGGCGCCAGGCCGAGGTCGCGCGCAAGGCGCAGTCCGTCGCCGCGGTCTTCCGTGACGCCAAGGCCCGCATCCTCGCCGACGACGTGGTGCGCCTGCGCCGCGAACTGCACGACCACCAGGAGGTCGAGGCGGGCCGGAAGTCCGAGCGCATCGTCCTGACCGAACGGCTCGACCAGACCCGGGTGCGCCAGCAGCATGTCGAGCAGAGCATGGTCGGGGACGACGTCGACCGCGCCCGCACCGTCGTGCACCGGCTCGAGAGCGTGCAAGAGCGCCTGCGCGGGCTGTCGAGCCTGGCGAACCAGCGCCTGATGTTCCTGGCGCAGCAGGCCGACGCGCCGCAGCAGGGCCCGACCGTCACGCCGGAGCAGGTCGCCGGGATCCGCGCCGAGGCCGACCGCCTCGTGGCCCGGGCCGACGAGATGCAGGGCGGCTCGGCGACGACCGCCCGTGCCGTGCAGGACGCACGGGCTGCGCTCGACGCCCTCGACGAACGCATCGCCGCCCAGGCTGCCCGGGTCTCGCAGCACGACCTCGAGGCGCAGCGGCTCGCCAGCGCGGTCGACGTCGCCCGGTCGAAGCGCGGTTCCGCCGTCGCCGACCGCGAGCGGCGGGAGCGGGCACTGGCCGAGGCCGGGGAGCGTGCCGAGCGTGCCGCGGCGGCCCTCGCTGAACTCGGTGTCGACCCGTCCGAGGGCGTCGACGAGACCGCACTCGCGCAGACCCTCGAGCAGGCGCGTGCCGAGCTGGAGCGTGTCCAGACCACCCGCGACGAGCAGCGCGACCGGTTGCACGCCCTCGAACGCGAGCGGGACGCCCTCGACGCCCGGGTCACCGCGCTCGGCATGTCGATCGAGGTGCGTGACGGGTCGCAGGCGCTCATCGACGCCGGCCGTGCGGGCGTCGTCGGACGCCTGGCCGACAGCCTGACGGTGGCGTCCGGGTTCGAGGCCTCGATCGCCACGGCCCTCGAGGGCCTGGCCGACGCCGTCCTCGCCGACGACCGCCGGACCGCACTGGACGCCGTCGACCATGCCCGTGCCGCCGATCTCGGACGGATCGACGTCGTGGTGGCCGACGCCGCAGCCGTCCCCGCCGACCTGCCCGAAGCCCTGCCGGTCGGCGTCCGCCGCGCCACCGACCTGGTGCAGGGACCGCCGGCGCTCGCGTCGATCCTGCGCGACACGCTGGTCGCCGAGACCGACGACGTCGACCTGGAGGCCGTGCTCACCGCCGCCCCGCACGCCACGGTGGTCACGCGGTCCGGTGACCTCGTCCGTGCGGTCCGCGTGACCGGTGGCGGGGAGCGCGTGACCTCGCGCATCGAGCTCGTCGCCGAGCGCGACGACGCGGTGACGCGACGCGATGCGATCGCGACCGACGCCGAGGACGCGGCCACGGGCCTCCAGGCTGCCCGCAGCGCCGTCGAGGACGCACGCCGCCGCGCGGACGAGGCCGACGCAGCATCCCGCGCCTTCGCTCGGGCGAAGGCCGAGTACGACCGGACCAGCGCCTCCACGCGGGCGAAGGCGGAGAACGCCGTCGCCGAGGTCGATCGCCTGCGCGCGGCCCTCGCCGAGACCGACGGCGCCGTGGAGGCAGCCGAGGCGGCCCTCGCCGAGGCCGAGGAAGCACACCGGACCTTCACGGAGCAGGAACGACCGGTCGTCGACGCGTCCGAGCGCCCGGCCCTGCAGGACGCGCTCGAAGCCGCACGCGCCGCCGAGGTCGAGCAGCGCATCCAGGTCGAGACCGTGCGCGAGCGCGCACGGTCCGAACGGAACCGTGCCGACCAGCTCGAACGCCAGCTCGAGGCCGAGCGTGCCGCCGCAGAGGAAGCTGCGCGGCTCGCGGTCATCCGTCGCGGGCAGATCCGGACCGCCGAGGCCGTGCTCGCTGACCTGCCCGGGGTGCTCGGAGCGGTCGACCGCTCGCTCGCCGAGGCCCGGGTGCAGCTGGCGACGGAAGAGGCCGAGCGGTCGAAGCGCAACACCGAGCTGCAGACGATCCGGAACGAGGAGCGCGAGCTCCGGGACCGCCTGCAGACCATCACCGACGGTGTGCACTCGCTCGAGATGGAGATCTACGAGAAGAAGCTGCACGTGTCCGGCGTACTCGACCGGGCGCAGAGCGAGCTCGGGCTGACCGAGGCCGTGCTCGTCAGTGAGTACGGGCCGCACGTGCCGGTGCCGGTCGACGTGCTCGTGGACCCGCGGGTGCTCGCGCGGAAGCACCGCGAGGCGGAGCGCGCAGCGGCGGCTGCGACTGCCGGAGTGGCGGGCGTGACCGAACCGGAGGACACGGACGCCCTCGCCGACACCCACACCCACACCCTCGCCGACACCGACACCGACACCGACACCGACGCCGACACCGACACCGACACCGTCGCCCACGTCGATGCCGTCGTCGTCGTGGACGCCGAGTCGACGTTGCCCGGCGGCCCCGCACTGCCCGAGTTCGACGCCACCGACGCGATCGACCCCGCCGACGTCGAGACCGTGCCCTACGTCCGCGCGGAGCAGGAGCGCCGGCTCAAGACCGCCGAGCGCGACCTCGGACAGCTCGGCAAGGTGAACCCGCTCGCGCTCGAGGAGTTCCAGGCCCTCGAACAGCGGCACGCGTTCCTCGCCGAGCAGCTCGAGGACCTGCAGAAGACCCGCAGCGACCTGATGACGATCATCGACGAGCTCGACACGAAGATGCAGACGATCTTCGAGTCGGCGTTCAACGACACGAGGGAAGCGTTCGACGTCATCTTCCCGATCCTGTTCCCGGGCGGCTCGGGCTCCATCACCCTGACCGACCCGAGCGACCTGCTCGGCACCGGGATCGACGTGCAGGTGAAGCCCGCCGGCAAGAAGATCGACCGCCTGACCCTGTTGTCCGGCGGCGAGCGGTCGCTTGCGGCCGTGGCGCTCCTCGTCGCGATCTTCACCGCGCGGCCGTCGCCGTTCTACATCATGGACGAGGTCGAGGCGGCACTCGACGACGCCAACCTCGGTCGCCTGCTGACGGTGTTCGAGCGGCTCCGCGAGTCGTCGCAGCTCATCGTCATCACGCACCAGAAGCGCACCATGGAGATCGCCGACGCCCTGTACGGGGTGTCGATGCGACAGGACGGCGTCTCCGCCGTCGTCGGGCAGCGGGTGCAGAAGCGCGAGCCGGCGGACGCGGTCGCGTAGCCGAGCCGCTCGGCAGGTCACGCGCTCAGCGACACTTCGCGGGCGTCCGGAGCCGTGGATCGTCGACCAGCCCGAAGAGTCGGTCTGGGTCGGGACGCGACCCACGACGGGCGGGACCCACGACGGACGGGAGGCACGGTGCCAGCTGGCACCGTGCCTCCCGTCACCAACGTGGCGACGGCTACTTCGCGTCGGCCTCCGCCGTCGTCGGCTCGCCCGTCGGTGTCAGGCCGCGCTCCTGGCGCTTCTTCGAGACGACCAGCGACGCGATCGTGGCGACCGTGATCGTCAGCAGGATGAAGCCCAGCGAGAACCAGATCGGGATCTCCGGCGCCCACTCGATGTGCTGCCCTCCGTTGATGAACGGCAGCTCGTTGACGTGCATCGCGTGGAAGACCAGCTTCACACCGATGAAGGCGAGGATCACCGCGAGGCCCTGGCCCAGGTAGATGAGCTTCTCGAGCAGGCCGGCGATGAGGAAGTAGAGCTGTCGGAGCCCGAGGAGCGAGAACGCGTTCGCCGTGAACACGATGAAGGCGTCCTGCGTGAGGCCGAAGATCGCCGGGATCGAGTCGAGTGCGAACAGCACGTCGGTCAGGCCGATCGAGACCATGACGAGCAGCATCGGGGTGAAGAGGCGCTTTCCGTCGACGCGGGTGGTCAGGCGGTCGCCGTCGTAGTCCTTCGAGGTCGGGATGATGCGGCGCAGGATCCGGATGAGCCGGGAATCGCCCTCGGACGCGTCGTGCTCGTTGCCGCCCTTGACCTGCGACCAGGCGAGCCAGAACAGCAGTGCACCGAACAGGTAGAAGACCCACGAGAAGTTGTCGATGATGGCGACGCCGGCCGCGATGAAGCCCCCGCGGGCGACGAGGGCGATGGCGACACCGACCAGCAGGACCTTCTGCTGGAACGCCTTCGGCACCGCGAAGGTCGTCATGATGATGAGGAAGACGAAGAGGTTGTCGACGGACAATGCCTTCTCGGTGAGCCACCCGGCGAAGTACTCGCCGCCGGCCTGTCCGCCGCCGAACACCCAGACACCGACACCGAACAGGATCGCGAGGGCGATGTAGAAGGCCGACCAGAACGCGGACTCGCGGATCGTCGGCTCGTGGGGCGTGCGGACGTGCGAGTAGAAGTCGAAGACCAGCAGCGCCAAGATGCCAGCGATGGTCAAGAGCCAGACGAAGAGTGGGACGTCCACAGTGTTCCTTCAGGGATAGGGCGCTGCCGCGAAAAACGGGTACGCCGAGGCCTGAAGGTCTCTTCCGCCGCACTGCCCGGGAACCCGTGCCGCACGACCGGCGCCCCGGGCCCGGATCGTTCCGGACCGTACTGACGGGGACACCGAGAGGGAATACTCCCCTTCGTGTGACCGAGCATACCGGGCACAGCGGACATGCGCCGCGTCCTAAGCTGGGAACATGGCGAGTTCCTGGTCACTGTCCTCACGGCTGCGCGGCCTCTTCCAGCGCAAGACGATCGACGACACCACGTGGGAGGACCTCGAGACCGCCCTCATCGGTGCCGACTTCGGTCCGGACATCTCCGAGGCGATCATCGAGGACCTGCACGCGCGCGTCGACCGGTACGGCACGACCGACCCCGCCGACCTGCAGCGCATGCTGCGCGAGGTCCTCGAGGAACGGCTGTCGAAGCTCGACACCACCCTGAAGCTCAGTGCCCGGCCCGCCGTGGTGCTCGTCGTCGGGGTGAACGGCGTCGGCAAGACCACGACGATCGGCAAGTTCGCCAAGTTCCTGAAGACGTACGACCGCACGGTGCTCGTCGGGGCGGCGGACACGTTCCGCGCCGCGGCGGTCGAGCAGGTCGCCACGTGGGCCGGGCGCGCCGGCGTCGACGTCGTCCGTCCCTCGCAGCCCGGGCAGGACCCGGCGTCGGTGGCGTACCAGACGGTCGAGAAGGCGATCCGCGACCAGACCGAGATCGTCGTCATCGACACCGCCGGCCGTCTGCACACCAAGGCCGGGCTGATGGACGAGCTCACCAAGATCAAGCGCGTCGTCGAGAAGCAGACCGAGATCAGCGAGGTCCTGCTCGTCCTCGACGCCACGACCGGGCAGAACGGACTCGCGCAGGCCCAGGCCTTCATCGAGGGTGCCGGGGTGACGGGCCTCGTCATCACGAAGCTCGACGGCTCGGCCAAGGCGGGGTTCGTACTGAGCGTGCAGGAGAAGACCGGCATCCCGATCAAGCTCATCGGGCAGGGCGAGGGGATCAACGACCTGACCGGCTTCACGCCGCACGTCTTCGTGCAGAACCTCGTCGGCTGAGCGAACGCGTTCCCGCGCCGAGGAGTAGCGTCCTCCACGGCCCGGGCGTCTGCTCGGTCTCGTTCCAGGGATAGGAGACCCTCATGCCCGCACTGCTGATCATCGCGATCATCGTCGGCCTCGTCCTGCTCTTCAGCGGCATCTTCGTCGGTGCGCTGAAGATCCTGCTCTGGGTGGGCATCGTGCTCATCCTGCTGGCGGTCATCGGCTGGCTGCTCCGGACCATCCGCGGTCGCGCGTAGCGACGCAGCGTCCCGTCCGGACGCACCTGAACAGACGGGAGGCGCGGTGCCAGCTGGCACCGCGCC